>JALNWQ010000004.1 GCA_023230855.1 Solirubrobacteraceae bacterium
CCGCGCGTTTGGGTTCCACACAGGTGAGGCGATGATCGCGATGGGGATGCTCAAGCTCGGCGGCCTCTGCCCGCCCCTCCCTGGCCGCTAAACGACGATCCGGACCCACAACTACGTCAGGAGGCCCGGAATGCTCTCCGAGATCGAGGAGCAGATCCATCGGTACAACCCGGACGCCGACGTCACGCTCCACGGCCAAGAGCTGAACCCGGAGTCGTACGCGATCTGCCTGGGCGACATGCTCATCAAGGGTCAGGACGCCAGCCACATCGTCCACGGCAACTCGCTCTCCAACGACGGGCATGTCGGCGAGCGCTTCCACTACTGCATCGCCAACCCGCCCTCCGGCGTCGACTGGTCGAAGGTCGAGGAGTCGGTCCGCGACGAGCACGAGTCGCTCGGCTTCGACGGCCGCTTCGGCCCAGGGCTGCCGCGCAAGTCCGACGGTCAGTTGTTGTTCCTGCTGCACCTGCTGTCGAAGCTGCGCACGCCCGAGGAGGGTGGCGGCCGGCTGGCGATCGTCCACAACGGCTCGCCGCTCTTCACCGGTGCGGCGGGCTCGGGTGAGTCCGAGATCCGGCGGTACCTGCTCGAGCACGACCTGCTCGAGGCGATCGTCGCCCTGCCGGAGCAGCTCTTCTACAACACGGGCATCGCGAGCTACGTGTGGCTCGTGACGAACCGCAAGACCCCGGAGCGCCAGGGTCGTGTCCAGCGCCGCCGCCACCGCCGAAGCCGCCACGCTCGCCGCGCACTACACGATTCGCGTCGGCCGGTTGCGGGACGCCTGGCGCGAGCGGTTGCGAGAGCACGCGAACCCCCGGGCCGATGCGGTCGCGTGGAGCCTGATCGCCGTCCTGCCGGCCCATCCGATCATCACGGTGCCCGTCGGCGTCGCCGCGACGCAACGGACGAGACCGGCTGTGGCGAACGCGATCGAGCAGATGGAAGCCGCCGGGATCCTCACGCGACTCAGCGCATCGGCGCGCAACCGTGCGTGGGAAGCCGACGGCCTTCTCGACCTGATCGTCGGGCTCGACGCCGGCGTCGCCTCGACGCGGGAGCGGTCCTGAGGTCGCGTCCGCCGACATGACGCCCCGGGACCGCCGGCGGACCCTGCGGACGATCGCGTTCATCGACGGGTTCGACCTCGTCGCCACCGCGATCCGCAACCGCGGGCGCCGTCGGCCGCTGCAGGTGCTCATCACCGTCCCGATCGGGATCTGGAGCGTCGTCGTGCACCTGCGCGCCGCGGGGCGCTGACGGTCACCCGCCGAACCCGGGCCGGGCGGGGCGGGGCCGGGCGACACCGCCGGGCGCGGGCGCTGACGGTCACCCGCCGGTCCGCACCAGCCGCGCCCACACGGCGCGGTGGTCGCTCCCGGTGATCCCGACGACCCCGGCGTCGACGGCGCGCCACGGGGCGGTCGACAGGACGTGGTCGATCTGCGGACGGACGACGCCCAGCGGCCCGCCGGTCCACGTCGCCTGCATCCCGTGGCCCGTCCGCGCGGCGGCGCTCTCGCACCCCGCGCCGAGCAGCTCCCGCAGCGGCGAGTGGTCGACCGTCGCGTTGAGGTCGCCGGCGATGATCGTGTCGGCCCGGCGGCAGAGCGGCTCCAGCGCCTCCAGATCGTCCCGCCACGGTCCGGTGCTGCGCCGCACCAGCGGAGGGCGCGGGTGCACCGCCGCGACGAGCGGCCGGCCCGGCGCGCCGTCGAGTCGGACCCGCACGTGGCCGAAGGCGCCTCGGGCGCCGTCCGGCGACGCGTCGTTCGACCCCGGGGCCCGCTCCGGCGTGGCGCGCAGTCGCTCGCGCACGAGCAGCGACGTCGGCGTGGGGGACGCGGCGTCGACCGATCCGCCGGCCGCGTCGGTGAACGCGCTCCAGCCGCCGACGCCGGCGCGCTCCAGCGCCCGGACGATCTCCGCGGCGCGCGGACGGTGCGTCTCGGGTAGGGCGACGACGTCGACCCGTCGGTCCCGGACCAGCGTCACGATCCCGTCGACGTCGGCACGGCCGGCCAGGGTGTTGACCGTCGCGACGGTCAGGGTCGCGGCCCCCGCGGGCGCGTCCACGCCGCGGTCGAACGTCCGCGGCAGCGTCTCCACGAACGCCCCCAGGCCGGCGACGAGCACGATCGCCGGGGCCGCCAACCGGGTGCGCGTGGCCGGGATCCCGGTGAGCAACCGCCACACCGTGAGCGACGCCCCGATGAGGCCGACGACGACCGCCAGCCCCGCGATCGTCGGGCGCATCGCCTGCAGTTGTGCGGCCGGCGGCTGCACGTCCAGCCGCCCGCCCGGCCACGGCACGTACGCCGACCACAGCAGCAGCGCGACGCCGACGGCCACGGCGAGGCAGCCGATCTCGCGCGGGCCGTTGCCGGGACGGTGGCGGGGCCGGGGCACCGCGTGGAGGGTAGGGGCCCGGGCGGCGGGCGGCCCGGGCCCGGCGAATCAGTCGGCGGTGAGGATCGTCACCGTCGACACGCCGTTGTCGAGCACGATCGTGCCGCCGGCGTTCTCGGCCAGGCCGACGCGGGCCCCGGGCACCTGGCGGTCGCCGCATCGGCCGCGCAGCTGGTCGGCGAGCTCGACGATCTGGGCGCAGCCGGTCGCGCCGATCGGATGACCGCGCGCGATGAGGCCGCCGCCGGGGTTCACCGGCAGCCGGCCGCCCAGGCGCGTCGCGCCCGACGCGAGGAGCACCGGGCCGTCGCCCTCGGGGCAGAGCCGTAGCTCCTCGTACGTCATGAGCTCGGCCGGAGCGGCGGCGTCGTGCAGCTCGATGACGTCGAGGTCCTCGGGGCCGAGGCCCGACGCCTCGTACGCCTGGGCCGCCGCGCGCTGGGTCGCGGTCGGGCGACCCTCGGCGGTGCCCGACACGAGCGCCGACGCGGCGATCCGCACCGCGGGGACGCCCAGCGACGCGGCCCGCTCCGGGGTGGTGACGACGACCGCCGCCGCCCCGTCGCCGATCGGCGAGCACATGAGGAGCTTCAGCGGGCCGGACACGTCACGGCTGTCGAGGACCGCCTCGACCGTCGTCTCGGACCGGTACTGCGCCTTGGGGTTGAGGACCCCGTGGGCGCGGTTCTTCACGACGACGTCGGCGAAGTCCTCGGGGGTCGCACCGCTGCGCTCGATGTACTCGAGCGTGTTGAGCGCGTAGTAGTCCATGAAGATCGAGCCGTCGCCGACGGTGCCCGCGTCGGCGGACATCCGGCGCAACTCGTCGATCCGCTCCTGGTCGACCGCGGCGGTGAACGCGGCGAACGTCCGCTCGCGGTCCCGGTGGGTGAGCTTCTCCGCCCCGACCGCCAACGCGACCTCGCACGACCCGGAGCGCACCGCCATCGCCGCCAGCTGCACCGCGGACGTCGACGACGCGCAGGCGTTGTCGACGTTGAAGATCGGCAGGCCGAGCAGCCCCGTGTCGCGCAGCGCCGCCTGACCGCGGATCGACTCCTGGCCCTGGGTCACCCCACCGGCGGCGTTCCCGAAGAAGACCATCCCGACGTCGGCGGCCGTGAGGTTCGCGTCGGCGAGCGCGTCGGCGAGCGCCGCGTTGCAGTGCTCGCGGAGCGGGACGTTGCGGAACTTGCCGAACGGCGTGACCCCGGTCCCGACGATCACGATCGGGTCCACGGGGACCCCTCTCGCGTCGGGGGGACAGGTCGGAGGACCGTGGGCATCGGTCCAACCTCATACCACCCGCCCCGATTTCTCAACCGCCACGCCGGACGGTCCCCCCGATGCGGCGGTCGCGCCGGCGAGGTCCCGGCGCACCGCGCCCCGCCGGGAGCCGCCTTGCCGCCCGCCGGGCGTCCGCTACCGCTCGCCACCGGTCGGTCGCGCGGCCGGCAACGTATCCACCACTTCACCACTTCACCACTAAATCGTGGTAGAGTTTCATGTATGGAACTCCCCCGCCCCATCCCCGAGGAGCTCGCGACGCTCATCGCCGAGCGGTTCCGCGTCATCGGCGACCCGATGCGGATCCGCCTGCTCGACCGCCTGCGCGACGGGTCGGCCACCGTCGGCGAGCTCCACGCCGCGCTCGGCGGCAGCCAGCAGAACGTGTCGAAGCACCTGGGGATCCTCCACCGCGCCGGGATCGTGTCGCGGACGAAGGAGGGCACCGCCGTGCGCTACGCCGTCACCGACCCGACGGTGTACGCGATCTGCGAGACGGTCTGCGGCGGCCTGCGCCAGCAGCTCGACGAGCTCGACGCCCTGCTCGGCGGCGCGACGGAGCCGGCCCGATGAGCCCCCGCACGCCCTCCTCCGTCGCGTCCGCCCCCCAAGCGTCGGCCTCCCTCACCCCCGCCTCCCGCTGGCCGCTCGAGCGCGCGCTCTTCGCCCTCGCCGGCACGGCGACGTTGCTCGCCGCCCTGCTCGCCGCGACGGTGTCGCCGTGGTTCCTGCTGCTCACGTCGTTCGTCGGCGTGAGCCAGTGGATGTACGTGACGATCGGCGCCTGCCCGGCGTCGGTCGTCCTGCGCCGAGCGCTCGGCCTGGAGCCCGGCTGCCCGAGGGCCCCGCGATGAGCCCGACGTCGACCCCGTCCCCCGACGCGCCCAGCACGGACTCCAGCGATCACGCCGCCCCCGCCCGGCGATCACGCGACGCGTCGTCGCGCCACGGGGCGCTGGGCCGGTTGGGACGGTGGACCGCCACGCACGCCCGGACGGTGTTCACCGCCTGGGCGCTGCTCGCCGTCGTCCTGGCCGTCTTCGCGCCGCGCGTCGAGTCGGCGCTGTCCGGCGCGGGGTGGGAGGCCTCGGGGTCCTCGTCGGTCGAGGCGCGGCAGATCATCGACGAGCACCTGGGCGGTGCGTCGAGCTCGGCGCTCATGGTCGTCGTGCACCATCCGACGCTCACCGCGGACGACGCGCCGTTCGCCGCGGTGGTCGACCGGGTCGCCGGCGAGCTCCGTGCGACCGACGACGTCGGTGACGCGGAGCCGCCGCGGGCCGGATCGACGATCTCGCCCGACGGGCGGACCGCGATCGTCCTGGGCACCGCCGCCGGGTCGGCGAACGCGATGGTCGACGCCGCCGACGACCTGAAGCAGCGGCTGCCGTCCGTCGACGGGTTCGAGGTCCACCTGACCGGCGCGTCCGGGCTGTGGTCGGACTTCAACCACGCCAACCTCACCGCGATGCTCCGTAGCGAGCTGTTGTCGTGGCCGATCACGCTGGCGATCCTCGTCGTCGCGTTCGGGTCGATCGTCGCGGCCGGGCTCCCGCTGCTGCTGACGATCACCGGCCTCGTCGCCGCCGCCGGGTCGCTCTTCCTCGTCGCGCAGCTCCTCGACGTGTCGATCTGGGCGTTCAACTTCGCGATGATGTTCGCCCTCGCGCTGGGCATCGACTACGCGCTGTTCCTCGTCATGCGGTTCCGGTCCGCGCGGCGCGACCGGGCCGACCGGGCCACTGTCGTGACCGGCGCGACCGAGGTCCCCGGGCCCACCGGCGTGACCGCTGCGGCGGACGCCACCGACGCGGTCGCCGAGACGATGGACACCGCCGGCAAGGCGGTGCTCTTCAGCGGGATCACGGTGCTCGTGTCGCTCACCGCGGTGATGCTCGTGCCGAGCCCCGCGTTCCGGTCGATGGCGCTCGGGATCATGCTGTCGGTCGTCTTCGTCCTGGCGGCGACGCTCACCCTGCTGCCGGCGGTGCTCGCGCGCCTGGACGGCCGGATCGACCGTGGCGCGGTGCCGGGCCTGCGTCCGGGGGTCGGCCGGTCGGCGCGGTTCACCGCGTGGGGTGAGCGGCTGTGGCGCCACCCGGTGCGGTTCGGCGCCGTGGTGACGGTGCTCCTCGTCGTGCTGGCGCTCCCGGTGCTGGGCCTGAAGACCGGGATGCCGTCGATCAAGGTCGTGCCCGAGGACGACGGGTCGCGCGTGGGCTACGGCCTGGTGCAGGACGCGTTCGGTCCCGGCGCGCCCGGGCAGCTGTCGCTCGTGACGTCGTCCGGCGACGCCGCCGCGGTCGCCCGGGTCGCCGCCGCCGATCCGGGGATCGCGGCGGTGATGCCCGCCGTGACCGGTGGCGCGGACCACGCGCTCGTGTCGGTCGTGCCGACGGTCGACCCTTCCGATCCGGCCCTGGGCGACACGATCGACCGGCTCCGCGACGCGTTGCCGGCCGGGACGCTCGTCGGCGGGCAACCGGCCGAGAACCACGACCTGGAGGAGGCGCTGGCGTCGCGCACCCCGCTCGTCGTCGGCGTCGTGCTGGTCCTCGGCTTCCTGCTGTTGCTCGTGGCGCTGCAGGCGCCGATCGTCGCCGCCGTCGGCGTGGCGACGAACCTGCTGGCGGTCGCCGCGGCGTTCGGCGTCGCGCGCCTGATCTTCCAGGAGGGCCACCTGAGCGGGCTGCTGGGCTTCGACTCCCAGGGGTTCCTCGACGCGTGGGCGCCGGTGTTCTTCTTCGCGATGGTGTTCGCCATCTCGATGGACTACACGGTGTTCCTCCTGTCGGCCGCGAAGGAGCGGTGGGACGCCACCGGCGATGCGCGCGAGGCCGCGATCGGCGGGCTCGCCCTGTCGGGGCGGGTCGTGTTCGCCGCGGCGGCGGTGATGGTCGCCGTGTTCCTCACGTTCGCGCTGTCGGGGCCGATCCCGCCGAAGGAGATGGGCGTCGTGCTCGGCGTCGCCGTGCTGCTCGACGCGGCCCTCATCCGCCTGGTGCTCCTGCCGGTCGCCCTGCGCCTGCTCGGCCCGCGGGCCTGGGGCGCGCCGGCGTGGCTACGCCGGTTCCTGCCCGAGATCCGCTTCGGCCACTGACGCGGGCGGGGGGCGGGGCACCGTCCCGCACCCCGCCATCGCCCGACCACCCCACGCCCCCGATCCGAAAGGACCACCGCCCATGACCTCTCTCCCTCCCCTCCGCCGCGCCACCGCCCCCGCCGGCCACGCGCCCGTCCGCGTGCCGACGATCACCCCCGCCGGCACCGTCGAGATCGACCCGTGGTGGGGCACGATCCAGCCGCAGGCCCTGCATCCCGACCTGCCGACGTGGGGCGAGCTCGAGGTCATCGCGCACCTGGGCGCCGGCGGGGCCGCCGTCGACACCCGCCGGCCGGAGTACGTCGCCGCGTCCGGCACGCTCCCCGGCGCGCGGGTGATCCCGTGGGAGGAGGCCGTCGACCGGTGCGACGAGATCGACCCGGACGCGGTGACCGTCCTCTTCTGCAACGGCCCGCAGTGCGCGGCGACCCCGCGTGCCGTCGCGGCGCTGCTGGAGCACGGCCGCGACCCCCGGTCGCTGGCGTACTACCGCGGCGGGCTGCAGGACTGGGTGGGCCTGGGCCTGCCGACGGTGGCGGCGGGCTGAGCGGGGACGGCCGGGGTGGGCGGGGACGGCCGGGGTGGGCGAGACTGCCGCGATGAGCCCCGGTCCGGACCGTCCCCACGTCGACATGCCGCTGCGGGTGCGGTGGCACGAGTGCGACCCGCAGGGCGTCGTCTTCAACGCCAACTACCTGACGTACTTCGACATGGCGATCGGGGAGCTGTGGCGGGACCTGTACGGGTCGTACGCGGCGCTGCAGGCCGAGGGGGTCGACACGATGGTGGCCGAGACGACGCTGCGCTACCGGGCGGCGGCGCGGTTCGACGACGAGCTCGTCGTGCGGGCGGCGGTGGAGCGGCTGGGGACGACGTCGTTCGTCATCGCGTTCCGCGTGACGCGGGGCGACGACCTGATCGCCGAGGGCGAGTCGCGCTACGTCTTCGTCGACGTGACGACCCTGACGAAGGCCGAGCCGCCGGCGGAGGTCCGCCGACGGCTCGGAGGGTGACCTTCGGGCGCGGTGCTACCCG
Organism: Solirubrobacteraceae bacterium; assembly: GCA_023230855.1. Taxonomy (GTDB): domain Bacteria; phylum Actinomycetota; class Thermoleophilia; order Solirubrobacterales; family Solirubrobacteraceae; genus Patulibacter. The sequence goes on from JALNWQ010000004.1 coordinate 7,838, forward strand.
AGCATCCGGTCGATCTCGGCGTTGAGGCGCGGCTTGGGGTGCGCGCCGACGATCTGCCCGACGGGCGCGCCGTTCTTGAACATGATCATCGTCGGGATCGACATGATCCCGTACTTCGCCGCCGTGGCCTGGTTGTCGTCGGTGTTGAGCTTGACGACGCGGACGTCCTCACGCTCGCCGTCGATCTGCTCCAGGATCGGGCTGACCTTGCGGCACGGGCCGCACCAGGGGGCCCAGAAGTCGACGAGCGTCGGCACGTCCGACTCGATGACCTCGGCCTGGAAGTTGCTGTCGGTGACGTCGGCCGCCATGACCTGCTCCTCGGAAGTCGTTCGTTGGGGCCCGGATCGGGCCAGAACCACCTATCACTATACAAAGTGAAGTAGGCGGTCGGCCGGGGCCGCGGGCTTCGCCGCCCGTCGTTCCCGGCACGCCCGTCCACCCTACCCGGCGGCCCGCCGGGCGGGCGCGCGTCGGGTCAGGCCCCGTCGCGCGCGGTGAGCTCGCCCGTCGGGGCGGGCGGCTGCCAGCCGGAGCGCCGCAGGGCGGGGACGAGGATCGCGGCCTCGCGGGCGATCCGCCACGACATCTTCGACTCGCCCTCGACCCGGTCGCGGAAGACGATCGGCACCTCGACGACCGTGAAGCCCGAGCGGACGGTGCGCCACGTCAGCTCGACCTGGAACGCGTAGCCGCGGGACCGGACCGTCGGCAGGTCGATCACGCGCAGCACGTCCGCCCGGAAGCACTTGAATCCGCCCGTGAGGTCCCGGATCCGCAGGCCGAGCGCCCGGCGTGCGTACCAGGATCCCCCGCGCGAGATGATCCGCCGGAGGAGCCCCCACTGCTCGACCCCACCGCCGGGGACGTACCGCGAGCCGAGCGCCAGGTCCGCCCCATCGCGGGTGGCGGCGAGCAGCCGCGGCAGATCGGCCGGATCGTGCGACAGGTCCGCGTCCATCTCCATGACGTGCGTCGCGCCGCCCTCGAGCGCGACCGCGAACCCGGCCAGGTAGGCGGGGCCCAGGCCGGCGGGACGGTCGCGGTGCAGCACGGCGACCTCGTCCGGGTGCGCGGCGGCCAGGCGGTCCGCGATCGCGCCGGTGCCGTCGGGCGAGCCGTCGTCGACGACGAGGATCCGGAAGCCCTCGGCGCACGCGGGGGCGAGGCTCCGGCGGGCCAGGCCGACGACGCGCTCGAGGTTCTCGGCCTCGTTGTAGGTCGGGATGACCAGCCAGGGTCGGGGGGACGGCGCGGCCATCGGGGCGGAAACGCTAGAGGGTCGCGCCGCGCGCGGTGCCGCGGGTCGCCGCGCCTCCGAGCGACGCCCGATCCTGCCGGTCCTCCGGGTGGCGTCCGGGGCGCCGGGGCGTCAGGCGTCCCGGGTCCCGCCGCGTCCCCGCGTCCGGCGCCCCCGGGGTCGCGGCGTCCGCTCCGGCGATATGTCATCGAAGGCATGGAATATGCGTTCGAGGACATACGCCGCGCGTGGCGTCGCCTTCCGGGTCCGCCGGCGCCGTCAGGCGAGCAGCGCGGGAAGCAACTCGGTCGCGACGATCCGGTCGACGCGGGCTCCGGCGAACCGGTCGACGACGGCACGGCGCAGGGCGGCCGCGTCCCGGTCTGCCTCCGCCGCATCGACGTCGAGCGCCCGGCGGATCGCCACGGCCAACGCCTGCGGATCGTCGGGGGCCGCGACCACCGCCTGCGGGATGCGGGACCGCACGACGCCCAGGGCGACGTAGGCCCCCGGCGCGGCCGTCGTGACGAGGCGGGCCCCGGCGGCGATCGCCTCGAGCTGGACGAGCCCGTGATCCTCGCGGCGCGGCGCGCAGACGAACGTGCGCGCCCGCGACAGCAGGTCCGCGAACGCCTCGGACGGCAGGGCGCCCGCGTCACGGACGCCCGCGAGGCCCGCCGGCACCGCACCCGACGGGGCGCCGCAGACGACGAGCTCCTCGCCCGGGCGACGGGCGCGCGCCCACGCGGCCAGGATGCGGTCGAGGCCCTTCTTCCGTGGGTCGGCCGCGTACGTCACCGCCGCGACGTCGCGCTCCGCCCACGGCCGCGGGGTAGGCCCGGGATCGATCGGCGGTGGCACGACGACCGCCGGCGGCCGGGGGACCGGGGCCTCGGCGAGCGCCTCCGCCGACTGCGGCACGAGCAACGGGCTGCGGCGCATCAACCACCGCTCGCGGGGGCGCTGCCATGCGCCGTGGCGGCCGGGACGGTTGGCGGCCATCGCGGCGTCCAGGCGGATCGCGCCCGGTCGCGGCCAGCAGAGCGCCGCCCCGACGCTGCCGTAGAGGACCGCGCGGGGCCGGTGGCGCTCCAACCCCTGCTCGGCGACGCGACGGGCCGCCCACCCCCACGCCAGGTCGGTGAGCGCCATCGTCCGCACCGGCCGCGGCGGATCCGGACGGACGAGGACGACGCGCGCACCGGCCCGCTCCATCGACGCGGCGAGCGCGTCGTCGACGACCCGCAGCCCCGCGGTCGACCCGAGCGAGACGAAGAGGACGTCGGCGGGGAGGGCCATCCGACGGTCGAGCCTACGGCAGCGGCGGCTCCCCCAACGTGCGGCCGGGCGGCACCCGCAGGTCCGTCTCCTCGCGCCAGCGACGGAAGAACTCCGGCAGGTCGCTCGACACCCGCGAGGGGAACTCCGGATCACGCTTGGCGAGGAACGCGTCGATCCCCTCGGCGACGTCCGCCCCGCGGCCCATCTCGAGGATCGCCTCGGAGTCCAGGCGGTGCGCGACGTCCGGCGACGGGGCGGCGAGCATGCCCCACAGCATCCGTCGGGCGACCGCGACCGCCACCGGGGAGCTGCGCGCGGTCATGTCGCGCGCGAGCGCGTGCGCGGCCGGGAGCAGGTCGTCCGGGGCGTGGACGCTCCGGACGAGGCCCGCCTCGAGCGCCTCGTCGGCGCCGAGCACCCGGCCGGACACGACCCACTCCAGGGCGCGCGAGATCCCGACGATCCTCGGCAGGAACCACGACGAGGCGGCCTCGGGCACGAGGCCACGGCGGGCGAAGACGAACCCGAACCGTGCGTCGGTCGAGCAGATCCGCACGTCCATCGGCAGGGTCGACGACGCACCGACCCCGACCGCCGGACCGTTGACCGCGGCGATCAGCGGCTTCGTGCTCTCCCACAGCCGCCGGGAGAGCGTGCCGCCGTAGTCCATGTGGCGCCGCTCGTCGAACGGCTCGCCGTCCCCGTGCCGGAGGATCTCCCCGCCGCCGCCGAGGTCCGCCCCGGCGCAGAACGCACGACCACGACCGGTGAAGACGACCGCACGGACGTCGTCGTCGGCGTCGGTGCGGTCGAGCACCGCGACGAGCTCCGCCCCCATCCGGTGCGTGAACGCGTTGAGGTGGCCCGGCCGGTCGAGCGTCACCGTCGCGACGCCGTCGGTGACGGCGAGGCTGATCTCACGGAGCTCCATCGCCGCATCCTCCCTTGGTGGCTGCGCCGACGGCCCGGCGCCCGACGACACGATCTCAGTCGGCCCGGCCGGTCTCCGCCCGCGTCGTGTCGGCCTCGAGCATCCGCAGGGCGCGGGCGGCGAGGTCCGGCACGCCCTCCTCGAGCGCCGCGAAGAACGGGTCGGTGGCGGTGCCCTCGCGCCAGCGGCGATACGAGTTCTCCATGAACACCGCCGAGCGCCACAGCGCGAACGCCCCGTACCAGTCGACCCGGTCCACCGCACGACCGGACCGCTCCGCGTAGCGGGCGACGAGCTCCTCGCGCGACGCGAACCCCGGCCCGTCGGTGGCGGCGTTGAGCGACAGGAGCACCCCGTCGGCGTCACCGGGCACCGCCCAGTTCGCCACGAGCCACCCCAGGTCGGCGAGCGGGTCGCCGATCGTCGCCATCTCCCAGTCGAGCACCGCGACGATCCGCGCCGGCGACCCGGGGGCGAACATGACGTTGCCCAACCGGTAGTCGCCGTGGACGAGCGTCGCCGGTCCGGTCGTCGGACGGGTGGCCTCCAGGCGGTCGGCGAGCGCGGTGACCGCCGGCAGGTCGCGGGTGCGGACCTGCTCCCAGATCCCGCGGAAGCGCCGCAGCTGCCGCTCGATGTAGCCGTCGGCACGCCCCAGGCCCTCGAGGCCGGCCGCCCGCCAGTCCAGCGCGTGGATCTCGACGAGCGCGTCGACGAGGTCCTCCCCGATCCGACGCCGGTCCTCCGGCGCGGTGAACCGCGGGTCGAGCGTGTCGGTGAGGACGACCCCCGGCACGAACCGCATGAGGTAGAACGGCGCGCCCAGGTCCTCCGGGTCCTCGTGGGCCAGGACGACCTCGGGCACGCGGACCGCGCCGCCGGCCGCCGCGAGCACCCGGTACTCGCGCAGGACGTCATGGGCGGACGGCGGGTACGGCGGACGGGGCGGACGGCGCAGCACCCAGCTCTCGTCCCCGCGGCGCAGGAGGAACGTGAAGTTCGAGTGACCGTCGCCGATCGCGGTCGCCTCGACCGGGCCGGCCCCCAGGCCGTGACGGTCGAGGATCCGCTCGACGACGTCGAGGACGAGGACCGGCGGGACCGCGCCCCGCGCCTCGTCCCGGGTGCGGACGACGTCGCGGACGACGGTCGGCTCGGCGGTCACCGTCCGGCCTCCGCGGTCGCGGACGCCGGCGACGGACGGTGGGGGACCGGGACTCCGGGGCGGGCTCCACGGGTGGGGGGACTCTGACGAACGCTCACTTCGGATCACCGGGTCGACCTGGACGCCCCTACGGCGTCCACTGCATCCGAGCTTGTCGTACGAACCGACAGCGCACCGGCGGACGCTCCGGGACGCTTTGTCGACTTCTACGAGACGTCCGGCGACGCCCGCCCACCGGTCGTGCGGACGCTGCGATGGTCCGGGCGTGACCGCCACCACCGCCGACGACCACCTGCAGACCGACCGGCCGGCGGACGGCGTCGCCCGGATCACGATCAACCGTCCCGACCGGCTCAACGCGTTGGAGTGGGGCACCGTCCGGGCGCTGCGAGACCTGCTCGGCCGACTGGACGCGGACCCGACGGTGCGCGTCGTCGTCCTCACCGGAGCCGGCCGCGGGTTCTGCGCCGGCCTCGACCTGCAGCAGGAGGGGTCGTTCGCGCCGACCCGCGAGGCGGTGCTCGCCAACCAGGAGCTCTTCGCCGACACGATCCTCGCGATCCGCGAGATGGACAAGCCGGTGCTCGCCGCGGTCAACGGTCCGGCGGCCGGCGGCGGCCTGGCGCTCGCGCTCGCCTGCGACGTGCGGGTGGCCTCCCCGACGGCCCGGTTCGCCGCGTCGTTCGTCCGGCTCGGCCTGTCGGGGTGCGACATGGGCACGTCGCACCTGCTGCCCCGGATCGTCGGGCTCGGTCACGCGTCGGAGCTGCTGCTCACCGGTCGGCTCGTCGACGCCGCCGAGGCCGCCCGGATCGGGCTCGTCAACCGGGTGGTCCCCGCCGAGGAGCTCATGGACGACGTGCTCGGCGTCGCGGCCGAGATCGTCGCCAACGCCCCGTTCGGCGTCCGCATGACCAAGGAGGTGCTCGACGTCAACGTCGACGCGCCGTCGCTGCGGGCCGCGCTCGAGCTGGAGAACCGCACCCAGGTGCTGGCCACCGGCACCGCCGACCAACGCGAGGCGGTGGCGGCGTTCCTCGAGCGCCGACCCGCGGTGTTCGGCGACCGACGCTGACACCCGTCCGCATACGCCGTCGATCCCGTGACCCCCTGCTACCGTCGACCTGTAGAGACCAGATGCCCGCCGACTCCCGAGAAGCACCCGTGACCGACGTCGGCCCCGGTGCGCCCGAGTCACCGACGCCGTCCGGCGACGGCCGTCCGGAGGCGTCCTACGCCCAGGTGATCGCGGCGTTCGGTGACGTCACCGAGGCGCTCAACGACCTGCACGACCTGGACGACCTGCTGCGGCTCGTCGCCCGGCGGATCTGCGAGCTCGTCGGGGTGCAGCGTTGCAGCCTGTACCTGCGCGAGGAACGCTCCCGGTTGTACCGCGGGCAGGTCGGTCACTGGCGGACGAACATCGACGAGGGCGTCAAGCGCCTGACGAGCGGTGGGCCCGGGGACGCGTTCACCCGCGAGATCGTGCAGACGAAGGCTCCGGTGGTGGTGCAGAACGCGCGGACCGACCCGCGGCCGATCCGCTCGACGATGCGGACCTGGGAGGTCCGCTCGATGATGGGCGTCCCGATGGTGCTGCAGGGCGACGTCGTCGGCATCGTCTACCTGGACGACCACGACCGTCCGCGCCGCTACAGCCCCGCGGACGAGGCGATCGCGTCGGCGTTCGCCGACCTCGCCGCCGCCGCCATCTCGCAGGCGAAGCTCACCGCCGACCTGCGTGACCGACTGTCGACCGTCGCGAAGCAGAACGCGATGATGCGGCGGGTCGCGGTCGTCGACGACAAGCTCACCGAGCTCGTCCTCGAGGGCCGCAACATGCGCGAGATCGCCGAGGCGATCTCCCAGCTCACCGGCAAGCCGTGCGCGATCCACGGCGACGACGACCGCACGCTCGCCGTGGGCCGCTCGCCGGGCGACCCGGACGGCCTCGTGCCGCGTCTGCTGCAGACCGGCGTCCGCGAGCACCCCGAGGTCCGCAGCGCCCTCGACGGGCTGACCGACAACCGGCCGGCGGTCGTCGGCCCGATCCCGTACGCGGGGGTCCACAACCGCTTCCTCGTCGCGCCGGTCGCGACCGCCGAGGACCACTGGGGTCACCTCGTCCTGCTCGAGCACCAGTCGCGCCTGACGAACTTCGACCTGCTGGTCGCCCGACGTGCGGCGACGATCATCGCGTGGGAGATGAGCGCCGAGCGGCGCGCCGCCCAGTCGGAGTGGAACGTCCGAGGGGCGCTCGCCGGCGAGCTCGTCCGCGGCAACCGCGACACCGCGGCGCTGGAGCGCCGCGCCGAGCACGTCGGCATGCGGATCGACGAGCCGCACGTGCTCTGCCTCGTCACCACCACCCGCGGGTCGGACACGACGCTGCCGGACGCGCGGACGGTCGCCGAGGCGCTGTCCCCCGGGCACGCCGGCCCCGCACCGCTGGCGACCGGGGTGACCGAGGGCGTCGCGGTGATCCTGCCGGTCCCCGACGACGAGGACGGCGTCACCGGCCTGGAGCGGCTGAAGGCCCGGTGCGACGTCGCGCTGCACGACCTGGCCCCGCGCGGACGGTTGCTCGCCGGGATCTCCACCGTCTGTCGTGGCTCGGACGACTACCCCGGCGCGTTCGAGCAGGCGGTGCAGGTCGTCCGGTGCCTCGAGACGTACTCGACCGGGGACGGGCACGCCGTCCTGTCGGCGACCGACCTGGGGGCCGGCCGACTGTTCCTGTCGACGTCGAACGCCGAGGAGGCGACGCGGTTCGTCGGCGAGACCCTCGGCGGGATGCTCGAGGACCGCTCCGCCGACGAGTTGCTGCGGACGTTGCAGGAGTTCTTCCGCGCCGACCGCAGCGTCCGTCGCTCGTCGCAGGCGATGGGGGTCCACGAGAACACGATCCGCTATCGCCTGGCGCGGGTCGAGGACCTCACCGGCCTGGCGGTGTCGACCGACTCCGACGACCAGTTCAGCGTCCAGCTGGCCCTGCTCATCCTGCGGTTGCAGGGCCGTCTGGGCGACCTGGGGGCGACGGCGACCGAGGGTCGCCGTCAGCGCAGCGCCGGCAGGTAGCCGCCGTCGACCCGCAGCAGCGCGCCGGTGGTGTAGCTGCCTGCGTCGCCGGCGAGGTAGAGCATCGCCCCGACGATCTCCTCGGGCTCACCGGCCCGCCGCAACGCGAAGCTCTGCGCGTCCCGCTCGAACGCCTCCATGTCCCAGTGCTGCGACACGTCGGTGAGGAACGTCCCCGGCAGGATCGCGTTGACGCGGACGCTCGGCCCGAACGCGCGGGCGAACCCCTCGGTCATCGCGTTGAGCCCGGCCTTCGCGGCCGCGTAGGGGATGACGTCCGGCAGCGGGTGCTGGGCGGCGACGCTCGACACGTTGATGATCGACCCACCGTCGCCGTCGGCCATCCGCCGACCGATCGCGGCGGTCAGCCGGAACGGGCCGCCGAGGTTGACGTCGACGACCTTGCGCCACAGCTCCTCGGTGACGTCGGCGACGTCGTCGTAGAGCGGCGACATCCCCGCGTTGTTCACCAGCACGTCGACCCGTCCGAACTCGGCGTAGGCGCGCTCGACGAGCGCGTCGACGTCGGCCCAGCGACCCATGTGCGCCCCGACGGGCAGCGCCCGCCGACCGGTCTCCGCACGGACGACCTCGGCGAGCTCGGCGCAGCTCTCCTCGTTGCGGCTGGCGATGACGACGTCGGCGCCCTCGCGGGCGAACGCCAGGACGGTCGCGCGGCCCAGGCCGCGGCTGCCGCCGGTGACGAGGGCGACGCGGCCCTCCAGGATCGGGGTGCGGGCATCGGACACGGAGGGGCTCCTCGGACGCGGTTCGGGTCTGGGACGGTCGGCTCAGGCGATCCCGGCGAAGCCGGCGGCCTCGCGCAGCAACCGCGGGACGTCGTGCTCCAGGCGTGCGGCGTAGGGCGTCGTCAGCTCGCCCGTCACGTACTGGGCGTGGGCGCCCTCGACGATCGCCGCGAGCTTCCAGAACGCGAGCGTCATGTACCAGTCGACGTGCTCGACCGACCGACCGGACCGCTCCGCGTAGCGCTCCGCGAGCGCCGCCCGCGACGGGGCGTGCGGGCTGCGCGACACGCCCTGCACGTGCGGCATCGCCGGCGGGTCCGGACGGTCGGCGCCCCAGAAGGCGAGGAACAGCCCGAGGTCGAGCAGCGGGTCGCCGATCGTCGCCATCTCCCAGTCGATGATCGCCGCCGGGGCGATCCGGGGACCGGGGGTGAGCAGGACGTTGTCGAGGTGGAAGTCCCCGTGGAGGATGCCCGGCTCGCCGTCCGGCGGACGGTGGGCGTCGAGCCACGCGCCGATCTCGTCGAAGTACGGCAGGTCGCGGTGGCGGTACCGCTCGAGCTGGCCGCTCCACCGCGGCACCTGCCGCTCGAGGAACCCCTCGTGACGGCCGAACCCGTCCAGGCCGCGCTCGCGCCACGGCACGCGGTGCAGCGCCGCGAGCGCGTCGATCGCGGCGTGGCCGATCGCGGCGACCGTGCCCGGCTCGTCGGGGTAGTCGTCGGGGACCTCGTCGGTGATCGCATGGCCGTCGACGGCCTCCATGACGAGGAACGGCGCGCCGGGCACGTCGGGGTCGGCGCAGACGACGCCCGGGGCGGGGGCCGGCACGTCGACGCCGTCGAGCGCGACGAGGATCCGGTGCTCGCGCTCCATGTTGTGGGCGCTCGGGGCGATCGCCGCCGCCGGGGGTCGGCGCATGACCCAACGGCCGTCGCGGCCGCGCAGGAGCAGCGTCTCGTTGGAGTTCCCTCCGGTCAGCGGCTCGAGGGTGAACGGGCCCGGGTCCCCCAGGGCGTCCGCCAACCAGGCGGCCAGCGGAGCCGGGACGGCGGGCGTGGGATCGGAGGTCTGGCGGGTCATGGTCGTCGGGTCGAGTCTCGCCCACCGCCGCCACGGACCGGAAGGACGGGATCCGTGGCGATTGGAGGAATCTCCACCCGTCGTCGGCGCGCCCCGTGGCGGGCCCGGGCCACGAACGTAGGTTGAGTCGTGAAGGTGCCGGTGCCGTGCCCGCACCGGACCCCGACCGACTGGAGTGGTGACATGGCGTGGGACTTCTCGACCGAGCCGGAGTTCGAGGCGAAGCTCGACTGGATGCGGACGTTCGTCCGCGAGCGGATCCATCCGCTGGAGACGCTTGACCTGGACTGGCGCTCCTACCGCGAGGCGATCAAGCCGCTGATGGCGGAGGTCAAGGAGCAGGGCCTGTGGGCGGCGCACCTCGGGCCGGAGCACGGCGGCCCCGGGTACGGCCAGGTGAAGCTCGGCCTGATGCACGAGATCCTCGGCGGATCCGAGCTCGCCCCGCCGGTGTTCGGCAACCAGGCCCCCGACTCGGGCAACTCGGAGCTCATCGCGATCGCCGGTGACCCGGACCAGTGGGAGAAGTGGGGCGCGCCGCTCCTCGACGGTCGGCTGTACAGCGCGTTCTCGATGACCGAGCAGGGCACCGGGTCGGACCCGCGCCAGTTCACGACGCACGCGGTGCGTGACGGTGACGACTGGGTCATCAACGGCACGAAGTGGCTCGTCGGCAACGCCACCCGCAGCGACTTCCACATCGTCATGGTGCGCACCGACATGTCCGAGGGGGCCGACCCCTACCGGACGATGTCGATGTTCATCGTCCCGACCGACACCCCCGGCATCGAGATGCGCGAGCTCGGGCTCATGCACGACACGAAGGCCGAGGGCCTCGTGCACAGCCACGCCGAGGTCCACTATCGCGACGTGCGCGTCCCCGCCGAGAACCTGCTCGGTGACGAGGGCGGTGCGTTCGTCCTCGCCCAGAAGCGCCTGGGCCCCGGCCGGATCCACCACTGCATGCGCTGGATCGGCGTCTGCCGGCGGGCGTTCGACATGCTCTGCGAGCGCGCGGTGAGCAAGAGCGTCCACGGCAGCCTGCTCAGCGAGAAGCAGACGATCCAGAACTGGGTCGCCGACTCGGCCGCCGCGATCGAGGCGTCCCGCCTGCTGACCCTCAAGGCCGCGTGGACGATGGACCAGGTCGGCGCGAGCAACGCCCGGACCGAGATCGCGATGATCAAGTACTACGGCGCGCCGATCATGCACGACGTCATCGACCGGGCGCTGCAGATCCACGGGTCGCTCGGGTTCACGAACGACATGCCGCTGGAGGAGATGCTCCGCTGGGCGCGCGCCGCGCGGCTGTACGACGGTCCGGACGAGGTCCACCGCGTCACCGTCGCCCGCCGGATCCTGCGGAGCTACGAGCCGCGGGACCTACCGACCGAGCACGTGCCGACCCGTCGCGCGGCGGCGGCGAAGCTCTACCCGCAGTACGTGAACGACGCGGCCTGATGCCCGCCACGGCGCTCCTCGTCGACTTCGGCGGGGTCCTCACGACGAGCGTCTTCGACGCCTTCGGCCGGTTCTGCGTCGGCCACGGGCTGGTGGAGACGCGCTTCGCCGACCTGTTGCGCGAGGAGCGCTCCGCCGCGGACCTGCTCGTCGCGGTCGAGAAGGGCGAGCTGCCGGTGGCGGAGTTCGAGCGGCGGTTCGCGCCGCTGCTCGGACCGGACGTCCCCGCCGAGGGCCTGGTCCGCGGGCTCACCGCGGCGCTCGAGCCGGACGCCGCGATGGTCGAGGCCGTCGCGGCGCTCCGGGCGTCCGGGGTGCGGACCGCGCTCGTGTCGAACTCGATGGGCGACGACCCGTACGCCGGGCTCGAGCTGGACCGCCTCTTCGACCACGTCGTGCTGTCGGAGCGGGTGGGGATGCGCAAGCCGTCCCGCGCGATCTACCGGCACGCGTTGGCGCTCGTCGACGTCGACCCGCAGGACGCGGTGCTCGTCGACGACCTGGAGCAGAACTGCGCCGCCGCCCGGCGGCTCGGCATGGGCGCGGTGCACCACACCGACGCCCGATCGACCATCGACGCCCTGCAGCGGGCGTTCGGACCGTTCGCCGCGCCGACGGTGCGCGGCTAGGAGAGGAGCAGCATGCGACGTGCACTGGTGACCGGGGCGAGCCGCGGGATCGGTCGTGGCGTGGCCCTCGCGCTCGCGCAGGCCGGCCACGACGTGGCGGTCGTCGCGCGGGACGAGGACGGCCTGCGGGCCACCGCCGACGCGATCACCGCGAGGACCGACCGGCCCGCGACGGTGCTCGCCGCCGACCTGGCGGTGCGCGCCGAGAGCCTGGCGCTGCCGGAGCGCGCCGGCGAGGCGCTTGGCGGCCTGCCGGACGTCTTCGTCCACTGCTCGGGGATCGCCCGCAACGACGCGGTCGGGACGCTCTCGCCCGAGGACTGGGACCGCTCGATGGAGATCAACGTCACGTCGGCGTTCACCGTCGCGTCCGGGCTCACCGAGCACATGAAGGCGCAGGGGTGGGGCCGGATCGTGACGATCTGCTCGCTGTACTCCCGCTACGCCGTCGCGCGCACCGCGGCCTACGCCGCCAGCAAGCACGCGCTGCACGGGCTCACCCGGGTGCTGGGCGCCGAGCTGGCCCGCCACGGGGGCACCGCCAACGCGATCATGCCCGGCTGGGTCGACACCGAGATGGTGCGCGGCGAGGCCGAGGCCGCCGCGAAGGCCCGCGACAGCACCCCCGAGGAGATGGTGCGGAAGTTCATCCGCAACCAGCCGATCGGCCGGATGGTCGAGACCGAGGAGGTCGGGGCGCTCGTCGCGTTCCTCTGCAGCGACGCCGCCGCCGCGATCAACGCGCAGGGGATCAACATCGACGGCGGATCGGTCCAGTCCTGACCGGTCCGGTGCCCGGCCCGGTCGTCGAGGAGGTCCGCGGGCCGGTCCTCGTCGTGCGGCTGCACCGGCCGGAGGTCCGCAACGCGATCGACCGGCCGACCGCCGAGGCGTTGTCGGCGGCGATGGACCGCCTGGACGACGACCCGGCGCTGCGGGCAGGCGTACTCACCGGCGACGGGCCCGCGTTCTGCGCGGGCACCGACCTCGCCGCGGTCGCCGCCGGGACGTCGGTCGAGCTGGAGGACCGCGGGTGGTACGGCGTGCTCGGTCGGCCCCCGGCCAAGCCGCTCGTGGCGGCGGTCGAGGGCGCCGCGGTCGGTGGTGGGCTCGAGCTGGCGCTCGGCTGCGACATGGTCGTCGCCGCCCACGACGCGCGGTTCGCGCTGCCAGAGGTGCGGCTCGGCGTGCTGCCCGCGGCGGGCGCGCTCTTCCGCCTGCCGGCGCGGATCCCGCCGGTCCAAGCGGCCGAGCTCGTGCTCACCGGCCGCGTGGCGGACGCCGCCGAGCTGGAGCGATGGGGGCTGCTCAACCGGGTCGTCGCGCCCGGCGCCGCGGTGGACGCGGCGATCGAGCTGGCCGCCGCCACCGCGGCCGGATCGCCCGTGGCGGTCGCGCAGGCGCTGTGCGGGGTCCGCGACGCGGTCGGGGCCGCCGACGCCGAGGGGTGGCGTCGCACCCGCGAGCTGTTGGGTCCGGTGCTGCGCTCCGCGGATCGCCACGAGGGCGTCGCCGCGTTCCGTGAGCGGCGGCCGCCGCGCTGGACCGGCCGCTGACCGGGGCGGCGCGGGACCCCGTCGCGCCCGGCCGGGCGGACCGGGGAGCCCCGCCGGCACCGGGTCTCCCCGACCGGCCGGTCCACGTCAGGGCACGACGACGACCTTGCCGGTCGCCTCGCGCGCCTCGATCAGCCGCACCGCGTCGGCCACGCGCTCCAGCGGCAGGCGGGCGCCGACCGGGGGCCGCACCGCGTGCTCCTCCAGCAACGGGACGAGTCGGGCGGCGAGCGTCGTGATCGCGTTCGGGTCGGCGTCCATGTGCGACCCGAGCGCCGCGCCGACGACCGACACGTTGCGCAGCAGCAGCCGGTTGACCCGCACCTCGGGGATCGTGCCCTCGGCGAACCCCACGACGATCATCCGGCCGCCCGGGGCGAGCGCCCGCAGCCCGTCGGTGAACCGCTCGCCGCCGACGGGGTCGAATATCGCCTGCACCCCGTCGGGGGCGTGGTCGGCGACCCTGGTGCGCCAGTCGTCGTCGAAGACCACCGCGGCGTGCGCCCCGGCGGCCCGGGCGACCTCCGCCTTCGCCTCGGTCCCGACCACGGCGATCATCCGGGCGCCGAGCGCCCGCCCGACCTGCAGCGCCGCGGTGCCGAGTCCGCCGGCCGCGCCGTGCACGACGACCGTCTCGCCGGCCACGACCCGTCCGCGGTCCTCGAGCGCGAAGAGGGCGGTGAGGTAGTTCGACGGCAACGCCGCCCCCTCCGCGTCGTCCAGGTGCCGGGGCAGCGGGAACACCCGGTCCGGGGCGGCGAGCACCCACTCGGCGAAGCCCCCGACGAACGGGAGCGCGGCCACGCGGTCCCCCGGCGCGAACCGCGACCCGGACGGCGCCGCGACGACCGTGCCGGCCACCTCGGCGCCGAGGATCACCGGCAGCTCGTGCCGGTACTGGTAGCGGCCGCGGGCCAGGAGCGCCTCGGGGAACCCGACCCCGGCCGCCGCGACCCGCACGAGGACCGCGTCGGACGACGCCCACGCCGGGACGGGGACCTCGGCCGGGACGTACGACCCGGGGCCGTCCAGGCCGACGAGCCGCACCGCCCGCATCGTCGGCCCGGGCGGGTGCGGCGGGGCCGGGACGCCACTCACGCGACGGCCCCGGCGTCGCGCAGCCGCGCGATCTCCGCCCCGTCGACGCCCCAGTCGCGCAGGACCGCGTCGGTGTGGGTCCCGGGGTCGGCCGGCGGCGCACCGACCTCGCCCGGGGTGCGGCTCAACCGCGGTGCGGGCCCCGGGACCCGACGCCCCTCGACCTCGACGAACGTGCCCCGGGCCGCGACGTGCGGGTGGTCGGGCGCCTCGTCCAGCGACAGCACCGGGGCGAAGCACGCCCCCAGGGGCTCGAGCCGCTCGCACCACTCGTCGCGGGTGCGGGTGCGGAACACCTCGGCGAACCGCTCCCGGGTCGCCGGCCACGTCGCGCGGTCGTCCTGGCGGCCGATCTCGGACGGGTCGATCCCCAGGCCCTCGAGCAGCGCGGCGAAGAACTGCGGCTCGACCGACCCGACCGCCACCCAGCGGTCGTCGGCGGTGCGGTACGTGCCGTAGTACGGGGCGCCGCCGTCGAGGATGTTCGCCTCGCGCTCGTCCTCCCACGCGCCCTCGTGACGCATGCCGTGGATCGCGGTCGACACGAGCGCCGCCCCGTCGACCATCGCGGCGTCGACGACCTGCCCCTCGCCGGAGCGCGTCGCCTCGAGCAGCGCGCTGACGATCCCGAACGCCAGGAGCGCCCCGCCGCCGCCGAAGTCCCCGACGAGGTTCAACGGCGGCACGGGCCGGTCGGCGGAGCCGATGGCGTGCAGCGCGCCGGTGAGGGCGATGTAGTTGATGTCGTGGCCGGGCTGGCTGGCCCACGGGCCGTCCTGGCCCCACCCGGTCATGCGGCCGTAGACGAGCCGCGGATTGCGGGCGCGCACCGCGTCCGGCCCGACGCCGAGCCGCTCCGCGACGCCGGGCCGGTAGCCCTCGACCAGGACGTCGGCCCGCTCGGCGAGCCGCAGCACCGTCTCCATCCCGTCGGGGTGCTTCAGGTCGACGGCGATCGTGCGGCGGCCACGGTTGAGCGCGCGGTCGATCGCCTGGCCGCCACCGACCTGCGACACCCGGTCGACGCGGACGACCTCGGCGCCCATGTCGGCGAGCATCATGCAGCAGAACGGGCCGGGGCCCAGCCCGGCGAGCTCGACGACCCGGATCCCGGCGAGCGGCCCGCGGCCGGCGCCGCCGCCCTCCTGCCGCAGGTCGGGGCTCGACGGAGGGGTGCGATCGACCATGGGTCGAGCCTAGGAGCGGCGTCCGGTCCGGACCGGTCGGGACCGGACGCGCGTTGTGGACTCCTACAGGCTCAGCGGTCGTCGCCCGGACGGACGACGACCTTCAACGCGTCGCTACGCCCGAGCTGCACCCGGAACGCCTCGTCGACCCGCGACAGCGGGAACCGGTGCGAGATGAACGCGTCGGCGTCGATGCCGCCGTCGGCGAGGTACCGGATGACGTCGGGGAACTCGTGGCGGTACCCCATCGACCCGAGGACCCGCAGCTCCTTCTCGACGATCCGGTCGGGGCGCAGCTCGACCTTGCGGCTGTACATCGCCGCGAGCACCATCCGGCCGCCGTGGCGGACCGACTTCAGGCCGTCGTGGAACGCCGACGGGGCGCCGGCGCAGTCGATCACCGCGTCGGCCCGGGCTCCGAGGCCGAACGCCCCGGCGCCGGTGATGC
Organism: Solirubrobacteraceae bacterium; assembly: GCA_023230855.1. Classification (GTDB taxonomy): domain Bacteria; phylum Actinomycetota; class Thermoleophilia; order Solirubrobacterales; family Solirubrobacteraceae; genus Patulibacter. Next base: position 23,744 of record JALNWQ010000004.1, read on the forward strand.
CGCGGACGACGGTCGTGACGTCCTCGGTGGTCGGGTCGACGGCGACGTCGGCGCCGAGCGCGAGCGCGCGCTCGCGGCGGGCCGGGGACGGGTCGGCGACGACGATCGTGCCCGCGCCCTCGAGCCGCAGCAGCCGCACCGCCCCCAGGCCGATCATCCCGGCGCCGAGGACGAGGACCGTCTCGTCCGGTCGCGGCGCCGCGTGGCGCACCGCCCGCAGCGACACCGCGAGCGGCTCGACGAGCGCCCCGGCCTCGTCCCCGACGCCGTCGGGCAGGTGGAACACCGTCTCGCCGAGCGTCGCCCGCGGCACGAGCACGCGGTCGGCGAACGCGCCGGGCGACCCGTAGCCGATGTTCTGGGCGTGCCCGGCCTCGCACAGCTGGATCTCCCCCTCGGCGCAGCGGGCGCACCGGCCGCACGGCGTGAGCGGCCGCACGGTGACGCGGTCGCCGACGGCGACGCCGTCCACCCCGGGCGCGTCGAGCACCCGGCCGGCGAACTCGTGGCCGAGCACCTGCCCGGGGACGGCGGCGAAGCCGCGCTCGTAGCTGTGCAGGTCCGACCCGCAGATGCCGCACGCGGCGACCTCGAGCACGAGCTGGCCGTCCCCGGCGACCGGGTCGTCGACCTCCGCCGGCTCCAGGACCTCGGGGGCCTGCCAACGCACGATCCTCATGTCGTCTCCTCGTAGGACGCGGGCGGGGCCGGTCGGCCCCGCCCGACGGGGGTTCAGGCGGTGATGTCCACCACGATGCGGGAGCCACCGGTCTGGCCCCGGTGGACGCGCTCGACGCCCGCGGCGACGTCGGCGAGCGGGATGACGTCCCCGACGACGCGGGGCAGCACGAGCTTGCCGGACGCCATGAGCTCGAGCACCGCGCCGACCTCCTCCGGCTCGTTGCCGTAGGAGCCGACGAGCTCGCGCTCGCGCATGACGAACGTGATGAGTCGTCCGGCCGCGGCGGGCTCGTGGCCGATGCCGACGACGACCGCCCGGCCGCCGTCGTCGAGCGAGCGCACCGCGCCCTCGACGGTCGACGACCGCCCGACGAACTCGAGGGCGACGTCCATCCGGCCGCCGATCCGCTCGAGCGCCTCGTCGGGGTGGTACGCGGCGTCGGCACCGGTCTCGAGCGCCCACTCGCGCGCGTCCTCGCGCAGGTCGACGGCGACGACCTCCGCCGCCCCGACCGCCTTGGCGATGCCGACGGCCGAGAGCCCGAGCCCACCGGTGCCCCACACGACGACGCGGCTGCCCTCGCGGGCGCCGCCGCGGGCGACGACCGCGTGGTAGGCGGTGGCGACCGAGTCGGTCGCGACGGCGGCGAGCTCCCAGCTCAACCCGTCCGGGATCGGCACGAGGTTGCGGGCGGGCAGGAGGATCCGCTCGGCGAACGCGCCCTCGCGCTCGGCGCCGAGGCACTGCCGCTGCAAGCAGAGCACCGACCGTCCGGCGAGGCAGCGATCGCACTCCTGGCAGGTGACGAGCGGGATGAGCGCCACCCGGGTGCCGGGAGCGGGGCCGTCGGTGTCGGGGCCGAGCGCGACGACCTCGCCGGCCGCCTCGTGGCCGAGGACGATCGGGCGGTAGTCGGTCTTCGCGCTGCCGTCGATGACGAAGTGCGCGTCCGATCCGCAGATGCCGACGCGGACGGGGGCGACGAGCGCCTCGCCCGGGCCGGGCGCGGCGGGCTCGGGGGCGTCGCGAACGGTGAATCCGTGGTCGTCGAGGACCGCTGCGCGCATCATCGGGAGCTCCAGGTGAAGAGGCGGGCCGGGTTGTCGACGAGCAGGCGGTCGGTCGCCTCGCGGCTGACCCCCTCCTGCCACAACCACGGGACGAACCGCCAGAGGATGTACGTGAACCCGGGGCCGCCCCCGTAGCTCGTGAGGTAGCTGCGCCGGGCGATGTCGCCCGACAGGCAGACGCGGTCGCCGAACCCCTCGTCGATCATGCGCCTGGTGAACGCGATCCGCTGCGCCTCCGGCTCGTAGTGCTCCTTGGAGATGCAGTCGTAGCCGATGTAGCAACCGCTCTTGACGACCGCCAGGTGGTCGTCCCAGCTCAACCGTCGGTCCTGGTGACCGATGATGACGTGGTCGAGGTCGGCGCCGGCGTCCTCGAAGATCCGCACCTGCTCGGTGGGGATGGTGCCCGCCGTCGTGTGGGTCGAGATCGGGGCGCCGGTCTCGCGCTGGGCGATCGCGGCGGCGCGGAGCATCCGCTCCTCGTCGGGGTGCACGGCGTCCTTCGACGTGCCGACCTTGATGACCCCGGCCTTCACGTGCGGCGCCTCGGGGAACCCGACGGTGAGGTCGCGGATCATCTCGTCGACGAGCTCCGTGTCGGACATCGCGCCGACGTCGACGACCCCGCGCCAGTAGCCCTCCATGATGTGGCCGGTGGCGGCGATGACGTGGACGCCGGTGCGCTCCGACAGCGTCGCCAGGCCCGCGGCGTCGCGGCCGTACTCCGACGCGCTGAGCTCGACGATCGCCCGTCCGCCGGCCTGCCGGAAGAGCTCCATCTCGGCGGCGGACTTGTCGAGGTCGTCGAGGACCGTGTCGTCGGAGCCCTTCGTCAGGTGCTCGCCGGGCTGCGTCAGCAGGTGCTCGTGGCAGTAGGTCGCGCCGAGCAGCCCGGGGTCGATCTCTCCCAGGACGGTGTGGACGGTGCTCATTCGGAGCCCTCCTCGGCCCGGGTGCGCCCGAGGGTCAGGAGGAAGTCCTCGTGACACTCGAACCAGATGTTGTGGTAGCTGTCGACGCGCGGGCTGACGAAGTACCGGGGGTCCTCGTCGATCTTCGCCAGCGCCTCGGCGAGCCGCACCGGGTAGCGGCCGTAGCGGGCGACGACCGCGCCGGCGCGCTCGAGCGCGGGGACGGTGCGGTCGTGGGCCTCCTCGAGCCGCTCGGTGATGTCGAACCGGGCCGCGTCGTCGGTGGCGGACTGCCACTTCGCCGACAGGCCCTTCACCTCGGCGTTGACGGCGAGGAACCCCTGGTACTCGGCGTCGAGCCGCTCGCGGGTGGCGTCGTCGATCGAGCCGCGCAGCCACGCGGCGTGCGCGTCACGACCGGACTCGCTGACGACCCAGCCGGGCCGCTTGCGCGACGGCCGCTCGAAGGCGTGGTCCGCCTCGGCGAGCCGGGCGAGCGCCGCCGCGACCGGGGCCTCGTCGACCCCGAGCGCCGCGGCGAGGCTCGCCGCGGTGGCGATGCCCTTCACCCGCAGCGCGTGCAGGACGTCCTGCGGGTCGAGCTCCTGTCCCTGTCCCATCACGGCCTCCTCGGTCGTGCTCATGCGATGTCCTTGACGACGGTCACGTCGGACCACGGCCGCTCGCCCGCCTCGGTGCGGATCCGCGACACGTCCTCGCGCCGCAGCGACGCCCCGCGGTCGGTCAGCAGCCGCGAGCGCTCCTGCGCGTAGCGGTACAGGCCGTCGACCTCGGGCGACTGCCAGTGCCACTTCACCGTCTGCTCGTCGACGTTGCGCCACGGCGAGCGCAGCAGCGGCGACTCGAACGCGCGGGCCCGCTCGTTGAGCTCGCGCTCGTCGACGCGGCCGGACGCGAAGAGGTACCGCCCGGTCTTCTCCGGCAGGTCCGAGCTGGTGCGGACGTCGGCGAGGCCGCCGGGGTTGACCCGCCGCGGGTAGTCGTCGTGGTCCAGGACGCGGGCGGGGACGAGCGTCGCCACGCGGCCGGGCGACGGCAGGTCGCCGGCGCCCCCGGTGCGCCGCCAGCCCGCGTAGCTCTCGGGGTGCAGGTAGTACTCGCTCTGCGCGGCGGCGAAGCCGAGCATCGCGTTGAAGTGGTCGACGTAGCCGTCGACGGAGTACTCCTCGTTGTAGATCGGCCACAGCCGCCGGGTGCGCTCGTCGACGCCGTCCCAGTCGGCCTGGCGGTACGTGCCGGCCATCATCGACGCCTCGGACGGCGCTCGGAAGTACGTCGTCATGCCCGCCTCGACCATCTGGTCGAAGCTCATGCCGGCGAACCGGCGGTAGAGGTTGCGGGTGGCGTCCTGGATCGACGCGGTGAGCGCGTCCAGGGTGTCGACGAGCTCGCGACGCGACCCCATGCCCACGGGGACGTAGCGATCCTCGAGCAGGTCGGAGGTGTACAGGCCCACCCCCAGCACGATGTCCTGGTAGTCCTCGGTGTCGGTGTAGACGGTGCCCCAGTCGGTGATGTCGGTGGGGACCGCGTCGGTGATGAGGACGAGCGACAGGTTGTTGTACGGCACCTCGTCGGCGACGCCGTTCATCCACTGCAGGCCGGACTCGCCGAGGTTGATGAACTCGCGGACGTGCATGAGCCGCCGGTCGCCGACCCGGTACGGGCCGGTGGCGCACAGGCCGGAGCGGCTCTCGCAGTGGACGAGGAACGAGTACTGCGTCGCGGTGGCGAGGAACTTCGTCGCGGCGCGCCGCAGGTCGCCGTCGACCTCGAACGCGTCGGCCTCGAAGACCTGGAGGGTGCGCTCCTCGTGGGTCGGCGAGATCTCGCCGGCCGCGAGGGCGTCGGGGTGCGCGGCGGCGCGGTGGAACGCGTTGCGGTGCCGGCGGTACCAGTCGGTCATGAACCACAGGTCCTCGAGGTTGTCCTCGGGGCGCAGCAGGCCGTGACGGATGAGGAGGTTGCGGCCGTTGACGTAGTAGTTGTACGACGCCCAGCTCGTCATGCGGGTGAGTTGGGTGCCGGTCTCGCGGGCCCGGTGACCGAGCTCCTCCGGGGTGCGCTCCGCCAGCGCGGTCCGGAGCAGGTCGGGGTAGCGCCAGTACGCGTCGATCATGACGAGCATGACGTACGGCACGACGGGGAAGAGCTTGGACTCCTGCGCCGTGCGGGTCACGCAGTTGTGGACGAGCACGTCGTCCGCGCGCTGCAGCTCGGTGTTGAGCGCGAGGAGCTGCTCCTCGGTGATGCGCCACTCGCTCATGCCGTCGCCTCCTTCGTCAGGTCGACCTCGCGCCAGGGCGCCTCGCCCGCCTCGCGTCGGATCCGGTCGATGTCGTCCCGCCGCAGCGACGCGCCGCGGCCCTGCAGCAGGCGCGATCGCTCCTGCGTGTAGCGGTACAGCTCGTCGACCTCGGGCTCCTGCCAGCGGTACTTCACCGTCGCCTCGTCGACGTGGCACCACGGCTCCTCCAGCAGCGGGGAGCGGAACGCCCTGGCCTTCGCGTTCATCTCGTCCTCGCTCAGCCGCCCGCTCGCGAACGTGTAGCCGCCGGTCTTGGCGGGGAGCTTCGACGTGCCGCGGGCGTCGGCGAGCCCGTTGGGGTTGACCCGTCGCGGGTAGTCGTGGTCGCGCAGGACGTGCGCGGGCACGAGGCTCGCGTTGCGGCCCGACGACGGCAGCGGGGAGCCGTCCGGGGAGCGGCGCCACACGCCGTAGCTCACCGGGTGCAGGTAGTAGTCGCTCTGCCCGCCCAGTCGGCCGTCCATCGCACCGAAGTGGCTGACGTACGCGTCGAGGGAGTACTCCTCGTTGTGGATCGGCCAGAACCGGCGCGTGCGCTCGTCGACGAACTCCCACTCGGCGTGGCGGTAGATCCCCGCCATCCGGGCGATCTCGCTCGGGGCCTGGAAGTACGTGTAGATGCCGGCCTCGACCATCTGGTCGAAGTTCATCTCGGAGAACCGCGCGTACAGCCGGCGCGTGGCCTCCTGGAACTCGCGGGTGAGCTGCTCGAGCGTGTCGGCGAGCTCGGCGGCCGATCCCATCCCGACGGGCACGTAGCGGTCCTCGAAGATGTCGGACGTGTACAGCCCGACCCCGATGATCCGGTCCTGGTAGTTCTCCGGCTCGGTGTACGCCGTGCCCAGGTCGGTGACCTCGATCTTCACGTCGTCGGTGATCACCGCGAGCGTGAGGTTGTTGTACGTCACGTCGGTGGCGACGCCGTCGAGCCAGCTGAACCCGCACTCGCTGAGGTTCGTGAAGTCCCGGACGTGCATGAGCCGCCGGTCGCCCATGTTGTACGGGCCGGTGTTGCCCAGCCCGACGCGGCTCTCGCAGTGGACGAGGAACGAGTACTGGGTGCCGGACGCGATGAACCGCGACGCGGCGCGGCGCAGGCGCTCGTCGGCGCGGAACGCGTCGGCCTCGAGCACCTGGAGGGTGCGCTCCTCGTGGACGGGCGCGATGTCCTGGGCGTCGAGGTTCCAGACGTGGCCGTTGGCGCGGTTGTAGGACCGCATGAACCGGTGGTAGTAGTCCACCATGAACCACAGGTCCTCGAGGTTGTCCTCGGGACGCAGCAACCCGGCCTTGATGAGGCAGGTCCGCCCGTTGAGGTAGAAGTTGATCATCCCCCAGCTGGTGACCCGCTGGATGTTCGTCGTGACGTTGCGCGCCCGGTGGCCGGCCTCCTCGGGGGAGATGTGCTTCGTCGTCTCGCGCAGCAGGTCCGGGAACCGGTAGTACGCGTCGAAGAAGCACATCATGAGGTACGGCATGATGGGGAAGAGCTTCGACTCCTGGGCGGTCCGCGTCAGCATGTTGAAGATCAGCTGGTCGTCGGTCCGCTGCAGGTGGGTGTTGAGGAGCAGCAGCTGCTCCTCGTCGATGCGCCAGTCGGTCATGCCGACCGCCCCCCGGTGATCCGCACCTCGGCCCGGGGCTTGGCCTCCTCGCCGTAGTACGCGTCGACGTTCTGCGCCTCGGTCGAGTAGGCGACGGTGACCTCCTCCCCGTCCTCCAGCGGCCGTGCGAGGCGCACGCCCATGAGGACCGGCACCCCGAACTCGCGGGCGATGATCCCGAGGTGGCTGCGAACCGTGCCGGCGAGGCACAGGACCGCGTCGAACTCCTCCAGGATCGGGGCGGTCATCGTGCCGCCGGCGTCGTCGATGACGCCGATGGTGCCCTCGGGGACGCCCTCGCGCATGAGGCGGTCGACCTCGGACACCTCGCGCACGACGAGCACGCGGCCGGTCACGTCCTCGTGCTCGAAGACGTTGTCGCCGTCGGCGACGACGCCCTCCGGCCAGTCGGTGCGCTCCTCCAGCGGCTGCGCCTCGGAGCGCAGCACGTACAGGTCGGGGCGCTCGCGGGCGGCGATCTCGCAGCCGGCGAAGAACCTGCGGCCCTCGATCTCCTGGAAGCGCGTGAACACGTCCTCGGAGATCCGCTGCGCGTCGTCGGCCGACAGCAGGTCGAGGGTGCCGCGGTTGACCGCGTCGCTCCACTCGCCGTCGAGCTTCGCCGCGTTCGCCTCGATGGTCCGCAGCAGCGCCTCGCGCGTCATCCGGGACAGCGTCGTGCCCTCCGGGAGGGTCCACTTCGGCGTCGACAAGGGATGTCTCATCTCAAACGACCTCTACGTCGGGTTGGGCGTGGGGTGTGCCGGGGGTCCGGACCGCGCCGAGGGGGCGCGATCCGGCATGGGTCAAGCCTCCCCGACCGCGCCGGTCCGCGGTCGGGGCGACGGTCGTCCTCATGTAGAGGACTCCAAAGACCGCGTCGCTCAGCGGCCGTCCTTGCGGAACACGGTGGAGAACGCCACGGCGACGGCCAGGACGACGCCGTTGACGACCTCGTTCCAGGTGAACTCGAGTCCCCCGACGATGAGCCCCTGGCTCACCCACACGAGGAACGTGCCGCCGATGATCGTGCCGGGGACGGTGAACCGCCCGCTGGAGAGCACGACGGTCGACAGGAACGCGGCGGCGAACGCCGGCAGCAGGTAGCCGGCGGCGACGTCCGGGGACGCCGACCCCTGGTTGGCGGCGAGGACGATCCCGGCGAGGGCCGCGAGGACCCCGCCGATGACGAACGCCTGCACGGTCACCCGCTCCGTGCGCACGCCGGCGAGGCGCGCGGCCTCGGGGTTCGCGCCGGTGGCGTGCAGGTGACGGCCGTACGTCATCTGGGTGATGAGCGTCCAGAGGCCGAGGCCGACGACGAGCAGCAGCAGGATCGTCCAGGACATGCCCTCGACGAACCCGCCGGCGCCGACGACCAGCAGCACCGCGGTCGCGACCGCCACGATCCCGGCCGCGATCCCGGCCCACGCGCCCTCGGCGAACCGCTCGGGACGGCGCGACCGCACCGCGGTGAACGCCCACAGGACGAGCAGCGCGATGACGATCCACGCCACGACCGACGGGACCTTGTTGCCGAACGCGCCGAGCGAGTCGGGGCCCGAGAACCACCCGGGGATCGGCGGGTCGCCCTCGGTCGGCGACAGCTGGGTGCCCTTGGAGTACACCGAGGAGAGGCCCAGGAAGATGCCGCCGGTGGCGAGCGTCGCGATGAACGTGTTGACCCGCAGCCGCACGACGAGGAAGCCGTTGAGCAGCCCGCCGATCACCCCGATCCCGAGGCAGGCGACGATGACGAGGAGGAACGGCCAGTCCTGGTTGACCTTCAGCCCGATCGCGAGGAACGTCGTGAGCGTCGCCATCGACGCGACCGACAGATCGAACTGCCCGGCGATGAGCGTCACGAGGACCGCCAGGCCGAGCAGCAGCACCGGCGCGTTCTGGTGGACGTCGAGCAGGCGCCCGTCGGTGGTCATGAAGCTGTCCCCGAGCCACACGGCGTACACCGCGAAGAGCGCGAGGAACGCGATGAACGTCACCGACGCGCGGAAGCCGTCGGAGGACAACATCCGGCGGATGGCCGCCGGCTCGGGCGGGGGGACCGGCGCGGGGTCGGGTGCGGTGGCGGCGCCACCGGTGGACGGATCGATGTTGCGCATCAGATGAACGCCTCCAGGTCCTTCGCGGACATGTCGTCGGCGACGAGGAAGGGACCGACGCGGCCGTCGACGACGACGGACATGCGGTCGGCGACGGCGACGAGGTCCTCGAAGTCCGAGGTCACGACGAGCACTCCGGCGCCGCCGCTGCGGAGCTCGTCGATGAGCCGGTAGATCTCCCGGCGGGTCTGCACGTCGACCCCGCGGGTCGGCTCGCACAGGACGTACAGCCGTGGGTCGCGCAGCAACGCCCGACCGAACACGACCTTCTGCTTGTTGCCTCCCGACAGGTCGCCGTAGGCGCGCTCCGGGTCGCCGGGCCGCACGTCGAGCCGACCGACGACGTCGCGCGCGTCGCGACGCTCGACGCCGGTCCGCAGCAGCCGCCACGGGGCGCGCCACCGCGGCAACGCCGAGATCGTGAGGTTGCGGGCGATGCTGTGCTCGTCGAACCCGCCCTGCCGCTCACGGTAGGGCGGCACGAGCGCGGTCGTCGCCGACGGGGGACGGACGACGCGCCCGCGGTCGGGCACGGCCGAGCCGTGGGCGAGGAACGCCACGTCGTGCAGGCCGGATCCGGCCAGGCCGGTCAGGCCGACGACCTCGCCGGCGTGGACCACGAGGTCGACCGGGCCGGCGCGACCCGCGACCGCGCCCTCCAGCCGGACGAGCTCCTCGCCCGGCCGGGCCGGCTCGCGCTCGCCGCCGGGATGACCGTCGACCTCGTGGGCGACGAGCAGCTCGACGAGGCCGTCGTGGTCGAGGCCCTCGGCCGGCCGGTCCTCGACGAGCCGCCCGTCGAGGACGACGACGATCCGGTCGCAGACGCGCAGGATCTCGGAGAGCTTGTGGCTCACCATGATGACCGTCGCGCCCTCCGCGGTGGTGCGCTTCAGCGAGTCGATGAGCTGTTGCGCGTCGGCGGGGGAGAGCGTCGAGGTCGCCTCGTCGACGACGAGGACCCGGGCGCCGCGGGCGAGCAGCCGCGCGACGGCCACGAGGGTCTTCTCGCCCGGGGACAGCGCCCCGACGGGGGTGTCGACCGACCGCTCGAGGCCGACGAGCGCGAGCGCGTCGGCGGCCGCGCGGGCCTCGCGGCCGTGGTGCAGCAGCGGGCCGAGGCGCCGCAGCGGGGCCTCGCCGAGACGCAGGTTGTCGACGATGCTCATGTCGTCGACGAGGCCGAGGTCCTGGTGGATGAACCCGACGTCGTCACGACCGGCGAGGCTCGGCACGCGCTCGCCGCCGAAGCGCAGCTCGCCGCCGTAGTTGCCGTGGACGCCGGCGAGGATCTTGATCAACGTCGACTTGCCGGCGCCGTTGGGACCCATGAGGCCGACGAACTCGCCCTCACCGATCCGCAGGTCGATGCCGTGCAGCACGGCGTGCGACCCGAACGACTTCGTCAGTCCGCGGATGTCGATGTCATGTGCCATGGAAGCTCCGGACGGCCGTGCCCGGTGGGGCACGGCCGTCGTCGGGGGGTGGGGTGTGGGGTCAGTCCTTGCCCCAGAGGCCGGCGAACAGCGACTTGAAGTCGAAGTCCTCCGGGCTGAGGTAGGCCTCGTCGAACGCGTCGGCGTTCTCCTTCGTGACGAGCGCCACCGGCAGGCCGTCGGACTTCCACGGCTCCTTGCCGGCCTTGATGCGGGCGACCTGGTCCATCGCGCCCCACGAGGCGTACGGGAACGGCGCGGCGGTCGTGACGGCGGCGGGGCCGTCGCCCTTCTTGATCATCGCGACGAAGTCCGGCGACGCGTCGTAGCCACCGATCTTCAGGTCGGTGCGGCCGCGCTGCTCGGCGGTCTTCGAGAACGGGATCGCGAACGGGTCGTACGGCGACATGACGTAGTCGACGGCGCCCTGCGGGTACTTCGCCAGCGCGGCCGTCCAGGTGGGCGGTCCGGGCTTCTGCAGGTCGGTGGTCGGGATCGTCGCGTCGTCGATCGAGCACTCGGCGCAGACCTCGGCCAGGCGGGCCTTCATCGCCTTCAGGCGCTCGGCGACGATCGGGAACGACTTGTCGTCGTAGGCGAGGATCTTCGCCTTGCCACCCGAGTCGGCGGCGATCCAGTTCGCGATCGCCTCGCCGTCGGTGACGCCGTTCGTCGTGACGTCGACGACGCCGTCGAACCCGGCGTTCGTGCACATGACGCAGGCGACGGGGATGTCCTTCGCCTTCGCGGCGTCGAGCGCCGCCTTGATCGAGTTGGCGTCGATCGAGACGAGCACGATCGCGTCGTAGCCCTCGCGGATCGCCTGCTGGACGTAGCCGGCCTGCTTGGCGGGCGCGAACTCGCCGTCGAACACCGGCGACGCGGTCCAGCCCATCGCCTTGGCGGCCTCGCGGACGTCGTCGCTGCCGAGCTTGCAGTTCAGGCCGGCCTGGCCACACGAGATGACCGCGACCTTGCCCGTGCCGGGATCGAACGCCTCGTCGGGCTGCGGGAACTCGATGCCGGTCGTCTTGAGCGCGTCGGCGACCGCGGCCTCGGCGTCGGCGCTGCCTGCGCCGGCCGTCGTGGTGACCGCACCGTCGTTGCCGGTCGTCGCCGTCGGCTCGTCGTCGTCCGACCCGCATGCGGTGAGTCCGAGCGCCGCCACGACGGCGAGCAGCCCGATGGTCCTCCGGGACCCTTGGAACTTCATCGTCCTTCTCCTCTGCTGATCCCGTGTGCGCTGGATCACGCCCGGGGTTCCTCCGACCGTAGGCGTCGCGGGAGGTGGACTCCGTACAGCGACCGACGCGACGCTGTGGAGACCTCCAAGGGCCCGCGATCCCCCTACGACACGGGGATCGCGGACGCCCGGACGGCGTCGCCGGCGACCGCGGACGCCCCTCCACGACGACGGCCACCGGGGTGTCCGGTGGCCGTGGGCGGAGCGGGTGCGACGGGGTGGGTCAGGCGTCGGGACGGCGCACCCGGCCGGCGAGGAGCCGGGCGGGCCAGCCCTCCGGGTCGGTGACGACGAACGCGGTCCAGCGGGCGGCCGGCAGGCGCAGGTCGCCGTCGCCGATGACGTCCGGCAGGCGCAGCAGCAGCGGCGGGTCGCCCTCGCGGCGCAGGGCGGTGACGGTGCGCTCCAGGAGCGTCGTGGTCTGCTCGCCCTCCCACTCGAGCTCGAGCAGGACCGGACCGTCGACGTCGTCGGGCACGTCGTCAGGCCCGGTGACGACGGTCGCGCCGTCGGGGACGGCGGTGAGCAGCTCGACCGGCCGCCGCTCGTCGGCCCACTGCAGCACGCGGGCGACCCGTGCGTCGGGCAGCGCGGGGACGAGCTCGACCTCGCCGGCGACGACCTCGCCGGTGCCGCCGTCCAGGGCGATGACGTCCCCCTCGACGATCTCGCGGTCCCCGAACCGCGCACGGCGGGCGGCCGGGTCGACGACCAGCGCGTCGACCCCGCAGATCGCGGGGCGGCCGATGCCGCGCGCGACGACCGCGGCGTGGCTCGTGCGGCCGCCGACGGCGGTGACGATCCCGGAGCAGGCGATCATCCCGGCGATGTCCTCGGGCGACGTCTCGGGCCGCACGAGGATCACCGGGGCGCCGTCGGCGGCGAGCTCCTGGGCCCGGTCGGCGTCGAACACCGCCCGGCCGCACGCGGCGCCGGCGGACGCGGGGGTCCCGGAGCCGATGACGTCCAGCGCCTGGCCGCGGGCGAACACCGGGGCCTGGAGCCGCTCCATCGCCGACGCGGGGATCCGGTCGAGCGCCTCCTCGACCGAGACGAGGCCCTCGTCGACGAGGTCGACGGCGATCCGCAGCGCGGCGGCCCCGCCGCGCTGGCCCGGTCGTGCCTGGAGGATCCAGAGCTTGCCGCCCTCGACGGTGAACTCCACGTCGCACATGTCGCGGTACTCGGCCTCGATGAGCGCCAGCGCCTCGACGAGGTCGTCGTACGCGCCGGGGAGCGTCGCGCGCATCGTGTCGAGCGGCAGGGTGTCGTGGCCGCCGGCGACGATGTCCTCGCCCTGCGCGCGCGGCAGGTAGTCCCCGTAGGCCTCGGGGGTGCCGGTCGTCGGGTCGCGGGTGAACACCACCCCGGTCCCGGAGCGGTCGTCCTGGTTGCCGAAGACCATCGCCTGGACGGTCACCGCGGTGCCCAGGTCGTCGGGGATCCGCGCGAACTTGCGGTACCGGCGCGCGCGGCGGCCGTCCCACGACCGCCAGACGGCCATGACCGCCTCGTGCAGCTGCTCGACCGCGTCGTCGGGGACGGGACCGCCGGACCGCTCGGCGATCGCCGCCTGGAGCGCGGCGACGGCGTCCGCGCCGGTGAGCCCGGCGTCGACGTCGGCGAGCTCCGCCTCGGGGACGCCGCGCACGACCGACGCGAACATCCGCAGGAACCGCAGGTGCACGGTCCACGCGAACGCCTCGTCCCCCGTGGCGGCGGCCAGCCCGGCGACGCTGCGCTCGTTGAGTCCGAGGTTGAGGACGGTGTCCATCATCCCCGGCATCGAGATCGGAGCGCCGGAGCGCACCGACACGAGCAGCGGTCGCTCGTCGCCGCCGAACCGGCGGTCGAGCGTGCGCTCCAGGCCGGCGATCCGCTCGGCGAGCTCGTCCCGGATCGCGTCGGGCATGCCGCCCTCCGCGTGGAACGCGCGCCACCCGTCGGTGGTGATGGTGAATCCCGGTGGAGTCGGCAGGCCCAGCCCGGTCATGCGGGCGAGGCTCGCGCCCTTGCCCCCGAGCAACGCGGCGTTGTCGACTCCACTGTCGAACGCGTGGATCCGCGTCGACGTGGCGGCTCTCTTCGTCTCCGGCATCACCCGGGATATTGGATGCGGGGCGCCGTGCCGGGGGGAGACGAGGCGGGCCGACCTTGGACGGATCTCCAATCGGTGGACGGCGTCGACCGCCGTCTCGCGGGCCACCCCACGCGGTCGGGGACGTTGGAGATCGCTCCAGCGCGGCGGTCGGCCGTCGGTCCCCCCGCGCGCGGACATCGGGGACGGTCGGTGCATGAGTGATCGCGACTTCCAGGTCGGCGTGTACGTCGACGCCCACCCCGCCATCGCCGAGCAGGCCCGCGCGATCGAGCGGGCCGGGTTCGACCACGTGTGGGTGTACGACAGTCCGCTCGTCTTCAGTGATCCCTACATGGCGTTGCTCGACGTGGCGCGGGCGACGGACCGGGTCCTCATCGGCCCGGGGGTCACCCAGCCGCACGCGCGACCGGCGCACGCCACGGCCCAGGCCCTCGGGACGCTGGCGAAGGTCGCCCCCGGCCGGGTGGCGTTCGGGATCGGGATCGGCAACTCGGCCAGTTGGTCGGTGGGCCAGCGGCCGGCGACCCTCGACGAGATGCACGAGCACATCCGGATCGTGCAGGGGATGCTCCGCGGCGAGACGGTCGACCACGACGTCGGCGGTGGCCGACGCGCCCCGCTGCGGTTCATCCACCCCGACGGTCGCTGGATCGACCTGTCGCGCCCGGTGCCGACGTGGGTGTCGGCGTTCGGCCCGGTCGGCCAGCGTCGGGCGGGCGCGAACGCCGACGTCGTGCTCATCCGGTGGGAGGGCGCCGAGCGGGTCGCCGAGGCGAAGGCCCGCCTCGCCGAGGGCGCGCGGGCCGCCGGTCGGCCCGGTGGCGGCGCCGACATCGGGATCGGCACCGTCTACTGCGTGTACCCGATCGACGACGAGGCGGAGCTCGAGACCGCCGAGGCGCGCGCCGCGCTCGGCCCGATGGTCGTCAGCCGCCTGCGGTACCTCACCGCCAACCACGAGCACGCCGACGAGGTGCCCGAGCACTTCCGGCCGGGATTCGTGGCCTACCAGGAGCACCGTGCGTCGCTGGACCCGGTGGAGCGGCACCTCGACAACTACCGCGGCTACCTCGTCCACACGCCGCCGGACCTCGAGTCGTTCGTCACCCCCGAGACGATGCGGACGGTCGCGACCATCGGGTCCCCGGACGAGATCGTCGCCGAGCTCCTGGAGATGCGCGACGCCGGCGTCGACCACGTGACGCTGCAGCTCGCCGGCCCGCCCGCCGGCTGGTGCGCCCGGATGGGCGAGCGGGTGCTGCCTCGGCTGCGCTGAGCGTCCGCGGCCCGGGCCGACCGCTGTCGCGGCGCGGTCGGTGCGGGAGACCGCGCCGGCCCCCGTGGCCGCCGCCCCGGTCACCCGTCGCGGGGGGCCGGGGCGGCGGCCGTCAGGCGGTGGCCGCCGCGTCGGCCGCCAGCCGCTCCTCCGCCCACGGCCGCAGCTCGCGCTTGAGGAGCTTCGCGGTGGCGCTGCGGGGCAGCGGCTCGTCGCGGACCAGGACGTGACGGGGGCGCTTGTAGCCGGCGAGCTTGTCGCGGCACGCCGCGTGGACGACCTCGACGTCGAACGCCTCGGCGTCGGTGACGACGATCGCGACCGCGGTCTCGCCGAACCGGTCGTCGGGGACCCCGACGACGGCGGACTCGACGACGCCCGGCAGACGGTCGATGACGTCCTCGATCTCCTTGGGGTACACGTTGAGGCCCCCCGACGAGATCATGTCCTTCGTCCGGCCGATGATCGAGACGAACCCGCCGTCGTCGATCTCGCAGACGTCACCGGTGCGGAACCAGCCCTCGTGGAACACCTCGGCGTTCTGCTCGGGCCGGTCGTGGTATCCACGGGTGGTGGCGGGGGAGCGCAACAGCAGCTCGCCGCGACCGCGCCGCCCCACCGCGCCGTCGTCGCCGAGCACGGCGATGTCGGCGATCGGCAGCGGCCGGCCGGCCGACCCCTCGTGCTCGGCGGTCTCCTCGGGCCGCAGCACCGTGGCGATCGTGGGGAACTCCGACAGCCCGTACCCCTGGCAGACGGAGATGCCGGGCAGCTCGCGTCCGCACACCTCGAGCACCGACCGCGGGACCGGCTCGGCGCCGGTGATGACCCAGCGCAGGTCGCTGTCGCGCAGTCGCGCCATGAGGTCGTCGCGGACGACGAGCGCCCGCAGGACGCTCGGGACGAGCATCGCGTGGGTCGCCCCGGACCGCTCGACGAACTCGACGACCGCGTCCGCCGACGCGCCGCCGGTGGCCCGGATCTCGGAGTACCCGCCGATCCAGATGAGCGCGAGGAACAGGTTGTGCAGGCCCGCCGCCCACGAGAACGACGGGAACACCGCGTAGCGCACCGACGGGTCCAGGTCGATCCCGTCGATCTGGCCGTAGCTGTTCCACAGCACCGCCTCGTGGGTGTGCGTCGCGGCCTTCGGCAGGCCGGTGGTGCCGGAGCTGTAGTACAGGATGAAGAGCTCGGACAGGTCGGGGCCCGGGGTCGCGGGTCGGCCGTCGCCGTCCGCCACGACCGCCTCGTAGGCCACCGACTCGACGCCGTCCGGCAGCGCGACGTCCCCGACCGCCACGACGGTGTCCGGCATCCGCTCCAGCCTCGTCACCGCCCGCTGCCCGATCTCGTCGACGACGAGCACGTCGGCGCCGCTGTCGCGCAGGACGTGGTCGACCTCGGCCCCGGTCAGCAGGACGTTCACCGGCACGCACACCGCACCGACGCGGGCCAGGGCGAAGAACGCCTCGGGCCACTCCAGCCGGTTGCCCATCATGACCGCCACCCGGCGGCCCGGGCCGATCCCGCGCCGCTCGAGGCCGGCGGCCAGCCGCAGGCTGCGGTCGCGCAGCTCGCGGAAGGTCACCGTGCGTCCGTCGAACCCGACCGCCGGACGGTCCGCGAACCACTGCTCGGCGGCGCGGTCCAGGACGCCGTAGACGTTGCGGGCGAGGGTCATCTGTGTCCTTCGGTCGGGGTCGGGCGCGGGCGGCCGTTCGATCGGGCGCCCGGCCCCAGTGTCCGTCGCGACCGGGGCCGCGCCCACCCGGCCCGGTCCGGCCGGTTGTGGAGGTCCACAGTCACCCGACCCGGACGGGTCCCCTCCGGCGCCGACCTCCGCGTGGCGGCGCGACGGGCCACGTACCCGTGCGGGTCGGCCGGTCGCCGGACGTGATTGTCGGAAGCTCCAGCCCCACCGGAGGTCACCCGTCGCGGTGCGGGGACGGGCGGCGGAGACTGCAGACGCCGAGCCCGAGAAGGAGACGATTGGTGAGCACCGCGACGACGAGCATCGAAGCCGTCCTGTTCGACTGGGACGGGACGCTCATGGACACGAAGGACGTGCTGCTGCGGACGTACCGCGACGCGAGCACCGAGCTGTACGGCGAGCCGTACCCCACCGATCCCGAGACGATCGAGGCGCTGCTGCAGCTCCGCGCGCAGGAGGCGTTCATGGTCGTCGCCCGCGACGACGCCGAGCGGGCGACGCGGGTGAAGGAGCTCTTCGCCGCCGCCTACGCCCGGCACCAGAGCGCCGCGAAGGCGTTCGACGGGGTGCCCGAGGCGCTGCGCGCCCTCGTCGACCTGGGCGTGAGGGTCGGCGTCGCGACGTCGAAGGCCCGCGAGCGGTTCGAGGCGGACGCCGGCCGCGCCGGCGTGCTCGACCTCTTCGCGGTGACCGTCACCGGCGAGGACGTGTCCGCCGCGAAGCCCGACCCCGAGCCGGTCCGCAAGGCGGTCGAGGCGCTCGGCCTGCGACCCGAGCAGTGCTTCTACGTCGGCGACGGTCCCAACGACGTGCTCGCCGCCCGCGGCGCCGGCACGGTCACCGTCGGCGTCGAGTACGGGTTCCACCCCGTGGAGCTCGCCGCCGCGGTCCCCGACGTCATGGTCGCCACCCCGGGCCAGATCGTCGACGAGGTCCGTCGCCGCCGCGACTGAGCGTCAGCCCCGGCGCGGACGGAGCCGCCCGGCGACGAGCTGGGCGGCCCACGACCCGGGGTCGGCGACGAGGCCGTCCCAGCCGACGTCGGGCGGCCGCAGGTCCGCGGGGACCGACGGGTCCGGCAGTCGCAGGTACCGCGCCGTCACCCCGGCGACGACGACCGCCTCGGCGGTCCGGCGCAACAGCGTGGCAGGATCGGCGACGTCCGGGTCCTCCTCCACGACGACCACCGCCGACCGGTCGCGTGGCACGCGGTCGGGGGCGCGGACGACGACGGCGTCGGCCGGGGCCGGCCCGATCGGTGGGCCCTGCCGCTCGGCGGCCCACGCGAGCACCCGCGCCACCCGCAGGTCGGGCAGCGCCGGCACGAGCCGCGCGGCGCCCGCGACGACCATCCCGGTCGTGCCGTCGACGGTCACCGTGTCGCCGGCGGCGAGCTCGCGGTCCCCGACCGTCGCCCGGCCCCGTCGCGCATCGACCCACAGCTCGTCGACCCCGCACACCGCCGGGCGCCCGAGGCCGCGCGCGACGACCGCGGCGTGGCTGGCGTGCCCGCCCTGCTCGGTGACGACCGCGACGCACTCGAGCATCGCCCCCAGGTCGGCCGGGGTCGTCTCGGGCCGCACGAGCACGACCGGGTCGCCGTCGTCGACGAGGTCGAGCGCGGTCGCGGGGTCCAGCGCGATCCGACCGACGGCGATCCCCGGCGACGCGGCGGTCCCGCGACCGACGACGTCGAGCGCCTGGCCGCGGGCGAGCACCGGCCGTTGCAGCCGGGCCATCGCCGACGTCGGGATCCGGTCGAGCGCGGCGGCGACGTCCAGGAGCCCCTCGTCGACGAGGTCGACGGCGATCCGCACCGCGGCGAGGCGGCTGCGTCGGGCGGGCCGGGCGCGCAGGATCGACAGCTCGCCCGCCTCGACGGTGAAGTCGACCTCGCACGCGTCGCGCAGCTCGGTCTCGACGAGCGCCAGCGCGACGTTCAGCGCGTCCGCCTGGTCGGGCAACCCGGCGCGCAGCACGTCGAGCTGCTGCGGCTCGTCGCCGGCGCCGCCGGTGCCCACACCCTGCGCGCCGCGACGGAAGTCACCGCGCGGGTCGGGGCTGCCGGTCGACGGGTCGCGACTGAACGCCACCCCCGACCCGGAGCGCCCGTCGTCGCGGTTGCCGAGCGCCATCGCCTGGACGGTCACGGTCACGGCCGTGACCGCGGCGTCGCCCGACGTCGGATCGGCGACGCGCCGGAACCGCCGTCCCGCCTCGTCGTCGTACCGGTCCCACGCCGCCCGTAGCGCGGCGCGGAGCTGGTCGGGCGGTGCGTCGGGCACCGGGGGCAGGCCACGGGCGTCGAGGTCGTCGCGGACCGCGGCGGCCGCGGCCGCGGGATCGTCGGCGCGGGGCGCGGACGACTCCGGCACGCCGTGGACCACCGCGGCGAAGCTCCGCAGGAACCGCAGCTCGAGCTCCGCGGCGAACCGCTCCCCCTCGCGCTCGACGAGCGCGGCGAGGACCGGGGCGTCGAGGCCGAGGTTGAGGATCGTGTTCGTCCGGCCGGGGACGTCCGGGGCGCCGACGCGGACGGCGAGGAGCAACGGCTGGTCCGGGTCGCCGAGCCGGCGGCCGGTGGCGCGCTCCACCGCGCTGAGTCGCTCCACGACGTCGCACCACATCGCGGCGGCGACGTCGGCGGCGGTCGCGTCGGCGGGACGGTCCTCGACGGAGAGCGTGAACCCGGGCGGCGTCGGCAGGCCGAGCGCCGCCAGCCGCGGCAGCACGTCGCCCGACGACCGGCGCAGCGACGGACCGGCCGTCCCGCCGGCGAACGAGACCGCTCGCCAGTGCACCCCCCGGTCCTCCCGCCGGGGCCCCCCGTCGCCACCCACCGCCGCTACGCCCCCACCGACTGCCGCTTGTGCTCGGGTCGGTTCTTGCGCAGGCCGGGGAGGCGGACGAGCTTCAGGGGGCTGACGAGGCCGGTGCGCAGGACGTGGAACTCGACGCCGTCACGCTCCTCGATCGCCTGGACCGCCAGGTCCTGCCGGCGCAGCAGGAGCGCCCACAGCAGGAAGAACCCGACCGCGACCCCGGTGACCTGGGGCACGACGACGATGAAGGCCCCGGAGCCGATCGCCACCGTCAGCAGCGGCCACAGGCGGTTGAGCAGCGTCCGCACCGGGCGCTGCTCGGGGAACGACTCCGCCGGGCGGGCGTCGGCGAGCGCCCGCGCGACCTGCGGGTTCGCCTCGTCGCCGCCGGCGGACGTCGTGCCGATGAGCGTCGCGACGAGCCACCAGATCGCGCAGATGACGGTGAGCTGCGGATCGTCGTCGGCGATCCCGCGCAGGACGACGAGCAACGCCAACGCCGTCGCCGTCCCGTTCGACAACAGCACCGTGGAGCGCAGCAGGACGCGGAAGCTCACGGACGCACCAGCTCCTCGAGCAGCGTCCGGACCCCGTCGACCCCGTCGACCACGACGTCGCCGGCGTCCACGACCTCGGCCGGGGACTCGTCCGCCGCCGCGACGACGCAGACGACGTGGGAGACCGTCCCCGCGTCGCGCAGGTCCCACAGCCCGGCGAACGCGTCCAGGTCGGTCCGGTCGTCCCCGGCGTACATCGCCGCGTCCCACGCGCCGCGACCGAGGAGCCACCGCACCGCGACCCCCTTGTCGAACGGCACCGGCGGACGCAGCTCGAGGACCTTGCGGCCCTCGTGCACCGTCAGGCCCCGGTCGGTCGCGTCCCGGCCGATCGCGGCGACGAGCGCCTCCGCCGCGTCCTCGTCGACGCTGCCCCGCCAGTGCAACGCCTGGATCGGGCCCTTGTCCTCCACCCACACCCCCAGGGCGTCCGCGTCGGGACGGGCCGCCAGGAGCTCGGCGGTGGCGGCCCGCACCCGCGGCTCCCACTCCGCCATCTCGGGGAGCTGCTCGACGTCGGCGCGGCCGCGGCGGACGATCTCGGTGCCGTGGTTGCCGACGTAGTGCAGCCCGTCGACGTCGACCATCCGTCGCGCCTCGACGGCCCTGCGGCCGCTGATGCACGCCACCATCCCGAACCGGTCGGCCAGCCGCACGAGCAGCGCCCGGACCGGGTCCGGCACCGTCGCCTCGTCGGCGTGCTCGGCGATCGGCGCGAGCGTCCCGTCGACGTCGAGCAGGACGGCGGTGCGGGACGGGTCCGCACGAAGGGGCGCGAGGAACTCGGCGTGCCGCGCGACGGTCACCGCCCAAGTGTCCCACTCCGGCCGGTCCACGGCGTGACCGGCGATGCGATCGCGCGACGCCCGACGACGCGGCCGCCCGACGCCCGGGACCGTCGAGCGGCGACGCGCCGCCGCCCGCGACCACCGCGGGCCAGCGCCTAGGATCCGCGCGGTGATCTCGCGCCGCACCCTCGCCCTGGTCGGGATCGGCACCGCGGCCGGCCTGTTCAGCGGCCTGTTCGGCGTCGGTGGCGGCACGGTCATGGTCCCGCTGCTCGTGCTCGTCATGGGCCTCGACGAGCGGCGCGCGACGAGCGTGTCGCTCGGGGCGATCGTCGTCATCGCCGCCGCCGCGGTGCTCGCCCAGGGCGCCTACGGCCAGGTCCGCGTCGTCGAGGGCCTGCTCGTCGGGGTGCCGGCGATCGGCGGGGTGCTGCTCGGCACGGCGCTCCAGCAGCGGATCCCCGCCCGGCGGGTGTCGTCGATGTTCGCGCTCCTGCTGCTCGCCGTCGCGGTGAGCATGGTCGTCGGCGTCGAGCCGGAGCCGACCGACGACGTGTCGCGCGACGCGGCGCACGTCGCGATCGCCGCGGCCGTCGGCGTCGCCGCCGGGGTCGCCGCGGGCCTGCTCGGCATCGGTGGCGGCGCGCTGTTCGTGCCCGCGCTCGTCCTGGCGCTCGGCCTGTCGCACGTGCAGGCGGAGGCGACGTCGCTGCTGGCGATCGTGCCGGTGTCGCTCGTCGGCGCGTGGCGCCAGCACCGCTACGGCAACCTCGACGTGCGGATGGCGGCGACGATCGGGGTCGTCGCGATCCCCGGGTCGCTCGCCGGGGTCGTGCTCGTGAACAACCTGCCGTCGCGGGTCGTGCAGATCGCGTTCGCCGGGTTCCTCGTGTTCGTCGCGTCCCGGCTGTGGCGGCGTGGCCGCTCGCGCCCGGCGTGAGACCGGGCGGCGCGGGCGCACCGGGCACGCCGGGCGGGCGGCGCGGGCGCACCCGTCCGGCGCGACGTCCGGCGTGGGACCCCGGTACCGGGGGTCGCCCCACCGGATGAGGGATCCGCACGCGGATCGTCCACAGATCGACCGGGCCGCATGACAGAATCGCTCGGGCCGGGCCCGTCCCGGCACGAGCACGGGGTCGACCGCGTCACGTCGTGAGACGGTCCCATCCCCTCCGCGACCCACGGCGCCGACCCACGCCGGCGGAGGAGAGCGCCTCGCGCCTGCGGATCACACCGTCCGCAGATCCCGATGCGGTCCACGCACCCCCGGCGCCGGCGATGTCACCCCCCATCGCCGGCGCCCGCTCGTTCGGCGGACCCGCGCTCGGTCAGCCGTGCCCGAGCCCGTGCACGAGCGCGTCCTTCACCGCCACGTCCACGGCGTTGAGCCGGTGCAGGGCGGCGGCCTCGGCGGAGCGGAACCGGCCACCGACGCGGTCGGCGCCGTGGTGGGTGAGCACGCAGTGCGCCAGGTGCGCCCAGCGATCCTCGTCGAGCCCCGCCCGACGGGCCGGCTCCGACAGCACCCGCAGGCCCAGCTCGACGTGGCCCAGCAGCTCGCCGGCGGACGTGCGCCCGAACTCGGCGCCGTAGGTGTACTCGCGCGTCTTGCCGACGTCGTGGACGAGGCACGCGGTGAGCAGCAGGTCGCGGTTGAGCCCGGGATGGTGGACGCACGCCTCGTTCGCCAGCGCGGCGACCGCCACGGTGTGCTCGAGCAGCCCGCCGAGGTAGGCGTGGTGGCCGGCGATCGAGCACGGCGCCCGGCGCCACTGGGCCCGCAGTCGCTCGTCGCCGAGCAGCTCGCGCAGCAGGCCGCCGAACCCGTCGTCGCCGACCTCGGCGGCCAGCCCCTCGAGGAACCCGTCGAGCTCGTCCAGGTCGCGCAGCGCCGCCGGCAGGAACCGCGCGGGATCGACGGTCCCCGGGTCGGCGCGGCGGATCGCGGAGAGCTCGGCGACGAGCCCGTCGCGGTAGCGGTCGACCGACCCCGCGACGACGACGACGTCGCCGCGGTCGAACGCCTGCTCCCAACGGTCGACGTCGCGGAAGATCCGGGCGGGCATCGTCCCCGTCCGGTCGCGCAGGTCGAGGGCGAGGTAGGGGCCCGACCGGCCGCTGGCGCGGTCCTTGCGGACGCAGGCGAAGGTCCCGGCGAGCCGGTCGCCGGGAGCCAGGGCGGCGATGGTGGGCTCGGTGGCCGGTGGCACAGGAGGCATCTTGTACGGTGGACCGGATGATTCCCCTGCGCTGGGACGACCACCCGGTCGGACTCCGAGATCCGGCCCTGGTGTGCGCGTTCACCGGGTGGACCGACGCCGGCGACGCCGCGAGCTCCGCCGTCGGCGTGATGATCCGACGGCTCGGCGCCAAGCGGTGCGCGTCGGTCGATCCGGAGCTGCTCTACACGATGCAGGCGTACCGGCCGCAGCTGCGGCTGCGCGACGGCGTCGCGGAGGACCTGACCTGGCCGACGGTCGAGCTGCACGCCGCGGTCCTGCCCGACGCCCGGCGCGACCTGCTGCTGCTCGCCGGGCCGGAGCCGTCGATGCGGTGGCGGTCGCTGGCGGAGACCGTCGTCGAGACGGCGCGGAGCCTCGGGGCGTCGTTCGTCCTGACCCTCGGCGGGCTCCTGTCGGACGTGCCGCACACGCGGCCGGTGCCGCTGACCGGGCTGGCGACCGACACCGACGTGCTCGAGCCGATCGGGGCGATGCTCCCGGACTACGACGGCCCGACCGGGCTGACCGGCGTCGTCCACCACGAGGCGGCGCGCCAGGGCCTGGCGGCGGCGTCGCTGCTCGCGCACGTCCCGCACTACGTCGCCGGGGTGCCGAGCCCGAAGGCGACGCTCGCGCTCGTCGAGGCCGCCGAGCTGCTGACGTCGGTGGAGGTGCCGACCCGGCGGTTGCGCGAGGCGTCCGACCGCTACGTCGAGCAGGTCACCGCCGCGGTCGAGCGCGACCCGGAGCGGCGCGAGCTGCTGGAGCGCCTGGAGCAGATGGCCGACCTGCGCGACGTCGTCGGCGAGGGCGAGATCGACGAGCTGCTCGACGGCGACCTGCCGGTCGACGACATCACCCCGCTGTCGCTCGGCGAGATCCCGTCCGGCGACGCGCTCGCCCACGACTTCCAGCGGTTCCTCCGCGACCAGCAGCCGCCCGGCGGCGACGCGGACGAGGAGTAGGCCGCACCCCCCCCGCCCGCGCCGCCCGTCCGGCGACGGCGCCGGAGGACGGCCCGGCGTGAGGCGCCGCGCCGTCACGCCCTCCGGGCGGCGTCGGCGACGATCCGCGCGAGCTCCGGCCCGGAGTCCTCCTGGCAGAAGTGCCCGCCGGGAACGGTGTGGTGCTCCTGCCCGGCCGCGCCCTTGACGAGCTTGCGGAACGGCGCGTCGCCGCCGCGGGTGATCGGGTCGCCGTCGGAGAACGCGGTGACGAACGGCCCCTCGAACGCCATGAGCCCCGGCCACGCCGCCCGGTTCGCCGCCGCGCCCGGCGCGTCGCGGCCGTCGGGCACGAGCGTGGGGAAGATCCGCGCGCCCGCCTTGTACCGGTCGTCCGGGAAGGGGGCGTCGTAGGCGGCGATCTCCGCCGGCGAGAGCGCGCGGACGGTCGCGCCGTCGATCATCCGCCCGACGGCGAACTCCTCGACCTCCTGGCTGTACGTGCGCCACGCCCGGAACGCGTCGCCCAGGTCGTGCTCCCCGGTCGGCAGCCCGGTGTTGGACGCCACCACGGCGGCGAACCGCTCCGGCTGCTCGCCGACGATCCGCAGCCCGGTCAGCCCGCCCCAGTCCTGGCCGAAGAACGTGATCCGCCGCAGCTCCAGCGCGTCGAGCAGCCCGGTGAGCCACGCGACGTGACGGTCGTACGTGTAGGCGGCGGTGTCGGTCGGCTTGTCGGAGCGGCCGAACCCGACGAGGTCGGGGACGACGACCCGGAAGCCGTCGTCGGCGAGCGGACCGATCATCGACCGGTAGAGGAACCCCCACGACGGCTCGCCGTGGACGAGCAGCACCACCGGCCCGTCCGACGGCCCCGCCTCGACGTAGGCCATCCGCACCGCGATCCCGTCGGCCTCGACGTCGACGTAGGACGGGGCCCACGGAAAGTCGGGCAGGTCGGCGAAGCGGTCGTCGGGGGTGCGCAGGATCTCCATGGGCACAGCCTCGCGTGCCGGGCGGCGCGTGTACAGGGGCGGCGCCCCGTCGGCGCCGGCCGGGCGGGTCCGGCGGGGTCGGTCGGGCGCCGACGCCGCGGCTACGTCTCCGCCGCCGGGCAGGTGAGCCGCCAGTCGCACATCGCGCACGTCTCGTACGACGGGGTCGGCTCGAACTCCTGCTCGAGGATCGCCGCGCCGACGTCGGCGACGGTGGGGGCGATCCGGTCGCGTGCGGTCCCGTCCGCCTCGACCGGCACCTTCTCGTCGTCCAGGACGTAGTGGTAGCTCTGGCGCGGCTCCTCGAGCCCCCATGCGTCCTGGGCGGCGACGGCGTAGAGCTGCAGCTGCACGTCGTGGCGCAGCTCGTGCGGCGTGCGGGGGCGCCCGGTCTTGTAGTCGACGAGCTCGTGGTTGC
Organism: Solirubrobacteraceae bacterium; assembly: GCA_023230855.1. Taxonomy (GTDB): domain Bacteria; phylum Actinomycetota; class Thermoleophilia; order Solirubrobacterales; family Solirubrobacteraceae; genus Patulibacter. The sequence continues at coordinate 48,976 of JALNWQ010000004.1, forward strand.
CGTCGGGATGGCGGTCGACGCGGTCGACGCGGCCACGGAGGGTGTGCGGGCCCATCCGGAACTCGAACGACCGCTCGAGCCACACCGGCCGCTGGTCCTCGGCCATCGTCCGGGCGTGGTACCGCTGCATCGCGTCCTGCGCCCGGTGCCACAGGCGCTGCTCGTCGGCGACGCCCGACAGGCCGGACCGTCGCCAGCCGTGCTGCAGCAAGGTCTGCAGCTCGCCGACCTCGGTCCCCCCACGCGCGTGCCACCGCTCCAGCACCTGGTGGATGACGATCCCGAACCGCTGGGCGACCGTCGGCTGCTGCGGGATCCGCAGGACGCGCGCGAGCTTGTAGCGCAGCGGACAGGCGGTGTACGTGTACAGGTCGCCGGCCGACAGGATCACCCCGTCGTCGCGCAGCGGCAGGAACGGCTCCAGCGACGGCTCGCGTCGTCCGGCGGCCCGCTCGGCGGTCTGTCGGGCGGCGGCGAGCACCACGTCGTCGAGGTCGCTCGTCGACAGGATCTCCTTCTGCTGCGCGGTCGCGGCCTGCCGCACCGCCGCGTCGATCGCCGGCATCGCGTCGGCGACCTCCTGCCCCTCGGCGCGGTTGATGAGCGCCGCGACCTTCACGAGCTCGAGGTAGCGGCTGACGCCGTGGGCGACGTCCAGGTCGGTGTCCATCCGCAGGTCGCCGAGGCGGGTGCCGATGGTCGCGACGTCGCGCAACAGCTCGTCGCGGAGGCTGCGGAACGTCGCGTGGAGCGTGTCGTCCGGCCCGAACAGCCGCTCGTCGTGATCCTCCCACTCCGCCTGCAGCGTGCGCCGGGCGTCCTCGACCGCCGGCGACGGCTCGCGGGCCGCCCCGTCGGAGCTGCGGGCGGCGAACGCCAGCACGACGCCCTTGCGGGCCCGGGTCATCGCGGTGAAGAGCGCCCGCCGGGCCTCGTCGGCGCGGACCGTCGGCGAGTCGGGCCGCAGGTGCTCGGGCAGCAGCTCGTCCGGCAACGGGTCGACGAGCCGCCGGCCCGCCCCCGACCCGATCGCCCCGAACCGGCTGGCGGTGAGCCCGAGCACGAGGACGTGGTCGAGCTCGAGCTCCGCCGCGGCCGACAGCGGCAGGACCGGGACCGCGGGCAGCGCCCGGTCGCCGTCGTCCGGCGGCCCGCCGTCCGACCCCGCGCCGTCCGGCCCCGTCCCGCCGGCGGCGAACGGCACCGCCTCGACCCGCCCGTCGGGATCGCCGCCGGCGTCCGCGAGGGTGATCATCCAACGGGCGAAGTCGCGGGCGGTCGACTGCGGCGCGATCCGCACGTACCGCTCGGCCAGGCGGCCGACGGTCGCGAGGTCGCGCAGCCGCTCGACGACGTCGCCGGTGGCGCCGAACAGCTGCTGGCGCCGCAGGCCCAGGTGCTCGACGAGCCGGTGGACGAACTGGTCGGGGGGCATGACGTCGAGCGCCCGCACCGCCGCCCGGTACAGGCGCAGGAACGTCGCCACGCGGTCGTGTGCCTCGGGCGGCAGCGTGCGGCCGCTCTCCGACGACGTGGCGAGCGCGCCGACGAGGTCGGTCCGACGCCGCTTGGCGACCTGCAGGACCCGCGCCAGGTCGGCGGGCCGCAGCTCCACCGGGGGGCGGGCCAGGGCCCGGCCGACGGCCGGGGCGTCCGCCGGGTCGAGCAGGAGCCGCAGCCAGGCGAGGACGTCGCGGACCTCGGCGCGCTGGAGGAACGCCCCCTCGCCCCCGACGCGGCACGGCACCGCGCGCTCCTCCATCGCGGCGACGACCGGCCCCGCCTCCCGGCGGACCGAGTGGACGAGGACCGCGATCCGCGACGGATCGGCGCCGTCGCGGAGCAGCCGCTCGACCTCGCCGGCGACGACCTGCGCCTGCGCACGCTCGCTCGCGGCCCGCCAGAACCGGACCGTGCCGCCCGACGGCGCGTGCCACCGGTGGGCCAGCCGGTCGTCGACCGGCGCGACGACCGCGTCGGCGGCCCGCAGCACCCGCTCGGGGCCGCGGAACGACCGCTCGAGCGTCAGCACGCGCAGGTCGACGTCGCCGGCGGCGAGCTCGCGGAGGTTGTGCCCGGCCGCGCCGCGCAGGCGACGGACCGCCTGGTCGTCGTCGCCGGCGACGGTGAGGCCCGCGGGCGGATCGCCGACCGTGAGCCCGCGGACGACCCGCACCGCGGTGATCGGCAGGTCCTGGGCGTCGTCGACGAGGAGGTGACCGATCCGCTCCCGCACGCGGGCCCGGGCGTCGGCGGTGCCCTCCGACCGGTCCTCGAGCAGCACGAGGAGCCGGCCGAGGAGGTCGCCGTGGTCGATGAGCCCCCGGTCGCGCAGCACCCGGTCGAGGAGCCGCATGAGCGACGCGAACTCCCGCTCGCGCGCCCGGCGACGATCGGTCGACGGCAGCGCGTCCGCCCACGCCGCCAGGCGGTCCGCGTCGACGCCGGACTCCTTCAGCCGGTCGATCCGGGCGACCGCCGCGGCGAGCAGCGGGATGTGGCCCCGTCCGCCCGGCCCGCCGTCGTGGTGGACGAGCCCGAGCTCCTCGCGGTGCTCGAGGAGCAACGCGACCCGCTCCGTGCGGGTCGCGGGGACGACGAACGGGTCGGTGCCGGTCTCGCCCGCCGCGTCGCGCAGCAGCCGGTGGCACAGGTCGGGCAGGGTGGTGACGACGACGTCGGCCGCCGTCGGCCCCAGTCGCTCCTCGAGGCGCCGCCGCGTCCGCGTCACCGCCGCCGGGGTCGCGACGAGCAGGACGGTCCGGGCGGGATCGTGTCCCGCCGCGGTGCAGAGCCACGCCGCCCGGGCGGCGAGCACGAGGCTCTTGCCGGTGCCGGCGGTGCCGTGCAGGAGCAACGTGGTCCGACCGGACCCGTCGGCGTCGGCGAACGCCGCGGCGCGCGCCTGCGCGTCGCTGAGGCCGTCGAGGGGCTCGGGCACCACCCCAGGATAGTCGGGGACGTCGTGCGCGCCCGACTAGGATGGTGCGGGATGCCCGCCGTCCCCTCCGTCGACACCGCCACCTGGATCGGGGCGTTCGAGCGGGCGGCGGACCGGGTCGGGGCGGTGCTCGACGCCGCGACGGACCCGGTGCGACGCCTGGAGGAGACCGGCGAGCGGGGCAGCGGCGGCGACCGGACGCTCGTCATCGACGCGGCCGCCGAGGACGAGGTGTTCGTCGAGCTCGACGCGCTGCACGCCGCCGGGGAGCGGTTCACCGCGCTGTCGGAGGAGCGCGGGACGGTCGACTACGGGTCGGCGGACCTGCTCGTCGTCGTCGACCCGATCGACGGGTCGATGAACGCCAAGCGCGGCCTGCCGCACCGGGCGGTGTCGATCGCCCTGGCCGCCGGTCCGGACGTCGCCACGCGCGGGACGATGGAGGACGTCGTCTGCGGCCTCGTCGCGGACTTCGGCCCCGGCGAGCGCTGGACCGCGGTGCGCGGCGGCGGGGCGTTCCTCGACGGGGCACCGCTGACCGGTCCGGCGGAGGAGCGGGTGGCGGACGACGGTCGGCTGGAGCTCGTCGCGATCGAGTCCGCCCACCCGCGTCACGTGCAGGAGTCCGGCGAGGCGCTGCTCGCGCACGTCCACCGCCTGCGTGCGATCGGGGCGATCGCCCTGTCGCTCTGCCAGGTCGCGGCCGGCCGGGTCGACGGCATGGCGTCGCTCTGGCGGTGCCGCGCGGTGGACGCGGCGGCGGCGCAGCTCGTCGTCCGCGAGTCCGGGGGGCTCGTCGCGTTCGGCGACCTGGGCCTGGCCGCCCCGCTCGACCTCGCGCCGCACGCCCCGGTCGTCGCCGCCCGCAGCGCCACCGGCCTGGCCCGGGTGGCCGAGCTGCCGCACCCCTGATCCACGCCGGGGCGACGGCCGCGTCAATGCGACGCCGTCGCGGAGCCGGCCCCGGCCGCGTCGACCATCGCGTCCATCAGCGCCTCGACGTCCCCGGACGCCACGAACGCCGGGGCCGCGCCCCGGTGCAGCATCCGCAGCGCGTCGGCGACCGCGATCCGCCGGTACGTCTCGGTACGCGCGCCGTCGGGGCCCTCGAGCGCCCGCCGCCGGTCGAGGAGGCGCCGCCGCAGGTCCTCGGGCGCCTCGTCGGTCCGCGGGGGCGGCGACGGGAGCAGCTCGTCGGCGGGCACCCGGATCTGCCCGATGTGCGCCCGCATCTGCTGCCGCTCGTGGTAGCTGTCGGTCGGCTCCAGGATCATCCGGACGTTCGCCTCGGCCCGCGCCCCGGACGCCGACACGGCCACGTCGCCGCCGGCCACCCTCCCCGTCGGCGAGTACGCCCACGCGTCGACGATGCGGTCGAGCGCCTGGGCGGGCTCCTTCCACCCGTGCTGGGTCGGCTCGGGCGCGCGGTCGGGCACGACGAGCCGGGTGATGCCGCGGTCGTTGATCGCCTCGAGGATCGACCGGGGGTCGTCGTCGACGAACACCTCCTTGCGCGGCGGGTAGACGTCGAAGTCGGCGTGGTCGCCCCAGCGGCCCCCGACGTGGAAGACGAAGACGTCGGGGTACACCGGCCGCTCCCGGTCCCGTCGCGCCGGGCGCGCGTCGTAGAACGCGGTGATCGCGAGCTGCAGCAGGTGCGACGCGCCGATCGTGCCGAGCGGCTCGTGGGTGACGACGCCGAGCCGGTCGAGCGGCCCCCAGCCCCGCAGCAGCGCGGCGCGGTCGGTCGGGCGACCGTCGATCTCGATGGTGAACAACGACTCGTCGAGCTGCCGTGCGGTGTGCATGGTCGTCCTCCGGTGGCGGGCGGGTCACGCGACGCTAGCCGGACGACGCCGGGATTCCGGCCCCCGGACGGGGGGCGCGCATCGTCCGTCGGGGCGGTCCGCGGGCCCGACGTCGGGGCGGGGTCGCGGCCCCGCGTCGCGCGCCCGGACGTCGTCGGTCGTCGGGGTCGCGCGGGCGGCCGGCCCCGGTCGCGTCGGTGGACGCCGTCCACGCGAACAAGCAGGCGAACGACGGGCGGGGTTGTAGGAACGTACGTTCGACGTTATCGTGCGCGACCGACTTAGAACTAAGGACATCTATGGCTGACACCACCGCCCCCAAGACCACGACGACCGGCACGACGACGACCGCCGCCGCCAAGCCCGCCGCGAAGCCCGCCGCCCGCAAGGCGTCGACGACCGCCGCGAAGAAGGCCCCGGCGCGCAAGCCGGCCGCGAAGAAGGCCGCCCCCAAGGCCAAGGCCGCGACCGCCCGCAAGCCCGCCGCCAGGAAGGCGACCGGCGGCGCGAAGGCCAAGGCCGCCAAGGCCCCCGTGGCGGAGCGCGCCCAGGCCCTGGCGACGAAGGCCGTCCTCATCCCCGTCGGCGCGGCCCTCGAGGCGCGTGACGCCGCGACGAAGCAGGCCGACGACGTGCGCGAGACCGCGCGCAAGCAGGTCGCCGCCCGCCGCAAGCGGATCGAGGCCCAGCTGCTGACGTTCGAGAAGCGCGGCGCCAAGGCCCGCACCGAGCTCGAGCGCGACGCGAAGAAGGCCCGCACCGAGGTCGAGCGCGAGCTGCGCGAGCGCCGCAGCGCCGTCGAGACCCGGATCAAGGACCTGCCGGGCGTCGGCGAGCTCACGCTCCCCAAGATCGACCGCCTGCCCAAGGTCGGCGAGCTCCGCTCGACGCTCGAGGACCGCGTGACGCAGGTCCAGAAGCGCGTCCGCTCGCTGGCCTGAGCGTCCCGGCGACCCCGCGTCGGCGGCCCCTGAGCCGTCCGGTCGCGGGTCGCCCCCCGGGCCCGCCGGCGATGTGTGGCGCATGACACGCACACCGCCGCCTCGCTGGTCCACACTCCATCTCGACCCGCCGCTTCTCCTCTCCTCTCTCTCCCGGCGTCGGGTCGAATCGTCGAAACGCCCGGCACGCATCGCGTGCCGGGCGTTCGTCGTTCCGGGGGCCGTCCCCCACCGTCGCCCGTCGCGCCGCCACCCGGCCCTTCGACCGGCCGCCATCCGCGAAGTGCCACAATCGATCCATGCCCACCCGCGAGGAGATCCTTCAGGCGCTGGAAGCGGTCATCGACCCCGAGCTGCGCAAGAACGTCGTCGAGCTCGGCATGGTCCGCGACATCACGATCCGCGAGGACGCGGTGGACGTGAAGATCTCGCTGACGACCCCCGGGTGCCCGCTGCGCAACCACTTCGTCGTCGCGGTCCGCAAGGCGCTACGCGGCATCGGCGTCGAGTCGGGCGAGGTGAGCTTCGACACGCTCTCCCCCGAGGAGAAGTCGGCGCTGCAGGAGCGGCTGGGCATGAAGTCCGGCCTGCCGACCGGTGGCGCCGCCGGCGCGCTGGCCGGGGTCTCCAACGTCATCTGCGTCGGGTCCGGCAAGGGCGGCGTCGGCAAGTCCACGCTGACGGTGAACCTCGCCGCGGCGCTCGCGTCCGAGGGCAAGTCGGTCGGCGTGCTCGACGCCGACGTGTGGGGCTACTCGATCCCCCGCATGCTCGGCCTGGGCGCCGAGCGGCCGCCGGTGTCGCCGGAGCGCAAGATCCTGCCGCTCGAGGCGCACGGGCTCAAGGTCATGTCGATCGGGTTCTTCGTCGCCGAGGACAGCGCCGTCGTGTGGCGCGGCCCGATGCTCCACAAGGCGCTGACCCAGTTCCTCGAGGACGTCGCCTGGGGCGAGCTCGACTACCTCCTCATCGACCTGCCGCCCGGCACCGGCGACGTGTCGATGACGCTGTCGCAGCTCCTGCCGCAGTCGCGGTTCCTCCTCGTCACCACCCCGCAGGACACCGCGCAGAAGGTCGCCCGGCGTGCCGCCGAGATGGCGACGAAGGTGTCGCTCGACGTCCTGGGCGTCGTCGAGAACATGTCCGGGTTCACCACCCCGGCGGGCGAGCGGTTCGCGATCTTCGGCGAGGGTGGCGGGCAGAGCCTGGCGTCCGAGCTCGACGTGCCGCTGCTCGGCAAGGTGCCGCTGACGATGCCGCTGCGCGCCCAGGCCGACGCCGGCGACCCGCTCGTCGTCGTCGACCCGGACGACCCGGCGTCGCAGGCGATCCGCCAGACCGCCCGCGGCCTCATCGCCGCCACCCCCACGCCGGAGCTGCCGCCGGTCCTCGCCGGCCTGCCCGAGCTGCCGGTGATGCAGAACGCGCCGACGACCGGCGCGTCGCTGCCGATGGCCTGACCACCCGGCCCACACCACTTCCGAACACGACGTCCAGACGTCTAGACTGGCGGCCGCCATGTCCGACGCCCGGATCGCCGCCATCGCCCGTGCCGCCGGACGGACCGGCCTGACCACCGCGTCGCGGGCGTGGGAGATCGCCACGCGACCGCGCGCCCGGACCGCCGACGACATCCCGGTGTCGGCCGCCGCGATCACGGAGGAGTGGCTCACCGCGGTGCTCTGCCACGACCATCCCGGCGTGTCGGTGGTGCGCGCCGCCGCGAGCGACGCGACGAGCCAGACGACGAGCCGGGTGGCGCTGCGCCTGACGTACTCCGACGGCGCCCCGGACGACCTGCCGCGCGACGTCTTCGTCAAGCTCACGAGCTCGGGCCGGCAGCGGCTCTTCCTCGGGCTCATCCGGATCATCGACGGCGAGCCGGAGTTCTACGACCGGCTCCGGCCGCTGGCGGAGTTCGAGTGCCCGGTCGGGTACTTCGGGGCGCACCACCCGCGGTCGTGGGCGTCGGCGGTCGTCATCGAGAACATCGCCGTCACCCGCGGCGCGACGTTCTGCCACGCCGACACGCCGATCGACCGGGCCGGGATCGAGTCGCTCGTCGCGACGATGGCGTCCTACCACGGCCAGTACTGGGAGCACCCCGCGATCGTCGACTCGTCGCTCAAGCGGCCGGCCGACCACGTCCACAACGTCGGCACGTTCATCAACATGCGCCGCCAGGCGCGGGTCGGGGCGGAGCGGGCGGGCGACCGGTTCCCCGCCGAGCTCGCCGACCGTCACGACGAGCTGTGGGACGGGCTGCGGCGGTCGGTCGACGTCCTGAGCCACCGGGTCCCGCCGACGCTGCTACACGGGGACCCGCACGTCGGCAACGTCTACCGCACCGCCGACGGGCGCCTGGCGCTCACCGACTGGCAGGTCGTCATGCGCGGCGGCTGGGCGTACGACTTCGCCGACGCGATCGCGTCGGCGCTCACCGTCGAGGACCGCCGCGCGTGGGAGCGCGACCTCCTGGAGCTCTACCTCGAGCGGCTCGAGCGGGCCGGCGGCCACGCCCCCGAGCTCGACGACGCGTGGCGCCTGTACCGGCAGAGCCTCTTCTACCCGCTGTTCTGCTGGGCCACGGTGCTCGGCGCGCCGGGCTGGATGCCCGACACCCAGCCGGTCGACGTGACGAAGGTCATCATCGAGCGCACCGCCACCGCGATCGCCGACCTCGGCGCGCTCGACGTGCGCTGAGCGGCGGCGGGGCGCCCGACCCGCCGAGCCGGGGCGCCCCACCCGCGACGCCGGGCCGCCGGCCGACGCCCCGCCGGGGTCCGGCAGGGCGCGCCGCCGCGTCGGCCGGGAGCGCGCCCGGCCGACCTTCACGCGATCGTCGCTCAGGCCGCGCGGCCGGTGAGCCGGCGGACGACGCGCCGACGCTTCTCGGAGCGCAGCTCGCGCAGCAGCGTCTTCGACGCGTTGTGGCCGGGCATGCCCGAGATGCCGGGGATCGAGTGCGTGCCCGACCCGGTCATCCACAGCCCGTCGATCGGGGCCTGGAAGTTGCCCAGCCCGAGCGCGGGACGCATCGGCCCGAGGCGGGTGATGATCGGGTCGACGTGGTAGACGTTGCCGTCGATCGCGTTGAACCGCTCGGCGATGTCGGGCTTGGCCAGCGGGCGCCGGCCGATCTCGAGCTCCTCGAGGCCCTCGTAGAAGTACGACGACTCCTCGATCACCCGGTTGGTGATCTTCTCGCGGGCGACGTCCCAGCCCTCGTTCGGGTTGCCGGGGGTCAGGCCGGTCCAGAACCAGAACGTGTCGTGCCCCTCGGGCGCCATGCCCGGGTCGAACGCGGTCGTGATCTGCGACAGGCCCGGGACGTGCTCGGGCACCTCGCCGCGGACGCAGGCCCGGAACGCCTCGAGCGCCTGGTCGTGCGTGTGCCACGTGAGGCACGGCAGCTTCAGGTCGACGTTGTCGCCGGGGAACGTCTTGGCGCGCCACTCCTGGTGGCGCGGCATCTGCAGCTTGCCCTTGAGCGCGATGTTGAGCTTGTAGTCCCGCGCGCCGGTCTCGTTCGTCGGGATGTGGCGGACCTTCACCTCGTCGACGTGCGACAGGGCGCCCTCGGGCAGGAGCTCGCCGAGGACCCGCTTGGGGCTGAACGACGTCATCACCGCGGTGTTGGCGCGGATCTCCTCGCCGCCCTCCAGGCGCACGCCGACCGCGCGGCCGCCGTCGACGAGGATCTGCTCGACGCGGGCGTTCGCGCGCACGCTGCCGCCGGCGTCCTGCAGGCAGGCGATGAGCGCCTTCGGGAACGCGCCGGTGCCGCCCTCGAACATCGCCACGCCGGTGCGGTGGTAGACGCCCAGGTAGATCAGGGCGTACGCCGACGCGTCGGAGTCGAACGGCATGAACGGCAGGTTGATCGTCAGCGGGCCGCGGACGAGCGGGTGCTCGAACCGCTCCTCGATCGCCTCGGCGTGCCCCTGCATGATCCAGCGCGCGAGCGGCAGGAGCTCCTTGCGGTGCTTGCCCATCTTCGCCAGCGCCTTCGCGAGCTGCTTGGGCTCGGGCTTCACCGCGCTCGTGAGCATGAGCGGCAGGCCGATCTCGACGCCGGCGGTCACCGACTCGACGAAGTCGAGCCACGCCCGCGCGTCCTTCTTCGAGAAGTGCGCGATCTCGGCGGCGGTGCGGTTGGCGTCCTGCCACATCGCGATCGACTCGCCCTCGAAGCCCAGGTGGACGTGCGCGGGGTCGACGCGCCGCATCCGCAGGCCGTACTTCGACGTCAGCTCGAGCTCGGCGTCGATCGCGGTGTTGCGGAAGAGCGAGGCGTGGATCGACGCCTCGTTGATCATGTGGCCCGGCGCCTCGGGCAGCATCTCGTTCGTCGCGGTCATCCCGCCGATGACGGGGCTCGCCTCGAGCACCTGGACCTTGAGGCCGGCGCGGGCCAGGTAGCACGCCGCGACCAGGCCGTTGTGGCCCCCTCCGGCGATGATCACGTCGGTGCTGCCAGATCCACGGTGGGACATCGGTTCTCCTTCGGATGACGAGACGGCGGCGGCCCGTGGCGCGGCGACCCTCGGAGGATCGCCGGAATCCACGACTGGACTTCACGTCCAGTTTACGGAACCATACCCAAACTCGATGTGATGAGGCAACCGAACTCCACGTCCAATCACCGTGTGGGGCCCGGCGGCGGCGCCGCCGGACCGGCTCAGACGCCGACGGCGCCGCAGGAGTCGAGGTCGTCGATCGCCGTCCCCAACCGCCGCAGGATCACGCGGCTCGTCGCGTCGGGCTGCATCCGCGGCCGGTGGGCGGCCCGGCCGATGGTGAACGCCCAGGCCGAGAACGGGTAGAGCATCTGACGCCGGTCGGCGAGGAACGCGTCGGGCTCCGACGGCGCGTCGCCCCCGGACCGCGCGAGCTCGTCGAGGTAGAGCGCGAGCAGGTCGCGCTCCCAGGCGCGACGGTCCTCCGGCTCGCAGGTCGACCCGACGAGGTAGGCGACGTCGTACGCCCATCCGCCCTGCTGGGTCGCCTGCCAGTCGGTGAGCCCCATCCGGCCGTCGGCCGTCACGTACGTCTGCCCCGCATGGGCGTCGCCGTGCGGCAGCTCCGGGTGCTCCCAGAACGCGCCGTGGTAGCGGGCGACGTTGCGGACGAGGTCCTCGACCTGGGACCGCGACAGGGGATCGGTCGGCTCGACGAACCGCGCGCCGCGGGTGGCGACGATGTCCTCCATGAGGATGCACGACCGCCGGTCGCGGTCGTCGACGCCGCCCCAGTACGCGACCGGGGCCTCCATGTCGACCCGGGGACGGAACCGCAGGAAGAACTCGGCCTCTCCGCGCAGGACGTCGATGCTGCCGAGCAGCGCCCGCTGGCGCAGGGTCGTCGTCGTGGCGAACGGCGCCGTCGGCAGCCCGGCCCGCCGTCCGGCCGCGTCGTACTCCACGCGGATCGCGGTCCCGTCGACGTGCCGCTGCTCCCGCCGGGCGTCGCGAACGACGTGACGTGCGCGTCGGAAACGACGCGTCCATGGTGGATCGACCCTACACACACCCTCTCGACCACCGCAAGGCGTATGTCGTAGGGTCAGGGTGGACCTCGGGTCCATGAACTCGAAGTCCACCGCTGGCGTCCACGGTCCGCCGGTCCCGTCCGCGCCAGGTCCGGCCGCCATGCCCACCCACGCCCAGCCCCACCGCTCGTGCCGCGCCCGGCGACGCCTGGAGATGCTCCTGCGCGTGTCCGACGTCCTCGAGCAGACCGCGGACGACGTCGACCCCGCGGGCCGGCAGATCGACGACCTGCTCGCCGCGGCCGGCATCGCCCGGTCCACCTTCTACCTGCACTTCCGGGACAAGGCGGAGCTGCTGGACGCGCTCGGAGAGCACGTGTTCGGCGAGTTCCTCGACGTCGCCGGGTTCTGGTGGGCGCTCGAGGCCCCGGTGACGCGACCGGACGTCCGCGAGGCGATGGAGCGCCTGTGCGACGCCTACCGGGTGCGCCGGGGCACGGTCTCGGCGGTCGTCGACGCCGCCGCCAACGACACCGGGCTGCGCGACCGCTACCGCCGGCTCGTGCACGAGGTCGTGGGCGCGCTCGAGGCCGCGATCGTCGCGGGCCAGCTCACCGGCACGATCGACGCCTCGCTCGACGCCCGTGGCACCGCGACGTGGATCGCGTGGATGATCGAGCGGGGGATGACCCAACTCGTCATGCCCGCCGACGCGAACGCGACCGACCGTCTGCTGCAGACCCTGACCGACCTCGTGTGGAACGCGCTCTATGCCCCCGCGTGAGCCGACGACGGACGCGGCCGCGAGCAGCCGCCGGTCGCGCAGCCGGGCCCGGATCCGCGACGCGATGCTCCCGGTGATCGAGGCCGAGCTGCGTCGGGGCCTCGCGTACTCCGACATCGCCATCCGCACGCTCACCGAGCAGGGTGACGTGCCCCGCTCCACCTTCTACCTCAACTTCGCGGACAAGACCGACCTGCTGCGGGCCTGCGCCGACCACGTGCTGACCGAGACGACCGGCTGGGCGGCCGCCTGGTGGGAGCTCGGCGAGGACATCACCCGCGAGGCGCTCCACGACGCGCTCGCCCGGGCGATGGCCCGCTACCTGCCCCGTGCGCCGCTCATGGCCGCCGTGTACGACGGGGCCCGCTACGACGACACGTTGCGGGACGCGGTCGAGCGGATCACCGGCGAGCTCGTCGGGCGGGTCGAGGAGCACCTCGTCCGCGGCCAGGCGGGGGGCTGGGTCGATCCGACGCTCCTGCCGCACGAGGCGGCGTCGTGGATCATGTGGATGTACGAGCGGACGCAGCACCAGGAGATGCGGCACGCCGACGACGCGACGATCGACCGGCTCGTCGACGCGGGCACCCACCTGCTGTGGCGCACGCTCTACGCGCCCGCCCGACGCGCCTGACCCCGGTCGACGCCCCGCGCACCGGGCGACGGGCCGCCCTCCCCGATCCGTCGCGTCCGACGACGCCGGGGCGTGGTGCGAGCGCGGGATGCCCCGGGATGCGAGCCCGGGGATGCCCCGGGATGCGAGCGCGGGATGCCCCGGGATGCGGGCCCGGGACACGGGCCCCCACCCGGACGGGATGATGGCGGGATGCGTGCCCCGGCGTCTGCGCTGCCGCTCGTCGCGACCGTCGCGGCCCTCATCGCGGCCCTCGTGTGGGCGGCCCCGGCCGGCGCGGCCACCCCGACGGTGGCGACCTACGACCTGGGCGACGTCGCGCTCCCGGACCGCTCGGGCCTGGGCCCGTTGCCGGTGCGCCTGCGCGGCGTCGTCGCGGCGCCGACGGGCGCGGGGCGGCGTCCGTTGGTCCTCGTCCTCCACGGCCGTCACGCCGACGGCTGCCCGGCCGGCCCGCTGGACTCCGAGACGTGGCCGTGCCCCGACGTCCAGCGCCGCCACGACGAGGGCCTGCGGCACGTCGCGTTCGCGATCGCACGCCGGGGCATGGTGGCGGTCGCGCCGGACCTCGCGGCGGCGTTCACCGGCGGCTGGGGCGAGCCCGACGACCGGCGTCGGTGGCCCCGCATCGTCGACCGCACGCTCACCGCGCTGGCGCAGGCGAGCGCCGCGGCCCCGGGCGACGCGCCGCCGTTCGGGGTCGAGCTGTCCGGCCGGATCGCGCTGCGCCGGATCGGCGTGCTCGGCCACTCGCGCAGCGGGGCCAACGCCGTGCGGGCGGCACGGTCGCGCGATCGTCCGGCCGCCCGGACCGCGGCGCGGATCGCCGCCGGTCGCGGGCCGTGGCGGTCGCTCCTGCTCCTGACGCCGACCGGCGACGGCGGACGGGTCCCGGCGGGCGTCCCGACGACGGTCGTCCTCGCCGACTGCGACGGCGACGTCGGCGACGAGGGCGCCGCGTACCTCCGCGCGGCCCGCCGACGGACGCCCGCGCCCCGGCTGCTGCAGGTCACGCTCCGCGGCGCGAACCACAACTTCTTCAACCGGACGCTGGCCCGGTCCGGGTTCGACGACGCGCCGCTCGAGGTCCGACGGTGCCGTCGGTCGCGACGCCTGCGGGCGCCGGCCCAGCAGCGGTGGATCGCCCGCGTCGCGGCGACCCACTTCGCGGTGACGCTCCGGTCCGCGCCGCGTCCGACGTGGCTCCGGCGGTCGGCCGACGCCCCCCGCCGGATCGCGGGTCTGCCGGTGGCCGCCCGTTGGGCGCGGTCGTCAGAGGACTAGCATCCGTCGGCGATGCCTGACGACGACGTTCCCCAGATCCCCGAGCTCCTCGCCAACGCCGACACGTTCCACACGAAGTACACGCCGTACGACACGCCCCGTCCGCGGCTGCGCGTCGCGGTCGTCACGTGCATGGACGCGCGGATGGACCTGTTCGGGCTGTTCGGGCTCACGACGGGGGACGCGCACCTCATCCGCAACGCGGGCGGCGTCGCCACCGACGACGTGATCCGATCGCTGGCGATCAGTCAGCGGATGCTCGGCACCCGCGAGATCATCCTGCTGCACCACACGCAGTGCGGCCAGCTGACGTACAACGACGACGACCTGCGCAACGAGCTGCTGTCGGAGACCGGCTACAAGCCGGCGTGGGCGCCGGAGTCGTTCAACGACCTGGACGAGGACCTGCGCCAGTCGATGCGGCGCGTCCTCGCCAGCCCGTTCCTCCTCCACAGGGACCGGGTCCGCGGGTTCGTCTTCCAGGTCGAGGACGGCACCGTCCGCGAGGTCACCGTCGACTGACGGCGGCGCCGCTCAGGCGCTCTGGAAGTACTGCACCGCCGCGTCGACGAAGCTCGTCCACTCGTCGGGGACCTGGTCCTCGGCGAAGATGGCGTCGACCGGGCAGGCCTCGACGCACGCGTCGCAGTCGATGCACTCGTCCGGGTCGATGTAGAGCTGCTTGACCGAGTCGTAGTCCGGCTCGTCGGGCGTCGGGTGGATGCAGTCGACGGGACACACCTCGGTGCAGGAGTTGTCCTTGGTGCCGACGCAGGGCTCGGCGATGACGTAGGCCATGGCGGGCGTGGTCCTCGATGGTTCGTCGTTGACGCGAGCGACGATCATACGGTCCGGGAGGTGCGTCGAGGTCGTCGGTCCGACGACCGTTCGATCACCGCTTGGTCCGACTCACCGAACGCGCTCGAGTGAGGGTGACCGAACTCTCGAGGTGCGTCGGGGCGAGCGACGCACCCGTCGCGGCGTCGCGTCACCCGACGGCCGGTGCCGGCGTGCGGTCCGCCCACGGCCGGGCGACCTCGAGCTCCGCGGCGAGCTCCAGCAGCACGTCCTCTCCGGCGGGCGGCCCGACGAGCTGGACCCCGACCGGCAGGCCGGCCGCGTCGTCGTCGCCCCCGCGCACCCACAGCGGGAGGCTGATCGCCGGGCTCCCGATGACGTTGGCGATCGCGGCGTAGGGCGAGAAGTGGGCGCCGCGACGGAACCCGTCCATCGGATCGGGTCCGTCCGGGTCGAGCGCGTCGACCGGCACCGGCGCGGTCCCCAGCGTCGGGGTGAGGATCACGTCCCATCCGCGCCGCCCGTCCGCCCCGCACTGCCACCCGACGACCTGTCGCCCGACGGCCTGGATCCGCGCGTCGAGGACGAGGTGGTCGACCGCCC
This sequence comes from Solirubrobacteraceae bacterium, assembly GCA_023230855.1. Classification (GTDB taxonomy): domain Bacteria; phylum Actinomycetota; class Thermoleophilia; order Solirubrobacterales; family Solirubrobacteraceae; genus Patulibacter. Next base: position 64,260 of record JALNWQ010000004.1, read on the forward strand.
CGATCCCCCGGGCACGGTCCGCGAGCGCCACGCTCAGCGCCTCGAGGTCGCCGGGCCCGGCCGGACGCCCGACCTGCCACTCCAGCGCCCGGATCTGCACCCCGATCATCACCGCCCAGTAGTCGGTGAAGAGGTCCAGCAGCCCCGCGCCGGCCCACGGCGGCGTGACCTCCTCGACCTCGTGGCCCAGATCGGACAGCAGGTCGGCGGTGCGCCGGACCGCGGCGACGTCCTCGGGCGACGGCGCGCCCTCGAGCACGGGCTCGGTGGTGACCGCCACCCGTCGGCGCGGGGCTCCGCCGCCCCCGCCCCGGACCGCTGCCGCGGCGAACGGCTCGGCGGGTGGCGGGGCCCAGGTCGCGTCTCCGACGGCCGGCCCGGCGATGACGTCGAGCGTGGCCGCCGCATCGGCCACCGTGCGGACGAGCATCCCGTCGGTGGCGAGCAGATGGTGGCCCAGCCCGGGGGCCATCGAGATCCGTCCGCGCTGCGGCTTGAGCCCGACGAGCCCGCAGCAGGCGGCGGGGATCCGGATCGACCCGCCGCCGTCGTTGCCGTGCGCCACCGGGACCATCCCGGCGGCGACCGCGGCGGCCGCCCCGCCCGACGATCCGCCGGCGGTGCGGCCCGGGTCCCACGGGTTGCGGGTGACGCCGAACGCCCGCGACCGGGTGACCGGGGTGATCGCCCACTCCGGGAGCTTCGTCGCGCCGACGAGGACGAACCCCGCCCGACGCAGGCGCGCGACGACCTCGTCGTCCTGCTCCGCGACGAGCCCGGCGGTGAACGCCGACCCGTGCCCGGTGCGGTGACCCGCCACCGCCCGGTTGTCCTTGACCGCCGTCGGCACCCCCGCGAACGGCCGCGGGTCGCCCGGTCCGACCGCCGCCGCCTGCTCGAGCGCCTCGTCCGCCCACGTGTCGACGAACGCCCCGAGCCCGTCGTCGACCGCCGCGACCCGGTCGAGCGCGGCCCGGACGAGGTCGACGGCCGCGACCTCGCCGGAGCGGACGAGCGCCGCGAGGTCGACCGCGGAGCGCCGCAGCAGGTCGGGATCGACGGTGCCCATGCGGCGACGGTAGCGCGCCGTGCCCGACGGGGCTCGAAACGCGAGCGGCCGCGGACTAAGCTGGCGAGTCGCGGGCGCCACGGCCGCCGGTGTCGCGACGGGTCCGCCGAACGACGGGAGCATGCGCATGACCGAGGTGCAGTCCGGCCTGGAGGGCGTCGTCGCCTTCGCCACGACGATCGCGGAGCCCGACCGCGAGGGCGGTGCGCTCCGCTACCGCGGCGTCGACATCGAGGACCTCGTCGGCCACGTGCCGTACGAGCGGGTGTGGGGGCTCCTCGTCGACGGGTCGTTCGACCCGGGCCTGCCGTTCGCCGAGCCGCACCCGTTGAGCGTCCGCTCCGGCGACCCGCGCGTCGACGTGCAGGCGGCGCTCGCGATGCTCGCCCCCGAGTGGGGGTTCAAGCCGCTCATCGACACCACCGACGACGTCGCCCGCGACGAGCTGGCCCGCGCGTCGGTCATGGCGCTGTCGTTCGTCGCCCAGTCGGCGCGCGGCGGCGGGCAGCCCCCGGTGCCGCAGTCCGACATCGACGCCGGTCGCACCGTCGCCGAGCGGTTCCTCCTGCGCTGGCGTGGCGAGCTCGATCCGCAGCACGCCAAGGCGATCGACGCGTACTGGATCTCGGCCGCCGAGCACGGCATGAACGCGTCGACGTTCACGGCCCGCGTCACGGCGTCGACCGGGGCGGACGTCGCCGCCGCGCTGTCGTCGGCGGTCGGCGCGCTGTCCGGACCGCTGCACGGCGGCGCGCCGTCGCGGGTGCTGGCGATGCTCGACGGCGTCGAGCGGCGCGGCGACGCGACCGCCTGGGTGAAGGACGCCCTGGACCGCGGCGAGCGGCTCATGGGGTTCGGCCATCGCGTGTACCGGGCCGAGGACCCGCGGGCCCGGGTGCTGCGGCGCACGTCGAAGGAGATCGGCGCCGGCCGCTACGAGGTGGCCGAGGCGCTGGAGCGCGCCGCGCTCGAGGAGCTGCGGGCGCGCAAGCCCGACCGGGTGCTCGCGACGAACGTCGAGTTCTGGTCGGCGGTGGTGCTCGACACCGCCGCGGTCCCGGCCGACCTCTTCACCCCGCTCTTCACCTGCGCGCGCGTCGCCGGGTGGTCGGCGCACATCCTCGAGCAGAAGCGCGAGGGCCGCCTCATCCGCCCGTCGGCGCTCTACGTCGGCGAGGGACCGCGGCCGGTCGACGCGGTGGGGTGAGCGGCGGGGCGCGACCCGCGCCGCTCAGCCGGCGACGCGCGCGGCGATCCAGACCTGGTCCTCGGCGAGGGCCTTCGACGTCTCGTTCGCGGCGAAGTCGGCGAGCTTGCCGCCGATGAGCGGCACGTTCGCCTTCGCCTCCGCGGCGATGACCTCGCGCACGCCGTCGCCGTCGGGGGTGACGGTGCGGGTGCCGACCAGCGACACCCGGGCCGGCGAGATCTCGGCCGACCACTCTGCGACGAGGCGGTCGCCGTCGCGACGCCACGTCTCGTCGAGGTTGACGGTGTTGCTCGGGCCGGCGATCTTCTTCGCGAAGGAGGGCACGTCGACCTCCTCCTTGCGGCGGACCTTGAACCGGACGACGTCGCCGGTCGCGTCGTGCTCGAGCACCTCGACCTCCTTGGCGCCCAGGGCCTCGAACTTCTCCTTCACGGCCACGGGGTCGGTGACGACGGCCCACACGGCGTCGGCGCCGGCGGCGTAGGTGGCCTGGACGGTGAACGACTTCGACATCGGATCTCCTCGGACTCGCGGCGGCGACCCCCGCCGCCCGCGACCGGCACTCTTCCAGACAGACAGGCCGGACACAATGTCCGGGCGGTCAGGCGGGCGCAGCCGTCACGGGCACGCGCTCGCGGGACGCCCGCGCGCCCCACGTGACGCCCCCGACGATGAGCGCGGCGCCGACGAGTTGCGCGACCGGCGGTACGCGACCGGCGACGATCGCGGCGTAGAGCACGGCGAAGACCGTCTCCGACGCGATGAGCATGCCGAGCAGCGCGACGGGCACGACGACGCTCGCGCGGCTCCACATCCACGTGGCCACCCACGACGAGCCGACCCCGAGCACCACCGACCAGGCGACGAGGGCGACCCACGCGTCGAGGTCCGGCGTCGCGTCGGGCCCGTCGAGCACGACGAGCAGCCCGACCGCGGGCAGCGTCACCACGGTGCCGACGCCCAGCAAGGACGTCCACAGGACCGTGTCGGTGTCGGGCCGGGACGCCAGGTAGGTCGCGCCGACGAGGCCGTAGACGAGCCACGACGCGAGCGCGGCCCCGGCCAGGGCCAGCCCCCAGACCGACGATCCCCCGGCGTCGACGGCGGCCGCCCACCCGGCGGCCGCGATGCCCGCCGCGATGACGAGCGCCGGGCCGGCGATCGCGGCCCACCGCACCGTCCGCCGGTGCAGGTTCCCCACCACCGCCATCGCCACCGGCAGCGCGCCGATCACCAGCGCCACCGGCGCCGACCCCGCCACCGCGACGGCCGCCGCGAGCAGCAGGAAGAACGCGGTGTTGCCGGCGAGCCCCAGCCCGACGATCCGGGCCCGGTCGACCCGGTCGAGGCGCCGACGCGGATCGTGCCGCCGCACGACGAGCACCACCACCGAGCAGAGACCGAAGACGAGGAACCGCCCGAGCGTGATCTCGGCCGCCCCGAACGGCTCGACCTGCGCCGGCCCGACGAACGCCAGCGCCCAGAGCGCCCCGGCGCCCAGGCCCAGCGCGACGCCGGCGGCACGCCCTCCCGGCGGCGTCACGCCCGATCGGTGCCCGGGTCCGACGCCGCCGCCCCCCCGCCGTGCGCGTGCGCCCGCAGGTCGGCGAGCGACACGACGTCGAGCGCACGCTCGTGGCACGCCGCGAGCACCACCGGCGGGGCCATCCCGTCCAGGCGGGCCTGCTCCCAGCGCGACGCGCACAGGCACCACCGGTCGCCGGGCCGCAACCCCGGGAATCCGTCCCGCGCGGTCGACAGGTCGTTGCCCTGGAACGCGGTGTAGCGCAGGAACCGCTCGGTCATCACCGCGCAGACGGTGTGCTGCCCGACGTCGAGCGGGTGGAACATGCACGCGCCGGTCCGTGCCCATCCCGTCAGCGGATCGATGCCGCAGACGGCCAGCTCGCCGCCGAGGACGTTCCGTGCCGAGGCCATGCGGGAGGTCTACCCGACGCGACGGCGATGGCGTCCCGCCCCCGTTCCCGCGATCAGATCACCGCCGCGACGAACCGCCGGACCTCGTCGGCGAACCGCGTCGCCCCCGGCTCCTCCATCGGCAGGTGCCCGCACCGCTCCAGCTCGACGAACCGCGTGGGACCGGCGATCCGGTCGAGGAACGCGCGGCTCACCGCGGTCGGGGTCCAGCGGTCGTCGCCCGGGTGGGCGAGCAGGACGGGGGCGTGACGCCAGTCCTCGGGCTCGACCGCCGGGACGTACGACAGGTACGACCGCAGGAAGCCCAGGCGGATGGAGCTGCCGGTGCCTCGGTGGTCGGCCCGCAGGGCACGGACGACGTCGCGGTCGTTGGCGATCGCGGTCGTGTTGGCGACGGCGGCCAGGGGCACGCGCAGGCGGTCCAGCACCCGCGGGGCGAGCCCCGGCAGCGCGGCGGATCGGCCCTGCCACGCCCACCGACCCATCACCGCGCGGGCCGCCGGCGCCCGCGGGTCCAGGAGCGTCGTCGCCACGACCCCGGCCACCGTGGCGGGCGGCAGCGTCGCGGCGGCGTGCCAGCCGAGCAGCCCGCCGACGCTCATCCCGAGCAGGAGCACCGGCCGGTCGTGCCGGGCCCGCTCGGCGCGGACGAGGTCGGCGACGAGCGCCACCCAGTCGTCGTAGCGGCAGCGCGCGGCCGGGGCGTCGGTCAGGCCGTACCCGGGCAGGTCCGGCATGACCGCCTCGTAGCCGGCGTCGGCGACGATCCGGCCGGCGCTCGCGAGCAGCCGTCCGTGGCCACCGCCGCCGTGGAGCACGATGACCGTCGCCCGCGCGTCGGGCCGGCGGTAGCGGTCGAGGTGCACGTGGACGTCGCGCCACCACCAGCCCTCCTCGTCCGGCTCGTGCCCCAGGACCCGCATCGACTCCGGCAGCAGCGGCTGGACCGCGCGCCAGGCGGCGTGGTCGGTGGCGTACGTGGCGGGCGGCGGGCCGCCCGGCGGGGATGGGGTAGGCTCCATGCACCAAGTCTGAGCAATTGCTCAGGTCGTTGCCACTCGCGTTCCCGATGCCCTCGCCGACCCGCCGCCGACGCCCGTCCCAGGGGCGTTCCCGCGCCACCGTCGAGGCGCTCGTCGAGGCGGCGGCTCAGGTCTTCGAGCGCCACGGGTACGCGGCGGGGACGACGAACCGGATCGCGGAGCGGGCCGGCGTGTCGATCGGGACGCTCTACCAGTACTTCGCCGACAAGGACGCGCTGCTCGTCGCCGTCGCCGAGGAGCATCTGCGGAGGGGGGCCGCGGCGCTCGTGCCGCTCGTCGCGACGCTCGCCGACGACCCGCCACCGGCGCCCGCCGCCGCGCTGGGCGACCTGTTGCGCGCGATGCTCGCCCTCCACGTCGACCGGCCCCGCCTCCACCGGCTGCTGTTCGAGGAGGCGCCGCTGCCGGAGCGGATCGTCGACGGGGTCGTGGCGCTCGAGGCGGAGTTCGCCGGTCGCGTGGCCGATTGGCTCCGGCGGTCGCCGTCGGTGACCGTCGACGATGCGGACACGACCGCGTGGCTCCTCGTGCAGGCGATCGAGGGCCTCGTCCACCGCTGGGTGATCCACCCGCCGACGGCGGGCGACGACGAGCGGTTCGTCGCCGCGACGGTGGCGTTGCTCACGCACGGACTCGGTGGCGCCGTCCGGCCCGCGCCCCGGACGACGGCGGGCGGCGGGCGATGACCCCGTCCGGCGTCGTCGTCGGCGACGACGGCCTGGCGCGGCCCGCGTGGGCGGCGAGCGACCCGCTGCTGCGCGCGTACTACGACACGGAGTGGGGCATGCCGGTGCGCGACGAGCGCGGGACGTTCGAGCGGCTGAGCCTCGAGGCGTTCCAGTCCGGGCTGTCGTGGGCGACGATCCTGCGCAAGCGCCCGGCGTTCCGGACGGCGTTCGACGGGTTCGACCCGGACGCGGTCGCGGGGTACGGCGACGCCGACGTCGCCCGGCTCCTTGCCGACGCGGGCATCGTCCGCAACCGGGCGAAGGTCCACGCGACGATCGCCAACGCCCGGGCGACGGTCGCGCTGCGGGCGGACGGCGGCCTGGCGGGCCTCGTGTGGTCGTTCCGGCCGGCGACGACCCCGGCCCCGCGGACGATCGACGAGGTACCGACGTCGTCGCCGGAGTCCCGTGCCCTCGCCCGCGAGCTCAAGCGCCGCGGGTTCTCGTTCGTCGGTCCGACGACGATGTTCGCGCTCATGGAGGCGATCGGCATCGTCGACACGCACCTCGTCGACAGCCACCGTCGCGGGACGTCGGGCGTCTGGACCGGGTGACCGCCGGGCGGGATCCCTACGCGAGCGGCTCGATGCCCGATGGCCGGACGCCTACGGGACGACGCATGGGCCTGGACCGGGGTGCCGGATCGGGGCGGCACGTGGGCCGGATCGTGCTCGCTCCCACGCGTCGAATCCGTCCCACGACTCCAGGCCGGGCACCCCGTACGCGCGTGGGCCGGATCGTGCCTGCCCCTGCATGTTGGATCCGGCCCGCGTCGCCGGGCCGGACGTCCGTGCGCGGTCCCGCCCGGACCTGTGGCCGGTTCGCTCCGGCGATCGCCCGGGGCCCCGCCACGGTGGCGAGGCCCGGCCGTGGGGCTGCCGTGGGGCGATCGCCTTCGCCGTGGCGGCTACCGCGCGGCGGTGGCCCGCTTCTTGCCCTTCGCCTTCGGACGGTTGCCGGGCATGTAGTACGTCTTGCCCTTGCGCTTGACCGTCAGCCGCAGCGTCTTGCGGCTCGTGATCTTGCCGGGACGCAGCGCGCGGTACGCCATCTGGATCCGGCGGGTGTCGACGTTGGCCGACACGATGTACGTGAACATGCCCCGCTTGCGGGACTTCACGCCGGTCTTGAGGAGGCGCCGCTTGCCGTCGCCGGTCAGGTGGTACAGGTCGAGGGTCGCCCCGACGATCCCCCGGCCCTTGCGGTCGCGGATCGTGCCGCGGATCAGCGCGCGCCTGCCGCGCTTGATCGTCAGCCGGGTCTGACCCGTGTCCTTGCGGCCGTTGCGCCGCTTGCTCGTGTCGAACCAGCTCTTCACGCGGGCGTGCCTCAGCCGCTCGTAGTCCGACGCGCCGTCGTTGGAGCCGTTGCTCCCGGCGACGGTCGACCCACCGCCACCGCCGGACCCGCCGCCGTCGCCCGAGCCCCCGTCGTTGACGTTGACCCGCGGGAACTGCGTGACGCTCACGGTCTGCGTGTTGCCGGCGGCGTCCTCGACCTCGGTCAGCACGGTGTGCGGGCCGGGCGGCAGCGACGACGCCGACACGGCCACGTCGCGATCGGCCAGGCCCAGCGGGCACGGCTGCGGCGCGAGGAACTCGTAGTCGTCGGCGTTGCCCGGCAGCGCGTCGGTGCACGTGCCGCCGGTCACCGGCTGGATCGCGAACGGCTGGCCGTCCACGAGCGTGCGGACCCGGTACAGCCCGCCGCCCTGGTCGGTCGCGCTGAACCGCACGCGGAACGTCCCGGACGTCTCGCCGCTGTCGACGACCTTCTGCCCGACGATCTGCGGCTTGATCGCGTCCTTCAGGCCGATGACCGCCTTGCCGAGGGTCGCTCCGACGCCCTGCGGGTTGGTGCAGCTCTGGTCGCCGTTGGCGCAGTACAGCCGGAACCGGATCGTCGACGCGTTGAGGCCCGGCTTGCTGATCGGCTGGACGTAGTCGTTCGGGCAGCCGTCGCCGGCCTTCGTGCACGAGTCCAGCGGCGTGGTGCCCGCGAAGAGCCCGTAGCGGAACTGCGAGTCGGCCGGGGCCGACGCGAACCCGGACGTGCGGCGGTCGGCGGCGAGCGACACGATGCTCGTGTCCGCCGGGGCGGTGAACGTCCACGACGCGCCGTAGCTGCCGGCCGGGTTGGGGCCGAGCGACAACGACAGCCCGCCGCCGCCCGCGCACCCGTCGACGGCCGCGGTGCCGGCCGACTGCGTCGGTGCCCAGCCGGTGGTGGGCGCTGGCTGGTTCGAGGGCCCCTTGCAGGAGTGGACGGCGTACGTCCCGTCGGCGGCCGAGGCGGACGCGGGCAGCGCGACGACGCCGAGGGCGATCGACAGGGTGACGGCCCCGAGGGGGGATCGGGCGTTCACGAGGGTCCTTCGTTCGTTGGGACGTGGTGCGGCGGGACGGCTCCGCGCACACCGGGACGGGCTCACCCTATGGGCGGCCCCGGGCCCCGCGCACCCCACGGGCGGGATCGTGCAGGGGATCCCGACGATCGGGGGGACGACCGCCGGACGGGTCCGTGACGGGCGTGCGCGGCGGCCCGGTCCGGCGCGGCGCGGGGTCGGTCGGCGGCCCGCCGACGCACCGCACTGCGCGCTCCGGCCGCGTCGGAGCCACGACCTGCCGGGTCGTTGCCGCCACCGGGAGCCGCCGCCAGGATCGGCGCATGGCGACCACGCCCCTCACCCACCCGCCCCGCGATGCCCGTCATGGCGGCGTCGTGCCGGACGCGGCGCTCCGCGGTCTGGCCGTCGGTCGGCTGGCGCTCGGCCTGGCCGCGCTCGTGGCGCCCCGCCGACTCGGTCGGACGTTCGGCCTGGAGATGGACCCGCAGGTCGTGTACATGACGCGCATCTACGGCGGACGGGCGATGGCGCTGGGCGCGGGCTACCTCACCGCGCCGGCGCCGGAGCGCCCCCGCTGGCAGCGGCTCGGGCTCGCCGTCGACGCCGCGGACACCGTCGCGGCGACCGGCCACCTGCGCCGGCACGATCTGCCGCCGAGCGCCGCGCCGGCGCTGGCCGCGCTCACCGGCTCGTACGCCGCGGTCGGCGCGGCGCGGGCGATCGCCGATCTCGTCGCGCACCACCGCCGGGCGACGTGATCGGCCGTACGGCGCGGCGCACGCCGTCCACGGCCCGGTCGCCCCGCCGCCCACCTCGGCTCGCCGACGGGACCACGGAACGACGACGGCCGCCCCGGAGGGCGGCCGTCGCGAACCTCGTCGGACGATCCGACGCGATCGGTCCCCGGGCCCGCCGCGGAGCGCGTCCGCGGCGAGGGCCCTCAGCGGGGCTGGATCACATCATGCCGCCCATGCCGCCCATGTCGGGCATGCCACCACCGGCGGCGCCGGCGGGCTCGGGGGCCTCGGCGACGATCGCCTCGGTGGTGAGGATGTTCTTGGCGATCGACGCGGCGTTCTGCAGCGCCGAGCGGGTGACCTTGGCCGGGTCGACGACGCCGGCCTTGACCAGGTCCTCCAGCTCACCGGTCGCGGCGTTCAGGCCGATGCCGACGTCCGCGTTGCGGACGTCGTTGACGACGACCGACGGCTCCAGGCCCGCGTTCAGCGCGATCTGGCGCAGCGGCTCCTCGAGCGAGCGCAGGACGATGCGGCCGCCGACGGCGACGTCGTCGTCGTCGTTCTCGACCGAGACCTTCGTGCCGGCCTGCAGCAGCGCGACGCCACCACCGGGGACGATGCCCTCCTCGAGCGCGGCGCGCGTGGCCTGCAGCGCGTCCTCGACGCGGTGCTTCTTCTCCTTGAGCTCCGTCTCGGTGGCCGCGCCGACCTTCACGACGGCGACGCCGCCGGACAGCTTGGCCAGGCGCTCCTGGAGCTTCTCGCGGTCGAAGTCCGAGTCGGTGTTCTCGACCTCGGTCTTGATCTGGCTGATGCGGCCCTTGATGGCCTCCGCGTCACCGGCGCCGTCGACGATCGTCGTGTTGTCCTTGCCGACGACGACGCGACGGGCGCGACCGAGCTGGTTGAGCTGCGTGTTCTCGAGCTTGAGCCCGAGGTCCTCGGTGATGACCTCGCCGCCGGTGAGGATGGCGATGTCCTCGAGGATGCGCTTGCGGCGGTCGCCGAAGCCCGGGGCCTTGACGGCGACGCCGGTGAACGTGCCGCGCAGCTTGTTGACCACCAGGGTCGCCAGGGCCTCGCCCTCGAGGTCCTCGGCGATGATGAGGATCGGCTTGCCGGCCTGGATGACCTGCTCGAGGACGGGCAGCACGTCGCGGACGGCGCCGATCTTCGAGTTGGCGATGAGGATGTAGGGATCCTCGAGGACGGCCTCCATGCGGTCCTGGTCGGTGACCATGTAGGGCGAGACGTAGCCCTTGTCGAACTGCATGCCCTCGGTGAACTCGAGGTCGATGCCGAAGGTCTGGCCCTCCTCGACGTTCACGACGCCGTCCTTGCCGACCTTGTCGATCGCGTCGGCGATGACGTCGCCGATTTCGGGGTCGCGCGAGGAGATGGTGGCGACGCGGGCGATCTCGTCCTTGCCGGAGATCTCGGTCGACTGGGCGGCGATCGCGGCGACGATCTGCTCGACGGCGAGCTCGATGCCGCGCTTGATGGCGATCGGGTTCGCGCCGGCCGTGACGTTCTTCAGGCCCTGCTTGACGATGGCCTGGGCGAGGACCGTGGCGGTCGTCGTGCCGTCGCCGGCGACGTCGTTCGTCGCGGTGGCGACCTCGCGGACGAGCTGCGCGCCCTGGTTCTCGAAGACGTCCTCGACCTCGATCTCGCGGGCGATGGTGACGCCGTCGTTCGTGATCGTCGGCGCGCCGAACTTCTTGTCGAGGACGACGTAGCGACCCTTCGGGCCGAGCGTGACCTTGACGGCGTTGGCGACGGCGTCGACGCCGGCCTCGAGCGCCTTGCGGGCGTCGGTGTCGAACTTCAGTTCCTTGTGTGCCATGTCAGTGGCTCCTTGTCTTCAGTCTCGAATGGTGGTCGGCGTCGCTCAGCCGACGACCTTGGCCAGGACGTCGCTCTCGCGGAGGACGAGCAGGTCCTCGCCGTCGAGCTTGATCTCGGTGCCGCCGTACTTGCTGTACAGGACGGTGTCGCCGGCGGCGACGTCGAGCGGGATGCGGTTCTCGCCCTCGTCGTCCCAGCGCCCGTCACCGACGGCGAGGACCTCGCCCTTCTGCGGCTTCTCCTTGGCGGTGTCGGGGAGCACCAGGCCGCTGGCCGTGGTCTGCTCCTCTTCGATGGCGCGGACGATCAGGCGGTCGCCGAGCGGCTTGAGGTCGATGGACATGTGGTCCTCCGTCGTGACGGGATGTGCTTCCGAGCTGTCGGCACTCTCCGGGGAGGAGTGCCAAACCGGAGGCGAGTGTAGCCGACCGGGCGCGTCCGTCAACCCCCGGTTGGCACTCTGCGGGCGAGAGTGCCAACCGCGCCGGGCTCAGGCCTCGCCGACGGCGGTCGCCGCGGCGGGCCTCGCGGCGATCGCGCGGCCCTGCTCACCGGCGGCGTCCTCGACGGCCTGCTCGATGCCGCTCTTCGTGCCGAGCGGCTGCTCGCGCATGAGCCAGATCGCGAGGAACGCGACGACGCCGAGCGGCAGCGCCAGGAGGAAGAGCTCGGCGACGCCGGCGCCGTAGGCGTGCTCGATCACCGGGCGCACCGTCGCCGGCAGCGCGTCCAGGTCGGGGATCTGCGATCCGCCGCCCGGGATCGCCGACGGGTCGATGCCACGGGCGGCCAGGCCCTCGCCGACGAGCGTCGTGACCCGCGACCCGAGCACCGCGCCCAGGACCGACACGCCGGCCGCGCCGCCCAGGCTGCGGAAGAACGCGATCAGGCCACTGCCCGCCCCCAGCTGACTCGGCGGGATCGCGTTCTGCACCGCGAGGACCAGGTTCTGCTGGAGCATGCCGATGCCGGCACCCAGGACGACCATGAACGCGCCCATCTCGACGAGGCTCGTGCGCTCGTCGATGAGCCCCATGAGGCCCAGCCCGAGGGTGACGAGGACCGCGCCGCCGAGCATCAGGCGGCGGTAGTGCCCGGTCTTGGCGATCCGTCGCCCGGCGAGCGTCGACGACGCGAACAGGCCGACGACCATCGGGATGGTCAACAGGCCGGACGCGGTCGGGCTGTAGCCGCGCGCCAGCTGCATGTACTGGGTGAGGAAGACCGTGGTGCCGAACATCGCGATGCCGATCGCGACGCTGCCGACGACCGCCAGCGTCACCGTGCGGTCGGCGAAGAGGTCCATCGGGAGCATCGGCTCCGCCACGCGCCGCTCGACGGCGACCAGGGCGAGCAGGAGCACGACCGCCCCGCCGATCATCGCGATCGTCTCGGGGCCCCACCAGGCGAAGCTCTTGCCGGCCAACGACACCCAGATGAGCAGCAACGACACGCCACCGGCCAGGAGCGTCGCGCCGAGCACGTCGATGTGGGCGCCCTCGCGGCGACGGGTCGGCAGGTCGAGCGTCCGCTGCAGGAGCACGAGCGCGGCCAGGCCGAACGGGACCCCGACGAAGAAGCACCAGCGCCACCCGAGGCCGTCGGTGAGGACCCCGCCGACGACCGGCCCGACGATCGTGCCGACGCCGAACACCGCGCCGAGGTAGCCCATGTAGCGGCCGCGCTCGCGCGCCGACACGAGGTCGGCGAGGATCACCTGGACGAGCGCGGTCAGCGCCCCGACGCCGACGCCCTGCACCGCGCGGCAGGCGATGAGCCAGCCGGTGGAGTGGGCGAACCCGGCGAGGATCGACCCGACGAGGAAGATCACGAGGCCGGACTGCAGGAGGGCCTTGCGATCGAAGAGGTCGGCGAGCTTGCCCCAGATCGGGGTGCTGACGGTCATCGCCAGCAACGTCGCGGTGACGACCCAGGTGTAGGACGACTGGCCGCCCCCGAGGTCGCCGATGATCCGCGGTAGGGCGGCCGAGACGACCGTGCTCGACAGGATCGCGACGAACATCGCCAGCAGGAGGCCGGAGAGGGCCTCCATGACCCGGCGGTGGGACATGGACGGGGAGGCCGACGCGAGGGACGGCGCGGGGGTGCTGCTCATGGGTGCTCCTGACGGCGAGGGGTCCGTCCGCGACGGGCCGGGCGCGCCCGGCGGCGGGCCGCCGCGACGGGTCGAGACCGGGGTCGCGAATGATTCGTTAGCTAACGGTATCATCTCATGAGCTAGCTAACAACTACGCCCGCGGCGCGGGCCGCCTCGCGTCGACGCCGGGGGCACGAGCAGCCGGCGCGCACCGGGCGGCGCGCCCTGCTCCGCCGTCAGTTCTGCGCGCCGCCGATGCCCAGCCGCGCGTCGGTGTAGCCCGGCGGGTGGGAGATGATCTGGCTGAACCGCACGACCGTGACGAGGTCGTCCTGCGTGACGGTGCGGCCGTAGATCTGCTCGAGGAAGTGGATGAGCTCGTCGTGCCGGCGGAACTCCGGGTTGTCGTGCTCGATGTCGCGCGGCGAAAGATCCCGCACCCGCTTGACCTCGACCGCGTCGATGACGGCGTCGAAGATCTTCTCGCGCGGCGAGAACTGGTAGCCGATCGTCACGAGCACCGCCTGGTTCTTGCGGTACTTGTGGGACTTGTCGCCCAGTCGGATCGTGGCCGTCTTGCGCCCCCGCTTGAGCTGGTCGGCGAAGATGCGCGAGTAGAAGTTCAGGACCTGCATCGGTCACCCCAGCCTAGTGGTCGTCGGTCGTGCGTTCCAAGGCCTGGGCGGCCATCTGCCGATCGCCGGGGAACGCGAGCTCGCGGACGGCCCGGTCCAGCGGCATCCAGCGCGCGTCCCGCACCTCGACGCCGTCGGGGTCGGGCTCGCCCGCCTCGTGGGCGCAGAGGTAGAACCGGACGGTCTTGCGGATCCGGCGACCCTCGCGCTGGTACCAGTAGACGACGTCGCCGAGCCGGGCGACGACCCGCGCGTGGACCCCGGTCTCCTCGCGGATCTCGCGCACCGCGGCGGTCGCCGGGTCCTCCCCCTCCTCGGGGTGCCCCTTGGGCAACGTCGTGATCCGCCGACCGTCGGGCCGCACCGGCACGATGACGACGCACTGCCCGTCGCGCACGACGACGCCGCCACACGAGAACTCGACGTCCGAGCCCCGCTGCCGCTGCCCGTCGCGCGTCCGGTTGCGTCGCGCGCGCCCCCGCCGACGCGCCACTACCGCCGACCCGATCCGGTCGTCGGTGCTCCGACGCCCCGCATCAGTAGACGTAGCGGCTGAGGACCGCCGGGTCGTGGACGACGATCCGGCCGCGGCCCTGCTCGAGGACCCCGGCGCGCTCGAGGACCGCGAGGAACCGGCTCGCCGACTCGCGCGAGCTGCCGGCGAGCTGGGCGATGTCGACCTGCGTGATCCGCACCTCGACGTCGCGCTCGCCCTGGCCCTCGTCCTGCGCCCGGGCCACGAGCTCGGCGAGCACCCCGGCCACCCGCGACTGGACGGTCTGGAACGACTGGCGCGCCAGGCGCTCGTTCGCCTCGCGCAGCCGCCGGCCGAGGGCGATGACGAGCTTCGCCGAGATCTCGGGGTGCTCCGACATGAGCCGCCGCATGTCGCCGGAGAGGATCGCCAGCGCCTGCACCTCGTCGAGCGCCTCGACGGTCGCCGAGCGCTTCTCCGTGTCGAACATCGCCAGCTCGCCGAAGATGTCGCCGGTGCCGAAGTGGGCGAGCGTCAGCGCCCGGCCGTCGGCGTGGTGGCGGACCGCCCGGCAGTGCCCGGCCCGCACGACGTAGCACGTGTCGGACTGGTCGCCCTCGCGGAAGATCACCTGGCCGGACTGGAACCGCCGCGGCACCGCGACGTCGGCGACCCGTCGCAGGTCCTCGACGCCGAGCGTCTCGAACACCGGCACCCGGGCGAGGAGCTCGACCGTGGGGTCGACGTCGGGAATCGGCTCGGTCTGACCCACGGGAATGGAAATACCATACGCGCCCCGCCGGGGCACGTGGTCCGGGCCGGTGTCGTAGCGCCCCACCGTTTGTCCGGACCGGACAATCGACCCCCCGCCTCCCGCCGTGGTCGACGGCCCACCGGCGGGCGGATACTCGCCCCATGCCCACCGCGCCCGCCTCGTATGACGCCATCGTCGTCGGCTCCGGCCTGGGAGGGCTGGTCACCGCCGCCTGCCTCGCCACCCAGCGCCGCCGCGCGCTCGTCCTGGAGCAGCACGAGATGCTCGGCGGGACGAGCCAGGTGTTCCGCCGCAAGAAGTCGTGGGAGTTCGACGGCGAGCGGCTGCGCGCCGACGTCGTCGTGAGCAACGCCGACGCGCACCGCACCCTCGGCGGGCTCGTCGACCGGCGGCACCTGCGGCCCCGGACGCTGCGGCGGATCGAGCGGTTCCGCCGCCCGCACGGGATCTTCTCGATGTACCTGGCGGCCGACATCGACATCTCGCGGACCCGCCCGGCGAGCAACGGGGGCACGGGGCCCCCGGGCCGGATCCGCGGGTGCGGCGGGACGGGTCGTCCGCGGCGGGGACGGGCCGAGCGACGGCCCGCCCCGCCCGCCGCGGACGTCAGGCCTCGTCGACGAGCTCGTCGGCGATCCGGCGCCGGCGGCGACGGACGACGAGCCAGCCGACGAGGAGCAGCCCGCCGAGGGGGACGATCACCACGCCGGCGACGATCGCGGCGCCGCCGAGGACCTCGAGCACGCGGCCGGCGTCGTCGAGCGCGTCGTCCACGCCCCAGGCGTCGTCGTCGGGCGCCGGCAGCGCCGTCTCGTTCTCGCCGGTGACGACCGCGAGCTCGATCCGCGACGTCTGGGTCCGTCCGCGGAGCGAGCGCTGCTGGGCCTGCAGGCCGGCGATGCGGTTGGTGAGCAGGCGCAGCTCGCGGCGGCGGGCCTCGCGACGGTCGTCGTTCGTCGTCCGGGCGAGCCGGCGTCGCAGCGCGTCGCGCTCCGCGCGCAGGTCCGCGATCTGGTCCTCCAGCGACGCCGCGCGGCTCGTGACGTCCTCGCTACGGCGGTCCAGGCGGACGAGCTCGCCGATCCGCGACAGCCGACCGACGGTCTCGTCGAGCCGGTCGGTCGGCACGACGATCTCGAACCGCGCGCTCGGGCTGTCGCCGCGCTCCTGCACCTGCGACGAGCCGAGGTAGCCGCCGGCGTCCTGCACGACCCGGGTGATCCGGTTGGTCGCGTCCCCGATCTCGTCCGACCCCACGCGCACGGTCTGCGTGACGTCGCGCACGACCTGACGGTCGCCGCCGAGGGTGGGCGGCGCGTCGGTCGTCGTCGTCGGGGACGGTCCGGGGGCGACGACGGAGGCTCCGGCGGACGCGCCGGCCCCGCGGCCGACCTCGGGCGCGACGTCGGCCGACGTCCGGTCCACGGAGCGGGGCCGCTCGGCGTCGGCGGTCGCGCCGCCCGCGTCGTCGGCTCCGCCGGCGTCGAACGACTCCGGGGTGGACGTGGGAGCGTCGCCGCCGGTCGAGAGCGCCGCGACGTCGGACGTCGCCCCCGAGCCGCCGCCGTCGGACACGCTGATCGCGACCGGCACGGCGATCGCCGCCAGGGCAACGGTGACGAGGGCCGGGCGCCACGCGCCACCGCCGCCGAGGAGCCGCTCGCGGAGCGGTCGGCGTCCACCGCCACCACCGGACGCGACGCGCGGCATCCAGACGCCGGACCGCGGCCCGTCGGACGCGCCGCGCGCCGGACCGTCGTGGCCCGGCGCGTCGTGGTCGGCCGCATCGTCGTGACCGGCGCCGTCGTCCGGGCCGGACGTCCGGTCGACGCGCGGGCCGGCGGCTGCCGCGTCGGACTCCTCCGCGGGGACGCCGCGATCGGCGAGGATCGCGGCCTGCATCCGCGTCTCCAGGCGCTCGCGGGCGGCGTCGTCCATCCGCGGGCGGGCGGCGTCGACGTCGGAGGCGAGGAGCGCCAGGGTCGGGTCGGCGTCGTGGTCACCGCCCAGGACGGCGTCGAGCGCGTCCAGGTCGCGGACGGCGTCGGGGTGCAACGGGGCCTCACGACGGAACATGGCAGGCCTCCCTCAGGTGGGTCATGACGCGGTGCAGGCGGCTGCCCGCGTTGGTGGTGGAGATGCCGAGGATCTCGGCGATCTCCGCGTTGGCGAGCCCGGAGTGGAACTTCAGGGCCAGCAGCTCGCGGTCGCGGCCGGGCAGGGCGGCGATCGCGTCGGCGACGGTGCGACGCCGGTGGGCGTCCTCGTCGCGCCCGGCGACGTCGTCGGCGGGTCCGGGACGGTCGTCGGGCAGGTCGTGGGTGAGGGCCGCGCCGCGCTTGCGGCGGCGCAGCTCGTCGATCGCCGCGTTGCGGGCGATGCCGAAGAGCCACGCCCGCGCGTTGCCGCGGCGGGGGTCGAACCGGTGTCGTCGGGTGAGGGCGCGCTCGAACGTCGTCGCGACCACCTCCTCCGCCACCGACGGGTCACGGACGACGGTGCACGCGTAGGCGTACAGGTCGTCGGCGTCGGCGCGGAACAGCGCCTCCACGTCGATGGTCGGTCGGGATCGGGTCACGGGCGGCGCCAGCGTCGCGGTGGCGGTCTCGCTCATGGGGACACTACGGGCGTCCCCCGGGACCATCACACCGGATCGCGAGGTTCACCCGCGGAGGGGGCGTCCGCCCCTCGCGGCGCAGCACCCGACGGTCGTCCATCCGACAACGGTCCACCCGATCGGGGGTGACGGACCGTCGTCCATAGCGTGGGCGCGATGCACCTCCTGCCGCGGCGCGCTCGACGCCCGCACCGCTCCCACGGGTCCGTCGTCGCCGCGCTGGCGACCGTCGCGGCCACCGCCACCAGCCCGCTCGTGACGAGCGCGGTGGCGGCGCCGGACGGCCGAACGCCTGCGACGACGACGGCCCGAGCCGCCCCGGCGAAGGCGGCGACGCCGACGGCGAGGAGGACGGCCTCGGCGACCAAGGGCAAGGCGCCGTCGACCACGTCCAAGGCGCCGTCGGTGCTCTACGCCTGCGTCACCCGCAACTTCCGGACGCTCAACCTGTCGACGAAGCGGGCGCGATGCCCGCGCGGCCAGTCCAAGGTCGCCTGGAGCGTCCGCGGGCCGCAGGGCGCCCGCGGCGACGACGGCGCGACCGGCCCGAGCGGCGCGACGGGCGCGACCGGTGCGGCGGGTGAGCGCGGCCCCGTCGGCGCGACCGGCGAGCGCGGACCGGTCGGCCCGACGGGGCCCGCCGGCCCGCAGGGCCCGGCCGGAGCCGACGCCGACCTGACGGTGCCGCTCGCCCTCACGCAGCCCGACACGCCCGGTGGCGTGCTCTCGGCGACGATCACCGACGCCGCCAGTACCTCCCGGGCCATCGACGTCGACCACGCCGGATCCGGCACCGGCGTGTTCGTGAACGCCGCCAAGGGCAACGCGATCCAGGCCAGGACCGGGTCGTTCTCCTCCGCCGCGGTGATCGGCGACAGCGCCGCCGGCGAGGCGATCGTGGCCCGCCAGACCGGATCGGACTGCGAGCAGCGTCCCGGCAGGTGCAACGGCATCGGCGCCCTCGTCGGCCGCCACGACGGCGAGGGCGGCTACGGCGTCCGCGGGTTCGTGACCGACCCGAACGGCGCGATCGGCGTGCTCGGTCAGGTGGGCATCAACGGCGGCGCCGGCACCGGCGTCCGCGGCGAGAACGTCAACGCCGCCAACCCCGGCAACGCGATCGAGGGCGTCACCAACGGCAGCGGCGCGGCGATCTTCGGCCAGGGCACGACCGCCGGGCTGTTCAACGGCGACGTGGTCGTCAACGGCGACCTGACGGTGACGGGCACGAAGCACGGGTTCCGGATCGACGACCCGCGCGAGCCCACCCGGCGCACGTTGACCCACACGCCGGTGGAGACCGACGCGCTCACCGTCGTCTACACCGGCAACGTCACCACCGGGGCCGACGGCCGCGCGACCGTCGCCCTGCCCGCCTACGCCACGACGCTCGCCGGTGACTGGCGGTACCAGCTGACCCCGATCGGTCGGCTCGGCCAGGCGATCGTCGAGCGCGAGGTCGACGACGAGGGTCGCTTCGTCGTGCGGACCGAGCACGGCGACACCAAGGTCTCGTGGTCGGTCACCGGCGTCCGCCACGACCCGCAGGCCCGTCGCGACGCGATCGAGCCGGTCGCGACGAAGGCGGGATCGGACGCCGGCACGTACCTGGACCCGTCCCTGTACGACGCGCCGACGTCCCGGGCGACGAGCCCCACGGTCCCCGCGGCGACCGACGCCGACGGCACCGTGGGCGGCAGGAGCCACGCGTCGGACCGCTGACGCGGGCGCTCCGCCCGGTCGTCGTACGGCGGCCGGGCGGAGGCGGGGCGCAGGAGGGAGCGGACGAGGGGCGGAGGCGAGCGGCCGTGGCGACCGCCGGCCGGTCGGCGCACGTGGCGCACGCGCACGAGCGGCCCGCCCGCGCTACGGCACCAGGCGCGGGTCGTTCGACGTCACCCCGGTGACGCCCATGCCGACGAGCCGCCGGGCCAGGTCGGCGTCGTCGACGGTCCACACGTGGAGCTCGCCGTGGGCGGTGACCGTGCGGGCGAACGCCGGGGTGACGAGGGCGTGGTGCGCCATGATCGCGTCGACCCGGCCGGACCGCAGCGCCCGGACCGCCAGGCGCGGCAGGACCCGGCGGGCGGCGAGCAGCGCCCCGAGCGCCGCGGGGCGGGTCAGCGGGTGCGCCGTCCAGTCGCGGTTGACCCGCGGGATCGACCAGCCCAGGCGGACCTCGGGGGCGATGCCGCGCATCGCCCGCAACGTCTCGGTCTCCATCGTCGACACGAGCGCCCGCTCGACGAGCCCGTGGTCGCGGAGCATCGCGACGATCCGGGCCTCGTCCCCGGGGACCTTGACGTCGATGTTGACCCCGACCCCCGCCAGGTCCGGTCGGGCGAGCCGCTCGAGCGCCTGCTCGACCGTCGGGGCGTCGGGACGCGCCGCCAGGTCGGCCGGGTCGTGCGCCAGGCGCAGGCCCCCGGCGCCGTCGGGCAGGACGTCGAACTCGACCGCGTCGACGCCGAGTTCGACGACCGCGTGCTCGATGCCGGCCAGCGTGTTCCCCGGCACGACGGCGGCGCAGCCCTTGTGCCCGATCCGCAGCGTGCGCCCGGCTCCCCGTGCGGCCACCCCGGGCCAGCGGATCGGACCGGCCCCGGACGGCGCCGCGTCGGCGCGGCCGGTGCTGACGGGTCGGACCGGGTCGACGGTCCGACCGGCGGTGGCGGCGGCTTCGATCGGATGCCGGTCGGACCGGCCGTTCACGTCTGGCATCCCGGGCACCACCAGGTGTTGCGGTTGTCGTCGCCCATCTTGCGGCTCGTGATCGTGCCGCCGCACCGCTCGCAGCGCCGGTCGCGCCGGCCGTAGACCGCCTTCGGCCGGTGCCGGGTCCCCTCGGTCGCGCAGCGCTTCATCAGCGGCTCGACGGTGACGAGCAGCCGGCGCAGCTCGTCGTCGGTCGTGCGGGCCAGCGGCCGCCACGGGTCCAGGCCGACGAGGTGGCACGCCTCGCTCTTCCAGACGTTCCCGAACCCGGCGACGCTGCGCTGGTCGAGCAACGCGTCGCCGGCGGGACGGGTCGGATCCTGCTGCCGCAGACGGGCGATCACGCGGTCGACGTCGAGCGGCGCGTCGGCGCAGATGTCCGGGCCCAGCCCGGCCAGCCGCGGGTCGGCGGCGACCCGCGCGGCGGAGCGCAGCTCGAGGAACGATCCGTCGAACTGGATCGCGTCGTGGCCGCCCCGGGTCATGACGATCCACGCCCGGCGCAGCGGACGGCCCAGGCGCCCCCCGGCCCGCACCTCGGCGGTGTCGCCGCTGACGACGGTGATCCCGCCGGTCTCCGGTCCGTCCGCGGACGGCCGCACGACCCACGACCCGTGCATCCCCAGGTGGCTGTGGAGCACCGCGCCGTCGTCGAACCGGATCAGCAGGTGCTTGCCGCGCGCGTCGACGGCGGTGACCGTCGACCCGGTCAGCCGCTCGCCCCACCCGCGACCGGTGGTCCGCACGCTCGGGGTCGCGACCCGGTCGAGCGGCCCGCCGAGCAGCACGGGCCGCAGGCGGTGCGCCGCGAAGTGGATCGAGTCGCCCTCGGGCATCGCTCCACCCCACGCTAGCGGGACCGGCCGCACCGGTCCGTGACCGGGGTCCGGGACCCGCGCCGACGGGCGACGTCCGGCCGGGCGGTGCGCGCCCCGCGGCGGGTCGGCCTACGGCGCCGGGCTCGTCCAGTCGCGGGCCATGCCGGGCCGGACGAGCAGGTCGCGGATCGTCTCGCTCGTGCCGGGGTTCATCGGGTCGCCGGTGACGTCCTGCCAGTGGCCGCCGGGCCGCTCGTCGAACGTCACCGGGTGACCGGCGGCGGTTACGGCCTGGATCTCGGTCCGGACCGGGCCGATGGGGTACGTCGCGTCGCCGACGTGCGCGATGTGGTGGACGGGGAACCGCCAGGTCGCGGCGGCGAGCGACGCGGCGGCGGTCGATGCGGTGTCGCGGAACGGCGACGTGTTGATCGCCAGCAGGCCGGCGAACGTCTTCGCGTTGTGGAACGCCGTGCGGTACGACAGGTCGCCGCCCGACGAGTACCCGCCGATGACGACCCGACGCGGGTCGACGTTGAACCGGGCGATCGCGTCGGCGATCGCGGTCGTCACCCGCCGTGGGTGGGTCGTCATGCTCCAGCACCCGCCGTCGGACCCGTCCGGCGCGATCGCGATGTAGCGCAGGTCGGGGTAGTAGTCGCCGACGTTCCACAGCTCCCCCTCGCTGTTGCCGCCGCAGCCGTGGAGCCACACGAGCAGCCGCGTCGGCGTCGCCGCGTCGTAGTCGGTCGGGACGAACGCCCAGTAGCGACCGAGCGCGTCGTCGACGGTGAACGGGACCTGCCGCGCGGGGATGGCGGCCGGGGCGCAGGCCGGGGTCGCGCACGGCGGCGGGACCGGCGGATCGCCGGCGACCGGCGGATCGGGGTCCGGAGCCGGCGGATCGGGGTCCGGGACGGGCGGGGTCGGCGTCGTCGGGTCCGGGTCCGGCGTCGGCGGCGTGACGGTCGCCCCGCCGCGCGACCGGATCCGCAGCGTCCCGACGGTCCGACAGTTGTTGCCCTCGCGCCGCTCCCGCACGCGGCGGTCGGGGTCGACGCACACCCGCAGGCGATAGCGCCCGGCCTTGAGCTTCGTCGTCCGCGCCCGGAGCCGCACGGTGCGCCGGCCCGACCGTCGTCGCGCCTTCAGCCGGACCCGGCGCAGGGTGTGCCTGCGCCTGCCCCGGTCGGCGCGCAGGACGACGGTCGTCCGCGCGGTGCGTCCGCGGTTGCGGACCTTCACCCCGGCGGTGACGGTGGAGCCCTTCACCCGCGCCGTGCCGGACGACACCGACAGGTCGGGGAGTGAAGCCGCGGACGCCGGTCCCGGTGCGATCAGCGGGACGGTGGCGATGAGGGCGACGGTCAGGGCGACGGGCGACGACGGCATGCGAACCCCTGGTTCGTGGTCGGACGTCCCGGGCGACGAGCCGGCCTTTCCGGCGACGCGTGGGCGGTCCACGCACAGGATCCACCGTGCGTGGGAGGCCACTTGCGGGGGAGGCCACTTCCTACACTTCGCGGCGTGAGGGCGACCCACGACGCGTTCGGCCGCAGGACCGACGACGCGGCCGACGCGCGCCCGACGTCGCACGGTGAGGTCGGGCCGGCGCCGACGTCGACGCCGGGTCGCCGCGCCCGCGGGCGCGCGCTCGGCGGGTGGCTCCAGGTCGTGCTCGTCGTCGCCGGCACGGGCGGTGCGTACGCCACGATGCGCGCGGCGGCCGCCGCCGGGCCCGACCAGATCCAGGCGATCACGTTCGCGTTGCAGCGCGACCCGTTCGGTCCCCGGTCGCTCGTGACCGAGGGCCCGTTGCGGGACGCCCTGCACCGGATCGACGGCGCGCGTCGCGGCGACGAGGTCGTGGCGTCGGTCAGCGCGTCGCCCGACCGGGTGACCGCGACGGTCGTCGACCCCCGCGATCGGGAGCGGTGGATCTCCGTCGACGTGACCGGCGAGGTCCGCGTCATGGCCCCCCGGACCGGGCGCCGGCAGCCGACCACCGGCGTCGACCCGACGCGCTTGGACGTCGCGGGGGCGACGGCCGCGCTCCGCCGCCACCATGCGTCGCTGCGGCCCCACGCCCACGATCCCCGCATCTCGCTGCTCACCGACTCCGACGGCGGCGCGCCGCGCGGGTGGCAGCTCAGCGTCGAGGGCGTCGCGACCGACGACCGCTATCGCCGCGTCGACCTGGACGGCGGTGCGCTGTGAGCGGTCCGACGCCGACCGGGGGCGATCGCGTGGGTCGGACGTCCGTGCGGTCCGTCGCGGGTGGGGCGTCGCCACGGCCGGCCGCGGACGGTCCGATCGAGGCCTCCGCGCAGGCGATCGCGGACGATCCGGGCGGAGCCTCGGCCCGGGCGATCGCCACCGGCCTGGTCGGGGTCGCGCTCATCGTCGTCGCGACCTGCCTCGTCGGTTGGGGCGCGTTCCAGGTGGCGCGGGGCCCGTCGGAGTGCGGGGACGGCGTCGCCTGCCCGCCCGGGTTCGTTCCCGGCCTGCTCGGCCTCATCGCCGGCTTCGCCGTGGTCGCGCCGCTCGGCATGGCGCTCGCGCACCGCACGGTGCGTCGCGCGATCGCCACCGGCGTGACGCTCGTGCTGCTGTCGGCGGCGGCCGGCGTGCTCGTCGCCCGGTTCGGGACCGACCCGATGACCGACGCGACCCTGGCGACGTGGATCGCCGCCGGGCTGCTCATCGCCCCGGCGCTGCCGGCGGCGCTCGTCGCGCTCGCGCCGCCCGGCGCGTCCGAGATCGCGTCCGCCGGCGCGTTGGATCCCGGGTCCTTCGAGCGCCTTCGGAAGGCGGCGTCCGCATCCGCCACCCCCGACCCGTCGACGCCGGCGGCGAGCCTCGACACACTTCACGCGCAGCTCATGCGTGGCCTGGCGAGCGGCCGGATCGGCCGCGACGACATGGACGCCGCCGAGCTCCGCATCCTCGAGCTGCTCGAGCTGCACGCCGGCGGGATCATCGACGACGACGCGCTGCGCACCGCGATCGCCGCGCTGCGCCGCGACACGGCGACCTGATCGGGGCGGGTCGCGGGTCGACCAGGCGGCTGGCGGGGTGGCGGCAGGATGCGGGCGCGGTGTCGGCCGGGTGGCGCGGTGGCGCGGGAGCGTGCAGCGGGGGGTGGCGGCAGAACAAGACGCCCCACGTCCCCAACCGCCACCACCCCCGCCGGTCACCCGCGCCCGGACCACCTCGCCCGCACCTCCGGCGAGACCGGCCGCCGCGTCGAGCGGCCTACGCCGGCAGCTCGCGGACCAAGAGCGACTGCAGCCCCGCGCCGACCGGACCGTGGGCGTCGAGGATCGTCGTCGTCGCGTGCGCGCCCTCGCCGGGGCGGGTGTCGGTGCGGGAGTCCAGGCCGATCCACGGACCGACCGGGTCGCGGTACAGGGCGACGACGAGGTCGCAGTTGATCGCCGGCCAGCGGTGCGGCGGGTTGGAGATGCTCACCCCGCTGCCGGCGTCCGCGACGATCACCGCCCGCTGCCACGGCGACATCGGCTCGCCGGCCACCAGGTCCTGGTCGGTGCGGGCCCACGCGAGGCCCGGCCCCATCGCGCTGAAGCCGCCCTTCGCGAACCGCCAGTCGACCGCTCCCACGAACCCGTCGTTGCGAAACCCCGCCATGTCGACGTGCGGCGTCCGGTCGGGCAGGTCGGCGGGCTCGACCTCGGCGACGTCGACGCCGCCCCGCCCGCCGGCGGGGGCCCGTCCGGTCGTGGCCGGGTCGAGGCCCGCGGCGGGATCGTCGCCGACGGGGCGGCCGTGCCCGGTCCCGGGCGTCGTCTCCGGCACCCGTGCGACGCGCCAGCCGCGGGCGGCGACGACCGGGCGACCGTTCGCCTCGGCGACCGCCTCGACGAGCTCGACCGCGCGACCGGGACGGAGGATCGTGGTGGTGACGCGGAGCGGCGCGATCGGCACCGGACCGAGCAGGTCGATCGCCACCCGGGCCAACCGTCGTCCGTCGCCGCCCGCCGCCGTCTCCAACGCCCGCGTCAGCAACGCCGACGGCGGACCACCGTGCTGCGCGTCGGGGCTCCACGGGCCGGCGGTGTCCGCCGTGCTCGCGAACGTCGACTCGTCGATCGGCTCGTAGAACGCCATGTGCACATCCTCGCGTACCGCAGCACCGGCCCCGGTACGCCGCGGGCGTTCGCGCGGGACCGGCGCCGACGTGACCGGGGCGCCGAACGGGGCAGGCGGGTGGACCACCAACACGACCGCCCACGTCCTCGACCGGGCCCATCCCCGACCGGAGCGCGGCCCCACCGCACGCCCCACCCGGACGTCACGCCGGTCCGGGTCGTCACCCTCAGGCCACGTCGATCGTCCCCGCCCCGACCGCGCCCTCCTCGCCGACCGGCCGACGTCGCGGACCACGCCACCGCCGGCGGGCCTTCATCCAGATCGGGGCGTTGGGGCCCCCGGTGAACGTGATGTCGCGCGACGGGGTCTCCTGCGCGACCGGCTCGATCGCGTAGCGCTGCACCGTCATCGCGACGATGACCGCCGCCTCGAGGTTCGAGAACCCCTGCGCGACGCACATCCGCTTGCCGGCGCCGAACGGCATCGCCGCCTGCTTGTGGTGCTGCCTGGCGCGGTCGCCGAGGAACCGCTCCGGATCGAACCGCTCGGGGTCCTCCCACACGTCGCCGTTGTGGTTGATCCCGTGGATGTAGATCATGACCTTCGATCCGGCCGGGATCTCGATCCCGTCGACGACGTCGTCCTCGACGGCCTGGCGTGCGACCGCGAGGATCGGCGCGTAGCAGCGCATCGCCTCCTGCAGCACCGCCCGCAGGTACGGCATCGCGTCGATGTCGGCGGCGGTCGGGGCGCGCCCGTCCAGTGTCTCGTCGACCTCGTCGCGCAGCCGCCGCAGGACGTCGGGGTGGTCGCCGAGGAGCTTCCACGTCCACGCCAGGCCGGACGCGGTCGTCTCGTGGCCCGCGCCGAGCAGGGTGACGAGCTCGTCGCGCAGCTGCAGGTCGGTGAGGCGCTCGCCGGTCTCGGGATCCTCGGCGTCGCGCAGCAGTCCCAGGACGCTGTCGCGGGGGATCGTCGGGTCGTCGCGGTGCTCGCGGATGAGTCGATCGACGAACCGCTCGATGTCGCGCAGACCGCCGAACGCGCGCGGCATGACGAACCGCACCCCGGCCCGGATGAGGTCGATCGCCAGGCGCGGGTTCTCGGGACGGTCGCGCCACGGCCCGGCCTTCCACAGCAGCGACGCGAGCCGCTCGTTCCAGACCGGGAACCCCGTCATGTGGACGACGCCGAACTTCGGCAGCAGCGCCGCGAACGCGTCGCGCAGCCGGCGCGCGTCCTGCAGGTCGACGGCGACGCCGAGCATCGTGCGGGTGACGACGTCCATCGTCACGAGGTTCATCTCGTCGGCGACGTCGATCCGCTCGCCGGCGTCGACGCGGGCCTGCCAGCGGTCGAGCATCTCCTCGGTCGCGCGGGCGATCGCCGGGGCGAACCGGTCGACGTGCCGCTTGGCGAACACCGGCTGCACGGTGCGCCGGATCGGCCGCCACGACGCCTCGTCGCGGTTGGTGACGAGGCCGCGGCCCAGCCCGACGCCGAGCAGGTCGTAGTCGTCGCCCTTGACGTAGTTGTCGCCGTGGGTGACGAGCACGTGGCGGGCCTGCTCCGGGTCGCGGATGACGACGACCTTCGTGATCGGCGCCCGTGCGACGACCATGTCGCCGCTGGCCCCGGGCAGCGCGGCGATCGCGTCGAACGGGTCGGTGCGGAACCCGTCGGCGACGATCCCCAGCGCGTGGCGCCACGCGCCCAGCGACGACACGTCGGTGCGGTGCCAGCCGAGCGGGGCCGGGATCCGACCACGCCGCCGGTCGCGGGCGTCGAGCGGCCGCGCCGGTGCGTCGTGCCCGTAGGGGCAGCCGCCGGTGACGGGCTCGTCGGTGGTCTCGGGATGCAGGGTGGTGGCCATGGCGGTCCTCGACTCCCTACGGATCCGTAGGAACTCTCACTACGGAACCGTAGGGAATCGCGACCGAAACGGCAACCACCTCCCCCCGAACGTCCGGGCACCGCGGGGGGCGGACCCGGGTCGCACCGGCCGCGGCGCCCCTGCCCGTCGGGTGGGCGCGGCGCTGAAGCCGCGCTACGGCTTCATCGCCGGCACGAGCTTCGCCGCGATCGCCACGCCGGCCGCGTCGTCGGCGGCGTCCGTCACGTCGACCTGGAGCAGCGTGCGGTCCTTGATGACGATGCCCTGCGGGTTGATCGTCACGCACGCCCACCCGACGTCGCCGGCGCTCACGTCGGTCCGCTCGCCCTTGCAGTTCTCCTTGGCGCCGTCCGCGTACTGCTTCGGGTCGATGGCGATGTCGATCCGGTTGAGCGCCACCCGCGGGCCCTCGGCGCCCGACGGCGGGGCGAAGGTGCAGCCGCCCTCGCCGGCCGCCACCTCCTCCAGCGTCGCGCCGGTCGCGGCGTTGACGTCGCCCAGGTCGAGGTAGCGGCAGTCGCCGGACCCGCCGGCGGTCGTGGCCGTCGTGGTCGTCTCGTCGTCGGACCCGCACGCGGCGAGGGTCAGGGCGAGTGGGACGAGGAGCAGGGCGACGCGGCGCATGGTGGGACCTCGGAGTCGGAGGGGCGGGGCGGGCGGTCGGCCCGGGCGGCGGAATCCTCCCACGGAGGCCGGAGCCCGCCCGCCACCCCGGCGGGGGACCGTGACCACCCGAGGCGACCCGGAGCCCGCGAGGCCCGCCCCCGTGCGTGAACGTCGGACGGGCGCCGACCGGCCACGGCAAGGTCCGCGCCGACGTCGAGGCCGGACCGCTGGCTATGCTCCGCCGACCTGCAGGGTGGACGCGAGGAAGCCGGTGAGAGTCCGGCGCGGTCGCGCCACTGTGATCGGGTCGTCGGCGACGACGACCCGCGAGCCAGAGACTCGGCCACCCTGCTCACCACAACCGGGACGCGTGATCCCGAGGAGGCCCGATGAGCAGCACCACCCCGACCGTCGACGTCGAGCGGACGCCCGTTCCGCCCGTGTCGCTCCGCGAGATCCTCCCCTACTGGGTCTTCGCCGGCGTCGTCCTGATGTTCGGCATCTACTTCGTCGGGGCGGAGGAGGGCGCGACCGCCGTCTTCTCCGGCTCGGCGGTGCACGAGCTCGTGCACGACGCCCGGCACCTCCTCGGCTTTCCCTGCCACTAGGGCTCGCCGAGCCGCTCCGGGAGGACCACTCCAATGATGCGCACCCTGCTCGTGCGCGGGATGCTCGTCGGCCTCGTCGCCGGCGTCCTCGCGTTCCTCTGGGCCCACTTCGTCGGTGAGCACCCCGTCCGTGCGGCGATCGCCGTCGAGGAGGCCGCCGCACCCCCGCCCGTCCCCGGCGGGCCCGTGGAGGAGGAGGTCGTCGGCCGTGGCACGCAGGAGGGGCTCGGCCTGCTCCTCGGGACGACGATCTTCGCCGTCGCGATCGGCGGCTTCGTCGCGCTCGTCCTGGCGATCGTCCAAGGCCGCGCGTCGACCCTGCGCGTCCGAGCGACCGTCGCCGCCGTCTGCGGTCTCGGGTTCCTCGCCACCGTGATCGTGCCGTTCACGAAGTACCCGGCCAACCCACCCGCCGTCGGCTCCGGCGACACGATCGACGAACGGACGGGGTGGTTCTTCGTCCTCGTCATCATCGCGCTCGTCGGCGTCGTCGCCGCCGTGCGACTCGGCCGCCAGCTCCACGCGCGGTGGGGCGCCGGCAACGCGATCTTCGCCGCCGGGGTCCTGTTCGTCCTGCTGATGGCCGTGGCGCACGTCGCGTTGCCGAACGAGAACGAGGTCCGGGCCGGCTTCCCACCGCAGATCCTGTGGGACTTCCGCCTGGCGAACCTCGGCACGCAGGCGATCGTCTGGACGACGGTCGCGTTCGGGTTCGGCATCGCCGCCGAGCACGCCGTCGAGGGTCGCCCCCTCCGCCCCCGCGCCCGTCCGCTCCCCCAGACGGTCGCCTGACGACCGGGTCCCTGCACGGATCTCGTGCGGCGCGGGGCGCGGAGCGACCGGTCGCCGACCGGCGGCTACCGCCGCACGACCCACTTCGCGGGCATCGGGCGGAAGCCGGCGGGCTCGAGCAGCGGCTCGAGGGGGTGGCCGAGGACGTCGACGCCGTCGATCCGCTCCAGCGCCAGGCCCTTGCGGGGGTCGACGCCGGCGCGGCCGTCGACGACCGCCGCGACGAGGCCCGCCAGCGCCGGCGCGATCCGCTCGTCGTCGTAGTCGACGAGCACCTGCACGCCCTTGCCGGAGCGCTCGACGTAGAGCACCGGGTCGGGGCCGACGAGCACGACCTTCGCGCCGTGCGCGCGTTGGGGGGCGGGGTCCTTGGCGTCGGCGGGGCGGCCCGTCGCGGCGCCGGCCGCGCCGGGCGCCGGGGTCGGCCACGGCAGCAGCGTGCCGTACGGCTGCGCCGGATCCGCGGCGTCGACGAGGACGACCGGCAGCGGCTGACCGGTCGCGGTGGTCGCCGGTCCCGGCGGATCGATCGCGTGGCCGCGCAGCCGCTCGACCGCCCCGGGGATCGCGAACTGCGCACCGCCGAGACCCTCGACGAAGTACCCGCGCCGACAGACGCCCAGGGTCTCGAGCGCCCCGAAGCTGTCGTAGAGCGTCGAGAACCCGCCGGGGATCCGCTCGGCGCGAACGTGCTCGCGGGTGACGATGCCGTGGCGCTCCAGGAGCAGCTCGGCGACGGTGCGTCGGCGCAGGCCGGGGTCGGACGCGATGCCGGGCGGGCCGAACAGCGGTGCCGTGAGCGAGAACCGTCCCTGCGTCGTCCCGGCGGCGGCCGGGCCGGACGGTCGGGGACCGAACCGCCTCCGTCGCGCCGACGACGCCCGCGCGGCCCGCGCCGCGCCGGTGCGGGTGGCGGCGGCCGAGCGTCCCTGCCGCAGCGGCGCGAACACGTCGCACGTCACCTCGCCCGACCACACGAGGTCCCACAGCGCCTCGCGGACCGCGTCCGGCGGCCAGGCCGGCAGCGCCTCGAGCAGCTCCGCGAAGAACATCGGTCGGGCGGCGAGCGCCTCCCGGACCGCGGCGTGGATCGGGGCGCCGGCGGCGCCCTCCCCGCCGGATGGTCCCGGGCCCACGGGGTCGGACGCGGTCGCGTCGGACGCGTCGCGCCGTCCGGTCGGTGGGCGATCGGGCGGCCGGGCGACGGTCGTGCGTCCCGGCGCGCCCGGTCCACCCGACCGCGCCTCCAGGCCGACGGCGCCGACCGGCGGGCCGATCGCGGGGGCGTCGTCGCGGAAGTACAGCGCGACCCGGCCCGACGAGCGTCCGAGCGATCCGGCGCCGACCCACACGACCTCGCCGGACGCGCACAGCGCGTCGAGCCACGCCGGCGAGTACGAGCCGACCCGTCGCGGCAGCACGTCGGACTCCCACAGCGACACCGGCAGCGCCAGGCCCTGCAGCGGGACGAGGACCTCGCGCAGCCGGTCGGGGACGACCGCCGGGTCCAGCCACCTCCGCGCGCCGCGGTCGATCCCCTGCCACGCGAGCGCGAAGGGCACGAGCGCACGCGGGTCGGCCGGCTCGATCTCCTGGCGCAGCACCGCCAACGACATCCGCCGCAGCCGACGCAGCACCTCGGGGTCGCACCACTCCGTCTCGGTCCCGCCTGGGCGGATCTCGCCCCGGACGAGCTCCTCCTCCCGCAGCAGCTCGCGCAGGACAGGGGTGGCGTCGACCCCGTACCGCTCGCGCAGCGCCCGGCCGACGAACGGCCCGCGGGTGGCGGCGTAGCGCCGCACGAGCCGCCGTAGCGGATCGTCGACGTCGGCGAGGAACGCGTCCGGCAGCCCGCCGGGCGGCACCGCGCCCAGCGCGTCGCGGAACAGGCCGGCGTCGTCGGCGGCGATCCACCGCTCCCCGGTCCCGATCCGCATCCGCACCGCCCGCCGTTGCGCGGCGAGCGCCTGCAGCAGCGCCTCGGCCCGCGCCAGCGCGTCCGCGCCGGGCGGCTCGTCCTCGGCGATCGTCGCCTCCCGCCCCGGCACCGCGACCCGCCGGGCGACCTCCTCCAGCGTCAGGTCGCCCACCCGGCGCAGCACCTCGGCCAGCGCGTCGGCCGACGCCGCCCGCGTGCGCGGCGAGCGGTGCTGCAGATCCGCCTCGAGCTGCTGCAGCGCGCCCTCGTCGAGGAGCTCGCGCAGCTCGTCCTGGCCGAGCAGCTCGCGGAGCAGGTCGCGATCGAGCGACAGGGCCGCCGCGCGCCGCTCGGCGTTCGGCGCGTCGCCCTCGTACATGTAGGTGGCGACGTAGTCGAAGAGCAACGACGACGCCATCGGCGACGCGGTCGGGGTCTCGACCTCGACGATCGACACCTCGCGCCCCTCGATCGCGCGCAGCAATCCGATGAGCCCGGGCACGTCGAGCACGTCGCGCAGGCACTCGCGGTACGTCTCGAGGATCACCGGGAAGTCGCGGTACCGCTCGGCGACCTGCAACAGCGACTGGGCCTTGAGCCGCTGCTGCCACAGCGGGGTGCGCCGTCCCGGCTGCGCGCGGGGGATGAGCAGCGCCCGGCCGGCGTTCTCGCGGAACCGGGCCCCGAACAGCGCGCTCGTGCCGAGCTCGGACACGATGAGGTCCTCGACCTCGTCAGCCTCGAGCGCGATGAGGTCGGCGGAGGGGGCGCCGTCGTCCCCGTCCGCGTCGGGCAGGTGGACGATGATCCCGTCGTCGGACCAGATCGCGTCCGCCTCCAGGCCGTGCTCGTCGCGGATCCGGCGGCTGATCGCCAGGCCCCACGCGGCGTGCACGCGCCCGCCGAACGGCGACAGGACGCACAGCCGCCAGTCGCCGATCTCGTCGCGGAACCGCTCGACGACGATCGCCCGGTCGGACGGGATGACCCGGGTGGCCTCCTGCTGCTCGCGGAGGAACTCCAGCAGGTTCGTGGCGGCGCGCCGGTCGAGGTCGTAGTCGTCGACGAGGACCTGCTCGTCCTGGTCGACCGCCCAGCGGCTGAACGCCCCGATCGCCCGGCCCAGCTCGATCGGGCGGCCGCGCTGGTCCCCACGCCAGAACGGCACCGCGCCCGGCACGCCCGGGGCGGGGGTGACGACCACGCGGTCGCGTTGGATCTCCTCGATCCGCCAGGTCGACGCGCCGAGGAGGAACGTCTGGCCGGCACGGGCCTCGTAGACCATCTCCTCGTCGAGCTCGCCGACGCGGCGACCGTCGGGCAACGTCACGCGGTACAGGCCGCGGTCGGGGATCGTGCCCGCGTTGGCGATCGCCAACCGGCCCGCCCCGCGCCGCGGACGGACCATCCCGCCGGTGCGATCCCACACCACCCGCGGTCGCAGCTCGGCGAAGTCCTGGGACGGGTAGCGCCCGTCGAGCATGTCGAGGGTGCGCTCGAAGAGCTCGCGCGGCAGGTCCGCGTAGGAGTGCGTGCGCGTGATCAGGGCGTAGAGGTCGTCGACCGCGAGGCCCTCCCCGTCCGACGCGCCGTCCGACGCGTCGGGGCTGGTCCCCGCGCCGGGGCTGCTCGCTGCGCCGGTCGCCCCGTCGTCCGGGTCGAACGGCAGCGTCGCCCGCTCCTCGGGCCGCCGACGGGGTCGACGGGGCGCGACCGCCGGGCCGGCCGAGGCGACGATCGCGACGATCTGCTGGGCCAGGACGTCGAGCGGGTTGCGGGGGACGACGGTCGGCTCGATCAGGCCCTCACGCATCCGCCGCGCGACGACGGCGCACTCGAGCAGATCGGCCCGGAACTTCGGGAAGATCCGGCCCTTCGCCGTCTCGCCCACCCCGTGCCCGGCGCGGCCGATCCGCTGCATCCCGGCGGCGACCGACTTGGGCGACTCGATCTGCAGGACGAGGTCGACCGCGCCCATGTCGATCCCGAGCTCGAGCGAGCTCGTCGCGACGAGGCACGGCAGCTCGCCGGCCTTCAGCAGCTGCTCGACCGTCTCGCGCTCCTCGCGCGAGAGCGACCCGTGGTGGGCCCGCGCGATCTCGATGGCGTGCGGGCCGGTGGGGGCGGTCCCGACCGCGGTGGCGTGCGAGCCCGCCACGCCCCGACGACCGTCCGCCGTGGGGCCGCCGGCGCGCTCACCGCCGGGCGGTCCGTCCCGCAGCGGCGCCTTCGGCCGCGGGGCGATCCCGGCGTGCCGCTCCGGCGACGGCAGCGTGGCGGCCAGATCGGGATCGAGCCGACGCAGCTCGCCGGGGGCGCGCGGCGCGTGCGCGTCCGGGTCGTCCGGGTCGGCCCAGCGCGCGTCGGGATCACGGGCCGGGTCGCCAAGGCCGGCGGTGCCCGGCAGTCCTACGGTCGCGCCGACGGCCGCCGCCTCGCGGTCGAGCGCCCGCCGCTCGGCCAGCTCGTTGAGCCGCAGCGCCAGCCGCTCCGCCGACCGTCGGCTGTTGACGAAGACGATCGTCGACCGGTGCTCCTCCACGAGGTCGAGGATCTCGGGGTACATCGCCGGCCAGATCGAGTTGCGCGTCGCCTCGCCCCCGACCACCGGCTCGAGCGGGTCGGGCGCGTCCGGGACCGACCGGGACGCGGAAGGCGCGACGACGGAGTCCAGCTCGACCATCGACTCGACCGGGACCTGGATCCGCAGATCCATCCGCTTGCGCTCGCCGGTGTCGACGATCCGGCAGCGGCGGCCGGGGCCGACGAGGAACCGGCCGATCTCCTCCAGTGGGTTCTGGGTCGCGGACAGGCCGATCCGCTGCACGTCCTCGCCGGCCCACGACCCGGCGAACCCGCCCCCCGGCAGGAGCGGCGGACCGTCGCCGTCCGCCAGCTCGCCCCGCCACGCGCGGCGGCGCAGATCGGCCAGCCGCTCGAGCGTCACCGCCAGGTGGGTGCCGCGCTTCGTCCCGGCGACCGCGTGGATCTCGTCGACGATGACCGTCTCGACGCCCGACAGGATCTGCCGCGCGCCCGACGTGAGCATGAGGTACAGCGACTCGGGCGTCGTGATGAGCACGTCCGGCGGCTTGCGCCGCATCGCCTGCCGCTCGCGCTGCGGTGTGTCGCCCGTGCGCAGCGCGACGTGGACGTCGGGGGCGCCCGTCGCCCCGGGGTCGTCGTCGACCGCGATCCCCCGCAGCGGCGCGCGGAGGTTCCGCTCGACGTCGTGGCTCAGCGCCTTGAGCGGCGACACGTAGAGCAGCCGCACCCGCCGCTCGCCGTCGGGCAGGGGCGCGGCCGCCAGCCGGTCCAGGCCCCAGAGGAACGCCGCCAGGGTCTTGCCCGACCCGGTCGGGGCGGAGATGAGGACGTGCTCGCCGGCCGAGATCAGCGGCCACGCCTGCTCCTGCACCGCCGTCGGCGCGGAGAACGCCCGGACGAACCAGTCACGGACCCGGGGGGTGAAGGCGTCGAGGGCCACGGCCCACCGAGCCTACGGGAGCGAACAGACGTTCGGGGCGCCACAGGGCACCACGTCCTCCTCACGTCCGGACCGCCTCTGTCGGCGCGGCGGGCCAGCCCGGCCCGCTCCCGTCCCGCCACCGGGGCCCGCCGCCCAGACGGGCCCGGGTGCGCCCGCCGCTCAGGCGGCGACCGACGTCCCGACCGCGTCGGCCAGCGCCCGCACCGCTTCGGAGACCTGCCCGACGACCTCGGCATCGTCCGCCGGATGGATCTCGGCGAACCGCACGATCGACTCCGGCACCGCGACCTTGACGGTGTCGACGACCGCGCCGCCGGCGATGCCCAGGGCCTTGCGGGCCTCGTCCTGCGCCCACACGCCGCCGTACTGGCCGAAGGCGGTGCCGATCACCGCGACCGGCTTGTCGCGGATGGCGCCCTGACCGAACGGTCGCGAGAGCCAGTCGATGGCGTCCTTGACCGCCCCCGGGATCGTGCCGTTGAACTCCGGGGTGGCGATGAGGACCGCATCGACGCCGGCCACGGCCTCGCGCAGCGCGACGGCGCCGGACGGTGCGGTGTCGCCGTCGAGATCCTCGTTGTAGTGGGGGACGTCGCCGAGGCCCTCGAACAGGCGCAGCTCGACGCCGTCGGGGGCGTTAGCGGCCGCCACCTCGAGGACCTGACGGTTGTGGGACGCGGCGCGGAGGCTGCCGGGGATGCCGAGGATGGTGACGGGCATGGGGTGTTCCTTTCGCGGGGAGTCGGAGGACGCCCGGGCGAAGGGCCCGAACGACGCGGATGAACCGGACCGGAGTCCGAATGGAGTTCTAGCAGACAATCGGACCGTGGTCCACTTAGCCCGGAGTCGGCTATGATCGTGGACGTGGCCCCGTCGTCGACACCCCAGGTCCCCCCGTCGGCCGCCCTGCCGATGGCGGGTCCCGCGGGCGGCCCCGGGACCGAGCGCGCCGACGCCGCCCGCAACCGTCGGCGGCTCCTCGACGCCGCGCGACGCCTCGTCGCCGCCGAGGGGATCGACGGCATGACGATGGAGGCCGTCGCCTGCGCCGCCCAGGTCGGCAAGGGCACCGTGTTCCGTCGCTTCGGCGACCGCGCCGGGCTCATCCGCGCGCTGCTCGACGACACCGAGACCGCGCTGCAGGACCGCTTCCTCACCGGCCCGCCCCCGCTCGGTCCCGGCGCCGACCCGCACGACCGGCTCGTGGCGTTCGGTCACGCCCGCCTCGACGTCGTGCTGCTCCACGGCGACCTGCTGCGCGCCGCCGACGCCGACGACCGCACGCGCTACGCCCACCCGAGCCGCGGGGCGAGCGCGACCCACGTCGCGATGTTGCTGCGCGAGATCGGCGTCGACGGCGACGTCCCGCTGCTCGCCGAGGCCCTGCTCGGCACCCTCGACGCCGGCCTCGTCGTCCACCAGCACCGCGTCCTCGGCATGCCGGTCGAGCGTCTGCGGCAGGGTTGGGACGACCTCGTCGCCCGGATCACCGCGCCGCGGTAGGGCCTTCGCGTCCCGCGCCCGCCGGGAGTGGGGTGGCCGGACCGGGGTGGCGTCGGAACCGGACCCCACACGTCCTCAACCGCCACCACCCCCGCCGGCCCCGCCGACCGACCCCGCCGACCGACCCCGCAGTCCGCGCGGGCGCACCCGCTCACCCGCGCGGGGATCGTCCACGCGACGCGACGGCGCTACCCTCGCGCCATGCGATCGTCCGCCACCACCCGCCGGATCCTGCTCGCGGCGGGGCTCGTCGTCCTGCTCGTGGCGGCGTTCGCGATCGGGTCG
This sequence comes from Solirubrobacteraceae bacterium, assembly GCA_023230855.1. GTDB lineage: Bacteria > Actinomycetota > Thermoleophilia > Solirubrobacterales > Solirubrobacteraceae > Patulibacter. The sequence continues at coordinate 100,522 of JALNWQ010000004.1, forward strand.
GCGACGCGCGGCGACGACCCGCAGGAGCAGGCGGCGGGCCCAGCCGCGGTGACGCCGGACGGCGAGCCGCCGACGACCTACACGTACACCGAGCCGGACCCAGTCGCCCCCGACGAGACGACCCCGCAGGACGATCCGGACCCCGCCGCGTCGACGACCGCCACGACGATCCCGACCGCCGCGCGCGGCTCGCGCAGCACCCTGCAGCGGGCGGCCGACGCGGCGGCGAAGGCCGGAGGCGCCGGGACCGGGGTGGCGGTCGGCACGCTCGGACCGGGCACGGTCGTGCGGGCCGGGAGCCTCACGACGACCCACGCCTGGAGCACGTCGAAGCCGGCCGTGCTCGCCGCGGTGCTGCGGGCCCGGCGCGCCGGTCGCCTGGGGAGCCCGCGCACCCCCACCGCCCAGGAGCGGGCGTGGGCGACCCGCGCGCTGACCGTGTCGGACAACGCCGCGGCGATCTCGCTGTTCGGCGAGCTGGAGCAGCGGTTCGGGGGCGTCGACGGCGCGTCGCGTCAGGTCGAGGCGGCCCTGCGCGCGGGCAGCGGCAAGCGCATCGCCGTCAACCGCAAGCGTCGCGAGTCGTTCACCACCTTCGGTCAGACGAACCTGCGGCTCACCGACGGGGTGCGGTTCTACGGCGGCCTGGCCGGCAGCTGCGTGCTGCCGAACGCCGACACCCGGTTCGTCGTCGACCTCATGCGTCGGGTCGACGGGTCGCAGCGGTGGGGGCTCGGGTCCGCGCCGTGGGACGCGAAGGTCGCGTTCAAGGGCGGCTGGGGCCCCGAGTCCGGCGGCCGCTACGTGGCGGTCCAGTACGGCGTGCTGCGCAAGGGCTCCAACGGGGTCGTCGTGGCGATCGCGGCCCAGGCGCGCGGCGGGCTCGAGGCCGTGACGCCCCGGCTCACCGCCATGGCGAAGGCGCTGGAGCAGCGGCTCCCCGCGTCGCGCTGGCCACCGATGCCCAAGACCTGCCCGGACGCCTGACCCACCGGTCGACGGTCGACCGCGCCGGCCTGGGGCCGGGGCCGGAGGGGCCGGGGCCGGAGAGGGTCGGTGCTGCAGGGGGTCCCGGGCCGGAGGGTCGGGGCTGGAGGGGCCGGAGGCCGAGCCGGGCGTCGGAGGGGCACGCGGCGGATGTCGCTCACGGGGCGGAGGCCGGCACGGACGTCGCGCATCGGGCGGAGGACGTCGCTCACGGGGCGGAGGCCGGCACGGACGTCGCGCATCGCACGGAGGACGTCGCTCACGGGACGAACCCCACCCTTCCCCTCGCGGCTCGCCCCCTCGACGTCGCTCCTCGTCGCGCTGGGGACGCACCCCGCGGCAGGCCGGCCGGTTCGCCCCGTCGGCGTCGCCCGAGCCCCGCCACCAACCCGGACCAGACGCTCGACGCGACGCGGGGACGCCGCCCGTGCCCGTCGCCGCCGACCCGACCCGACGCCCTCCCGCGTCCGGTGCCGCCGACCCGACCAGGGGCTCCGCCCGGGTCCGCCACCGCCCGGCGCGGCCCACCCGACCCGGCGCCGCCCCCCCGCTACCCGGCGTCGAGCCCCGCCATCTCACGCGCCCGCACGAGGATCGCGTCGAGCATCGGCGGGGTCAGGCGGCCGGTGAAGGTGTTGTGCTGGCTCGGGTGGTAGGTGCCCAGGAGCCGGTAGCGGCCGACGCGGGCCTCCGCGCCGTGGCCGAACCGCGGCCGCGGTCGCGGCGCCGCCTCACCGTGCGCGGCGAGCAGCCGCAGCGCGCCGTCCCACGCGAACGCGCCGAGGCAGACGACGACGTCGGCGCCGGGCAGCAGGTCGAGCTCGGCGACGGTCCACGGCAGGCACGCGTCGCGCTCGGCCGGGGTCGGCTTGTTCGCCGGCGGGGCGCAGCGCACCATCGCCGTGATCCAGCAGCCGGTCAGGCGCAGGCCGTCGTCGCGGTGGGTCGACGTCGGCTGATTGGCGAACCCGGTCCGGTGCAGCGCCGCGAAGAGGAAGTCCCCGGACCGGTCGCCGGTGAACATCCTCCCGGTGCGGTTGGCGCCGTGCGCGGCCGGCGCCAGTCCGACGAGCAGCACCCGCGCGGCGGGGTCGCCGAGGCCGCGGACGGGACGGGCCCAGTACTCCTCGTCGCGGAACGCGGCCCGCTTGACCGTGGCGACCTCCTCGCGCCACGCGACGAGCCGGGGGCACCGTCGGCACGCGGCGACCGCCCGCTGGTGGGCGTCGAGGGTCGCGGGGGCCGGATCCACCGGGGCTACGGTACCGTTCGGCCCGTGACCGCTGCCGCTCTCCGCCCCGGGCTCTGGGCCGCCACCGCCGTCCTCGCCACGGTCGCCGTCACCGGGTGCGCCACGCAGACCGGCGTGAAGGACAAGGAGTTCACCGGCGAGAAGGGCCGCGTCGCCGCGACCGTGCGCGCGCTGGACGACGCCGCGATCGACGAGCGCAACGACGACAACGGCGCGGGCAAGGTCTGCCGTGAGCTGCTGTCCAAGCGCCTGCTCGAGAAGCTCGGGGCCGGCGACGAGTGCATCACGAACGTCCGCAAGGCGTTCCTCGACGGCGATCCCGTGAGCCTCGACATCGAGACGATCGACCTGGCGCCCGGTGCCAAGGAGGCGACGGTCAAGGGCGAGATCAAGCTGTCGAACTCGTCGAAGCGGATCGACACCGTCAAGCTCGTCCTCGAGAGTCGCACCTGGAAGGTCGACTCGACGATCGTCGGCGAGCCGGTCAAGGACAGCTGACCGGCGGGCGAACCCGGCCCCACCGGCGCCTTCGCCACGTCCCACCGGGCGCCGCCCGATCTCCCGGGCGATCCACCGCGGGCCGGGGCGAGGACCCTCGCTCCGCGGGCGGGAGGGGCCGCGGCCGGTGGCAGGCCGGGACCTCGCTCCTTCAGACCTCCGCGGGCGCGAAGTCCGGCTCGCGCCCGTACACCCGGCGGTAGTACGCCCGGTACTCGGGGGTGTCGACGAGCGGCCGCCACCAGTGCGGGTGGTCGAGGTACCAGTGCACCGTCGACTCCAGGCCGCCCGCGTCGAAGTCCATCCGGGGGGCCCAGCCGGACGCGGCCTTGAGCTTGTCGGACGCCAGCGCGTAGCGGAAGTCGTGGCCCAGGCGGTCCTCGACGTGCTTGATCTGGGACTCCGACGCCCCGGTCAGCCCGATGATCCGGTGCACGACGTCGATGTTGAGCTTCTCGTTCTCGCCACCGACGTTGTACGCCTGCCCCGACTCGCCGTGGACGAGCGCGGCGTGGATGCCGGACGCGAAGTCGTCGACGTGGAGCCACGTGCGGACCTGGCGCCCGTCGCCGTACACCGGCAGCGGCGCGCCGTGGGCGGCGTTGAGCGTCATCACGGGGATGAGCTTCTCGGGGAACTGGCGCGGGCCGTAGCAGTTGGATCCGCGGGCGATGACGACGTCCTGCCCGTACGTGTGGTGCGACGCGAGGACCATGAGGTCCGCCCCCGCCTTCGACGCGCTGTACGGCGACGACGGCTCGAGCGGATGCTCCTCGGTGAACGCGCCCTCGCGGATCGACCCGTAGACCTCGTCGGTCGAGACCTGCAGGTGGCGGACCCCGCGGCGACGCGCCTCCTCGAGCAGCGTGAACGTCCCCAGGCTGTTGGTCAGGACGAACGCCTGCCCGTCGAGGATCGACCGGTCGACGTGGGTCTCGGCCGCGAAGTTCACGATGGCGTCGACCCCGGTCGCCGCCTGGCGCACCGCGTCGGGGTCCTCGACCCGGCCGATGACGAGCTCGACGTCGAGGCCGGCGACGTTCTCCTCGCGCCCAGCGTAGGTCAGCGCGTCCAGCACCCGGACCTCGTCGCCGGCCGCCACGCGTTGGTGGACGAACGCCGAGCCGATGAACCCGGCGCCGCCACAGACGAGGAGCTTCATGGCGTCGAGGGTACCGGTCCCCTGTCGCCCCGGGCGGGGTCGACGCCACGACCGGCGCGGGTCGTGCCCGCGCCGTGGGCCGCCGCCATGCGCGCGGGCGACGCCGGGCCGATCGCTGGCCCGGCGTCGCCCGTCCGCTCAGCGCGCCGCGACGTACCGCGGCAGCGTGTACGTGCGGACCGCGGACGTCTTGCCGCGCGCCGACCGCACGCGCGTCTCGGCCCGGTAGGCGGCGACCTGGCCGGCCGCGACGTCGGCGACCGTGATGGTGAACCGACCCGACGCGGTGAGCTTCGCCCGACCGACCGTCCGCCATGCGTTGCATCCGATGCGGCGCTTGAGGACGACGGTCTGGCGGACCGTCATCCGCGGGGCGGTCGCCCGGCCCGCGATCCGGATGCGGCTCCCGGTGCGCCGCACCGACGTGACGTCCATCCGGCGGACGAGGCGCAGCGCCTTGCTGCTCTTGCCGTCGACCTGGGCGCGGTACTTCGTCCGCGACGAGGTCCGCAGGTACCGTCGGGCCGGCTGGCTCGCGGTCGTCGAGAACGACCCGTCCGCCTTGACCTTGGCCCGCGCGGCGACCTTGCCGGTGGCGAGGAACCGGATCTGCACCGTCTTGCCGGCGTTCGCCCGGGTCGTGGCGCCCGCCAGGCGCACCCGCCCGTTGGACCGGCGCACGTCGGTCAGGACGATCTGGCGGCTCTCGCACTGCAGCGCCGCGTCCGCGACGCTCGTCGGCGGCGTGGTGGGCGTCGTCGGCGTCGTCGTCGGCGGCGCCGTCGGCGCGACGAACGACGCGACGGTCACCGGACCGGACCCGGTGAACTCGCGACCGTCACCGTCGGTGATGCGCACGACCAGGTCGTACTCCCCGTCGGGGAACTGGTCCGCCGGCAGGTACGCCACGCACCAGCCGGCGTCGTACACGCCGTCGACCGTCGTCTCGGCGCCGCCGCCGCGCGGGGTGACCGACACCGCGCAGGACGCGACCGTGACGCCGTCCGGGACGGTGACCGTGGCGCCGACCGCGCGCTCGACGGCGATCGGGGCCCCGACGGTGATCGCCGGCTTCGACGTGTCGGGAACGGTGATCGTGCCGGCGCCGTCGGCGGTGTTGCCGTCGGAGTCGGTGACCGTCGTCGTGACGTCGTAGTCGCCCGGGGCGAGGTCGGTCGGCAGGTCCGCGACGCACAGCCCGGAGTCCACGTCGTAGGTCGCGGTGAGCACGATCGGATCGCCACCGGCCTTCGGGGTGATCGTGATCGTGCACGCGGTGACCGTCGCGCCGTCACCGGGCGTCACCGGCACGACGACCTTGCCGTCCTCGATCTCCGGGTCGCCGACCGTCGGACCGGCGGGCGCCGCCGGGACGGTGATCGTGCCGCTCCCGGTGGCGTCGTCGCCGTTGGAGTCGGTGACCTTCGTCTCCACGTCGTAGTCGCCCGGATCGAGATCGGCGGGCAGCGTCGCGACGCACGAGTCGGTCGCAGCGTCGTAGCGCACGTCGGTCACGGGGACCGTGGCGCCACCGCCGGCCGGGGTCACCGTGATCTCGCACGTCGTCACGGTCGCGCCGTCGCCGGGCGTGACCGGGACGACGACGTCGCCGCCGTCGATCACCGGATCGCCGACCGTCGGACCGGCGGGCGCCGCCGGCACGGTGATCGTGCCGCTCCCGGTGGCGTCGTCGCCGTTGGAGTCGGTGACCGTCACCGCGACGTCGTAGTCGCCCGGATCGGTCCCGGCGGGCAGGTCCGCGACGCACCGCTCCGACAACGGGTCGAAGGTCGCCGTCAGCGGCACCGCGGCGCCGCCCCCGGTCGGGGTGATCGTGATCGTGCACGAGTCGACGGTCTGGCCGTCACCGGGACCGACGGGCACGACGACCTGGCCGCTCTCGAGCGCGGGCGTGCCGACGGTCGGGCCCCCGAGCGTGAAGGCGCCGGGCGCGCTCGTGCCGGTTCCGCCGGTGGCGGTCGTCGCCGACACGGTGGCGGTGTAGTCGCCGATCGGGAAGTCCCCGGCGGGGAGCGGCGCGGTGCAGCGGTCGCCGACGACGACGCCGGGGACCGTCTGGGCGGCCCCGCCGTCGGGCGTCACGGTGAACTCGCAGGCGGTGATCGTCGTGCCCTCGGGCGCGGTGACGTCGGCCCCGATCTCACGGTCGACGACGTCCGGCACGCCGAGCGTCGGCGCGGTCGCCGGGTCGCACGGGTCGCCGAACGCCCGGACGCTCGTCTCGCCGACGGTGAGCTCGAGCAGCTTGATCTCCGGCCCCGGGACGGGAGGCAGCGGCGGGATGTCGAGCGTCGTGACGGTCACGACCTCGACCCGCAACGCACGGCGCGTCACGCTGTCGGCGGTCCGGACCTCGTCGTTGGGGTAGAGCCGGACGATGATGTTGACGAGCGGGAGGGACGCGAGGCCACCGCTGATCTCGACGACGGGCTGGGTGAGGTCGAGCGGATCGATCGGATTGCCGAACACCTCGATGCCGTCGACCCGCGAGGTCGCGTCGAGCTGGAGGTTGCCGGCGACGCAGCGTGCGCTCGCCTCGGACTCGACGGCGTCGACGCGGATGATGTCCGCGGCGCCGAGGAGGGAGATGTCGAGATCGGCGATGTCGACCCGCGACACCGGCTCCTGCTCGGACACGCCGCGCGTCGGCTGGTTCGTCGTCGTGCCGACGATCGCGCCGACCTCGATGCCCAGGGGGTCGAGCAGCGCGAGGATGTCGTTCAACGGCGCCGTCGCGTCATCGACGCACGGCTCGTTCATGTCGCCCGCGCCGATCAGGGGAATCGCCTCGAGCGGCAGGCCGATGGAGGCGCCGAGCTCACCCGTCAACCCCTTCGCCTCGCAGGTGTACCCCTTGGCGGGTGGTGCGGCTGAGGCCGGACTCGTGATCGCGAGCGCCGCGAGCGTGGCGACGAGGAACGCGACCCATCGGGCGCGTCGCAAGGACAGGGTCGGCATCGACTTCTCCTCCTGGGGGAACGGGCTCGCGACCGTGCAAGGGCCGGCGACGTACCGCCCAGCATAGGCGTGGGGGCGCGGCTGCGAGCAGAGGTGATGGCGAGTTCACCCGGGTGACCCACCGTCGGGGGTGGGCACATTCGTCCATGTGCGGCGTATACGCCCCGCCGGCGGGCTATGCGGCCTCGCGCAACCGCCCGACCTCGGCGAGGTGCGCCTTGACTCCCTCGCGCCAGTCCGGCAGCCGTGGGACGTCCGACCGGGTGGACGCCAGGACGCTCCACGCCGGCCGCGGGGCGGGACGGGGGAACGCGTCGCTCGTCACCGGGGTGGCGACGGTGTCGGACCCGATGAGCGTGAACGTCTCGGCCGCCAGGCCACGCCAGGTGACCTGCCCGGCCCCGACGGTGTGCGCGATCCCCCGGGCGTCGGACCCGGCGGCGCGCACGAGCGCGGGGGCCAGGTGGCCGGTCCACGTCGGCGATCCGGTCTGGTCGTCGACGACGGTCACCTCGTCACGGTCGTCCGCCAGTCGGACCATGGTGTCGATGAAGTTCGGTCCGCCGGCGCCGAAGAGCCACGCGGTGCGACAGATGAGGTGGTCCGGGTTGTGCTCCGCGACCTCCTGCTCGCCGACGAGCTTCGTGCGGCCGTAGGCGTTGGTCGGTCCCGGGACGGCGTCCTCGGCGTACGGCTCGGTGGCGTCGCCGGGCAGGACGTAGTCGGTCGACACGTGGACGATCCGGACGCCGAGCGCCGCGGTCGCCCGGGCGAGGTTGCCGGCGCCGGCGCCGTTGACGGCGAGCGCCGCGTCCTCCTGCTCCTCGGCCCCGTCGACGTCGGTGAACGCCGCGCAGTTCACGACGACCGTCGGCGACAGGCGCTCCAGGGTGAGCGTCGTGCCGTGCAGGTCGGTGATGTCGATCTCGGGCCGGTCGATCGCGACGACGTCCCACCCGTGCACCCGCGCGACGTCGGCCACCCGGTGCCCGAGCATCCCGAGCGCCCCGACGACGACCATCCGCCGCCGCCGCTCGCCGGGCTCGTCGACGTCGACCTCGTCGCGATCGAGCGCCCCGGCGTTGGGCCGGATGATCATGTTCGGACCCAGGCGCTGGATCTCGCGGTGGCGGACGAACCCCATCAGCGGCCTCCGATCCGCTCGCCCCGGCCCGCGCGGCGCGTGGCGCGGCCGGCCGTCTCCTCGTCGGGCCCGGTCCGCATCAGAGGATCTCGATCTCGCTGTTGTCGCCGACCATGAACCGGTACGCCCGCGGGGTGCGCTCGCCTCGACGCACGGTGACGTCACGCCCGAGCAGCGACGACTCGATCCGGCCCTCCAGGCCGATGAGCTGCGCGCGCTCCAGCAGGATCGAGTGCTCGACCTCGGACCGCTCGACGACCCCGCCGGCGGCGATCGAGCTGTACGGGCCGACGTAGCTGTCGCGGATGACCGCGTCGGCGCCGATGACCACCGGACCACGCACCACCGACCGCTCGATCGTCGCGCCCGGCTCGATCACCACGCGGCCCGACACCTCGGATCCCTCGTCGATCGTGCCCTCGACGCGCCGCTCGATCGTGTCGAGGATCAGGCGGTTGGCCTCGAGCATGTCGACGAGCTTGCCGGTGTCCTTCCACCAGCCGTGCACGACGTGCGGCTCGACCCGGTCGCCCTGGTCGACGACCCACTGGATCGCGTCGGTGATCTCCAGCTCGCCGCGTGGGGACGGCTCGATCGCCTTCGCCGCCTCGAGGATCCGCGGCGTGAAGAGGTAGACGCCGACGAGCGCCAGGTCGCTCTTGGGCTCGGCCGGCTTCTCGACCAGTCGCGTCACGCGCCCGTCGGTGAGCTCCGCCACGCCGTAGGACCGTGGGTCCTCGACCGGCTGCAGCAGGATCATCGCCGCCGGCTCCTTCTCGCGGAACTCCCGCACCAGGCCGGTGATCCCGCCCTGCAGCAGGTTGTCGCCCAGGTACATGACGAACGGGCTGTCGCCGAGGAACGGCTCGGCGGTGAGCACCGCGTGCGCGAGCCCGTCCGGGGACGCCTGCTCGATGTACGTGATCGACACGCCGTCCCCGAACCGCGACCCGTCGCCGGTGACCTCGCGGATCTCGCCGCCGGTCTCGGGGTTGAGGATGATCCCGATGTCGGTCACCCCCGCGGCGACCATCGACCGGATGCCGTAGAAGAGGACCGGCTCGTTGGCGACCGGCACGAGCTGCTTGGCGCTCGTGTGCGTGATCGGCCGCAGGCGCGTGCCACGCCCGCCCGACAGGATCAGGCCCTTGAGTTCGCTCATCGCGGCCAGAGGCTAGCGGGACCGTGGCGGGGCGACGGCGCCCGCCCTCAGTAGACGCCCGCCGCGAGCTTGCGGTGGTCCCAGGTGGCCCGACGCACCTCGACGAACTCCAGCCCGACGCGCTTGGACGCCTGCTTGCGCACCGCGTCGACGGTCAGCGCGTCCGGCGCGGCGCCGTCCTTCGGCGGGGTGTAGCGCTGGAAGATCTCCAGCCCCAGGGCGGTGACGTCCTCGACGTCGTGGTGCAACCGGACCTCGCACTCCAGCATCACGCCGCGCAGCTCGGGGTAGGTCTCGCCCGCCTCGACCTGGATCGTCACGCGCGGGTCGCGCTCGATGTTCTTCACCTTCTGCGACTTCGCGAACGTCCACGCCCACACGGTCCCGTCGCGGACGACGTACCAGAGCGGCATGAGGTGCGGCCAGCCACGCACCCCGTTCGTCGCGCACACGAGCGTGCGCTCCTCGTCGAGGAAGGCCAGGGCCTCCGCCTCGGACATCGTGATCTGATCGCGCCGCGACATGCGCGGAACCTACAGCGCCACCCGCCGACCACGCCGACGTGACGCCTGACGCACCCACGGCGCGAACGTGACGCCTGACGCATCCGGACGGTGATCGACGCCGCGGATCAGGGCCTTGCATCGCGGGAATCTCCTCTCATCGCAGGAACGACCCACTCCCACCGGGTCCGACCACCACACCACACCGAGGAGATCACGATGTTCACCAAGCGCGACGCCACCACGCAGGACCAGGACGCCACCCCCCGCCGCCGCCGCATCTCGAGCGCCCACGTGCTCGCCGGCGCCGCACTGTTCATCGGCCTGGGCGGCACGAGCTACGCCGCCGTCAGCCTGCCGTACAACAGCGTCGGCACCAAGCAGATCAAGAAGTCCGGCGTGACGACGAGCGACATCAAGTCGAAGTCGATCACGAACAGCAAGATCCGCACCGACGCGGTGACGTCGAGCAAGGTCAAGGACGGCTCGCTGCTGGCGAAGGACTTCAAGTCCGGGGAGCTGCCGGCCGGGCCCGCCGGCCCCCAGGGGCCGCAGGGCGAGAAGGGCGACAAGGGCGAGAAGGGCGACAAGGGCGACAAGGGCGATCCGGGCGTCAACGTCTGGGCCGTCGTCCGCGCCAACGGCACCCTCGCCCGCGGCTCGCAGACCGTCTCGACGGCCAAGCTCGCTCCCACCGGGCAGTACGAGGTCGTCTTCAACCGCGACGTCCGCGAATGCTCGTTCGTCGTCTCGACCGGCGGCGACACGACGACCGCCGCGCCGGGCGAGGCGTCGGCCGTGCGCCGCGGCGGCAACCCCAACGGGGTCTTCGTCCGCACCTGGGACAGCGCCGGCGCCCCCGCCGACAAGCCGGTCCACCTGCAGGTCGCCTGCTGACCGGGCCGGGGCGACGGGCGACCGTCACCCCGGCGGCAGGGCCGTCACCGGCCCGGACGCGGCACGACGGGCCCCGCCACCGCGGGGCCCGTCGACGTGTCGGGACGGCGCGCCGGCCCGCACGGGACGGCGCGCGACGGACCACCCGCGACGACGCCGCGGCGACCGGGGGCGCCGGCGCCGCCCGGGCGCCGGTCAGGCGTCGGCGAGCAGCCCGGTCGCGACGGCCGCGACGGCGTCGCGGGCGTCCTGCGGCTCCAGCACGACGAGGTCCCCGATCTCGGTCAGGACCTCGCGCACGAGCCAGTCCACCCCGGCGAACGCGATCTCGATGACGACCGCGCCGTCGTCGAGCTCCTCCGCCACCTGCCGACGCTCGCGCTCCCACCGCGCCCGCTCCGGGCTCACCCACACCCGGGCGGTGCGGCTGGCGGGCAGCTCGCCGGTGCGCGGCCACCCCGCCACGTCGGCGACGGGATCGACCTCGGGACGCCGCTCGAACCGCTCGTCGAGGACCTCGGCGTCGCGGATCCGGTCCAGGCGGAAGTGGCGCACGTCCTCGCGCTGCGGGTCGTACGTCGCGACGTACCAGCCCTCGCGGCCGTTGATCAACGCATACGGCTCCACGCGCCGCTCGGTGAACTCGTCCTCGTTGGGCTTGTAGTAGTGCAGGCGCAGCATCCGCCGCTCGACGATCGCCCCCGACACGAGGCGGGCGAGGTCGCGGTCGTCGCCCCCGCCGTGGGCGACCTGCAGGCCGTGCTCCAGCGGATCCTCGCCGAGCGCGGCGACGACCTTCGCCCGGACCGTGCCGAGCGACCCGGCGGGGAAGTGGTCGCCGATGAGGTCGACCGCGGCCACCAGCGCCTTGGCCTCGACCGGCAGCAGCCGGGCCGGGCGGGCGAAGTGGTCGCTGTAGGGCTCCGGGTCGACCTCGACGAACCCGTCGTCGGTGACCTCGGCGTAGATGACGTACGAGCCGCCGCCGAAGTTCACGACGTTGAGGACGTTGATGTCGTCGCGCAGCTCCGGCTCGGTGAGGTTGAGCCGCGCCAGCAGCTCGGCCACCGCCGGACGCTCCTGCCGGCGGCCGGCGTGGATGAGGATCGACGCGAGGGTGACGAGCCGGGCGAACCGCTCCGGCCGGATGATCCCGTCGCGGGTGGGGGGCGCCGTCGCCCCGGGGACCTCCTCGGGGACGTACGGGCGTCCGTCGGCGACCGCGAAGGCGCCCTCGTGGCGCTCGCGGACGAGCGCCACCCGGCGCGCGTACTCGTCGCGCAGCGCGGCCGGCTCGAGGATCTCGGCGTGCTCGCCGATCCGCATCGCCCAGCCGAGGATCGCCCGCTCCACCCCGTACTCGGTCTCGAACACGACGTCGCCGCGCAGGGTGCCGTCGTCGGTCGCGTCCGCGTCGGGGTCGACCGGGGCGAACGTCCCCTGCCGGCCGTGGGCGCGCTGCACCTGCCACGCGATCCGCTCGGCGATCCGGATCCGGGCGACGCCGATCGCGTCCGACATCTGCCAGTCGGCCCGGTCGCCGTACGGGCGCGGGTCGAAGTCCTCGGGCCGCCGGAAGTCGTGCTCGGCCTTCGTCGCGTAGGCGACCTTGTCCCGGATCCGCGACAGCCGGAACACCCGCAGTCCGTCGCGCTCGTGGTCGCGGCCCAGCAGGTAGAACTGGCCGCCGCGGAAGAGCAGGTGGTACGGGTCGACCTTGCGCGGCTCGACGGTGTCGCGGTGCAGCGAGTGGTACTCGAAGGTGATCGTCTTGTTGCGGAAGATCGCCGACTCGACCTTCGTCAGCCGCTGGGCCGGGTCGCGACCGCTGACGTTGGCGGTGACGCCCAGGCCGACGGTCTGCGCCGCGAGCCCCGGACCGCCCTGCAGCGGGCTCGGGCGGCCCCACGACAGCTGCTGCAACGCCAGCCGCAGCGGCTCGGCGTAGGCGAACTCGCCGTCGAGGAGGTTGAGCGCGAGCTGCAGGCTCGCGAGCTCGTCGTCGGTGAACGCGATCGGCGGCAGGTGGAAGTTCTCGCTGCGCAGCGAGTAGTGCTCCTGCTCGGCCGACCCGTCGCCGGGCCGCTCGATGGTCAACTGGATGCCCAACGAGTCGAGCTCGGCCCGGTCGGCGTAGAACCGCCGGGCGAAGGCGTCCTCGTTCATCCCGCTGTAGCCCTCGACGTCGCGCCGGATCTCCGGCGCCGTGACGGGCCGCCGCTCCGCCATGAGGTACGAGATCAACGACAGCTGCCTGATCAGCTTCTCTGTGTCCTTGGCCATCGTGCCGGGGACACCTTACGGCGCGGCGTGCCGCGCGGCGGGCCGGGCGGGGCGTTCCGGCGGTCCGTTCCCGCAACGTGCGGGAATCCGACGCGCCCGCGACGTTCACCCGACGTTCACGTCGACCGCGCCGGACCCAGGCGGACCGCGCCGCCCACCGCACGGTCCCACGCCGTCCAGCGGGCGCCCGGCGCGGCGTCGCGCTCCAGGCGGTCGACGATGCCCATCCGGGCCGTCAGGTCGTCGACGTGGTGGACGAGGATCGCCTCGCGGGTGGCCGGGACGACCGGGCTGCCGTACTCCAGGCGGCCGTGATGGCTCAGGACGACGTGGCGCAGCGACCGGGCGGTGGCGTCGGGAAACCCCTCGACGTCGTCGACGGCGCGCCGGAGGATCTCGTAGCCCAGGACGATGTGCCCCTCGAGCCGCCCCGGCTCGCTCATCTGCGGGTCGACCGGGTCGGGCTCGTACGCGTCGGCCTTGCCGATGTCGTGCAGCAGCGCCCCGGCGACCGCCACGTCCCGGTCGACGCCCGCGATGGTGGGCGCGAGCAGCGCGACGCCGTCGGTGACGCGCATGGTGTGCTCGAGCAGCCCGTGGGGGTAGGCCTCGTGGTGGTGGCGCGCGGCCGGGGCCCGCAGGAACCGGGGCCAGAACGGGCCGTCGGCGGCGAAGATCCGCTCGAGCAGCCGGCGGATCCACGGGTCGTCGATCCCGGCGATCGTCGCCCGGAGCCGGGCCTCGAGCTCGGCCGGCGGGACCGCGGGACCGGCCGCCGCGGCCCCGGTCTCGACCTGCTCGGACTGCATGGCGGCAACGGTACGCAGACGTCCGGACGGCGAACCCCGCTGCTAGCGTCGCGCCATGCCGTCCGCCGCCGAGATCACCGAGCGTCCGCTCGTGGTCGACGGCGTCGGTACCCGGGTGCTCGAGGCCGGTGACGGCGACGGTCCGCCGCTGCTGCTCCTGCACGGCTACTCCGACTCGGCCGACACCTGGCGCGGGCTCATGACCGAGCTCGCCGGTCGCGGCCTGCGCTCCGCCGCGGTCGACCTGCCCGGGTTCGGTCGCGCGGACCGGCTCGCGCCCGACGTGCCGCTGCTGGAGCAGTTCGTCGCCGTCGCCGACGGCGCGTCCCGGGCGCTGTTCGGGGACGAGCCGGCGATCCTCGTCGGCAACTCGATGGGGGCGGTGACCGCGCTGCTGCGGGCGGAGCGCCGTCCGGACCCGGCCGCGGTCGTCGCCATCGCCCCGGCGGGCATCGGCAGCCCCCGCTGGTTCCAGCTCATCCACCAGCACCAGCTCCTGCGCTACGTCCTCAACGACCGGGGCCCGGTGCCGGTCGCGCTCGTGCGCACGGTCATCAGCCAGATCTACCGCCAGCTGGCGTTCGCGCACCCGATGCGGGCCCGCCGCGACGTCGTCACCCGCCACGCGTCGCACTTCCACTCCCGTCGCGACGTCCGGCGGCTGCTCCACACCGGCCAGCGGCTCATGGAGGAGCTCGACGACCCGTTCGCGTTCGACCGGGTGTCCTGCCCGGTGCTCGTCGTGTGGGGCGACCGCGACCGGATGGTGCCGCACCCCGGGGGCCGGGAGCTCGTGGCCGCCCTGCCCGACGGCCGGCTCGAGCTGCTGCCCGGCGTCGGCCACTCCCCGCAGATCGAGGCGACCGAGACCGTCGCCGACCTGCTCGTCGACCTCGTCGGCGCGCTCGACGCCCGCCACGGCGCCCCCGCCGACGGCGCCGCGTCCACCTGAGCGCCGCACGATCCGCCCGGGGGGACGCACGCCCCCGTGCAGGTGACGCCCCGCCGCCCGACGCCGCCTACCCTTGTGGGATGCGTTGCTCCCTCCGCGCCGCCGGGACCGTCGTCCTGGCGACCACGGTCCTGGCCGTCCCGTCGACCGCCGGCGCCCAGACCGAGACGACCCCCACCACCCCGGCGCCAGACGCCCCGCGGATCGTCAAGGGCGGCGTGACCGTCAACGGCGTCGCCGTGCAGGGCATGACCCGCGAGCAGGTCGTGCAGGCGCTGACGCCGCTGGCGCGGCAGAAGCCGAAGGGTGGCTCGATCACCGTCCGCATCGCCGGCCGTCCGCACACGATCTCGTCGTCCCGGATCGGGTGGAGGTGGGACGTCGACGCCGCCGCCGACGCCGCGATCCGGGCCCGCGTGCGGACGCCGCTGACGATCCCGGTCGGCTGGGACGCCGAGGCCGTCGACACGTGGATCGCGTCGCTGTCGAAGATGGGTCGCAAGGCCCGTGACGGCCGCGTCGTCATCCGCATCAAGCGTCACGCCCTGCGCAGCGCCCGCTCCGGGTGGAAGGTCGAGCGCGCGAAGCTGCGCAAGACGGTGGCCGACGCGATCAAGGTCGCGTCGACCGGCGAGGACCAGGAGGTCGTCCAGAAGGTCCGCCGCGTCAAGCCGAAGGTCACCGCCAACGGCCTGCGCCGCCAGTACGGCACGGTCGTCACCGTCGATCGCAAGACGTTCCAGCTGCGCCTGTTCAAGCGGCTGAAGTGGGTCAAGACCTACAAGATCGCCGTCGGCGCGGCCGGGCACGACACGCCCGCCGGCTTCTACTCGGTGACGTCGCGGCAGATCAATCCGGCGTGGCACGTCCCGAACTCGGCGTGGGCCGGGTCGCTGGCCGGCCAGGTCATCCCGGGCGGCGCGCCGAACAACCCGCTGAAGGCCCGTTGGCTCGGCCTGCGCGACGGGATCGGGATCCACGGGACCGCCGAGACGTGGTCGCTCGGATCGCGCGCGTCCCACGGCTGCATCCGCATGCACCCGAACGACGTCGTCGAGCTGTACCGCCGCGTCCCGATGGGCACGACGGTGCGGGTGCGCTGACGCGGACGGGCCGGGCGACGCGTTCCGGGAACCGGTCGTGGTGCGACCGGATCCCGGACCGGATGCGACGTGACGTCGACCGCGGCGCCCGGCGTTCGTGGAAGGCCGGGCCGGGACGCGAGTGGCTAGCGCATCGTGTTGCGCAGGAGGAACCCGCCGCCGACGAGGGCGAGGAGCCCGAGCGCGATGAGCCATCCCGCGCCGATGACGAGCCCGACGACGAGCGCGACCGCGCCGCCCGCGGACGTCAGGCCCAGCTTGTAGATGCGGTCCACGCGCTGCGTGCGGGAGAGGCGGTTGCCGGAGCGGCGCTGCAGGTTGCTCATCGTGGTCCGATTCTGGCAGGAACGGACGCCGGCGCGCCAGGGGGACCGTGACCCGGGCCGCCGGCCCGCCACGACGGCGGGTCGTTCCGCCGTCGCCCCACGACGGTCGGGCGACCCGCTCCGCCCGCCGGACCGGCGACCGCCTACCCTCGAACGGTGGCCGACGACCTGCGCATCACCGGATCGGTCCGGATCCCGCTCGTCGACGTCGTCGTGCGGGCGAGCCGCTCGTCCGGTCCCGGCGGGCAGCACGCCAACGTCACCGCGTCGCGGATCGAGGCGACGGTCGACCTGCGGACCGCCGCCGGCCTGAGCGACGCCCAGCGCGCGCGGGCGATCGACCGCCTGGGTCCGGTCGCACGGGCGGTGGCGCAGGACGCGCGCAGCCAGTCGCGCAACCGCGAGCTCGCGCTGGAGCGCCTGGCGCAACGGCTCCGCGAGGCGCTGCACGTCGACGCGCCCCGCCGCGAGACGCGCCCCACCAAGGGATCCAAGCGCCGCCGGGTCGAGGCGAAGGGCCGCCGCGGCCAGCTCAAGCAGCAGCGGCGGCGCCCCCGGATGGACGACTGACGCCGTCGCCGGCCGCCCGCTACGCCCGCTCCTCCACGACGTTCGCCAGCGCCTCGCCGGCGGCGAACCGCCGCAGCTGGTCGGCGAGCAGCCGCCGGGCGCGCGGGGCGAAGCTCGCCGACCCACCACCGACGTGCGGGGTGATGATCGTCCCCGGCGTCGTCCACAGCGGGTGGCCGGCGGGGAGCGGCTCGGGGTCGACGACGTCGAGCGCCGCGCGCAACCGGCCGGTGCGCAGCTCCGCGACGAGCGCGTCGGTGTCGATCGCCGGGCCGCGACCGACGTTGACGACGAGCGCCCCGTCGGGCAGCAGCGCCAGGCGGCGCGCGTCGAGGATCCCCCGGGTCTCGGCCGAGTCGGGCAGGACGAGGACGACGATCTCGGCGTCGGGCAGCAGGTCGTCGAGGTCCTGCACCGACCGCACGCGCTCCGCCGGCCGGGCGCGGCGGGCGACGAGCGTCAGGTCCACCTCGAACGGCACGAGCCGGCGGGCGATCGCGCCCCCGATCGAACCGGCCCCGACGAGGAGCACCCGGCGGTCGGCGAGCGACCCGGTGAACTCCTGGTCCCACGTCCCGCGGCGCTGCGCGTCGAGCCACCGCGGCAGCTCGCGCTGGGCGGCGAGGATCATCCCGATCGCCTGCTCGGCGGTCGACGCGTCGTGCAGCCCACGACCGTTGGCGAGCGTCCGGTCGGCGGGCACCACCCCGACGAGCTCGTCGACCCCGGCGCGCAGGCTCTGCACCACCCGCAGGTCGGGCCCGGCGAGCAGCCGGTCCAGCACCGCGTACCCAGCCGGCTCGCCGTACGGCAGGGCGTAGAACGCGACGCCGTCCAGATCGGCCGGCGGGTCGCCCGCACCGTCCCACACCGTGACGTCGAGCCCGAACGGCCACCCGGGTCCGGCGACGTCGGCGACGTCCGGGAAGGGGATCAGCACGCGCTCACCGGCCATCGGACGATTGTGCCCGGCGCGCCCGGGATCCGACAGCCGGCCCTGAGGCGGCGCGCTCCGGGTCCGTCAGCCGATCAGGTCAACGCGGACCGGATGTCCGTCGCGGCGAAGTCGTCGCCCTTGAACAAGAGTGGCTCATCGCGCAGCGCCGCCAGGGCGTAGGAGAAGCAATCGCCGTAGTTCAGGGCCGCGGGGTGGCGTCCCTTGCCGAAGCGCCGCCACGCGGACCGGGCCAGTGCGGCCTGGCCGTCATCGACGGCGAGCACCTCGACGTCGGCGCGGTGCAGGAGAAGGTCGAGCTCGCGGCCGCCCGGCTCACCGAGTCGCGCCTCGATGACGATCCCCGCCTCCACCAGCGTGGCGGCGGACAGCACCCGGATCGGCGCACGCGCGATGGCCTGCGTGAACCGGCGGCGATCGGGCTCGTCGAGCAGGATCGCCACCAGCGCCGATGTGTCGATGACCATCAGGAGGGGAGGCCGTCGTCGTCGTACCCCAGGATGTCGTCCGCCGTCCGCCGATCGAGCACCGGCAACGCCCCACTGCGCTCGGCGATCGCGTCGAGCTCGGCTGCCAGATCGGGCGTCACCCGGCGGCCGCGGATCCGCTCCAGGCGCTCGTCGATCGCGGTGCGCACCGCCGCGGTCAGCGACTCGCCGGTCCGCGCGGCGAGCTCGCGCGCGCGCCGGTCGGTCTCGGGGTCCTTGATGTTGATGGCCATCACGACCTCCACGGAGGTAGAAGGTAGAACGAGAGAATGATTCTACCTTCGCGATCGGACTTGCGTTGGCGACAGGGTGTCGGACAAGATGTCGCATGATCTCTCCTGCGCTCCTCCGTACCGTCGACGAGCTCACGTCGACCTGGCTCGCCGACGTCCTCGGCCGACCCGGCCTGCAGGTCGACTCCACGACCGCGATCGGCACGGGCCAGATGAGCCAGAGCCATCGGGTCCGCTTCACCGTCGACGGCGAGCCGGGAACCGTGGTCGTCAAGGTCGCGTCGGCCGACCCCAACAGTCGCGGCACCGGGGTCGGCATGGGCGCCTACTACCGCGAGATCTCGTTCTACCGCGAGATGGCGGAGCGGATCGGCGGCCCCCTGCCCCGGTGCCACCTGGCGGAGTACGACGAGCAGGACGGCTGGTTCACCCTCGTGCTGGAGGACGTCGTCGGGGCGACGCAGGGCGACCAGATCGCGGGCTGCGGGATCGAGGACGCCCGCGCCGCGATGCTCGCGCTCGCGCGGCTGCACGCCCCGGTGCTCGGCGACCTGGCGCTGGGCACCGAGCCGTTCCTCAACCTGCCCAACCCGCTGACCCAGGACCTGCTCGCCCAGCTGCTGCCGGGGTTCCTGGACCGCTACGGCGACCGTATCGCGCCCGAGCACCAGGAGGTCTGCCGGCGGTTCGTGGCGGTCGCCGACGCCTGGACGGCGGCGCGACGCCCGCCGATGGGCCTCGTCCACGGGGACTTCCGCCTCGACAACCTGCTCTTCCGCGACGGCGCCTGCACCGTCGTCGACTGGCAGACGATGGCGTGGGGCCCGGCGATGACCGACGCGGCGTACTTCGTCGGCGGGGCGCTCACCGACGAGGACCGCCGCGAGCACGAGGAGTCGCTCGTGCGGCTGTACCACGACGAGGTGCTCGGTCAGGGGGTGACGGGCTTCACCTGGGAGGAGTGCTGGGAGGGATACCGCGAGTCGACGTTCTTCGGCCTGGTGATGACGATCGTCGCGTCGATGGTGGTGGAGCGGACCGAGCGCGGGGACGAGATGTTCATGCGGTGGCTGGCCCGCAACGCCCAGCAGGTCATCGACCTGGACGCCGTCGCGCTGCTGCCGGACGCCGACGACGCCGTGCCCGAGCCGCTGCGTCCCGACCCCGAGGACGACGGGGCCCACGCCCCGGGGCCCGAGGAGTGGTGGAACGAGTCGTGGTACTTCGACGCCGTGTCCGACGCCGCCGACCTGGGCGTGTACACGCGCATCGGCCGCCTGCCCAACCGCGACGAGGCGCTGTTCACCGCCTGCGTCTGCGGTCCCGATCGGCCCTCGACGATGCTCGTCGGGCACTTCCCGCTGCCCGCCCTCGACGACCCGTCGCACGCGATCGACGTCCCCGGGCTGCAGGTGGAGCACCACTGCGAGGTGCCCCTGGAGCGCTATCGAGTGACGGTGCGCGGGACCGCCCGCTCCCACGACGACCCGTCGGCGCCGTTGCGCCACGAGGAGGGCGAGCCGGTCGAGATCGACATCGACCTGACGTGGCACACCGCCGGTACGCCGTACCGGTGGCGACGCGGGTCGCGGTACGAGATCCCGTGCCGGGTGACGGGCACCGTGCGGGTCGGCGACGAGGAGCTGACGCTCGAGGGTCCGGGGCAGCGCGACCACTCGTGGGGCACGCGGGACTGGTGGGCGGTCGACTGGATGTGGAGCGGCCTGCACCTCGCCGACGGCACCCACACCCACCTGGTGACGGTGCCGCGGATCCCCGGGCAGGGCATGGGGTACGTGCAGCGGGACGGGGAGCTCACCGAGATCACCGTCGCCGACTCGTCCTACGAGTCCCGCGCCGACGGGCTGACCGAGCGGGCGGTCCTCGACCACGGGCCGGGCCTGCCGAAGGTCACCGTCGAGCCGCTCGCCTGGGGCGCCCTGCGCATGGACGCCCCCGACGGGCGGGTCAGTCACTTCCCGCGGGCGATGTGCCGCGTCACCGACGAGGACGGGCGCGAGGGCACCGGGTGGATCGAGTGGAACCGCGTGCAGGGATCCGACGCGTGAGCGGCCTCGACGGCGAGAGGACGGTCTGAGATGCCGTCGGTGACCCGACGCCCGGCCGGCGGGCGCGACCGTCGCGACGCGATCGCCGGTCGCGTGCGCGACGCCGTCGAGCGGCTGCTCGTCGCCGGTGAGTCGTTCACGGCGCTGCCGGTCGGGCGGATCGCCGACGAGGCCGGCATCGGCCGATCGACGTTCTACGGGCACTTCCCCGACAAGGTCGCGCTGCTCATCGCGCTGACCGAGTCGGCCACGGCGACGCTGTTCGACCGCGCCGCCCGGTGGGTCGACGAGGACGGCACCCGCGACGAGCTCGACGCGGTGGTCCTGCACCACGTCACCGAGTACCGGGCGCACGCGCCGCTGCTGCGCGCGGTGGTCGAGGTGGCCGGGTACGAGCCGGACGTCGACGGGTTCTGGCAGGAGAGGATCGTCGAGTTCGCGGCGTCGATCCGGCGGCGCATCGAGCGCGACCAGGCGGCCGGGGCGGCCCACCGGTCGATCGACGCCGGCCCCGCCGCGGAGTGGATCGCGTGGGGGACCGAGCGTGCGGTGTCGATGCACGTCGCCACCCGGCCGCCCGCCGAGGACGCGGCGTTCGCGCGCGGCGTGGCAGGGGCGACCTGGGCGGCGATGGGCCGGTTGCCCGAGTCGTAGGGCGGTCGCCCGGGTCGTAGGGGCGGTGGCCCGGGTTGTAGGGCCCGTCACCCGGGTCGTAAGGGCGGTCGGCCACCCGGGTCGTAGGGGCGGTCGGCCACCCGGGTCGTAGGGGCGGTCGGCCACCCGGGTCGTAGGGGCGGGCGACGGCGCTCCGGTGGAGACCGCGCCCGGTAGATCGACCACCGGTCGTGGCCGGCCCGGCTCTTGGTCGATCGACCGTTCATGCGACGGTGGATCGACCACCCGCCGTCGCGGGTCCGGCGTCTGGTCGATCGACCGTGCAGGTGACGCGGATCCGCCCCCTGCGACAGGGCACCGTCAGGACGGCGCGTCGCGCCCGGCCCCGCCGTCCAGGTGCTCCACCAGCCGGTCGAGGAACGCCTCCTGCGCCGCGACCAGGCGCGGGCGGGCCTCGTCGACGGTCATCCACGCGACACGGTCAACCTCGGGCACGACGATCGTGCGACCGGAGCGGGGCGGCCACGCCATCTCGAACGTGCCGGGAACGATCGCGTCGGGGTCGACGTCGGCCGCGACCGCCCACGCCCGCACGCGCTTGCCCGATCCCTGACGGACCTCGCCCAGGTCGAGGGTCGGGCCGTCCGGGGCCGGCAGGCCGAGCTCCTCGGCGAACTCGCGGCGGGCCGCCGCCAGCGGCTCCTCGTCGCCACCGTGCTCGCCCTTGGGGATCGACCAGGCCCGCTCGTCACGGCGCGCCCACAGCGGCCCGCCCATGTGGGCGACGAGCACCCGCAACCCGTCCGGATCCCGGCGGTAGGGCAGGAGTCCGGCGCTGCGCCGGTGCCGGGCGGTGGTCATCGGGCGATCGTCGCAGGACCCCGACGCTCGCGCCGGACCCGGACGGTGCCACCCGCTCTACCTGTAAGGAGATTCATGATCGAACATCGATGGATTCCCGGAGTACCGGAGGGTCCGTCGGGGGCGCGGCTGCCATCACGCGCGGGAGTGGGCACTCCCGGATCCCGACCCGCCGCGTCGCGATCCGGCGCACGCGAACCCGCGCCGCGGTCGACGCCGGCGAGGCGGCACCGCACGTCGATCCCGAGCTCACGTCGCGGCTGCTGTTCGGCGCGTGGAACGGCATGTCGCCCTGACGCTGCGCGGCGACGGGACGTCGCTCGACGACGACGCGATCTCGGCGACGATCCTGCAGGCCCGCCGGATCGTCGTCGAGGGACTCACCCACCCGGACCGCCGTGGCCCCGACGGCTACGCCACCGCGCGCCTGCTGCCGCTGTCCGACGCCGACGCCACGTAGCGGCAGGCCGGCGCGGTGCGGCCGGTACGAGTCCCCGACCTACCAGTGCCCGGCGCCCGCACCGAGGTCGCGTCTGGCGACGTCGACCGGACGGGCCGGGGGTCGTGGGCGTACCCGGCGTCGTGGCGGCGGGCGTCCGGCCACGGGCGTCACTCGTCCGGCGGTGGGTCGGACCGGCGCTCGCTGGGGGCGATCGGCAGTCCGATCCCGTGACGCACCGCGACGAGCCGGACGGCGACGCACGACACGACACCGACGAGCGGGAACAGCCAGGTCTCGGCCCCGGCCTCTTGGACGACGACGACCGTCGCCCCGAGCAGCGCCGGCACGGCGTACAGGTCTGCGCGCAGGACGTTGGGGACCTGGCGCAGCAGCAGGTCGCGGACCATCCCACCGCCGACGCCGGTGATCGCCCCGAGGATGATCGACTGCGTGCTCGGCGCGATCGAGCGCGTGAGCTGGCGGCGGCGCTCGGCTACCTGCCCACCGGCGGCTGACCCGGGGCGCAACAGAGCCCCGCCGGCGCAGGAAGCGAAGCGCTCCTGTCGTGGCTGTGGGTCACCGGGGATGAAGCCCGATGCCCGAAGCGCCACTACGCAGGCACGTGCACGAGGTCGATCGGCTCAGCCGGGTCGCGCCCGCCCCGAGCAAGCAGCGGAGACGGTCCTCGCGCTAGACAGCGGCGAGTTCGGCCGCCCACGCAGCGAAGAACCCGCGCATCGTGGCGACGAGCTCGGGCTCGATGGGTAGCTCGTCGTCTCGAAAGCGGCTGAGCGTGGCGAGCATCTGGGCGAGCACCCGCCGGTCGAACCCAGGGTCGACCTGTTCGGCTTCCGTGAGGAGCCGCTGCTTGCTGAAGCGCTGCATGAGAACGAAGACGTCAGCGAAGTCGCGCGCCTCAGCCCGGCCGAAGAGGGCGAGGAGCTTGCGTGCAGCGAGTTCGACCGGAGCGAGCGTTGGACCGAGCACGGTCACGGTCGGCGGCGATGTGGGCGTGGAGTCCACGGCGAGGTCGACGAGGAGATCGTCGGGTCCGTGGATGACCAAGCGACAGAACGTCGTCGTGTCGCGGATCGTGGTCGCTGCCCAGCCACGGGCCGCGATCGCTCCGAGGAGCGCGTCCCGTCCGGTGCGCACCGAGTCGATCGGCGCGTGCGCGAACAGATCGAGGTCTTGGGTCGGTCGGTCCGTCAGCTCGCTGGCCACCAACGCAGCACCGCCGGCCAGGAGGTAACCGTCGGACTCGGGGAGCGAGAAGAACAGCCGGGCGACCTCGCGCTGAAACTCGGTGAGGGCCGAAGCGTCCAACGCTACGCCGCCGGTGTCGCGGTCACGGCCGGTTGGACGACGCGCGCCCACGCCGTCCTGATTGCGTCAGGGACGACGAGCTCGTCCCACAGGTCGACCAGCAGAGCACCGTCGATGTAGCGCAGGATGTCCTCGTTGGCGCCCTCACGCAGAACGGTCTCGTAGACCCGTGCGCGATCGGCGCGATCACGCAGATCGAACCGGCGACCCGGCTCCGACCAGTTGAGGTGCAGCGGCAGCTCGATCTCCGCGAACGCGTGGTCGAGGGAGAGCCGGGGAAGGACGGTCGGGACGATCGCCGTGCGGCCATGGCCGATCGGGTGCTCGACGAACTCGATCCGCGGCTGGAGCGCCAGATCAAAACCGGCGGCGCCCGCGATCCTCGCGGCGGTCTCCACGTTCGGCGACTTACGACCATGCTCGTAGGCCGAGAGGGTCGGACGGGAGGTGCCAGCACGCTTGGCCAAGACCTCCTGAGAGACGCCCGCCGCGTGACGGGCACGGGTGAGGAGATCGGCTGCGATCACCCGGCCAGTGTATCTGATTGGATACGGACCACGTTGCCGTATCAGGACGTGATCGCCACCGGCACACGGTCGTCGTCGCGCGTGAACAGCGTGAGTTCGTGCACGCGAGTCGCCGCGGCGATCAACAGATCCATCGACGGCGGCGAGGCTGGAGACCGCGCTCGCCAGCAACGGTCACCAGGAGTCCCCACGCACGCGCCTCGTCGGGGAGTACCGGGAGCGGGTCGAAGCACGCTTCGATGTCCACCAGGCGGGCGACGCGAACGGCCCGAGCTGCGGTGCTCGGAGCGCGGCCGACCCCGAAGTGCAACTCGCGTACCCCGAGAACGCGACCCTCGCCGCTCGAATCGCCCTCACCCCGAGAACGAGAAAGGCCCCGCTCGTGCAGGGCCTTTCCGGAGTGGCGAGACCGGGACTCGAACCCGGGACACCACGATTTTCAGTCGTGTGCTCTACCAGCTGAGCTATCTCGCCGCGGTCCGACAGGGTATCGGGTGCCCGGGTGGGGTGCGGCGTCGCGCGCGCGACGGGCCCGGCGCCGGCGGGCACCCGGCGCCCGCGGATCGCACCCGTCAGTCGACGCAGGGATGCGGCAGCGCCGCCAGGAGCGGCAGCGGATCGATCGCCCGGGCACGGTTGTCGGCCCACGGGATCGGCCGGATCTCGAAGTGCAGGTGCGGATCGTAGTTGCCGCCCGAGCGGCCGACGTCGGCGACGTGCTGGCCGGCCGCCACCCGCTGGCCGGCCTTGACGACGATCGTTCCGGGCTTGAGGTGCAGGTAGCCGTAGGCGCGGCCGTCGTCACCGTCGATGACGAGCGTCCACCCACCCCCGCCGTCGTCCCACCAGGTGCGCGACACCGTTCCCGCGGTGTAGGCGACGGCGGGCGGGTAGGCGTCGAACGTTCCGATGTCGTGCCCGTTGTGGGCGCGACCGCCGCCCCGTCCGGCCTGGAACCGCTGGCCCGACACCGTGCGGAAGTTGCAACGACCCTGCACCGGGAAGACGTGGCCGCCGGGCCCGGGAGTGGCCTTCGGCGTCGCGGGCTTGGTCGCGGAGCGCCGCTCTCGCACGCGCAGGTTGCGGGCGACGGGCACGCCACGACGACGGGCGCGGTGACCGGTGGTGTCGACCGCGATCACGCGCACGCGATACCGACCGGGCCGGGCGGCCATCTCGGCGTCCACCGGCTGGCGGACGGTCGTGCCGGACTGGACGGTGCCCAGGTCCTGCCGCATGACGAGCTTGTGGGTGCTGCGGTCCTCGTACCGGAGCTGGACGCGCGCGACGGTCCGGCGGCGCGCGTCGATCCGGAAGCGGACCACGGGAGCCTTGCCCCCGACGGGCCAGGTCGCGCGGGAGATCGAGAAGCGCGTCAGCTTGGCGCGGACGCGCGCAGGGGTGAGCTTGGCGATCGTGCCACCCGATCCGGCGGCGGGACCGGACGTGGTGGGCGCGGCGGCCGGGGCCGACGCGGTCGTCAGTCCGGTCCCCGGGGCGACGGAGCCCGAACCGGTCCCCGTCGACGTCGGTGCGGTGGCCGCCTGGGCCTCCGCACCGACGTCGACGCACGGCAGCGCAACGGCGGCAACCAACACCGCTGCCGTGAGCATCGGGAGCCGGGCAGGGCTCCCGGTGCGTGGTTGTGCCCGCGACATGGCCCGGTGAATCTGGCGGCTGACGCACCCCACCGGGCCCGGTTGGAGGTTCGCTGCAGGTTCAGCGGCCCCCGAGCGTGGCGATCGTGCAGGTTCGCTGCAGGTTCGGCCGATCCTGCACGACGGATCGCGCGAGGCAGGGGCGCTAGCCTCCCGCCGGTGCCTCCCCCGTCCACGCCCACGGCGCGCCGCACCCAGGCCGAGCGCCGGGCGGTGACGCGTGCGTCGATCACCGCCGCCGCCCTCGCCGTGCTCGCGGCGGAGGGCTTCGCCGCCATGACCTTCGCGCGCGTGGCAGAGCGGGCCGGGGTGTCGCGGGGGGCGGTCCTGCACTACTTCCCGCGCAAGGGCGACCTCGTCGTCGCCGCGATCGAGGACGGCGTCGCCGCCGCGATGCGGACGCTGCGCGACGTGGCTACCCGGGCATCCGGTCCCGACCGGGACGGACAGGTGCTGGACGCGGTCTACGGCATCTTCCGGGACGAGCTGTACCGCGGGTTCCTCGCCGCGCAGGTCGAGGCCCGCGACGACGCCGTGCTCCACGAGCGGCTCGCCGGCATCGTCGCCGCGACGAACCTCGAGATCGCGGCGATCACCCTCGCCGCGTGGGACCTGCCGACGGACGAGGACACCGAGACGCTGGTGCGGCTCGTCACCGCGACGGTGCGCGGACTGGCCCTGCTGGACCCCCCGGGAACGCGCCACGACGATGCGACCTGGGCCCTGGCGCGCCGATCGTTCGCCCGGGCGATCGGTGAGCGGCGCGGCCGGCGTTCCGATAGACCGGACGCTTGACCGGTTGATCGACGGGGGCACGGTCGGCGGTCACCAACCGACGCGCCGATCACTGCTCGTCGTGACGTCCTGATGCTGGCCGGTGTTGCGACGGCGGCCCTCGGCCTAGCCCGGTCCACATTGACAGGATGGCCGTCCGGTTTCTATCGTCGGCCCATGAGTGGATCGCAACACGCGACCGACGTCCACGTCCTCATCGTCGGCGCGGGGATGTCCGGCATCGCGATGGGCGTTGCGCTGCGGCGGGCCGGGATCGACGACCTGCTGATCGTCGAGAAGGGCGACGCCGTCGGCGGGACCTGGCGCGAGAACACGTACCCCGGGGTGGCCTGCGACGTTGTCGCGCGCTGCTACTGCTTCTCGTTCGCCCCGAACCCGGCGTGGAGCACATGGCTTCCCGGCGGCGCGGAGATCCGCGCGTACTTCGAGGGCGTCGCGCGCGATCACGGCCTGCTCGAGCGGACCCGGTTCGGGGTCGAGGTGACGCAGGCGCGCTGGGCGGGCGACCGCTGGCGGGTCGCCACGCGCGACGGCGGGACGATCACCGCCCGCGCGCTCGTCACCGCCTGCGGGATCCTCCACCACCCCGTCGTACCCGACATCCCCGGCCTGGACCGGTTCGCGGGTCCCGCGTTCCACACCGCGCGATGGAACCACGACGTCGATCCGACCGGCCGGCGCGTCGGGATCATCGGCACCGGCTCGACGAGCGCCCAGATCACCCCGGCCCTGGCCGGCGTGGCCGCCGACGTCACGGTGTTCCAGCGCACCGCGCAGTGGATCCTCCCGCTACCCAACCGCAGGCTCCGTCCCGCCTCGGCGGCGTTGTTCCGGCGGTTCCCGCGGCTCAACCGGCTGGCGCACCGCGGCTACAGCCGGTTCTACGACTGGACGTTCGCCGAGGCGACGCGGCGTCCGGGCCTGCAGCGGCGGATGTTCTCGGCGCTGTGCCGGTGGAACCTGCGTCGCGTGCGCGATCCCGAGCTGCGCCGGCGTCTCACCCCGGCCGACGATCCGATGTGCCGGCGTCTCGTCATGTCGTGGTCGTACTACGACGCGATCCAGCGTCCGGACGTGACGCTCGTCGACCGCCGGATCCGCGAGGTCGTCCCCGACGGGATCGTGACCGAGGACGGCGCCCACCATCCCTTGGACGTTCTGGTCCTCGCGACCGGGTTCGACACGCGCGCCTACATGCGTCCGATCGACGTCGTGGGGTGCGACGGCACCCGGCTTGACGACGTCTGGGGCGACACGCCGCGCGCCTACCGGACGGTCGCGGTTCCCCGGTTCCCGAGCTTCTTCGTGCTCTTGGGCCCCCACAGCCCGGTCGGCAACCAGTCGCTCGTGGCCATCGCCGAGGTGCAGGCGCGGTGGATCACCGAGGCGATCGGCCTGCTCGACGCTGCCGACGTCGGCGGCGTCGTCCCGCGCGAGGACGTCACCGCCGCGTACAACGCTCGGATGCTCGCCGCGATGGGCGACACCGCATGGACCGGCGGCTGCGACAGCTGGTACCTGGACGGCGACGGCCTGCCGCTCGCCTGGCCATGGACGCCGCGCGAGCACGGACGGATGCTGGCGACCGTCGACCGGTCGGAGCTGGAGCTGCTGCCGGCCGGCGCGGCGTCGGCGGCCGCGACCGCGACCGCGACCGCGGATTGAACTCACCCTTCCCGGAAGGCGACACTCACGCGCCGGCCGCGACCCGGTTCAGCAGCTCCAGCGCCCCGGCCTTGTGGAGCGGCTCGTTGAGGTTGCCGCACTTCGGGGACTGCACGCACGACGGGCAGCCGGACTCGCACGGGCACTCGCGGATCATCCGGCGGGCGTCGTCGGTCCACGTCTCGAACTCGCGGAACGCCTGGCGGGCGATGCCGACGCCGCCGACGTGCCCCTCGTAGACGATGATCGTCGGCCCGCCGGTCTGCGGGTGGATGTTCGTCGACAGGCCACCGACGTCCCAGCGGTCGCACATCGCCAGCAGCGGCAGCACCGCGATCTGGCCGTGCTCGGCGGCATGGAGCGACCCGAGGACGTGCTCCGACGGGAACGGCACGTGCCCGGACCCGTCGCCCTGATCGTCGGCCGACGGATCCAGTCCTCCGGTCCCGATCACCGGCCCCGGCTCGTACCAGACCGCCTCGGCGCGAAAGCTCACCGACGGCAGGTCCACGGTGTGCAGGTCGATCACCTCGCCCGACCCGACCCGTCGCCGCTGGTACGCCAGGACGGTGTCGGTGACGGTCACCTCGCCCAGGTGCAGGTCGATGCCTCCTCCCCCGTCGGTCCCGCCGCCGCCCCCGCCCGCCCAGGGACGCAGCACGCGGTGGTCGAGGAGCCGCTCGAAGGTGATCTCGATCTCGCGCTTGGGCTCCGTCCACCAGGTGCCCGAGAACGGCTCGACGACGGCGTACCCGCGCTCCAGGTCGAGGTCCTGCACCTCGTAGCGCGCCCCGGCGTGCAGGTACACCGCCCCGGGGTGCACGGTCGCGGGGGCCTTGTCCCACTCGACGTGACCGAGCTCCTCGCCCGTGGACCCGTCGACGATGACGACCCGGCGACCGGTCGCGCTGCGCAGGCCCAGCTCGCCCGCCGGGAACGCGTGACCGTCGGTCGGCCGGAACGCGCCACGCCGCTCCCGCAGCAGGCCGTGACGCTCGAGCTCCTCGGCGTGCGCCCGCCACCGCGGCCCGAGCATCGGCTCGTCGCGCTCGTCGAGCGGCGCCTCGTATGCGGCGCACAGCAGGTGCGCCAGGTGGATCGGCTCGTTCTCGTGGCGGACGATCGCGGCCTCCACCGGCCGGTCGAGGAAGTCGTCGGGGTGCCGGCAGAAGTACTGGTCGAGCGCGTCCTCCCCGGCGACGTACACCGCCAGGCCCCGCGCCCGACGCCCGGCGCGCCCCCACATCTGTCGGAGCGACGCGACGGTGCCGGGGAAGGTCACGACGACGCTCGCGTCCAACCGGCCGATGTCGATCCCCAGCTCGAGCGCGCTCGTCGTCACGACGCAGCGGACCTCGCCGGCGACGAGCCGCCGCTCCAGGTCGTGCCGTTGCGCGGTGGTGTACCCGGCGCGGTACGCGATGACCCGTCCGGCGAGGTCGGGCCGGCGGCGCTCCTCCAGCTCGTCGGCGGTGAGCCCGGCGGTGACCTCGACCCCCTTGCGGGACCGGACGAAGCAGATGACCGACGCCCCGGACTCGACGAGGTCGGCGAGCAGGTCGGCCGCCTCGGACAGCGCGGATCGTCGCCGGCGGCCGGCGATGAGCTCGGCCGCGTCGAGCAGCTCGACGTCCGGGTTGGACGGCGGCGGTGGGTCGTCGGCCCCGCGCTCGCGCCGGACCCGCGCGGCGGTGGCGTGCTGGTCGTCGTCCTCGTCGAACAGCGGCGGGTTCCACATCGCGATCCGTCGTCCCGCCGACGGCGACCCGTCCTCGTCGACGAGCGTCACGTCGTCCAGCCCGGTGAGCGCCTCGGCGTGCTCGACGGGGTTGGCGATCGTCGCCGACGCCAGGAGGAAGCGGACCCGCTCCTCGGACCGTTGGTGATCGTTCACGTCGTGCGAACGATCGCCAAGCGTCCCGTCGGGCCGGGCCGCGTCGCGTCCGGTGGCGCCGCCGCGCGCCGTCAAGTCCTCCCGGCGACGGGCCGGCCGCGCCGCCCGTCCCCCGCCCGGCAACGCCACCGTGCCCTGGGCCCGCGCGGCGACGCGGCGCAGGCGGCGCAGGACGTTGGCGACGTGCGACCCGAACACGCCGCGGTACACGTGCGCCTCGTCGACGACGACGATCCTCAGCCGGACGAGGAAGTCGGTCCACAGGTCGGGTCGCGGCAGGATCCCGACGTGGAGCATGTCGGGGTTGGTGATGACGATCCGGGCCCGGGTGCGGACGTCGCGGCGGGCCTCGCGCGGGGTGTCGCCGTCGTAGATCGCGACCGGCAGCCGGTCGCCTAGGCCGAACGACGCGAGCGATCGTGCCTGGTCCTGCGCCAGCGCCTTCGTCGGGTAGAGCAGCAGCGCCCGGGCGCCCGGCTCGCGCAGCAGCGCGTCGAGCAGCGGCAGCTGGAAGCAGAGCGACTTGCCGGACGCGGTGCCGGTGGTCACGACGAACGGGCGTGGGGACGGCACGGCGACCGCGGCGGCCTGGTGCGCGTAAAGCCGCTCGACGCCACGGCGACGCAGCGCGTCGCGCAGGTCCGGGTGGAGCACGTCGGGCAGCGGTGCAGTCGACGCCGGCCGGGCCCCCTCGAACGCCTCGCGGACGAGCCGTCCGTCGTCGCGTCCCCCGGCGAGCAGGGCGCTCCACGGATCGGCGGACGGCGACGACGACATCCCCTCCAGTGTGGCGGGTCGTCGGCGACGGCCCGGCGTCAGCGGACCGTCAGTCGCCGCACTGCGGACGTCCCGGCGATGTAGGGGTAGCCCTTCGCGGGGCTGGTCGTGGCGCGGAGCCGGATCCGGCCGCCGACCCGGACCCCGACGCCCCGTCAGCCCACCGCACGGTTGGCCCGGTCGAGCTCCTGCTGGCGGCGGTCGTTGCGGGCGATCGGCATCCGGCCGTCCTCGACGTAGGCGACGTCCTCGCGCCAGATCGCCAGCGCCCGCTGCGCGTCGATCGGGCCACCGTGGCCGGGGATCACCCAATCCGCCTGCTCGACCAGCGGCCGCAGACGGTCGAGGGTGGTCCGGTACGCGCTGCGCGACCCGTCCGCCTCGTGCCACGTCGGGATCTCGACCGGCGACAGGTAGTCGCCGCAGACGAGCGTCCGCGCCCACGGCACCCACACCGCCATCCCGTCGGCGGTATGGCCGTCGGTCGCGTGGAGCTCCAGCTCGTGATCGGCGGCGTCGTCGCCACCCCCGGCGAGCGCCAGACGGCCCGGGACCGGCAGGGTCTGCAGCTCGCCCAGCCCCAGGCCCCGGTCGCGGCGCACGTAGTGCTCGGCGTCGAACGCCCGCAGCTCGCGGGCCGCGTCGCCCGGCCGGGCGGTGAGTCGCGCACCGGTCGTCTCGGCCACCCCGAGCGCCGCGTCCGGGAACGCCAACCGACCGAGCAGGTGATCCCAGTCGCCATGGGTCGCGAGCAACCCCGCGACCGCGAACCCCGCCTGCCCCGCGACCTGCGCGGTGAGCTCCAGCTCGTCCGGGTACACCGGCGAGTCGACGAGGAACGCCTCGCGCGGGGCGGACGGGGCGGGACCGTCACCGGCGCCGGACGCGGGCGACGCCGCGGCGGCCGGCGTGGAGCCCTCCGCGGCGGGCGCCCGCACGAGCGCCGCCGTCGTCTGCCACACGCGGGAGACGACGACGAGGACATCCGGGTGGACGGCGAGCGCGCGCATCCGCCCAGATTGCCACGGGGGCCCGGTGGGGCTACTTCAGCCCCAGCTCGCGGACCGCGTCGAGCAGGGTGCGGACCTCGACGGTCGGGCCCTTCGTCTTGGGCTCGAGCTCCTCGCCGTGGCGGTTGACCCAGATGACGGGGATCTTCGCCTTGACGCAGTGCGCGACGTCGGTGTGGTACCCGGACGCGATGTGGACCCAGTTCTTCTTCGACCCGTAACGGCGGGCGATCTCGGTGAAGTGCGCCGCGTCCGGCTTGTACGACCGGACCTGCTGGGCGGTGACGACGAGGTCGAAGTCGTGCGGGATGTGGCGGCGCGTCTGCCCCAGGAGCTTGTCGTCGATGTTCGACACCAGCCCGGTCTTGAACTCCTTGCCGAGCTTGCGCAGCTGCGGCATCGTCTCGCGGAACGGACGCCAACGGATGACCGAGTCCGGCAGGAAGTTCGCGCGCGCGGGCTCCTGCTTCAGGTCGTCCCAGCCGAGGTCGGCGGCGACCTCGCGGGCGGTGCGACGGAGCACCTCGGCGTAGAGCTCGTAGCTGCCGGCGGCGACCTCGCGGTGCTTCTCGTGGAACGACGCCAGGAGCCGGTCCTTGTCGATCGTGAACCCGTCCTTGCCGGCCTCGCGTTGGAACGCGTCGACGATCGCGGACTCCCAGTCGATGAGCGTCCCGTAGACGTCCATGGTCACGAACTCGATGGTCTTCGGCAACGCCATGGGGCCCAGTATGACAGTGTGTACGCCGTATGCGCGATCTGTGGGGTCGGGTATCGCATGGCGCGGGGGCGCGAGACGGACGGTTAGCGCGTAGGGACGACGCGCCGGCGGCGGGGAGGCGCACCGGCGGCACCGTGGGGTGGTCCTGGTGGATCACCCGCCGGCGTTCGCGACGGTGCGCCGCTTGGACGTCGAATCCCGACGTCGAGGGGGAAGACCGCCGGCGACGGGGTGGGGGTCTCCACGTCAGCGACGCCCCGCGCCCTGCCGTCGCCCCGCGCCTCGCCCCGCCCCGCCCCGCCCCGCGTCAGCCCGCCGACACCGAGCGGTACTTCCGCACCGCGAGGAACGCGGCGATGACGGTGATGACGACGACCCAGACGAACGCCATCCACACGTCGCTGTTCGCGGGGGCCGCCTCGCCGCCGATGAACAGGTGGCGGACCGCGTCGACGAACGTCGTGAACGGGTTGGCCTCGGCGAACTCGCGCAGGCCGTCGGGCATCGTCGCCGGCGGCACGAACGCACCGGACGCGAACGTCAGCGGGAAGATCACCGTGAACCCGATCGCGTTCGACGTCTCGGCCGACCCGGCGCTCAGGCCGATGAGGGCGAACACCCAGCTGAACGCGTACCCGAGCGCCAGCAGCAGGACGAGCCCCAGCACGACCCGGCCGACGTCGGTCCCGAACGAGAACCCGACCGCCAGGCCGACGCCGATGAGCACCGCCAGCTGCAGCGCGTTGAGCGCGATGTCGGCGATCGACCGGCCCGCCAGGACCGCGATCCGCGACATCGGCAACGACCGGAACCGGTCGATCAGGCCCTTGCTCATGTCGTCCGCGACCGCCAGCGCGGTGACGAACCCGCCGAACGCGATCGACTGGACGATGATGCCCGGCATGAGGAACTGGGCGTAGTTGTCGTAGCCCGGGGTGCTGATCGCGCCGCCGAAGACGTAGCGGAACAGCAGCACGAACATGATCGGCTGCACCGTGTAGCCGATGAGCAGGTCGGGCTGACGGGGGATGCGCCGCAGCTGCCGTCCGGCGAGGACGAGCGTGTCGGCGATGGTCCAGCGCAGGCTCATCGGTCCGCCTCCTGTCGCAGCTCGCCGTTCTCGGCGATCACCTCCTCGGCCGGTCGGCCGGTGAGGGTGAGGAACGCGTCGTCCAGGGTCGGACGGTGCACGGCGATGTCGGAGATCCCGACCGACGCGGCGTCCAGGCGCCGGACCGCCGCGGCCACCCCGCCGGCGTCGGAGCGCAACGGCACGCGCAGCACCCCGTCGCGGTCGGTCGACGCGGCGTCCGGGGACGCGTGCCCGTCCGAGATCGGGGCGAGCGCCTCGGCCGCGGCCGCCGCCTGCGACGGGTCGGTGAGCGTCACCTCGACCCGCTCGCCGCCGACACGACGCTTCAGCTCGTCCGACGTGCCCTCGGCGATGACGCGGCCGTGGTCGATGACCGCGATCCGGTCGGCCAGGCGGTCGGCCTCGTCGAGGTACTGGGTGGTCAACAGCACGGTGGTGCCGTCGGCGACGCGCTCCTCGATCGTCTCCCACAACGCCAGGCGGCTCCGCGGATCGAGCCCGGTCGTGGGCTCGTCGAGGAAGAGCACCGGCGGACGCGCGACGAGCGCGGCGGCGAGGTCGAGCCGACGGCGCATGCCGCCGGAGTACCCACCGGCGACCCGGTCGCCGGCGTCGGTGAGCGAGAACTGCTCGAGCAGCTCGTCCGCGCGGGCGCGCGCCTCGGACGTCGGCAGGTGGTACAGCCGACCGACCATCCGCAGGTTC
Organism: Solirubrobacteraceae bacterium; assembly: GCA_023230855.1. GTDB lineage: Bacteria > Actinomycetota > Thermoleophilia > Solirubrobacterales > Solirubrobacteraceae > Patulibacter. The sequence continues at coordinate 134,983 of JALNWQ010000004.1, forward strand.
TCGCGGCCGGTGAGGTACTCGTCGACCGCCGCGTACTGGCCGGCCAGGCCGATCTTCGTGCGCAGCTCGTCGGCGTCGCGGACGACGTCGAGCCCCGCCACGCGGGCGCTGCCCCCGTCGGGGGTCAGCAACGTCGTGAGGATCCTCACGGTGGTGGTCTTGCCGGCCCCGTTGGGGCCGAGCAGGCCGAGGACCGACCCGGCGGGCGCGGAGATGTCGACGCCGGACAGCGCCTTGACGTCCCCGAACGACCGGGTGAGCCCCTCGGCTTCGATGATGGGCGTCTCGGACATGGCTGCGGGCACGCTACTAGGGACCACCCGCCCCGCCGTGAATCATCGGCCGCCGGCGCCGGGTTCGAGTCCGGCCCGTCGACCGCGGCCTCAGGCGGGCGGCGCGTCCTCGATCCCCGCGAGCGTGCGGGCCAGGCCGCGCTTCTCCTCCAGCCGCGCCCCGCGGAGGATCTGGATCCGCTGGCCCTGCGGCGACCCGGCGCCGTGCAGCGACTCGGTGAGGTAGCCGACGGCGTTGCGGCCCAGGGTCATGTTCTCGATCAACCGCAGGATCCGCATCCGGTCCTCGGTCGACACGTCCTCGCGGCCGGCGAGCATCCGCTCAAGGAGCGGGCCGATCTCCTCGGACCGGTAGTCCGCCTCGGACGGCATCGTCACGACGATCCCGCCCGCCAGGTCCTGGGCCAACCGCGCGATCTCGTACGGGAACCGCGTGACGTTGTGCTTGCAGACGTTGGCGAGCATCTCGTCGTTCATCCAGATGCCCGAGTCGAGCTTCGTCGCGCGCGCCGCCGACGCGATCGAGCTGGAGTAGATCGTCTCGTTGAGGTGGACCATCTCGACGAGCTTGTCGCGCACGTGCGCCGCGGCGACGACGCCGTTCTGGTCGGCGATCTCGGCCGCCGCGCCGGTCATGACGTCGCCCAGGCCGGTCTTGCAGACGTAGCTCGCGCGGTGGTAGGCGGTGAACCGCGACACGAGCGTCTGCGCCACCTCGGTCTGCCCGTCGAGCAGCACGTGCTCCCACGGCACGAACACGTCGTCGAAGTGGACCAGGACCTCCTGGCCCCCGAAGCACGCGTTGCCCTTGTCGATCGTGCCGGGCTCCATCGCGCGCGTGTCGGACGCCTGCCGCCCGTACACGTAGGTCAGGCCCTCGGCGTCGCCCGGCACCATCGCGACGACCGCGTAGTCGCGATCCTCCTCGCGCAGGTTCATCGTCGGCAGCACGGCGATCCAGTGCTGGTTCCAGCCGCCGGTCATGTGCGCCTTGGCCCCGCGCAGGAACACGCCCTGCTCGTTGCGACCCGACACGTGGAGGAACAGGTCGGGATCGGCCTGCCGGTGCGGCGGCTTGGACCGGTCGCCCTTGGGGTCGGTCATCCCGGCGGCGATCAGGACGTTCTTGCGCTGCGCCTGCTCGAGGAACCGCAGGTAGCGCTCGTGGTAGGGGGTGCCGTGGACCCGGTCGACGTCGTAGGTCACCGAGTGCAGGACGCTGATCGCGTCCAGGCCGGTGCAGCGCTGGAAGCACGTGCCGGTGATCTGGCCGAGCCGCCGCTGCATCGCGTGCTTGGCCATGAGGTCGTCGGGGCCCTCGACGACGTGGAGGAACCGGTTGACCGGCGCGTCGATGAGCGGCGAGTGCGCGGTGGCGAGCTCAGGCTCGTCGATCGCCAGGTCGTAGGTCGCCTTCAGCGCGTTGATCGACGGGCGGATGATGGGGTGGTCGGCGGGCTCCTCGAGCCGCTCGCCGAAGAGGTACAGCGCGGTGCCGCGGCCCCGGATCGACGCCAGGTAGTCCTCGCCGGTGACGATCGTGGGGATGCGGGCCCACCGCTCCTCCGCGGTCTCCGCGCGCCGCGGGGACCCGTTGGGGGCGGTGAGGGTCGGACGGTCGACGGTCTGGCGCACCGCCCGAGCGTACCCCCGACGATCGTCGGGGTGGGACGGAAGCGGGCGGGTCGTCCCAGACGGTCCGGCGGTGCGGCGGCACGACGACGATCGGGCGGTTCGTCGCATCGTCCGATGCCGTCGTGCGCGTCAGGACGTACGATCGGCGCAGCAGGGCTGGCTGGACGGCCAGCCGACACGGAGAGGAACGACCGCGTGAGCCCCACCGCCCCGAACCCCACCGCGCCGCTGGCCGGCGTCCGGATCATCGAGCTGGCCGGGATCGGCCCGGGACCCTTCGCCGGGATGATGCTCGCCGACCTCGGCGCCGAGGTCATCCGCGTCGACCGGCCGGGCGGCAACCCGATGGCGAGCTTCGCCCACAGCGTCCTCAACCGCAGCCGCCGGTCGATCGCCGTGAACATGAAGTCGCCCGAGGGCGTCGAGACGATCCTGCGCCTGTGCGAGTCCGCGGACGCGATCTTCGAGGGCTACCGGCCCGGCGTCGCGGAGCGGCTCGGGGTCGGCCCGGAGCACTGCCAGGCCCGCAACCCCAAGCTCGTCTACGGCCGGATGACCGGCTGGGGCCAGGACGGCCCGTACGCCCAAGCCGCCGGGCACGACATCAACTACATCGCCCTGACCGGCGCGCTGCACGCCATCGGCCGCCGCGGCGAGGGCCCGATCCCGCCGCTGAACCTCGTCGGCGACTTCGGCGGCGGCGGCATGCTGCTCGCCTACGGTCTGCTCGCCGGGATCATCCAGGCGCGCGCGACCGGCGAGGGCCAGGTCGTCGACGCGGCGATGGTCGACGGCGCGTCGGCGCTCATGGCGATGTTCCACGGGCTGCGCAACGAGGGCGGGTTCACCGCCGACCGCGGCACCCACATGCTCGACACCGGCGCGCACTTCTACGACGTGTACCGCACGAAGGACGAGCGCTGGGTGAGCATCGGGTCGATCGAGCCGCAGTTCTACGCCGAGCTCTGCGACCGGCTGGAGCTCGACGACGACCTGCGCCGGAACGAGATGACCACCGAGCGGTGGCCCGAGCTCAAGGAGAAGCTCGCCGGGATCATCGCCGGGTACACCCGCGACGAGCTCGACGAGCGCCTGGGTGGCACCGACGTCTGCTACGCCCCGGTGCTGGAGCTCGGCGAGGTCGCCGACCACCCCCACAACGCGGCGCGCGGCACCCTCGTCGACGTCGACGGCGAGCTGCAGAACGCCCCGGCGCCGCGGTTCGGCGGCGTGCCCCCCACCACCCCGACCCCCCGCGTCGCACCGGGATCCGACACCCGCGCGACGCTCGCCGACGCCGGCTTCACCGCCGACGAGATCGACGCGCTGCTGACGTCGGGCGCGATCGCCGAGGCGTAGGGCGGGCCCGCGGCCGCCTCGGCGGGCGGCCGGGGCGGCAGGCCGACAGCGGGTCGTTCCACCGTCGGCATACGACGGTCGGGCGACCCGCTCCCGCACCGTCGCCCGCAACCGGCCCGCCCGACCAACCCCCCGGTCGGCGGATGCGATCGGGGGTGCGGAGCGCGCCCGTGGCGGGCCGGGGACTAGCATGCGCGCGCGGAGAGCGGCCCGTTCCGCGGCCGCCCTCCTCCAGCGTGATCGCCGCGCCCGGCGTGACGCCACGCGCCTCCCACGACGCAGGAACGGACCCTATGGATCTGCTCGAGTACCAAGGCAAGCAGCTGTTCGGCAAGCACGGGCTGGCCGTGTCCGACGGCAAGCCGGTGACGACGGTCGAGGACGCCGTCGCCGCCGCCAACGAGATCGGCTACCCCGTCGTCGTCAAGGCCCAGGTCTTGATCGGCGGTCGCGGCAAGGCCGGCGGCGTGAAGCTCGCCGCGAACGAGGACGAGGCGCGCGAGCACGCGACGAACATCCTCGGCCTCGACATCAAGGGCCACATCACGCGCACGGTGTGGATCGAGCACGCGTCCGACATCGACACCGAGTACTACGCGTCGATCCTGCTCGACCGCTCGGCGAAGAAGCCGCTCCTCATGTTCTCGATCGAGGGCGGGGTCGAGATCGAGACCGTCGCCGAGGAGACGCCCGAGAAGCTCATCAAGCACCACATCGACCCGCTCGTCGGCCTCACGAAGGAGGAGGCGGTCAAGGTCGCCACCGACGGCAAGGCCGCCGACGACGTCATCGAGGGCGTCGCCGACGCCCTCGTCGCGCTCTACGAGGTGTGGATCGAGGAGGACGCGTCGCTCGCCGAGATCAACCCGCTGATCGTCACGCCGGACCGTCAGGTCAAGGCGCTCGACGCGAAGGTCACCCTCGACGACAACGCCGCGTTCCGTCACCCCGACCACGCCGACCTCGGCGACTCGGCCAACGCCGACCCGATCGAGGTCAAGGCGGCCGAGCAGGGCGTGACGTACGTCAAGCTCGACGGCGACATCGGCATCCTCGGCAACGGCGCCGGGCTCGTCATGTCGACCCTCGACGTCGTCGCCCAGCACGGCGGCACCCCGGCGAACTTCCTCGACGCCGGCGGCGGATCGGATGCCGAGAAGGTGAAGCAGGCGGTCGAGCTCATCCTCGCCAACGACAACGTCAAGGCCGTCCTCTTCAACATCTTCGGCGGGATCACCCGCTGCGACGAGGTCGCCAACGGCCTCGTGTCGGCGTTCAACGACCTGAAGCCGACGGTGCCGTTCGTCGTCCGCCTCGACGGCACGAACGACGTCCAGGGTCGTGAGATCCTCGAGAAGGCCGCGCTGCCCAACGTGCACGCGGCGACCACGATGGACGGTGCGGCCGAGCAGGTCGTCGCACTGGCGAAGGGGGCCTGAGCATGTCGATCCTCATCGACGAGAACACGAAGCTGGCCGTCGCGGGCATCACCGGCCGCGAGGGCTCGTTCCACACGCTGAACAACCGCGCGTACGGCACGAACGTCGTCGGCGGCATCAACCCGAAGAAGGCCGGCGAGAACGTCGAGGGCATCCCCGTCTTCGCCGACTGGAAGACGACGGTCGCGGAGACCGGCGCCAACACGGCGATGATCTTCGTGCCGCCGCCGTTCGCGGCCGCGTCGGCGCTCGAGGCCGCGCAGGCCGGGGTCGAGCTCGTCGTCATCATCACCGAGGGCATCCCCGCCCACGACGAGCTGAAGCTCTACAACCAGGTCAAGCGCGACCATCCGGGCACCCGGATCATCGGGCCGAACTGCCCGGGCCTGCTGTCGCCGGGCAAGGCGAACGTCGGCATCATCCCGGCGTCGTTCTTCAAGCCGGGCAACGTCGGCGTCGTGTCGCGGTCGGGCACCCTGACCTACCAGATCGGCAACGAGCTGGCCCAGAAGGGCTTCGGCAACTCGTCGATCGTCGGCATCGGCGGCGACCCGGTCCCGGGCAGCTCGTTCGTCGACGTCATCGAGCTGTTCGAGAAGGACCCGCAGACCGAGCTCATCGTCATGTCGGGCGAGATCGGCGGCTCGGCCGAGGAGGAGGCCGCCGAGTACATCGCGGCCAACGTCACGAAGCCCGTCGTCGGCTACATCGCGGGCTTCACCGCCCCCGAGGGCAAGCAGATGGGTCACGCCGGCGCGATCGTGTCCGGCTCGGCCGGCACCGCCAAGGCGAAGGCCGAGGCGCTCGAGGCGAAGGGCGTGCGCGTCGGTCGCACCCCGACCCAGACCGCCGAGATCGCGATGGAGATCCTGGGCGCGCCGACGGCCGCCTGATCCCCGATCGCATCCCTCGCGCGTCGGCCCGCCGGGCCGGCGCGCCCTGCGGGGCGGCCCACGGGCCGCCCCGTCGCGCTTCCGGGCCGAGGACCGATCCACCCGCCACGCCCCGCGACCGCCCCGCGGGATAGCGTGGAGCGATGAGTCGCACACGGCGGATCGCGATCGTCCAGGCGAGCTGGCACGCCGACCTCGTCGAGCGCGCGCGGGACGCGTTCCTCGACGAGATCGTCCGGCACGGCGTCGCGCGGGAGGACGTCGACGCCTACCCCGTGCCCGGCGCGTTCGAGCTGCCGCTGCACGCCAAGCGCCTGGCACGCACCGGCCGCTACGACGCGATCGTCGGGATGGCGCTCGTCGTCGACGGCGGCATCTACCGCCACGAGTTCGTCGCCGCCGCCGTCGTCGACGGCCTCATGCGCGTGCAGCTCGACACCGACGTGCCCGTGTTCTCCGTGTCGCTGACGCCGCACCACTTCCACGAGCACGAGGACCACCGCCGGTTCTTCCACGAGCACCTCGTCGGCAAGGGCGCCGAGGCCGCCCGGGCCGTCGCCGCGACGCTCGACTCGCTCGACGGGATCGCCGCCGCCTGACCCGCCGCGCGGTCCCGTCCGGACCGGGCCCTACCCTTGGTGCGTGCCCGGATCTCTCGACCTGCGCGACGTGTTCGCCGGACCGAGGTCCCGCCCGTTCGACGTCGGGCGCCCGCACGGACCGCTGCAGGATCTCGAGGCGCTGGCGATGGAGGTCGTCGTCGAGCTCGCGTCGTTCGTGCCCGAGCAGGCCCCGGACGTCGCCGACCCCGCCGACGTCACCCGGCCGCCGCACGACGGGTAGGCGGTCCGCTCCCGGCCCCGCCCCTCGTCGCGGAGCCGGGGCCGGCCCGTCCGGCCACCTCGGGGCCGCCGTCACCGATCGGGCGGGTCGGATTACCATCCGCGCATGCCTGACGTGATCTCGTTCTCCCGAGGGGCCCCCTCCGCCGACATCGTCGACGTCGAGGGGCTCAAGCTCGCGGCGATCGAGGCGTTCGACACCGATCCCGCCGGGCTCACCGGCTACGGCACGTCGATCGGCTACGTCCCGCTGCGGCGCTGGATCGCCGAGAAGCACGGCGTGCCCGAGGACCACGTCCTGGTCACCAACGGGTCGATGCAGGCCGACGCGTTCCTCTTCGACGAGCTGATCTCGTCGGGCGACGCGGTCGTCGTCGAGCGGCCGACGTACGACCGCACGCTGCTGGGCCTCACCGCCCGCGGCGCCCACGTGCGGCTCATCGGCCTGGAGCCGGACGGGATCGACGTCTCCGAGCTGCGCCGCGAGCTCGAGGCCGGCCTGCGACCGCGCCTGGCGCACGTCATCCCGACGTTCCAGAACCCCGGCGGGTCGACGCTGTCGCTGGCGAAGCGTCGCGAGCTCCTCGCGCTGGCGGAGGAGTTCGACTTCGTCGTGTTCGAGGACGACCCGTACTACGACGTGCGGTTCACCGGCGAGACGCTGCCGCGGATGCTCGACCTGCAGGACGGCGGCGCGGCGGCCACCGACGGCCGGATCGTCTACGCCTGCTCGTTCTCCAAGACGGTGTGCCCCGGCGTCCGCGTCGGCTACCTCGTCGGCCCGCCCGCGCTGATCAAGCGGATCGCGACCCGGGCGACGAACACGTACATCGCCCCGAGCCAGGTCGCGCAGGGCATCGTCCACCGGTTCGTCAGCGGCGAGCGGTTCGCGCCCGCGCTCGAGACGGTCAAGGCCGCGCTGGCCGACCGGGCCACCCGGCTCGGAGCGGCGCTGAAGGAGCACCTGCCGCAGGCGCGGTTCGTGCAGCCCGAGGGCGGCTACTTCCTGTGGGTGGAGCTGCCGGAGGGCGAAGGCCACGACAGCGCCCGGATCGCCGCCGCCGCGGCCGAGCGGGGCGTGCAGATCGTCAAGGGCACCGACTTCCTCGTCGAGGGCGGCGAGAACGCGTTCCGCCTGGCCTACTCGGCCGTCCACGCCGACCGGGTCGACGAGGGCGTCCGGCGGCTGGCCGAGGCCGTCGCAGCCGCGCGCGGCTGAGCGACCCCCGCGGCGGGGGCACGCGTCCCCGCCGCCCGAGCCGCCGCGTCAGCGGCCGAACGCGACCTGCTCGAGGACGACCTCGGGCGGCAGGCCGACGCGCAGCGGCGGCGACGGATCGGCCGACACCGACACCGTCTCGGCCGCGCTGTGGGTGAGGCTGTGGCGGACGCCGCCGGCGCTCTCGACGACGACGTGCTCGTCGTCGCGCTCCACGACCACGCCCTCCATCCCCGGCGTGATGCCGGTGCCGTACAGGTAGTGCAGGACCGACTCGGCCTCGTTCTCGAACCGCAGGACCTTGACCTTGGCCTGCAGCTCGACGTCGGCCAGCGGCGCGCCCGGCAGGCGCTTGCCGACCTCGATGGGATGCCCGTGCGGGCAGGTCGTCGCGTCGCCGATCGCCTCGCGCATGCCCTGCGCGATCGCGGGGCTCATCGCGTGCTCCATCCGCTCGGCCTCCTCGTGGACCTCGTGCCACGGGATGCCCAGCACGTCGGTGAGGAACCGCTCGACGAGGCGGTGTCGGCTGACGACGCTCTCGGCGACCTGCAGCCCGTGGTCGGTGAACGCGATCCGCTTGCGCGCGTCGCGGGTGATGAGCCCGTCGGCCTCCAGGCGGCGCACCATCTCGTGCACCGTCGGCGCCGACAGGAGCATCGCCCGGGCGACGTTCGCCGCCGTCAGCGGCAGCTCCACCTCGTGGAGCCAGTACAGCGTCTCGAGGTACTCCTCTTCGCCCGCGGTCGGGTGATGATCGGCCATGGGGCCATCGTACCCCGGCGCGCGGGACCGCAAGCGACCGTCGGACGCCCGACGGCCACCCGCATCGTTCCCGGCCGACGGGCGCGGCCCGGTACCCTTGGGCCATGTCCTCGTTCGACACCTCCTCCTCCGGTGGTGGGTCCCGGATCGGTAGTGGCCTGACGGCCATCGGAGCCATCGTCGCGATCATCGCGATCTTCGTCGTCATCAAGTTCATCGCCGGGATCATCTCCACGCTGATCACCGCCGCGATCGTCCTGGGCGTCGCCTGGGTCGCCTGGAAGATCTTCGGCCCTGAGCCGAAGTCCAAGACGCCCTGACGTCGTCCCGCGGACCGGGCGTGACCGAGCGCCCGGTCCTCGTCGCGCCCGACGCGTTCAAGGGCACGCTCACCGCGGCCCGCGTCGCCGGGGCGATCGGCCGCGGACTGGAGTCCGCCGGACTGCGCCCACCCGACCTCTGCCCCGTCGCCGACGGCGGCGAGGGCACCGCCACCGTCCTGCTGCTCGGCCTGGGTGGCGAGGCGCGCGGCGCGACCGTCACCGACCCGCTCGGGCGCCCACGCGGCGCCGGGTTCGCGATCGTCGAGGACGGCGGCGCCGCGGTCGTCGACGTCGCCGAGGCCACCGGGCTGCCGCTCCTGGCGCCGTCGGAGCGCGATCCGCTCGTCGCGTCGAGCCGCGGCACCGGCGAGCTCCTGGCCGTCGCCGCGCGATCCGGCGTCGACGTCGTCCTGCTCGCCTGCGGCGGCAGCGCCACCGTCGACGGCGGCGTCGGCGCCCTCGCCGCGCTCGACGACGCCGGGGTGCGGTTCGGTCAGCCGCACGGCCCGGCGCTCGTCTGCCTCTGCGACGTGCGCACCCCGTGGGAGGAGGCCGCGGACCGGTTCGGCCCCCAGAAGGGCGCGACCGACGCGACGCTGCCCGAGCTGCGCCGCCGGATGCACGCCGTGGCCGACCGGCTGCCGCGCGACCCGCGCGGACGATCCGGAACCGGGGCCGCCGGCGGCCTGTCCGGCGCGCTCTGGTCGGCGCACGACGCGCGCCTGGAGCCCGGCGCGCCGTTCGTCCTCGACGCGCTCGGCGTGCGCGAGCGGATCGCCGCGAGCCGGGCGGTCGTCGTCGGCGAGGGCCGACTCGACGCCACGACGCTCGAGGGCAAGGCGGTGTCGGCGGTCGCCGTCGAGGCGCGCCGGGCCGGGGTCCCGTGCATCGCGATCGTCGGCGAGGACGCGCTCGATCCCGCGGACGCGCGCCGCATCGGCCTGCACGACGTCGTGCAGGCCGGCGACCCCGCCGCGATCGAGGGGGCGGCCGCCACCGTCGCCGGGCGACTCGACGCGTACCGCTGACCGCGCCCGGGGGTAGGAGAGGGTGGACCGGGCCACGCCCGACCCCGCGCTCCGCGCCGATGGGGCGTGGGACGTCTCGACTAGTCTTCACGCCGCCGCTCCCGCCCGACCGCGGCCGGCCGCCCGCCTGCATGACCGACCGCTCCCGCCTGCCCGCCGCCCCCACCCGCGGCGTGGCCCTCCCCAATCCGCTGGGCCGCCGGGCGGTCGTCATCGGCGCCGGATCGTTCGGGACCGCGGTGGCGGTGCTGCTCGCCCGGGGCGGGTTCCGCACCACGCTGCAGACGCGCACCGCCGAGCAGGCCGAGCAGCTCCGCGAGGCCGGCGAGAACGCCCGCTACCTCGCCGGGGTGCCGCTACCGCAGAACCTGCGGATCGACACCATCGACGCCGGCCCGGGCCGGGCGGAGTTCGTCTTCCTCGGGGTGCCGTCCGCCCACCTCGGCGACGCCGTCGACCGGCTCGAGGCGGGCGGCCTGGGACCGCGGGCGAAGGTCGTGTCGCTGAGCAAGGGCCTCGTGCCGCCACACGGCGTGTCGCCGACCGCGCTGCTGTCCGACCGGTTCGGCGCGAGCCGGGTGGCGTGCATCGGCGGCCCCGCCCACGCGCGCGAGATGGTGAACCACGGCGCCGGGCTCGTCGCGTCGTCGACCGACGAGGAGCTGGCGGCGACGATCGCGGCCGTGTTCCTCCGGGCCGGGGTCGTGTGCGAGCACACCGACGACCCGACGGGGGTCGAGCTCGCGGGCGCCGCGAAGAACGCTGCGGCGCTGGCGGCCGGGGCGACCGAGGGCCAGGGGCTCAACGCCGCCGGGGCGGCCGCCGGCCACATCTTCACCGAGGTCTGGCGGCTCGCCGAGCGGCAGGGCGCCCACCCGTCGAGCTTCATCGGCCTGGCGGGCACCGGCGACCTCGTCGCCACCGCGCTCGCCCCCCAGAGCCGCAACCGTCGCGCGGGCGAGCTCCTCGCCGCCGGGGTGCCCGGGGCCGAGATCCCGGGCCGCGTCGGCCAGGCGATCGAGGCGTTCGAGTCGGTGCCGCTCCTCTCCGAGGCGCTGCGGCGCAACGGGATCGACGCGCCCGTCACCACCGGCCTCGTCCAGCTCATCCACGGGACCGTGCCGCTGGAGGAGTGGGTGGCGCTCGTCCGCACCACCGTCCCACCCCCCGCCCGCTGGGGCGGCGGCGAGCGGGCCGGCCGACTGCGGCGCTGGTGGTCCGGCCTGCTCCGGGCGCTCGGCCTGCGCCGCGATCCCGCCCCGGCGCTGCCCGCCCCCGCCCGCGTGGCGCCGGCCCTGCCCGTCGGCGCGGGCGGCGACGCGGCGGAGCGCGACGCCCGTCCACGCGGCGAGCCGACCTCGACGGACGCGCCGGGGTCGACGTCCGGCGGCGGCCCCGGCGCCGACGGCCCGACGGTCACGGCGGCCGCCTCCGACGTCGACGACGCGCCCTCGTCCGGGACGGCGTCGGCCGCCCCCGACCACCGGCCGCCCGGCGACGGCGCCTGACCACCGGCCACCCCCTCGGGGGGTGGACACCGTATAGCGCGGGGGACCCGTTCGGCGACACTAGGATCCCCCCTGGTGGAGCGCCTACGGGAGCGGGAGCTGTTCGACCGGGACCGCGAGGTCCTCGTCCTCCGCGACGCCGTCGCGACCGCCGCGACCGGCGACGGCACCCTGGTCCTCGTCGACGGCCCGGCCGGGATCGGCAAGACCGCGCTCACCGCGCGGGCGCTCGAGACCGCGCGCGACGCCGGCCTGACCGTCATGCGGGGCCGCGGCGCCCCGCGCGAGGCGGGCTTCGCCTTCGGCGTCGTCCGGCAGCTGTTCGAGCCCGCGCTCGCGGCGCTCGACCCGGCCGCCCGGGAGCAGGCGTTCGCGGGCGCCGCGCGGCAGGCGTCCGTCCTCTTCGACGCCGTCGATCCCGAGGCCGAGGTCCCGCAGGACGCCGGGTTCACGATCCTCCACGGGCTCTACTGGCTCGTCGTCAACCTCACGCGGGACGCCCCGCTGCTCATCGCCGTCGACGACGCGCAGTGGGCCGACCCCCCGTCACGTCGGTGGATCGAGCACCTCGCCCGGCGGCTCGAGGGCGTGGCGGCGACGCTGCTCCTCGCCCACCGGCCGGGCGAGGTCGCCGCCGCCGACGACCTGGCCCGCGATCTCGCCCGCGAGCCGACCGCGGTCCCGCTCCCGCTCGGCCCGCTGAGCCCCGCCGCCACCGGTCGGCTCGTGCGCGCCGCGTTCGACGAGGACGCCGACGACGCGTTCTGCGCGGCGTGCCACGCGGCGACCGGCGGCAATCCCCTGCTCGTGCGCCAGACGACCGGCGAGCTCGCCCGCCGTGGCATCGCGCCGGCCGCGGCGACCGCCGGCGGGATGACCGACCTCATGGCGTCCGCGATCGCCGAGCTCGTCGCGTCGCGCCTGCGGACGGTCGGACCGGACGGGATCGAGCTCGTCGCCGCACTGTGCGTGCTCGGCCAGCCCGCGGACCGGGACCTCGCGGAGCGGGTCGCCGGCCTCGCGCCGGACGCGGCCGCCGCGGCGGTCCGTCGCCTGCAGGCGCTCGACGTCGTCGCGCCCGGATCGGAGCTCGAGTTCAGCCACCCGCTCGTCCACGCCGCCGTCGAGCAACACCTGGGTTCCGACCTCGTCGCGCAGAGCCACCGCCGCGCCGCCGAGCAGCTCGCCGCGTCGGGCGCGTCGGCGGACGTCGTCGCGCCCCACCTCATGCTCGCGCCGCCGGCGGGCGATCCGCGGACGGTCGCGACGCTCCAGTCCGCCGCGCACGCCGCCGCCGCCCGCGGCGCCGCCGACACCGCCCGCACGATGCTCGACCGGGCGTTGGCCGAGCCGCCGGCGACCCCGGCCGCCGCCGCCCGGGTCCGGCACCAGCTCGGGGTCCTCGCATCGCACTCCGACATGGCCGCCGCGGTGCCGATCCTCACCGAGGCGCTCGACGCCACGGTCGACGCCCATCCGCGGGCCCGAATCGCGATGGACCTCGCGGCGCCGCTGCTCATCGGCCTGCGCACGCGGGAGTCGGTGGAGCGGCTCGACGCCGCCCGGGCCGTGCTCGACCCCGACGACGAGCTCGCCGGCGCGCTCGAGGCGACCGCCCTGTCCAACGCCCAGTGGGACCTGGAGATGGGCGACGAGCTGGCGGAGCGCCTCGCCCGGGCCCGTCGCCTGGCGCGACCCGACACCCCGGTCGGCCGGCTCGTCCTCCTGCTCGACGGCGTGCACGACGTCATCACCGTCGGCGCGCCCGGGCTCGACGGGGTGCGCGCCGCGCTCGACGCGGGCCTCATCGACGACGTCGGCGCCCACGGCCCGCCGTTCGGGCTGGGCTGCGTGACGCTCGCGCTCGGAGGCGACCCGGCGGGGGCGTCGCGGCACGCCGAGGCGGCGGAGCGCGAGATCGCGCGCACGGGATCACCGGTCGCCGTGTCGCACCTGTCGAACATCCGCGCCGCGCTGCACGTGTACCGCGGCGCGCCGGCGGACGCCGAGGCCGAGGCGACCCACGGCCTGGAGGCGGCGGTGGTCCCGATGGGCCTGCCGACGCTCGTCGGGTCGCTCGTCGACGCGCTCGTCGCCCGCGGCGACACCGAGCGCGCCGCGGAGCGGCTGGCCCGGTACGGCGGTCACGGGCCGCTCCCGCCGCTCCTCGGGTGCCTGCTGCTCCTCGGCAGTCGCATCCGCCTGCGGGAGGCCCGAGGCGACCACGTCGGTGCGCTGGAGGACTGCGACCTCGCGGCGTCGTGGATGCGCATGGCGGGCGCCACGAGCGCCCTGCCGGTCCTCTGGCAACCGCACGCGTCGGCATGCCACCTGGCGCTCGGCGACCGCACCGAGGCGCGCCGCCTGGCCGACGAGGGCGTCGACGTCGCCGACCGGTTCGGCGAGCCGCGGGCACGGGCGATCGCGCGGATCGCGCGCGCACGCTGCGCCCCGGACCGTGAGCGGCGCGCGATGCTCGCCGAGGCCGCGACGCTCGCGCGGGACGCCGACGCCCGGGTCGTCCTCGCCACCGCCCGGGTCGCCGAGGGCGTCGCGCTGCTCGCGGCCGGGCGGGCGCCGGAGGCCCGCGAGGCGCTGCGGGCGGGCCACGAGGTCGCGGTGCGCTGCGGCGCGGCCACGGTCGCGGACGAGGCCCACGCGGCGCTCGTCGCGAGCGGCGCCCGACCCCGGCGCGCGTCGCCGGTCGGGCCGTCCGCCCTGACCCCCGCCGAGCTGCGGGTGGCGCGGGTCGCCGCCGCCGGACGCTCCAACCGCGAGGCCGCCGAGCAGCTGTTCATCACGGTGAAGACCGTGGAGATGCACCTCAGCAGCAGCTACCGCAAGCTCGGGATCCGGTCGCGGTCGCAGCTGTCCGTCGCGCTCGACGGCGGCGTCGACCCGCCCCGACCGATCGGGGCGTGAGCGCCGGCGGCGACGAGGCCGGGCGCCGGATCCGGTCCCCACCCGGGGCCGCGGCCGAATCCCAGGGGTAATCCCAGGGGTCGCAGGGGTGACGTGGCCGACCGGCCGCCATATAACCGGGTGGCCCACCGGCGTCCCCGGTCGCCGGGTCCCGTCCCGAAGGAATCCCCCCATGTCCCGATCTCGCCGCCGTCGCCCACGCGCCACGGCATACGCGTCCACCGCCGCCCTGGCGGGCGCCCTCGCCCTCCCGGCCGTCGCCCCGGCGGCGGTCTCGACGACGAGCGTCACGTCGCCGACGGAGGACGCCGTCATCGACACCATCGCCGACTCGTACTTCGGGGGCATCGGCGAGCAGATGATGACCGTCACCGGCGTCGCCCCCGGGGCCGCCGACGGCGACGAGCTGAACATCGCGTGCCTGTACTCCGGCAACGGCATCGTCGCCGCCCTCCAGCTCGGCACGGCCGAGGTCGAAGGCGCCGCGTTCACCGCGGAGGTCCGACGCCCGACGTACACCTGCCGGATCCGCGCGATCCCGCCGGACGTCCTCGAGGAGCACGACTACGACCTCTCCCCCGACACCGACCTGTCGGCCTTCGCCGGCCCCCGGGTGCTGGGCGGCGGGTTCGCGTCGTACCGGATCGACGAGTCGGACAGCCCGTGGGACGGCGCCGACATCTTCCAGTCGATCCGTGGGCAGCGCAGAGGGCTGGTCATGGGCACCGGCCTGTCGATGGGGCTCCTCGGGGTCGACCCGGCCGCCGGCGCGTCCGGCGGGATCTACGCCACCGCGCTCATCGAGGACACCTACCTGCGCCTGCTGTTCGGCCCGTCCGCGATGATCACCGGCTTCGGCCTGCTCCTCGGCGAGGACCCGGGGGAGGTCGTCCCGGTCGACGTCTCCAACGCCGGCGTCGTGGTCGACGGACTCCCCGCGTCCCCGGTGCCGGCGGTGGGCGACCAGCGCAGCCGGCTCGTCTCCCGCACCCTCGATCCCGCGACCGGGGGCGTCACGATCGTCGAGACCGCGCCCGTCGCGCTCATCGAGGCCGGCGAGGACGACCGGCCGACGCTCCGGCCATCCGGCGTCAGCGTCCGCCGCACGTACCGCCAGGACGAGGACGGACGCCAGATCACGTTCACCGACGAGTTCCGGTCCGCCGACGGCCGTGCCCACCGGATCGAGGTCCGCTACGGCCAGAGCCTCTCCTCGATCTACTACGGGGGCGCGGAGAGCGAGATCACGAAGGAGCCGGCGAGCTTCCGCCTGCCGTGGGCGACGGGCGAGGAGTACATCGTGCCGGAGGGCGGCGAGACGTTCGGCGCCGCGCCGCCCGGGCGGACGACGATCTGGGTCCACGGCCCGCGCCAGGACTACTCCGCGCTGTACGGGGGCGGGCTCCGGGGCGCCCCCCGCGCCGCCGGTGACGGCGACCTTCCCCGACGGGCCGAGGGCGCGATCACGTTCGCCGACGCCCCGACCGACGTCCGGTTCCTCAACGCCTCCGCGTTCGTCATGCGGTTCGTCCGCGACGTCCCGGCCGGCGGCAGCGCGACCCTCACCCACACCTACTCCCAGGACATGGACCCGAAGGGCCTCGACGACCTCGTCGACGACACGCCGGAGCCCCCGCCGTCGGCGGTCCTGCCGGCGCCGCCCACCACGACGCCCCTGCCCACCCGGCCCGCCCCCGTGCCGGCCACGCCCCCGTTCTGCATGACCCCGTTCGTGTCGCTCGTCGACCTCGCGCCGATCGGCGGCGAGCGGCGGCCGCGGACGCGCCTCGTCGGCGTGGCGTCCCCGCTGCTGGCCGGCAAGACCGTCCGGGTCCGCCGCGACGGGAAGCAGGTCGCCAGGTCCCGGGTGCGCGAGGACGGCACGATCCGCGTGACCGTCGCCGCACCGAAGAAGAGCGCCCGCGCCCGCGCGAGGGCCCGCTACCGCATCGTCGTCGAGGGCTTCCGATCGCGCGCCCTCAAGGCCACCCGCAAGGCGACGATCACGCAGCAGAAGGTCCTGCGGGGCGGCCGGATCAGCGTCCGCGGCCGGATCAAGGGCGCCAGGCGCGCGCGGACGCTCGTCGTCACCGGGCAGGCGACCTGCGGCGACGTGCGGCAGTCCTCGCGCACGGTCAGGACCGACCGCCGCGGCCGGTTCCGCGTCGTCCTCGCGCCCCCGACCGGCGCCGCGCCCGCGGTGATCTACCGCCTGCGCCTGGCGGGCGGCCGGACGACGACCTTGCCGGTCGTGGTGGGTCGCCCCTAGGTCGGCGGGGCCGTGGCCGACCGCGGGCGCTCCGGTGGGGACGGTCGTCGTCCCGGTCCGTCGGTCGGCGGGGCGGCCGTCCGTGCGGTCGGCGCGACGACGGCCCCGCCGACCGACGGGCGCGCGGTGACGGGGGCTTCACGCGGCCGGGGTCGCGGCGCCTAGAGTGCGTGCCGTGCCCCGCCCCCGCCGGACCAAGATCGTCGCGACCATCGGGCCCGCCAGCCGCAGCCCGGACGTGCTCGTCCGGATGATCGACGCGGGCATGGACGTCGCCCGGATCAACTTCAGCCACGGCACCCACGACGACCACGCCGAGACGATCGACGCGGTCCGCGCGGCGGCCGAGACCGTCGGTCGGCCGGTCGCGATCCTCCAGGACCTGCCCGGCCCGAAGATCCGCCTGGGCCAGGTCGCCGACGAGCCGGTCGAGCTGCGCGACGGCGACCCGATCACGTTGGCCGCCGGGTCGGTGACGGACGTCGGCGACGCCCGGCGCCTCGTCGTCGCCTGGGACCGCTTCGCGGAGGCGGTGTCGGAGGGCGAGGAGATCCACATCGCCGACGGCATGGTGCGCCTGCGCGCGACCGCGGTGCGGGCCGGCGACGGCGAGGTCGACTGCGTCGTCGAGGTCGGCGGCCCGATCTCGAGCCGCAAGGGGGTCAACCTGTCCGGCCCGGCCGACCTGCTGCCGGCGGTGCCCGAGGAGGACCTGGCGCACCTCGCCGCGGGCAAGCAGATGGGCGTCGACATGGTGGCGGTGTCGTTCGTCCGTCGGCCCGAGGACATCGAGGCGCTGCGGTCGCGGACCAGGTGCCCGCTGATCGCGAAGTTCGAGAAGCCGCAGGCGATCGAGAACGCCGAGGCGATCATCCGCGTGTCGGACTGCGTCATGGTCGCCCGCGGCGACCTGGGGATCGAGCTGCCGATCGCGCGGGTCCCGCGGGTGCAGAAGGAGCTCATCTCGATGGCCGGGGCGCTCGCGCGACCGACGATCACCGCCACCCAGATGCTCGAGTCGATGACGTCGAGCGCCCGACCGACCCGCGCCGAGGTCACCGACGTCGCCAACGCGATCCTCGACGGCACCGACGCGGTGATGCTGTCGCAGGAGAGCGCCGTCGGGCACTACCCGGTCGAGGCGGTCCGCACCCTGGCGGCGGTGGCGGTGGAGACCGAGCAGGTCGCGCCGACGTTCGACTGGAACCAGCGCCGGGTGCGCCGTGACAGCACCGACCCGGCGTGGGCGGTCGCCCGCAGCGCCGTCCACATCGCCGAGGAGCTCGACGCCGCGGCGATCGTCGTGCCGACCCTGTCGGGCCGCTCGGCGCGCCTCGTGTCCGCCCACCGTCCGGACCGTCCGGTGATCGCCCTGTCGCCGAGCCGCGACACCGTCGCCCGCTGCAGCCTCATGTGGGGCGTGCGGGCGGCGATGATGGCCCACCACGGCGTGACCGAGGAGCTCATCGCCGACGCCGCCGCCCACGTCCGCGCGCTCGGCCTGTGCGAGCCCGGGTCGCGGGTCGTCATCACCGCCGGCCTGCCGTCCGGCACCCCGGGCACGACGAGCCTCGTGCAGGTGCAGACGGTGTAGCGACCGGCGCCCTCGGCCGTCACGGCCACGGGGAGGCGGAGGACGTCGCCCCGGTCCGTCAGCGCGTCCCCTCCGGCAGCGCCGGGGGGTCGCGGTGGACCTGCGGGAACTGCGTCGTCGCGCCCGGCAGGGCGAAGGGCGACTGGCGCTCGCAGGGCGGGGCGCCGTACGCGGGGCGACCGAGGAGCCCGCCGAGCAGGCCGCCCAGCTCGGCCGGCGACCTGTCGCAGAACCGGTCGTCCAGCACCCGCATCGTGCGCGGGTCGGCGGTGAACCCGGGCTTGGGGTAGGCGTTGGCGCGGTTCACCGGCAGCCGCTTCGGCCACACGCCGAGCATCTCGAGGTTGATCGGGATCGTCTGGCGCAGGTAGTGGTAGCGCTCGCCGTCCGCGCCCGGGGCGGACGCGCCGGTCGCCGACGCCGCGTTGGCGAAGAACGCGCGCAGCTCGTCGTCGTAGTCGCCGAGGAACCCGAGGATGGGGTTGAGCTCGCGCAGGTACGGCTCCAGCGCCCCGATCCAGCCGCGCAGCTCGTCGGTGACCCCGGCCAGCGCCGGCAGCCCGGTCCGGGCGCGACGGATCAGCGGGTCGAGGCTGACGAACAGCGCCCGCAGGTCGGGGGCCACCCGCTCCAGGTCGCGCAGGGTCGGGGTCAGCTCGCTCGCGACCGGCAGCAGCTTGCGGACGACCGGGTCGGCGTCGCGCGAGAACCGGCCCAGGCGGGTGAGGAGCCGCTCCGACTCGCGCTGGAACGGCGGCAGCGCGACGATCGCGCGCTGCAGCGCGTCCGACCGGCGGTCGGTGATCTCGGTGAACCGGTCGGTGTCGACGATGAGGCCCGACAGCTCGCCCTGCCGCTCGCTCAACGCCGCGAACGTACGGCCGCCGTCGCGGACGAGGCCGCGGACCGCCTGCTGCTGGGCGTCGAGGACCCGCAGGAGCGTCGTGAGCTCGTCGGCGAACGGCGACACGACGCCGAGCGCGGCCGACAGGTCGGCGCCGCCCCCGTCGCGCAGCGCCTTCGACGTCGACCGGGTCCACTCGCCCATCCGCCGGCGGGTCGCGGTGTCGAACGTCCGCAGCAGCTCGTCGAACTCGACGGTGTCGGCCACCCGGCCGTCGGGCAGCCGATCGCCGTCCTGCAGGCCCGGCCCGGTCCGGTCGCCGGCGGAGAGCTCGACGTACGTCTCGCCGAGGAGCGTCTTGGCGCGCAGGATCGCCCGGGTGTCGCGCGGCAGCGGCGCGAACTCCGGCTCGATCTCGATGAGCGTCTCGGTGCGGCCGGTCCGACGCGACGGGTCGACCCGCTTGACCTTGCCGACCGACACCCCCGAGATCCGCACGTCGGCCTCGGACGCGAGCTGCGCGCCCTCGGGGAACGACGCCTTGATCCGGTAGCCCTCGGCGCGCAGCGGCACCGGGCCGCCGAACGCCATCCAGAGGAAGAGCAGCAGGCCGACGCAGCTCAGCGCGAACCCGATCATCGACGCGATCTGCCACCGCGACGGGGCCTTGAGGTTCACGGCGTGCCCCCCGGTGGCGGCGTCGACGCCGGGCACGCCGACGTGTCGCTCAGGCCGCTGAGCACCGTCTCGAGCAGCGACGCGCCCGAGTCGACCTGCGCGAGCTGGCGCAGGATCGCCAGGGTCGAGCAGCTGATCGTGACCTTCAACCGGCGGATCGGTCCGTGCGCGTCACGGGTGTTGAACACCCACGGCAGGTTCGCGTTGAGCCACTGCTGGTAGAAGAGGTATCCGTGCTCGTCGTCGCCCGGCGGGTCGTAGGCGAGCATGTTGCCGAACCGCTGGACCTCGTCGCTGATCGCGTCGGTGTCGGGGTGGATGTCGTGGGTGCGGCGGGCGACGCCCTGCAGCGTGCGGACCGGGGCGATCGTCTGCCGCGCGAACGGGGTCAGGCGGGTACGGATCACCGGCTCGGTGGCGCGCATCATCCGCGTCTGGGCGCGCAGCGACCGCGGGAGCTCGCGGGCGAGCGGACGCAGGGCGACGCTCGTGCGTCGCACCTCGTCGGCGAGCGGCACCCCGGCGTCGAGCGCCCGGTCGGTCTCGCGCAGCGTGCCGGGCAGCTCGCGCAGCGCGGCGCGGATCTCGCCGTCGCGGGCGCCCACGACCGACAGCAGCCGGTCGGTGGAGCGGACCGCGCGGACCGCGTCGGTGCGGTTGTCGGCGAGCGCGTCGGCGACCCGACGGGTGACGTTCACCGCCCGCGAGACCTGGCGGCTGCGGTCCTCGAGCGCCTCGCCGATCCGACGCAGGTTGTGGGTCACCGGCGAGAGCTCCTGCAGCGCCTTCGCCAGCCGCCGCGGGTCGCGGGCGACGCCCTCGCCGACCCCGTCGAGGAGCAGCCCGAGCGCCATCCGGGTGTCGGAGTCCAGGCTCGACAGGATCTCGTCCAGGTGGACGTTGGACGACGTGCGCGCGTCGGGGATGACGTACCCCTCGGGGGCGACGCGTGGATCGGCGCCGGTGCCGGCGGCGAGCTCGAGCGACATGTCGTTCAGGCCGCTCTTCGGGCGCACGAGGGCGGTGGTGTCGCGGCGCACGAGGTGCGCGTGGCGCTCGCGGACGCGAATGTCGACGATCGCGGCGCCGCCGTCGCGCAGCTCGACGTCGGTGATGTCGCCGACGTCGACCCCGGACACGAGCACCTGCTGGCCCTGGCCGGGGGTGAGCGCCTGGGCGGTGGACAGCTCCACCCGGTAGGTCTTGTACGCGCTGTCGGTGCCGGGGATCCAGCCGGGCAGGGCGACGCGCTGCTGCACGAGCACGTAGCCGGCGACCATGAGCCCGGCGACGAGCATGAGCACGAGGAACGTCACGACCCCGGCGTGCTGACGGATCGCGCGCGGCATCAGCCGGCCCCCCGCGCGGTGAGCGCCCGGTTGCCGTCCGGGACCGGCTGGGTGGAGCACGCGACGTCGTCACGGTACGGCGGCTGCCGCTCGGGCCGGACCGGCCGGGCGCCGACCCCGTCGTGCGACTCGCCCGGGGTGACGGTGAGGCCCGACAGGTCGAGCCCGCCGACGAGCGACGTCGGCCCCGCGCCGACCCCGACGCGCGACCACACCCCGGTGCCGTTGTAGTTCTGCGCCTCGCCCGACACGCCCGCGATGCCGTAGAGGAACCCCTTGTAGTTCTCGACGCCGAGCGTGTGGCGCCCGTCGCGGATCTTGAGGTTCATCGCCGGGACCATCACGCGGTGGGTGCAGCGGGCGACCTCGCGGGTTCCCGGCGCACTGCTCGTGGAGTCCTCGACGAACCGGACGAGGTCGGGCGCGGCGGCCCCGGCCACCCGCACCCAGCCGCGCAGCGCGTCGGGGGCGATGAGCCTGCGGGTGGCGCGCACCCACGGGCGGGCGGCGTCGATCGTGGCGGGGGTGGCGCGTACGCCGGGCAGCAGGTCGCGGGCGATGCGGCGCAGCGACGGCAGCGCCCGGTCGAGCGCGACGCTCGTGCGCTCCAGGCGACCGAGGGTTCCGGGCAGCGCCCGGACGGTGGCCCGCAGCGCGGCGCGCTCGTCGGAGAACGCGCCCATGGTGCGGTCGAGGCCGCGGATCGCCCCCGCGAGCTGCGTGAGGTGCGGCACGAGCGCGTCGCTGAACGTGCCGACCGACGCGACGAGCCGGGTGAGGTCGCGCTCCTGCGTGCCGCGGGTCGCGTCGGCCAGGCGGGCGTTCGTGCGCAGCGCGTCCGGACCGTCGCGGAGCGTGCGGCGCATCGCGGACGTCGTCGCGTCGTCGCCGAGCGCGCTCCCCACGCCCTGGATCGTGTCCTGCAGCCGGCGGCGGACCGGGGCGTCGAACGTGCTGAGGACCCGGTCGATCTGGACCGACGCGGTGACGTTCGCCGCCGGGATCGGGGCGTCGCCGAGCGCCGGCTGCGACGGGCTGCCGGAGTGCAGGTCGACGAAGAAGTTGCCCTCGAGGAAGATCCGCGGCCGGAGCTTCATCTCGGCGTCGCGGCGGATCGACGGCGCGTCGTCGTCGAGCTCCATCCGCACGAGCGACAGCCGGTCGCCGCGACGCTCGATCGCGGTGACCTTGCCGACCGCGATCCCGGCCACGCGCACCGGGCCGCCCGGTCGCAGCGCCGCCACGTCCTCGGCGACGGCGGTCAGCGGCACGCCGGTGCGGCCCGGCAGCGAGTCCTTGAGGAAGATCGCGGCGCACAGCGCGACGACGACGATCGCCAACGGGATGCCGACGCGCAGCGGCGACCGCGGCGGGGCCGACAGCGCACGACCGCGGCCGCTGCGACGGGCGACGGGTCCGCGACCGCTCATCCGCCGGGCCTGACGTTGGGGGTGCGGTCGTTCTCGGTCGCCTGGACCCCGGGGACGTTGCCGATCGTCTGCTCGGCCCGGTAGCCCTCGTTGCCGGCCTCGCAGTCGCCGTCGGACCCGGGCTGGCCGGTGTGCGGCAGCGCGTTGTAGTGGAGGTCCGGGGTGGGCTCGCCGACCGGCTGGATCCAGGTCGGGACGATCATCGTGCCCGACCGCTGCCACGTCCCGACGCGGCTGCCCTCCGCGATGACGCTGTGCGCGTTGCGGAAGAACAGCGAGATGTAGTTGCAGCGCACCTGGGTGGGGGTGAGCGCGGTGAGGATCGGCCGGGCGTGCTCGACGGTGCGCTGCCCGGCGGCGAGGCCCTGCGGCACCTGCGGGTCGTCGGCCAGGCGACGGATCGCGGCGGATCCGACGTCGAGCGCGTCGGCCAGCCGGGGCACGCGACCGAAGGTCGACTCGCCGCGCCGCAGCGCGCTCGACAACGGACCGGATGCGGTGCGCAGCCGCGCGAACGCCGGGTCGAGCCGACGCATGAGCTCGGCGGAGCGGGCCATGAACCCGCGGGTGGCGGGCAGCTCGCGGGCGACGGCGCGCTGCAGCGGCACGCCGGTCGACACGAGCTCCTGGAACGGCCCGGACACCTCGGCGAGCGCGGTGAACGTCGCCGCCAGGTGGCGGAGCATCGTGCGCTGCACGTCGGCGACCGGCGCCACCTCGCCGGCGGCACGGGCGAACGCGCGCAGCGCGGCGGCGAGCCCGGTGCGCGGGTCGGCGAGGTCGCGCATCACCGGGGAGAGCAGGCGCATCGTCTCGGGCAGGTCGCCGAGCAGCGCGTTGATGTCGCCACCGCGGCCGGCGAACGCGCCGGCGAACTCGGGGAACCCGTCGCGGAACGCGTCGCGGGTCTCCTCGTCCCACACCGCCGAGAGCTGATCGAGGTCGACCGGCTCGATCTTCGCCTGACGGACCGGGAGCGTCGCGCCCGCCTCGAGCGGCTCGTCGGAGCGCCCGCGGGTGAGCTCGACGAACTTCAGCCCCAGGGCGGACCGGGGCCGGACGAGCACCGTGGTGTCGGCGGGGAGCGGGTCGGCGACCTTGTCGAGGCGCAGCGTGGCGAGGGCGACGATCCGGCCGTCGTCGAGGACCTTCGGCGCGATGTCGTCGACCGCCCCGATCCGCGCGCCGCCCAGCCGGACGTCGCTGCCGGGGGTGAGCTTC
Organism: Solirubrobacteraceae bacterium; assembly: GCA_023230855.1. Taxonomy (GTDB): domain Bacteria; phylum Actinomycetota; class Thermoleophilia; order Solirubrobacterales; family Solirubrobacteraceae; genus Patulibacter. Next base: position 158,594 of record JALNWQ010000004.1, read on the forward strand.
TGTCCGTCGGGCAGCTCGACCTTCACGTCGTACGTCGCGACGAACGGCAGGCCGCTGTTGGCGTTGTAGGCCAGCACGACGGTGACGAGCGCGATGAGGATCCCGGCCGCCCCGACGAGCACCGGGCTGGCGAGCAGCGAGCTGCGACGACGGTTCACCGCGACCCCCCGACGACGCTGCGCAGGAGCTTCTCGAGGTCGCCCTGGCCCCGCATCGCGTCGCGCGTGCGGCGGGCCCGCTCGAGCGGCGCGGCGTAGCGGCGGTCGCCGGCGACGTCGCGCTTGACGTCGGCGGCGCGCTCGCCGTCGAGGACCCGGGCGACGAGCTCCTGCTCCGGGGTGCCCTTGCCGTCCAGGCCCTCCAGCGCGGTGGACGCGAGCTGCGTGCCGGCCTTCGCGCCCGGCGTCAGGTCGGACACGCAGTCCGCGATCGGCACGGTGGCGTACGACGAGCAGCGGGTGAGGATGAGGCCGACGCGGAGGAAGTGCCCGACGTCGTCGAACCCGTTGATCGCCATCCCCTGGAAGAACGAGTAGTCGAGGATCCGCCGGGTGCCGCCGGTCTCGCGCAGCGACTCCAGCAGCTGCCGGGCCATGGTGAGGATCGGGGCGGCGTCGGTGAGCAGCGTCTCGAGCCGGCGCAGCGACGGTTGGACCGCGAGCAGGGCGGTGCGGCCGCGCTCGGACGCCGCGCCGAGCCGACGCACCGGCCCGGTCGACGCGTCCGAGAACGTCCGCAACCGCGTGAGCAGCGTCGTCGCGCCGGGCGCGGCGGTGCGCAGCGTCGCCATCGTCCGCTCGGTCTCGCGCGACAGCTCGGTCAGACGGCGCATCGACGGGCGCAGCTCGCGGAGCGTGCCGGGCAGGCGGCGCAGGTTCTCGTCGACCTCGGGGTTGCGGTCGGCGACCGCGCCCTGGAAGTCCGCCACCCGGGCGAGGAACCGCGCCAGGTCGTCGCGGGCGTCGGCGACGGGCCGCAGCGCCCGCTCGCCGTCGGTGGCCATCTGCCGCAGCTCCCGGGTCTGCCCGGCGATGATCTCGAGCACGCGGTTCGTGTCGCGCAGTCCGGGCAGCGCGGCGCGCAGGGCGTCGTCCAGGTCCTCGCCCCGGGCGGCGAGGCCGGCCCCGAGCTCGTTGAGCAGGACGGTGAGGCGCAGCCGCTGCGGCTCCTCCCACATGTTCGCGACGAGGTCGAGGTCGATCGGTCGCACGGTCCGGTCCTGCGGCAGGACGTGCTGGATCCGGCCGTCGTGCTCCTCGGCCCGCAGCTCGGGCGGGGCGGGGCTGTCGGGGTCGCGCGGCTGGGTCGGGGTGCACTCGACGTACCGCTCGCCGATGATCGACTGCGGCAGGATCCGGCACTCGGCGTCGCGCCGGAACCGCTGGAACCCGCGGTCGTCGATCCGCAGGACGACGACCGCGCGCCGACGGGCGTCGACGTCGAGCTCCTCGACGGTGCCGATGCGGGCCCCGGCGGCGCGGACCTCGGTCCCGGGCGACAGCGCGAACGCGTTGCCGAACAGCGCCCGGACGCGGTAGGCGTCGCCCCCGCCGTCACCGTCGTCCGACGACGCGACGGTCGCGACGACCGCCGCGAGGAGGAGCGCGAGCAGGCCGATGGGCAACAGCCGCCTCATGGTCCGGGGAGCACCCCCTTCGGGTCGCAGTCGAGCGACCCGTCGGCGTCGCGCCAGGGGTTGGACCGGTCGGCGAGGGTCTGGGCGTTCGCGCCGGGGCAGCGGCGGGCGGTCCGGTCGACCTGCGTGTAGGCCCCGATCGCCGGGGTGAGCGCTCCGAGCAGCGGCCGCAGCGGCGACGCGGCGGGGGCGTCGACGAGCGAGTTCGTGTTGAGCACGAGCTGCGTGCGGGCGACGTGGCCGTGGGCGTCGTAGCCGGCGGTCGCGCCGCCGAACGTCCGGGCCCACCCGGTGAGCTCGGGGACGTACGGGCGGGTGAACGCCACCTGTGGCCGCTGGTCGGTGGCGGCCTTCGCCGCGTCGCGCAGCGCCGGCACCGCGACCTCGGCCAGTCCCGGCGTGAGCGCGAGCAGCTCGAGCAGGTCGTTGCCGGCGCCGGGGCGGTCGATGAGCCGGCGGGTGGCGGCGATCGTCGGGACGAGGTCGGCGGCGAGCGGCCGCAGCTCGCGCAGCAGCGGGCCCGCCTTGTCGGCCACGGGGCGGCTCGCGCGGATCAGCGGGTCGAGGTCGTCGAGGGCTCCGCGGACCCCGGCGAACGTCGTCGACGCGCGGCGCAGGCTCCCGGGCAGCCGGTCGAGGGTGCGCTCCAGGGCGGCCCGCTCGTCGGCGAGCGCGCCGACGGTCGCCCGGGTGCGCGGCACGACCCCGGTGAGCGCGTCGCGCTCGCGGGCGAGCGTCCCGACGACGGCGGACGTCGAGCGGAGGAACCGGACGAGCGCCGGCTGGTCGGCGGTGACGTCGTCGACGAGGCGGGTGCCCGCCTGCAGCGCCGTGGAGAAGTACCGCAGTCCCTCGCGGGCGTCGCGCTCGCGACCGCGGAGCATTCCCGACCCGCCCTTGACGAACCGCTGGTATCCGCGCCGGGTCTCGGGGTCGAACGCGTTGAAGATCTGGTCGAGGTCGACGTTGGGGGTGACGTCCTCGGCCGGGAGCCGGTCGCCGTCGGCGAGCGGCGCCGCGTTGCCCGGGCCGGGCGTGAGGGAGACGACCTTGTTCGCGATCCCCGACAGCGACGGGGCACGCACGTCCGCGGTGGTGCCACGCCGCAGCGGCAGCAGTGCGTCGTCGTCGATCCGCAGCTCGATCTCGGCCCGGGAGTCGTCGGTCAGGCGGATGTCGATGACGAGGCCGACGCGCCGGCCGCCGACCTGGACCTCGTTGCCGTCGACGAGCTGGTTGGCGTTGGGCAGGACGATCCGGTACGTCGACTCGTCCCCACCGCGGAGCAGGACGACCGCGACGACGACGCACGCGATCGCGAGCGCGCCGACGGCAGCGAGGCGGGCCGCTGGTCGACGGTCGGCGAAGCCTGATGGTTGCGTTGGACGGGTCACGTCGGGCCGGGCGGTGGACGACGTCGTCGTCGTCGGGGCTACCGGTGGCCCAGTCTACGCGACCCCCCGCCCGGGGGGTGGACGTCGCGCCAGATCGACGGCGGCGCGTCGCGCGGACGCAGCGACGCCGACGAGCGCGCCGGGCCGGTACGGTGACGGCCTTGCCGATGTCGCGCGGTCCCTCCCGTCGCCTGGCGACGATGACGGTCGCCACCACGATGGTGGGCGCGCTCGCGCTCGCGTCGACCGCCGACGGGCCCCAGCGCGGGGTGGAGCCGCCGCCGTCGCCCGGGGTCATGCTCGCCCCGGTCGGCGCATGGTGCTGGTTCGCCGATCCGCGCGCGGTGCGGATGGGGGACCGGTCGGTGTTCGGCTGGGTCGACGACGAGGGCTCGATCGTCGTCGGCGACGACCTGGGTCGCACCGCGACGCTGCACCACCGCCTGGAGCGCGACGACCACGACAACCCCGCGCTGTACGTGCGCCGGGACGGACGGTTGACCGCGTTCTGGTCCGCCCACAACGGCGACGCGCTCTACCAGCGCACCGCCGAGCGCGGCATCGACGGCTGGGGCCCGGTGACGACGCTGCCCGACAACCCGGACGGGGCCGAGCACCGGCGCTACACCTATCCCAACCCGGTGCGCACGTCGGACCGACTCTTCCTCTTCTGGTCGGGCACCGGCAGCACCGCGACGTACGCCGAGTCGCCCGACGACGGCGACAGCTGGAGCGACGCACGGTCGTTGTTCCGTCCCGATGCGGCGGCGGTGCGCTACGTGAAGTACCGCGCGGACGGGGACGACATCCACCTGGCGTGGACCCTCGACCACCCGCGCGACCGATTGAGCGGGGTGCGTCACGCCGTCATCCGCGGCCGGTCGGTCCAGTTGCAGGACGGCACCGAGATCGGCCGGCTGGGCACGCCGATCGACCCGACCGCCGGCGAGGTGCTCTACGACGAGCGCACCACCGGGCAGGCGTGGATCCACGATCTGGCGGTGCGCGACGGCCGGCCGACCGTCGTCTACGCGACGTTCACCGCCGACGCGGTCGGCACGTACCGCTACGCCCACTGGGACGGCCGCTGGCGCGACGAGGCGATCGTGTCCGCCGGCCGGACGTTCGAGCTGTCCGGCGGCGAGCCGCACTACGCGGGCGGGATCACCATCGACCCGTCCGACCCGGGCGTCGTGCTGCTGTCGCGGCCGGTCGGCGCCCGCCACGAGATCGAGCGGTGGCACCGCCGCGACGGCCGGTGGTCGTCGGTCCCGCTCACCCGGGGGTCGACGGTGCCGAACGTGCGGCCCTACCCCGTCGGCGACGGGGTGGCCTGGATGCGGGGGACGTACCCGAGCTACGTCGGGTTCCGCACGGCGATGGCGTGGCTGCCCGAGGGCGGCGTGCCGTATCCGCCGTCGGTGCGGGTCACCCCGCGGACGGTACGCCGGGGACAGCGGATCGCGTTGCGGGCCCGCAACGTCGCGGGCGTCGTCACGGTCGAGGCCGTGCCGACGCGCCGCCGGGTCGGCGGGCGGACGGTGCGCACCGTCCGCCGCCACGTCCGCCTGCGCGACGGCCGCGCATCCCTGTCGTCCCGGTCGCTGCGACGCGGCGTCCGCTACCGGGTGACCGTGCGCGGCGTCGGCCAGGCGCTGGGACGGGCGACGGTGCGGGTGCGGTGAGCCCTCACCCCGCGGCGACGAACTCCGGGTCCCACTCCTCGCGGGGGTTCGGGATCGGCTGCAGGGTCGCCTCGATCCGCGATCGGTGCTCCTCGAGCCACGGCGGGAGGATCGTCTTGACGCCCCACTCCTCACGCGGGTTGCGGGCCTCGAACCCCGGCTCGTCGGTCGCCCACTCGTAGAGCACCCCGCCCGGCTCGCGGGCGTAGATCGAGTGGAAGTAGAACCGGTCCACGAGCCCGGACGTCTGCAGGCCCGCGCCCTCGATCCGCGGCAGCCACGCCTCGTAGTCGGCCTGACGGATGCCGAACGCGACGTGGTGGACGGTCCCGGCGCCGGGCAGCGGACGGGCGGCGGGGGCGGCGTCGAGCGTCACCAGCCCGCCCCGTCGGTCGCTGCGCAGATCGAACCGCTGCAGGACGGTGGGGGCCGACGGCGGGTCGCCGTCGGGCGTCCGGTCACCGCCTGCGGCCGCGACGTCCGAGCCCGTCGCGGTCGGCCCGTCGTCCGCGTCCGCGAGCGGCCGGGCCCCGAGCACGTCGGTGAGCACCGCGGCGGAGCGGTCCGGCACCCGGCTGTACGTGCGCACGCCGTCGAACCCGCGCAGCGCGACGTCCTCGGGGATCTGCGGATGGCGGGCGCGCAACGGCGGGTCGCCGCTGTCGTCGACGACGAGCTCGAAGGTCAGGCCCTCCGGGTCGGCGAAGACGAGGGCGCCACCCTCGCGGTGGTGCGACAGCCCGTGGCGGGTGAGTCGCTGCTCCCAGAACGCGATCGCCGCCGGGTCGGCCACACGGAAGCCGATCCGGTGGACCATCCCCGCGCCGGCCCGCCCGCGGGGCAGGCCGCGGGACTCGAACATCGTCAGGTCCGATCCGGCCGACGCGTCCTCGTCGGTGAAGAACAGGTGGTACATGTCGGGCGCGTCCTGGTTGACGGTCTTCGCCGCCAGCCGCAGGCCCAGGACCCCCGTGACGAAGTCGGTCGCGGCGCGACCGTCGGCGGTCATGGTGGAGATGTGGTGGATGCCGTCGACCTGCATGAGCGCCTCCCGGACGTCCGGGGCGCGACCCGCCCCGGCATGTGGTTGCGTCGGCAACCATAGTCCTCTCCGGCGCCATCCGCAAGGGCGGCCCACGATGCCCCGCCCGTCACACGGAGCGCCCGCCCCGCCCTCCAAGACGGCCCGGCCGACCGCGCAGTCTCGTTGCGATCCGGCGACGGGACGAGCGGTTCTTCGGCGCGGTCGAGGACGGTGACGTGCTGGGCTGCCCGGTCGTGACGCTCGAGCTGCTCGCCGGGCTCCGGGGCGGACGTCACCGGACGATGCCGACCGGGGACCTGCTGATCGCCGCCTGCGCCGAGCGGCACGGCGTGCCGGTGTGGCACGACGACCGACACTTCGAGCGGATCGCCCGGGTCACCGGCCAGGCGCAGCACCGGTTGACGTTCGACGACTGATCGTCGGGCCGGCACGCCGCCGGAGCGCGCGATCGGCGCGGGTCGGGTCGCCGTCGGGGCCGGACGCCTCGCGGACCCAGGCCCGCTGCGTCCCGCGCTACCCCGTCCCGCCGTCGAGCACGTACCCCATCCCCCGCACCGTCGTGACGACCCCGGCCCCGAGCTTGCGGCGCAGGTAGCCGACGTAGACGTCGACGACGTTCGACCCCGGGTCGTGCTGGTACCCCCACACGTGCGACAGGACCTGCTCGCGGCTCAGGACCTGGCCGGGGTGGCGCAGGAACATCTCGAGCATCGCGAACTCGCGGGCGCTGAGCTCGACCGTCCGGTCGTCGACGGTGGCGGTGCGGCGGCGCAGGTCCAGGGACAGCCCGCCGTGGCGCAGCACCGTCTCCTCGCGGGTGCCCTCGTCGCGCAGGCGCGCCCGCACCCGGGCCAGGAGCTCCTCGAAGCGAAAGGGCTTGGTGACGTAGTCGTCGGCCCCGAGGTCGAACCCCTCGACCTTCGTGTCGATCTCGTCGCGCGCAGTGAGGATGAGCACCGGCAGCCGGCGGCCCTGGCCCCGGATGGTGCGCAGCACCGCCAGGCCGTCGAGCGACGGCAGGCCCAGGTCGAGGACGAGCAGGTCGAAGTCCTCGTCGCGGGCGACGGCCACCGCCGCGGCGCCGTCGGCGACGACGGTCGTGGTGAACCCGGCGGCGCGGAGGCCCTTCTCGAGGAACGCGCTCAGCCGCTCCTCGTCCTCGGCGATCAGGATGCGTCTCACCGCTGGTGCTCCTTCGTGGGCTGCTCGTCGGCGATCGCGGACGGCACGTCGATCACGACCGTCGGCGCCTCGTCGTCGACGGTCGGGGACGGGTCGGCCGGCAGGTGCAGGACGAAGATCGACCCCTCGCCGAGCCGGGAGCGCAGCTCCACCCGCCCCTCGTGCGCCTGCACGATCGCGGCGACGATCGACAGGCCCAGCCCGGCGCCGGACGTGCGGCGTCCGTGGTCGAGCCGGGCGAACCGCTCGAAGATCCGGTCGCGGTGCTCCGGTGCGATGCCCGGCCCGTCGTCGCGGACCCACAGGAGCGCCTCGGCGCCCTCCAGGCGGCCCCCGATCTCGACGGCGTCGCCCGGCCCGGTGTGCTGCGCGGCGTTGGCGGCGAGGTTGAGCATCGCCTGCATGAGCCGCTGGCGGTCCCCGGTGATCGTCGCCGGTGGCGCGGGGACCAGGCGCCAGTCGCGGTCGCCGAGCGCGACGGCCTTGGCGTGCAGCTCCTCGACGAAGAGGTCGAGGTCGATCGGTCCGGTGCGCAGGAAGTCGCCCTGCTCCGCCTTGGCCAGCAGCAGCAGGTCCTCGACGATCCGGCTCATCCGCTCCAGCTCGTCCTCGACGAGCGCCATCGTCTCCTCGCGCTCCCGCGGGTCGTCGCCGAGCAGCTCGAGGTGGCCGCGGACGATGGTGATCGGCGTGCGCAGCTCGTGGCCGGCGTCGGACACGAACGCCCGCTGCGATCCGAACGCCGCCTCGAGCCGGTCGAGCATCTGGTTGAAGGTCGTGGCGAGCACCGCGATCTCGTCGTCGCCCCGCACGTCGATCCGGCGGCGCAGATCCGTCTCGGTGATCGTCCGGGCGGTGGCGGTGAGCTCGCGCAGCGGGGCGAGGATCCGGCCGGTGAGGAGGTAGGCGACGGCGATCGCGAGCGCCAGGACGACGAGCGCGACGAGCGCGGCCACCCCGGTCGCCCGCGCGACCTCGGCCTGCTCCGCCTCGAGGTCGACGACGGCGACGAACACGCCCAGCGTGCGCCCCTCGTACCGGATCGGCACCGCCAGGTAGGTCGTCTCGCGCCCCGCGACCGTCACCGTGCCGCGCCGTGCCGTCGTGGTCCGGGCCAGCTCGCGCAAGGCGCCGTCGAGGGTGCGGGCCTCGTCGGACGGGCCGGTGGCGCGGTACGGGCGCCCGTCGACGTACGTCAGCCACCGCTCGCCCCGGTCCGGGACGTTGCGGGACAGGTAGACGTCGAGCATCGTCTCGACGTCCCGGCCGAACCGGCGCCCGTCGGCCGGATTGCGTCCCTGCACGACGAGGCGGCGCAGCTCGCCGGCCTCCTGCACGAGGCTCGCGTCGATCCGGTCGACGGCGCGCGCGGTCAGCACCTCACGGAGGATGACCGTCGACAGCACGGTCGAGCCGACGAGCAGCACGACGACGACGAGGAGGATCCGTGCGCGGGCGCTGCGCAACCGTGGCCGCGACGGCAGGCGGCGCCGGGCGGGCCCGGGCGGGCGAGGGCGACGCGCATCAGTCATCGTCGTCGTCCTCCTCGTCATCCCCGTCGTCGTCATCGTCGTCGTCGTCGGACGAGGGGAACGAGGACGGCGGCGGCGGTTGCGGCGCGGGTCGGAACCCCTGGTCCGGTTCGGGCCGGGGCGTGGGCGCCGGTGCGGCGGGCGTCGTGGACCGGCGGCGGCGCTCCGCGGCGCGACGACGCTCGGCCGCCCGACGACGCTCCGCGGCGCGCTCCCGGGCGCGTCGGCGGGCCTCGACCCGCTCGCGCTCCTCGCGCTCGGCGGCCTCCACCTCGGACGACCGCAGCTCGATCGGGGCGACCGTCGGACGGTCGTTCGCGCCCGCCAGGTCGAGCGCCAGCACCGTGACGCCGCCGAGCAGCGCGAGCCCGACGAGCACGGCGGCGACGAGGCGGCGGGTCATGGCATGAGCCTCCCGCGGGCACGTGGAACGGGCATGAGCCGACCATGAGAGCACGCTCATCGCGGATGAGTGGCCTCTCATCCACGACTCACGATCGTCACAGACCCCGACGAGACGCTCCTGACCGTCCCGAACAACGACGCAGAAGGAGCAGCATGAAGTTCTCGAACATCACCCCCGCGGTGCGGGTCAAGGCCTCGAAGAGCTCGGACAGCAGCGACTCGGACCGCAAGCGCCGCCGGCGCCGGCGCAAGCGCCGCTCGCGCCGCCGCCGCCGCGCCCGCCGCTCGAGCAACACCTGATCCACCGGGATCGGGCGGCCCCGCCACCGTCGTGGCGGGGCCGCCGCCCGCTCCCGTCCACGCCCCCGGCCGTCCCTCGACCGCCGGGGCGTCGTCGATCCCCACCCCTTCGATCGCCCCCGGACCCTCCCGTGCGCCGCTTCCTCCACCGCTTCCTCCGCCCGGCCGAGCACGCGTCGCTCGTCGAGCAGGCCCCACCGGTCGCCGCGCTGCAGATCGTGCGGCGGTTCTGGCCGTTCGCCCGGCCGTACCGGGCCGCGATCGCCTTCGGCCTCGTGCTGCTCGTCCTCGTCCCCGCGGTCGAGGTCGTCGAGATCTGGCTCTTCAAGCTCGTCGTCGACGACGTCCTCGTCCCGCAGGATCTCGGCGCGCTCGTCCCGATCGCGGCCGCCTACCTCGGCCTGGCGCTGCTCACCGCCGTCCTGTCGTTCTCCGACGACTACGTCGCCACGTGGGTCGGCGAGCGGTTCCTCATCGACGTCCGCGCCCGGATCCACGCGCACCTGCAGACGCTGAGTCCGTCCCAGCTCGCCCGCCGTCCGAGCGGTGACCTGCTGTCGCGGATCACGTCGGACGTGCAGGCGATCGAGCGGCTCATCCTGTCGGCGCTCGGCGAGGGGGTGTCGGCGATCGCCCGGATCCTGTTCTTCGGCGTCGCGCTCGTCGTGCTGTCGTGGAAGCTCGCGCTGGTGGCGCTCGTCGTCGCCCCGCTCTTCTACCTCGTGTCGACGCGGTTCGCCCGCCTCATCCGGCACGCCGCGCGCGAGAAGCGCCGTCGCAGCGGGTCGCTGGCGACCGTCGCCGAGGAGTCGTTGGCCACGACCGCGGTCGTGCAGTCGCTCAACCGCGAGGACGAGGAGACCCGCCGGTTCGTCGGCGAGGCCCGCGCGATCATGGACGCCGAGCTCGCCGCGTCCCGGATCCAGGGCACCTTCGGGCCGCTCGTCGGCCTCATCGAGCTGCTCGGCGCGATGGCCGTCATCGCCGCCGGCGTGTGGGCGCTGACCACCGGCGACCTCACCCTCGGCGGGCTGCTCGTCTTCCTCACCTACCTGTCGCAGCTCTACCGTCCGCTGCGCTCGCTCGGGCAGCTGTCCAACGACGTCTTCGCCGCGGCGGCCGGCGCCGAGCGGGTGCTCGAGCTGCTCGACGAGCGGCCCGAGATCGTCGACCGGCCCGGTGCCCGTCCGCTGCCGCTCCCGGTCCGCGGCCGGATCGACCTGGACGACGTGCGGCTGCGCCATCCCGGCGCGGACCGCGACGCGCTCGCCGGCGTGTCGCTCACCGTCCACCCGGGCGAGACGGTGGCGATCACCGGTCCGAGCGGGGCGGGCAAGTCGAGCCTGGCGTCGCTGCTCGTGCGGTTCGCCGACCCGACGTCGGGCACGGTGCGGATCGACGGGCACGACGTGCGCGACGTCACCCGGGCCGGCGTCCGCGACGCGGTCGGTCTGCTGTTGCAGGACACGGTGCTGCCCGATGTCACCGCGTCGGACGCGATCGGCCAGGGCCGACCGGACGCGACCCCCGACGAGATCGCGGCGGCCGCCCGGGCGGCCGGCGTCCACGACGTGCTCGCCGCGCTCCCCGACGGCTACGCCACCCGGCTGGGTCGCGGCGGGAGTCGCCTGTCGGGCGGAGAGCGACGCCGGGTCGTCATCGCCCGCGCCCTCCTGCGCGACAGCCCGGTGCTCGTCCTCGACGAGCCGACGACCGGCCTGGACGCCGCCACCCGCGACGCGCTGCTGCCGCCGCTGCGCCGGCTGACCGAGGGCCGCACCACGATCGTCGTCACCCACGACCCCGAGGTCATGGCGTGGGCCGACCGGGTGATCGTGCTGCGCGACGGACGGCTGGTCGAGGACCGCCGCACGGCGGAGCGCGTCGCCGGCGAGCCCGGGGCCGGTGCGGACGCGCCGGCCGAGGACGCACCCCGCCGGCCCGTGCCCCGGAGGGTCCGTTCCGGCGAGCACGCCCCCGATCGGGCCGCGCCCGTCCTCGGCGCCCCGGTCGCGACCGGGGGCCGGTCCTGATGCGGCCCTTCGCCCCCGGGCGCGAGATCGTCCCCGGTGTCGAGGTCGTGGACCACATCGCCCGGTCGCGGCGTCAGGACGTGTACGACGCGTGGTGCCACCGCCGTGCCGCCCGGGTGGCGGTGAAGGTCCTGCGCCCGGACCGCCGGGGCGAGCCGCGGGCGGTGGCCGCCCTGCTGCGCGAGGGCCGACTGCTGCGCCGCACGACGCACCCCCACGTGGTGCGCGCCTACGAGGTGCACCGCGATCCGCTGGCCGCGGTCGTGCTCGAGACGCTCGGCGGGCGCACCCTCGACCACATGGTCGAGCACGACGAGCCGCTGGAGGCCGAGGACCTGCGGGTGGTGACCGGCCAGCTGGCGTCGGCGGTGCACCACCTGCACGGCCTGGGGTACCTGCACCTGGACCTCAAGCCCGGCAACGTCACCGCCGACCGCGGACGGGTGACCGTGCTCGACCTGTCGCACGCCCGTCGCCCGGGCCGCGTGCGCGCCGGCCACGGCACCTGGTGCTACGCCGCGCCGGAGCAGATCCGCGGCGGCGCGGTCGACGCGGCCGCCGACGTCTGGGGGATCGCGATCGTCCTCCACGCCCTGGCCACCGGCGAGCGGACGCTGATCGACCGCGCGGAGGACCTGGACGTCGACGACCCGCAGCTCCACGGCCCGTTGCCGTCGCTGGCCGACGCCCGCCCCGACCTGCCCGACGACCTCGTCGGACTCATCGACGGTGGGTTGGCGGTCGATCCCGTCGACCGACCGCCGTTGGGCCACTGGCTCGGCGGTCCGCCGCCGCCCGTGGGGATGACCTGACTCCGGCGGGACGTCGGTCCGGGATCATCCGCGCCGCGGCCCACCGGACGCCGGGCCGGACGACGTCAGCGCACCCGACGTCCGGCGCTCGTGGCCCGACCGCCCGGCGACAGGCGCTGCACGCGCACCTCGTCGATCGTCCGCGCCAGTCGGGCGGTGCGTACCCGCACCGTCGTCGAGCGTGCCCGAACCACCTTGCCGACGGCGCGCCACCGCCCACATGCCGCACGCGTCTGGATGCGCACCCGGACCGGCCGCCCGCGCTTGGCCCGGGGCACACGCACACGCAGCACCAAGCGCTTGCCACGCCGAGCCACCGAGCGCACCACCGGCACGTGACGCCCGTGACGCCGCGCGACAGCGCACCGCTCGCGGGGCCGATCGGCCTTCGACGTCGCAGGCGGGTCGGCATCGCGCGCCGCACCTCCGTCCCCGGCACCGCCCTGCGCCGCCCCTGCCGCGACCAACCCGGCCCACCACTCGAGCAGGTCACGCTCCGCACCTCCCGGGCCCGCGACGCCCGGCGCCGGGGCGGGGTCGGTGACCTCGGGGGCCGGATCCGGGTCGCCGCCGTCAGGGCCACCCGGACCCTCATCGGGCTCGCCGGGCTTGATCAGGCGGCTCGCCCGGGTCTCGTTGCCGACCTCGTCGCGCACGACGATGCCCACCCACACGCCGTACCCCTCGGGCATGTCGATCGTGTCCCCGCACGCGACGGCGGGGGCATCGCGCGTGTTGATCTGGACGCGGCACTCGGCCTGCACCAGCGGCGACTCGTCCGGGCCGGTCGGCTCGACGTGCATCGTCGGGAGCGTCACCCGGTCGCCGATCCGCACGGGGCCGGTGTCGCCGCCCGCCAGGCGGGCGACCGGAGCCTCGCGGTCGATGCCGAACCGGTGTCGCGCCACCGGGCCCGTCCGGTCCATGTCGTCGCGGGCCCGCACCTGAAGCTCGTGGTGACCGTCGCGGTCGGCCATGCCCCGCACTCCGGGGCTGAACCCGGTGGACCCGCAGCCCAGGTACCACTCGGCGTCGTCCCCGAACCGGCAGTCGAGCTTGACGTGAAAGCCGGCGATCGCCTTGAACCCCCCACGGACGCTGAGCGACCGACCCCAGTACGGGCCGCCCTGGGCTCCCGGCGTGGCCGTGAACTCCGGCACCAGATCGCGGCGGGCGAGGAACGCCAGGTCCGTGGTGCGGCGCACCTCGTTACCGGCGGCGTCGGCGGTCACGACCTCCACGTCATAGAACCCGGGGCCCGGCACCGCGACCCGCCACGGCGAGGCGCAGTCCTCGTCCGTCACCGGGGTGTCGAGATCGCCGCCGCTGATCGCGCACCGCGAGCGCACCGGCCCCTGCCCGTCCGTCGCCGTGAAGGTGACGTCGTGCTCGTAGCCGTCGATCCGTCGCGGTGGGACGTCGAGCTCCAGCTCGGGACGCTCGCGGTCCTCGGTCCACGTGGCGGACACCGCCGGTCCGGTGTTGCCCGCGGGATCGGTCGCGCGGACCTCGACACGGTGCGTCCCGGTCTCACGCTCGGTCGCACGGAACGGCCCGCACGAGGACCAGTCCCCGCCGTCGAGGCGGCAGTCGAACCGGGCGCTCGGCTCGTCGGCCGTCATGCGGACGATCGCGTCGCCGTCGTCGCGGTTGAGCACGCGGTCGGGCTGCTCGGTGATGGTGGCCGTCGGCGCGGTGCGGTCGACGGCGATGACCCACGATGCGGGCGGGCGGTCCTCGCCCCGCACCTGGATGACGTGCTCGCCCTCGTCGAGGTCCGGGGTGGTCCACTGGCCGCTGCACGGGACCCACGGTCCGTCGTCGACGCGGCACGTCGTCGCCCGGCCCTCGGGAGCGGCCACCGGCAACTCGGCGGTGCGGGAGCTCGTCGGCATGGGCGTCCGTCGTGGGCCGTCGGCGACGGTCTCCCCGGGTTGGATGCGCTGACCGATCCACGCACCGGCCGGTCCGGCCTCCAAGGCGGTGACCCCGGCGTGACGGACGGCCGTCACCCCGTCCCCGTCGAGCACCGGCGGCGTCCCGGTCCCCGGGGAGAACGTCGCGAGCTCGTCACCGTCGTCGAGGTCCCGGATCAGGATCGTCGACGCGTGCCACGGGCCGGTGACCCACCCGCTGGTGTCGTGCCGGGTCTCGAGCACGCCACCGTCGACGATCCGGACGGTCATGCTGACGGGGTTCGACTCGACCGGTCGTTGCCACCGCACCGTCGCGTCGGCATCGATCAGGCTGTAGGCGTCGGCGCCGCGCGCGAGCCACAACCCGTCCCGCGCGTCCTGGACCGTCCCGACCGCGACGTCGGTCGTGGCGACGGTGGCCCCGTCCTCGGCCCTTCGGAGTGCGAGCCGGGGTCCGTGGTCGTCGGCCACGACGCCATCCCGGGCGACGGTGGGGCGGGGCCCGTTCGCGCATCCCGTCGGCGTCGGCCGCGACCAGACGACGTCACCGGTCATGACGTCGAGGACGTCGAAGCCGCAGGATCGTCCGACGACGAGCCGGTCGCCGGTGGACTGCAGCGTCCGGCCGCTCACACGGCGCCAGCGCTCGGCGCCGTCGTCGCGGTCCAACCGCATGACCATCGCCGACCAGTGGTCCAGGGGCGCCGCGTAGTACACGGCGTCGGCGGTGACGTGCGCCGCGGCGGCCCGGCCGGTCCCGAGCGCGGGGATGTCGCCGTCGACGCGCCAGAGCAGCCGCCCGTCGTGGGCGTCGATGGCGACGACGTCCTCGTAGCCGGCGATGGCGACGATCCCCGGCCCGGTCGCCAGCGCGTACGGGCCCTGGTTCAGCAGGCGCGGGACCCGCGGAACGGCGGTCCGCCAGGCGATCCGACCGGTCTCCCCGTGGACGGCCGTCACCACGACCCCCGTCCAGTCGCTCGAAACGCCGACGACGAGGTTCGGGTCGGCCATCGACCGGACCTGCCCGCCGACCGCGGTCGTCTGCCACGTGGGACGGATACCCGTCGACCAGTCGGCGGCGCGCCCGGGGACCGCGGCGAGGAGGGCGAGCACCACCCCGAGCACCGGGGCCAGGAGCAGCGGGGCGGAGAACGGCGGTCGTGGCCGGCGGCGAGCCATCACGGATGATGTCGGCATCACCATCGCCGACCTTGAGCGGCGGGCCGCGATGCGCGGCGGGACCCCGCCGGTCCCGAACGACGAACGGCACCCGCCAGGGCGCCGTTCGGTCCACCGGGTCGCGTCGTCCGCGACGGCGCGACCGTGTCGAGGATGGCGCTCCGTGACGGCGCGCCGCGCGCGTGCTACTCCGCCGCGTCGGCCTTGATCGTGGCGATGAGGTCGCCGGTGTTGATGGGCTCGCCCTCGGTCGCGGCGAGCTTGACGATCTTGCCGGCCTTGTGGGCGGTGATCTCGTTCTCCATCTTCATCGCCTCGATGATGCAGATCAGATCGCCCTCGGCGACCTCCTGCCCCTCCTTGGCGACGACCTTCCACATGTTGCCCTGGATCGGCGACGGCAGATCGTCCGCGCCACCGCCCGCCGACTTCTTGCGCTCGGTGCGCTGCTTCTTCGCGGGCGCGGCCGCGGCGCCGCCGGCGGCGACCGGACCGACCGCCTCGCCGTGGACCTTGACGTCGAACTTGCGGCCCGACACCTCGACGACGTAGTCGCGCGTGACGATCTCGGCGTCGTCGGACTCCACCGGCACGACCGGCTCGGCGGGCGCGGTCGACTTCAACCACGCCTTGTCCTCGAGCAGCTCGGTGCAGGTCGAGGCCTTCGCCCAGTTGTCCGTCGCGAAGATCGCACGGTGGAACGGGATGAGGGTCGTCAGGCCCTCGATGTGGTACTCGTCGAGCGCGCGGCGCATGCGCTGCGTGGCCTGCTCGCGGTCGGCGTCCCACACGATGAGCTTGGCGACCATCGGGTCGTACATCGGCGAGACGATGCCACCGGCGCCGACGCCGGAGTCGACGCGCACGCCCGGCCCGGTCGGCTCGAGGTAGCCACCGATCGCGCCCGGGGTGGGGGCGAAGTTCATCGGGGCGGACTCCGCGTTGATGCGGGCCTCGATCGCATGACCGCGCAGGACGACGTCCTCCTGCTTGTAGTCCAGCGGCTCGCCGGCCGCGGCCTTGATCCCCTGCTTGACGATGTCGATGCCGGTGACCATCTCGGTCACGCAGTGCTCGACCTGCACGCGGGTGTTCATCTCGAGGAAGAAGTACTCCCCGTCCTGCAGCATGCCCTCGATCGTGCCCGCTCCGACGTAGTTCACGGCCTTGGCCGCGTCGATGCCGATCTTGCCGATCTTCGCGCGCAGCTCCTCGTCGACGACCCACGGCGGCGCCGGGGCCTCCTCGATGAGCTTCTGGTGGCGGCGCTGGATCGAGCAGTCGCGCTCGCCCAGGTGGATGCAGTTGCCGTGCTTGTCGGCGATGATCTGCACCTCGACGTGGCGCGGGTTCGGCAGGTACCGCTCCAGGTACACCGTGCCGTCGGAGAAGAACTTCTCGCCCTCGCGCGACGCGCCCTCGAACGCGGCCTTGAGCTTGTCCTCGGTCAGCGCGACGCGGAAGCCCTTGCCGCCACCGCCGGACGCGGCCTTCACCGCGACGGGGAAGCCGATCTCGTCGTTGGCGATCCGCAGCGCGTCCTCGTACGTGTCGACGGCCTCCGTCGTGCCCGGCACGATCGGCACCCCGGCCTTCTTCATGAGGTCGCGGGCCTTCGTCTTGGAGCCCATCGAGTCGATCGCCGACGCGGGCGGCCCGATGAAGGTGATGCCCTCGGCCTCGAGGCGCTCGACGAACGGCGCGTTCTCGGCGAGGAACCCGTAGCCCGGGTGGACCGCCTCGGCGCCCGACTCCTTGACGACCTCGATGATCCGGTCGACGTTGAGGTAGCTCTTCGCCGCCTCGGCCGGACCGAGGAGGTACGCCTCGTCCGCCCGCTGGACGTGGAGCGCGTCCCGATCGAGCTCCGAGTACACCGCCACCGTCTTGATGCCGAGCTCCTCACAAGCACGCATCACACGGATCGCGATCTCTCCGCGGTTGGCGATGAGGATCTTCCCGAACATAGGCGCGGCAAGGCTATTCGATCGGCGGCCGATTCCGCGCTTCGGGCGGGCCGCACCCACCGGACGGCGGGGGCGACCGGTCCCGGGTCGGGACCGGCGCCGGACCGCTACCGGATCATGCCGCCGCCGACGGTGTCGTTCGTGCCCTCGTCGATGAGGATGAACGCCCCGGTCTGGCGGTCGCGGTCGTACGGGTCGGCGACGAGCGGGCGCTTGACCCGCAGCCGCACCCGGCCGATGTCGTTGAGCTCGAGCGCGGTGACGTCGCCGCCGGCCCCGGCGCCGGGCTCGCGCTCCAGCGTGCCCAGGTCGATCCGGTCGACGATCGCGTCGACGCGGGCCACGGTGGTCGTCGTCGTGTGCTTCAGCAGCAGGCGCTGCCCGGCGGTGAGCGGCCGGTCGCCCATCCAGCAGACGTCGGCCTCGAGCTCGCGCAGGACGAGGTCGCCGCGGTCCTCCGGAGCGGGCTCGCCGTGGCGGTCGGCCCCGTCGGCCTGGACGATGACGTCGCCGCGGCTGACGTCGACGTCGTCGGCGAGGTGGACGGTGACCGACTGTGGCGCCCGCGCCTCGTCGAGGTCGCCGTCGAGCGTCTCGATCCGGGCGATCGTCGAGCGCCGCCCGGACGGCAGCACCACGACCTCGGTCCCGACGCGCAGCACGCCGCCGGCGACCTGGCCGGCGTAGCCGCGGTAGTCGTGCAGCTCGTCGGAGTCCGCCTCGCCGGGCCGGATGACCCACTGCACGGGGAACCGCAGGTCGGTGAGGTTGCGGTCGTGCGCGACCTCGACCGTCTGCAGGTGCTCGAGGAGCGTCGGACCGCCGTACCAGTCGGGCATCTGCTCGCCGCGCTCCACGACCCCGGCGCCGTGCAGCGCGCTGATCGGGATGACGTGGATGTCGGGGATCCCGAGCCGCGCGGCGATCGCGGCGACCTCGGTCGCGATCTCGTCGTACCGCTCCCGCGACCAGTCGACGAGGTCCATCTTGTTCACCGCGAACGTCACGTGCCGCACGCCGAGCAGCGACGCGATGAAGCTGTGGCGGCGGGTCTGCTCGACGACGCCCTGGCGCGCGTCGATCAACACGATCACGACGTCGGCCGTCGACGCCCCGGTGACCATGTTGCGCGTGTACTGGACGTGCCCGGGCGTGTCGGCGAGGACGAACGACCGGTCGCCGGTGGTGAAGTACCGGTAGGCGACGTCGATCGTGATGCCCTGCTCGCGCTCGGCGCGCAGGCCGTCGGTGAGCAGCGACAGGTCGACCGCGCCCTCGCCGTGACGGCGCACCGATGCGGCCTCGACCTGCTCGAGCTGGTCGACGAGCACCTGCTTCGTGTCGTAGAGCAGCCGGCCGATGAGCGTCGACTTGCCGTCGTCGACCGATCCGGCGGTGGCGACCCGCAGCAGGTCGGCGGTGGTGACCGCGTCGTCGACCATCAGAAGTACCCCTGGGCCTTCCGGTCCTCCATCGCCGCCTCGGACGCCCGGTCGTCGGCGCGGGTCTCGCCGCGCTCGGTCACCCGGGTGGCGGCGATCTCGGCGACGACGTCGTCGAGCGACGTGGCGGTCGACTCGACCGCGCCGGTGATCGTCAGGTCGCCGACGGTGCGGTAGCGGACGCTGAGCCGCTCCACGGCCTCGCCCTCCTGGGGCCGCACGAACTCGCTGACCGCGTAGAGCATCCCGTCGCGGCGGACGACGTCCCGCTCGTGGGCGAAGTAGATCGGCGGCAGCTCGAGCCGCTCGCGGGCGATGTACTGCCAGACGTCGAGCTCGGTCCAGTTCGAGATCGGGAACACCCGCACGTTCTCGCCCTGGCGGAGCCGACCGTTGTAGAGGTTCCACAGCTCGGGACGCTGGTTCTTCGGGTCCCAGCCGCCGAAGTCGTCGCGGAAGCTGAAGATCCGCTCCTTCGCCCGGGCGCGCTCCTCGTCGCGACGCGCGCCGCCGAAGCACGCGTCGAACCGGTGCTCCTCGATCGCGTCGAGCAGCGTCTGGGTCTGCTGCTGGTTGCGCGAGCTGCCGGGACGCGCCGGGTCGTACCCGTCGGCGACGCGGCCGGCGTCGATCGTGTCCTGGACCTTCGCGACGATGAGCCGCTCGCCGAGCTCCTCGACGCGCCGGTCGCGGAACTCCAGCACCTCGGGGAAGTTGTGCCCGGTGTCGACGTGCACGAGCGGGAAGGGGAACCGTCCCGGCCGGAACGCCTTCTCGGCCAGCCGCAGCAGGACGATCGAGTCCTTGCCGCCCGAGAACAGCAGCGCCGGCCGCTCGAGCTCGGCGGCCACCTCGCGCATGATGTGGATCGCCTCGGCCTCGAGGGCGTCGAGCTTCGTCAGCCCGCCGTCGGGCGGGCTCGTGCGGGTCAACGGGGTGACGGTCATGCGGGAACGACCTCCGGGCGCGAACGCCGTCGATGGACGAGAAGGGCGACGAGGCCGGCGCACGCCGGCACGGCGACGATGACCCAGGCCGGCAGGTCCACCCCGGCCTTGCTCAGCACCGCCAGGGCGCTGGCGAGCAGGACGCAGGCCAGGACCGGGCGCAGCCCGTGCGCGGGGATCTTCGGCAGCAGCATCGTGCCGATCCACACGCCCGGGACGGAGCCCAGGAGCAGCGTGCCGGCGATGACCAGGTCGACGTTGCCCGCGGCGCCGTGCGCCAGCGCCGCGGTCCACAGGAGGATCGCGGCGTGGAAGACGTCGGTGCCGACGACGCGGTGCGGGGTCAGGCGGAAGATGAGGATGAGCGCCAGGCCGATGAGGGCGCCGGAGCCGACCGAGGTCATGCCGAGGATCGCGCCCATGACCGCGCCGATGGTCACCGCCTGGATCCGGACCCGCCGGGTGATCTCGACGCTGTGGCGCTCGCGCTCCGCGGCCCCCGGCATGAAGAGCACGCGGTAGAGGATCGCGCCGGCGACGACGAGCAGGGCGCCTGCGACGCCGGCCAGGAGCACGCCGTCGAAGTCGTCGCCGTGTCGGGAGTGCAGGTGGTTCACCGCCCACACGCCGACGAGCGACCCCGGCACAGACCCGAACGCGAGCCACTTCGACACGCCCAGGTCGACGGTGCCGATCCGCAGGTGCCGCCATCCTCCGACGGTCTTCGTCACCGCGCCGTAGGCGAGGTCGGTGCCGATCGCGACCGTGGGGGGCACGCCCCCGCCGAGGATGAGCAGCGGCGTCATCAGCGACCCGCCTCCGATCCCCGTGAGGCCGACGAGGACGCCGACCACGAGGCCGAAGACGATGTACTGGGGGTCCACCGGCTACGCATCCTCGACGTGCAGGCCGCACTCGGTCTTGTCGGTGGTCGCCCAGCGCCCCTCCCGGCCGGAGCCGGCGGCGGTGCAGGGCACGCATCCGATCGACGCGTAGCCGCGGTCGTGGAGCGCATTGTACGGGAGGTCCCGCTCGGCGATCCGGCGCCACACGTCCTTGTGGGTCCAGTCCGCCAGCGGATTGAGCTTGACGAGCCCGAACGCGGCGTCCCACTCGACCTTGCGGGCGCCGGCGCGGGTGGGGGCCTGCTCGCGACGGATCCCCGTCACCCACGCGTCGAGCCGCGACAGGCCGTCGCGTAGTGGACCGACCTTGCGGATGCCGCAGCACGCGGACGGGTCGCGCCTCCACAGCTCGGGGCCGTGCTCGGCGGCCTGCTCGTCGATCGTCGGGCCGCGCCACCGCTCGACGGTGATGCCGTACCGCTCCTCGACGGCCTGCCACACCGCGTACGTCTCCGGGAAGAGCAGGTCCGTGTCGAGCGCGAACACGCGGGCGTCGGGCCGGATCGAGAAGACGATGTCGAGGAGGACCGACTCCTCCTGCTGGAACGACGACGCGAGCGCGATCCCGGGATGGAACGTGTCGAGGCCCCAGGCGACGACCTCCTCGGCGGTGGCGCCCTCGAGGTCCGGGATCTCGACCGGCCGCCCGTCCCGCGTGGTCGGCGCCGTCGGGTCGACGGACGGGAGGGACGTGGCTATGTCGGGGCGGGGCTGCACGGGTCGACGCGGACCGTGAGGGAAGGGCCCGGGACGTTCAAAGGTAGCAAAGCCGCCCCGGAATCATGCGATATCGGGATTCGTGGGTTAACAGGCGCCCCGGACGGGTGGCGCCGTGGGCCGATCCGGGTGGGCGCGACGGCCGGGCCGCGACGCCCGGGTCGGCGACCCCGGACGATCGCCGGCGGATCAGCGCTCGCGGGGCACGAGCGCCAGCAACTGCGCGTCCGGCCCCCCGACCGGGGCGGCGGCCTCCAGGTTCTCCGTCCGCAGGTCGTGCGCCGCGGCCCAGGCCGCCACGGCGTCCGAGGTGCCGTGCGTCTCCACGACGACGACCGGCCGGTGGTCGGCGATCGTGCGCTCCAGGCCGTCGAGGACCGCGACCTCGGCCCCCTCGACGTCGATCTTCACGACGTCCGGCGGGCGGACCCCGACGGGCGGGGTCGGCGAGGCGGACGGCGACCCGGGCGTCCCGGCGCGCGGGTCCGGCGGCACGGCGGCATCGCGTCCCGGCCCCGACTCCCCGGACCCGGAGCCCGGGTCGGGGCGGAGCAGGTCGTCGAGCGGCAGCGCGCGCACGCGGATCCGGTCTCCGGGCGTCCGGCCCTGCACGGTGTCCGCCAGGTGCGCCCACGCCCCGTCGCCGGGGATCACGAGCTCGAGGTCACCGTGATCCCGCCACGCCGCGACGGGGACCACGTGGACGCCGTCGAGGCCGTTGAGCGTCGCAGCGTCCGCGGTCGCCTCGACGTTGGCGGGCAACGGATCGATCGCGACGACCTGCCCGTCCGGTCCGGCGATGCGGGCGCCGAGCAGCGCGAAGTAGCCGAGGTTCGCGCCGACGTCCCACAGGACGCCGCCGACCGGCAGGTGACGCCGCAGCGCCTCGGCGACCGGCGGCTCGACGGCGCCGCGGACGAGGAGGCCCGCCTGCGCGTGGTCGAGCGGCAACCGCGCGGTGGGCACGAGCAGGCCCACCCCGATCCCGCCCGCGATCCGCACCGGGCCGCGCCGGACGATCCGCTCGACGCCGCCGAGGAGCGCCCGGCCGACCGTCGTCGCGCGCCACGCCCGGCGTCGATCCGCGTCGACCCGCGTGACGAGCCGGAGCAGGCGCGTGCGAAGGAGGACGGGATCGCGTCCGCGACCCGTCCGCCGGCCGGGGACGCGCGTCGGGCTCAGCGGTCGCGGGCGTCGGCGTCCCACGCCGCGGCGTGCGCGAGCGCCTCGCGGCGGGCGACCTGCGCCCAACGGCTCTCGCGCGGGGCGCCGTCGACCGCGACCGCGGTGTCCTGGAGGAACCGCTCGACGGCGGCGATCAGCGCCGCGGCCTCCTCCGGCGACGCGGACGCGGGGACCTCGATGCGCTGCGGGTCGGTGCCGGCCATGCCCCCACCCTACCGCCGCGGACGCGCCGGCCGACGCGTCCGCGAGCGACCTACCGCCCGGCCGGGGCCCCCGCGCCGTCGGCCCGGTCGTCGATGAACGCGCCGACGAGGTCGAGGTGCTCGGTGAGCGGCAGGAGGAACGAGTCGTGGCCCCACGGCGACGCGACGTCGCGTCGCACGACCGGGATGCCCGCCCCGGTGAGGTGCGCGGCGATCGCGTCGCTGTGCTCCGGCCCGAACCGCCAGTCGCTCGTGAAGCTCTCGACGAGGAACCGGCTCCCCCCGCGCGGACGCGCTCCAGGCGGTCGGCGGCGTCCGGGCCCTCGAACGGCGCGAACGCGTCCATCACCCGGGTGAGGTACAGGTAGCTCAACGCGTCGAACCGCTCGAGGAACGCCTCGGCCTGGTGGTGGAGGTAGTGCTCGACCTCGAACCGCGGCCGGAACCAGTCGTGCCCGTCGACGGCGGGCTCCGGCGGGCCGCCGTCGGCGGATCGCACGCGGCGGCCGAACTTCGTCGTCATCGCCTCCTCCGACACGTACGTCACGTGCCCGAGCATGCGGGCCGCGGCCAGCCCGGCGCGCGGCGCGACGCCCTCGGCGGCGTAGCGTCCACCGCGAAACCCCGGGTCCCGCAGGATCGCCTCGCGGGCGGCGGTCGACAGCGCGATGTTCTGCGCGGTCAGGCCGGACGACGCGCAGACGACGACCCCGCGGCCGATCTCCTCCGGGGCCTGCAGCGCCCACTCCAGCACCTGCATCCCGCCGAGCGATCCACCGATCGCCGTGTGGACCCGGTCGATGCCGAGCCGTCGTAGCAACGCGCGCTGGACCCGGACGAGGTCGCCGACGGTGAACGCCGGGAAGTCCAGGCCGTACGCCTCGCCGGTGGCGGGGTTCGTCGACGACGGCCCGGTGGTGCCGCGGCAGCCGCCGAGGAGGTTCGCGCAGACGACGAAGTAGCGGTCGGTGTCGACGGCCCGCCCGGGCCCGATCGCGCTGTCCCACCAGCCCCGGCGGGTCGGGTCGCCGTGGTGGCCGGCGGCGTGCGCGTCGCCGGTCAGCGCGTGGCAGACGACGACGACGTTGTCGCGCTCCGGGGCCAGGTCGCCGTACGTCTCGTAGGCCACCTCGACCGGCGCCAGCGTGCGCCCCGACTCCAGCCGCAGCGGGCGCTCCGGCGGGAAGAGCACCACGCGGTCGGTCGCGACGAGGCCCAGGCCCGGGCCCAGGTCGTCCGACCGACCGGCATCGATCGTCTGGTGGGTCATCGCCCGTCCACGCTACGCGACGCCCCGCCGGCACGCCGGGCGCCGCGGGCACGCGGCGCCGACGGCCACCGACGACGGTCGACGGCGGCCGGCCGGCGCTCCGCGGAACCGCCGGGCGCCGGTCGCGTGCGACTACGCCTCGCGCGTGGCCGCCAGGGCCCGGTCGATGTCGGCCTTGATGTCGTCGATGTGCTCGATCCCGACCGACAGGCGCACCGTGTCGGGGGTGACCCCGGCCGCGGCGAGCTCCTCCTCGTTGAGCTGGGAGTGCGTCGTCGACGCGTTGTGGATCGCCAGCGACTTCGCGTCGCCGATGTTCGCCAGG
The DNA here is from genome assembly GCA_023230855.1 of Solirubrobacteraceae bacterium. GTDB lineage: Bacteria > Actinomycetota > Thermoleophilia > Solirubrobacterales > Solirubrobacteraceae > Patulibacter. The sequence continues at coordinate 182,677 of JALNWQ010000004.1, forward strand.
TGGCTGAAGAGCTGCAGCGAGTCGATGAACTTGCGGCCGGCCTCGTAGCCGCCCTTGACGCCGAACGTCACGAGCGCGCCCCCGCCCCCGACGAGCACGCGCTGCGCGACCTCGTGGTGCGGGCTCGACGCCAGGCCGGGGTAGGACACCCAGGCGACGTCGTCGTGCGCCTCGAGGTGCTTCGCGACGGCGAGCGCGTTCTCGTTGTGGCGCTCCATCCGCAGCGTCAGCGTCTCGACCCCCTGGAGGATGAGGAACGCGTTGAACGGCGACAGCGCGGCGCCGGTGTTGCGCAGGAGCACCGTGCGGGCGCGCATGACGTAGGCGATCGGCCCGACGGCGTCGGTCCAGACGACGCCGTGGTAGGACGGGTCGGGCTTGGCGAGCGTCGGGAACCGGTCGGCGTGCGCGGTCCAGTCGAAGCTGCCGGCGTCGACGATCGCGCCGCCGATCGAGTTGCCGTGACCGCCGAGGAACTTCGTCAGGGCGTGGACGACGACGTCGGCGCCCTGCTCGATGACCCGGGCGCCGACCGGGCTCGGGACGGTGTTGTCGACGATCAGCGGCAGCCCGAGCGCGTGCGCGGCGTCGGCCCACGCCGGGATGTCCATGACGTTGAGCTTGGGGTTGCCGACGGTCTCGCCGAAGACGAGCTTCGTGCGCTCGTCGGCGGTGCGGGCGACGGCGGTCGGGTCGTCGCCGTCGACGAACCGCACCTCGATGCCGTACTGCGGCAGCGTGTGGGCGAAGAGGTTGTACGTGCCGCCGTAGATCTGCGACGTCGAGATGATGTTGTCGCCGCTCTGGGCGATGTTCAGCACCGCGTAGGTCACCGCCGCCATGCCGGACGCGGTGACGAGCGCCGCCGCGCCGCCCTCGAGCTGCGCCAGGCGCTGCTCGAGCACGTCCCACGTCGGGTTCATGATCCGGGTGTAGATGTTGCCCGGCTCGCTGAGCGCGAAGAGGTTGGCCGCGTGCTCGGTGTCGTTGAACGTGAACGACGTCGTCTGGTAGATCGGCACCGCCCGGGCGTTCGTCGCCGCGTCGGGCGCCTGGCCGCCGTGGAGGGCGATCGTCTCGGCGCGGTACTGGGGCTGATCGTCGGACACGGGTTCTCCTGTGCAGGGTCGGTGGGGTGCCGGACCGGACCATACACGCGCCCCCCTATGGCTGATCGGATTTCGTGGTTCCGTGTGGCGGAGGCATGGGCGGGTCGGCGGGGCCGGGGGGCCGGGGGGCCGGGGGGCCGGGGGGCCGGGGGGCCGGGGGGCCGGGGGGCCGGGGGGCGAGGCTCGCAGGTGGACGCCGGCGACGCGCAGGGTGCGGCCGCGGGTGCATCGGGCGGGCTTCGGCAAGGTGGAGCGATCGACCCGCTCTGACCGGGTCGATCGCTCCACCTTGCGCGCTGCCCGACGATCCCGCGCTGCCCGACCGTCGCGCGCTGCCCACTCCGTGCCGGGCGCGGAGGACGGTACCGCGACGTCACGGCGACCCGACCCGGGCGGCTGGCACGAAGTCGTCGCGATGTCGGCACGACATGGGCACGGATGACGGGTGGCTCCGGCACGCCCACCCGGGCGAAGCTGCGGGTGCGGTTCGCGTCCCCGTCTCGTCCGACGAGCTCTGGGGGCCCGGCCTCGTGCGGACCCCGCGCAGCGTCAGATGCTCCCCGACACCGACTCCCACCCGTGACGGCTACTCCTCGCGCCACGCCACCGGCAGGACTCACCGTCGACCAGGTGATCCGCTGGTTCGCGTCTCGGCAACACGACGTCGTGGCGCGGCGGCAGTTGCTGCGCGCCGGCGTCTCCCGGCACGCGATCGACGGCCGGGTTGCCCGGGGAGCCCTCATCCCGCTGCATCGCGGCGTCTACGTGCTCGGGGCGGCGCGTCTCCGACATCGTTCGCGGCTCATCGCGGCGACGCTGTGCTGCCCCGACGGCGCCGTCGTCAGCGATCGCTCGGCGGGAGAGCTGTGGGCGCTGCTTCCCGATCGCCGGGGCCCGGTCCACGTCACGTTCCGTCACGCCGTCTCGCCGCGACCCGGAATCGCCACGCACCGATCGACCTCGCTCGCCGAAGCGACGACCGTCCGCGACGGCATCGCCTGCACCACGCTCCCCCGCACGCTCGTCGACCTGGCGGACGACGTCGGCGGCGAAGCCGCCGGGCGCGCCTGGTCGACGCTGGCCGGACGACGGGAGCTTCAGCCCGCCGCGGTCGACCGGGAGCTCCGGCGCCACCCGACCCGCCCGGGATCCGCGGTGATCGCGCGTCTGCTCGACGGCCACCGCCGCATCGTCACCGGTCACACCCGCAGTCAACTGGAGAACGCCGCGGTGGCGATGTGCGTCCGCGCCGGGCTACCGCTTCCCCGGGTCAACACCCTGATCGACACCGCGAGCGGGATGCGCGAAGCAGACCTCGTCTGGGACGACGTCCGCCTGGTCGCCGAGATCGACTGTTGGGGGACCCACGGACACGCCGTCGCGTTCCGAGACGATCGCCGTCGCGACTTCGACCTCGACCTGGAGGGCTGGGCCACCGTTCGGCTGCTGCCCGAGGACGTCATCGACGACGCCGACCGGACCGCCGCCAGGATCTCCCGGCTCCGTGACCGCAGGGCCGGTGCTCGATGAGTCGGTGCGAAGCCCGACGGCGAGCAGGCTCCGTACGGCGATCCGGGTCCCCGACCGAAGAAGCGCGGGACGCGCCGGCCGTGGGGAGCGAACGTGCAGGTCAGGTACCCGGTGCTCGGGCACGATCGGGCCCCACCAGGGCGTCAGCCACGCACGGGCACGTGAGGTGGAGCGATTGGCCCGCGCTGCGCGGGTCGATCGCTCCACTTCGCCCCGCCTTGCGCGCCAGGCCGCGCAACGCCCACGCCTCGCGCAGCTGCTCGCGGACACCGCCGCGGTCGACGTCGGAGTCGTAGACCGGCGGGCGGCGTCGTGACGGCGGCGCGGGGGGCTCCGCCGTCGGGGCGCCGTGGTCCCGACGTGCACCGTCCGGGACCACGTCGTCCTCCTACAGCGGGATGTTGCCGTGCTTGCGCTTGGGCAGCGCGACGCGCTTGGTGCGCAGCACGCGGAGCGCGCCGGCGACCTGGATGCGGGTCTGCGACGGCTCGATGACGTCGTCGATGTAGCCCCGCTCCGCGGCGACGTACGGGTTGGCGAAGCGCGCCTTGTAGTCGTCCATCAGGACCTTGCGGCGGTCCTCCGGCGTCGGCGATCCGGCGATGTCGCGGCGGTAGATGATGTTCACCGCGCCCTCGGCGCCCATGACGGCGACCTCGGCCTGCGGCCAGGCGAAGTTGAAGTCCGACCCCAGGTGCTTGGACGCCATGACGTCGTACGCGCCGCCGTACGCCTTGCGGGTGATGACGGTGACCTTCGGGACCGTCGCCTCGGCGAACGCGTAGAGCATCTTCGCGCCGTGGCGGATGATGCCGTCCCACTCCTGCGACGTGCCGGGCAGGAACCCGGGGACGTCGCAGAACGTCAGCAGCGGGATGTTGAACGCGTCGCAGGTGCGGATGAACCGCGCGGCCTTCTCCGACGCCTCGATGTCGAGCACGCCGGCCATCTGCTGCGGCTGGTTGCCGACGACGCCGATCGCGTGCCCGTCGATGCGGGCGAACCCGACGAGGATGTTGCGCGCGAAGTGCTCGTGGACCTCGAAGAACTCCTCGTCGTCGACGACGAGCTTGATGACCGACCGCATGTCGTACGGCTTGTTCGGGTTCGCCGGGACGGCGTCGTCGAGCTCGGGGACCTCGCGGTCGACCGGGTCGGCGGTCGGGACGACCGGCGGGCTCTCGAGGTTGTTCTGCGGCAGGAACGACAGGAGGAAGCGCGTCTCCTCCAGGGCGTGGTCCTCGTCCTCGAACGCGAAGTGCGCGACGCCGGACTTCGTGCTGTGCGACATCGCGCCGCCCAGCTCCTCGAACCCGACCTCCTCGCCGGTGACCGTCTTGATGACGTCGGGGCCGGTGATGAACATGTGGGAGGTCTCCTTGACCATCCCGATGAAGTCCGTGATCGCCGGCGAGTAGACGGCGCCGCCGGCGCAGGGCCCCATGATCAGCGAGATCTGGGGGATGACGCCGGACGAGTCGACGTTGCGCTGGAAGACCTCACCGTAGGCGCCGAGCGACACGACGCCCTCCTGGATCCGCGCGCCACCCGAGTCGTTGATGCCGATGACCGGGCAGCCGATCTTCGCGGCGAGGTCCATGACCTTGCACATCTTCTCGCTCATGACCTCGCCGAGCGAGCCGCCGAAGACCGTGAAGTCCTGGCTGAAGACGGCGACGGGACGGCCGTCGATCATGCCGTGGCCGGTGACGACCGCGTCGCCCCAGGCACGCGACTTCTGCATGTCGAAGTCGTGGGTGCGGTGGCGGACGAAGGTGTCGAGCTCCTGGAAGGTGCCCTCGTCGAGAAGCTTCTCGATCCGCTCCCGGGCGGTGTACTTGCCCTTCGCGTGCTGCTTCTCGACGGCCTGCTCGGACGCCGAGTTGATCGCCTGGTGCCGGAGATCGCGGAGGAGGTCGAGCTTCTCCTCGAACGTCTCGGGGGACTGCAGCCGCTGGCTCATAGGGTCGGGGATGCTATCCGCGCCGACGCCCACGACGCCGTCTCCCGGCTCGTGAACCGGACGGACGTCCCGTTGGACGTCGTCGGGCAGCCCGATGTGGACGTCCTCCGCGGTCCCGATCGGCGGTCCACCCGGCGCTGGCATCCGCCCACCGTATCGGGCGCGTCGTCCGGTGCCCCCCACCCGTTCGCGGGGTTCGCGCTCCGTGCCCCGGACGGAGGACGGGTGGCGGGGGGGGTCCCGGCGGACCCACGGGCCGCCGGGACCCGGTCCGGATGTGGCCGGCCGGTGACCGGCGTACGGCGACGTCGCCGTACGCAAACCGAACGAACGATCGATCGTCACATCCGGGTGACGTCGCCCCCTCGCCCGCGGCGCAACGTGGCCGTCGCCCGGCGGCGGTCGTCGACGGGCGACCGGATCACCGTCCCCAACCCGAACACGTCAGGAGCCCCGATGTCCGGGATCTGCGTTTCCCCGCGGCGACGTCGCCACGGGATCCATGCCCTCGCGGTCGCGTCGCTCGCGATCGCCTTCGTCGCGCCGACCTCCGCGGCGGCGGCCCCCGAGCCGACGCCGGCCGCCGACCGCGAGCCGCTCTCGATCGTCGACACGACCGAGAGGATCGGGCCGGGCGTGACCCTCCGGCACGTCAAGACCGTCAAGCGGACGACGTTGCGTCCGAGCGCGACCGGGACCTCGTGGTACGACTACCACGTCCTCACCGCCGATCTCGCCGACGACGCGGTCTCGTCCGACCTCCTCTCCGGCGAGCACGTCACCTCGACCGGCGCGATCTCCGCGAAGGCCGACGCGGCCGGCGCGGTCGCCGGCGTCAACGGCGACTTCTTCGACATCGGCAACTCCGGCGCGCCACACGGCGTCGCCATCAAGGGCGGCGAGCTGCTGAAGAGCCAGAACCACGGCGCCTGGGGCAACGCCGGCGTCGGACAGGACGGCATCGGTCGCACGATGGTCGACGTGTCGCTCGAGGCGAAGGCCACCTTCGGCGGCGCCGAGCACCCGATCGCCACCCTCAACGCCCCCAACGTCAACGGGATCCCGGCGGGCTCGATGCTCGCCTACACGTCGCAGTGGGGCCCGACGAGCCGCGCCCGCGGCGTCGCCGGCGCCACCGACGTCGCCGAGGTCCTCGTCCGCGACGGCAAGGTCGTGTCGGTGAACCCGACCGGCGCCGGGGCGGAGGCCATCGCGGAGGACGAGCTCTACCTCGTCGGCCGCGAAGCCGCCGCCGAGGCGATCCGCGCGCTCGAGCCCGGCGACGACGTGGCGCTGACCTACGGCCTGAGGGACGAGGTCGCGAAGCAGCTGAAGTTCGCCGTCGGCGGCAACCGCGAGCTCGTCCGCGACGGCGAGATCGTGCCGCAGACCGACCACTCGGTCGCCCCGCGGACCCTCATCGGGTTCAAGGACGACGGCCGGACGATGATCCTCGTCACCGCCGACGGGCGCCAGGCGCCGGTCGACGGCCTGACGTTCCCCGAGGCCGCCGACCTCATGCACCGGCTCGGCGCCGAGTCGGCGGTGAACCTCGACGGCGGCGGGTCGACGACGATGGTCGCCCGGCGGGCCGGCGACGACCGGGTCTCGGTCCGCAACGCGCCGTCGGACGGCTACGAGCGGGCCGACCCCAACGGGATCGGCGTCTTCGTCGCCCCCGGCAGCGGCAAGCCCGAGGAGCTCGTCGTCACCCCCGACGAGCCGCGGATCTTCCCGGGCCTCCACCGCACGCTCGACGTGAAGGCCGTGGACGGCAACGCCGTGGCGGTGCCGATCGCGCGCGGCGACGTCCGTTGGACCGCGAAGGGCGGCTCGGTCTCGGGCGGGCTCGTCGCCGCCCCCGCCGACGCGAAGGGCACGATCACCGTCCGGAGCACGATCGACGACGCGCTGACCGAGACGAAGGTCCGCGTGCTCGGGAGGCTGCGGTCGCTGGAGCTCTCCAGCGACCGCCTGTCGATCCCCGAGACGACGAGCGACCCCGTGACCCTGCGGGTCACCGGCCGTGACGCGCACGGCTACGCCGCCCCGGTCGAGGCGAGCGACCTCGACCTCGAGTACGACGCGCGCGTCGTGCGCATCGCGCCGGGCGGGACCGGGCTGCGGGTCATCCCGAAGGGCAACGGCGGCACGGTCCTCACCGTCAAGGTCGCCGGCGAGGAGGCGAAGCTCTCGATCACGGTCGGCGTCGAGACGAAGCACGTCCACGACTTCCAGCAGCAGGACGTCGGCGACCCGCCGAAGCCGATGTGGAAGACGAGCGGCACCGCCGGGACGGCGAAGACGCTGTCGAACACCCCGGACGGGCTGAAGCTCACCTACGCGAAGGCCCGGAACTTCGGGATCACGGCCAACGGCAGCGGGCCCGAGGTCCAGCCCGCGATCCCCGGCCAGCCGCTCCGCGTCCGCCTGCGCGTCCACGCGACGCAGGCCGCCGAGATGACGTACATCACCCTGCGCCAGGGCGACGGCTCGTACGTCGGCCTCTACGGCCCGTCGCTCAAGGCGGGGTGGCACGACTACGCGGTGACGCTGCCCCCGGGCACGGTCTACCCGCTGTCGTTCGACGCCTTCCAGGGCATCGAGACGAACGCGGCGCGCCAGGCCGACGGCGAGATCACGATCCAGTCGCTCGAGGCCGACGTCGCCGCCGACGTCGAGCTGCCGCCGATCCCGGCCCTGCGTCCCGACGCGCTCGTCTCGCCGGACGGTCGCACGAACGGGAAGGACGACTGGTCGTACGCGACGTTCTCGGACATCCAGTTCACCGCCACCGACCCGACGCTCGGCCAGGTCGGCGTCGCCGGGCTCAAGCGCGTCCGCGAGACCGACGCCGAGGTCGTCGTCCTCAACGGCGACATCACCGACTTCGGCGAGGCGGCCGACGTCGAGCTCTCCCGCGACATCCTCGAGGAGGGCGGCTGCCAGCTCGTCCCGTTCGAGCAGGAGATCGGCAAGCAGCTCCCCGCGAGCAAGACCGACGAGTCGATCCCCTGCCTCTACGTCCCGGGCAACCACGAGTCCTACATCCGCGGGTCGCAGGGCACGCTGGACCAGTGGGAGGCGGAGTTCGGCGACGCCTACGGCACGTTCGACCACAAGGGCACGCGGTTCATCCTCCTGAACAGCGCGCTGGGCAACCTGCGCAACTCGGACTTCGCGCAGCTCGGGATGCTCGAGGCGGCGCTGAAGGACGCCGAGACGAACGACGCCGTCGACAACGTCGCGGTGTTCGCGCACCACCCGACCGACGACCCGGCGGCGACGAAGTCGAGCCAGCTCACCGACCGGACGGAGGTCGAGCTGTTGCGCACGATGCTCTCCGACTTCCGCGACGCGAGCGGCAAGGGCGTGTCGATGACGGGGTCGCACGCGCAGATCGCGCACGTCGACCGCGTCGAGGGCGTGCCGTTCTCGGTGCTCTCGTCGACCGGCAAGTCGCCGTACGGGACCCCGGATCGCGGCGGCTTCACCGGCTGGACCCGGTGGGCGGTCGACCGTGACGCCGACGCGGACGGTCAGTGGCTGACCGCCGACGTCCGCGCGTTCGCGCAGGAGATCACCCTGAACGCCCCGGAGCAGGTCGAGGTCGGCACGGAGGGTCGGCTCTCGGGCTCGATCGTCCAGCCGTCCGGCGTCCAGCCCGGCTCGCGGGTCGTGCCGTTGACGTACCCGATGTCGGTGCGCTGGGGCGGCGACGACGCGCTGGCGATCGGCTCCGGCGCGGCCGCGGTCGACGCGGCCCGCAAGGACGGCAAGGTCGCGATCCTCGACCCCGTCACGCGCAAGCTCACCGGCCTGCGCACCGGTGAGGTCGAGGTGTCGGTGACGAACGACTCGATGCGGCCCTACACCGACGACGCGTCGCTGGCGCCGGTGACGACGGCGAAGACGATCGCCGTCGTCGCGAACACCGGCCCGGGCCCGAAGGCGTCGACGTCGACGCCGGTGTTCGACGCCACGCCGCAGGGCGCGATCAGCGTCCCGCAGCCGGTGACGATCACGAACGTCGGCGACCGGCCGCTGACGGTGTCGGGCCTGTCGATCGTGGCCGGGGACGACGCGTCGAAGGGCGAGTTCCTCATCGCCGACGGTGGCGCGACGCCGATCGAGATCGCGGCGGGCGAGAGCCACGTCGTCCTCGTCCGCTACGCGCCGGGTCGCGAGAACGCGACGTCGACGGCGGAGCTCGTGATCGCCGACGACACCGCGGCGCGCGAGCACCGCGTGACGCTCACCGGCACGAGCCTGCCGCCGGCCACCGGCAAGCCCGGCGAGGACGGCCGGGACGGCCAGGACGGCGCCCCGGGCCCGCAGGGCGACCGGGGAGACACGGGGGCCCGGGGTCCGAAGGGCGACACCGGGGCCCAGGGGCCGGGGGGCGCGGCGGGGCCGGTCGGGCCGGTCGGAGCGCCGGGACCGCAGGGTCCGAAGGGCGCTGACGGGACCGTCTCGTTCACGACCAGGCGGACGAAGGCCGCCAACGTCCGCCGCGGCCGGCTCGTGAGGCTCGGCTTCACGCTCCGCAACCGCACGACCGCCACGGTCGGCCGGTCGACGGCCACGGTCACGACCCCCGGGCGCCTGAAGGCGTCGGGTCGTCGCACGTACCGGGTGAAGTCGGTCCGGCCCGGTGCGTCGCGCACGGTGAGCGTGCGCCTGCGGGTGGGTCGCAAGGCGTCCCGGGGGACGCACACCGTGCGGGTGCGCCTCAAGGTCGGGGGCCGCACGGTCACCGAGCGGGTGAAGGTCCGCGTCCGCTAGCACCGGGACCGGGCGGTCGCGTCGATCGACGTGGCCGCCCGGTCCGGACGGGGCGCAGGGCACCCCGCGCGAGGTCGTGGGACCATCGACGCATGGTCCCGGTGCTCCGTGCTCGCGTCCTGCCGTTGCTCGCCGCCGTGCTGTCGGCGGGCCCGCTCGCCGGATCGGCCGGCGCCCACGGCGGCACGACGCTCGCCACGGGCCGCGCCGGCGACGCGCGGATCGTCGTCCAGGGCGCGGACCTGCCGGACGGGTCCGGGGGAGTGGACCTGTCGGTGGTGCTCACCGGCCCCGGCAGCGGCCCGGCTTCGCGGGTGACGTTCTGGGTCCGTCCGGTGAAGGGACGCGAGTTCCGCGTCCGCGCCACGCGCGACGACGGCGGCACGCACCACGTCGAGGTCGCCCGGATGTCGCGCGGGGCGTGGCGCGACTGGGACGTGTCGGCGATCGTCCGTCTGGCCGGGGGCCGGACCGTCCGGGTGAGCACCGACCGGCGCGACCCTCCCGGGCCCGATCCCACGGCGACGACGGCGACGACCCCGACGACGCCCGACGACGACGAGACGACGCCCGGGTCCGGCGACGGCGCGACGACGCCCGACGCCGGAGCGACGACCGCTCCCGACGCGACCGCTCCCACGGCGCAGGACGACGCGCCGGTCGACGTCACCGACGACGGCGACGACGGCGCGCCGGGCTGGGTCGTCCCGAGCGTCATCGTGCTCGCCCTGCTCGCCGGCGGCGTCGTCGTGCTGCGCCGCGGCCGCGACTAGGCGCGACCCCGGTCCGCTCCGCGCCGGCTCGCCGGCGGGAGGACCGCCCGTCGACCGTCGGCCGGACCGGAGGGAGATCCGCGAGACGGCCTACCGCTGCTGCAACCGCCCGGCCCACGCCCCGAGCGTGTCGGCCGCGGCGCGCGCCTGCGCGGACGTGCCGGCGTCGTTGGGGTGCACCGGGGCGGACGGGGCGCCGGCCTTCGGGGCGCTCGCGCCGAGGAACTCGCGGATGAGCTCGGCCGGGCCCTGCAGCGCGGGCGGGGACGACAGGTACGGGTCGGACGATCCGATGACGTGGCCGGAGAACCGTCGCTCGGTGGCGTCGGCCTTCGCGGCCACCCCGTGAGCGGCGGCGCTCTGCGCCATCTGCTGGTTCACGAGCGTGATGAGGCCCTGGATCATCGTCCGCTCGGCCGCCGAGAACGAGAACCCGGCGAAGGGGTTCCAGCCGCCGGTCTGGTGGTCGATGACCTGCGGGTACCCGAGCGCGAGGATGTCCGCGCCGGGCGCGGCGTCGCGCAGCTGGGCGAAGAGCCGGTCGTAGGCCTGGCGGAGGGGGCCGCGGATCCGCGCCTCGGCCCCGGACCGCGCGCCGAGGCAGTCGCCGTCCAGGCAGCGGCCGAGGATCCCGATGAGGTCGGCGTCGTTGCCGCCGGCGACGACGGTGACGAGGGTCGGCCCGGTCCGTGCGGCGAGCTCGCGGACGAGCCCGTCGATCTGGGTCTCGCCCCCGAGCTGACCGGCCCCACCCTGGCCGGTGCGGAGCATGTGGGGGATCATCGCGCCGTTGCAGGCGAGCAGGACGGGGGCGGGGGCGAGCGTCGTCGGGAGCTTGCGGGACCACGCGCCGCGCGCCTGACCGCAGGTCGCCGAGCCCTGGGCGCCTCCGACGCCGGCGCCCGACGCGTAGGAGTCGCCGAGCGCGACGTGGTGGGCGTAGCGGACGACGCCCGCGGGACGCACCGACGGCCCGGCGGCGGGCGTCCCCGGAGCCCCGTCGGCGAGCGGGGTGACGACGTAGGCGATCCAGTGGCCGGGAGCGTCGGCGGGCAGCGGGTCGGTCGTCGACGTCCCCGTCACGGCCCCGGCGATCCGCACCGTCGTGCCGGTGGTGCGGTCGACGCGATCCACGGCGTAGGCGTCCGCGCCGGCCACCGCGTCCCAGCCGACGGTGGCGACCCCACCCGCCACCGTCGTCCGGACCGGCCCGACGAACCGCAGGCCGGCCGACACCTTCGGTCGACGCCCGTCGACGCCCGGTACGCGCACGACCCGCGAGCGCGTGCGGCGCGTCGCGCCGTCGCGCAGGCGGTACCGCAGCCGCACGGCGTAGCGCCGGCCCGGCTCGAGTCGGCGGACGCGGGCGCTCCGGGCCGCCGCCCGCCGCGCGCGGGTGCGGAACCGCTTCGTGCCGCTGCGACGCACCTGCACGTCGACGCGGCGCACCCCGGTGACGCGGCTCCACCGCACCGTGGCGGTGCGCCCGTCGACCGACACCCGTGGGGCGGCCTGCGACGGCCGGACCTGTTGCGACGCCGCCCCGGCGGGCGACGCGGGCCCGGCCGCCATCGCCACGCCGGCGATCGCGGCGACGGTCGCCGCCGCGGAGCGGCGGCCACGACGGGCGGTGTCGACGGCGTACATGTCGCGGTCATCGACCCGACACGACGAACGTTGAGCCCGGGAGCCCCGGGCTCAACGCATGTTGCAGTCGGCGCACGAGCGCCGGCCGAGCCGCCCGGGCGGGGGCGCGTCGCGCCCCGGGCGGTGGCGGCGCGACGGGTCGGCCACCGCGCCGCCGGTCAGGCGTCGCCGCCGGCCGTGGGGGGCGCCCCGGCCTCGTCGTCGTCCCCGCCGAACCCCTCGCGGGCGAGGAACTCCTCGACCCACAGCGGGTTGGCCTGCGACCGCGTGACGGTGGTGAGCAGGTCGGACATCGTCGCGACCTCCTCGACCTGCTCCTTGAGGAACCACTGGACGAACTGCTCGGACTGGTAGTCGCCGGCGTCGCGGGCGACCTTGGCCAGGTGCTCGATCTGACGCGTGACCTCGCGCTCCTGCTCCAGCGCGGTGCGGACCGGCTCGACGATGTCCGAGAACGCGTTGACCGGCGCGGCGACGGCGGGGATGACGACGTCGGCGTCCTGGTCCATGAGGTACTGGACCATCTTCAGCGCGTGCCCGCGCTCCTCGAGCGCCTGGCGGTAGAAGAACGCCGCCAGCCGCGGCAGCGTCTCGCGGTCGTAGTGCACCGCGACGGCCACGTACTGCTGGCTGGCGGCGAACTCGTGGGCGATCTGGTCGTTGAGCGCTTCGACGAACGCTGGGGCGGGCATGGTCGCGATGCTAGACGGTCGATTCGCCGCACCGGCGGCCCGGATCCGCCGTCCCGTGCACGACGCGACCGGCGAGGTCTACGCTGGATGCGGATGGCGTCGGACGTCAAGACGAAGAAGAAGTGCTGCAAGAGCAGTCCGCGCTGCAAGAAGTGCCCCGTGGTGTGGAAGCGCCTGGAGACCGAGGGCCTCGCGGAGCGCGAGGGCAAGCGGTTGTACCGGCCGTTGAAGGGCCTGAAGCAGAAGCACCTCAAGCACGCGCGACGCTGACGTCCGCCGGTCGACCCGGCGGTCCCAACGGCTACGCTGGCGCGCATGGCGACCTGTCTCGTGACCGGCGGAGCCGGGTTCCTCGGCTCCCACCTCTGCGACGAGCTGCTGCGGCGCGGGCACCGGGTGCTGTGCGTCGACAACCTCGAGACCGGGTCGCTGCGCAACATCGAGCACGTCCGCGGCGCGGACTTCCGGTTCCTCCACGAGGACATCATCGAGCCGTTCTTCGTCGACGAGCCGGTCGACGTCGTCTACCACGCCGCGTCGCCCGCGTCGCCGATCGACTACCTGCGGCTGCCGCTGCACACGCTGAAGGTCGGGTCGCACGGCACCCACCACGCGCTCGGCCTGGCCAAGGCCCACCGCGCCCGGTTCCTCCTCTTCTCCACGAGCGAGGTCTACGGCGACCCCAAGGTCCACCCGCAGGAGGAGTCGTACTGGGGCCACGTCAACCCGATCGGCCCGCGCGGCGTCTACGACGAGGCCAAGCGCTACGCCGAGGCGCTGACGATGGCGTACCACCGCCAGCAGGGCGTCGACACGTCGATCGTGCGCATCTTCAACACGTACGGCAGCCGGATGCGGCCCCACGACGGCCGCGCGATCCCGACGTTCCTCCGTCAGGCGCTCACCGGGCAGCCGATCACGATGTTCGGCGACGGGCGACAGACGCGGTCGTTCTGCTTCGTCGACGACCTCATCGCCGGGATCATCGCCCTCGCCGAGTCCGGCGTGCACGACCCGGTGAACGTCGGCAACCCCGACGAGTTCACGCTGCTGGAGCTCGCCCGCACCGTGATCGAGGTCACCGGCTCGGCGAGCGAGATCGTGCACCAGCCGCTGCCGAAGGACGACCCGCAGCAGCGCCGGCCCGACATCACGCGGGCGAAGGAGCTGCTCGGCTGGGCGCCGACCGTGTCGCTGCGCGACGGCCTGCGCCGCACGATCGAGCAGTCCGGCGAGCACGGGCTCATCGGCCCGCCGGTCTGACCGTCGGTCGGCCGCGACGGCCGGCCGACGACGGCGTGGACGTGGACGGGACGGGCCACGTCCCCGGTCGTCGACGCCGGACACCGTGTCCGTCGCGGCGCCCGATCGGACGGGCGGCGGCGTGCCATCCGTGACGCAGGGCACCTCCATCTGCGATCCTGACGGGTCGGTGCCTCCGTCCCCTCGACAGTCCGAGCGCCCCGAACGTCCCACCGCTCCCCGTCCGGTCCACGCGCCCGCCGCCGCGACGAACGGCACGGTGACCGCCCTGCCCACGGTCGACGTCCGGGCCAAGCGTCCGCCCGCCCTCCTCTTCCTGCTGCGGGCGGACACGTTGCGTCGCGCGCTGCGGCTGGGCGCGCTGCTCGTCATCGACGCAGTCAGCGTGTGGGTCGCGATCTTCACGTCGCTGGGCCTCAAGGCCGCCTGGTTCGACACGTTCGACGCCGGCGTCCACGTGCAGCAGGCCGGGCAGATCGCCCCGTTCGCGGTGACGGTCGTCGTCCTGAACTTCGCCCGCCTCGGCCTCTACGGCCGACGCACCGAGCGCCCGGGGCTGGGCAAGATCGTCGCGGGGCTCTTCCAGGCCACGATCGTCTGCATGATCTTCAGCCTCATCGACGGGGGCCGCGAGCAGTTCCAGAGCTTCTACATCTTCTACGGCACCCTGACGTTCAGCGTCATCTACATCGGGCTGCTGCGGCTGACGTACGAGAGCACGACGAGCCGCATCCTCCGGAGGATCGGCCGGCAGCGGCGGGCCGTCCTCATCGGCCCGGCCGGCCCGTCGGACGCCGTCGCGACCGCGCTCGGCGAGGACCTCGATTCCGCGATCCAGGTCTCCGGCGTCCTGACGCTGGACGACGACCCGGCCCTGGCGCCGCCGTCGCGGGCGCCGCACCTGGGGCTCGTCGACGACCTGCCCCGGTTGCTGGAGCAGGAGGTCGTCGACGAGGTCATCATCACCGACCCGGCGTTCCCGCAGGAGCTGGCGCTCGAGGTCGTCGACCAGGCCCACCGGCGTGGCATCCACGTCCGCGTCGCCCCGTCGACGATGGAGATCCTCGTCCAGCGCGCCGAGTTCCTGCCCGGCCAGACGGTGCCGCTGTTCGAGCTCAAGCCGCCGGTGTCGGAGGGCGTCGACTTCGCGATCAAGCGGACGTTCGACCTCGTCGTGTCGACGATCGTGCTCGTGCTCCTCAGCCCGCTGCTGCTCGTCGTCGCGGCGGCGATCAAGCTCACGACGCCCGGCCCGGTGATCTACCGCTCGCGGCGCCCGGGGATCGGCGGCATGCCGTTCGACTGCCTGAAGTTCCGGACGATGTACGTCGACGCGGACGACCGCCAGGCCGAGCTCGAGCACCGCAACGAGGCGTCGGGCGCGATCTTCAAGCTCCGCGACGATCCGCGCGTCACGCCGGTCGGCAGGGTGCTGCGCCAGTTCTCGCTCGACGAGCTGCCGCAGCTCTTCAACGTCGTCCGCGGCGACATGTCGCTCGTCGGGCCGCGACCGCTACCGCAGCGCGACTACGACCGGCTCGAGGAGTGGCACAAGAAGCGCTACCACGTGCTGCCGGGCGTCACCGGGCTGTGGCAGGTGTCGGGGCGGTCCGACCTGGACTTCGACGACATGGTCCGCCTGGACTTCCTCTACCTCGAGCGGTGGTCGGTATCGATGGACCTCGCGATCCTCGTCAAGACCGTCCCGGCGGTGCTGTTCCGCCGCGGCGCGTTCTGACCGTGACCGGGGGAGCGTCGCCCCCGGGGCCCGCCCCCCGTCCTCGACGACCCGGACCGCGCGCGACCGGCCGGCGCGGGATCATGCATCGCCGATGAGCGCCACCTCCATCAGCCGGTGGTCGGACCTGCGCGGTCACGGGTTCCTCTTCCAGCAGCTCGTGCAGCGCGAGCTGCGGCAGAAGTACCAGGGCTCCGTCCTGGGCCTCGTCTGGTACCTCATCAACCCGCTGCTGCTGCTCGGGTCGTACTACCTGCTGTTCGGGCTGCTGCTCAAGCCGGTGTCGCACGAGGCGTACCCGCTGTTCGTCATGACCGCGATGGTCGTGTGGCTCCTCGTCGCGCAGACGCTGCCCGCGGCGGGGGAGAGCCTCCTCGCGCAGGCCCCGCTGCTGCGCAAGTCGCGCTTCCCCCGCGAGCTCGTCCCGACCGCGGTCGTCAGCGTGCAGGCGCTGACGTTCCTCGCGCTGCTCGCCATCGTGACCGTCGTGACGGTCCCGATCCGCGGCACGCTCGACCCGGCGCTGCTGCTGCTGCCGGTCGTCGCGGCGCTCGTCATCGCGCTCGTGCAGGGCATGGCCCTGGCGCTGTCGGTGCTGCACGCCCACTTCCGGGACGTGCTGCCGATCATCAGCGCGATCCTCGTCCCGTGGTTCTTCATCACGCCGATCTTCTACGAGCCGAACGACCTGGCGCTCACCGCGCCGGACGCCCCCGGCTGGGTCGTCGCCGCGCTCGAGTGGGGCAACCCGGTCGCCCCGTTCGTCGAGGCGACCCGGTCGATCCTGTACTACGGCGCGGTGCCGGCCTGGGACCTGTGGCTCTACATGGTCGTCGCGGTCGTGGTGGCGCTCGGCGTCGGCCGCACGGTGTTCCGTCGACTGGAGCGCGACCTGGCGGTGATGCTGTGAGCGGCGCCTACGTGCAGGACGGCGTCGCCCCCGGCACGGTCGTCCTCGAGCGGGCGACGCGGAGCTTCCGGGTCCAGGTCGACACGGGCCGCACGCTCAAGGAGACGCTGTTGCGGCGCGGCGCCCGTCGGGCGCCGGCCCCCGCGCCGACGGCGGAGGCCCTGCGGGCCGGCGCCCCGGTCGGCGACCACGTCTTCGCGCTGCGCGACGTCGACCTGCGGATCGAGCCCGGCGAGACGGTGGCGCTCGTCGGCCGCAACGGCGCCGGGAAGAGCTCGACGCTGCGGGTGCTGGCGGGGATCATCCCGCTCGACACCGGCGCGGTCCGGGTCGGCGGGTCGGTCGCGGCGCTGCTCGACCTCGCCGCCGGGTTCAGCCGCGACTTCTCCGGTCGCGAGAACATCGTCATGGGCGGCGCCCTGTACGGGTTGAGCCGCGAGCAGGTCGACGAGCGACTCGACCGGATCATCGAGTTCAGCGAGCTCGGGGAGTTCGTCGACCTGCCGCTCAAGGCGTACTCCAGCGGGATGCTCGTGCGGTTGGCGTTCGCGATCGTCGCGTTCCTCGACGTCGACGTGCTCCTCATCGACGAGGTCCTCGCGGTCGGCGACGGGGCGTTCCAGCGCAAGTGCGAGGCCCGGATCGCGGAGCAGGTCGAGTCCGGGGCGACGCTCGTGCTCGTGTCGCACGACCTGGCGCTCATCGAGCGGACCTGCCGGCGCACCGTGCTGCTGGAGGGCGGCCGGGTGTCGACCGACGGTCCGACCGACGAGGTGCTGTCCGCCTACCGGCATCGCCTGGAGGACGCCACCGCCCCGGTGCGCGCCAGCACCGCTCCCACCCCGACCGCCGATGCCCCAGGAGGTGAGGCGTGAACCCCGAGGACGCCCTGGCCGTCGCCCGCGAGCGCGCGGCCGCCCACGCCGACGCGGTCCTCCCGCCCGGAGGCCTCGAGGTGGAGCGCAGCTCCGAGCCGACCGACGGCCAGCTGCTGCAGTGGTCGGTCGTGGAGCCCGACCTCCGCGAGGTGCGCTCCACCCGCTCAGGGCCCGTCGGGCGCGCGGTCACCGCGATCAAGCAGGGGCTGCTGCGGATGCTCGGCCAGTACCACGCCCAGGTGCTGTCGGTTCAGAACCGGATCAACGTGCACCTGTCGCTGCGGTCCACCGTGACCCGCGACGAGGTCCGCGAGCTCCGGGCCGAGGTCGCCGCGTTGCGTCGTCGGGTCGACGAGCTCGAGCGCCCCGCCGCGGACGCGCGGGAGCCGATCCGATGAGCCTCGTCGTCCACCAGGTCATCGGCGGCGCCGGGCCGTTCGACGCGATCACGACCCAGGCGCTGCGGTTCCGTCGTCTGTTCGACGAGTGGGGGTGGGGCGGCAAGGACGCCGCGGTCCACATCGACCCGCGCGTCGGCGACCGGTTCATGCCCCTGCGGGCCCTCGCTCCCGCACCCGCGGACGTGCTGTTCGTCCAGTACTCCGCCTACACGCCCGGCCTGTCGGAGCTGCTCCTCGGCCATCCGCGGTCGCTCGTGCTCTGTCAGAACATCACGCCGCCCGAGTGGTTCTGGGCGTACGACCCGCTGACGGCGATGCAGTGCTACCTGGGCCGCAGCGAGGCGCGGCGGATCATCGCCAACGCCACCGTGAGCGCCGGCGCGTCGGAGTACACGCGGGACGAGTTCGGGGCGGACACCGTCATCCCGATCCTCTTCGAGCCCGACCGGTACGGTCCGCCGCCGTCCGACCGGCAGCGCGACGAGGGCGCCCCGGCCGACGGCGGCGAGGTCCTGTTCGTCGGCCGGCTGTGCCCGCACAAGCGGCACGACGCGCTCATCAGGGCGGTCGCGCTGCTCCGGGCGCGTCACCGTCCCGCGGCCGCGCTGCGGATCGTCGGCGAGCCGGTGAACGACCAGTACGGCGCGCAGGTCGCCGAGCTCGGCCGTCGCCTGCTCGGCGACGCGTTCACGTGGGACCGCGGCCTGTCGCAGGACGACCTCGCCTCCCGGTACCGCGACGCGGACGTGCTCTGCTGCATGTCGGAGCACGAGGGCTTCTGCGTGCCGATCCTCGAGGCGTTCCACTACGGGCTGCCGGTCGTCGGTCGGCCGTCCGGCGGCGTCGCCGAGGTGTCCGGGAACGCGGCGCTCCTCACCCACGACGAGGACCTGGGCGTCGTCGCCGGCCTGCTCGACGTCGTGCTGGAGGACCGGGGGCTGCGGGCCGAGCTGCGGGCGCGCGGTCGGGCGCGGCTCGAGCACTTCGACGAGCGGGCGACGGCCGAGGCGGCCCGGATCGCGCTGCAGCGCGTGGCCGAGACGGCGCCCGCCGTCCGCTGACGACCGACGTCTCGACCGGGCGGCTCGGTGCCGGCGCCGGGCCGCCCGGGACCGAACCACCCGTGGGACCGCCGCCCGATCGTCGACCGCCCCGTCGCCGGGGCGCCGCGTCGCGGCGCCCCGGCAGCGAAGAAGCCCCCGTCGATGACGGGGGCTTCGCGCAGTGCCCCGGGAGGGACTCGAACCCTCAACCTTCGGATTAAGAGTCCGCTGCTCTAACCAGTTGAGCTACCAGGGCTCGGCGATCTTAGACGATCGCCGCGTCACGTCGTCGGCAGCCCCGGTCGGCGGTGCGGTGCGGGGGCTCAGTCGCCCAGGTCGACGGTCCGGGGCTCCTCGGGGTTCGTCGCCGCCGTCCCGCCGGTCGGGACGTCGCCGGACTCCAGCTGCTTGATCTGCTCCTCGATCGCCTTGCGCTGTCCGGCCGGCGCGGCCGCGATCGCGGTCTCGCCCGTGATCTTGGCCTGACGCTTGCGACCGGCGGCCACCTGGGCCTGGACGAGCTGCAGGTAGCTGGCGACCGGGGGGCGGCGGCCGGCCTGCTCGGCCTCCTCGGCGGCGGCCTGCGTCACGATCGCCTGGGCGTCCGCCCAGTCGCCGGTCTGGTTGAGGTAGCCGGGCTGGAACGCGGTCGTCATCTTGCGGGCGACGTCGACGTTGGGCTGCTTCGGCTCGAGCGCCAGGTACCGCTTCCAGGCGTCGGCCGCCGACCGCAGGCCCTGCTTCGTCTCCTCGCTGATCTGCGTCGCGTCCTCGCCGGTGCGGGAGATCGCGACGTCGTAGCGCGCGGACGCGAGGCTCGCCAGGACGCGCTCGTCGCGCGGCGACGCGGTGGCCGCCTTCTCCGCGTCCTCGAGCCGGTCCTCCTGCTGCTCGACGAGGTCGGAGCCGCCGGTCTGCGTGTCGAGGAAGCTCGGGAGGCCCGTCCCGACGCCCACGAAGATGCCGCCGACGAGCAACAGCGCGAGGAACACGTAGGTCACCTGGATGAAGCGCTTGCGGCCGGGGGCGCGCAGGTCGAAGAGCATGAGCGGAGGATAGAGGTCGGCGCGCGGACGCTCGCCGCCGGGGACGCGGCGCCTACCGGCCCGACCGTGCGCCGACGCGCGGTCGACCCGGCCCGTGACGCCTACCCGCCCGGGGGCGGGTCGGCGTAGGGGTCCTCGTCGTCGAGGGCGTCCGCGCGGTCCCACCAGTCGACGTCGTCGTCGAGCGTGGCGGTGGACGCGACCGCTCCCGTCCCGGCCGACGAGGCTCCGTCCCGGTCCGCGGATCGGTGGGCGGCCGCGTCGGTCGGCCCCGTGATCCGGGTGCCGTGGTTCGGTCCCGGGTCGCCGTCCGGTCCGGGTGGATCGTCGTCGTCGTCCTCGTCGTCGTCCCAGTCCCAGCGGCTCGTCCCGGACACGGGGGCGCGGCGCTCGAGCCACGACGCGATCCAGGTGCTCGCCTCGAAGAGCAGCACGAGCGGGGCCATGACGATGAGCATCGTCATCGGGTCCGGGGTGGGGGTGATGACCGCCGCGGTGATCGACGAGATCACGACGACCATCCCGCGCTGCTTGCGCAGCTGCCGGGCGGTGAGGATCCCCAGCCGCGAGATCGCGAGGACGACGACCGGGACCTGGAACACGATCCCGGTCCCCGCGAGGAAGAGGATGATGAACCGGTAGTAGTCGCGGGCCTGGACGAGGATGTCGAACGACTCGTCGTTGAAGTTCTGGAGGAAGTCGATCGCGCGCGGCAGCGCCAGGAGGAACCCGAACGCGACGCCGGCGTAGAAGAGGAACGGCACCCCGATCATCAGCGGCACGATCGCCTTGCGCTCCCGGTTCGTGAACGCGGGGATGAGGAACGCGTACAACTGGTAGAGCAGCAGCGGCAGCGCGATGAGGACCGCGGCGTAGAACGCGACGTTCAACGTCTGGAAGAACGGCTCCGCCACGCCGAGCGTCACCGGCTTGCGCCCGGTGCTCTCCGGTGCGAGCCGCTGCGCGTCCGCCAGCGCCTGCGACGCACGACGCAGCTCCTGCAGCCGTGCGTCGACCGCGGCCCGCTCCGCCGCGGTGCCGCCCGTGGTCGCGTCGGTGATCGTGCCCGACAGCGCGTCGACGGCCGGCCGCAGCCGACCGAGCGCCTCGCCCACCGCCCGGTCGAAGCACGCCCCCTGCTCGAGGGGGTCGCCGGCCTTGGAGCAGTCGCGGTCGTCGACGTGCTGCGCCCGGTCCAACGGCCGGTTGAGGAGGTCCAGGACGCCCTCGTGCTGCCAGTACGTGAACGAGAACGCGACGAGGAGGATCCCCAGGCAGACGAAGATCCTCGTCCGGAGCTCCGTCAGGTGCTCGACGAGCGTCAGCCGATCGTCGTGCCCGACGGGACGCAGTCGCGCCATGCGGTCCCGGCGCTCAGGAGCGCGCGGTCCGCTCGGACTCCGACGACGACGTCACCGTCGTCCGGTCCGCGGGGGCCGCGTCGAGCTTCGACGGCGTCTCGGCGTCGTCGTCGCCCTTGCTGTTGATCGAGTCCTTGAACTCCCGCAACCCCGTGCCGAGCTGCTTGCCCAGGCCCGGGAGGCGCTTGGGTCCGAAGACCACCAACAGGATGACGAGGATGATGAGGAGCTCGGGAACTCCGATACCCAGGGGCATGAACGGCTTCCTTCCGGTGGACGGCCTGGTCCCAAGGGTACGTCGGCCGACGGGCGCCGGATGCCTCCGTCGGTCCGACCCTTCGGATCCGGCCCGTCGAGTGTACGGGCCGCGCGCCACCACCGCGAGGGCGGTCCGGCGCAGCCGTGGGCCCGATGCCGGCTCCGCCCGGTCAGAGCCGGCGGTCGACGACGCCCCGGGCGACGAGCGCGAGCGCGTCCGCGCGACGCACGTCGTCGTCGGCCGGAAGCGCGGCGAGCGCGGCGGCCACGAGCTCGCGAGCGCGGTCCTCGGTGGCGGCGATCGCGCCGGTCGCCGCGATCCGGTCGCAGACGCCCTCGGCGTCGGCGGGACCGATCGTCGTCGGATCGAGCGCCGCCAGCTCGGCGCTCTCGGCGCGGGCCAGGAGGAACGGCAACGTCATCGTGCCGTCCAGCAGGTCGGTCCCGCGCGCCTTGCCGGTCACCTCGGGTGGCCCGACGACGTCGAGCACGTCGTCGAACAGCTGGAACGCGACGCCGAGGGCCTCGGCGAACCGGGCGTACGCGTCGGGGTCGCGGTCCCCGGCCAGCGCGCCGAGCCGTGCGGCGGCGGCGAAGAGGGCGCCCGTCTTGAGCCGACACCGCTCGAGGTAGCGGGCCTCGTCCACGTCGGCGCGCCAGGCGTCCGCCCGCTGGAGCAGCTCGCCGCGCGCGAGCGCCCGCGAGGCCTCGGCCAGCACCGCGGCGGGCTCCGGGTCCCCGCCCCGGGCGATCTCGGCGAACGCGGCGGCGAGCAACCGGTCGCCGACGACGGTGGCGGCGGCCCGACCATGGGTGTGGAACGCCGTCGGTCGACCGCGCCGGAGCGGCGCGGCGTCGAGCACGTCGTCGTGGACGAGCGTCGCGGTGTGGATGAGCTCGACGGCGACGCCGGCGCGCACGACCGCGTCGCGCGGCGCGCCGTCGACCGGTGCGCCGGCGACGAGGATCGCCAGCAGCGGCCGCAGGCGCTTGCCGCCGGCGGCGACGGTGCGCTCGGCGACCTCGTCGACCGGGCCGTCGCCGGGGGCCGCGGCGCGCCGCAGGCGGGCCTCGATCAGGGCCAGCAGCGGTGGGACGCCCGGCCCGGCCACCTCGACGATCGGTCGTAGGACGGCCGGAACCTCGTGCCGCGTGGCCGGCATCGGCGTCGGAGGGGTGCCGCGCCGGACGATCCGGCGCGGCCGGGCGGCCCTAGTGGCCGCCCTCCGCCGCTCCGCTGCTCTTCAGCGTCGAGAGGAAGAACGCCATCTCGTCGAGCGCCTCGGGACCCAGCTCGCGGAAGGACGGCATCGGGAGCGTCGGGTTGATCATCGTCTCGCGGATCGCGCCCTCCTTCAGGCGGTCACCGATCTCGGTCAGCGGCGGCCCGGGGCCGTCGTTGCCGTTCGGTCCGATCTTGTGGCAGCCGCCGCAACCGCTCTGGGCGGTCAGGCGACGGCCGGCCTCCCAGCGGACCTGGTCCTCGTGGGACGCCGCCGCGATCGACGCCGGCGGATCGATGTTCACCTGCGACGGGGCGCCGGCCTCGGCGCCGAGGTACGACAGGAGCGCCATCGCGCTGATGACGAAGATGCCGGCCGTCGTGGCGAGCGGGCGCCGGAGCGGGTGGCGCTCCGGGTTGCGGTCGTAGAACGGCAGCAGGAACAGCAGGATCATCGCGATCGTCGGGATGCCGACGGTCGCCAGGCCCACGAGCTCGGGCGGCTTGATGACCTTCAGGAGCTCGAAGGCCCAGAAGTAGTACCACTCGGGTCGCGGTGCGTAGGTCGTGGTCGTCGCGTCGGCCTTGGCGGTCAGCTCGCCGCCGAGCGTCAGCGACATGAGCATGATCGTCCCGATGACGACGATCATCATCACGCCGTCCTTGACGATGATGTAGGGGAAGAACGGCTTCCCCTGCGCCTTCAGGATGGCGTACTCGCGGAGGTACTCCTCCTTCTCGCGCTGGTTCATGCGTCGTGCTCCTTCAGGTCGCCGCTGACCTTGTCGGCGCGGATCCAGGGCGGCGCGGTGGTGCCCAGCTTGATGACGAGGTAGAGGTGCGCCGATATCAGGCCGATGATGAGACCGGGTATCAGCATCATGTGGATGATGTAGAACCGCGACAACGTGACGGCCGTGACGTCTGGCCCTCCGAGCGCCGCGGGCGGCGTGAACGGCCCGAGGAACGGGGCGTTGCCGGCGATGTTCATCGCCACGACCGACGCCCAGTACGCGCGCTGGTCGAACGGCAGCAGGTAGCCGGTGACCGACATCGCGAGCGTCAGGACGAGCAGCGCGACGCCGATGACCCAGTTGAGCTCACGCGGGTACTTGTACGCGCCGAAGAAGAACGTCCTCGCCATGTGGAGGAAGACGAGGAGCACCATCACGGTGGATCCCCAGCGGTGCATGCCGTGCACGAACTCGCCGAGGAAGACCTCGTTGTTGATGTACTTCATCGACTCGTACGCGCGGCTCGCGGACGGCTCGTAGTACATCGCCAGGACCATGCCGGTGATGACCTGGTTGATGAAGGCCACCATCGTGGCCGTGCCCAGGGTGTAGAACCAGTTGGTCCCCTTGGGGATCGGCCGGAACATCACCCAGCGGACGGTGCCCGAGAGCGACGTGCGCTCGTCGACCCAGTCGGCGGCGCTGATGCCCGCGTCCTTGGCCTTGTCGACGAAGCCGTCGTCGACCGTCGGGTCGTCGGGGCGCTTCGGCTGCGGACGGACCGCGGCCGGTGGAGAGGGGAGGATCTTGAACTTCGCCATTGAGCTCGTCGTCCGTGATCAGGAGCCGGGGATGCCGGGCGTCGCGGGGAGCTTCCGCATCGTCGGGGTCGACGGGAAGAAGTACTCGCCCAGGCCGTCGAGGGGCTGGCCCGGGGGCCGCGGCGAGAACCGTCGCAGCTCCTGGTTGACGGAGAAGCGCTTGCCGACCTGCACGCGGGTGCCGGCCGGGACGCGGGAGCCGAGGTGCCCGGCCTCGCCGGCCTCGCCGTCGGCGACGGGACGCAGCGGCGTGCCGTCGGCGCGCACGAGGCGCGTGTAGAAGCGGTCGAGCGGACGGACGGGCGGGCCGCCGGCGACGCTGCCGCGGAAGTCGTACACGCCGCCGTGACAGGGACAGATGAAGTGCTTCGCGGCCTGCACGAACCGGGCGGGGCAGCCCATGTGCATGCAGCGGGACGAGATCGCGATGACCTCGTTCCACTGGTCGGCGCGCTCGGCCGCCTTGCGACCGCCGGGCACGTCCTTGTCGCCGTCGATGCCGTCGTTCCAGCGCCGGACGTAGACCGTGGTCTTGCCGATCTGGCCGGTCTTGGGGTCGAGCGTCATGACCCGCGGGACGTACGTCTCGTCGGGGATCTCGTCGAGCGGGCCGATGTCGTGCCAGCCGGTGTCCACCTCGACGAATGGCTGTCCGATCGCGAATCCGGCGGCGGAGAGGGCCACGCCACCGATCGCGATGCCACCCGTGACGTTCGCGGCGAGCGACATCAGGCGCCGACGGGTGACCGTCTCGCCTTCGAAGGCGCCGGGGATGCCTCGGTCGAGGGTGTACTTGCTCTGCTCTGGGCGTCGTTCGGACACATGAACTCCTGCGTGATCCCACGGGGCCGTGCGGGACGGCCGAGATCGTATCGGCCTTGGGCGCACGGCGAGCGCTCCGTCGCCCGGGCGCACCGTTCGGGCGGCCCGATCGTCCGGTCAGAGCAGGGATTCCAGCTGTTCCCCGGTGGGCGGTCGTCCGTCGCGGATCCCGGCCAGGGCGGCGGCCTCGGGCGAGGACGCCCCGTGCCCGAGGGCGTTCGCGGCGACCGTCCACAGCGTGCGCGTGCGGTCGCGCGCCTCGTCGGGCGGCCCCGTCCCGGCGTCCGGGCCGGGCCGCGCCCACGCCGGCGCGGCGTGCAAGGTCGCGACCATCGCCACGACGTCGGCGAGGATCGCGATGTCGCCGACCCACCCGCCGGCGGCGAGGCGCTGGAGCCCGAGCGCCAGCAGGCGGTCGCCGACGAGGAGCGCGAGGTCGCGGTCGTCGGTGCGGACGATCCGGCCGTGCTCGGGCGCGTGGTGCAGGAGCTCGGCCTCGCGGGTGGCCTCGGCCGCGAACGCCAGGTCGGGGCCCACGATCGCCGCCCGCGGGCCCGACGACACGCGCTCGGCGATCGACCGGTCGGCGTCGGCGGCCGGCGTCGCGGTCACGTCGGCGAGCAGTCCCCCCTCGGTACGGAGCGCGTCGGCGATCGCCACGAGCGGATCGTCGGCGCGCCCGCTCATCCGGCCGCCTCGAACGCCGCCGCGGCCGCGTCGACGGTGCGGGCGACGTGGTCGTCGTCGTGGGCGAGCGACACGAACCACGCCTCGTACTGCGACGGCGGGGCGTACACCCCGCGGGCCAGCAGCGCCCGGCACCAGTCGGCGAACGCGTCGTGGTCGCAGTCCCGGGCGTCGTCGTAGGTGCGGACCGGTGCGTCGCGGAAGAACACGGTCAACAGGCCGTTGCCCTCCACGACGTGCACGGGCCGGCCCTTCGCCGCGTCGCGCAGTCCGTCGGCGAGCGACCGGGTCGTCGCGCGCAGGCGCGCGTAGGCGGCGTCGTCGAGCATCCGCAGGCTCGCGAGGCCGGCGGCGACCGCGAGCGGGTTGCCGCTGAGCGTGCCCGCCTGGTACACGTCGCCGACGGGGGCGAGGCGCTCCATGAGCTCGCGCGAGCCGCCGAACGCGGCGGCCGGCAGTCCGCCGCCGATGACCTTGCCCATGACGGTGAGGTCGGGGACGATCCCGAGCAGGTCCTGCGCGCCGCCGGGGGCGACGCGGAACCCCGTGATGACCTCGTCGAAGATCAGGAGCGCGCCGGCGTCGACGGTCGCGGACCGGAGGTGGGCGAGGAACCCGTCGTCGGCGGGGACGAGGCCCATGTTCGCCGGGATCGGCTCGCAGATGACCGCGGCGACGTCACCGCGGGCCAGGGCGGCGTCGACGGCGGCGCGGTCGTTCCACGGCACGACGACCGTCGCCCGGGCCGCCGACTCGAGCACCCCGGCCGACGCGGGGATGCCCTGGGTCGCCAGGCCGGACCCGGCGTCGGCGAGCAGGCCGTCGACGTGGCCGTGGTAGGCGCCGGCGAACTTCACGACGACCTCGCGGCCGGTCGCGGCGCGCGCCAGGCGGATCGCGCTCATCGACGCCTCGGTGCCGGACGACGTCATCCGGACCATCTCCACCGACGGCACCCGCTTGACGATCTCCTCGGCGAGCTCGACCTCGAGCCCCGTCGGGGCGCCGAAGGTCGTGCCGGCCACCGCGGCCTCCTCGACCGCCCGCAGGATGTCCGGGTGGGCGTGGCCGTGGATGAGCGGGCCCCAGGAGCAGACCCAGTCGACGAAGCGGTTGCCGTCGACGTCGACGAGCTCGGCGCCGGACGCCCGCTCGACGAACAGCGGGTCGCGGCCGATCGAGCGCATCGCCCGCACCGGCGAGTTGACGCCGCCGGGCAGCACCCGGCGGGCGCGGGCGAAGAGGTCGGCGGACTTGGCGTCGGTCAGCGAGGCGGGCACGGGCGGCTGGAGAGTGTGGCGGGCCGACCGGACGGAGCCCGGAGGGGAGGGGTCGGGACGCCGGTCGTCGCCGGCGTCCCGTGGCGGGTCAGACGCCCGCGTGCTCCCGCTCCCACGCCTTGAACTCGTCGGTGAAGTACTTCAACCGGATCTTCTTGAACTCGGTCGAGCTGTAGAGCGTGGCGCGGTCGTGGATCCCGTCGACCTCGGCGTGGATCGCGTCGAGGATCGCGTCGCACTCCTCCTTGGAGCGCCCGTGGGCCATCGTGAAGACCTGGTACTTCCAGTCGGCGTACGTGGGCCGCTGGTAGCAGTGGCTGATGCCGCGGTAGGCGGCCATCTTGATCCCGATCTCCTCGATCCGGTCGGGGTCGACCTGCCACACGCCCATGCCGTTGGCGCTGAACCCGGCGCGGCGGTGGAAGAGGATCGCGGCGACGCGGCGCAGGAGCTTGCGCTCCGTCATGCCCTCGAGGTGCTCGAGCAGGGCCTCCTGCGACACGCCGAGCTCCTCGGCCGCGGGCGCGAACGGCTCGGACGTGATCGGCAGGTCGCCCTGGGTGGCGCGGACGACGCGCTTGTCGAACTCGTCGTAGGGCTGGCGCTCGGTCTCGGCGGGCGGCACGGCCTCTCCGGCCTTGGCGAGCGCGTCGGTGCCGCCCTCCATCTCGAGGTCCATCCGGATCTTGAAGAGCTGCAGCGTCGGCAGCTGGCGGATCGACTCGGCGCCGGTGAGCTCCTGCAGGACGTCGAGCGTGCCCTGCAGGCCGAGCGAGGAGTCCTCCTCGACGGCGAGCGTGAACCACATGTTGAACTCGTGGTTGCGCAGGTAGTTGTGGCTCACGCCGGGGTGCGAGTTGATGATCTTCGCCGGGCGCCACGGCACCTCGGGGTCGACCTTGGCCGCGACGAGCATCGATCCGTACCCGAACGCGCGCGTGTCGAAGATCGGGGTGACCTGGCGGATGATCCGCTCGCGCTGCAGCCGCTCGGTGCGGGTGAGGAGCTCCTCCTCCGCGACGTCGAGCTCGGCGGCGATCGCCGCGAACGGGCGGGGGATGAGCGGGAAGGCGCCCTGCAGCCGGTTGAGGAGCTGCTTGTCGAGCGCGTCGAGGTCGATCGCCGCGCCGTCCTTGCGGGTCCGGACCTTGCCGACGCCGGGAAGGACGCCGTCGTCGCGGGTCGTGTCACTGGTGGCCATGGGGGTCCTCCGGTCGGCCGTGCGCCGCGGTCCGCGGGCGCGGACCACCGGTCGGTGCCCCGAGACCGCCGGGCCACCGCCGCACGTCGAGGTCTCCTCGTTGATCCTACGGATCGGCGCGCACCGTGGATGCTCGATCGGCGCGGGCGGCCGTGGCCTACCCGGCCAGGCGCTCCGCGACGTCGAGCGCGAAGTACGTCGCGACGATGTCGGCGCCGGCCCGGCGGATCGCGAGCAGGGACTCCATGACGACGGCGTCCTCGTCGACGTACCCGGCCGCGGCTCCGGCCTTGATCATCGAGTACTCGCCGCTCACCTGGTAGGCGGCGACCGGCATCGCAGTGGCGTCCTTCACCCGGCGGACGAGGTCGAGCGCGGGGCCGGCGGGCTTCACCATGAGGACGTCGGCGCCCTCGTCGACGTCGGTCAGCGCCTCGCGGACCGCCTCGTCGCCGTTGGCGGGATCCATCTGGTAGCTGCGGCGGTCCCCGAACGCCGGGGTCGACCCGGCGGCCTCGCGGAACGGTCCGTAGTACGCGGACGCGAGCTTGGCGCTGTGGGCGACGACCACGACCCGGTCGTGGCCGGCCTCGTCGAGCGCGTCGCGGATGCGGCCGATCCGGCCGTCCATCATGTCGGACGGGTAGAGCACCTCGGCGCCGGCGTCGGCCTGGGACACCGCGGTGCGGGCGAGGAGCTCGAGCGTCGCGTCGTTCTGCACCCCGCCGTGCCCGTCGAGCAGCCCGCAGTGGCCGTGGTCGGTGTACTCGCACAGGCACAGGTCGACGCCGACGATCAGGTCGGGCGCCGCGCGCCGGATCGCCCGGGTCGCCTGCTGGACGATCCCGTCGTCGGCCCACGCGCCGGATCCCTCGGCGTCCTTGACCGTCGGGATGCCGAAGAGCATCACGCCGCCCAGGCCGGCGTCGTGCGCGCGCCGGGCGAGCGCGACCGCCCCGTCGATCCCCCAGCGCGACACGCCGGGCATCGCGTCGATCGGCGTCGACGCGGGCGCCCCGTCGGGACCGACGCCGTCGAGCCCCTCCTCGACGAAGATCGGCAGGACGAGCTGGGCGGGCCGCAGCGTCGTCTCGCGCACCGCCGCCCGCAGCGCCGGGGTGCGACGGAGCCGGCGGGGACGGGATCGCGGGAAGGCCATGGGCGCAACGTAGCGCGCGGTCATGCCCACAGCCCCGACACCGGAACGGCCCAGAGTCGGTCGTCCAACGGCACGGTCGTGCTGCCGGTGTACAGGACCGCCCCGCCGGCGAATCCGTCACCCACCCGATCCCTGAGGAACCGCAACCCGGCCGTGTCGGTACGCCTGACGGTCGCCGCCGCCTTCGTCTCGATCGCGACGATGCGGCCGTCGGCGGCCTCGACGACGACGTCGACCTCGCGCTGGTCGCGATCGCGGTAGTAGTGCAGGCCCGAGATCATCGTGCCCGCCCATCCGGCCTGGCGCTGCAGCTCCTGGAAGACGAACGTCTCCAGGACGCGACCTCGCACACCGCCATCGGTGACGAGCGTGTCGGCCGTCGCGTTCGTCATCCCGCAGAGCAGACCGGAGTCGGTGAGCATGAGCTTCGGGCTCTTGATCTGCCGATGCCCGAGATTGCGTGACCAGGGGCGTACGGCGTGGACGAGGAACAGCTGCTCCAGGACGTCCAGGTACCTCGCGACCGTGGAGCGACTCACGGCGAGATCCCTCGCGAACGACTCCAGGACCGCGACCTCGCCCGATCGGACCGCGAGCAGCCGCAGCAGCCGCAAGGCGATCGACGGATCGGCCTGCGGCGCGAGGACGTCCGCCAGGTCGCTCGCCACGAGCGTCTCGACATAGGTCTGGAAGTAGCCGAAGCGACGGCGGTCGGAGCGGTGGTAGGCGTCGGGGAACCCGCCGCGCGCGATCGCATCGGCGTACGCCCCGATGCCGACCGGCTGATCGGACATCGGCGGCGGGTCGGCGGCGAAGAGCCGGTCGAGGAGCGTTCCCGGCCGACCGTGGATCTCGCTCTGCGTCAGGGGCCACAGGTGCGCGTACTCGACCCGCCCCGGCAGCGCGTCCGCGACGCCGCGCCGGGTCAGCAGGTTGGCCGACCCGGTCAGCAGGAACTGGCCGCGGTCCTCGTGACGGTCGACCAGGGCCTTGACGGCGAGCAGCAACTCGGGAACGCGTTGCACCTCGTCGATGACGGCCGGCCGGTCGAGGGTCGCCACGAACCCGTCGGGATCGTCCTGAGCCGCGGTGAAGACCTGGCTCTCGTCCAGGGTCACGAACGATCGGAACAGTCCGGCGTCCCGCAGCATCCCGGCCAGCGTGCTCTTGCCGGCCTGGCGCGGTCCCAGCAGCACGGCGGCCTTGTTCACCGCGATGATGTCGCGGATCTCGGCCTCGAGTGCGCGACGGATCAACGGCACGCCCCGAGCATACGCCGGATTCCGGCAGATCGTGCGAGTTCGACCTCGCAGATCGTTCGAGTTCAGCCCCGCGGATCGTTCGAGTTCGTCCCCGCCGTCAGGCCGCGCCGTCGACGCGGCGCAGGGCGATGCGGGCGACGACGGTCCAGGCGATCGCGAGGACGACGAGGTGCACGAGCGGTCCGACGAACGGGCCGTGGTCGACGGCGCCGGTGACGAGGTCGAGGCCGGGCCGGAAGGGGAACGCGCCCGACACGCCGTCGATCGCGACGCCGACGAGCGACGACACGGTGCCGTCGGGGACGAGCCCGACGACGACGATCGGCACGAGCAGCAGGATCGCCAGGAGGCTGGCGGCCCGCACCTCGGTGGCGAGCGACCCGAGCGCGACGCCCAGCGCGCCGCTGGCCGCGCCGACGGCGAGGAGCGCCACGATCCACAGCGGGATCCGGGCGGCGGACAGCCCGACGAACGGGGCGAGCCCGGCGACGACGACGAGCCCGACGAACGCCCCGGCCGCCCCGGACAGGATCGTCTTGGCGCCGAGCAGCGGTCCCGGGCGGATCGTGGAGCGGACGAGCCGGCCGAGGGTGCCCTCCTCGCGCTCCAGGGCGACGAGCCCCGCGCCGAGCAGCACCGCGACGAGCAGGAGCGACACGGTCGCGGCGACCGCGCCGGCGTAGACGTCGAGCGACACGGCGGGCCCGGTGACGCTCGTGCGCTTCACCCGGATCGGGTCGGCGATCGACTCGAGGATCGGTGCGGCGAACGCCAGGTTGTCGACCGCCAGGCGCGCGAACCGCTCGACCCGCTCGACGTCGTCGCGTTGCCGGCCGGGCGGGAGCGCGGCGGCCGTCTGCCGCAGGATCTCGCTCGCCTGACGCAGGCCCAGGACCCCGCCGCTCAGGCCGAGCAGGCGCAGGTCGCCGCCCTCGAGCAGCACCCCCAGGTAGCGACCGCCGACGGCGATGAGCTGCCGGCTGATCTCGGCGTTCGCGTCGCCCAGGCGCGACTCGATGAGGTTGCGTAGCGCGGTCGCCCGCACCGGGTCGCCGTCGTTCGTCAGCACCTCGAGCGTCGGCAGGGTCTTCTCGCCGCCGAGCGACAGGACGCTGCGCAGCCTCTCGACGGTGTCGGCGGGGATCACGATCGCCCCGACCGCGTCCCCGTCGCGCACGAGCTTGGCGGCCTCGTCGCGGTCGCGGGCGTGGACGAGCTTCGTGCCCTCCAGCAGCCGGGCGGCGTACGTGCGGGCGTCGAGCCGCTCGCCGCCCAGGTCGACGGTGCTGCCGCCCTCGGGCACGAGGTTGACGAGCGCGACGGTCGGCTCGGACGGTCCGCGCGACAGCGCCAGGCCGAGCAGCAGCGCGACGATCAGCGGGTAGACGACGAGCAGGCCCAGGAGCAGCGGCGAGCGACGCAGGACGCGGGCGTCCTTGGCCACGAGGAGCGGGACGGGGCCGCCGACCCGTCCCCGCCGTCCGGCACGCGGGGCGCTCATGCCGACGCCCCCGACGGCGCGCCGTCACCGTCCGCGGGTGTGGCGGGATGGTGACGGTCGGGCTGGTCGTCGTCCGGTCCGGCCTGCTCGACGAGGTCGACGAACGCGCGCAGCAGATCGCCGTCGGCGGTGGCGGCCAGCTCGGCCGGGGTGCCGGCGAACGCGACCCGTCCGCCGACGAGCACGACGATCCGGTCGGCGTACCGCTCGGCCTCGCCGACGTCGTGGGTGGAGTACAGGACGGCCCGTCCGTCGCGGGCGAGCCCGGTGAGGAACCGCCACATCCGCTCGCGTTGACGCGGGTCGAGCGAGCTGGACGGCTCGTCGAGCAGGACGACGGGCGGGTCGGCGAGCAGCCCGATGGCGACGTTGACCCGTTGCTGCCCGCCGCCGGACAGCGAGCCGACGCGGTCGTCGGCCCGGTCGGCCAGGTCGGCCTCGTCGAGCATCCGGTCGACGCGGCCCTCCGGCAGCGGGACGTCGTCGAGCCGGGCGAAGAGCTCGAGGTTCTCGCGGACGGTCAACCGGCGGTAGAGCGCGGGCTGCTGCGGGATCCAGCCGATCTCGCGCGGGGTGAGCCCGACGGCGCCCTCGTCCGGTCGTTGCAGGCCGGCGAGGAGCGACAGGAGCGTCGTCTTGCCCGCCCCGTTCGGTCCGAGGATCGCGACGACCTCGCCCGCGGCGGCGTCGATCGAGACCCCGTCGAGCGCGGTCCGGTCGCGAAACCGCCGGACGAGCCCGGACGCACGGAGCACGGGCGCGGCGGCGGATCCGGCCGGCGGGACGTCGTAGGGCACGGCGCGGATCGTAGGGGGTGGCGTGGTCGACGGCGACGGCCCTCGCGGGTGACGGGCGTCCCTCGCGTCGTGCGACAGTGCCGGGATGGCCGACGGTCCCTCCATCCTCTTCATCGGCGACGTGATCGGGTCGATCGGCAGGCAGGCGTTGCGGGCGGCGCTGCCGGAGCTGCGCGCCGAGCACGACCCGACGTTCGTCGTCGTCAACGGCGAGAACGCCGCGGGCGGCGTGGGGATCACCCCCGGGATCGCCGACGAGTTCTTCGGCTGGGGCGTCGACGTGATCACCCTCGGCAACCACACGTACCGCCAGCGCGAGGTGTGGCGCTACCTCGACGACACCGACGCGATCGTGCGACCGGCGAACTACCTGCAGTCCCAGCCCGGCCACGGATCCTGCATCGTCGAGCGCGACGGCGTGCGCCTGGGGGTGCTCAACCTCATGGGCGAGCTGTACCTGCACCCGGGCCGCGTGCTCTTCGCCCAGGCCGAGGTCGAGGTGGAGAAGCTCCGCCGGGCCGGCGTCGACCACATCCTCGTCGACATCCACGGCGAGGCGACGAGCGAGAAGGTCGCCCTGGGCTGGGAGCTCGACGGTCGCGTCACCGCCGTCGTCGGCACCCACACCCACGTACCGACCGCCGACGCCCGGGTGCTGCCCGGCGGCACCGCCTACATGACCGACGTCGGCATGTGCGGCCCCCGCGACTCCGTCATCGGCGTGCGCAAGGAGCTCGCGATCGAGGCGATGCGCACCAAGATGCCCGTCCGGTTCGAGCCCGCCAAGGGCGACCCGTGGCTCTGCGCCGCCCTCATCCGCTGCGGCGACCGACCCAACCGCGCCACCGAGATCGTGCCGATCCAGCGGTCTCCGAACGTCGTGGGGTGATGCGCGGGGGTACTCGACGGCGGCGTCCTCCCGGCAGGCGTGGGCCGGCGCCGCGAGGTGGAGCGATCGCCCCGCCTATACCGGGTCGATCGCTCCACCTTGCGCGGCGCGTGCCTCGGCCGCCCACGGGGCGTCCTCCTCGGGCAGCGGACCCAGGACGCGCGGGGTGACCGGAGCGGGGCGACGGCCGGACGGCCAGCGCAGCTCGCGGTCGCCGACCGCCGCGACGAAGAGCAGCGGGACGAACCACACGAGGTAGAGGTAGATCCAGTACTCCGTGGCGAGCTGGATCAGGGCGAGCATCGCCAGCACCACCGCGGCGGTGCCGGTCAGGTCGTGGCGGCGCGGGAGCACCGCGACGAGCAGGCCCACGACGACGACCCCGGCCCGCACCGCCGACCGCAACGCGTCGGACGCCTCGTACCAGCCCAGCGGCATGAACGGCGCGTCACGACCGGCCTGGTAGCCGATGATCCGGTCGAACGCCGTGCGCAACGACTCGCCCTGCAACGCCAGCAACGTGCCGGCGAGCACGAGCAGCAGCGCCGCACCACCGACGAGCAGCACCCGACCGGGGTGCAGGTCGGCGCGACCGTGGTGGTGGCGCACCGTCGGCGCCACCCCACGCCGGGTCGCCAGCACCGGCAGCGCGATCGCCGGGGCGATCTTCGCCCCCACCGCCAGCCCCGCGGCCAGGCCCCGCCCGACCGGCCGGGCCGCGACGAGCAGCATCAGGCCCATCGCGACCGCGACCAGCGCGTCGTTGGAGTTGCTGTTGAGCACGTACGCCGTCCACGGGCAGGCGAGCCACAGGTACGCGTAGAGCACGCCACGACGGGTACCGGCGCGCCGGTCCTCCTCCTGCCGACGACCGACGAGGAAGAGCAGGACCGTCGCCAGCACGTCGATCGCCAACGCGGCGGCGTGCGCGGCCGGCAACTCGTCCCACCGGCCGCTCCACGGGAAGAGCTGCTCCCACGGCAGATAGGCCAGGTACGTGAACGGGCCGTACGTGTCGCCGGTCGCGACGTTGGACGGGAAGGTGCCCTCGCCGTACACCGGCTCCCCGGACGCGATCCGGTCCGCGCCGACGACGCTCGCGTAGCCGACGTCGATGACGTTGCCGTCGGTGACGTTGAGCACCGCCCGGAAGACGAGCAGGCCGACCGCCAGCACCCCCAGGCCGATGGCGGGCATCCACAGCGCGACCGCGGGCGGTGCGTGCTCGCGACGGCGCAACGCCTTCGTCAGCCCCCACCCGACGAGCGCCAGCAGCAACGCCCCCGACAGCGGCACCGCCCAGTCCAGGCGCGCGTTGTTGAACGCGATGAACGGGGCGGTGAACGCCGCCAGCACGAGCATCGGGAACGGCGGGATCCGCCACGGTCGCGCCCGCACGAACGGCAGCAGGAAGAGGACCAGCAGGACCCCCCACACCCACGGGTTCGTGATCGACCGTCCGAACGCCCCGTCGTAGCCGCGCGCCATCGTCCACGGCACGTACACCCCGTCCCACGACTCGGTGATCCGGGCGGTGGCGTCGTCGACGATGACCTGCGCGAGCTCCACCCGTGGCTGGTCCTCGGGGGGGAACAACGACAGCTGCCAGCGGGTCTGGCCCTTGAGGTAGATCTGGATCGTGCTGCCACGGTGCTCGCGCCGGTTGCGCTGGAACTTCGGGTCCTTCAGCGCGATCCGCTGCGCCTCCTTGGCGCTCAGGCGGTGCCCGGCCGGCGGCTCGTCCTCGTCCTCGGCGAACGTCGCCTCGTTCGGGTCGGTCGACCCGGCGCGGGTGATCGTCGTCGGGGTCGACGTGGCGGTGGCGTCCGGGCGGTCGTCGGCGCCGGTCGGCCCGGCGCCCTGCGCGGACGCGGCGACCGTTCCCGGCCCGAGCCCGGCGAGCACCGCCAGCAGGAGCGCCACGACGAACGGGACGATTCGCCGCCCCGGCCGGGTCGACGCCGCCGCGCCCGGACGGGTCGCGATCACGGGGACTCCCGGTCCGCGTCGCGGCCCATGTCGAAGTGCCGGACGATCATCGGCGTGGCGTCGGCGATCGACCAGGCGTCGGGATCCAGGGCGGGGTTGCCACGGGGGTCGTCGTCGGACGGTCCCTCCCCCACCGCGCGTCCCACGCCGCAGTGGACGAGGATCCCGGTGCTGTCCTCGGCGCGCAACGACCCGTGGCTCCCCGCGCCGCGGTGGTGGACCCCGCCGAAGTCGGGGAACTCGACGCCGGGCGCCGCCGACAGCAGCACGTCGCCCGACGTCGCGCACGCCAGCGCCGACCAGCACCGGGCCAGCGGATCGGGGTGGCTGGCGCTGCTCGCCCGTCCGTCGACGACCCGCAGGCCGACGAGGTCGAGGTCGCCGTCGACGTGCCACGTACCGCCGCGCTCGTCGCGGATCGTCGTCCACCCCTCGTCGGGCGG
Organism: Solirubrobacteraceae bacterium; assembly: GCA_023230855.1. GTDB lineage: Bacteria > Actinomycetota > Thermoleophilia > Solirubrobacterales > Solirubrobacteraceae > Patulibacter. The sequence continues at coordinate 218,881 of JALNWQ010000004.1, forward strand.
GGCGTCGCCCGCGGGACGGAACCGCAGGTGCGCGTCGGGCAGGTCCGGACCGGACGCGATGTGGCCACCGGCGTCGTCGCGCCAGACGACGAGCTCGACCCCGTCGGCGGCACGGGCCGCGTCCACGACCTCGGGCAGCAACGCGTCGCGCTCCTCCCGGTCCAGCACGTAGACCATCGCCGCCCGCGAGTTGGGGCAGAACGCGATCCGCGGCTCCGGGGCGCCCCGTCGCGCGGCGCGGGACGGACGGCGACCGGCGCCGGACTCCGGATCGGTGGGCCCGACGATCCCGAACCGCTCGAACGCCGACCGCACCGACGCGACGCGGTCGATGCGGGCGTGGCCGTGGTCGGACGCCACGACGAGCGCCCACTCCGCGAAGAACCGGTCGATCCCACCCGCCGCGTCCGCGACCCGCGTGAGCTGACGGTCGGCGGCGGCGATCGTGTCGACCTGGGCCTCGGGGCCCTGCTTGTGGCTGTGGGTGTCGTTGTCGGGCAACGACATGAGCGCGAAGTCGACGAGGTCGTGCTCGACGATGTACGCGACCGCGCAACCCGTGTGCTGGTCGCGCTGGCCGGGCATCCCGAACTGCGAGTGGCACGGCACGTCGCGGCTCGCGAAGAGGTCGGCGTAGAACAGCTCTCGCGGACCCATCACCGGCCGACGGAACACCGCGGCGACCGCCCGGTTGATCGTCGTGCCGGTGGCCAGCTCGTGGCGGTACCGGCCGCGGTAGACGAGGTACGTCGTGCCCGCCGTGCGGACTCCACGGTCGTCGAGCGCCTCGAACACCGTCGGCAGCTCCGGCGCGAGGTGCCGGCCGTTGAGGTTGTAGACCGTGTCGGCGAGCTGGCGGGCGATCCCCAACCGCCGCGACGCGGTGAAGCTCGACCCGTACTCGACATACCGCCCGCGGCTGCGGTCCCACCAGTTCATCCCCGGGATGCGGTGGCCGTCCTGCCGGGCCCCGGTCGCCAGCGCCGTCGCGCAGACCGGGGTGACCGACGGGAACGCCGCGATCGACTCGTGCATCGCGCCCTCGCGCACCGCACGGGCCAGGAGCGGCGCGCGCCCCTGGTCGATCGCCCGTCGCAGCTGCTCGGGGCCGCAGCCGTCGATGACCGCGAAGATCAGCCGGCGGGCCACGGGCTCAACGCAGGACGCGCAGGCCCGCGTGCTTGCTCTGCTCGCGTCGTCGTCCACCGACGAGGAGCCAGATCCCGACCGCCGCCGCGACGAGTCCCAGTGGCGGCGCCGCGACCGACAGCACCGCGACGACGAGCGCCCCCAGGGCCGCCCCGACCGCGAGCGTCATGCGGGTGTCCTCGTCCAGCCGGGCGCGGGTGCGCCGCAGCAGCGCCCGGAACCCGGCGCCCGCGACGAGCGCCGCGACCGCGCCGACGACGAGCCCCGGCCACCACGTGCCGCTGTTGTCGGCGACCGCGGCGGCGGTCGCCACCGCGCCGACCGCCATCCCCAGGCCGATCTGGATCCGCTCGGGCAACGGCTCCTCGAGTCGGCGCCGCAGCACGAGCGCGACGACCGCGAGCACGACCGCCAGGCCGAGCACGACCGGGGACTCGAGGAACGACAGGTCGGTGCCGTCGTAGTCCGCGCCGAGGTCGATGAGGCCGGCCGTCGCGGCGACCGCCAACGGCAGGTACGGGCTGACGCCGGCGGCGGCGGCGATGCCGACGCCTTGGAGGATGTCGAGGAGATAGGTCATGAGGCGAGTACCGTTCGCCGCATGACTGTAGAGGACGCGGATCGGCGGCCCCCGGTGGGCGGCGCGCGACCGACGCCGGACCGCGAGCGCTACGCGGGCCTGTTCGCGCAGCGCACGCGCGTGATGAAGAGCTCCGCCATGCGCGACCTCATGGCCCTCACCGAGCGCCCCGAGATCATCTCGCTCGCGGGCGGCCTGGCCGACACGACGCTCTTCCCCGCCGAGGACCTGGCGAAGGTCCTGTCGCACATGGCCGCCGAGAGCTCGGCCCGCGCGCTGCAGTACGCCCCCACCGAGGGGATGGCCGACATCCGGCCCGCGCTCACCGAGGTCATGGCCGCCGAGGGCATGACGGTCGATCCGGACGAGATCCTCGTCACCACCGGGGGCCAGCAGGTCATCGACCTCGTCTGCAAGACGCTCGTCGACCCGGGCGACGTCATCATCGCCGAGGGCCCCACCTACCCCGGCGCGGTCCCGACGTTCAGCGCGTACGAGGCCGACGTCGTGCAGGTCGAGCTCGATGCCGACGGGATGCGGATCGACGTCCTGCAGGAGACGCTGGCCCGCCTGGACGCCGAGGGCCGCCGACCGAAGTTCATCTACACGATCCCGAACTTCCAGAACCCCGGCGGGGTCACGCTGTCGCTCGAGCGCCGCCGCGAGCTCGTGCGGATCGCGCAGGAGCGCGAGATCCTCGTGCTCGAGGACAACCCGTACGGGCTGCTGCGCTACGAGGGCGAGGCGCTGCCGACGCTCTACCAGCTCGACGGCGGCCGGTTCGTCGTCTACGCCGGCACGCTGTCGAAGATCCTCTCGCCCGGGATCCGCGTGGGGTGGACGCTCGCCCCGGCGCCGGTGCGGCAGAAGATGGTCGTCGGCAAGCAGGGCAGCGACCTCAACTCGTCGTCGCTGAGCCAGCTCATGGTCGCGTACTACTTCCGCGAGCGGGACTGGCACGACTACGTGCGCCGCCAGGCCGACGTCTACCGCGCCCGGCGGGACGTCATGCTCGACGAGCTGGGCCGCCACATGCCCGAGGGCGCGACGTGGACGACCCCGCAGGGCGGGCTCTTCGTGTGGCTCACGCTGCCGTCGTACTTCGACACCACCGACCTGCTGGCCCGCGCTCTGCAGCACAACGTCGCGTTCGTCCCCGGACGCGCCGCCTACCTGGACGGCCGCGGCGGCCAGAGCGCCCGGATCAACTTCTCGGGCGTCCACGAGGACGACATCCGAGAGGGGATCGCCCGGATCGGCGCCGTCGTGGCCGAGCAGGCGGAGCTGTACGCGTCGCTCACCGGGAGCACGCCGCCCGGCGCCGGGCGTGGTCGCGGCGCGGCGCCCCCCGGTGCGGCGGGTGACGTCGCGGACGCGGGCGCGCCGATCGTGCCGCTGCGGACCGCCGGCCGCCGACGGGGGAGCCGCTGATGCGCATCGCGGTCCTCCAGGGCGGTGGCTCGCTCGAGCGCCAGGTGTCGCTGCAGTCCTCGCAGCGAGTCGAGGAGTCGCTGCGCCGCCAGGGGCACGAGGTCCACGGGGTCGAGGTCGACGCCGGGCTCGTGGCCCGGCTCGTCGCGCTGCGGCCCGACGTCGCCTTCGTCGCGGTGCACGGCGAGGACGGCGAGGACGGCACCGTCCAGGAGCTGCTCGAGGTGCTGGAGATCCCCTACACGGGATCCGGGCCCGCCGCGTGCGAGCGCTGCTGGGACAAGGTCGTCGCCAAGCGCCACTTCGCCACCGCCGGCATCCCGACCCCCGACGCGGTGAGCCTGTCGGCGGCGGCGTTCAAGCGGCTGGGGGCCGCCGACGCGATCGGTCGGATCGGCGAGCGGATCGGCTGGCCGATGGTCGTCAAGCCGTCCCGGCAGGGATCCGCGCTGGGGCTGCGGATGGTGCGGGGACCCGAGGACGCGCCGGACGCGCTGATGGCCGCGCTGTCGTACGGCGACCGGGTGCTCATGGAGCACCGCGTCGACGGGCACGACCTGTCGGTGACGATCCTCGGGGACGAGGCGCTGCCGATCGTCGAGGTGCACCCCGCCGACGCCGACCCGTACTCGGCGCGGTACACGATCGGACAGACGGCGTTCACCTGCCCGGCGGACCTGGAGCCGGCGACGACGAGCGCCGCCGAGGCGCTGGCGCTGCGGGCGTTCCGGGCGCTCGGCTGCCGTGGGTTCGCCCGGGTCGACCTGCTCCTCGACCGCCGCACCCGCGAGCTGACGGTGCTCGAGGTCGACGCGGTGCCCGGCCTGACCCACACGAGCTACCTGCCGGTGGCGGCCGAGACGGCCGGGATCGGGTTCGACGCGTTGACCGAGCGGCTGCTGGACCTGGCGCTCGAGGGCGTCACGGACCGGGCCTGAAGGCGGGCGCCCTCCGCGAGCGGCGCTCCGGTCGGACGGGAGGGCCCGGTCAGCCCTGCGAGGACCCGAAGTCCTCGGGCGAGACCTGGTCGAGGAAGCTGCGGAACCGGTCGACGACGTCGTCGTTCTGCTCCGCGTCGCGCTCGAACTCGATCGCGGACTCCTCGATGACCGCGTCGGCGGCGTAGATCGGGGCGCCACAGCGCACGGCGAACGCCAGCGCGTCGGACGGGCGGGAGTCGATCTCGACCTCGCGTCCGTTCTGCTCCAGCGTGATCGTCGCGTAGAACGTGTTGTCGCGCAGCTCGGTGACGGCCACCTGGAGGCACTTCACCTGGAACTCGCCGAGCATGTCGACCATGAGGTCGTGCGTCATCGGGCGCGGGGTCCCGGCGCCCTGCAGGCGCATGAGGATCGCGGCCGCCTCGGGGTGCCCGATCCAGATCGGCAGGAAGCGGTTGGAGTCGGCGCACTTCAGGAGCACGATCGGCTGCTTGCCGACCATGTCGAAGCTCACGCCGTAGATGGTCATCTCCTGCATATGCGGGGCCGCACGGATCGGGTGCCCTGAGGGTGCGGGCACCGCGACATCGGCGGTGCCCCGCAGTATAGGCCCGGCCGGGGCTCTCCCCGCCGCCGGGCGGCATCAGGTCGTCGCACCGTCGACTCCGGCGCTCGCGAGAGCGGACGGCCGGCCGTCTCCGGTCGCGGGACGCGGGGCCCCGGAACGACGACGGCCCCGCAACGCGGGGCCGTGAGATGGGCGATCCTGGATTCGAACCAGGGACCTCTTCCTTATCAGAGAAGCGCTCTAACCGACTGAGCTAATCGCCCGAAGGGACCGGAAGCGTAGCGCAGGACGCCGCGCGATGTCCGCTCGCCGGGCCGGGGTCGCGCGAGGACCGGTCGCGCTCGTACGGACCCTCCCCGCGCTCGCGGACCCTCCACGTGGCCTGCGGCGTCAGGGCTCGAGGCGGGAGACCAGCCGCTGCGCCTGGCCCAGGTCGTCGAGCGGGATCTCGGCCACGAACCCGTCGCCCTTGGCCCGGACGCGCACGTCGTGCCCGATCGCCTGCGCCAGCCGTCGCGCCAGGTCGTCCGCGGCCGCCGCCTGGTCGGCCGGCACCGACGATCGGCGCCCCCCGCGACGTCCCGGCTCGGCGGCCAGGGCCCGGGCCCGCTGCTCGAGCACCCGGACGGACCAGCCCTCGGCCGCGGCCTGACGGGCGAGGGAGCGACGGGACTCCTGGGTCTCGGCGAGCAGCAACGCCCGCCCGTGGCCCTCGGTCAGCGACCCTTCGCCGACGAGGTCGAGGACCTCGTCCGGAAGGTCGAGGATCCGCAGCAGGTTCGAGATCGCGACCCGCGATCGACCGACCATCCGACCGACCGCCTCGCGCGTGAGCCCCAGGTCCTCGACGAGCGCCGCCACCGCACGGGCCTCCTCGACCGGGTTGAGGTCGGCGCGGGCCATGTTCTCGACGAGCGCCGCCTGGAGCGCCGTCGCGTCGTCGTGCTCCTGCACGAGCGCCGGGATCTCCTCGAGCCCGGCGAGCTGCGTCGCCCGCCACCGCCGCTCGCCGGCGACGATCTGGAACCGTCCGCCGGGCAGCGGTCGCACGAGCACCGGCTGCAGGACCCCGCGCTCGGCGATCGAGCCGGCCAGCGCCTGCAGCGCCTCGCCGTCGAACGTCCGTCGCGGCTGCTGCGGATTGGGAACGACGAGCTCGACCGGCAGCGTCCGCAGCTCGACCGGGGCGTCGGCCCCCTCCCCCAGCTCGTCCGTCGCCAGGATCGCCGCGAGTCCGCGGCCCATGCCTCGTTGCCTAGCCACGCGCGACCATCTCCTTGGCGAGCTCGAAGTACGCCGCCGCTCCACTGGAGTGCGGGTCGTGATGGATGACCGGGACGCCGAAGCTCGGCGCCTCGCTGATGCGGACGTTCCGCGGGATGACCGTGTCGAAGACGAGGTCGGGGAAGTGCGTGCGGACCTCCTGCGCCACGTCGTGCGCCAACCGCGTCCGCGTGTCGTGCATCGTCAGGAGCATCCCGGCGATGGCCAACCGTGGGTTCAGTCGCAGCTGGACGAGGCGCAGGGTCTCGAGCAGTCCGGCGAGCCCCTCCAGCGCGAAGTACTCCGTCTGGACCGGCACGATGACGCGGTCCGCCGCGGCCAGCGCGTTGATCGTCAGCGGGCCGAGCGACGGCGGGCAGTCGAGGAGGACGAACTCGTAGTCGTCGCGCACCGGCGCGAGGACGTCGCGCAGACGGTGGTCGCTTCCGCTCTCCCGCGCCAGCTCGACGGTCGACGCGGCCAGGTCCGGGTTGGCCGGGAGGAGCGAGAGCCCCTCGATGTCGGTCGCGATGACGGCGTCGGCGGTGGCGACGTCGCCCCGGATGACGTCGTAGACGCTCGGCTCGGTCGTCTTCGACGCGCCGAGCGCGACCGTGGCGTTCGCCTGGGCGTCGATGTCGACGAGCAACGTGGCGAAGCCCGCCTCGGCGATGCACGCCGCGAGGTTGACGGCGGTCGTCGTCTTGCCGACGCCGCCCTTCTGGTTTGCGATCGCGTAGACGGTGCCCAAGGGGCTGGAACGGTACCGGTCGACGCACGCCGACCAGTCCCCGACGGACCCCATCGGCTCTCACCGGTCGCCCTCGCTCGTCGAACGCCGTGTCGCGGTGTTTCACGTGAAACACCGAGCGAGGCTGAAGCGCCGACCGCCACGCGCCGTCCCGGGCGTTTCACGTGAAACGCCCCCAGGCTCACCCGGCGACGCGCCGCCGGCCCGACGCGAGGAGATCCCGAGCGTCGCGCCCCGTCCCGAGCCCGAGGCCTGCTCCACGGGTGTAGCCGCGGCGACGCCAGTCGCGCGACCAGACCCGACCCAGGAGGCGGCGCTCCGGCGTGGTCCCCCGAGGCGCCCGCCGGGCGGGACCTCAGCCCAGCGGCCGTCGTCGGGCCAGCCCGACCCGCCGCGGGAAGCCCTTCGGCGTCGGACCCGGCTTCGGGACGACCATCAGACGGTGGTCGCGGGCGCCGTCCCACGGAACGACCGGACGCTCGTCGATCGCCCCCATCGCCAGCGCGGCCCGCGCCACCTCGGCGGCCGCCCGCTCCTCCGCGTCCAGCGCGCCCTTCCACGCGACGAGCGACCCACCGACGCGCAGCAGCGGCCCTGCGTACTCGATGAGCACCCCCAGCGGCGCCACCGCCCGCGCCGTCACGACGTCGTGACGGCCCAGCCCGTCGGGCCAGTCCTCCGCGCGCGCGTGGACGCCCACGAGGTTCGACAGGCCCAGGCGCTCGGCGACGCCCACGACCCACCCGACCTTGCGCCCGACCGTGTCGAGCGCCACCACGGTGCACGCCGGGCGAGCGATGGCCAGCACCAACGCCGGCACGCCCGCCCCGGTCCCGATGTCGACGATCCGCTCGGCCGACGAGACCGCGTCGACCGTCAGGCCGCTGAGTCCGTCGGCGACGTGCCGGTCCACGGCGACGTCGGGATCGCGCACCGTCGTCGCCGCGTGCTCGTCGGTCGCGAAGACCTGCAACAGATCGTGCAGCGCGGTCGTCGCCTCGGGCGACAGGTCATGCTGCCGCTCCAGCGCCCGCAGGCGAGCCTCGGCGACGTCCCAGTCGCCGACGGTCACCGTGCGCGACGCGGGGTGACGACGAGGTGGCGATCGGGCTCGTCGCCCTCGCTGTGGGTCGAGACGTCGTCCCGCTCCCGCAGCTGCTCGTGGACGAACCGACGCTCGCTCGCCGTCATCGGGTCCAGGGCCACGGCGCCCCCGGTCCGCACCGCGCGGTCGCCGGCGTCGGTCGCGATCCGGGTGAGGATCGTCGCGCGACGCGTGCGGTAGTCCCCCGCGTCGACGGTGACGACCCACCGCCCGCCCGGCGCGTGCCGGGCCGCGACCCGGGTCGCCAGGTGCTGCACCGCGTCGATGACCTGGCCGTGCCGGCCGATGAACGGCGCCACGCGATCCCCCTGCAGGGTGGCGGTGATCCGCTCCCCCCGACGCTCCACCTCGACGTCGTCCCCGGCGTCGAGCGCGCTCGCGACGCGACCCACCAGCAGGGCCACCTCGCTCGCGATCCGGTCGCCGAGCTCCTCGTCGATGCCCATGGTCAGCGACGCCTTCCGGACTTCTTCTTCTTGCGCTTGCGCGGGGGCGGCGGCGGGGCGCTACCGGACGATCCGCCCTTCCTCACCGGCTCGTCGTCCTCGGGGACCTCGAGCGGCTTGGCGTGACCGTAGACCTTGATGAGGCCCCACTGCTGGACGAGCGTGAAGACGTTCGTCGTGATCCAGTAGAGGAACAGGCCGGACGGCGGCTTGATCGGGATGAGGAAGAACGCGAAGACCAGCGGGAGGCCCATCATGAGCCGCTTCTGGTTCTTGTCCGCCGTGGGCGGCATGTTGACCAGCGACGACGCCATCTGGGAGACGATGTAGATGACGAGCAGGAGGATGAGCAGGCCCACCTCGGGGTAGGCCGTGATGTCGTCGATCCCGAGGAACCCCTCGCCGTGGCCGCCGCCGTCGATCAGGCCACAGGGCTGCGCCGTCTGGCCGCAGATCTCGTCGCGGAGGTCCGTCCGCAACATGTAGAAGAACGCGATCAGGAACGGGATCTGCACGAGGATCGGCAGACACGACGCGAACGGGTTGACCTTGTGCTCGGCGTAGAGCTTCATCGTCTCCTGCTGGAGACGCGGACGATCGTCCTTGTACTTCGCCTGCAGGGCCTTGAGCTGTGGCGCGATCACCTGCATGCCCCGCATGCCCTTGAACGCCTTGACGCCCAGGGGTAGCACCGCCAGGCGGAGCAGGATCGTCAGCAGGATGATCGAGACGCCCCAGTTCCCGACGACGCCCTCGATGAACTCGAGGATCGGCAGGAAGATCTCGATGAGCCACTGGAGCGGCGCGATGACGGCGACAGGCATGGGCCTCGTTCAGCTGGGAGTGGACGGACGTCGCGAGCGGAAGACGCGCTGATCCGACACGGGATCGTAGCCGCCGTGGCTCCACGGGTTGCAGCGAAGGATGCGCCACGCGGCCAAGACCGCGCCGCGCAGGGCGCCCTGGGTCCGGATCGCCTCGACCGCGTAGTGGCTACAGGTCGGCTCGTACCTGCAGGTCCGCGGCAACGCCGGGCTGATCCACCGTTGATACAGGCGGATGGGGGCGACGAGCGCCTCGCGGACGAGCCTCACGACCCCTCCTTCGCCGCCGCGGACGCAGCCCGGTCGACGAGCTCGCCCAACGCTGCGGAGACCCCGGCCAGACCCTCGCGCTCGGCCAGGTCGTGGGCGTCGGACCGCGCGACGATGACGACGTCGACGGACGTGGGCAGACGCTCCGCGAGCGGGGAGAACGCCTCCCGCAACAGGCGCTTGACGCGGTTGCGCTCCACCGCGCCGCCGACGCGGCGGGACACGCTCAGGCCGACCCGTGGGTCGGTCCCGTCCCCCGGCTCGCCCGCGCGGGGGAAGAGGTGCAGCACGAGGTGACGGTTGCCGAACGAGCGACCGCGCCGGAAGACCCGGTCGAAGTCCGCGCTGCGCGTCAGCCGGCCCCGCTTCGGCCGCCTCGCGGCCGCACGGGGGTCGGCCATCGACTCAGACGGTCAGGCGGCGGCGGCCCTTGGTGCGCCGCCGCTTGAGGACCGCCCGACCCGCCTTCGACGCCATGCGGGCGCGGAAGCCGTGGGTCCGGGCGCGCTTGCGCTTCTTGGGCTGGTAGGTGCGCTTCATCTCAGGAGTCCTCGGTGGCCGGCGGGCGTCGACGTTCGCGCCCGCCACAGGCACGGATCGCGCAGTCTAGCGCGGTCGACCGCGCTCCTGCACCCCGCCGTCCGAGCCGCTCCCACGGCGCGCGCCACGCCTTTCCCGCTGTTTGCGGGATCGGCCTATCAAGAGCCTCGGACGGGTCGATCGGACGGGGCCTCCGTTGCTATATTCCCGGGACGCCGCAGCACGTTCCGCGGCGCCTCACGGACGCGGCCACGGCCGCTCCCCCACCGACGTTGCCTCCCGCGACCGTCCCCGGACGGTCGTTCCCGTTCCCGTGCCCTCCCCCCACCCCGACCTCGACCACGACTGGACGGCGATCGTGGCTGACGCCCGGGCCCGGATCGCCGATCCCGCCTGGGACACGTGGCTCGCGGTCCTGCGCCCGGTCACGCTGGACGCCGGCGAGCTCCGCCTCTCCGCCCCGCCGTCGGCCGCCTCCTGGATCGACTCCCGGCTGCGGCCCATGCTCGCCGCCAGCGCATCCCGCGTCCTGGGCTCCGACGTCCGGGTCCGGATCGTCGCCGACGCCCGGGCCACCGCGACGACCACGCCCACCGGCACGACCCGTCGCGGTCCCGCGACCACCGTCGATCCACCGGACGACCGTCCCCTGACGCCCGCGTACCGCTTCGAGGAGTTCGTCCTCGGACCGTCCAACCACTTCGCCCACGCCGCGGCGCTCACCGTCGCCGAGCATCCCGGCGTCGCCTACAACCCGCTGTTCCTCTACGGGCCACCGGGGGTCGGCAAGACCCACCTCCTCCACGCCGTCGGGCACTACGCCCGCAGTCACCATCCCGGCATCCGCGTCCGCTACGCCACCGCCGAGACGTTCACGAACGAGTTCACGCACGCGCTCCGCCGCCACGGCATCGACGACTTCAAGCGGCGCTACCGATCGATCGACCTCCTGCTCGTCGACGACGTCCAGTTCCTCATGGCCAAGCGCGCCACCGAGGAGGAGTTCTTCCACACCTTCAACGCGCTCCACGAGTCCGGGGCCCAGGTCGTGCTCACCGCCGACCGCCTGCCGGACGACCTCGAGCGGATGGAGAACCGGCTCCGCGACCGGTTCGCGGCCGGGCTCGTGGCCGAGGTCGCCCCGCCGGACGTGGCCACCCGGCTCATGGTGCTGCGCAAGCGCCTGCGGGGGCACGCCGTCCCGATCCAGGAGGCGTCCGCGCTCGAGGAGATCGCGCACGAGGTGACCGGCAGCATCCGCGCCGTCGAGGCAGCGCTCACCCGCGTCATCGCGTTCGCGTCGCTCACCGACCGTCCGGTCACGCGCACGCTCGCGCGCGAGGTCCTGGGCTCGCTCTACCCCGCCCGTGAGCGCAGGCCCGGCCGGCGCGACGCCGACCCGGGGCGCCGCGCCACGCTCGAAGACGTCATCACCGCGACCGCCGACACGTTCTCGCTACCCGCCGACGCGTTGCTCTCCACCCGGCGGGAGCGCCGCGTGACCTGGGCCCGTCAGCTCGCCATGTATGTCGCGCGCGAGGAGACCCAGGAGTCCTATCCCGCCCTGGGCCGCGGCTTCGGCGGACGCAACCACACGACCGTCATGAAGGCGGTCCGCAGCGTCCAGGACCAGATCTCGCGCGATCCGAGCGCACAGGCCGACCTCTCCCGTGTGCGCGAGCGGCTCGCCGCTGTGCTCGCCGGTCACACCGCCGACGACGACCGGGGCACAGGACGCCGGGACGGGTGACAGACTGCACAGGACGCTGTGCCGAGACGCGCCTCGCGGATCGGCGCTCCCACAGGGGGCTCCCGCGGGCCGGCCGCGCTCCGGGCACAGTTCGCACACCCCTTCCCACTGCTCCTGTACCTCCTTCTCCTCTGAGGACTACAAGGTGAAACTGCACACCCCCGCACAGGACCTGCTCGGTCATCTGCAGTCCCTCAGCCGGATCGCCTCCGGGCGCCTCGCCAACCCCACGTTGTCCGGGGTCCAGATCGCCGCCGGCCGCGACGGGATCGAGCTTCGCGCGACCGATCTGCAGATCGGCCTGCGGATCGCCCTCGAGGGCGACGTCGACGAGCCCGGCACCGTCGTGCTGCCGGCCCGCCTGCTGCTCGACATCGCCCGCCAGGCGCCGGGTCCCCGGATCACCCTGGAGCTGCGTACCGAGGAACAGGACGTCGAGGTCACCGCGGGATCGGCGGTGTTCCACCTGCGGACCCTGCGGGCGGAGGACTTCCCGCCGCTTCCCGAGCCGGCGGACGCCACCGCCGTCGAGGTGCCGGCGGCCGCGTTCGTCGAGACGACGAGCAAGGTCGTCCGGTCCGCCGCCAAGGACGACACCCGCCCGCTGCTGGCGTGCGTCCTGGTGCGCGCCGAGGGCGACGTCCTGACGATGGTCGCCACCGACTCCTACCGCCTGTCGGAGAAGCGGACCACGCTCGAGACGCCGCTCGCCGCGGGGTTCGAGGCGAACGTCCCCGCGCGGGTCATGCAGGAGCTCGAGCGGCTCGTCCCCACGACCGGGGCGGAGGTCCTCACCGTCGCCCGGGGCGAGAACCAGGTGCTCTTCACCGTGGGGGACCACGTCCTCAGCTCGCGCCTCGTCGATGGCACGTTCCCGCAGTACCGCTCGCTCATCCCCGACACGTTCGACCACGAGCTGCGGGTCTCCACCGCGGAGCTGCGCGAGGTCGTGTCGCGCGTCGCGCTGCTGGCCCAGAAGTCCCAGCCGCTGCGCCTGGCGTTCGTCGAGGGCGAGCTCACCGTGTCGTCGACGACCCAGGACGTCGGCGAGGCCCGCGAGACGATCCCGGTGCCGTTCCACGGCGAGCCGCTCGACATCGGCTTCAACCCCGAGTACCTGCGCGACGGCCTGGCCACGATCGAGAGCGACGAGGTCCTGCTGCGGCTCACGAGCCCGATCCGTCCCGGGCTCCTGCAGACCGTCGACGACCAGGGCTTCCTCTACCTCATCATGCCCATCCGGCTGAACGCCTGACCGCGGGCAGGCGGCTCGCTGTCGTACCTGTCGCACCTGCGGATCCGCGACCTCCGCACCTACGAGGAGGCGGAGGTGCCGCTCGGCCCCGGCATGACCGTCGTGTCGGGGCCCAACGGGGCGGGCAAGACGAACCTCCTGGAGATCGCGTACCTCGCGTGCACCGGTCGGTCGTTCCGTCACGTGCCCGACCGGGAGCTCGTGCGGCGGGGCGCCGAGGCCGGGCACGTCACCGGCGACGTGACGGGGACCCCGGACGCCGACGGCGCCGGAGCGCCGGCGCACCGGTTCGGGGTCGGGGTGAGCGCGCGCGTCGACGAGCGCAGACGGACCTCGGTCGACGGTCAGCCGGTGGAGCGGCTGCTCGACCATCCGGCCCGGCCGCTCCTCAGCGTCTTCCTGCCCGACCGGATGGTCCTCGTCAAGGGTGGTCCGGCGCTCCGGCGCGCGCACCTCGACCAGCTCGTCGTGGCGCTGCGCCCCTCCGGCGGCGATGTCCGCGGCCGGTTCCTCGAGGCCCTGCGGCAACGCAACGCGCTGCTCGGCGCGCTCCGTGACCGGCCCGGCCGCGACGCGTCCTCGATCGCGCACCGACTCGATCCGTGGGACCGGTCGCTCGCGATCGCCGCGGCGGAGCTCACGCGCGCCCGGGCCGGCGCGGTCGAGCGGATCGCCGGCGCGGTCGCCGGGCGCGCCGGGCAACTGGGCCTGGAGGGGCGGCTGGAGCTCGACTACCGGGCCCGGACCTCCACGGATCCGGACGAGGTGCTCGCAGCCCTGCGGGATCGTCACGCCGGCGACGTGGAGCGCGGGTTCACGCACCAGGGACCGCACCGCGACGAGCTCGCCGTGCGGCGCGACGGACGGCTCCTGAGCCGGTTCGGGTCGCAGGGAGAGCAACGGATCGCGCTCCTGGCGATCGTGCTCGGCGAGACCGACGCGGTGGAGGAGGCGGTGGGGCGGCGGCCGATCGTCCTGCTCGACGACGTGATGAGCGAGCTCGACCGACGACGCCGGGAGCGGCTCGTCGACGCCGTGCGCGGAAGCGGGCAGGCGCTCGTCAGCGTCACCGAGGCCGACCACGTCCCGGGCGCGGAGGACCCGGACGTGGGCCGGGTCGACGTCCTGCCGGGCCGGGCGGCGGCCACGCGCGTCGCCGGCCGGGCATGATCGCGGCATGGCCCGACGTCGACGCCACGCTCCCCGGCCCGCGGCGGCCGGGTTGGACGGCCTCCTGCGTGGGCTGACCCCGGAGGGGGACCTCGCGGCGGTCCAGCGGGTCTGGGCGGCGGCGGTCGGACCGGCGATCGCGGCGGCCGGGCGACCGGTGGGGCTCGTGGACGGCGTGCTGTACGTGCGGTGCGAGGACGCCACGTGGGCCCACGAGCTCCAGCTCATGGAGCGTCGGATCGTCGAGCGGCTGCAGGCCGCCGGGGGCCCGACCGCGACGGCGGTGCGCAGCATCCGCACCGCCTCCGGGGCCGGCTGAGCCACCGCGGTCGAGCGCCGCGCCCGGACGCGATGTCCGTCGCCGCGGTCGAGCGCTGGCGACCGGCGGGCGTCGCGCCCCGAGAACACCGGTCTTTGCAGCGGATTCGCGCCGTCGACGAGGGGGTTCGGCGGCCCGCATATGGTAAACTTCAGCGGATTCGCTCGGTGCGCCTCGGACCGGACTCCACCGATTCCGGCCGGGGCGTTTCTGCTGTACGGAGGCCCATGGCGACGAACGACACCCCGACATCCGACGACGTTGAGGTCCCCGCCACGGCGGGGAGCTACGACGCGGCCGACATCACGGTCCTCGAGGGCCTCGAGGCCGTCCGGCACCGCCCGGGCATGTACATCGGGTCGACCGGGGTCCGGGGGCTCCACCACCTCGTCTGGGAGATCGTCGACAACTCCGTCGACGAGGCGCTCGCCGGCCACGCGACGACCGTCGAGGTCACGATCCACCCCGACGACTCGGTCACCGTCCGCGACGACGGCCGAGGCATCCCCGTCGCGATCCAGGAGAGCGAGGGCCGGCCGGCGGTCGAGGTCGTCCTCACCGTCCTGCACGCCGGCGGCAAGTTCGGCGACGGCGGGGGCTACAAGGTCTCGGGCGGCCTCCACGGCGTCGGCAGCTCCGTCGTCAACGCGCTGTCGGAGTCGCTCAAGGTCGAGATCCGACGCGACGGCCACGTCTGGCGCCAGGCGTACTCCCGCGGCGACGTGCTCGGGCCGCTCGAGAAGGGCGAGGCCCTGGCGAAGGGCGAGTCCACCGGCACCACGATCACGTTCCTGCCGGACGCCGAGATCTTCGAGACGACCGAGTTCGACTGGAGCACGCTCGAGCAGCGCCTGCGCGAGACGGCGTTCCTCACCCGTGGGCTGCGGATCGTCATCACCGACGAGCGCGCCGAGACGAAGCGGGTCGAGTTCCACTACGAGGGCGGCATCGCCGACTTCGTGTCGTACCTCAACGACGGCAAGGACGCCATCGGCAAGCACGTCATCGCGTTCGAGGGCGAGGGCGCCGACGGCGCGGTCGAGGTCGCGATGCAGTGGAACTCGACCTACCAGGAGTCGATCCACAGCTTCGCCAACAACATCAACACCCACGAGGGCGGGTCGCACCTGTCCGGGTTCCGCTCCGCGTTGACGCGCACGGTGAACAAGTGGGCCCGGGACAACCGGGAGCTGAAGGAGAAGGACGCCGCCCTCACGGGGGACGACGTCCGCGAGGGCCTCACCGCCGTCATCTCGGCCAAGCTCACGAACCCTCAGTTCGAGGGCCAGACGAAGACGAAGCTCGGCAACCCGGGCATGGACGGCACCGTCCAGTCGATCGTCAACGAGAAGCTCGCCGAGTACTTCGAGGAGAACCCGCAGGACGCCCGGGCGATCGTCCGCAAGGCCGTCCAAGCGTCGCAGGCGCGCGCCGCGGCCCGCAAGGCACGCGACCTCACCCGCAAGAAGGCCGGCTCCGACTCGCGCCTGCCCGGCAAGCTCGCCGACTGCTCGGTGAAGGACCCGGCCCTGCGCGAGCTCTTCATCGTCGAGGGCGACTCCGCCGGCGGCTCGGCCAAGCAGGGCCGGGACCGCAACACCCAGGCGATCCTCCCGCTGTTCGGCAAGATCCTCAACGTCGAGAAGAGCCGGATCGACAAGGTCCTGCAGAACGACGCGATCCAGTCGCTCGTCACCGCGATCGGCACCGGGGTCCGCGACGAGTTCGACATCGAGAACGCGCGGTACCACAAGATCATCCTCATGACGGACGCCGACGTCGACGGCGCCCACATCCGGACGCTCATCCTCACCCTGCTCTTCCGCGAGATGCAGGAGCTGCTCGAGGCCGGCTACGTCTACATCGCCAAGCCGCCGCTGTATCGCCTGAAGAAGGGCCAGAACAGCCGCTACATCGAGAAGGAGTCCGAGCTCGAGGACGTGCTCCTCTCGGACAAGCTCGAGCGGTTCCGCATCACCGACTCGCACGATCGGGAGCTGGCGCTCACCGAGGCGCGGTGGCAGAAGTTCAGCCGGCTGCGCAAGCAGCACGAGGGCTGGGCCAGCGCGCTGCGGGCCGAGCACGGCGGCGCGGTCGTCCGGTTCCTCCAGACGACCGGGCTCGTCCGCGACGGCGTCTTCGGGTCCGACCGGGTGATCGAGCACCTGCGCGCCGTGCAGGACGACGAGACCACGACCCACGAGGTCCGCCTGCTCGACGAGGATCCGGTCGAGCTCTGGATCCGCACGATCGAGCGCAAGACCGGCCTGTCGCAGAGCCACCGGGTCAAGCGCTCGCTCTTCGACAGCCCCGAGCTCGTCGGCCTGACGAAGGTCCACCGCCAGCTCGTCGACCTGTGCGGTCGGGCGCCGTTCACCGTCGCCCTCGAGGACCGGACGTCCGAGGCCGGGACGTTCGACGAGCTCCACCGGGCGATCATGGACATGGCCGCACGCACCGCGGGCACCCTCAACCGGTTCAAGGGCCTGGGCGAGATGAACCCGGAGCAGCTGCGCGTCACGACGATGGATCCGGCGACCCGGACGCTGCAGAAGGTGACGATCGACGACGCCGCGACCGCCGACCGGTTGTTCTCCATGCTCATGGGCGACCACGTCGAGTTCCGGCGTGGGTTCATCGAGGAGCACGCCCGCCAGGTCGTCAACCTCGATGTCTGATCCGGTGACGAAGGAGAACGACGCATGAGCAGCCCCGACGTCATCAGCGGCGGCAACCTCGAGCCCCGTGCGCTCGAGGAGGAGATGCGGACCGCGTACCTGGACTACGCGATGTCGGTCATCGTCGGGCGCGCGCTGCCCGACGCCCGCGACGGACTGAAGCCCGTCCACCGTCGCGTCCTCTTCGCGATGAACGAGGGCGGTTACGGCCCGACC
Source organism: Solirubrobacteraceae bacterium (assembly GCA_023230855.1). Classification (GTDB taxonomy): domain Bacteria; phylum Actinomycetota; class Thermoleophilia; order Solirubrobacterales; family Solirubrobacteraceae; genus Patulibacter. The sequence goes on from JALNWQ010000004.1 coordinate 236,137, forward strand.
CGGCCGTACGTCAAGTCCGCCCGCATCGTCGGCGAGGTGATGGGCAAGTACCACCCGCACGGCGACTCGGCGATCTACGACACGCTCGCCCGCATGGCGCAGGACTTCTCCATGCGCCACGAGCTCGTCGACGGCCAGGGCAACTTCGGCTCGATCGACGGCGACCCGCCCGCCGCCATGCGGTACACCGAGGCGCGGATGACCAGGTTGGCCGCGGAGATGCTCCGCGACCTGGACATGGACACCGTCGACTTCCAGCCGAACTACGACGGTCAGCAGCAGGAGCCGCAGGTCCTGCCGTCCCGGTACCCCAACCTGCTCGTCAACGGCGCGTCCGGCATCGCCGTCGGCATGGCGACGAACATGGCGCCGCACAACCTGCGCGAGACGATCGACGCCACGATCGCGTACATCGACAACCCGTCGATCACCGTCGACGAGCTCATGAAGCACCTGCCGGGCCCGGACTTCCCGACCGGCGGGATCATCCTCGGGCACTCCGGCATCCGCGACGCGTACGAGACCGGTCGCGGTCGCGTACGCGTCCAGGCCAAGGCGCACATCGAGCCGATCGGCCAGGGCAAGGAGGCGATCGTCGTCACCGAGCTGCCCTACATGGTGAAGAAGGGCGGCTCCGGCGGCCTCGCCGAGAAGATCGACAACCTCATCCTCGAGCGCAAGCTCCCGGAGTGCACGAAGGTCAACGACGAGTCCGACCGCCGGGGCATGCGGCTCGTCATCGAGCTGAAGCGCGACGCGATCCCGAAGGTCGCGCTCAACAAGCTTTACAAGCACACGCCGATGCAGACGACGTTCGGCGTCAACGCCGTCGCGCTCGTCGACGGCGTGCCGCGGACGCTGGGCCTGCGCGAGATCCTCCACGCGTACGTCGGGCACCAGCGCGAGGTCGTCGTCCGCCGCGCCAAGTTCGAGCTGGCGCAGAAGGAGGCCCGGGCGCACGTCCTCGAGGGCCTGCTCATCGCCCTCGACAACCTCGACGCGGTCATCGAGGTCATCCGCAACTCCAAGGACCGCGAGACGGCCCGCGGTCGGCTCATGCAGGAGTTTGGCCTGTCGATGATCCAGGCGACGGCGATCCTCGACCTGCGCCTGGCGCAGCTCACCGCGCTGGAGAGCGACGCGATCCGGGCCGAGCACGCCGACGTCATGGAGCGCATCGCCGAGCTGCGCGCGCTCCTCGGCGACGAGCAGGCGGTCCTCGACCTCATCAAGGAGGAGCTCACCGACGTCAAGGAGCGGTTCTCGGACGATCGGCGCACGCTGATCACGCACTCCGAGGACGAGATCGACATCGAGGACCTCATCGCCGACCAGCAGATGGTCATCACCATCACGCAGTCCGGCTACATCAAGTCCCTGCCGCTGGCGACCTACCGTCAGCAGCACCGCGGCGGCGTCGGGGTCAGCGGGATGAACATGAAGGACGGTGACTACATCGAGCACCTCTTCGTGTGCTCCAGTCACGACTACCTGCTGTTCTTCTCCAACCGCGGCAAGGTCTACCGGTCCAAGGTCTACGAGCTGCCCGAGGCGTCCCGCACCGCCAAGGGCCGGTTCCTCGGCAACGTGCTGCCGCTCCGCGAGGGCGAGCGGGTCCAGTCGGTGCTGTCCACCCGGGACTTCACCGAGACCCCGTACCTCGTCTTCGCCACCCGCAACGGGACGATCAAGAAGACCGAGCTGCAGGCGTACAACACGCCGATCAAGGCCGACGGCATCATCGCCATCAAGATCCGGGACGAGGACGAGCTCGTCGGCGTCCGCGGGGTCAACGAGGGCGACGAGATCGTCATGGTGTCGAAGGCCGGCCTGACGGTCCGGTTCTCCGAGAGCGACGCCCGCGCGATGGGCCGCGACACCAGCGGCGTCCGCGGGATGGACGTCGGATCGTCCGAGGTCATCGCCATGGACGTCGCCAAGGACGACCTGGACCTGCTCGTCGTCACCGAGAACGGGTACGGCAAGCGCACCCTCGTCCGCGAGTACCGCAAGACGAGCCGCGGGGCCAAGGGCGTCAAGACGATCCAGCTCACCGAGACGAAGGGCGGCCTGGCCGGCGCGCTCGTCGTCCGCGAGCACGAGGGCCTCGTCTTCATCAGCGAGAACGGCATGGTGCAGCGCACCACCGTGGGCGGGATCAACCGCTACGGCCGCAACTCGCAGGGCGTCCGCGTGATGAACGTCCGCGACGACGACCAGGTGAGCGCCGTCGCCCGCATCATCGAGAGCGAGGACGACCCCGAGGACGTCGCCACCCCCGGCAGCGGATCGCCGGCCACGGGCGCCACCGCCGCCACGACGGCAGGCGACCCCGACGCCGCCGAGCGGGACGCCCCGGGCCCGGACGCCGCGGAGCCCGAGGCCCCTGAGCCCGGCGCGGCCGACGAGGCGCCCGACGCGTGACGCCGGAGCGCGGTCGGGACTCGAACCCGACCGCGCACGGCGCGGCGCGCCACGGCCCCTCGACCCGGCCGGGTCGGGGTGGTACGTTCGGATCAACCAGCCAGAGAAAGGAGGTGGTCCGCATCAACGACTTGTCGTACGGGACTCAGGAGGTGGCCTCCCCGTAGCCCGTCCCGCCGCCGACAGGCGGCGTGCACGAGCCGGGAAGGTCGTCCGGACCTCCCTCGACGCCACGGCGTCGACACCGGTCGTCACCTGGCAGGACCGCCCGAAAGGGGGTCCCGCGAAAGACCGAACCAGGCAGGAGCTCGCCCTCGTCCCAGCGAAAGCGCGCCCACGGTACTGGCGTGGGGATGCGACGCTCCTCGACCGGACCACCGGAACGCAGGACCCGACGCGGCGCCGACAGGCGCCGCGTCGGCGTTCACGCGACGATCACCGCACGGTCACCACAGACGCTACCCTCGGTAGCACGCCTCATTCGGGCGTTCAGAACATGCGCGCAACCGGCCGAACGATCCTCCGCTCAACCGTCGTCGGGGCCATCGCGGCCGCGACGTTCGCCGCCACCGGGGAGGCGACCGCCGCCGTGCCGGAGCGCGTCGTCCTCAACCCGACCGAGCGGCCCGAGACGTCGCAGACCATCACCTGGCGCACCCCGGCCGCGGACGACGGCCACGCCGTCGAGATCCGGCGCCCGGGAGAGCCGGCGCGTCGCCTCGCCGGCGTGCACAGCCACGTCCTGCGCGACGGCCGACACCACACGGTCACCGCCAACGGCCTCCTTCCCGACCACGAGTACGAGTACCGCGTCGGCAAGGGCGACGACTGGACCGCCTGGACGACCTTCCGGACCGCGGCCAAGGGCCATCCCGGCACCTGGCGGTGGCTCTACAACGGCGACACCCAGGAGGGCCTCGACACGTGGACGCCCTGGATCCGCCGGTCGTACGCCGACGTGCCGGACGCCCGCCTCGTCATCCACGCCGGCGACCTCATCAACGCGCCCAACCAGGACGAGGAGTGGGCCCAGTGGTTCGGAGCCCAGAAGGGCGTCCTGGAGCGGATCAACACGCTCGCGATCCCGGGCAACCACGAGTACCTCGGCACCATGGCGAAGCTGCCGTTCGTCGACCACGACGGCACCGCCCGGAGCTTCCGCGCCCACTTCAACCACCCGCTCAACGGTCCGGCCGGGCTGAGGAACACCGCGTACACCGTCGACTACCAGGGCATCCGGTTCATCGCCCTGAACACCGGCGACAACATGGCCTACGACCCGAGCCCGCAGCAACGGGAGTGGCTCCGGGGGCTCCTGCGCGACAACCCCAACCGGTGGACCGTCGTCATCCTCCACATCCCGTTCTTCTCGAGCTCCGACCAGCACCACTCCCAGTCCGCCAGGGTGCGCGCGTCGTGGCTCGACCTCGTCGAGCAGGCGAACGTCGACCTCGTCCTCCAGGGCCACACCCACTCCTACGCCCGCGGGCACGTCGGCGGACCGGACGGCCCCCAGTACGTCGTGAGCACGAGCGGGCCGAAGTACTACGAGCTCGGCGAGCCGGGCGCCGACTGGAAGGCCCACGGCGCCACCCCGCGGCTCGTCGTCGGCGAGACGTCCACGTACCAGGAGGCGTGCGTCACGGAGGGCACGCTCGCCCTCCGGTCGGTCATCACCGGCAAGGGCGACGCCACGACGACGACCCTGCCGGTCGGGGCGACCCTCGACGCCTTCACCATCCACAAGGACGGGCGGAGCAAGCGCGTCACCGACGGGTACGAGTGCGCCCCGACGGCTTCCGCCCCCACGGGACCCGCCCCCGACGCCCTGCTGCGGTGCACGTCCCGCGACGTCGTGATCGGCGACGTGCGCGCCGGAGCGCGGCGCGACCTCGTACGGGCCGTGGCGGCGCCCGACCGCGCGGGTGACCGGGCCGTGCTCCGCCGTCGCACGTCGACGTCGCGGACGTGGCGCACCGTCGCCCGCGCCACGGTCGGGGCGGACGGACGGATCACCCTCCGCGCCCGCCGGACGTCCGCCCCCGGCGCCCGCTACCGCGTCGACGTGGGCGCGGCACGGTCGGTCGTCCGGACGCGCACGCAACCGGTGCGGATCACGGGCGCGACCCGGTCCGGCGCACGGATGCGCGTGCGTGGCGTCGCCCGCGGCCGGGCGCGCGTCCGCATCCAGGCCCGGTCGGGCTGCGGCGCCTGGACCACCGTCGCCCGCGTCCGGGCGGACCGCGACGGTCGGTGGGACCGCCGCGTGAAGGTCGCCGACGCCGCCACGGTCGTCCGCGTCGACGTCGCGGGCGCCCGGCGCGGAGCGCGCGTGCGCTCGATTCCCGCCGCCATCCGCTGACCGGCCCGCCACGCGGACCGAGGACCCCGACGCGGCGTCGGCGACCGACGGTCGCTACGCCAGGGTCGGAAGCCAGGCCCGCCAGCTCTCCGGGATCCGCGGGCACGCGACCTGGATGAACACCGACGGGTGGGGAGCCCGCGGCGAGCGCCGCGGGAACATCCTGGCCTGGTGCGGCAGGCGGTCGGCCTTGCGCCGGTTGCAGGTCGCGCAGCAGGTGACGATGTTCTCCCACTCGCTCGACCCGCCCTTGGACCGCGGGATGACGTGGTCGACGGTGAGGTCGCCGCGGGCCTGGCAGTACTGGCACGTCCAGTCGTCCCGGGCGAACACGGCGCGTCGCGTCAGCCGGCGACGGCCGTGTCGCGGAACGGGGGCGTAGGTCCGCAGGCGGATGACCGCCGGCCGCGGGAACGCGGTCCGCTCCGCGCGCAGCTCGCCGACGCCCGTCTCGATGACCTCGGCCTTGTCCTTCAGCAGCAGCACCGCGGCGCGTCGTATGCCGCAGACGTGGATCGGCTCGTACGTCGCGTTGAGCACGAGCACGTGGCTCGAGACCCTGCCGGCGCCGTTCCGGGCCGCAGGGGACCGCTCGCCGTTCCCGGACGGCAGCACCACGGCGGTGGCTGGCGGGTCGCTCGCGTGCACGGATGCGCTCCGCGGACGAGGATACCCGCAGGATCCGGCGCGTCGAGCGGTTCACCCGAACGTCACACGCCGGGGCGCGGCACGGCGGGCGTGCCGTCGACGCCGCCGTCCCCGTCGATCGGCCCGCGGCGGAGCGCGAGCGCCAGCGCCTGCTCCTCCTCCGGCGCCAGGCGGTGCTCCGGCTCGCCGGCCTGGATCCGCCGGATGTAGATCCGCGCCTGGTCCCGGTGGTGGATCGAGGTGAGGACGATCCCGTCGCCGACGACGTCCAGCAGCGCCAGCGAGCACGACTGGTGGCCGGACTGCTCGCCGTACGCGTCGTAGCGCACCATCGCGTGGCGCGACAGCACCCGCAGGAGCGCGCCCTCGATGCCCTCCATCCGCTCGGCGTGACGTCGGGCCAACGCGGAGAACGCCTCGGTCGCCTCGTCGACGCGCGCCTCGAGCCGCGCGGCGTGGGCCACGAGGTCCTCGTGGCCGCCGGGGCCGAGGACCGCGGTCTGGGCGCGACGCAACCGCCGCACCCACAGCGCCAGGACGACGACCGCCAGGAGCGCCAGGACCGCGACGGCGAGACCGGCCGTCGCGATCGCCGACCAGCCGTCGGGATGGTCGGGCACCGGCTCAACCGCCGATCGTGATCGCGTACGTCCCCGAGTTGTTCTCGAGGTTCTCCTCGCCGGGAACGCCTCCGATCTCGATCTTCAGCTCGCCGCTCACGCCGGCCCGGGCGGACCGGGGCATCGTCAGCTCGACGGTGGTCGACTGCCCGGCCGCCAGCGACGGGACGGTCTTCTTCACCGGCGTGGCGCGACCGCCCTCGGGGGTGAAGACCAGGCCGACGTCGATCCGGGTGGAGTCCGACTGGCCGGTGTTCGCGACGTCGACGCTGACCTTGCGACCGGTCACGGCGTTGTCCGCCCCGCCGCCCTCGAGCGTCACGTCGCCGTAGCGGGCCGCGTTGAGGGTGCTGCCGTGCGGGCCGGTGCCCGTCGGCGTCTCGTCGGACCGGTCGACGACGCTCTGGTTGCGGCCGCCACCGGACCCGGAGCCCGAGGCGGACCCGCTGAGGTTCTGGGCGACGGTGTCGGGATCGAGCCAGCTGATGTCGCTGATGACGCGGGGGGCGTTGACCTCCAGGCCGGACACGTCGGCGTCCTTCAGCGCTTCGTCGATCAGCGGCTTGGTGCGGGTGAGGACGATGACGTCGCTGGCGATCAGCGCCTGCATCTGCCCGGCGATCTGCGAGATCGCCTGGTCGCCCTGGTCGGCGGTCGCGTCGGCGATCTGGGCCGAGATGATCCGCAACGCGCGGGCGCGCAGGTTGAGCGCGAGCTCGAGCGAGTACTGCGCCGAGCGACCGCGGTCGTCGCCGGGGGGCGACAGGGCCTCCACGCGCGACGCGGCCTCCTCGGCGTTCTCGCGCAACCGGTTGAGGCTCTGCCGGAGGGTGTTGGCGTCCTCGCCCGACGCGAGCGTCTCGAACAGCGGCCGGCCGACCTCGTCGCTCGACGTCTGCAGCAGCGAGCTGACGTCGCGCGAGTAGTCCTTCAGCGCATTGGTCCGACCGGACTTCACGCAGCCGTTGACCGCGAGCGTCAGGAGGATGAGGACGAACACGATGACGCCGAGGGCCACCATCTGACGGACCCGAGCGGTGTGCGGATCGGGACGACCGGGCGCCAGCAGACCACCGGAGCGGCGCGACGCACGCCGCGACACCGGATCGAATCCGGCGTCGGTCGGCTCATCGAAGTCGTCGTCGTCGAAGAACGACACGGGTGGCTCCTGGGCAGTGGGCGGTACTCGCGGTCCGACACCGGGTGGTGGCGTGACCGGTCCTGCCCAGGGTTCACCGTAAGGCCTGCGGTTCCTCCCCGTCGCACCACGCAGACGGACGTCGCACCCGCCGCAGCCGGGTCGACGGGGCCGCCGGAGCGGCGTCCCACCCGTCCGAACGGGCCCCCGACCCGACCGCTCGTCCGGGTCTCCACGCCCCGCGATCACGGTCCCGCGCGGGTGACGGCGTGCACCGGGAAGGACACCACCGGGGACCGGCGAAGCGACCGACCGTGGTCCCGGAGCCCGCCACCCCGATCAGGTCGACGGCCCGCCCCGCGCCGTCGGGCCCGTCGCCGTCGGCCGCGTCCGCGGTCCCGGGCGACCTCGTCCTCGGTCGCTACCGGCTGCGGCGCGTCCTCGGACGCGGGGGCGCCGGCACCGTCTGGCAGGCGACCGACGAGCAGCTCGGCCGTGACGTGGCGATCAAGTCGCTCCCGCTCGAGCGTGGCGGTCGCGCCGTCGACGAGGCCCGCGCCGCGGCCCGGCTCGCGCACCCGGCGATCGTCGCCGTGTACGCGCTGGGACGGACGTCGAGCGCCGCATGGATCGTCACCGAGTTCGTCCCCGGCGACACGTTGCGCCGCACGATCGTCGACGACACGCACTCCGACGTCGAGCTGCTCGAGATCGGGGTGGCGCTCGCCGCCGGCCTCCAGCACGCGCACGACCGCGGGATCGTCCACCGCGACGTCACGCCGCGCAACGTCCTCATCCCGGCCGGCGCGTTCGACGACGACGACCGTCGTCCGTGCCGGGACGGGATCTCCCCGGCCAAGCTCGCCGACTTCGGGATCGCCCGTCACGCCGGCCCCGCCCGTGACGGCGAGGGCGCCGACGGTCGCATCGTCGGGACCTTGTCGTACATGGCGCCCGAGCGGCTGGAGGGCGGCGTCGGGGACGCGGCGTCCGACGTCTGGGCGCTCGCGGTCGTGCTCCACGAGGCGCTCGTCGGAGAGCACCCGGCCGGCGGTGGGGGCGAGGCGCCGAAGGCGAGCGCGCTCGTCCGCGAGCACCGCGACCTGCCGTCGCTCGCCGGGCGACGGCCCGATCTCGACCCCGCGCTCGTCGCGGCGATCGACCGGGCGTGCTCCGCCGACCCCGCCGCGCGAGGCGACGCCGCGGACCTGGGACGGGCCCTGCGCGAGGAGCTCGAGCGGCGGGACGTGCGCGTCGCGTCCGCGGTCGACCCGATGCCGCGGACGGCCGCCGACCGTCCCGAGGGCGCCGGGCGTCGGTCGGCGGTCCCACCGGCCGCGGTCCCGCCGGCGGCCGCGGCCGCCGGCGCGCTGCTGGGCCCGTGGGTCGCTGTCGCGGCGGCGATCGTGGTCGCGCTCGCGGTGCTGGCCGCGTCGGGCGCGTCCGACGCGCGACGCCGGACGTGCGGCGTCGTGGCGGCCCTCGCGGGCGTGGCGGCGCTCTGTGGGATCGTCGGCCCGGTCCTCGCCGGTGGCGCGGGCGTCGCGGCGGCGGTCGTCTGCGGCGGCCTCGCCGCCGTGCCACCCCTCCTGGCGGCGGCGGGACGGGCGGGGGCGGTCGCCGATCGTCGCCGCCTCGCCGACGTCGTCGTCGGCGCCGTGGAGCGCGGCGTCGTGCCCCGCACCCGTCGCCGCAGCGCGTAGCATCCGGTACCCCGAGTCTGGACCCCGTGAGTTGCGCGACATCGAGAGCAAGCTGGCCGGCCTGGTGGAGGGAGCCTTCGGCCGGCTCTTCCGCAGCGAGGTGAGCCCCGCGGAGCTCGCGCGGGGCCTCGCGCGCGAGATGGACGGGTCGCGGCGGCGGAGCCTCGACCGGACGTGGGCGCCGCACCGCTACGACGTGTACCTGTCGCCGGCCGACCATCGCCGCCTGCGCGACGTCGGCCCGCGGCTCGTCGAGGAGCTGTCCAACAGCCTGCTGCTGCATGCGCGGGAGTCGCACTACGCCCTGGCGCACCCGCCCCGGATCGCGCTCCACGAGGCGCCCGAGCTCGGGGCCGGTCGGTACGGCGTGCGAGCCGACTTCGAGGACGGTGCGCCGGGCGACCCCGACCGGTCGTCGCGGGAGGCCGTCCCGGAGCGCACCCACCACGTCGCGCCCCCCGCGCGGGAGGCCGAGCCGGCCCGCCCCGTCCCGCGGGCGCCGGAGCGGGCCGAGCCGGTCCCGCGACCGCGGGCGGCGACGCCGTACACCGGGCCGATCGTCCTCGTCCTCGACGGGCGACGGGTGCCGATCGCCCCGACCGGCGGCACGCTCGGGCGGAGCCGCGAGTGCGACGTCGTCATCGCCAGCGCCGAGGTGTCGCGGCGCCACGCCGAGCTGTGGCCGACCGCGGAGGGCTGGATGATCGACGACCTCGGCTCGACGAACGGCGTCCGGGTCGGTGGCGTCGACACGAAGGGCCCGACCCCGGTCGGCCCGGGCGACCGGATCGAGCTCGGCACCCTCGTGCTGCGGGTCGAGGCGGCATGATGGCCGACGTGCACGCGCTCCCTCTCGGCGACCTCGTGGAGCCCGTCTCGGTCGCGCTGAAGTTCGGGATCGTCGGGGTGCTCTACCTCTTCCTCGTCTGGGTCGCCCGGTCGAGCGTCACCGACCTGGCGCGGGTGCCGATGGGCGCCACCGCCCCCGGCGTCGCCGAGGGCACGGGCCTGTCCGGCGGTGGGACGGGCGAGCCGCGGCTGCGCGTCGAGCGCGCCGTCGGCCACAACCCCGGGGACGAGTACGACGTCGGACCGGGCGCGGTGATCGGACGGGGTGGACAGGTCGACATCCGGATCGACGACCCGTACGCGTCGGGCCGCCACGCGCGGCTCGTCCGACAGGGCATGGTCGTCATCGTGGAGGATCTGTCGTCGACGAACGGAACCTTCCTCAACGAGGAGCCGCTCGTCGGGGCGCAGCCGCTGCAGATCGGCGACCGCATCCGGATCGGCGACACCGAGTTCACCTACCTGGACGACTGATGAGCGACCGCACCCCCACGCGACCCGGCGCCCGACGCCGGGAGCGACTCCACGGCGACCGGTCCCGGTGCGGGATGATCGTGGCCTGACCGTGCTGCGCATCGTCGAACAGGCCCAGCGGACCGACACCGGCCGCCAGCGCCCCCACAACGAGGACTCCTACCTCGCGCGGCGTCCGCTGTTCGCGGTCGCCGACGGCATGGGCGGCGCCCAGGCCGGCGAGGTCGCGTCGCGGCTGGCCGTCGAGGTGCTCCACGAGGGCCTGGGCGACGGTCGCGGCACCGTCGCCGAGCGGCTCACCGACCAGGTCGTCGAGGCGAACCGGCGGATCCACGACCGGGCCCAGAACGACCAGGCGAGCGCCGGCATGGGCACGACGCTCACCGCCGCCTACGTCGACCGCGACGCGCTCGTCGTCGTCCACGTCGGCGACAGCCGCCTGTACCGGTGGCGGTCCGGGGAGCTGTCGAGGCTCACGGCGGACCACTCGCTCGTCGAGGAGCTCGTGCGCCAGGGCCGCCTGACCCCGGAGCAGGCCGCCGAGCACCCGCAGCGCTCGATCATCACCCGCGCGCTGGGCCCGGAGCCCGAGGTCACCGTCGACTCCGAGGTCGTGCGGGTCGAGCACGACGACGTGTTCCTGCTCTGCAGCGACGGCCTGACGACGATGATCGGCGACGACGTCATCGCCGACGTCCTCGGCCGCGCCGCCACGCTGCAGGACGCGGTGGAGGGGCTCGTCGACGCGGCCAACGAGGCCGGCGGGCGCGACAACATCACCGTGCTGCTCTTCCGCGTGGAGAGCGACGCCGGACCGGGCGAGCCGACCCGCGTCCACGCCGCCGCCGGTGCGGCCGACGAGCAGCCGACCGCGGTCCTGCCGGTCGTCGGCGGCGCGCCCGCGCCCGCGGACCCCACCGACGAGGACGCGTCGACCGCCGCGGGACCGGACGCCGTCGACGGGGAGCCGGGGGCCGCGACCGGTCGCCGGGCGCGGCGTCGCGGGGTCCGTGCCGGGCCGGTCATCGTGCTCGTCCTGGTCCTGTGCATCGGGATCGGCAGCTACTTCGCGTCGCAGACGGTGTACTTCGTCGGCAGCGACAAGGGCCTCGTCGTCGTGTACCGCGGCCTGCCGTACGACCTGCCCGGGGGCATCAAGCTCTACCGGGCGAACTACTACTCGTCGGTGCCGGTGTCGGAGCTCGACGAGGCGACGCGCTCCCGGCTCCTCGACCATCAGGTCCGCTCCCTCGCCGACGCCAACGACCTCGTGTCGCGGCTCGAGCGCGGGGAGGTCGTGCGTCCGTGACGGCACGGAACCGGGAGGCCCTCGCCCTCGTTCCGTCCGCGCTCCTGCTGACCGCGGGGCTCGCCGCGATCTTCCTCCGCCGCGACGAGTTCCTCAGCAACGAGTCGCTCGTCTACGGCGGCGTGTTCCTCGGCCTGTGCCTGGCCGCGCACCTCGTCATCCGCTGGTCGGCGCCGAACGCCGACCCGTACATCTTCCCGCTCGTCGCGGTCCTCGCGTGCCTCGGGCTCGTCGAGCTGTACCGGATCGACGAGAGCTTCGCCCAGGCGCAGGCGCGATGGTTCGTCATCGGCCTCGTGATGTTCGCCGTGACCCTCGCGTCCGTCCGCGACCTGCGATGGCTGCAGGACAACAAGTACACGATCGCGTTGGCGTCGCTCGTCGTCCTGCTGCTGCCGCGCGTCCCGGGGATCGGGCAGTCGACCAACGGCGCGTACCTGTCGATCAGCGTGGGCCCGATGAGCGTGCAGGCGGCCGAGTTCGCGAAGATCGGCATCGTCGTCTTCCTCGCCGGGTACCTGCGCGACACCCGCCAGGTCCTCATCCACGGCGGCCGCCGCATCCTCGGCCTGTCGCTGCCGCCGCTGCGGCACCTGGGGCCCCTGCTCGTCATCTGGGGCACGGCGATGCTCATGCTCATCTTCATCCGCGACCTCGGGTCGTCGCTGATGTTCTTCGGGGCGTTCCTCGCGCTGCTCTACGTCGCGACCGGTCGCCTGTCGTACCCGTTGGCGGGGATCGGGGCGTTCGCCGCCGGGGCGTGGTTCGTCGGCAGTCGCGTCGGGCACGTCCAGGACCGCGTCGCCGCGTGGCGGGACCCGCTCGACCCCGAGCTCTTCAACGCCACCGGCGGCAGCTACCAGCTGGCGCAGTCGCTCTTCGCCCAGGCGGACGGGGGGCTGTTCGGTCGAGGGTTCGGCCAGGCCGAGCTCGGGACGATGGTCGACGGCGACCTCGTCACCACGCCGCTCCTGCCGGCGTCGCAGACCGACATGATCTACGCGCTGATCGTCAACGAGACCGGCCTGCTCGGCGGCGCGGCGATCCTCCTGGCGTACCTCCTCATCGTCCAGCGCGGGTTCCGGATCGCGAGCCTCGCCCGCGACCCGTTCCACAAGCTCCTCGCCACCGGCCTGAGCGCCGTGTTCGCGCTGCAGGTGTTCGTCATCGTCGGCGGCGTGACGAAGGTCATCCCGCTCACCGGGGTGACGTTGCCGTTCATGAGCTACGGCGGGTCGTCGCTCATGGCGAACTTCATCCTCCTGGCGCTGCTGCTGCGCGTGTCGGAGACCGCGAGGAGACCGGCGTGAACACGTCGATCCGCAACCTCTTCGTCGTCCTCGTCCTGCTCTTCGGGGTGCTCGTCGCGTTCACGTCCCGGTGGACGGTGTTCGAGGACGGCGACCTGCGCGCCGACGCGCTGAACCGCCGCGACGTCATCCGCGCCGAGCGCGTGCCCCGCGGACGGATCCTCGCGGCCGACGGGACGGTGCTCGCCCGCAGCGTGCGGGAGCGGTCGCGCAGCAGTGGCACCACCCGCTACGTCCGCCGCTACCCGCTGGGATCGAAGTACGTCGGACCGGTCGGCTACAGCGACACGTCGCTCACGCAGACCGGGCTCGAGCGGTCGATGAACGAGCCGCTCGCCGGCAAGGCGGTGAAGCTCACCACCGCCGTCGACCGGCTCGTCACCGGCGACCAGCGCGGCGACGACATCCGCACGACGCTGCGCCCGCGCGTACAGCAGGCCGCGCTCGACGGGCTCGGCGACCGCCCCGGATCGGTGGTGGCGCTCGACCCGCGCACCGGCAAGGTCCTGGCGATGGCGTCGCGGCCCGGGTTCGACCCGAACAAGGCGATCAACGAGTCCGGCTACTACGCGAGCCTGACGAAGCGCAGCGACCGGGTGCTCCTCAACCGGGCCACGCAGGACGCCTACGTCCCCGGATCGGTGTTCAAGGTCGTCACCGCCGCGGCGGCGATCGACAGCGGCAAGATGACCGCCGACACCACCGTCGACGGCAGCAACGGCCAGGTGTTCAGCGGGGCGCCGATGAACAACTACGGCGGCGCCCAGTACGGCCAGGTGACGTTGCGGACGTCGCTGACGAACTCCGTCAACACGGCGTTCGGCAACGTCGCCGAGCTCGTCGGCAAGGAGACGATGCGCCGGTACATGCGCCGGTTCGGGTTCGACGCGAAGCCGCCGCTGGACTACCCCGACGACCAGCTGCGGGCGTCGGGGTCGTACCGCGACGGCCGGCTCATCCCGGCGACGAGCCGGTTCGTCGACGTCGCCCGGCTCGGCATCGGCCAGGACAAGCTCCAGGTGACCCCGCTGCAGATGGCGATGGTGAGCGCGGCGGTCGCCAACCGCGGACGGCTCATGAAGCCCCACCTCGTCGACCGGATCGTCGACGCCGACGGTCGCGTCCAGCGCGAGGTCGAGCCCGAGCTCCAGCAGCGCGTGATGGGCGCCGGCGCCGCGGACGTCCTCCGGTCGATGATGGGGGACGTGGTGAACGAGGGCACCGGGACGGCGGCGTCCCTCAGCGGGATCACCGTCGGCGGCAAGACCGGCACCGCGGAGCGGGACATCCGCCGCGGGCTCAACGACCTGTGGTTCATCGGGTTCGCCCCGCTCGACGACCCGAAGGTCGCGGTCGCGGTCGTCGTCGAGAACACCACCGGCGCCGGCGGGGTCGTCGCGGCCCCGATCGCCCGTGACGTCATGCAGGCCGCGCTCGGAGGCGACGGATGAACCGCACCGGACAGACGATCGACGGGCGCTACCGCGTCGTCCGCCGGCTGGGCTCCGGCGGGATGGCCGACGTCTTCGACTGCGAGGACCTGCAGCTCGGTCGCCACGTCGCGCTGAAGCTCATGCACGAGCAGCTCTCGCGCGACGAGACGGTCGTGGCGCGGTTCCGCCGCGAGAGCCACTCCGCCGCCGGCCTGCAGCACCCCCACATCGTCCAGGTCTTCGACCGCGGCGACTGGGACGGCATCCCGTACATGGCGATGGAGCTCGTCGACGGGGTGACGCTGAAGGACGTCATCCGCGACCAGGCGCCGCTCGACCCGATCCGGACGATCGACCAGATCTCCCAGGTCCTCGACGCGCTCCGCTACGCGCACAAGCGTGGCCTCGTCCATCGCGACATCAAGCCGCAGAACGTCCTCGTCGGGTCGGACGGCACGCTCAAGGTCGCGGACTTCGGCATCGCCCGGGCCGTCGACGACATGGAGATGACGCAGACCGGCATGATCGTCGGCACCGCGCACTACCTGTCGCCGGAGCAGGCGTCCGACCAGCCGATCACGCCCGGCGCGGACCTGTACGCCGTCGGCGTCGTCCTCTTCGAGATGCTCACCGGACGGCTGCCGTTCGACGGCGAGCAGCCGGTCGCGATCGCGCTGAAGCACGTCAACGAGCCGCCGCCCGCGCTGTCGGTCGTCAACCCGGACGTGCCCGGCGACCTGGAGCGCGTCGTGCTGACGGCGCTCGAGAAGCGCGCCGACGACCGGTTCGGCGACGCCGACGAGTTCCTCGCCGCGCTGCAGGTGGTCCGGCACCGGATCGCGACCGGCGCCCCGGTGCCGGACGGACCGCCCGTCCGGACCGCGCCGCCCGCCGACGACCTCGTCCAGCAGACCGGCGGGTGGCTCGGCCCCGCGGCGAACATGGCGGTGCCCGCCGGCGTCGACCGCGAGGAGCTCGCGGAGGAGGCGGAGGCCCGCCGACGCCGTCGTCGCGCCTGGATCATCACCGGGTCGCTGGCGCTCGTCGTCGTCGTCGCGCTCGTCGGCTACCTGCTCTTCGGTCGGATGGAGACCGTTCCGGAGGTCACCGGCAAGTCCGTGAGCCAGGCCACCGCGCAGCTCGAGGAGCGCGGGTTCCGCGTGCGGGTCGAGGAGCGCAGCAGCAGCTCGGTCCGGGCCGACCGCGTCATCAGCCAGGACCCACGGGCCCGCAGTCGCGTCCGCCATGGACGCGAGGTGACGCTCGTCGTGTCGACCGGCGTCGCCCGCATCCAGATCCCCAACGTCGTGGGACGGCAGGAGCAGGAGGCCAAGGCCGAGCTGCGCCGGGCCGGCCTGACCGACGTCAAGGTCATCTCCCAGGCCAGCGACACCGTCGCCGCCGGCACCGTCAGCGCGATCAGCCCGGCGGCGGGCACCGACGCCGCCAGCGACGCGCCGGTGACGTTGACGGTGTCGATCGGCCCGGACGGCGGCGACGAGCGGACGGTGAAGGTGCCCGCCGTCGAGGGCCGCGACGAGGCCGGGGCCCGCCGGGCGCTGGAGGCGGTCGGCCTGCGGGTGAAGATCAGCCGCGAGGAGAACGACGACGAGGAGCCCGGCACCGTGCTGGACCAGTCGCCCGCCAGCGGGCAGGACGTGCCCGTCGGCAGCGAGGTGGGCCTCGTCGTCGCCCGTGCGCCACGCCGACCGACCACGACGACGACCACCACCACGCCGGAGGACGTCACCGTGCCGAACGTCGAGGGCCGGCCCCGCGCCGACGCCGAGCGAGCGCTGCGGCGCGCGGGCCTCCAGGTGCGCGTGACCACCGTAGCCGTGACCGATCCCGACCAGGAGGGCGTCGTCGTGCGCCAGACCCCCAACGGCGGCCGCGCCAGCCCCGGCGACCGCGTGGACCTGCAGATCGGCGAGCTGCAGCAGCCGCCGCCGACGACCACGGCCCCCGACGACGCGCAGGGCGCGGCGCCGGGGCGCGACGAGAGCGTCGTCCAGCGCGGGAGCGGCCGCTCCGACGCCCGCGTGCGGACGGTCGGGGTGCGACGGTGACGTGGCGGGTCGTCGTCCTCGGCGGCGGACGCTCGTCCGAGCACGACGTGTCGCGTCGCTCCGCGGCGTCGGTCGCCGGTGGGCTCCGCGAGGCCGGCCACGACGTCGTCGAGCTCCTGCTGGAGCGCGACGGTGCGTGGCGGCACGCCGACGGGACCGGCGACGTGACGCTGACGCCCGGGGCGGGGCTCCTGGGGGCGGACGTGGCGTTCCCCGTCCTGCACGGCCCGTTCGGCGAGGACGGCGCCGTCCAGGGGCTGCTCGAGCTCCTCGACGTGCCCTACGTCGGGTCACCGGTCCTCGGGTCGGCGGTCTGCATGGACAAGCTGCTGTTCAAGGACGTCATGGCGACCGCCGGGATCGCGCAGGTCGACTACGCGCCGGTGCACGCCCACGAGTGGCGTCGCGACCGGGACGGCGTGCTCGAGCGGCTCGCCGACCTGGGGCTCCCGGTGTGGGTCAAGCCGTCGCGGCTCGGCAGCTCGGTCGGGATCGCGCCGGCCCGCCGCGCCGACGAGCTGGGGCCCGCGATCGACGCGGCGCTCGCGCACGACGCCCGGGTCATCGTCGAGGCGTCGGCGCCCGGCATCGAGGCGGAGACCGCCGTCCTGGGCCCCGGCGACGACCCGCGGGTGTCCGAGATCGGCGAGATCGTCCTCGCCGACCGCGGACCGGACGCCTGGTACGACTACGAGGCGAAGTACACGCCCGGCGGGATGGAGCTGCGCGTCCCCGCCCGGATCAGCGCGACGGCGGCGGAGCGCGTCCGCGAGCTGGCGCGCCGGGCGTTCACGCTGGCCTGCTGCGACGGCCTGGCGCGGGCGGACTTCTTCGTCGACGGCGAGTCGGTGCTGCTCAACGAGCTCAACACCCTGCCGGGGTTCACCGAGACGTCGGTGTACGGCGCGCTGTGGCAGGCCAGCGGCGTGGCGTACCCCGACCTCGTGTCCCGGCTCGTCGAGCTCGCCATCGAGCGCCACGCCCGCGAGCGCGAGCAGGCGTACTGACGCGGGGCGCTACCGGCCGGGGTTGCGGCGGAAGAGGTCCATCGCGCTGACCGCGACGCGGGCCGGCTCGCCCGACCCGTCGTCGGCGGGCAGGCTCGTGATCCACAGCAGGTAGTACCGGTAGCGGGTGGCGCCGGTCGTGAGCGCGATCTCGTTCGTGCCGGTCCGGGCGGCGGGCAACGTGCCGACCTCGGTCCACGCCGGATCGTCGACGGTCGCCGGCACCTCGCCGTCGGGTGCGGCGTACACCGTCGCCGACCAGCCGCCGGCGGGGGTCGTGACGTCGAGCCGGGTCGCGGCGACCATCCGGCCGCCCCCGCCGACGTCCAGGTGGATCCCGACGCCGGCCTTGCCCCCGAACCCGCCCCCGCGGTACCCCTCGGTCGTCCACGTCGTCTCGGGGTCGGCGTCGAGGACCCGGTGGACCTCGCTGCGATGCTCCTCCCCGTCCCCAGGCGGCGGGTCGTAGTCGCGGGCCTGGCCCGTGGTCAGCCGCACCGCGACCTCGCCCGGCTGGGCGGGGGTCGACGACGTCTGGCCGCCCCCGCGCGACGAGCGCTCGGGCAGCACGTTGACGGCGACGACCGCCAGCGCGGCGACGACGAGCAGCACGGCGGCGGCGAGCAGGCCGCGCCGCCGGAGCCGCAGGTTCACCCGGTCGCGCTTCTGCGGCGGCAGGCTGCGCAGCACCGCCGTGGCCTCGCCGGTCGCCTCGCCGCGGCGGCTCGTCTCGATCGTCAGGACGTCCTCGAGGTCGGCGATGAGCTCGCCGGTCGAGGGATAGCGGACGTCGAGCTCCTTCGCCGTCGCGCGGTCGACGACCGCCGCGAGGGCCGATCCGACCGACGGTCGCACCTGCTGGACGTCCGGCAGCTCCTCGCGGACGTGCTGCATCGCCACCGCGACCTGGTTCTCGCCGACGAAGGGGACCTCGCCGGTGAGCATCTCGTAGAGGACGATGCCGAGCGAGTACACGTCGCTCTGGCCGGTGACGTCGTGGCCCATCGCCTGCTCGGGCGACACGTAGTCGGTGGTGCCCAGGACCCGTCCGTCGGCGGTCAGGCCGTGCTCGTCGAGCGTGCGCGCGATCCCGAAGTCCGTGACCTTGGCGACGCCCTCCGGGTTGATGAGGACGTTCTGCGGCTTGACGTCGCGGTGGACGATCCCGCGCTCGTGGGCGGCGCCGAGCGCCCGGGCGATCTCGATCGCGTACGCGACGGCCTCGGTGACCGGCAGCCGTCCGGCGCGCCGGATCCGCTCCTTCAGCGTCTCGCCGCTGACGTGCTCGAAGACGATGAACGGCGTGTCCTCGTGCTCGCCCGCGTCGATGACCTGGACGATGTGCGGGTGGTTGAGCTGGGCGACGGCGCGCGCCTCGCGCCGGAACCGCTCGAGCTGCTCGGAGTGCTCGGCGAGGCTGCGGTGCATGCGCTTGATCGCCACCGTCCGCTCCAGGACGGTGTCGAACGCGCGGTACACCGTCGACATGCCACCGGACCCGATCTGGGCCTCGAGGCGGTAGCGGTCCGCGAGCAGGGTGCCGGAGTCGATGGTCACGGGACGTGCCTATTGTGCGGCCCGGAGGGCGTTCCGTGTGGCGTCGTCGACGGACGCGGCGTCCGCGACGGCCCGGCCCGCGGTCCGGGAGGCGACGCCTGCGGTGGCCGGGAGCACGCTCACCCACCCCATCCTGCCGGTTGCCGTCACGCCGCGCGCTCCATCGGCCCTTCCTACCCCCGGTTGCACCGAGCGTTGCACGCGATCGGCGAGCCCGGGGCCGTGCGGGTGCTGGGCGTCTGAGGAATCCCGGCGACGCCACGCGGATCGGGGACACTGTCCGCATGCGCCGCGCCCTGGTCCTGCTTCCCGTCATGCTCGTGGCCATGGCCGGCTGCGGCGACGACGACGATCGGGTGGACGTGCAGCGGCCGGCCGAGGCGATCCCGTGCCCGACCGAGCGTGCGCTGCTGCCCGGCGGCGACACCACCACGCCGACTCCGGCGGCCCCGAAGCTCGACGCCCGCGACCTGCTCGGCCTGACCGTCGACGACGCGAGCGCCCGGGCGCAGGACGCCGGCTGCTCGGTGCGCGTGCTGCGCCGCGACGGCGACGACCTGCCCGGCACGCTCGATCTACGCCACAACCGCGTGAACGTCGAGGAGCGCGACGGGCGCGTCGTGGGGATCCTGAACGTGGGGTGAGGCGCGCCGAGGGGTTCGGCTCCGCGGCGACCGTCAGCCGCGCAGCACGACCCCGCCGGGGGCGGTGCACGCGCCGGCGTCGTCGGTGACCGTGCCGATCCGGCGGCTGCCGTGGTGCCGGGCGGCGAGGATCGCGGCGGCGGCGTCGGCGTGCTCCTCGGGCACGACGGCGACGAGGCCGCAGCCCTGGTTGAAGACCTCCCACATCTCGGCCTCCGTCACGCCGCCCAGGCGCTGGATCAGGCCGTTGATCGCCGGGAGGGGGAGCGGATCCTCGATCGCGAACCCGATCGGCGTCGGATCGCCGGGCCGGTCGGCGTGCGCGTCGCGCGCGGGGGCGATCGCGCCGGCCTTCGTCGGGCACAGCCGCAGCAGGTTGAGCAGCCCACCACCGGTGATGTGGCTCAGGCCCAGGACCGGCAGGCCGGAGGCGAGCAGGTCGAGCGCGGCGCGGACGTAGATCACCGTCGGCTCGAGCAGCGCGTCGGCGACCGACGCGCCACCCAGATCGTCCGGCCGGTCGTCGAGCGACAGGCCGCCGTCGACCTGCAGCGCCTTGCGGGCCAGGGTGTAGCCGTTGGAGTGGATGCCGCTGGACGGCACGCCGATCAGCGCATCGCCGGGACGGATGCCGGCCCCGGTCACGAGCCGGTCGAGGGCGACGGTGCCGATCGCGGTGCCGCACAGGTCGAACCCGCCCGGGTCGGGATGGCCGCGCAGGAGCTCCGGCAGGACGGCGAGCTCGCCGCCGGGGATCTCGATCCCCGCATCCTCGGCTCCGGCCTTGAGGCCCTGCGCGATCGCGGTCAGGCGCGCCTCGTCCGGCTCCTGCACCGCCAGGTAGTCCAGCAGCGCGATCGGCTCCGCGCCGACGCACACCAGGTCGTTGACGTTCATCGCGATCGCGTCGATCCCGACGGTGTCGAGCCGGCCGGTCTCCTCGGCCACGATGATCTTCGACCCGACGCCGTCGGTGGCGACCGCGATCCCCAGGTCGGGGGTCACCCGCAGGACCGACGCGTAGTGGCCGGACGCCAGGGCGTTGCGGGACGGTCGTCCCGTGTCGATCGTGCGCAGCACCGACACGAGGCCGCCGACCCCGGCGTCGGACTGGTCGGTGTCGACTCCGGATGCGGCGTAGGCGTCGCTCATCGCGGGTGATGGTCGCAGATGGTCGCCCGGTGACGGCGCCGCGCGGCACCCGTACCCTTGCGGCCATGCCGTCCACGGCCCTGCAGCGCACCCTGGCCCTCATCCCCGACGCGCCCGCGACGCCGACCGTCACCGACGGCTACCTGGACCTCGTCGGCCCCGCGTCCGACGCCCCGCCGACGCTCGCGCAGCGCGCGATGCGCTCGTCGCTCCTGCCCCGCGTCTACGAGCGGGCGTGGCGCCCGGTGGCGTTCACGGCGTTCACGGGGCGCACGACCGGCCACGAGGAGCGTCGGCTGCTCGACCGGCTGGCGCTGCGCGACGGCGACACGGTGCTCGACGTCGCCTGCGGCCCCGGCAACACGACCCGCCGCCTGCACGACGCGGTCGGGGACGGGCTCGTCGTCGGCCTGGACTACTCGCCGACGATGCTCGCCCGCGCGGTGCGCGACACGACGTCCGACGCGGTCGCCTACGTCCGTGCGGACGCGCACCGGCTGCCGTTCGCGGACGGGAGCTTCGACGCCGTCGCGTGCTATGGCGCGCTGTACCTCGTCGAGCGGCCCGCCGACGTCATCGCCCAGATGGCCCGGGTGCTGCGTCCGGGGGGCCGGCTGGCGATCCTCACCACCTGCCACCGGGGGCCGGCCCCGATGCGCGGGATGGTCGGCGTGACGGCGGGGGTGTCGGGGTTGCGCGTGTTCGGCCGTGACGAGGTGCTGCGGGCGTTCGGCGACGCCGGGCTGCAGGGCGTCCAGCGCGAGGTGTCGGCGTTCTCGCAGACCGTCGTCGGTCAGCGACCGGTGCGCAGCAGCGCGACGGCGACCGCGGCCCGGTAGGCGGCGAAGGGGGCCAGCCGCACCCCGTCGAGGGTGCGCCGCGCGACCGGGGCCGCGGCGCGGCCGGACAGCGCGCTCGACGCGGTGAGCGCCACCATCGGGGTGAGCGCGCCGGCGGGGAACGTGCCGGCGGCGATCCGGCGCGTCAGCCGCACCGCCTTGAGCGCGGTGGCCCCGCCGACGACCGGCACCGCCATCGCCGCCGAGACCCGTCCGGCGTCGGGCCGGGCAAGCCCGCGGGCCCGCGTGGCGGCGAGCACCGCGCCGCTGCGCGACACCCCGGGCCACAGCGCGAGCGCCTGGGCGCCGCCGACGAGCAGCGCGTCGACGACCGTCGCGTCGCTCCACGCACGGGTGGATCCGGTCGGTCGGTCCCGATCGGCGAGCGCCATCGCCGCCCCGCCGACGAGCAGCCCGGCGGCGATCGTCCGGTCCGACCCCAACCGGTCCTCGATCCGCCGCTCCAGCGTCAGCGCGGCGACCGCGGCGGGGACCGACGCGACGGTGAGCAGCGCGCCGGCGCGCGCCGCGCGGCGCGGGTGGGCGACCGCACCGCGGATGACGGTCCGCGCCTCGTCCCGCAACCCGACCGCCAGGCCGACGAGCGTCCCGGCGTGCGCGGCCACCTCGACCGCCTTGGCCATCTCGGGGTCGACGGGACGATGCCCGCGGCGGCCGGTGACGAGGCGGGTGACGAGCGCGACGTGCGCCGACGACGACACCGGCAGCGCCTCGGCGGGGCCGTGGACGAGCCCGGCGATCCAACCGGCCGCCAACGCACGGTGGGGTGGGGGAGGCCCGGGATCCGGCACGACGGGGGAGGCTACGCCGTGACGGTGCCGATCGTGTCGGAAGGTCGGCCTCGCCCGGGAGGGCGCCGGTCCGTCGCGGGGAGTCGGCCTTCGGGCGGACCGGCCTCGTCGCGCGTCCGTAGGCTTCCCGCCCATGGCCGTCCCGCTCTTCGACACCGGCACCGCGCTCGCGCCGTTGCGTCCCGCGATCGAGGAGGCGCTGTTGCGGGCGTCCCGCGACGGGCGCTACGTCCTGGGGCCGGAGGTCGACGCGTTCGAGGGCGAGCTCGCGGCGTGGACCGGGTCGCGCCACGCGATCGGGGTCGCCAACGGCACCGAGGCGATCACCATCGCGCTGCGGGCGCTCGGCGTCGGCCCGGGGGACGAGGTCGTCGTGCCGTCGTTCACGTTCTGGGCGAGCGCCGAGGCGATCCCGCCGACCGGGGCCACGCCGGTGTTCTGCGACGTCGACCGCGACACGCTGTGCGTCACCGCCGACACCGTCGCCGCGGCGGTCACGCCGCGGACGAAGGCGATCATCGCGGTGCACCTCTTCGGCAACGTCGCGCCGATCGGCGAGATCCGCTCCCGGACCGGGCTGCCGGTGCTCGAGGACAGCGCCCAGGCGGCCGGCACCCTCGTGGACCGGGCGGTCGCCGGACCGGGGTCGACCACCCCCGACGGCGACGGGCCGCTGCGCCCCGGGGCCCTGGGCGACGTCGCGACGTTCAGCTTCTACCCGTCGAAGAACCTCGGCGCGTTCGGTGACGGCGGGGCGATCACGACGAACGACGACGAGGTCGCCGAGCGGGTCCGCACGTTGCGGTTCCACGGCAGCAGCGACAAGGTCGACTACGTCGACATCGGCTACAACAGCCGCCTGGACGAGCTACAGGCCGCGATCCTGCGCGTGCAGCTCCCGCACCTGCAGGGCTGGGCCGATCATCGCGCCGGCACCCTGGAGCGGTACCGCGCCGCGGGCCTGGAGCAGCACGTGCGACTGCCTGTCGCCGCGCCGGGGGCCACGCCCGCCTGGCACCTCTTCGTCGTGCACCACGACCGTGCCGACGAGCTGCAGGCCGCGCTGACCGGGCGCGGCGTCGGGGCGCGCGGCTACTACCGCACCCCGGTGCACCGTCAGCCGCCGATGGCGGCGTTCCAGCCGGACGGGATCGCCGACCTGCCGGTGACCGACGAGCTGGCCCGCACCCACCTGGCGCTGCCGGTGAGCGCGACGATCACCGACGAGCAGATCGCCGAGGTCGTCGCGGCGGTGGCGGCGACCGTCGGCTGACCGATCGGCGACGACGCGGGACGGGGCCCCGGGCGTTCGGTCGGCCGGGGGCTGCCGGGGCGCGCGGGGGGCATGTGGCGAAGCCGTCGGGATGTGACGGGAACGCCGCACGGCCCGGCCGGTCCGACCGACAAGGCGTCGACCGTGCCGTCGTCCGTCGCGTCGACACCGTGACCGGAGACCTTCCGGCGTGGCGCCGCACCGGCCGGCCCGCGATGCGCGACCATCCCTGACGCCGATGCGCGTCTGGATCGACCTGACCAACAGCCCCCACGTCCTGGTCCTGCGCCCGGTGATCGAGGAGCTGCGCCGGCGGGGGCACCGGGTCGACGTCACCGCCCGCGACTTCGCGCAGACGCTGGGGCTGTGCGACCGGCTGGGGATCGCGCACACCGCCATCGGGCGCCACCGCGGCGAGCGGCTGCCGGACAAGGCCCGCGGCCTGGCGTCGCGGACCCGCGCGCTGCTGGCGTGGTCGCGATCGGTCGGGGGATGGCCCGGCGGAGGGTGGCGGGGCCGGGCCGGATCCGCTCCGTTCGACCTGGCGATCGGCCACGGGTCGAACGACGTCACCGTCGCCGCGGCGCTGCTCGGCATCCCGGTCACCACGGCGTTCGACTACGAGTGGGCGACGGTCCAGCACCAGATCAACTGTCGCCTGGCGGACGCGGTCGTCGTGCCGGACGTCATCCCCGTCGAGCGGCTCGCGCCGTACGGGGCGACCGGCAAGGTCCGGGCCTACGCGGGGCTCAAGGAGGAGTACTACCTCGCCGACCTGGAGCCCGATCCGGCGGTCCTCGACGAGCTGGGCCTGGATCACGAAGCGCCGCTGGCGGTCGTGCGGACCCCGCCCGAGGTGTCCCTCTACCACCGGTTCCACAACGACCGGTTCGCCCGGGTCCTCACCCGGCTGCGGGAGCAGGGGCAGGTCGTCGTGCTGCCCCGCACCGACGACCAGCGGCGCGAGCTGCGCGACGCGGGCGGGTTCGTCATCCCCGACCGTCCCGTGGACGGCCCGTCGCTCGTCGGCCTGGCCGACCTCGTCGTGAGCGCCGGCGGCACGATGAACCGCGAGGCGGTCGCCCTTGGCACCCCGGTCTACACGACGTTCGACGGCCGACCGGGCGCCGTCGACGATGCCCTGATCGCCGACGGCCGGCTGCGACGGCTGGACGACCCGGACGCGATCGACCTGGTCCGTCGCGACCGGGCCGCCGACGCCGCGACCGGGACCGGCCGGATCCGCCGCGACGTCGGCGTGTTCACCGACCTGTTGCTGGCGCCGGTGATGGACGATGCGCGTCGGTGCGGCGCGGGGACGTAGCCGTCAGGCGCGGGGCTCCTCCCACCGGACGCCGGGGAACCGGGCGAACCCGCGATCGAACGTGACGACTGTCGCGGCGATGAAGGCGTCCGGGATGAGGTCGCCGGTCGCCCGTCCATCGCGACAGAGTGCCGCGAAGATCCGGGGGTGCGTGACGATCCGGACGAATCCCGACAGGACGACGCCGGGCAGCACGATCGCCGTGGGGTCGTTCACGCTATCGCGCCCGTGCGACGTCGCGCAGGCCCGCGTCGAGCCGCCGGAGCGACCGCGCCCCGTACAGCCGGCGGTAGGCGCGGCGACCCTCGCGGACCTGCCGCGTCTGGCCGAGCGCCCGCTGGTGGGCGATCCGCACCGCGCGGGCCGATCGCGCCCGCTGCCGCGACGCGGGGCCGCTGCGACGGTCCAGGCGCTTGACCGCCGCGGTGGCGGCCCGCAGCTCGCGACGGTGGTCGGTGCGCGTCGTCGCGTCCTCCCAGCCACCGTCCACGACGCGGTGCCAGCGCAACAGCGGGCGGGCGTTGCCGCGCGACCAGTCCAGCGTCTCCCAGCGCGCGGCGCCGATCCGGATCCGGCCGGCGCGGTCCCCGATCGGCTCCGTCCGTCCACCGCCCCGCAGCAGATCGGACCGCCAGCCCCCGGCGGGGTCGCGCCAGTACCCGACCGACGCGTAGCAGCAGGATCCGCCGCCGGTGTGGAACGCCGTCGACAGCTCGGGGTCGCCGCCGTCGTGGTTCGTCACGACGAGCCTCGTCGCCTTCACCGCCGTCGACGTGCGGCCCATGAGGTCGATCGGCACGCACCCCTCGACCCCGCCGGTGGTGCACGGCAGCGCGCGGTCCGGCCGCAGTCGGTCCACGATCGCCGGATCGCCGGCGCGGCGGACGACGATCTCGGTCGGCATGCCGTTGACCTGGAGGATCGGTCGGCCCGGGCCCCACAGCTCGAACGTCCAGCCGTCGGCGTCGACGGCCTGCTTCAGCTCGCCCTGCGGCAGGCCGGCGGTGGCGCCCGTCGCGGGCGGCGGCAGGCCGATGGCGACGGCGGCGGCCGCGACGGTCGCGAGCGCGGGTCGGGAACGACGGGGGAGCGTCATGCGGGACATGGCGGGACCATCCCACGGCGGCCGGGTCCGCCGCCCGGCGCACCCGCCGGGCCCACGGATCGCCCGGCGATCCCGGTCCCGGTGCGCCGCCGTCCGCCCCGACCCGGTCCGGACCGCTCCGGCGCGTTGAACGGGAGACGAGGATCCCCCTGCCAGCCGATGGTCACGGGGCCGGGCCGGGCGTAGCGTCACACGCGAGGCCGTGGGGGGACCGCGGCGGACCCCGAGGAGAGGAAGCGGATCGTGTCCACGACCAGCGTGCGTCACCACGCGATGTTCATCGACGGCGAGCACGTCGACGCCGACGAGCACTACGAGATCATCAGCCCGTCGACCGAGGAGCTCGTGTGCACCGCGGCGAAGGGCACCGTCGAGCACGCCGACCGGGCCGTCGAGGCGGCGCGGCGGGCGTTCGAGTCCGGGTCGTGGTCGCGCCAGGCGCCCGAGGAGCGCTCCCGGATCATGCGGCTCATCGCCGACCGCCTGGGCGACGAGGCCGACGAGCTCGGCGAGCTGGAGATCTCCGCCAACGGCGCGACGATCCGGCAGGCGATGGGGTTCCTCGTCGGCCTGGCCGCCCCGCACTTCCTGTACTTCGCCGAGCAGGCCGCGACCTACCCGTTCGAGTCGCACGTCCCGACCGCGCCGTACCCGACGGTGTCGAGCAACCGGATCCGCCGCGACCCGGTCGGCGTGTGCGCCGCGATCGTGCCGTGGAACTTCCCGCTGCTGCTCGGCATCTGGAAGATCGGCCCGGCGCTGGCCGCCGGCAACTCGATCGTCGTGAAGGTCGACGAGAAGACGCCGCGGTCGCTGCTGCGCCTGGCCGAGATCGCCCACGAGTGCGGGGTCCCGAAGGGCGTCTTCAGCGTCGTCACCGGTGACGGGGTCGAGGTCGGCGCGCGGCTGGCGTCGCACCCCGACGTCGACAAGGTCGCGTTCACCGGATCGACCGCGGTCGGCCGCGAGATCATGCGGTTGGCGTCCGGCACCGTGAAGAAGGTGTCCCTGGAGCTCGGCGGCAAGGGCGCCGCGGTGCTCCTCGACGACGCCGACCTGGACGTCGCGATCGACGGGATCCTCTTCGGCTGCATGCTGTTCTCGGGCCAGATCTGCGAGTCCGGCACCCGGTTGCTCGTCCCCGACGCGATCCACGACGAGGTCGTCCGCCGGCTCGTCGAGCGGGCGAAGACGATCAAGGTCGGCGACCCGATGGACTTCGAGACCGACCTGGGCCCCGTCGTGTCCAAGCGTCAGCAGGAGCGGGTGCTCGGGTTCATCGAGGGCGCCAAGCGCGACGGCGTCACGGTGGCGCTCGGCGGCGGCGTGCCGGAGGGCCCGGAGTTCGAGAAGGGCTTCTTCATCGAGCCGACGATCCTCACGAACGTCACGAACGACCTGGAGATCGCCTGCGAGGAGACGTTCGGCCCGGTGCTCTGCGTGCTGCGGTACTCGTCGGTCGACGAGGCGGTGCAGATCGCCAACCAGTCGCAGTACGGGCTGACCGCCGGGGTGTGGAGCACCGACTACGAGCGCGCGATCGAGGTGGCGGACCGCCTGCGCGCCGGGACGATCTGGATCAACACCTGGCACGCGATCGACCCGGCGCTGCCGTTCGGCGGCTACCGCCAGAGCGGCGTCGGCCGCGAGCTCGGCCCCGGTGCGCTCGACGAGTACACCGAGGCCAAGCACGTCCACGTCGACCTGACGACGACCCTCGACCGGCACATCTTCGACGCCGTGCTGTCGACGCCGCCGGAGGGCTGAGCGGACGTCGTCCACCGGCCCGCCATGTGCTTCAATGAAGCACATGGCTGAGGTGGGCATCCGCGCGCTCAAGCAGAACGCGTCGGCGGTGGTGAACCGGGCCGAGGCCGGCGAGGCGATCACGATCACCGACCGTGGTCGCCCGGTGGCCCAGATGGGGCCGCTTCCGTCGTCTCCGCTCGAGCGCCTGCGGGCGACGGGCCGGGCGCGAGCGCCACGCCACGACATCCGGGACCTGCCCGCTCCGACGCCCGGTCCTCCGTTGTCGGACGCGCTCCGGACGATGCGCGACGACGAGCGCTACTGATACCCGCCCGGTCTCGGCCCGTGGCGCACTATCTCGACACCTCGGCGCTGGTCAAGCTCGTCGTCGCCGAAGCCGAGACGCCGGCACTGCGTGCGTGGCTGGGGGCGGCTGATCGCGGCCCGGTGGCCGGAGACCTGGTGCGTACGGAGCTCGTGCGGGCCGTCCGTCGGGTCGCTCCCGACCGGGTGCTCCAGGCGCGCGCGGTGCTCGACGCCCTGACCGTCGTCGCGATGCCTGCGATGACGTTCGACGAGGCGGGTCGGATCGACCCGACGCTCCTACGGTCGCTCGATGCGCTGCACCTCGCGGTGGCCCTGACCCTCGGCGACGAGTTGGAGGCGATGGTCACCTACGACGAGCGCCTCGCGGGCGCCGCCCGCGAGAACGGGATCCCCGTTCTGGCACCCGGCGGGGGCGGGTCCGACGCCTGATCCGGGGCGAGCGGAACCGTCGATCGCCCCCGCCGCCCCGGCGAGCTACGCCCCACCCCACCCGAACCGTCGCAGCGTCTCGCGCAGCGCCGTGGCCGCGAGCGGGGCGAACGTCGCGGTGACCAGCACCGCCGGGAGCGACGCGATCACCGCGCGCCAGCCGACGAGGATCGCGCCACCCAGGGCGACGCACCCGGCGGCGCCCTCCAGGAGCGCCATCTTGCGCAGGCCACCGTCCTCCCACACCCACAGCAGCGCGATCGACTCGCCCATGAGCAGTCCCGCGAGCACGCCGATCGCCAGGCCGCGCAACCACGGGCGGGCCGCGGGCGTCGTCGCCAGCGCGCCGAGCGCCCCGATCGCGCCGCCGACGGCCACCCCGGCCGCCGCCCACCCGGTGCCGACGACGACCGCGTACCACGTGGTCGTCGCCTCCTCGATCCACCGGTAGATCGCGTAGTACGTCAGCGACCCGCCGGCGATCGCGATCGCCCCGCCGGTCGCGCCGAGCACCACGGCGCCGGTCGCCGCGGGCCGGCGCCACCCGGCGAGCATGCCGGCCACGAACGCACCGGCCAGCCACGGTCCGCCGATCCGCGACAGCTCCCACGCGCCGCGGAACGTGCTCGTGCTCGTCACCCGTCCCATGACCCCCAGGCCGACGGCGAGCAGCGCGAACGCCACGAGCAGCAGGAGCGGCGCGAGGGGGCGCCGCCCGGGCGACGCGCGCGGGACCCGCCGGTCGACGGAGCGGTGGGCGGGGGAGGCGTCCACGCGCCCCATGGTGGCGGAACGCGAGGCCCGTCGGACCCGGTACGCGCGCCCGCGCCCGCCGACATGCCCGACCCCGTGCGAGAATCGTCCCCGTGCGGCGACGCCCCGCGGCCTTCATCCTCCACCGGCGCTCGCCGGTGCACGCGCTCATCGACTTCGTCCTCGCGGCGGGGGCGTACTACCTCGGCTTCAAGATGCGGGTCGACGGCGAGCGCGTCGTCGACCGCTACTCCGACCTCTTCAACGAGACGTGGTACCTCGCCGCGGCCTGCGTGGTCCTCGTCGTCTGGGCGTTCGGGGGCTACCACCGCCGTTGGCGCCTGACCGACACCGGCGACGTCGTCCGCGTCGTGCAGGGCGTGATCTTCGGGATGCTCCTGCTGTTCGGGGTCAACGAGCTGCTGCGCCCGGTCCCGGAGTTCGCCGGGAGCGGCCACGGGGTGCTGCGCGTCCCGCTCGGGGCGCTCGCGTTCGCGGTCGTGTCCGGCGTGCTGCTGCTCGTCGGGGTCCGGCTGCTCACCCGGTCGATCTACGAGCGGCGCCTGCTGTTGCGGTTCCGGTCGCGCGACGGCGGCCGCACCGTGCTCATCGTCGGCGCCGGAGACGGTGGGCGGATGGTCGCCCGCGAGATGCTGCGCAACCCCGAGCTGCGGATGCGCCCCGTCGGGTTCGTCGACGACGACCCGCAGAAGCAGCGCGCCCGGATCGACGGTGTGCGGGTGCTCGGGCCGATCGCCGATCTGCCCCGCCTGCTCGAGGAGGTCGCGCCGGACGAGGTCGTCATCGCCATCCCGTCCGCGCCCGGCACGCTGCGCGCCACCGTCCTGCGCGCCGGCCGCCGCGCCGGGGTGCCCGTCCGCACGATGCCGACGGTGTTCGAGCTGCTGCGCGCCGGCGACGGCACCGCCGTGCGCCAGGTCCGCGACGTGCGGGTCGAGGACGTCCTCGGCCGCGAGCCGGTGCGGATGGAGCTGCACCGCGTCGGGGCGTACCTGCGCGATCTCGTCGTCCTCGTCACCGGCGCCGGCGGCTCGATCGGCAGCGAGCTCTGCCGTCAGATCGCCCGGGTCGGGCCGGCGCGGCTCGTGCTGCTCGACCACGCCGAGGACAACCTCTTCCGGATCGAGCGCGAGCTGCTCGACGTGCGCCAGACCCCCGAGTCGGTCGTGCGGTCGGTGATCGCCGACGTCAAGGACGGCGACCGGATCCGCGACGTGCTCGCCGAGCACCGGCCCGACGTCGTCTTCCACGCCGCCGCGTACAAGCACGTCGGGCTCATGGAGCAGAACCCCGTCGAGGCGGTCGGCAACAACGCGATCGCGACCCGGTCGCTCGTGCGGCTGTGCGGTGAGCAGGGCGTCGGCCGGTTCGTGCTCGTGTCGACCGACAAGGCGGTCGCGCCCGCGACCGTCATGGGCGCGAGCAAGGCGCTGGCCGAGCTGGCGGTGGAGAGCGGCTCCCAGCGCTGGCCCGACACCCGGTGGTCGTGCGTGCGGTTCGGCAACGTCCTCGGATCGAGCGGGTCGGTCGTGCCGATCTTCCAGGAGCAGATCCGCCTGGGTGGCCCGGTGACCGTCACCGATCCCGCGATGACGCGGTACTTCATGACGATCCCCGAGGCGGTGCAGCTCGTCATCCAGGCCGGGTCGTTCGGCACCGGAGGCGAGATCCTCGTCCTCGACATGGGCGACCCGGTCGGGATCATGGACCTGGCCCGCGACATGATCGAGTTGTCGGGGCTGCGGCCCGACGAGGACATCGCGATCGAGATCGTCGGACCCCGTCCCGGCGAGAAGCTCCACGAGGAGCTCGTCAACCCGTTCGAGGTCCCCGGACCGACCGAGGCCGACCGGATCCAGCGGGCCGAGCGCCCCCGGCTGGCCCCCGACGTCGTCGAGGAGATGTTCGACCAGATCAACCTGCTGGTCCTCGACGGGGACCCGCACGGACTGGCGGCCAAGGTCGGTGAGCTGCAGGCGGCGTACGAAACGGGTGAACGGGATGGACACCCCAGCGCCTACACTGGTCCGCTATGACCTTCGGGGTCCTGCCGTCGGCGGCCAGCTTCGCCAGCAATTTCGACGTGATCGGCCCCTACGTCGGGTTCGTCTCGATCATCGGCGTCGTCGCCATGGGCATCCTCGTCTTCGCCCAGGGACGCGAGCTCCAACGGCTGCGGGAGTGGGTCGGCACCGCGCCGGAGCGCCTCGCCGAGCTCGAGCAGCGCGTCGCGTCCGGGGCGGCGTCGCCACCGCCGCGCAACGTCCAGGCCGGCCCGCCGCGCCCGGCCGTCCCGCCCGGCCGCCCGGTCGGGTCGCCCCCCGGGGCGCCGCCCCGCCCGGTGGCGCCCGCGACCACCGCCAGCGCGGCCGCGGCGACCGCCGCGGCGGCATCGGCCGCGGCCGTCCGGGCATCCGGGACCGGGCCGGCGCAGCTCGGCGCCGGCACCGGACCCGCCACGGCGGTCAACGGCCCGCCCCGGCCGACGCCGCCGGGCGCGCAGGGCCCCGCCGGCGCGACCGGCGACGGCGGAGCGTCGCGCCCGACCCCGCCGACGCCGCCCGCCCCGGCGACCGCGGCCGCGCTCGCCGCATCGACGCAACGCGAGCGCCAGGCCCACGCCGAGGCCGCGATGGGCTCGTCCGGCGGCGGACCGTCGATCCCGCAGGCGTTCGGCGTCGCGACCGTGCTCTGCGTCGTCATCGCCGCGCTGCTCTTCGCGCTCGGCATCATCGGCGGTGGCGAGGGCAACCCCGTCGCGGCCGACAACCGGCAGGCCGAGGTCGAGGTCGAGAAGGAGCGCAAGGCACCGCCCTATTCCGCCGCGTCGACACGTGTCGCGGTGCTCAACGGCTCCGGGGAGTCGGGCCTGGCCAAGGGCGCCAGCACGTCGCTGGAGAACGCCCGGTTCACGACGGAGTTCGCGGACTACACCGAGAACGGGGTCCGGGCGCCCCAGTCCCAGACGACCGTCGCGTACCGCAGCGGTGGCGGCAATAAGGCCGCGGCGACCGACATCGCCAAGCTCCTGAAGATCCAGGCGTCGGCGGTCAAGCCGATGAGCTCCACGATCCGGTCGGCCGCGCAGGGCAACCCGCAGATCGTCGTCGTGCTCGGCAGCGACTACGCGACCCGCCAGGGCGTCGCCCCCGCCGACCAGAGCGGGGTTCCGCCGGAGCAGCAGTCGACGAGCGGCACCGGCGCCACCGGCAGCGCGACCACCGATCCGGGCACGACCCCGGACGCCGGGATCGCCGCTCCCAACCCGTAGCCACGACCCGCACGGCCCGCCGCGACCACGCGACCCACGACGCCGGTCGTCGTGGTCACGGGTCGGCGGCGCTCCCGGGCGCGTCATCCGGCAGGATCCGGACCGCCCGCGGCGAACCCCGCCCGCAGCGTCGCATGCTCCTGCCCGCACGTCACGGCCGTCACGGCCGCCACCACGCCCCCGCGAGGGTCCCGTGAGCGCCGGTCGAGCGGGGTCCCCGGCCGCCCCGACGCCGACCGACGCCGGCCCGGCGAGCCGGGTGGCGCTCGTCGCGTTCGTCCTGCTCGTCGTCGCGACCGGCGGGGCGTTCGTCCTGGCGCACGAGCTGAAGAGCGCCCCCCCGCTGATCCAGAAGATCACCCACCGAGGCAGCGTGTCGCCCAACGGGGACGGGCGTCAGGAGGAGATGGCGTTCGGGTTGACGCTCAAGCGCACCAACCGCGTGACGCTCGAGATCGTCGACCGCGACGGTCGGACCGTCGACACGATCCTGCGCGACGTCGAAGCCCGCGCGTACCGTCGCGTCCGCGCCACCTGGTCGGCCCGCCGCGAGGACGGTCGGCCGTTCCCCGACGGCAGCTACCGCCTGAAGATCGTCCTGCCCGACGAGGGCCGCAGCGTCGTCCACACGACGTCGTTCGCGCTGTCGACGTCGCCGCCGCGCCCCCGGGTGCTGCGGGTGGGACCGACGTCCGCCGCGGCGCGCAACGGGGGGCCGCTGATCATGCCCACCGCCGGAGGCCGACCCGCCGAGGCCACGGTGCGCCTGCGCGGCTGGCGACCGACCGCCCGCGTGGTGCGGGTGTCGCCGCGGCCGATGACGATCGTCCGTCGGCTGCCGGTGACCGACGTCGTCCGCACCGCCCGCGGCGCCGGCAAGGAGCCGCACGGCGAGCGTCGCGCCCTGGAGGGCAAGGTCGCGTGGGACGGCACGATCGACGGTCGGCCCGCGCCGGCCGGCACGTACGTCATCCAGGTGTGCGTGCGCAACCTCGCCGAGGTCGAGGGGTGCGGTCCGACCGCGCGCGGCCCGCGCGGCCTGCCGGTCCCCGACGCCGACGGCCGGTTCGCCGGGCGGGGCGGGATCACCGTGCGCGACCTGGCGGTGCAGGTCAAGCCGGGTCCGGTGAAGGCCGGCAACCGGATGACGTTCTTCGTCGACGCCCGCGGCGCGCGCTACCGGTGGACGCTGCGGCGGGTCGGAGCCCGGGCGGCGGTCGACCGCGGCACGAGCGACGAGCCGGTGCTCAAGGTCGACGGGCGCAGCGCCCGCGGGGCGGCGTACCTCCTCGACGTCTCCACCGCCGACGGCGCCCGCATCACGGTCCCGGCGATGACGAACGACCGCGACGAGCAGCCGGTGCTCGTCGTCCTGCCCGCCGTCACCTGGCAGGGCGCCAACCCGCTCGACGACGACGGCGACGGGCTGCCCGACGGGCTCGGCGGAGGAACGACGTCGAGGATCCGCGCGCTGCGGGTCCTCAACGGCCTGCCGCGCGGGTTCAACCGCCGCGAGAAGCCGGTGCTCGAGTGGCTGGCCCGCAAGCGCAAGCGGTTCGAGATCACCACCGACCTGGCGCTCGCGCTCGGGGAGGGGCCCACCATCGACGGGCGGCGCGGCGTGCTCCTCGTCGGGGAGCACCGGTGGGTCGTGCCCGCCGTCGGCGCGGCGCTGCGCCGGTTCGTGCGCACCGGCGGCTCGGTCGCGGCGCTCGAGCCCACCGGCCTGCACCGCAGCGTCAAGCTCCGCGGGCCGCGCCTCGTCGAGCCGGGAGAGTTCGACCCGACGGACGCGCTCGGCGTCACGAGCGCCGGCGCCGTCCGGCTCGACGGGGCGCTGCAGATCGACGGCGACGAGGTCGGCATCTTCCGCGGCACCGACGGCCGGTTCGACGGCTACCGGGTCGGCTGGCCGGTGGAGGGTCGCGAGCCCGGCGAGCGGGTGGCGGGCGCGGTGGACGGCGAGGGGCGCGTCATCATCGCCGCGCACCGCGTCGGCCGCGGCCTGGCGATCCGCACCGGGCTGCCGGAGCTGGCGCGCCGACTGGACGACGACGACACCGACGAGCTGCTGGACAGCGTATGGCGACGACTCTCGCGCTGACCGCGATCACCGCGGCGGTGGCCCTGGCCCTGCTCCTGCGGACCCCCGCGGCGAAGGCCGGGGCGATGGCGATCGCGCTGCTCGGCACCCCGGTCATCCTCCTCGGCGAGATCTGGGACAGCGGCGCGATCGAGCGCCTGCGCGATCGTCCGCTCGTGTTCGTGGCGCTGCTCGCCGGCGGCGTGGCGGTGGTCCTCGCCGGGTCGGTGCTCGTGCGACGCCGCCCGGGGTGGCTGCCGCTCGTCGTCGCCGCGGCGCTGCCGTTCCGGATCCCGATCGACGTCGGCGACACCCAGCCGGTCAACCTCCTGCTGCCGCTGTACGTCGTCATCGGGGCGGCCGCCGTCGCGTGGGCGTGGGAGCGGCTCCGCGAGGAGACCGCCCGCGACGTCGCCGACCCGCGACCGGTCGCCGTCGAGGTCGTGCTGCTGCTCGGCGTCGTCCTGTACGCCGTGCAGAGCGAGTGGTCGGTCGACCAGGGCAAGGCGATCGAGCAGATCGCGTTCTTCTACATGCCGTTCGCGATGCTCTACGTCGTGCTGCGCAGCGTCGCGTGGACGACGGTCCTCGCCACCCGGGCGCTCGTCGTGTCGGCCGGGGTCGCCCTCGTGCTCGCCGCCGTCGGGTTCTACGAGTACGCCACCCGCACGGTGCTGCTCAACCCGAAGATCATCGCGTCGAACCAGATCGAGGACACGTTCCGCGTCAACTCGTTGTTCTTCGATCCCAACATCTACGGCCGGTTCCTCGTCCTCGTCATGCTGGGCCTCGCCGCCTGGCTGCTGTGGAGCCGGGTCCCGCGGACCGTCGCGATCCTCGGCGGGGTCCTCGTCGTGCTGTGGGCGGCGCTCGTCATCACGTACTCGCAGACGAGCTTCGTCGCGTTGCTCGGGGGCCTGGCGATCCTCGGCGGCCTGCGGTGGGGCCCGTGGCGGGCGCTCGCGACCGCGGTCGTCGCCCTCGCGATCGGCCTCACCGTCCTGCTGGCGACGTCTCCGGACCTGGACGACGCGACGTCCGGGCGGGTCGAGCTCATCAGCGGCGGGATCGGCGTGTTCGCCGACCATCCCGTCAAGGGCGTCGGGTCGGGCGGGTTCGAGCGGGCCTACCGCGACGCGGAGCGCACCGGAGGCCGCGACGCCGTCGCCGCGTCGCACACGATCCCGGTGACCGTCGCCGCCGAGCAGGGGCTCATCGGCCTCGGCGCGTACCTCCTGCTCATCGTGCTGCTCGTCCGGCGGCTCATCCGCGACGCGGAGCGCTCCGCGGCCCGTGCGGGCGCGGTCGCGATGACCGTCGCGCTCGTCGTGCACACGCTCGGGTACGCGTCGTTCCTCGAGGACCCGGCGCTGTGGGTCCTCGTCGCGGTGGGGCTGGGCCTGGCCGGGGCGGGGCGGCCACGGCAGCCGTCGCGGCGGGCGCGTCCGACCGCCCCGACGGCGTGATCACGGACCGCCGGACCGAGTGGGCGGTCCTCGCCCTGGGCCTGGCGCTCGCCGTCGCGGCGTGGGCGGCCTGGCCGGGCGCGGGGAACTACGACTCGGTGCTCAACCTCGTCTGGGCCCGTGAGGTCCTCGACGGTGGGGCGCCCGGGTTCGAGGCGTACGCGGCGTCGACGCCGCACCCGCTGTGGCTCGCGATCGGCCTGCCGACCGTCGCCCTCTTCGGCGACGACGGCGACCGGGTCCTCGTCCTCCTCAGCGCGCTGGCGCTCCCGGTGCTCGCCGCGGCCGCCGTGCGGCTGGGCCGCCTCGCCGGCGAGGCGGTCGCGACGCCCGACCGGGCCGCCCGCACCGGGGCCGCGGTCGGCCTGCTCGCGGGCCTGCTCGTCCTGTCGAGCGTCGCGCTGCTCCTGCTCGCCGCGCGCGGCTACCTCGACGTGCCGTTCCTCGCGCTCGTGGCGTGGGCCGCGGTCTGGATCGCGCGGGGACCGTCGTCGGCCACCGCCCGCTGGGGCGCGGCGGGACTGCTGCTCCTCGCCGGCCTGCTGCGCCCCGAGGCGTGGCTCCTCGCCGGCCTGCACTGGCTGTGGTGCTGCCGGTCCGACGCGTCGTCGCCGACGCACGACGGCGCGGAGCGCGCCCCGGGCCGCGGGCGCGGCGCGGTCGCCCGGACCACCGCCGGCGTCCTGCGCGGCGCCCGCACCCGCGCGGGGCTCCTCCACCTGGGGATCGTCGCCGCGGCGCCGGGGCTGTGGATGCTCGTCGACCTCGTCGTCACCGGCGACCCCTTGCACTCGCTCACCGCGACGAGCGCGCTCGCCGACGCGCTCGGCCGCGAGCGGGGGATCGTCGCCGCGCCGCGGCTGCTCGTCACCCAGACCGTCGACCAGGCCCGCGCGCCGATCGTGCCGGCCGGGGTCGCGGGCCTCGCGGTGCTCCTGCTCGGTCACCGGATCGGGCTGCGTCGCCCGCCCGGACGGGTCGCGGCCGTCCTCGCCGCGCTGACCGTCGCCGGCGGGGCGACGTTCCTCGCCGCCGGGGTGGCGGGCCTGTCGCTCATCCCGCGGTACCTCACCGTTCCCGTCGTCGCGCTCACGATCCTCGCGGCGCTCGCCGCCGGCGGGTGGATCGGCCTGCCCGACGGGCACCGGTGGCGGCGCCCGTGGGCGATCGTCGTGCTGCTCGGCGCGGTCGTCGGGGTCGGCGGCTACGTCGCGCTCAAGGGCGACACGTTCTCGCGCGTGCGGACCGAGCTGCGGTTCCTCGCCGACGCCCGGACCGACGTGCGCGACCTCGTCGACGATCCGGCGGTGCGTCGGGCGGCCCGCTGCGGCCCGGTGTCGCTGCCGACCTACCGGCTCGTGCCGGAGATCCGCCTGCGGCTCGACGTCGACGGCGACCGCGTGCTCGCCCGCAGCGACCCGCGCGCCGCGCGGCTCGGGGTCACGCGGTCCGGGGTGGCGATCGTCGTCGACGAGGGCAAGCCGGCCCGACGCTACGGGCGCGCCGACGGCGTCCCGCGCTCCACGCAGCCCGCCCCCGCCGGGTTCCGGCCGATCGCGCGCCGGGGGCCGTTCGTCGCCTGGGCGCGGTGCCCGTAGCGGGGGTCGGTCAGCCGGCGTCGAGGCCCATCGCGCGCAGCCGCTCCCGCAGCGGGGCGTTCTGCTGCGCGGCGGTCTGCGCCAGCGCCCACGCCCGCAGCTCGAGGTCGGGGGCGGTGCGGCGCCCGGACTCCGCCTGCACCGCGGCCGCGAACGCGTCGACGTCGGGGGCGACGACGACCGCCCGGTCCCACGTGCGCACCCCGGCCAGGTCGGGCACGACGGTCAGGCGCCCCAGCCGCGCGGTCTTGAGGATCCGGTAGGGCAGCCCGGCGTCGTTGAACGGGTCGAGCCGGAACGGCAGCAGCCCGACGTCGGTCAACCGCATGAGCTCCGCCACCGCGGCGTCGGGGAGCGACCCGAGGAAGGCGAACGGCGCGTGGTCGCGGCACCAGGCGAAGTCCGCGTCGCCGGCGCACTCGTCCGCGTGGAGCTCGCCGACGAGCAGCAGCTGCAGGTCGGGCAGCCGCTCGCCCAGGCCGCGCAGCAACGCCCAGTCGGTCCGCCGGCCCAGGTGGCCCAGGGTGAGCGCGACCGTGCCGACGGTCGGCTCGGGCGCGGGGAACGAGTCCGCCGCCAGCGGGCTCAGCACCACCGGACGCCCCTGGCCCTCGGCGAGCTCGGCGAGCCGCACGCTCGACGCGATCGTCAGCGACGACTGCGACAACGCCCGCAGGTGCAGCTGCTCCAGCCGTCGCCGGGCGTCCGGTCCCGCGTCGCCGGCGGCCTCGTAGCGGTCCCACCGCCAGTACCACAGCTCGGCGTTCGTCCGGGTGCGCAACAGCGCGGCCACCGGCTCCTGCACGGCGTGGAAGAGCACGACGACCTTCGGCGTCCGGCCCTGGGCGGCGAGCCGGCGCAGGAGCACCGACGCCTGGCGGCGCGCGACGGTCGCGGCCCCGGCCGCGGGCAGCCGCAGCGCCGCGCCGTAGCCGGGCCGCGGCGGGTCGACCGCGACGACGTCCTCGCCCCGCAGCAGATCCTCGGCCTGGTCGCGGAGGATGAACCGGTCGAGGGGCCGCGGCAGCAGCAGCACGCACGCGGGTCGCAGGTCGTCGCTCACGGTCGCCGAGGCTACGCGATCACCCGGTCCGGGCGGTGGCGCGGATCACCCGTCGAGGGGGTCGCGGCCCCGACCCGGACGCGTAGGCTCGCCCCATCGCGTCCTGCTGATGACGCGATCATCCACCCCCGAGGAGCACACATGAGATCCCGATTCGTGGTGGGCGTCGCGCTCGCCGCGGCGATCACCGTCCCGACGACCGCGAGCGCGGCCGGCACCGTCAACGGCGGACCGGTGAAGGTCAAGGGCGGCTACCAGCTGTCGGTCGTCGGCGTCGACGCCAAGCGCGACACCTTCACCGTCCAGCTCACCGACGCCGGCAAGCGCGAGACCGAGCACCACAACTTCACCTTCCGCAAGGGCGTCAAGGTCGTCGTGTCGGGCTCAAGGGCGACGATCAAGGGCAAGCTCGGCCGCTGGGGCAGCGTCGACCTGCGCCTGCGGGGCGCCAAGACGTCGAAGGACCGCGACGAGCGTTCGCGCTGCGGTGACGGAGGGTCGTCCAAGGCGACCGTCCGCACCGGCCGGCTCGTCGGCAAGCTCCGGTTCCGGATGCCGAACGGCAAGTCCGTCACCGTCCGCTCGATGCGGGCGGAGTCCCGGGCCGGATCGGCCGCCGCCGCGGCGGCCCGCGACTGCGCCGAGGACGATCGCGTGGGCGACGGTGGCGACGGCGACGGCGGGGACGGGAAGGACGACGAGCCCCGCCTCATGCTGTCGACCGAGCACGACGGCGGGCGGTTGAGCTTCGTCGCGACGAAGCGGTCGCTGTCGCTCAGCTGGGTCCAGCCGGCCAAGGGCAGGAAGCAGCCGGCCGACATCGTGCGCAGCGTCGCGGCGACCGGGTCCAACCTGCTCAAGCCGTCGGACGGCGGGGTGACCGCCGCGGTCAAGAGCGCCGGGACGTTCACCGGCGCCGGGGCGTACCGGGCCGACCCGGCGATCCCCGGTCCGCTGACGACCGGGACGCTGCTCGGCAGCCTCAGGGTCAAGCTCCCGGGCGTGACGCCGGTGACGATCGCCGGCGAGGGCGCGATCCTCATGAACGGCGACGAGTAGCCGTCGCGCGGGCCGGCCGGTCGTGGACCGGCCCGCCGTCGACCGGCCGGCACCGGCCGCGGGGCGCCTGCCGGGGCCGGCGATGCGCGCCCCGGCCCGGTGGGGGCGTCGCGGCCGTCGCAGCCGACGACCGCGGCGCCTAGCATCCCCGCCACATGGCCCCGCACCCCCTCCGCCGGCTGGCCGCGTCCGGCCTGGCCTACCAGTCGGCGAGCCTCGTCGCCGGGGTCCTGGCGCTCGTCACGCTGCCGCTCTACACGGCGCACCTCGCCGAGGCCGAGCTCGGCTGGGCCGAGACGCTGCTGACGTGGATCATCCTGCTGTCGATCCTGCTGCGGGCCGGACTGCAGGAGGCGCTGCTGCGCCACTGGTTCCACGACGACGACCCGGCCCGCCGCGGGCGGCTCGCGCGGAGGGTGCTCGGCGTCGTGCTGGTCGGGTCGACCGTCGTCGCGGCGCTCGTCGTCGTCGCCGCGCCGAGCCTCGCCGGGCCGCTGCTCGGCGACGCGATCCCCGGGGCGGGCGACGACGATCGGGCGACGACGATCCGGGTCGCGGCGCTCGGCGTGTGGGCGTTCACGAACCTCGAGACCGCCAACGCCCTGCTGCGCGCCCGCGAGGCACGACGGACGTACCTCGCGGCGTCGCTGACGAACGTCGTCCTCACCGTCGCCACCACCGTGACGCTCGTCGTCGTCCTCGACGGGGGCGCCCCCGGCTACCTGCTGGGCAACTACGCCGCGTCGACGGTCGTCCTGCTGGGCGTGTGGTGGGCGCAGCGCGCCGTCATCACGGCCGGGCTCCGCACGCCGGCCGCGACCGATCGCGACGACCTGCGGCCGCTGCTGCGGTTCGGGCTGCCGACCGTCCCGCCCGAGGCGGCGGTGTTCGCGCTGAACCTCGTCGACCGCCAGTGGCTCATCCACTCGTCCGGGGCGGCGAGCGCCGGGATCTACGCGGCGGCGGTGAAGCTCGCGACGCTCGTCATCGTCGTCGCCCGCGCGTTCCAGGCCGCGTGGCCGCCGCTGGCGTACGACCTGGACGACGACGCGGCGCCGCGCGCGTACGCGCAGGTCGTGCGGGCGTACGTCGTCGCGCTCGGCTGGGTCGTGGCGGCGCTCGCCCTCCTGCGCCACCAGGTCGTGCAGGTCCTCGTCGCCGACGACTACGCGGCGGCGGCCGGCGCGCTGCCGTGGCTCGCGCTCGGCTGGGCGCTGTGGGGCCTCACCTGGGTGTTCACGTCGATCGCGGGCCGCGTCCACCGCACCGGTCGGACGTTGCCCGCCGCGATCCTGGGCCTGGCGGTGAACGTCGTCGTGCTGGCGGCGCTCGTCCCGTCGCTCGCGGCCACCGGGGCCGCGATCGCCCTCGTCGCGGCGTACGTCGTCGCGCTGGCGGTCGCGCACCTGCGCACCCGTCGGCTGCTGCGGGTCCCGTTCGAGCGCGGCCCGCTGACGGCCGCCGTCGTGCTGCTCACGATCGTGGCGGCCGCGGGCGACTGGATCCTGCCCGCCGACGGCGCCGGGGGGATCGCCGGTCGCGTGCTGCTGTGCGCCGCGATCCCACCGCTGCTCGTCGCGGTCGGCGCCGTCCGGCCGTCCGAGGTCCGCCGCCTGGCGGGCGCCGTGCGGGCGCGCCGGCGACGCTGACGATCGCGGGCGCCCCCGTCCGTCGGACGCCGTTCCGCGGTGCGACGGCGCCGCCGGGTTGGACGAACGGTCCCCGCCGACGTGACCGTGGACGGATCCTGCGATACCGTGGGCCACCAGCCGTGCCCGAACAATCATGAGCAAAGCGAAGCGCAAGCCGAAGCGCTCGGCCCCCCAGCACACCCGTCAGGCGGCGAGCGAGCCGCAGGAGGTCTCGTTCGACCGCATCGGCCGTCCCGAGATCGACCGCATCCTGCGCGAGCAGGTCGGGATGAACCTGGCGACGTCGCTCGAGCGGTCAAGCGTTCCAGTGGTCCAGGCGTTCGTCGACGCGCTAGAGGCCGAGGACGACGCGGTGACCGCCGTGCGCGAGGTCGAGGGCGAGCTGGGGATCGAGCCCGGCGCCGCCGACCTGCCCGAGCTCGAGCCGGAGCAGGAGCTCAGGCTCCTGCGTGCGGACGTCGAGCAGGAGCGCCGGATCGCCGAGGTCGACAAGCGCCTGCTCGCGATCTGCCGCGAGGCGCTCGTGTCGCTCGAGCGGCGTGCGACCCGTGCGGAGAAGGAGCTGGAGCGCGCCCAGCGCAGGACCGAGCAGGCCGAGACCCAGGCCGCGCGGCATGAGCGCCGCGCCGACGAGCGCGTCGCCGAGTCGCAGTCGCTGCGCGGCGAGCTCGACAAGGCGACGGCCGAGCTCGTCGCGCTCCGCGACGAGCTCCGCACCGCACGGACCCGTCAGGACGAGCTCGTCGATCGGCTGGAGGACGCCGACGACGCGCCCGCGGCGCCGGAGTCGGCGGACGTCGAGGCGTTGCGTCAGCAGCTCGAGGAGCGCGAGGCGTTGCTGCGCGACGCGCACACCGAGCACGAGCGACTCGAGGTGACCCTGGACGCGGCCCGGCGCGAGGCCGCGCGGCTGCAGCGCGAGCTGAGCCTCGCCGGGGCCGGCGAGGAGGACGGCGAGGAGCCGTTGCCCGAGGTCGAGTCGGTGCAGGAGGCGGTCCACGTCGCCGCGGCCCGCTGCAAGCACCTCGTCTTCACCGACCGGGCGTTCGAGACCGCCGCCGACAGCCCGTTCTGGCGGCCGGACATGGTCCTCGCGGACCTCATCAAGCTCGACGAGGTGGCCGAGGCGTACCTGCGGCCCGAGGGGATCGGCCAGCCGGTCGGCCAGCTCGCCCAGGACCTCGGCCTGGACTGGCGGTCCAACGTCGGCGACGTCTGGTACGGGATCCACCCCAACGACTACCACTTCAGCCACGACGGGACGACGTTGCGCGTGGCCGAGCACGTCCGCGTCGCCAACGGCTCCGGCGCCCAGCGCTGCGCCCGGATCTACCTGGCGTTCCACACCGGGTCGGGCAACGACGACGACCTGCCCCGTGGCGTCTACGTCGGCCCCGTCGGCCGCAAGCTGCCGGACTCGACGACGGGCTGAGCGGACGGCCGGGCCGGATCCCGGCCATCCGTCCGTCGGTCCCCCGCGCGGTTCACGTCGCGGATACGATCGCCGTGATCGCGGCGCGTTCCGTGGAGGCCCCGTTCCATGCGCACCGCTCCGGTCCTGCCGTCGTCGGTCGCCGCGCTGCTCGCGCTCGCGGTGGTGGCCGTGCCCGCGCACGCGACGCCTGACGCGGCGACGGCGCGCGCCGATGCGGGCACCACGCCACCGGTCCTGCGGTTCTCCGGGACGTACGGCACCGCACACGACGCCGAGCTGCGCCTCGGGGGCCTGCCGCGGTTCTATCCGTGGGGGCACGGGTACATGTCGTGGTGGGGGACGGTGGGCTTCAGCGGGCCCGTCGGCGCGGACGGGGTGCTCCGCGCCACCAATCTGTTCACGTCCGAGTACCTCGCGGGCGGCGTCCCGGTGGCAGGGTCGTACCGGCCGGAGGGTCCGCCCGCCGGCTACGACGGCCCGGACCGGATCGACGGCCTGGAGGGCCAGACGATCGAGGTGACCCCCGATCCCGCGACGGGCGTGGTGACCGGCACCATGCGCACGCGGCTGACGATCGTGCAGCGCGTCGACGACGTCGACCACCGCTGCGACACGCCACCGCTGACCTTCCGGCTGACCACCGCCGGG
This sequence comes from Solirubrobacteraceae bacterium, assembly GCA_023230855.1. Lineage (GTDB taxonomy): Bacteria > Actinomycetota > Thermoleophilia > Solirubrobacterales > Solirubrobacteraceae > Patulibacter. The sequence goes on from JALNWQ010000004.1 coordinate 279,743, forward strand.
GCGCAGCTGCCGATGCCGGCTCCCGCGCCCCCGGTGGACCTGCCCGGCGACCGGTGGACGCCGACCTGGCGGGTGCCGGACACGAACCCGGCCATCGCGAGCCTGTACGGCGAGCTGACGATCGCCGGCGTGAGCGAGGAGTCGGTGTCGGCCACGACGCCGCGCGACCCGTCCGACGCGGCGAACGTCGCCGCATGCGCGACCGTCGACGACCGGATCGCGGGACCGGCCCGGGCCGGCCTCCGCTGGCCGGGCACGCTCGCGTCGGAGCACCTGCCGATCCCGACGTCCGCGGTCACGGGTCCACCGGTCGCGGATCCGGTCGATCCGGCGTGGCGGCCGCCGACATCGCTGGCGATCACGCCTGCGCCGCGGGTGCGCGTGGACCGGCGGCGTGCGCTCCGTCTCGTGCCGGGGCGTCGGCACAAGGCGACGATCACGGTCCGCAACCCTGGCACGGCCACCGCCCGCAAGGTTCGGGTGACCCTCAAGCAGCCGCGCGGCGTGCGCCTGTCGCGACGGACGATCAACGTCGGGACGCTCCGCCCCGGCGTGCGTCGCCGCGTGACGGTCCGGATCACCGCGCGCCGTGACGCGCGTCGTCGGAGCACGCTCCGTGCCACCGTCCGGGCGACCGGGGCGCGGAAGGCGACGCGCTCGATCGCGGTGCGGGTCCGCCGTCGGTGAGTCGGAGGTCAGGCGACGTCGGCGTCCTGCGCGATGACCGCGGCGTCCGGCTCGTCGAGGAGGTCGAGCTTCTCGTCCCGGTCGCGGCAGAGCGCGTCGACCCGGTCACGCAGCGCGTTCCCCTGCAGCCCGGACCCGGTCGACGTGCCGGACGGGGTACCGGAGGACTTCGGCTCGTCGTCGCCGCACGCGGCGAGGGTGAGTGACGCGAGCACCACGACGGCGAGGCCGACGACGCGGCGGGACGGACGGGCGGGGGAGGACGGCACGATCGGCCACGCTAGTCCCGTCCGGACGCCGGGGCCACCCCCGGCTCCACAGGGTTTCGGGGAGGGGTCCGTACCCGGATCGGCGGACCGGGAGGCGACGGGCTGCCCTGCGGGGCCGGTGGGTGCCGAGGGCCGGGACGTGGGCGGGCGGTGCGGTGCGGGTGGTCGTGACGGGCGGGGTGGCGAGGCGGTCGCGGGTGCTCGTGGGGGAAGGCGTCGCCCAGGGGGCGAACCGGCAGGCCTCCTGCGGGGTGCGCCACGTCGGCGACCCTGGGCGACGTCGAGGGGGCGTGCCCCTCCGGGAAGGGTCGGGTCCGCTCCCTCAGCGACGCCCCCACCCTCGCCCGTCACCTGGGCGACGGCCGCGCTCGCCCGCTGCCGCCGGCGGGGACGACTCCCGCCCGCTGCCACCGACGACGCCCGCACCCGCCCCCTGCCACCCGCGCGACGCCCGTCGACGCCGGCGACCTGGCGTTCCGGTCCGGCTCCCCCGCCGACCTAGCGTCCGGTCCCGGCTCCCCCGCCGCCGGCCGCGCCCACCGACCGCCCGCCGGCGTCCCCCGCATCCAGCCGCGCGTTGAACGCCTCGGCCGCCTCGCGGATGCCCTCGCCGCGTTGGGGGCAGAGCGCGGCGCGGGCGTGCCAGGCGTGGCGGCGCGGGTCGTGGCCGGGCAGGACGGTCGCCGCGAGCGCGCGCAACAGATACGGCCACGCGGCGAGCGGTCGGCAGAGCAGCGCGGTCGGCCGGCCGTGGTGGGCGACGAGGTACCGCTCCTGGTTGCGGTGCAGCTCGACGACCCGGCGGCGCGATCCGGGACCGGTCGACAGGCCCTCGTGGTGGACGCACCGCGCCGACGGCACGTACAGCGTGTGCCAGCCGGCGTCGGCCAGGCGCCGTTGCAGGTCGACCTCGTCGCCGTAGACGAAGTACTCCGGGTCGAGGTGGCCGACCGACGACGACGCCTCCACCCGCACGAGCAGGCACGCCGACTGACACCAGTCCACCCGCCGCGTCCGCTGACCGCGCGACTGCACGACGAGGCGGCGGTGCAGCAGGGTCGCCTGGGCGAGCGTCGTCGCCAGGCCCGGGAACCGCCACGCCGACGGCTGCGGCGCACCGTCCGGCCGCAGGAGCATCGCCCCGGCGCACGCGGCGTGGTCGTCCCGCTCCAGGGTGACGAGGAGCTCCTTCGTCGCCCCGGCGCGCAGCTCGCTGTCCTCGTTGAGCAGCAGCGCGTAGCGGCCCGCCGCCTCGTCGAGCAGCCGGCTGTCGTTGGCGGCCTTGCCCTCGCGCCGGTCGAGCGCGATCACCCGTGCGCCGACCGGGTGCTCGCGGGCGATCCGCACGCTGTCGTCCGTCGACGCGTTGTCGAGGACGAGGACCTCGCTCGGCACGTCGAGCAGGCGCCGCTCGCGGGCGATCGCGTCGAGGCAGGCGGGCAGGAACGCCGCCCCGTCGGTCCCGACGACGCAGAAGGAGACCAGCGGACGGGCGGCGCGGGTGGTCGACGGCACCCGTCGCACGGTACCGACGGCGCCCGTCGCGGCACCGGCCCGCTCGGCGACGGGCCCGTGACCGAGGCCGCGCGGTCGTTCGGCCACCGCGTCGTCCCGACGCCGTGATCGACGCCGACGTTCCGGCCGCAGCGTCACTGCGCCACACTGCGGGCGTGGTCTCCGACCGAATCCCGACGATCCGCCCCGCGCGCCATGCCCGCCGCCGGTGACCTGATCGGCGGGTACCGCGTCCTGGAGCAGCTCGGCCAGGGCGGCATGGGCACCGTGTGGCTCGCCGAGCACACGACCCTGGACCGTCGCGTCGCGCTCAAGCTCCTCGACGCCGAGCTCGGCCGCGACGCGACCTTCCGCGACCGGTTCGTCCGCGAGGCGCGGCTCGCCGCCCGGCTCGACCACCCCAACGTCGTCACGGTCTTCGACGCCGGGGCCGACGACGCCGGCCTGTGGTTGGCGATGCGGTACGTCGACGGGGAGGACCTGAAGCAGCGCCTGGCGTCCCGGCCCGGTGGACGCCTGGACCCGGCCGACGCGATCGCGATCGTCGAGCAGATCGGCGCGGCGCTCGACCACGCCCACGCCCACGGGATCGTCCACCGCGACGTCAAGCCGGCGAACGTCCTGCTCGGTCGGTCGGGGCCGGACGGGCTCGCGTCGGGGGAGCGGGCGCTGCTCGCCGACTTCGGCCTGACGAAGGAGGTCGGCGGCAGTCGCGACCTCACCGCCACCGGCATGGTGCTCGGGACGATCGACTACATGGCGCCGGAGCAGATCGAGGGTGGCGCGGTCGACGCGCGGTCCGACGTCTACTCGCTCGCGGCGATGCTCGTCGTCATGCTCACCGGGCAGTCCGCGTTCGACGGCACGACCGTCGCCCGGCTCTTCGCCCACGTCAACGCCGAGCCGCCCCGGCCCGGGCTGCGGATCGAGGGCCTCGACCCGTTCGACGCGGTCATCGCCCGCGGGATGGCCAAGCGCCCCGACGAGCGGTTCCCGTCGGCGGGCGACCTGGCCCGGGCCGCGCGTGCGGCGCTCGACGGTGGGCCGGCGCCGATCGAGCACACCGTCGCCACCGGCGCCGCCGCACCGGGCGGCGCGGCCGTCGTCGGCGGCCTGGCCGCGCACCTGCCGACCGAGCACCGCCGTCGCCTGGAGGACGCCGGCCGGCCGACCGTCGCCCGGCCCGCGTCCGGCGACGACGCGACCCGCGACCTCGGGGCGCTCGCCCACGACGCGGGCGTCGGTCCTCCCACTCCCACCAGCCCCCACGACCGGTACGCCACCGACGAGACGGCCGTCGCCGCGGCGGTCCCCCAACCGCCGCGACGACCGACGCCACCGCTCGACGAGACGACCGCGTCGCGGCCCCGCGCCCCGCGCCGAACGGCCGCGCCGCCCCTGTCGCCGCCCCCGCCCACCACGCCGGACCCGTCGCCCGGCCGGGGCGGAGGCCGCCGGACCGCGGTGATCGTCGGGGTGCTGGCGCTGCTCGCCGCCGGAGGCGGGGTGGCGATCGGCCTGAGCGCCGGCGGCGACGACGACCCGCGGACCGTGGCGTCCGATCCCGGGACCACGACGACGCCGCGCACGACCACCACCACCGACACGTCGTCGGTCCCGACGACCCCGACGGCGCCCACCGTCCCGACGACGCCCACGACGACGACCGAGACCGCCGGACCGGCCACGACGATGCGCGTCGAGGGCGGGGGGACGATCCGCACCGACGAGGGCCAGGGCGCCCTGACCGACGGGACCGCGACCGCGACCTACCGGGCGCCGCAGGGCGCCTGGTCGGGGATCGTCGCCCGACCCGGCGGCGGCTGGGCGGCGCCGGCGCGGACGTGGCTCACCGCCGGGAGGCTGTCGCGCGTGCGCCAGTCCGGTCCGGGCGGCCGGGTCCTCATCGTCGACCACACCCCGCACGAGCCGGCGACCTTCGACCCGTCCCGGGCCGACGAGCAGCGCAGCGTCGGCGGCACGATCGCGGGGGAGTCGACGGCGTTCGTCTTCCGCGACGCCGAGTTCGTGCCGGAGTGCGGTCGCCTGGTCTGCGTCGACATCCCCGTCAACGTCGGCGCGAACGGTCCCGGCTGGGGCGTCCTCGTCGCGGCGCCGACCGTCGACGAGGCCCTGGCCGACGCGACCCTCGTCGCCCGGTCGATCGCCCCCGGGGGCTGACGGGACCCTCGTCCCGGTCAGAGGCTCCGGGGGATCCCGACCATGATCGCGTCGGCGAGCCGCTGGGGGGCCATCCGGAACCCGTGGAGCGGCCCCGCCGCCGGCGGCAACACGGTGACCTTGCGGTCGCGCTCCAGGCTCCGCACGATCCCCTCCGCGACGGACCGCGGCGTCAACGACGGCATCCGCTTGAGCCGCAGCGACTGGGCCTTCGTCGCGACGAGCGGCCACCGTCGGCGTGCTCCAGCGCGGCCCGCAGCACCCGGCTCATCTGCCCCGCGCCGATCGGGTCCAGGCGCACGTCGCGCACCGGGCCCGGTGCGCCCAGGGCGGGAGTGGCCGCGAGCAGCGCGTCGAACCACGTCACGTCGAGATCGGCGGCGGTGCGGGCCAGGTGGGCCGGCCGCGGGGTCGGGTCGGTGGCGGACACCGGGGACATGCGTTCTCCGCAGGGGAGCGGCTCGCGGGCCTCATCGCCACGATGCGGACCGCCGCGACGGACGCCGGACGCGATCCCGACGCGATCGAGATCACGAACGCCGCGTTCGCGTTGACCGCCGACGACCCGATCGGGCCGGCGATGCACGACGAGCTGCGCCGGATGGAGCAGTTCGGGGTGTCGCGGATCGTCGTGCCGCGCCTGCTCGACACGCCGTTGGCCAAGGCGCTCGAGCAGCTCGACCGCCTGGCCGACGAGCTGTTGGCCGTGCACGCCTGACCGTCCCGCGGCGGGCGGGGGCGGGGGTACCCGGTACCGTCCGGGCCGGTGCACGTCCGGATCGTCGACCCGTCCGCCTTCACGCCGCCGTACGACCACGCGCTCTGCACGGCGCTGGGGCGCGCGGGGGAGGAGGTCACCCTCGTCACGAGCGAGTTCCCCTACGGCGAGGTGCCGCTGCCCGGCGCCGACGAGTACCGGATCGAGCTGGGGTTCTACCGCCGGACGACCGGTCCGGCCGGGTCGCGCGCGCGGACGTTGTCGAAGCTCACCCAGCACGTGCCCGACATGCGACGGCTGGGCCGCGCCGCGACCGACGCCGACGTCGTCCACTTCCAGTGGCTGCCGGTCCCGCAGGTCGACGGGTGCCTGCTGCCGCGCGGCCGGCCGGTCGTGCTCACCGCCCACGACGTGCTCCCGCGCGAGCCGCGCTGGGGCCAGCTGCGCGCCCAGGCCCGCCTGTACGGGCGGATGGACGCGGTCGTCGCGCACTCCCACCACGGCCGCGACCGGCTCGTCGACGCCCTCGGCCTCGACCCCGACCGGGTCCGGGTCATCCCGCACGGGGCGTTCCGGCACCTGACGACCGTCCGGCCGGCGCCGCTCCCGCCGGCGCTCGCGGAGGCCGACCGGCCGGTGGTGCTGTTCTTCGGCCTGCTGCGGCCGTACAAGGGCGTCGACGTGCTGCTCGACGCGTGGTCCCGCCCGGGTGGCCCGGGCGAGGACGCCGACCTGTGGATCGTCGGCCTGCCGAAGATGGACGTGCGGCCGTTGCGCGCCCGCGCCGGCCGGGGGGTGACGTTCGTCGACCGGTTCGTCACCGACGCCGAGGCCGCGGCGTACTTCCGCCGCGCCGACGTCGTCGTGCTGCCCTATCGCGAGATCGAGCAGTCCGGGGTGCTCTTCACCGCGCTGGCGTTCGGTCGGCCGATCGTCGCCAGCGCCGTCGGCGGGTTCCCCGAGATCGCCGCCGACGGGGCCGCGGTGACGGTGCCGCCGGGCGACGCCGACGCGCTGGCGGACGCCCTGGGGCGCGTGCTCGGCGACGAGGCGCTGCGGTCGTCGCTCGCCACGCGGGCGACGGAGCTCGCGGCCGGCCCGTACTCGTGGGAGTCGGTGGCCGCCGAGCACCGCCGGCTCTACGCCTCGCTCGTCGGCTGATCCGGTCGCGGCGGACGGTCGCGCGGCCCTCGTCGGCCGGGCCGGGTGGCGGGCCGCTCCCACGGCCGGCGACGCCGGGTCAGGCGGGCGGGGCGTCCGGGTAGGGCCGTCGGGCGATCTCGCGCGCCTCGTCGGGGGCGATGCCGAGCGTCCGCAGCACCGCCTCCGCCGTCGCCTCGTCCGCGTCGCCGTCGAACCGGCCGTCGAGGACGTTGCGCATGACGGTGAGCGTGCCGCCGACGAAGATCGACGTCACGACGTCGACGTCGATCGGGGCGAACCGGCCCTGCTCCACGCCACGATGGATCGCCGCCCGCGACGGCTCCTCGAGCATCTCGACGAACAGCGCGTCGGGGTGGCCCAGCGCGTGGATCAGGCGGGCGAGGGCCGGATCGGACGTCGCCAGCCGGGTGAACCAGCGCTGCGCGACCGCCACCGCCTCGGCGGGGTCGGGGATCGTCGCGGCGTGCGCGATGACCGTCGACGAGAGGTGCTCGACGGTGTCGGTGACGACCGCGGCGACGAGCTCCTCCTTGTCGGCGTAGTGCGTGTAGAACGAGCCGAACCCGATGTCGGCGCGGTCGGTGAGCTCGCGCAGCCGCAGGCCGTCGACGCCCTTCTCGGCGATGAGCTCGCCGGCCGCGGCGAGGAGCCGACGTCGCGCCTCGTCCTTGCGACGGGAGGTGCGCGACGGGGGCTCGGGGGACGGGACCATCACTCCATGATGCTCAAACGGCCGCCGTCGACGGTGGCGCGTCGTCGTCGAGCAGCCCGCCGAGCACCGTCAGCAGGCGGATGCACATGAGCGCCAGGCCGAGCGAGATCGCGGCGGCGTCGTACTGCCACGCCCAGCCCAGGCTGTCGTCGCCGAGGACGAGCCACATCGGCGCGGCGATGAGGCCGTTGGAGAACCCCGGCCCGACGCACATCAACGGGAACGCGAAGCGCTTGGCATCACGCGGGGACCGCTTCTCGAGCGCGTAGATCGCGACGCCGACGAACATCCCGCTGATCGGGTTGACGAAGCCCCACCACAGCGGCATGCCCCAGAGGTTCAGCGGCTGGTCGCCGTAGTAGTGGTAGACGTCCATGAGCACCGCGGGCGTCTCGAAGCTGATGATCGCCGCGAACTCGATCGCGAAGAGGATGAACAGCCGCCTGGGGTGCCGGCCGTCCTTCGCGACGCGGTACGCGATGTAGGCGGAGCCGCCGATCGCGCTGACATAGGCGACGGGGACGAACACCGGCATCGACCGGTCGATGAACGTCCACGCGACCATCGCGTCCTGCTTCGGGATGTACATGTGGCCCATCGTTCCGACGATCGGCTCGTACAACGAGCAGACCGCGCCGCCGGCCGCGAAGAGCAGCGCGAGGACCTCGCCCTTCGTCCGCCAGCGGTGGATCCCGTACGCGACGAACGCGACGAGGAAGACCGTCGAGAACCCGAGGAACAGCATCTCGGGGACGTCGGGCATCGCCTCCCAGGTGGGAGGCGGAGGGATGGCGCCGAGCATCGTGGTCACGCCTCGACGGCCGCGGCGGCGCGCCGGGCGGCGTGCGGCGCGTACCGGTTGTCGAGCCAGATCTCCTGCCCGGAGTTCGCGGCGGTCCGGCCGGTGTCGGCGTCGGTCCAGCGGTAGAGGAACTGGCGCAGCGTCGCGTTCGACCAGGCGGGGACGGCCGCGGCGGCGAGCGCCTCGCCCTCGAACCGGTAGGTGCGCCCGGTCTCGTCCTCGGCCTCGACCGTCTGCCGGGTGGGGATGAGGAGCGTCGGGTGGTACTCGTGCACGTCGCGGTCGACGCGCGTCACCCGCCGCATCGCGCCGTCGACGCGCGCCCACGCGAAGTGGTGCGTGGGGTGCTCGTCCGGCACCTCGAAGAGGCCCGTCCACCAGGGGTTCGTCCGGGCGTGCTCGATGCTCACCTGGTTGAACGTCAGGTCGTCCCCGAAGTGCATCGGGGTCCAGCAGACCGGGGGCGCGCCGGCGGCGTTGGCCGCCTCGCTGCGGACCTGGCGCCACGAGCGGTCGCGACAGTCGTGGCTGTCGATGACGTGCCGCTCGCCGTGCAGCACGAGCTCGCCGACGTTGTGCATGAACTGCTCGGACCCGCCGGGGCTCAGCGACGCGTCGCCGTCCTCGTCCTCGCCCGGGATGATGTGCCCGCGCGCGAGCAGCGGGGTGACCGCGGTCTGGGTGACGTCGAGGCTCGTCGCGCCGTCCGGCGACGTGTACGTCACCCGCAGGACCCGGCCGGGCTCGACGAACTCGATGCCCAGGCCGTTGGCCGTGTCGAACCGCCGCTCGCCGACGGTGGGCCACGGCATCGTCTCGCGGTAGTCGACGTAGGCGACGCCGCCGTCGTTGGCGGGGTTGTCGAGCCCCTGGAAGATCGACAGCCCGCCCTGGCTCATGCCGTACGCGGGGAGCACCCGCAGGTAGACGAAGATGCTGATCGCCGCGTCGGGGACCGACACGATCGAGCAGTGGGTGCAGATCGTCATCGGGTCCCACGACGTGCCGTCGGTGGGGTCGGGCAGGTAGAGGTCGGTCTCGGGCGGGTGGGTGGGGAAGTCGCTCATCGTCGGGTGCTCCGTGGCGGTCGGGACGGGGTCAGCGGTTGCCGACGTAGTAGGCGGCGTCGCCGGTCGGGACGGGCACGTCGACGAGCCCGGCGAGGATCCGGGTGGCGGGGTTGACGACGCCCATCGGGGCGTCGGGCGGCAGGAACTCGGCGGCGATCATGAGCCGTGCGGCGCGCAGGACGAGCGCGGCGAGCCGCACCCCGGCGAGCACCATGAAGTAGTCGAGGTTGCGCGGCTCGTGGCCGGACGCCTCGACGTAGATCGCGATCGCCTCGTCGGGGGTCGGCATGCCCTCGGGCAGCGGCACGTCCATCCCGTCGGTGTGGTGGCGCAGCAGGTAGACCCACCACGCGAGGTCCTGCTCGCGCGGGCCGACGCCGACCATCTCCCAGTCGAGGATCGCCGTCACCGACAGGTCGTCGGCGAAGAGCATGTTGCCGGGGCGGGCGTCGCCCCAGCTCAGGACGCGCGGACCGAGGTCGGCGGGACGGTGGGCGTCGAGCCACGCCAGCGCCGGGTCGAGGACCGGGTGCGGGTCGCCGTCGCCGGCCCAGGCGAAGAACGACCGCCAGTGGGCGATCTCGGCGTCGAGCGCGGCGGCGGGATCGGCGGGGCCGAGGTCGTCGAGGCCGACCGCGGCCAGGTCGACGTCGTGTAGGGCGGCGAGGGTCGCGAGCGACGCGCGACACAGCCGTCCGCGCTCGGCGGGGTCGAGGTCCATGACCCACCCGGCGGTGGTGAACGGCGGGTCGTCGGCGGGCACGCGGCCGTCGGCGTGCTCCATGACGAAGAACGGCGCGCCGAGCACCGACGTGTCGTCCTCGGCGAAGAGCACCGCGGGCACCGGCAGGTCGGTCCGCGACGCCAACGCGTCCATGACCCGCGCCTCGCGCTCCAGGTCGTACCCCATGAACAGCCCGGGCCCCGCGGGGGCGAGCCGCACGACGGCCCGCTGCTCGCGCGCCGCGCCGTCCTGGGTCCACGCGTAGGTGAAGAGGATCGTCTCGGTCGACATCCCGCTCGCCTTCGGGACCGTCGCGTCGGTGACCCGCAGGTCGGTCGCGTCGGGCAGCCGTCCGCGCAGCCAGGCGGCGAGCGTGTCGCCCACCGTCGTCGGATCGATCGTGTTCGCCAGGGCCATTCCCGTGTCCTCTCCATCGCGGCGCGCGCCGCTCGCGCGCCCTCTCCCGTGGCGGCCCCGGGTGGGCCCGCGGGGCGACGGTAGCGCATGGTCGATCAGTTGATCAAGTTCGGTCTGATGATCGGGCGCGCGCCGACCCGACCGCGGTCGTCGAGGCGCCCTGCTCCGCCCGTGGGGGCGGCGGGGGCGCGGCGGAGATCTCCCGCGCGTTCACGCCTCGGTCCCAACCCCGGTCCTACCGTCGGTAGGATCATGCGATGGCCCCTCCTCGCCTGCCCGACGTCGTCGACCGCCTGGACCGCCTGCCCGCCGGTCGTGCGATCGCGTCGCGCGCCTACCGGGCCGCGGCGCCGTACTTCCTGTCGATCCCGGCCCATCTCGACGAGATCGGCCCGGGCCGCGCCGTGGCGTCGATGCCGGCGCGCCCGTGGACCCGCAACCACCTGGGCGGCGTCCACGCGATCGCCCAGTGCAACCTGGCCGAGTTCGTCATGGGGGCCGTGGCCGAGGCGTCGGTCCCCGCGACGCACCGGTGGCTGCCCAAGGGGATGACCGTCGACTACCGTGCGGTCGCCCGTGGCCGGTTGGTGGCGACGGCCGTCCTCGACGTGCCGGCGATCTGGAACGAGGGCGTCGAGCTGCCGATCGCCGTGTCGATCACGGATCCGGGCGGCGTCGAGGTGACGACGATCGAGATCCGGATCTGGGTGACGCCCAGGCCTGCGGGCGGCTGAGCGGAGCACGCGCGCTCTGTCACGATCCGCCCGTGCGCGCGCTGCACCTCATCGCCCTCGGCCTGCTGGCCTGGACCCACGTCGGGTGGGGGCTGTTCCTCCGCATCGCCCGGCTCGCCGGGCTCGGACGCGTGACCGACGGTGGCGCGGTGGGCGACGCGGGCCCCCGTGACGGTGGCCCGGCCGACGCGGAGGGGACGACCGACCCGGGGGTCACGCCGCCCTTCGGCCTGCGGGTGCCGCCCCGCGTCGCCGTCGTCGTCGCGGCCTACGCCGAGGAGGCCGCGATCGCGGCGACCGTCGCCGGCCTGCGCGCCCAGGACTGGCCCGGCGAGCGTCCGCGGATCGTCGTCGCCTGCGACGGGTCCCCCGACGCGACCGCGGTCCGCGCCCGCGACGCCGGTGCCGACGTCGTCCTCGAGCTCCCGCGCGGCGGCAAGCACCGGGCGCAGGACACCGCGGTGGCCCGCCTGCTGCTCGGCGACGCACCGCCGGACGTCCTGGTCTTCAGCGACGCGAACACCGCGTGGGAGCCGGACGCGTTGGCGCGGCTCGTCGCGGCGTTCGACGACCCCGCGGTCGGCTACGCCTGTGGTCGGGTGACGTTCGTCCGCGACGACGGGGCGACGAACCAGGAGGGCGCGTACTGGCGGGCCGAGATGGCGCTCCGGGCGCGCGAGAGCGACTGGTGGTCGGTGTCGGCGGGCAACGGGGCGATCTACGCGGTCCGGGCGGCGCTGTGGCCGCGGCTGCGGACCGACGTCGGCCACGACCTGTCGCTGCCGCACCAGGTGGTGCGCGCCGGGTACGTCGCGGTGGACGTGCCGACCGCCCGGGCGGCGGAGCCGATGGTGCCGTCGCTGGAGGGCGAGTGGCGTCGCAAGCGGCGGATGATGAACCAGGTCTGGAACATCGTCCTGGCGGGTGGCCCGGAAGGCGGCGTGGCCGGGGGCGTCCTCGACCCGCGCGGCCTGCCGCCCGCGTACGTCGCGACGCTCGTGAGCCACCGCTGGTTGCGCTACGCCAGCCCGTTCCTGCACGTCGGCGCACTGCTCGCCGGCGGCGCTGCGGCGCGGGGCGGTCGTGGCGCCGCGCCGCACCGCGTGCTGCTGGCCGGGCACCTGGCGGTCGCGGTCGGCGCCGCCGCCGCGTCGGTGCGCCCGTCGCGTCCGCTGTTGCTCTGCCGGTACTACGTGCTCATGACCGCGTCGATCGCCGCGGGACTGCTCGACCGGATCCGCCACGGCACGCCCCGGGGCTGGGACGCCGCCGAGGGCACCCGGGGCGGCGACGGGGACTGACGGACCGCCGCGCGCGACGGCGCGACCACCGGGTCCATGCGGCGTCGACGGCCTCGGCCGACCGCGCGCCCGCGACGGAGGAACCCTGCGCGCGGCGCGTATGACCTGCAGGTCATATCTCATGACCTCGAGGGCATATCGCCGGAAGGACGCATCGCACCGCCGCCGTCACCGCTGCCGGTGCCACGCCACCGCCGCCGGTGTCCGCGTCGGCAGCGGCGTCGGATGTTCGGTTGCGGTTGACTGACGGCGTGCCCGCCGCCGACGTGGATCCCCCGACCGACGCCACCGATCGCCACGCCGACCTGCGGGACCGGATGCGGGCGGCCGGGATGGACGTCGGACCGGACGGTCCGATCGACCGCCCCGCCGGCACGGCGATCGCCGACGCGTGGCGGCGCGCGTGCGACGTGGCGATCGCCGCCGTCGCGCTCGTCGTCGCCGCGGCGCCGCTCGCGGTCGCGATGCTCGCCATCCGCCTGGAGTCGCCGGGCAGCCCGATCTTCCGTCAACGACGCGTCGGACGCGACGGCCGGGAGTTCGAGGTCCTCAAGCTCCGGACGATGGTGCAGGGCGCCCAGCAGATGGGGGCGGGGCTGGCGATCGAGGCGGGGGACACGCGCATCACCCGGTTGGGTCGGCTGCTGCGGCGGACGTCGGTCGACGAGCTGCCGCAGCTGCTCAACGTCCTGCGCGGCGACATGGGGATCGTCGGGCCCCGTCCTACCGTGATGTCGCAGGTGCGGGAGTACGACGACCGACAGCGCGAGCGGCTGCTCGTCCGGCCCGGCCTCACCGGCTGGGCGCAGGTCAACGGCCGGACGACGCTCACGTGGCCGGAGCGGATCGAGCTCGATCGTTGGTACGTCGCGCACCGCTCGCCGCTCGTCGACGCGCGGATCCTGCTCCGTACGGTGGCCGTGGTCGTCGGCGGGGCGGGCGTCGAGCGCGACGGCTCGGCGTGGCGTGGAGAGCGGTGACGTCGATCAGGCCGCGTCCGCGTCCTCGTCCGAGTCGCCTCCGGGGAACCGCTGCAGGTGATTCCTGAGCGCTCCGGTCCTCACGGCGTCGGCGTCGCCCGACCGGCGCACCGTCACCGCCGCAGGCGCACGACCGCGGTCCGCCGCACGCCGTCGACGACGAACCGCACCCGCAGGCGCCGCGTCCGCGGGCCGACCCGCACCGTCGTCACCCGGGACCGGGCCGTCCCCGAGCGGACCGTCCGCCGGCCCCCGGTCACCGTCACCCGTCGCCGCAGGCTCTCGCCGGTGCACGGGTAGCCGACCATCGGCCGCAGCCGCACCCGGCCGTCACGCACGCGGACCGGGCCGGTGGGCCGCAGCAACCCGGCCGTGCACCCGGCGCGCTCGTCCCGGGCCCAGCGGGCGCCGCGCCGCTCGTGCGCCAGCCACACCTCGTCGGCGCCCGCCGTCGCCTGCGCGTCCTGCAACAACCCGCCCTCGCGCGCGGTCCGCGGGACGGCGTGGATCGCTCCGGGCGGGCACGCCCGCTGCGCCACCCCGCGCGGCAATCGGCCGGCAGGCACCGTCCAGTCGCCATCGGCCGTTCGGCAGGCCACGCGTCGGCGGATCCCGCAGTCCCGCACCGCCCAGCGCCCGTCGGCGCGCTGCACCGCGCACGACCCGCCGTCGGTCCGGGGCTCGCCCGGCGCCCAGCTCCACACCAGCGCGTCGCGTCGCGGATCGTCGCGGAGGAGATGGTCGAACCCGATGATGTCCACCCCGCAGCGCTGCATCGCCCGCACCAGCTCGGGCCCGATCGGCGTGTGACCGGTCCCCGTCAGCGCGCCGATCGCGGTGCGGTCCTCGTAGTAGCGCACCGGGAACGCGTCGTACTGCGCCCGCGTGAAGTCCGGTCCGCAGTCGGGCGCGGGACGGAACGCGGCGTTGTCGGGGGCGGTCGTCCGGTCGGCCTCGTCGAAGCTCCACGACGGCCACGCGGCGCCCTGCCCGCACGGGCCGAAGAGCACCACCCGCCGGCCCGCCGCCAGGACCTGCTCGCGGGTGAGCTCGCGCGGCAGCGGATCGCAACGCGCGCCCGCCGACGGCGGCCGGTAGACCAGGTCGCCGAGCGTCGCGGCGACGACCCCCGCCGCGGCGTCGTACCCGCGCGGGCCGGCCGCGCCGTCCAGGTGCGTCTCGAGGTAGAGCAGCAGCACGCTGTCGGGCCGCGACCGCGACCACGCCGCCACGCGCGACAGCACGTCGGAGAGCGGCCGCTCGAGCGTGCAGATCGTGTGGCAGCTCTGGGGCGCGGCCAGTCCGAGCTCCGGCAGCGGCGCGAGCGCCGGGTGGGCGTCGATCTCCAGGTGCCGCACCCCGGCGTCGAGCTGCTCGACGAGCGTCAGCCGCTGGTTGGGGTCCAGGGCCGACAGGGTCGTGCCCATCTCGGCGGTGCTGTTGTAGGAGTTGTGCGTCGACACCCACGGGACGTCGCGCAGCGGAACGTCGCCGGCGAGTCGCTCCTGCAGCGCCAGGGCCCGGTCGGTCCACCCCGGATCCGACGCCGCGGCCGGCGCGGCCGCCACGCACAGCGCCGCCACGACCGCCACGAGGGTCGCCACGGCCGCCGCAGGCCGTCTCGGGCACCCGGCCGCTCCACGCTCCATCCGCCGACGATAGTGCCCGCGCCGACACGGCCATGCGCTACTCTCGAAAATCCGTGACGCCTGCGTCAACTTCGTGGTGGCGTGCGTCGCGGATCGCCCGTACGTCACCGGCCGCACGATCGGCCCGAAGAGGAGCATCTCCCCATGGCCCAGCAGCCCCGAATCCTGGTTGGCAAGGTCGCCGCGATCACCGGCGGAGCCCGCGGCATCGGCAAGGAGACCGCCCGCGCGATGGTCGCCGAGGGGATGAAGGTCGCGATCGGCGACCTCGATCTGGAGCTCGCCGAGCGGACCGCGGCCGAGCTCGCCGCCGGCGGCACGACGGTGCGCGCCTACCCGCTCGACGTCACCGACCGGGCGTCGGTCGACGCGTTCGTCGACGCCGTCGAGCGCGACCTGGGCCCGATCGACGTCTTCGACAACAACGCCGGGATCATGCCGATCGGCACGTTCCTCGAGGAGACCGACGAGAGCACCCGGCGCCAGATCGACATCAACGTCCACGGGGTCGTCAACGGGGCCAAGGCGATCCTGCCGCGGTTCGTCGAGCGCGGCCGCGGCCACCTCGTGAACGTCGCGTCGATGGCCGGCAAGGCGGGCTTCCCCGGCGTCGCGACGTACTGCGGGACGAAGCACTTCGTCGTCGGCCTGTCGGAGTCGATCCGCGGCGAGCTGCGCTACGCCGACGTGCCGGTCGACGTGACCTGCGTCATGCCCGCGATCGTCCAGACCGAGCTCGCCGCCGGCGTCAAGGCGACCCGCGGCGTCAAGCCGGCGACCGCGGTCGACGTCGCCGACGCGATCGTCGAGGCGCTGCGTCGTCCGCGGTTCGACGTGTTCGTGCCGAAGTCGGCCGGGGTCGCCGGACAGGTCATCGGCGTGCTGCCCCGCCGCGGTCGCGAGGGCTTCTCGCGCCTGCTCAAGGCGGACACCGCGCTCATCGAGGCCGACACGAGCGCCCGGTCGGGCTACGAGCTGCGGGCCGCCGAGAGCGACCCGGCGCTCACCGCGGCCGGTGGGCCCGCCGCGCTCGGGCGCGGCGAGCGGGCCTGACCCGCGGTGACGCTCAGGCGGTGGCGGCGCGGTGGTCGATGAGGCGCTGCTTCGCCGCCGCGACCGTCTCGAGCGCGTCCTCGCGCGAGTGGAACCCCTGCACCTCGACGACCTTGCCCTCCGGCTGCTTGTAGATCTCGAAGAAGTGCGAGATCTCGGTCTTCAGCTGGTCGGAGATGTCGTCGAGGGTCTCGACGCCCTTCCAGTTGGGGTCGGCGACCGGGACGCAGATGACCTTGTCGTCGACCTCGCCCTGGTCGATCATCTTGAACAGGCCGATGACGCGGACCGGGATCCGGCAGCCGGGGAAGGTCGGGTCCGACACGAGCGTCAGCGCGTCGAGCGGGTCGTTGTCCTCGCCGAGCGTGTCGGTGATGAACCCGTAGTCCGCCGGGTACACGACCGACGAGTACAGGTACCGGTCGAAGAGGATCGCCTGCGCCTCCTCGTCCCACTCGTACTTGTTGCGCGACCCCTTCGGGATCTCTACGAACATCAGCAGATCGCTCACAGTGCGGGATCCTACGCCGGAGGAACGGGTGGTGCTCGGGCGACGCGTACGACATGATGCGGACGCGATGCGGACGAGCACGTCATCGAGGCCCGTCCGGCGCCTGGCGCTGGCGGCGCTCGCCGCCGTCGTCGCGACCGTCCCGGCGGGGACGGGCACCGCGATCGCCGCGCCCGAGCGGGCCCACCCCGCCGACGCGATCGTCGACTCGATCGGGGTCACGATCCACCTGCGGTTCGAGGGCACCGAGTACGACCACCGCTTCGACCGGCGGTTCGCCGACGGGGCCCCGAGCCTGCGGTCGCGCCTACGCCGGGCGGGCATCCGTCACGTGCGCGACGAGATGCCGGGCCAGACGTCGTCGTTCCACGACACCGTGCTCCGTCGGCACGCGCAGCTCGGCAACGACGGCATCCGCACCACGATGATCTGGGACCCGGCCCTCGGCGTCGGCTCGTTCCCCACCGCGGCCGACTGCCCGGCCGGCCGGCCCTGCCACACCGTCGACGGCGCGCTGCGACGGATCCGTCGCCTGCAGGCCGCCGACGCCGAGGAGCGCGGCATCCCGAAGCGCCCGCTGGCGGTCGAGGCGATCGAGGGACCGAACGAGACCGACGGGCGGGCGTGGAGCTTCGCGGGGCGGCCGTTCCCGGCGGGCACGGCGAGCTTCCAGGCCGCCCTGCACCGTGCGGTCAAGGGCAACGCCGACCCCGAGATCGCGGCGCTGCCGGTGATCGCGCCGTCGGTCGCCGTCCCCGAGCGGGTCGACGCGCTCGGCGACCTGTCGCCGTCGTGCGACCTGGGCAACATGCACTCCTACCCGGGCGGTGGCACGCCGACCCACCGCCTCGACGCCGGCCTGCGCGGCCGCGCCGACGGCGAGGGCCACATCGCCCTGGCGCGCAGCGGCTGCCCGGGCCGTCCCGTCGCCGCCACCGAGACCGGCTACCTGTACGGCGTCAACGACCCGGCGACCGGCCACCCGCACGTCCCGGAGCGCGCGGGAGCGAAGTACATCCTGCGGATGATCTTCGAGTACGCCCGGCGCGGGGTCGCCCGGACGATGCTCTACGAGCTGCTCGACAGCTCGCCGCAGCGGTTCGGCCTCATCGCCGAGGGTGGTCGCGCGCGACCGGCGTACGCGGCGGTACGCAACCTCATCGACCTGCTCGACGACCCCGGGCGATCGTTCGCCCCCGAGTCGCTCGACCTCGCCGTCGACGCCGACCGGCCGACGGTCCACCACCTGCTCCTGCAGCGACGGGACGGGACGTTCTGGCTCGCCCTGTGGAACGACGTCCCGAGCACGCAGTCCGGGGCGTGGGGGGCGATCCTCGACCGGGACTCGTCGGCGGGCGTGAGGGTCGCGCTGCCGACGGGCGTGCGAGAGGCCCGCGTGTACCGACCGTCCCAGGGGGTCGATCCGATCCGGACGGTCCGATCGCCGACGTCGCTGGCGCTGCAGGCGCCCGACGACGTGCTCCTCGTGCGGATCGACAACGGACGGCGCGCCGTCCCGGCCCGGCCGTCGGCTCGGACGTGCCCGCGGCCCTCGAGACGGGCGAAGGCGGAGCGCCGACGGGACCGCTCCGCGGCCCGGGCGCTCGCCTGCCGTCGCGGCGCCTGACCGGCCGCCACCGCGATCGGCAGGCGGGATCGGGATACTGCGCCTGTGAGCCCCGCCGACGACTCCGCCACCCTCGCCGTCAACACCATCCGGACCCTCTCGATCGACGCGATCGAGCAGGCCAACTCCGGGCACCCCGGGCTGCCGCTGGCCTTCGCCCCGGTCGCCTACCTGCTGTACGCCGAGCGGATGAAGCACGACCCGGCCGACCCCGCGTGGCCGGACCGCGACCGGTTCGTGCTGTCGGCGGGGCACGGCTCGATGCTGCAGTACGCGGCGCTGCACCTGGCCGGGTACGACCTGTCGCTCGACGACCTCAAGGCGTTCCGTCAGTGGGGCTCCAAGACGCCCGGCCACCCGGAGCGCGAGTTCCACGTCGAGGTCGGCGCCGACGGCGTCCCGCAGCCCGGGGCGACGCCGCTTCCGCTCACCCCCGGGGTCGAGGTCACCACCGGCCCGCTCGGGCAGGGCATCTCCAACGCCGTCGGCCTGGCGATGGCCGAGCGGTTCCTCCGCGAGAAGTTCGGCGCCGAGGTCCAGGACCACCGCACCTACGTCATCGCGTCCGACGGCGACCTCATGGAGGGCGTCGCCGCCGAGGCCGCGTCGTTCGCCGGGCACGTCGGCCTGGGCCGGCTCGTCGTCCTGTACGACGACAACGACATCTCGCTCGACGGCCCGACGTCGCTGTCGTTCAGCGAGGACGTCGAGGCCCGGTTCAAGGCCTACGGCTGGCAGACGCTGCGGGTCGACGACGCCAACGACCTGGACGCCCTGCGCGCCGCGCTCGACGAGGCCGAGGCCGACGAGTCCCGCCCGACCCTGATCCACGTCAAGTCGATCATCGGCTGGCCGTCGCCGAACAAGCAGGGCTCGCACAAGGCGCACGGCGCGCCGCTCGGCGAGGACGAGGCACGCCTGACGAAGGAGGCGCTGGGCTGGGATCCCGACGCCCGCTTCCTCGTGCCCGACGGCGTGCGCCAGCACATGCGCGACGGCAACCGCGGGCCGGCCGAGCGGGCGGCGTGGCAGGAGCGGTTCGACGCCTGGCGCGCCGACAACCCGCAGTGCGCCGCCGCGTGGGACGCCGCCTGGGCGGGCAAGCCGCTGCCGGGGCTCAAGGACGCGCTGCGCGCGGTGAGCGCCGAGAAGGAGGCCACCCGCGTCAGCGGCAAGCGGGCGATGGCGGCGTTCGCGCCGTTCGTGCCGACGCTCGTCGGCGGGGCCGCCGACCTGGCGTCGTCGACGAACACCTCGCTCCCCGACGGCGGGACCTTCACCCGTGACGAGGTCGGCCAGAACGTGTACTTCGGCGTGCGCGAGCACGGCATGGGGTCGATCGTCAACGGCATGGCCGCGCACGGCGGCATCGTCCGCCCGTACGGCTCGACGTTCATGCAGTTCGTGGACTACATGCGCGGCGCGGTGCGGCTGTCGGCGCTGCAGAACCTGCCGGTCGCGTGGGTCTACACCCACGACTCGGTCGCCGTCGGCGAGGACGGCCCGACCCACCAGCCGGTCGAGCACCTCGCGTCGCTGCGGGCGATCCCCGACCTCGTCGTGCTGCGCCCCGGCGACGGCGTCGAGACGCAGGTGGCGTGGGCGACGGTGCTCGAGGACGTCGACGGGCCGGCGGTCTTCGCCCTGAGCCGCCAGGGCATCGCGCCGCTGCCGCGCGACGGCGGGGACGACGCCGCGTGGGAGGGCGTGCCGCGCGGCGGCTACGTCGTGCGCGACCCCGCCGACGGCGAGCCGGCGGTCGTCCTCGTCGGCACCGGCGCCGAGGTCGGCGTCGCCGTCGACGCGGCGGCGCTGCTGGGCGAGCAGGGCATCGCTGCGCGCGTCGTGTCGCTGCCGTCGTGGGAGCTCTTCGACGCCCAGGACGCCGCGTACCGCGAGTCGGTCCTGCCGGTGAACGTCCCGTCGGTGTCGGTCGAGGCGGGCGTGACCTTCGGCTGGGAGCGCTACGTCGACGCCGCGGTCGGCATCGACCGGTTCGGCGCGTCGGCGCCGGGCGGCACGGTGCTCGAGCGTCTGGGCATCACGCCGCAGGCGGTCGCGGACCGCGCACGGGAGCTGCTGGCGGTCTGACGCGGCGCGCGGGGCGGCCGTCCGCGGCGTCCGCGGCGCGGGAACCCGCGGCGCCGCCCGGCCCGCGGCGCCGCACCGGTCACCGGGGGTGACCGCCCGGCGGGGCGATCCACGCCATCCTGGGACGGATGCGCCGGGTCGCCATCGCCCTGCTCGCCCTGCTCGCCGTCGCGGGCGGGGTCCTGCTGGTGGCATCGGGCGGCGACGAGGCCGGACGCGGCGACGACCGGGACCCGCGGCAGGAGCGGGCCGACGCACGCACGGCCGACCGGGCGGGCCGCAAGGCCCGTCGCACCCGGACCCGCGTCCATCGCGACGACCCGAGGCTCCGGCCGACGCAGGGCAACGGACTGGCTTGCCGCGCCGCCCCGCCGGTGATGCGGCGTCGCGGTCCCCGGAGCCCGAAGCGGATCGCGCTGACGTTCGACGACGGCCCGTCGCCCTACACCAAGGCGTTCCTGCGGGTGCTGCGTCGGCATCGGGCTCCGGCGACGTTCTTCGTCCTCGGGCGGCAGATCGCCGGGCGCGAGGCGGTGCTGCGCGGGATCATCCGGGAGGGCCACGCGCTCGGGAGCCACGGCTGGTCCCACCGCAGCCTCGCCCCGGCCGACGCCGACACCCGCCGTGAGCTGCGCTGGACCCGCGACGCGATCCGGGCGTCGGTCGGCCGATCGGGCTGCCTCATGCGTCCGCCGGGGGGCGACATCGGGGGACGGCTGCGGACGCTGCTGCGCAAGCGCGGCGAGCAGGCGATCCTCTGGCGGATCGACCCCCAGGACTGGCGTCGCCCCGGATCGCCGACGATCGTCCGCGACGTCCTGGCCCACGCGTTCCCGGGCGCGATCGTCGTGCTGCACGACGGCGGTGGCGACCGCACCCAGACGCTCAAGGCGCTGCCGACGATCATCCGCGGCCTGCGCGAACGCCGCTACCGGCTCGTGACCGTCCCGACCCTGCTCGGGCTGGAGCGCACCGACCGCTGACCCGGCCACCGATCGGTCCCGGGACGAGCCGCGCCCGCGCGCGGCTACCCGCCCAGCGCCCGCTGCAGGACGGGGCCGAAGAGCTTCTCGGCCTCGGGGGCGAACGTCAGGTGGATCGCCGACGGCTCCCGCACCCACGCGATGAGGTCGAGCGCCTGCAGCCGGGTCAGGGTCCACTGGAACGCGGTCGCCTGCGCCCCGGTGTAGCGCCGGGAGACGTCGACCGCCCAGCCGGTCGTGTGCTGCGAGCGGGCGTTCGTGGCCTGGACGTTCTCGCTGCCCAACCGGGCCTGGTACCGCTCGTCGCGCACGGTGCTCGTGACCGTCAGCCGGCCGCGACCGCGGTTGAGCTCCTTCACCGTCGCGCCGATCGCCAGCAGCCCGCCGAGCGCGCCGGGGCGCAGCGCCCGGTACCGGCTCCTGGGTTGACCCAGGCGCGGGGCGAGCTCGCCCATCTCGTCGCTGATCGACAGGCCGTTGCGGCGCATCGCGGCGCGCGGCAGCGCCCGGACCTCGCTGCGCTCCAGCGCCCGGCGCAGCTCGGCGGGCGTCTTGAACGCGTCGGTCTCGTCCGGCGGGTGCAGCAGGTCCTCGGCGGACGCCTTGCGCTGCTGCAGCTCGGCCTCGCGTGCCAGGCGGGTCGGGTCGCGCCGGAACTGGGCCATGATCCGCTGCGCCGCGAGCACCCGCCAGTAGTACGTCTGCGAGTCGTCCTCGAGGTCGCTCAGGATCCGGGACGCCTGCGGCGTCGTCTGCGGATCGGTGCCGAAGAAGAGCCGCACGAACGGCACGTTGCCCTTGCCGTAGGCGTTGAGGACGCGCTGCAGGTTGCCGACCCCCATGTGGTAGCTGGCGACCGCCAGGTCGCGCCGGCCGCCGAGCTCGCCACGGGCGAACTCCAGGTAGCGGATGGTCGCCTTCAGCGCCTCGGCGGGATCGAACCGGGGGTCGACCCGCCGCCGCTCCGCCTCGCGGGCGGCCTTCTTGCGCCCGCCCAGGCCGATGAGCCGCGTGAGCTGGCGCGACCGCTCCAGGTCGATCTTCATCCCCAGGAGGTTCGTCCCCGTCTCGGCGACGATCTGGGTGAACCCGGCCGCGGCGCGGACGTCGTCGGACGCCATCGCGTCGGGTCGGCCGGCGCTCTCCAGGTACACGATCGCCTCGAGCAGGTCCGGGTCCTCCTTGCCGTCGCGGGCGATCCGCTCGATGAGCGGCCGGTACGTCGCGACGCGCGCGGCGGTGAGGATCGGCCCGCCGGGCGACAGGCGGTACAGCGGATGCGCGAACCCGCGGGTGGCGCGGGCGGTGAGCTCGTCGGCGCGCGCCTCGGGGTCGGGGCGCAGGATGTCGAGCGCCGCGGCGGTCGTCGCGTCGCCGGTGGTCGTCGCGGTCGTCGCGGTGGTGGCCGGGTCCTCGTCGTCGCCGCAGGACCGCAGCGCCAGCACCGACACGATGAGGAGCAGCAGGACCGCGGCCACCGGCAGCAGGGGCCACCCGCCCGGCCCGCCCGGCGTCGACCGTCGACGGAGCGCCCCGGCGGCACGGCCGGACGCACCGCGAAGGCGGTCGGCGGCGGGCCGTGGGGAGCGCTCGGGCACGCCGGGATCGTCGCACGTGGCGGGGGAGCCGGGTCGTGGCGCGGGTCAGGATCGGCTATGGCACCACGCGGCCTCGGCGGCCCCGTCGACGATCCGCAGCAGGCGGTCGAGCTCGGCGCGGTCGTCGTCCGACAGCACGCCGACGAGGTCGTCGGCGGCCGCGGTGCGGGCGCGACGCATCGCGACGAGCCGGGCGCGGCCGGCGTCGAGGACGTGGACGCGGACCGACCGGCCGTCGTCCGGGTCGGGACGCCGCTCGACGAGGCCCGCCGCCTCGAGCGCGGCGACGGCCGACGTCGCCGATCGCGGCACGACGCGCAGCCGGTCGGCGAGCTCGCGCATCCGCAGCGGGCCGTCGGCGCGGGCGAGGACGACGAGGGCGCGCCCGGCGGACGGCGTGATCCCCAGCGGCTCGAACGTCCCGCGCGACCGTCCGTGGATCCACCGGGCGATGCGCAGCAGCAGCTCGCCGGTCGTCGGGACGGTCGGGGCGCCGGGCGGGTGAGCGTCCATGCGTCGACTGTACGACATCCTGAGTCAGGCTCAGCATCTGCTAGGATCCTGAGTCTCGCTCAGTATCTCGACCCGGAGTCCGCCGTTGCCGCCACCGTCCCCATCCCGTCCGTCCGAGCCCGTCGACCTGCGCCGGATCGCGGGGCTCTTCGCGCCGCACCGCGCCCGGATCGCGGTGGTGGTCGCGCTCATCGTCGTGTCGGCGATCCTCGGCCTGGCGCAGCCGCTCATCATCCGCGAGCTCGTCGACGTCGCCCTGCCGGAGCGGGACACGACGTTGTTGACGATCCTCGTCGTCGGCATGGTGGGCGCGGCGGTCCTCGCGGCGGCGATCGACGTCGGGCAGACGTGGCTGTCGCACACCGTCGGGCAGCGGGTGATGCACGGGTTGCGCACCGCGGTGTACCGGCACCTGCAGCGGATGTCGCTGGCGTTCTTCACCCGGACCCGCAGCGGCGAGGTGCAGTCGCGGATCAGCAACGACATCGGGTCGATGCAGGGCGTGGTGACGTCGACGGTCACGAGCCTCGTGTCGGCGTTCACGACGGTCGTGGCGACGCTCACGGCGATGCTCGTCCTGGACTGGCGCCTGGCGTTGGCGACGCTCGTCGTCGTCCCGTTCTTCGTCTGGCTGGCGCGGACGGTGGGGCGGCAGCGGCGTCGGATCGTCGCCGAGCGTCAACGGCGGATGGCGGACATGTCGGCGATCGTCGAGGAGTCGTTGTCGGTCGGCGGGATCGTCCTGGCGCGGACGACGGGGCGTGGCGGGGACCTCGTCGACCGGTTCGCCGGGGCGTCGGACGAGGTGGCCGGCCTGGAGGTGCGGGCGGCGATGGCGGGCCGGTGGCGGATGGCGACGGTGCAGATCGCGTTCGCGGCGATGCCGGCGCTCGTGTTCTGGATCGCCGGGTGGACGAGCGCCCACGGTGGCGGGATCGTCACGATCGGCACGCTCGTGGCGTTCACGACGCTGCAGACGCGACTGCTCATGCCGATGGTGACGCTGCTGCGGCTCGCGGTCGAGGTGCAGACGTCGCTGGCGCTCTTCACGCGCGTGTTCGAGTACCTGGACGCCCCGGTCGACGTCGTGGAGCCGGCGAGCCCGGTCGCCGTCCCCGCGGCGCTGCGCGAGGGCGGTGCGCTCCCGGTGCGCCTGGAGGGGGTGCGGTTCGCGTACGACGCCGGGGCCGGGGACACGTTGGACGGGATCGACCTGGACGTCCCGGCGGGCGCGACGGTGGCGATCGTGGGCGCGACCGGGTCGGGCAAGACGACCCTGGGGCACCTCGTGTCGCGGTTGTACGACCCGGTCGCGGGGCGGGTGACGGTCGCGGGGATCGACGTGCGCGACATGGCGGTGGAGGACCGTGCGGCGCTCGTCGGCGTCGTCTCGCAGGACACGTACCTGCTGCACGCGTCGGTGGCCGACAACCTGCGGTTCGGTCGGCCGGACGCCACGGACGAGCAGCTCGTGGCCGCGGCGCGCGCGGCCCGGCTGCACGATCTGGTCGCGGGCCTGCCCGACGGGTACGACACGCTGGTCGGCGAGCGGGGGTATCGGTTCTCCGGCGGTGAGCAGCAGCGGTTGGCGATCGCCCGCGCGATCCTGCGCGACACCCCGGTGCTCGTCCTCGACGAGGCGACGAGCGCGCTCGACGTCGAGACCGAGCGCGAGGTGCAGCTCGCCCTCGACGAGCTGTCCCGCGGTCGCACGACGATCGCGATCGCGCACCGCCTGTCGACGGTGCGTGACGCCGACCTGATCGTCGTCCTGGACGAGGGCCGGATCGTGGAGCGTGGCACGCACGACGAGCTCGTCGCCCAGGGTGGGCGGTACGCCGGGTACGTCGAGCGGGACCGGATCGACGCCGACGGGAGCGCGGCGGAGGCGGCGGCGACCGCGGCCTGACCGCGAGGCCGTCGGACGGTCACCGTCGCGCAACACCGCTCGCGCTCCGGCGCGCGACGATCGACCCATGTTCCTCGTGGAGCGCCCCCCGGCCCGGCCGCGCCGTCGGCTGCCCGGCGTGATCGAGCTCTTCCTCGCGCCGCTCGTCGTCCCCGCCGTCGGCGTCACCGACGACGCCCGCACCCGGGATGCCTGCGACGACCCGGTGCGCCCCGCGGGGCGCACCGGGGGTGCTGCGGGCCTGCGCGCCCGCCACCTGGACGACTGACGCCACCGGGGCGCCGGCCCGCCACCTGCCGCCGTCCACCTCCCGCCGTCGCCCGCCGCGGCAGCCCGTCCCCCGCCGTCCGCCACCTGGGCGGCTCGTCGTGGCGACGTCGCGGCGGCGACCGACACCTCGCTCCCGGCGATATGTCGACGAAGGCATGGCTTATGACGTCGAGCGCATATCGGCCGCGAGAGCCCACCGTTCGGCGGGGCCCACGGCGGCCCCCGCTCCCCCACGCCACCCCCCGACCGGAGGGTTCGCGCGACGTGCGCTACGCTTCCGGGACGCAGTTCCTACCGCCGGTAGTTCTCGGCGGTCCGTCGTCGTCAGCCCGGGAGTCCCCGCATGCCCGCCACCGTTCGTCGCGTCGCCATCGTCGGCGGCAATCGCATCCCGTTCGCGCGGTCCAACGGCGCGTACGCCACCGCGTCCAACAGCGACATGCTCGCCGCCGCGCTCGACGGCCTCATCGACCGGTTCGGCCTGGAGGGCAAGGTCATCGGCGAGGTCGCCGCCGGCGCCGTGCTCAAGCACAGCCGCGACTTCAACATGACCCGCGAGGTCGTCCTCGGCAGCAGGCTCGACAACGCCAGCGCCGCGGTCGACCTGCAGCAGGCGTGCGGCACCGGCCTGCAGGCGATCAACTACGTCGCCAACAAGATCGCGCTGGGCCAGATCGACTCCGGCATCGGCGGCGGCGTCGACACGACGTCCGACGCGCCGCTCGCCATCGGCGACAAGCTCCGCAAGAAGCTCGTCGCCGTCAACGCGCAGCGCACCACCGCCGACAAGGTCAAGGCCCTCGCGAAGATCCGGCCCGGCGACATCCGGCTGGACATCCCCGCCAACCGCGAGCCGCGCACCGGCCTGTCGATGGGCGACCACCAGGCGATCACCGCCAAGGAGTGGGGGATCACCCGCGAGGCGCAGGACGAGCTGACCGCCGCGTCGCACCGCAACCTCGCCGCCGCCTACGACCGCGGGTTCTTCGACGACCTCATCACCCCGTTCCGCGGCCTGGAGCGCGACGGCAACCTGCGGCCCGACTCCACCGTCGAGAAGCTCGCCAAGCTCAAGCCCGTCTTCGGCGGCCCCGACGGCACGATGACCGCCGGCAACTCCACCCCGCTGTCGGACGGCGCGTCCGTCGTCCTGCTCGCCAGCGAGGAGTGGGCCGAGGCCAACGACCTGCCGGTCCTCGCCTACCTCACCGACGTGCAGACCGCGGCCGTCGGGTACGTCGACGGCGAGGAGGGCCTGCTCATGGCCCCCGCCTACGCCGTCCCCCGCCTGCTCGACCGCCACGGCCTGACCCTCCAGGACTTCGACTACTACGAGATCCACGAGGCGTTCGCCGCCCAGGTCCTGTCGACGCTCAAGGCGTGGGAGGACCCGACCTTCTGCAAGGTCAAGCTCGGTCGGGACGCCCCGCTCGGATCGATCGACCGCGACAAGCTCAACGTCAACGGCAGCTCGCTCGCCGCGGCCCACCCGTTCGCCGCCACCGGCGGTCGGATCATCGCCACCCTCGCCAAGCTCCTCGACGAGCGCGGCGGCGGCCGCGGCCTCGTCTCCATCTGCGCCGCCGGGGGGCAGGGCGTCACGGCGATCGTGGAGCGGTGATGAGCGCCTACCGCGTGACGCCCTGCCCCGACCCCGTGTCCCGCCCGCCCGTCACGGCGATCGTGGAGCGGTGATGAGCGCCTACCGCGTGGATCGCTGAGGAGAACCGTATGACCGACCGTTACCGCAGCTTCGTCAACAGCGCCATCGGGCGGCAGATCGCCCCGCGCCTGGGCCTGCCCCAGCCGCCCGTCCTGCAGCGGCACCGGGTGGGGGACCCCGTCGTCGACGGGCCCGTGCTCGTCGGCGCCGCGCCGGGTGGTCGGCTCGCGGGGGCGATCGCGCGAACGCTCGCCGCCGTCGGCGCCGAGACCTGGACCACCGAGGCCGGCGACCTGCGCCAGACCGCCGCCGACGCCGGGCTGGCCCCCAAGATCTACGCGGACGGGGCCGCCGGCGACCAGCGGTTCAAGGCGCTCGTCCTCGACGCCACGGGCATCGCCGACGTCGACGCGCTCGGCGAGCTCCACGCGTTCTTCCACCCCGTCGCACGGCGGCTGCAGGGCTGCGGCCGGATCATCGTCCTCGGCACCACCCCCGAGCTGCTCGACGGATCCGCCCGGATCGCCCAGCGCGCGCTGGAGGGGTTCACCCGCTCCACCGGCAAGGAGATCAAGCGCGGCGTCACGTCGCAGCTCGTCTACGTCGCGCCCGACGCCGAGGACCGGATCGCGTCGACGCTGCGGTTCCTCCTGTCGCCCCGGTCGGCGTTCGTGTCCGGTCAGGTCGTGCGGATCATGCCGAGCGACCGGGACCCCGAGCTCAACTGGTCGGAGCCGCTCAAGGGCAAGGTCGCCCTCGTCACCGGCGCGTCGCGCGGCATCGGCGAGGCGATCGCGCAGACGCTCGCCCGCGACGGCGCGCACGTCGTCGGCCTCGACATCGCGCCGCTCGCCGACGAGCTCGCCGCGGTGACCGGACGGATCGGCGGCAGCGCGATCACCCTCGACGTCACCGACGACGACGCCGGCGCCGTGCTCGCGGAGCGCCTGAAGGCCGACCACGGCGGGGTCGACGTCGTCGTCCACAACGCCGGGATCACCCGCGACAAGACCCTCGGCAACATGAAGCGCGAGGTCTGGGACCAGGTCCTCGCCGTCAACCTGCGGGCGCCCGAGGCGATCACCCGGGCGCTGCTCGACGCCGGCACGATCAACCGGGACGGTCGCATCGTCGGGGTCGCGTCGATCGCCGGGATCGCCGGCAACTTCGGCCAGACGAACTACGCCACGTCGAAGGCCGGGGTCATCGGCCTCGTCGACGCACTCGCCGCCGACGTCGCCGCGCGAGACATCACGATCAACGCGGTCGCCCCCGGGTTCATCGAGACCCAGATGACCGCGAAGGTCCCCCTCGGCATCCGCGAGGCCGGCCGTCGACTGTCGAGCCTCGGTCAGGGCGGCCTGCCGGTCGACGTCGCCGAGACGATCGCCTGGTACGCGTCGCCGGCGTCCGCCGGGGTCAACGGGAACGTCGTCCGTGTCTGCGGTCAGAGCCTCCTCGGCGCGTAGCGTCCCCCCGGCCCGCAGGGTCGCGGATCGCCGCGAGGTCGCCCCGGCGTGCCGTCACGTCGGGGACCGGCGTACCTTTCGGGGTCCGCGCGGCCCCCGGACGGAGTCCCGCACGGCCCGCCGTCGATCCTGGAGATGCCCGTGAGCAACCGTGAGCTGAAGTCGTCCCCGAACACGCTCGCGCTGTACGGTCGCGCCGCGCTGCCGCTCGTCCCGGGCGCGTCGCGGCTGCCGTTCGTCGCCGGTGGGAGCGGGACGCCGCGGCTGCCGGACCTCACGCTCAACCTGCGCGGGGTGACGGTCGAGCGGGACCGGCTCGACCGGTACGCCGAGCTCACGGGATTCCGCCCCGGCGACGCGCTGCCCGTCACCTACCCGTTCCTCATCGGGTTCCCGCTCCACATGGCGCTCATGACCGACCGGCGGTTCCCGTTCGCCGCGGTCGGGCTCGTCCACCTGCACAACCGGATCGTGCAGACCCGTCCGATCGGCGTCGACGAGCCGCTCGACGTGCGGGTGCGCGCCGAGGCGCTCGAGCCACACCCCAAGGGCCACGTCTTCGACCTCGTCACCGAGGTCCGCGTCGGCAGCGAGCTCGTGTGGACCGACATCGCCACGATCTTCCGGCGCGGCAAGGGCGACGCCGCCGCCACCGCCGCCACCGACCCCACCCGGGTCGTCGGTCGCGACCTGCCCGTCACCGTCGGTGCGCGGTGGGAGCTCGAGGGCGACCTGGGTCGCCGCTACGCCGCGGTGTCCGGCGACGTCAACCCGATCCACCTGCATCCGCTGACCGCCAAGGCGCTCGGGTTCCCGCGGGCGATCGCCCACGGCATGTGGACGAAGGCCCGCGCGATCGCGGCGCTCCCGGTCGAGCTGCCCGACGCGGTCACCGTCGACGTCCGGTTCCAGCGCCCGGTGCTGCTGCCGACGACGGTGCGGTTCGGCAGCACGCTCGCCGACGACGACCGGATCGCGTTCCTCCTGCAGGGCGACGACGACGGCCCGAAGGGCCCCACCCCGCACCTGCGCGGGCTCATCGTCCCGCGCGCCTGAGCGGGAGGGCGGGGCTGGCCAGCGGGAGCGCTCAGGCGCGCCTGTGGGGGGCGTCGTCGGCCCGATCAGGCCCCGTCGAACAGCTCATCGACCGGCAGCCCGAACCCGGGCAGCCGGGGCGAGCCCAGCACGTCGCCGGCGGTCAGCTCCAGCTCGACGTCGAACGTGGCCGACCGGGGGGAGGAGCGGCGGTAGACGAGCACCGTGCGGGCCTGCGTGTCGACGAGCCACAGCTCCGCGGCGCCGCGCTCCTCGTACGTCCGCTTCTTGTGGCCCAGATCGCGGCGCCACGTGCCCGGCGAGCGGATCTCGACGCACAGGTCCGGGATGCCCGGGAACAGCGCGGTCAGGTCGTCGGGGCGCTGCTCCTCCGCGATCCAGCAGAGATCCGGGGCGAAGACGTCGTAGTCGCCCATCCGCACGTCGATCGGCGGCAGGACCAGGCCCCGACCCGGGGCGGCGGTGCACCACACGTGTAGCGCCGTCGAGATCCGGACCGACAGCAGACCGTGGATCGGGCGCGGCTCGTTCACGACGACCTGTCCGTCGAGCAGCTCGAGCCACTGCTCGGTCTCCTCGCCGGCGAGGTACTCGTTCGCGGTCGTCCGGGTCCTCGTCGCCATGCGCACACACGAGGGTACCCCGGGCGGGCGCCGATCTCACCCCCTCGCTCGCGACCGGTCCCTACAGCCCGATGATGCCCTTGAGCACCTCGAGCAGGCTGTTCTGCTGGTCGCCGGCGCCGCCCAGAACGCCCTTGGCGATCGCGGTCGGCGAACGCGGGTTGACGCCGTGCTCCCGCTCGTACTCGCGGGCGAGCTTCTCGTTCCCGATCGCCAGCACGAGCTTCTCGCGCGAGGAGCCGAACCGACACGCCGCGTTGTCCAGGCCGAGCAGCGCCACGTCCTGCGCGGCGCCCGACAGGCCGCCACTGCCCGGCGACGCCCGCTCCTGGCACGGATCGGCGATGACGACCTGCGGTGGCCGGGACTCCCGCGACACGAGGATCTGCAGGCCGCTCGCGCCCAGCGCGGCCGCGGTCAGCACGATCGCCAGGCCCGGGTGGCGGCGCACCGGCGGGAGCGCGATGAGCGCCGCGAGCAGCGCGAGGATCCCGGTGATGATGAACGCCGGGCGGAACGCCGAGTTCATCGCCGCGACGAGCGTGTCGTCGGCCCGGTCGGTGAACCGGGCGTACACCGCGGCCTGGTCCTCGTCCCCCGCGAACCGGGGAGCCTCGGCGCCGAGCGCCTCGCTCAACGCCCGTCGCGGCTCCACCGGATCCAGGTCGCCCAGCGCCGGGCCGACGACCTCGAGCTTCTGCTGCGGCGGCAGTCGCGCGTCGAGCACCAGCGCGGTGATCTGCTCCTGGGTGTGGTCGACCGTCCGGTCGAGCTGCGCCGCCGTCACCGGCGCGAGCACCACCAGCGCCAGGGTGATCCCGACGTGGCGGACCGACAACAGCGCGGCCGCGTCGCGCGGGTGCCGCTCCGGCAGCAGCTCCCCGGCGAGGGCGGGCAGGCACATGCCCATCCCGACGCCGGCGAGCACCTGCGGCATCACCACCCACCACGGCCCGACGTCGGGCAGCGCGGCCAGGCCCAGGATCCCGGCCCCGACCATCCCGCACCCCGCGCACGCCCGCACCCACGGATCGCCCGGGATGCGGCTGCCGGCGATCGCGGCGACCGGGAGCAGCGACACGCCGAGGGCGGCCTTGAGCGGCTCGACCGCCCACCCGGACACGAGCAGCAGGACGAGCAGGAAGACGACCGCGGTGAGCGCGGCCGACACGAGCGCGAGCGCGACGCCGGCGCGGATCCGGTCCGCGCGGGAGTGGTCCTCGGCGGGTGGCACGGGGTCCGGAGCCCGCCGGGCCCGCGGGGCGCCGCCACGCCCGGGGTGCAGCTGCGTCGCCGCGGTGGCGTCGTCGGAGGCCTGCTCGCCGTCGCCGAAGGCCACCGCACGGCCGGGCAACACCGTCGTCGGGTCGTCCTGCCCGGCGGGACGGGCGGACGACGACGCCGGGCGGGGTGGGGGGAGCGGCCACGGGCGAAGCTCCGGCGGGAGCTCGTCGTCGGCGTCCGGAGCCCGAGGCGGCGGCGGCCCGTCGTGCCCGGGACGCGCGGCGACCGGATCGGTGACGACGTCGCCGCGGCCCGGCGGACCCGATCGGTCGCCGACCGCGTCCGGCTCGTCGTGGGCGGGATCGCCGAGCGGGCCCAGGCACGCCACCGCGGCGAGGATCCCGAACGGGGCCTGGGCCAGGAAGATCGCCCGCCAGTCCCACAACTCGGTGAGGGCGCCGCCGAGCGCCGGGCCGGACGCCGCGCCGAACACCGCGCCGGCCACCCACAGCGGGTCGGGACGACGCCCGCCGCGGTGCAGCAGCGAGAACGCCGCGACGAGCGCCGCACCGGCCCCGACCGCCTGCACCGCCCGGGCGGCCAGCAGCGCCGAGAGCGTGTCGACGAGCCCACAGGCGACGCTCGCCCCGGCGAACAGCGCCATGCCCGCTGCGCCGAGGGCGGCGCTGCCCAGGCGTCGCCGCAGCGGCACCGCCGCCAGGACGACGCCCGCCAGCACGAGCGTGTAGACGCCGATGACGGCGGCCAGGCCGGGCACGCCGGTGTCGAGCGCCACCCGGATCTCGGGCAGCGCGAGCGTCACCACCGAGGCGTCGGCGAGCGCGAGCGCGACGCCGAGCGCCAGCAGCGCCCGCGCCGTCGCCGTCACGGCGCGCCGACCGGTCACCGCGCTACTTGCCGATCCGGCCGAAGTTCACGACGCGCCACGCGCCACCCTGGCGGGCGAGCCGCACGACGTACCGGGCGCCCGGCCGCGTGGCCAGCGACGTCGCGCGCTTGTCGCGGTTGCTCAGCAGGGTCGTGACCTTGAGCTTGTAGTTGTTCTTCGGGACCTTCGCCACGGCGCTGTCGGTGATGTAGCGCCCCTGCGAGCAGGACGACCGTCCGCCGAACTTGTTGGCGTTGCCGGTGCTCAGGAGCTTGCAGACGCCGTTGATGTCGCGGCCGCGCACGGCGTTGAAGAACCGGCGCGTCGTCGCGCTCGCCGAGTTGCGCAGCGCGTTCTTGCGCCGGGTCGCGGCCGACACCGTCCGGGTCGGCGTCGTGGGGGTCGTCCGTGGGGTCGTCGGCGTCGTCGGCGTGGGGCTCGGCGGGGGATCGCCGGGGCCGGTCGTCGTCGCGACCGTCGGGGTCGTCGGCGTCGGGCTCGGCGGCGGGTCGGACGGCGTCGAGGGCGTCGTGGTCGGGGTCGTCGGGACCGTCGACGGGACCGAGGCGGTCGTCGTGGTCGCGGGTGGAGGCGCGCTGCCGTCGGTCGCGGTGACCGTGACGACCTTGTCCTCTCCACAGGCCGCGAGCCCGAGCGACGCGGCGACGAGGACCGGCAGGGCGAGAGACCGCGAGGCGGTCCGCGTGCGGGTGGTCAGCATGACGGGAAAGATGCCAGGCCGGTGGGCGGCCGGGAAGGCACCGCGCGGGGGCTTGGCGTCCCACCGCGCATCGCCGACCGGTCGGCCGGGGACGGGGCGGTCGCGGGGCCGCCCGCGCGACCGCACCGCGGGCGGCCGTCACCGGTCGTCCGGGACCCGCCACCATGTGCGGCGATGGCCGCGCCCGCCCGCAACCTCGTCAACCTCAAGGACGTCGACAAGGGCTACGCGAGCCGGTCCGTGCTGCGCGGGGTGACGCTGGGCGTCGCGGCCGGCGACCGGATCGGGATCGTCGGTCGCAACGGCGACGGCAAGTCGACGCTGCTGCGGCTCATCGCCGGCGCCGACGAGCCGGACGCCGGGGCGGTCACCCGGGGCAACGCGCTGACGACGGCGACGATCGCCCAGGCCGACGTCCTGGACTCCGACCGCACCATCGGCGAGGAGCTCGTCGGCGACCGTCCCGAGCACGAGTGGGCCGGCGACGCGCGGTTCCGCTCGGTCCTCGACGGGCTGCTCGGCGGCACCGGGCTCACCCGGTTCCCGCAGGGGCTCGACACGCCGATCGCCCCGCTGTCGGGCGGGGAGCGCCGTCGGATCGCGCTGGCCAAGCTCCTCCTCGACCCCGCCGAGCTGTTGCTCCTCGACGAGCCGACGAACCACCTCGACGTCGAGGGCGTCGACTGGCTCGCCCGGCACCTGGCGCAGCGTCGCGGCGCGCTCGTCGTCATCACCCACGACCGGTGGTTCCTCGACGCGGTCTGCACCCACACGTGGGAGGTCGCCGACGGCGCCGTCCACCAGTACGAGGGCGGCTACGCGGCGTACGTCCTGGCCCGCGCCGAGCGCGACCGGCAGGCCGCGGCCGCCGAGTCCCGCCGGCAGCAGCTCGTCCGCAAGGAGTTGGCGTGGCTGCGGCGCGGGCCGCCCGCGCGGACGTCGAAGCCGAAGTTCCGGATCGAGGCCGCCAACGCGCTGATCGCCGACGAGCCGCCCGCCCGCGACGGGGTCGAGCTGCTGCGGTTCGCGTCGGCGCGCCTGGGCGGCAAGGTGCTCGACGCCGAGGACGTGTCGGTGCGGTTCGGCGACCGGCGGATCCTCGACGACGTGACGTGGCGGCTGGGGCCCGGCGACCGGGTGGCGCTCGTCGGCGTCAACGGCGCCGGCAAGTCGACGCTCGTCAAGGTGCTCGCCGGCGACGTCGAGCCGACCGCGGGCCACGTCGACCGTGGCACGACGGTGCGGCTGGCCCACCTGAGCCAGGACGCCGCCGAGGTGCCCGGTCACCTGCGGACGCTCGAGGCGCTCGACGAGGTCGTCCGGGGCCGGGCGACGACGAGCGACGGCGAGGAGCTCACCGCGGCGACGTTGCTCGACCGGTTCGGGTTCGCCGGCGAGCGCGCGTGGACCCACGTGCGCGATCTGTCCGGCGGGGAGCGCCGCCGGCTGCAGCTCATGCGGCTGCTGCTCGAGGAGCCCAACGTCCTGCTCCTCGACGAGCCGACGAACGATCTGGACATCGACACCCTCACCGCGCTCGAGGACCTGCTGGACGGGTGGCCCGGCACGCTCGTCGTCGTGTCGCACGACCGGTACTTCGTCGAGCGCGTGTGCGACGACGTCTACGCGATCGAGCCGGGCGTCGGCATCCGGCACCTCCCGGGCGGGATCGACCAGTACCTCGACGAGCTCACCGCCGGGGCCGACGAGGAGCGGCGCGTGGAGCGCCGGGGACGCGGGACGGACCGGGCCGGCTCGGGCGGTGCGGGCGGTGCCCGGCGTACGGCGGACCGCGGCCGCCCCGGCGGTCCGGGGCGGGACGGGGGAGGAGCCGGGGGCGACGCCGGACGTGGCGGCGACGCCGGGCCCGACGGACCGGGTGCGGGACGCGCGCCGTCCGGGGCCGAGCGGCACGCGGCCCGCAAGGAGGCGGCGCGCCTGGAGCGCCTGCTCGACAAGCTCCCCGCGCGCGAGGCCGACCTGCACGAGCGGATGGCCGCCGCCGCGACCGACCACGGGCTCCTGCGCGACCTGCAGGCCGAGCTCGAGGAGCTGACCGCCGAGCGCGAGCGTCTTGAGGAGGCGTGGCTCGCGGCGACCGAGGTGATGGAGGCGTAGGCGACGGGCGGAGCGCCGGGCGGAAGCGACCCACAGGCCTTGCCGAACACGGGGTCCAGATGTTATGTTTGACCCCGGTCGGGGGTCGTTCCGCGTCGGAGGACGACCCGTCGAGCCCGGAGGAGACCGTCATGGCGCCCGTCGAAACCCTTGGTGTGGACTCGCCCGTCAGCGAGACCGGCCAGCTCATCTCCACGGTCCTGACCTTCGGCCTCGCGGCGGCGGCGATCGTCTGGGTCATCCTGCTGTGGCGGCGCGAGCGGATCGTGTGGCCGTTCTTCGTCCTCGTCGGCGGCACGCTCACGTGCCTCATGGAGCCGGCGTTCGACCACCTCTACGGCCTGTGGTTCAACGAGGCCGGCCAGTGGCACCTGTACGAGACGTTCGGCAGCGCCCAGCCGATCTGGGTCCCGCCCGCGTACACCGCGTTCTACGGCGGCGCGACGATCCTCGTCGTCCGCACCCTGGCCCGGTTCCCGTCGATGACGACGGTCTGGAAGATGTGGGGCGGCCTCGTCGTCATGGCGCTCGCCGCCGAGATCTCCTACGTGTCGATCCTCGACGTCTACGAGTACCAGGACAGCCAGCCGTTCGTGGTCGCCGGCTACCCGGTGTTCCTCGCGACGACGAACGCGATGTCCGGCATCGTCGGCGGCATCGTCATCTACCGCCTGGTGCCGTACCTGCGCGGCATCCAGCGCCTGGCCCTGCTCACGATCGTGCCGATGGCGTTCGCCGCCGACCTCTTCGGCACCGGCATCGTCTACCTGTCGGTGCGCCACGGGTTCGAGGATCCGAACATGGTCCTCGTCCACCTGGCCGCGCTCACGGTGTCGGGCGGGATTCTCGCCACGATCGTTCTGATGGGACGGATCCTCGTCGCCGGCCAGCCGGTCCGCGACCCGTCGCTGCCGGCCGAGCCGCTGCCGGGCGAGGCGCTCGCCGCCGCCCGGGCCGCCACGGCCGCCGCCACGCCGAGCGCCGCGTCCGCGCCGGATGCGGCGTCCTCGACGACGGACGCGGGGGAGCGCGACGCGCCGCTCGTGGGCGCGGGTCGCTAGGCGCCCGAGCCGCCGGGCGCCGACCGATCAGCGACGTGCGCGCCGCTCGGCCTCCGCGAGGCGGGCGATCCGGCCGTCCCGCGGGCCGACCATCGTGGTGAGCCACCGCCGGACCGGCGTGGGATCGACCGTGCCGGCCGCGAGGACCGCCTCGATATCGGCCCAGTCCTTCGTCCGGTCGAACATCGCCTTGAAGACGACGAGCTCCTCGGGACCCAGCACCGGGATCTCGCGGCCGGCGAACGGCACCATCCGGCGGTGGGCGGCGGCCGCCCGGTGGATCGGCGCGTAGTCGAAGAAGAGGTCGACCGGTGTGGTGTCCCACCAGAGCCGGCGCTGACCGTCACGGGCGAGGACGTCGGCGAGGTCGTCGGGTAGGTCGATGCCGGCGGGCAGTGCGGCGAGCGCCGGTGCGCATTCGTCGGCGGGGACGAAGACGTTGACGTCCAGGTCGCTCGTGCCCCGCGGATCCAGTGTCCAGTACGCCAGGGCGATCGCGCCGCCGAACGCATGGGGGATGCCCGCGTCGTCGAGCGCGGCGTGGAGCGCGAGCAGCCGCTCGGCCAGGGTCACCGCGTGGGCTCCGGGGCTCGTCGCGGCAGCGCCGGGAACCCGAGCACGGGATCGTGGCGCGTCGGCAGGTGCCCGGCGAGGTCGAGCACCTCCACGAGCGTCCGTCCGGCGTCCTCGAGTCGACGACGCTCCGCGACGGCCGCGGCGGGCAGGGTCACGAGATCGCGATCGGCGGCCCGCAGGATGCGAAGTGCGGTCGCGATCGTCGGCTGCTTGCGACCGCGCTCGTAGGCCGACAGCGTCGCCTGCGACGTGCCGCTGCGCTCGGCGAGCTCCGCCTGGGAGAGCCCGGCGGCGGCCCTGGCGGCCCGGAGCTCGCGCGCGACGTCCATTGCCCATATCCTAGTGGATATATGCGGTCGGCATCGTGCGCGCGCGTGCCGGAACGGCTCGATGCACGCGCCGCCGCGGGCTCAGCCTCCCGTCCCGGCCCCGGTGATCCCGCCGTCGAGCGGGATGATCGCGCCGGTGACGTACGCGCCGGCGCGGGAGCTGAGGAAGGCGACCATGCCGGCCGCGTCCTCCAGCCGGCCGAACCGGCGCAGCGGGACCTCGGCCACGGCCTTCGCGGTGGCGTCCGGGTCCTGCACGACGAACTTCGTCATCCGGCTGACGAACGGCCCCGGGGCGATCGCGTTGACGGTGATCGACTCCGGCGCCAGGCGCCGGGCGAGGTGGCGGGTCAACTGGTGCACCGCCGCCTTGCTCGCGCTGTAGCTGTAGTTCTCCATCGGCGGGGTGCGCAGCCCGTCGATCGACCCGAGCATGATCACCCGGGCCGGGTCGTCCTCGGACGCGGCCGCGCGCAACGCCGGGAGCAGGCCCACCGTCAGGTGGAACACGCCCTCGACGTTCGTGTGCATCACGCGGTCCCAGCCCTCGGGACCGAACGCCTCGAGCTCGGCGCCCCAGGTGACCCCGGCGTTGTTCACCAGCACGTCCAGGCGGCCGTCGACGGCGGCCGACACCGCGGCGGCGAGCGCCCGCGCTCCCTCCGGCGTCGACACGTCGCCGGGCACGCCGATCGCGTCGCCGGCCTCGCGCAGCTCCGCGACGGTCTCCTCGACCGCCGGCGCCTTGCGCGACGACACGACGACCCGCGCGCCGGCGGCGACGAGGCCGTCGGCCATCATCCGGCCGATCCCGCTCGTCCCGCCCGTGATGAGGAACGTCTTGCCCGCGACGTCGAACCACGACGCCGGATCCATCGCGGGAGCCGTCGCCGGCCCGTCCGCGCCGCCCACGCCGGAGGCGGTCATCGGTCGGCCCCGGCGAGCGCGGCGGTCCCGTCGACGGACGACGACGTCGACCGGGCCGACGCCTGGCGGACGTCGCCGCCCGGGGCCGGGCTCGCGGCCACCGGGCCGGCGGCGTGGGCCGACCCCGCGGTCGCGGATCCCCCGCCGACCTCGACGACCCCGGCCTGGGCGCATCCGCGGACCAGGGCGTCGATCCCGAACGCCTCGACCGGACCGGCGGCGCCGGCGCCGCGGCCACGGCCGGCGGCGAGCTCGGCGGCGCCCCACGCCAGGGCGCCCGCCGTGACGTCGTAGACGTTGGGGCCCTGCAGGACGACCTCGGACCGCAGCCGGCCGCCGTCGTCGAACGCCCGCGCGACGACGTGGGTGCCGGAGCGGCGTCGCTCCGCCTCGTCCGGGCCGCCGGTCGACCCGGGGACGAGGCGGCCGATGAGCCTCGCGACCGCGTCGGCGAGCCGCGGGGCCGCCGCGATCCGCCCGAACTGCGCGGCGATCGGCGTCGCCGCGCCCAGGCCGCCCTGGTACACGTCGACGTCCCGCAGCCACGGGAACGACCGCGGGAGCGTGAGCACCTCGGACGACCCGAGCGTGAGGGCGGGCGCCCGCTCGCCCTGCACGTCGAATCGCCGGACCCGGGCGCCGCACCGCTCGTCGACGACCCGGCCGTCGCGGTACGTGAAGCCCGGTCGCGTCAGCACGCCGCCCGCCGACGCCTTCGTCCCGCCGCTCAACGGCGTGCGCGGGTCGCCGAGGAAGAAGTAGCCGACGTCGACCCGCGTCGCCGCCGACCCGGCCCGCTCGAGCGCCAGCGCCCCGGCGAGGTTGCCGGGCACGAAGTCGTAGCCCAGCGCGGGCAGCAGCAACGCCCCGCGCGCAGCGGCGCGCGACGACGGGTCGCCGAAGACCTCGCGGACGAACGGCGCCTCGCCGGTGCTGTCGACGTAGTGCGCGCCGGCCGCGATCGCGGCCTCGAGCGCGACGTGGCCCACCCGCAGGAACGGCCCGACCGTCGTGATGAGCACGTCCCCCTCGGACAGCAGGTCGCCAATCGACGCCGGATCGTCCAGGTCGATCCGGGCGGTGTCGTCGGCCGACAGGCCCAGATCGTCGGCCAGACGCGCGAGCCGGTCGGCCGACCGGCCGGCGAGCAGTGGCGCGATCCCGTGGTCGAGCAGGCGGCGGGCGGTGAGGGTGCCGGTGAAGCCCGTGGCTCCCAGCAGGACGACGCGACTCATGGCGACGAACGGTAGTTGCCTTCGGGAACCACTGTCAAACATTCCATTGGACTTTCTGTTCGATTTTGGTCTATGGTCGCTCCGTGAGCTCGCCGACCGCACCGCTCTCCACCACCTCGACGCCGCCCGGGCACGGCTCCGCGACGGTCGCCGCGGCGTTCCGCGCGACCGTCCGCGACCGGCCCGACGAACCGGCGCTGCGGGCCTTCGGGCACGAGGGCGCGCTCACCTGGTCGGCCTACGACCGGCGGGTCCGCCGGGTCGCCGCCGGCCTCGCCCGGCTGGGGATCGGGCACGGCGACACCGTCGGGATGCTCCTGCTCAACCGCCCGGCGTTCCACGTCGTCGACACCGCCTCGATCCACCTGGGCGCGGTGCCGTTCTCGCTCTACCTCACGTCGTCGCCGGAGCAGCTCGAGTACCTCGTCCGCCACTCCGGGTGCCGCGTGCTCGTCGTCGAGCCGACGCTGCTGGAGCGCGTCCGCGGCCTCGACGCGCCGACCCTCGAGACGATCGTCGTCGCCGACGTCGACGGTGAGGGCCCGGCGGACGCCGCAGGCGCCGACCTCACCCTCGACGGGCTCGAGGCGCTCGGCGACGCGAACGCCGGGTTCGACCTCGACGCGGCCGTCGCCGCCGTCCGCCCCGACGACGTCGCGACGCTCATCTACACGTCGGGCACCACCGGCCCGCCGAAGGGCGTGGAGATGACCCACGCCAACCTCATGACCGTCCTGGAGTCCTGCCAGGACCGGGCGCCGTTCCGCGAGCACGGCGCGACGGTGTCCTACCTGCCCCACGCCCACATGGCCGACCGGCTCATCGCGCACTACCTCGCGATCTACACCGGCTGGGAGCTGACGACCGTCGCCGACCCGCGCCAGGTCATGGCCGCCGTCGCCGAGGTCCGGCCGACGTGGTTCATGGGCGTCCCGCGGATCTGGGAGAAGCTCCGCGCCGGCCTGCTGGCGAGCTTCCAGGCGCTGGAGCCGGCGCAGCGTGACGCCGTCGAGGGGGCGCTCGAGCGGTCGCTCGCGGTCGTGCGCCGCGCCGACGAGGAGACGGGGATCGTGCCCGCCGACGTCCTCGGGGAGCTGTCCGAGCAGGACGCCGCCGCGCTACGCGGCATCGCCGGCCGGCTCGGGTTCGACCGGCTCGACCTGCTGCTGTCCGGCGCCGCGCCGCTCGCCCGTGGCGTCCACGAGTTCTTCCTCGCCCTCGGCCTGCCGCTCGGCGAGGGCTGGGGGATGTCGGAGACCGGGTCGCTCGGCACCGTCCAACCCCCCGGCGCGACCCGCATCGAGACGATCGGCCACGTCATGCCCCGCGGCGAGCTGCGGATCGCCGACGACGGCGAGATCCTCGTCCGCGGACCGCACGTCACCCCCGGCTACCGCGACGACCCGGAGCGCACCGCCGAGGCGATCGACGCCGACGGTTGGCTGCACACCGGCGACGTCGCCCGCCGCGCCGGCGCGATGCGCGACGACGCCAAGACGAACGGGCCGGCTGCGCAGCAGCGCCTCGACGCCGTCGTCCGTCGTGCTCGCCGCGACCCCGCCAGCACCCTGCAGGGGTGGCCGGGCTGGCTGCGCCGGGATGGCGACCTGCCGGTACGCGGCGGCGACTGGGAGCACTTCCTGCAGGTCCACCGTCTGCCCACCGACCACGAGCTCGCCGACGCCCAGACCCGCCGCTGGCTCCGCGACGCCACCGCTCTCTGGTTCGGCACCCCGCTGGCCGCCGTCGAGCTCACCGACCCCGCCGGCCGCTACGTCGACGTCCCCCTCCATGCCCCCTCGCTGCGACGCCGCGGCGACCGAACCCGCTCCCCCTGGCGCAGCACCACGCCCCGCCGACGCAGCCGACCCGAAAGCGGAAATGATTGAGTTGCGGAAATGAATGGGTTACTGTGGGGATGGCATGTGGACGGTGCTCTTCAGTCCCGAGGCCGAGGAGTGGCTCGAGACCCTTGCCGACGCGGAATACGCGTCGATCATGGCCGCGATTGGGCTGCTCGAAGAGGTAGGACCCACGCTCGGCCGCCCGGCCGTCGACACGATCACCGGAAGCCGCCACAGCAACATGAAAGAGCTCCGCTCTTTCGGTGGCCACCTCCGGGCGCTCTTCGCCTTTGACCCCCAGCGCCAGGCGCTCGTGCTGCTCGGCGGCAACAAGGCCGGCAACTGGACCGGTTGGTACGAGCAGAACATTCCGGCGGCCGACGACCTCTATGACGACTACCTCCGCTACCTCAAGCAGCAGAACGAGGACGACCGATGAACGCCCCGAAGACCCTTGCTGAGATCCGTGCGCAGCGGACCATCACGCCGCAGATGCGCGAGCAGATCGCTGAGGAGCGCGAGCTCCTCAGTGCTGAGATCGCCCTGCACGATTTGCGCGAGCGCGCAGGCGTCAGTCAGAGCGACCTCGCCGAACGCCTCCAGATCAGTCGCCCCCGCGTCTCCGCAATCGAGCGCAACGGCGAAGACCTCCGCCTCTCCACCATCGGTCGCTACGTCGAAGCGCTCGGCGGCCGTATGCGCCTGGTCGCCACCATCAACGGCGAAGACATCGACATCGTCCCGAGCCGAACCAGCAACGCCTAGCACCCCCTCGGGGCGACGACGCCCCGGAGCCCTCACCCGGAGGGGACGGGCATCATGCGGCCCCGGAGGGAAGCGCCGACCGGTGCGCCGACCGGGCCGGCGCCAATCGCGCGCTCACGCCGGCACCGCGTTGCTGCTGGAGGTCGGCGAGGCGCCGCTCGGCCCGGTCGACGCGCTGCTGGACGCTGGCCGGCGTTTCGAGGCCGACCTTCTACTCGTACTTCCAGGACAAGCGCGCGCTCATCCTGGCGCTGGGGGACGGCTTCGAGGCGGATGCACGGACCGCGGCCCAGCCGTGGCTGCGCAACGA
>JALNWQ010000005.1 GCA_023230855.1 Solirubrobacteraceae bacterium
CCCGGCGGCGAGGAGGAACCGCCGGCAGCCCTGCGCGGCGTACACGCCGACGACGTGCTGCACGATCGGCACTCCGCCGACCTCGACCAGCGGCTTGGGCAGCGTCTGACCGGCCCCCAGGCGGGTGCCGCGGCCGCCGCAGAGGATCACGACGGGATGCTCGGTCGCCGGGTCGATGGAGCCCACGGCGCAGCAGTCTAGGGAGCCGGCCCGCGCGGGACCGGCCCGCGGCGGGCGCCCCATGGGCTCCGGGGCGCAGGCCCTACACTCGTCCGCGATGGACGCCCGTCAGGCCGCTGATTCCCGCCGCTGGTACCACGCGCTCGAGCTCGCCCCGGGCGTGGTGACCGACGGCTGGTTCGACCTTCGTGGCGACGTCCACCACTACGGGCTGCCCGACGACATGTCCGGGATGCGGGCGCTGGACGTCGGCACGTGGGACGGGTTCTGGGCGTTCGAGATGGAGCGTCGCGGCGCGGACGTCGTCGCGCTCGACCTCGACGACGAGCGCGAGCTGGACTGGCCCCCGCGTCGTCGTCCGCCGGAGCACCTCATGAGCGACGAGCCGCGAGGGGCGGGGTTCGCGATCGCGCACGAGCTGCGCGGGTCGAAGGTCGAGCGGGTCGTCCGGTCGATCTACCACGCCACCCCGGACGAGCTGGGGACGTTCGACCTCGTGTTCTGCGGGTCGGTCCTCATCCACCTGCGCGACCAGCTGCTGGCGCTCGAGCGGATCCGCGACCTCGTGAAGCCCGGTGGGCTGTTCGTCTCGGCCGAGGAGTACGACCGTCGCGGGGCGCTGCTGCCGTGGGCGTCGTCGCGGTATCTCGCCGACCGGGACTCCGCCGTCGTGTTCTGGATGCCGACGCTGAGGACCTGGCGCGCGATGCACTGGACCGCCGGATTCGACACGACGACCGTCCGATCGCGGTTCATGATGGCGGCGGGCAAGGGCGACGAGCGGTTCACGGTCCGCCACGCCGTGCTCCACTCCCGCCGCGACGGCTGATCGCGGTGTCGGCGCCGCAGGGCTCCGACCCCCCTCCCGATCGGCGGACGCCCGTCCTGCCGGTCCCCCGCTCGATGCGGGTGGCGATGACCCGCGGCATCGCGTGGAACGCCGCGTTCCAGGCGTTCGCGACCGCCGTCCAACTCGTCCGCGGCGTCCTCATCGCGATGATCGTCGCGCCCGAGGAGTACGGGCTGTGGGGCGGCGTGCTGGCGATCATCGGCGCGGCCGGGGTCCTGAAGCAGATCGGGATCCTCGAGGCGTACCTCGCCGACGACGACCCCGAGGAGGAGCTGAGCTTCCGCGCCGGATTCACGCTCGAGCTCGCGATCAACGTGGCGCTCACGGCGCTCATCGTCGTCGCCGCGCCGCTCATGGCGCTCGTCTACGGCGACGTCGAGATGCTGTGGCTGCTGCTCGCTTCGACGCTCGCCGCCCCCGCGATCGTGCTGCAGGCCGGGATGTGGCCGTTGATCCGGTCGTTGCAGTTCGGCCGGCTGCGGCTGCTGCAGTCGACCGAGCCGGTCGTCGGCACCGTCGTCGCGGTCGGCCTGGCGTTGGCCGGGTGGGGTGCGTGGTCGCTCGTCGTCGGCGGGATCGTCGGGGCGTGGGCGACGGCGCTGCTGGCGATCCGCGCGTGCCCGTTCCCGTTGCGGCCGTTGCGCGACGTGGAGCGACTGCGGCGCCGGTTGAAGGTGTCGGCGCCGGTCGCGGCGGCGACCGGGGTCGGGGCGGCGGTGCTGCTCGGGTCGATCGTCGCCGCCGAGCTGCTCGTCGGCACCGCGGCCGTCGGGGCGATCGCGCTCGCGTCGACGGTCGCGATGGCCGCCCAACGCCTGGACTCCGCCGTCGCCGACGCGGTGATGCCGGCCATCAGCGCCCGCAAGGACCGCGACCCGCTGCTCGGCGAGGCGTTCCGCAAGGGCAACCAGATGGGCCTGCTGTGGGCGGGACCGGTCGGCGCGGCGTGCGCGCTCTTCCCCACGACGATCGTCCACACGGTGCTCAGCGAGGAGTGGGCGCC
The DNA here is from genome assembly GCA_023230855.1 of Solirubrobacteraceae bacterium. Taxonomy (GTDB): domain Bacteria; phylum Actinomycetota; class Thermoleophilia; order Solirubrobacterales; family Solirubrobacteraceae; genus Patulibacter. The sequence goes on from JALNWQ010000005.1 coordinate 2,034, forward strand.
GATGATCCCCGTCCTGCGCTGGTTCGGCGTGGCGATCGTCATCGGCCACGTCGGCGGCAACCTCTGGCAGTTCCTCCTCGTCCGCGGCCGACTGCGGGGCCTGCTCGTCCTGGCGATCGTGCAGCTCGTCGGGTTCCTCGCGTTCACCGTGCCGCTGCTGGCCGTCCTCGACGTCGAGGGGTACGGGATCGCCCTGGCGCTGACCGCGGTGGTCGGGCTGGCGGCGCGGGCGGTGCTGATCCGCGACGTGCTGCCGGACGTGTCGATGGTGCGCCACGGGGTGCGGGCGCTCGCACCGACGCTGTTGGCGACCGCCGGGGCGCTCGCGGCGCTGCCGTTGCCGGACGGGGTCCGGATGGTGATCTTCGGCGCTATCGTGCTGGCGTCCGTGGCCGTGCTGGAGCGGCGGCTCGTCACCGAGGCGGCCCGCTACCTGCGGGGCCGCGGCCGTCCCTCCCCCGCCTGATGCCGTCCACCGACCTGACCCCGCCGACGGTGCCGCCGTCCGCGTACGACACCGCCTACTACCGCGAGGCGTGCGGCGACGCGGCCGCGTGGAACGACCGTCGCGCCGTCGACGGGATCTACGGATGGGTCGTCGCCGAGCTCGGCCTCGACGCCACCGCGTCGCTCGTCGACCTGGGCTGTGGTCGCGGCGAGCTCGTCACCGGCGCCGCGCTCGCCGGGGCGCGCCGCGCGGTCGGGGTGGAGTACTCCCCGGACGCGCTGGAGCTCGCCCGCGACACCGCGCGCACCCACGGGGTGCAGGACCGCGTGGAGCTGCTGCAGGGCGACGTGCGCGCGACCGGCCTGGCGGACGGGGCGTTCGACCATGCGGCGATGCTCGACGTCGTCGAGCACCTCACCGCCGCCGAGCTGCACGACGCGCTGGTCGAGGCGCGCCGGCTGTTGCGCCCGGGCGGGTCGATCATCGTCCACACGATGCCCAACCGGCTGGTATACGACCGCACCTACCGGGTGCTGCGGGCGCTGTGGCCGACCGGACGCCGGTGGCCGCGCGACCCGCGCAAGCGGATCGAGCACGAGATGCACGTCGGGGAGCTGAGCCGCCGCGAGCTGCGCGACGCGTTGCGGGCCGCCGGCTTCGTCGACGTGCAGGCGCGCCTGGGCCACGTGGTGTGGTTCGACTTCGTCCCGTCGCCCGGTGGCCGCCGGGTGCTGCACGCCCTGGACCGGATCCCGCCGCTGCGGCCGTGGACCCGCAACGACCTGCTGGCCCGGGCGGTGGCGCCGTGAGCGTCGTCGACCGTCGGCCGGTGCGCGCGGTGCGTCGCCGCGTGGCGCGGGCGCTGGACTGGCGCGTCCCGCACGTGGCGTCGCGGTTGCGACGGGCGTGGTTGCTCTTCCGTCACCCGGACGTCGACCTGCGGATCGATCCGTCCGCGTTCATCGGGCCCGGGTTCCGCCTGGACGCCCGCGAGGGCGGCAGCCTGTGGATCGGGGCGACGACGGAGTTCCGTCGCGGCGGCACGATCGAGATCGGCCCGCAGGCCGAGGTGCGGATCGGCGAGCGGGTGATCTTCACCGACGGGGCGCTGATCCAGATCACCACCCGCCTGGAGATCGGCGACAACGCGGCGCTCGGCCAGGACGTCGCGATCTTCGACGGCCGCCACCGCTTCGGGACCGCCGACAAGCACTTCCTGCAGCAGGGCTACGTGCTGCGTCCGATCGTCATCGGCGAGGGCGCGGCGATCCACTCCAAGGTCACCGTCACCGCGTCGGTCGGCGCCGGCGCGGTCGTCGCCGCCAACTCGCTCGTCAACCGCGAGATCCCCGACGGGGCGCTGGCCGCCGGGGTCCCGGCCCGGGCCCGGGGCCGGGCGCGGAACCTGCCGGACGTCGAGGCGGCCGACCAGGCGCGTTGAGCAGGGGGCACGGCCGGTGGCCCGGGCCCGGGCGGGCCGGACCGCGCGCGGCCTCCCCGGGCCTCGGAGCTAACGTGCCTCGCCCGACCGCGTGAGCAGCACCGGCAGCGTGGCCGTCCGGTTCGCGTAGCGGATGCGGTACGAGACGGCCGTGGACCGGCCGCGAGGTGGGGCGAGCGTCACGCGGAACCGGCCGTGGCGATCGGTGCGGATCCGGGTCCGGATCGGCCGATCGTCGCCACAGACCGGCTCGCCGGTCACGATGAGCGTCCTGACGCGACGCAGGCCGACGATCCGCCCGGTGACGCGCAGCCCGCCGCTCCGCAGGCTCTTGCGGGTGGAGATCGTCGCCCGCCGCGTGGCCTTCAGCGCCCGCGACCGCACGTCGCCCACCACCAGGCGATACCGCGCCCGGGCCCGCGCACGCCGCTCCTCCGGCGCCGGCACCGAGATGCTGATCCGCCCGTCGGCGCCGACGCGACCCGTGCGGATCTGCCGCCCGTCGCGCCGGACGGCCACGGTGCTCCCCGCCAGGCTCCCGGCGGCGACCGCCAGCACCTTCGTGCGCGGTCGGCGGCGGGTGCCCGTGGGACGTAGGTCGACGACCGTCACGAACGGCTCACGACACGACGGGACGACGTCCGACGACGGAAGCGTCGCACCCTGGTCGACCGGCGCCGGCGTCGGGGTGGGCCCGGGGTCGGGGTCGGGCGCGGGGTCGGGGTCGGGTACAGGAGCGGCGACCGTGTAGGTGACGGTCTTCGACGCGGTGTTGCCGGCCTGGTCCTTGGCGGTGACCTTGAACGACTTGGGCCCCAACGTCGCCGTGTCGATCGGATCGCCGTCCGCGACCGTCCCCACGCAGGTGTCGATCCCACTGCCGTGGGCGCCGTCGGCGCAGGCGAAGTCCGCGTTCACGGTCGACCCGCGGTCGTACGTCGCGCCGTCGACGGGGGTGGTGAGCGTCACGGTCGGGTCGGTCGTGTCGCGCTTGTTGCGCAGCAGCACGACGCGGTTGTCGTCGCTCGGATCGGCGAGGACCACGTCGGGGTCGCCGTCGCCGTCGATGTCGCCGACGGCCATGTCCCACGCCGGGATCGACGACCCGAACGGATGGTCGGTGCGCACGAACCCCCCGTCGGCCTGCTGGTGCAGCACGTGGACCCTGGTCCACAGGTTCCCGCCACCGGCCCCGACGACGATGTCGGGACGTCCGTCCCCGTCGAAGTCGGCGATGTCGACCATGCCGGGACCGGCGGGGTCCGTCGGGTAGGAGTCCGGTCGCAGCACGTAGGCGCCGCCGTCGTGCTCGACGATCGAGGCCAGCGCCGCGGACCAGCGGGCGACGGCCACCTCGTCCTTGCCGTCGCCGTCGATGTCGTCCACGGCGATCCCGGTCGGGAAGCCGGAGACGGAGACCATGGCGTCGACGACGACCGACAAGCCCGTAACCGACGCGATGACGACGCGCCCACCGGTGGCGTCGGCCGCCACGATCTCGTTGGCGCCGTCGCCGTCGACGTCACCGACCTCGATGTCGTCGATCTGGGCTCCGGGGACCGGAGCCGTGGGGAGCGCGAGGAACGTCCCGTCGGGTTGCTGCAGCGCCACCGTGAGCCCTCGCGGCGAGCTCCCGCCGACGATGATGTCCGGCCGGCCGTCGTCGTCGACGTCGCCGACGCCCATCGAATAGGGCGGGGGGTTCGGCGACGGGAACGAGGCGCCGGGCGCGAACGTGCCGTCGCCGTTCTGGAGGAGCGGTCGGAGCGTCGTGCCCCGCACGGCGACGTCGGGGCGGCCGTCGACGTTGAAGTCCGCGACGTGCACGCCCCGGCTGAACCCCCCGAAGTCGTCGATCCGCGTCGAGGTGAAGGACCCGTCGGCCTGCTGCAGCGCGACGTTCAGGCCTCCGGTCGCGAAGCCGCCGGTGATGACGTCGGCACGGCCGTCGCCGTCCATGTCCGCGACCGCGATCCCCCACGGACCGTCGGTGGAGAAGAGCGTCTCGGCCGGGCCGAGCGCGGGCGCGGCCGTCGCGGGCGCCGTGAGCGCGAGCGCCAGGATCGCGGCGGCGAGCGCCGTCAGCGCGGCGCGCCGGGGCCGTGCGGGCCCACCCGGAGCCTCGAGCGCCGGTGAGCGTCCCGCGACCGTGGGCGACGAGGATCGGGAGGCGAGGCCGGGCACCCCGCGAGTATCCGGTCCCGTCGAGCGGGCCGCCATTGGGGTTTTCCCTCGATCTCGGTGGAGGCGTGGCGGGGACGGCGATCAGGACGGCGGCGTGGCGCCCGGCTCGCGGCCCTCGTCGCCACCGCCCGCCGCCGGCCCGTGCCTCTCGTCGCCACCGCCCACCGCCGGCCCGTGCCTCTCGTCGCCACCGCCCACCGCCGGCCCGCGCGCCCACTCCTCGAGGAACCGCGCGGCCAGGTCGTGCTCCCACCAGATCGCGGCGCGCCGGCGCACCGCTTCGGTCAGCCGCCCGGCCGGAGCTCGTTCGCCGATCGCGGCCGCGACCCGTCCCGACCGTGGCGGCCGGTGGCCGCGGGTGGCGACGAACCGCGCGTGCAGGTGCGCGTCCAGGTCGGGGTGGGCCCGCACGAAGTCGCGCTCGGTCCGGGCGATCCGCCGGATCCGGGTGCGCCATTCGGTCAGCGTCATCCGGGTGTCGTGGATCCCGCCACCGTCGGGCAGGAGCCGCACCCGCAGCCCACCGACCGCCCGGTCCAGGCGGCGGCCCAGGTCCAGGTCCTCGTACCCGAACGGAAACCGCACCTCGTCGAACCCGTCGACCCGCTCCAACGTCGCACGCGGGATCGCGGCGCAGCAGGAGTACAGGTGCCACCACCCGGTCTCGCCGTCGGCGGGGATCTCGGCGAAGCGGAACTGCAGGGCCTCGTCGACCCACGTCTCGAACGCGGTGACGCGCCGGTCGGTCGGCCACCGCGGACGGCCGAGGGTGACCCGATCGGGGTCGCCGGCGGCGTGCGCGGCGCGGTGGGCGTCGACGGCCCCCGGGTCGAGCACGACGTCGTCGTCGACGAGCAGCACCAGGTCGCCGGTGCCGTGGCGCCACGCGGCGTTGCGGGCGGCCGACGCTCCCGGCGCGTCGGCCCGGACGACCTGCGCCCCGACGGTCCCGGCCGCGGCGCAGACCGCGGCCTCCCCCGCGGCGCCGACGGTCGCGTCCAGGCCCAGGACGACCTCGTCCGCCCCGGCGGTCGCGGCGAGCGTCCGCTCCAGGGGCCGCCGGCCCGCCGTGGGCAGGACGACGGTGACGGTCGGCGACATCGCGCCGGAGTGTGCCACGGGCCGCGACCGCGGGCCTGCGACCGCGCCGCGGCTGCGAGCATGCAGCGCGATGCGCGCCGATCCCGCCCGTGAGCAGCGAGAGCTCGAGGAGTACCTGGGCCCGGCGTTCGAGCTGGAGCGGCTGCAGCGTCACGAGCAGGCCACCCGCGAGGAGTGGCGTGAGGTCGGCGACGCCGAGCGGTTCTACCGCACGTCGCGCAGCTACCTCTACGACCTGACGGCGTTCGCGATGACCGGGACGAAGGAGCCGTACCACGCGGCGCTGCGTCGGCTGGTCGCCCCTGGCGCCCGGATCCTCGACTACGGGTGCGGGATCGGGTCGGACGGCCTGCGGTTGCTCGACGACGGCTACGACGTGACGTTCGCGGACTTCGCCAACCCGTCGACCGCGTACCTGGCGTGGCGGTTGGAGCGGCGGGGCCACGGCGACGGTGCGGGTCGGATCGTCGACCTCGATGCGCTGCCGGACGGCTTCGGCGGGTTCGACCTGGCGTTCGCGTTCGACGTGCTGGAGCACGCCGAGGACCCGCCCGCGGTCCAGCGCACCCTGGAGGGCCTGGCCGACGTCGTGCTCGTCAACCTGCTCGACACCGACGGCGACGACCTGGAGCTGCACCGTCCGATGCCGTTGCGGCCGATGCTCCACCGCGCCGCCCCGGGCCTGCTGCTCCACGAGCGCCACCACGAGCGCTCGCACCTGGTCGCCTACCGACCGACGGCGACCGCAGGGCGGTTCCGTACCGCGCTGCGCCGCCGACGGATGGACCGACGGGCGCGCTGAGGCGGGTCGCGCCGACTCCGGGCGCACGCTCGGGACGGCCCGGCGCCGGGGCCACGAGGCCCGGCGCGTTCCTCAGACGCGCCGCCGCGCCGGCCGGCTCCAGGCGACGTTGGACATTCGTTCACGATGCACGCATACTCTGCGTATGGGCGTCCTGGTCCAGATTCGCGACGTCCCCGAGGACGTCCACCGTACGCTCAAGTTGCGCGCCGTCGCGGCGGGGACGTCGCTGTCGGAGTACCTCAGGACGGAGCTGGCGCGCGCGGCGGAGCGGCCGAGCCCCGATGAGCTGCGCGCCGCGATCTCGGCGCTCGAGCCCGCGCGGATCACCACGTCACCCGCCGCGATGTTGCGCGACCTGCGCATCGACGGCGACACGTGATCGTCGACGCGTCCGCCGTCCTCGACGTGCTGCTGCGGACCGAGCGCGCCGAAGCCGTGGAGCGACACCTGCTGCAGGGCGCGACCGTCCAGGCTCCCGCGATCATCGACGTCGAGGTCGCGCGGGTCCTGCGCCGGGTGACGTTGGCGGGAGGCCTCGGGGACGCCGCGGCCGAGCGGGCGTTGGCGGTGCACGCGCGGCTCGTGCCGACCGTCCACCCGACGCGCGCGCTGCTCGGGAGGGCGTGGGGCATGCGGCATGCGATCACCGTGAGCGATGGCCTGTACGTCGCGTTGGCCGAGGCGACGGGCGCCCCGTTGCTCACGACCGATGACCGCCTGGCCCGCGCCGCGGTCGCCACGACGGCCGTGCAGCTCGTCGAGGTGCCGCGGGCGCGGTGACGTCCACTCCGGGCCACGGCGTCGCACCGACCGATCGCGCGTGGCCGACCGGTCCCGCGCCACCCACTCCCGGCCGCCGCGCCCTACGCCCGCCGTCGCCGGAAGGCGTCCCAGCCGTTGGCGGTCAGCATGCCGACGGCGGTCCGCCACGCCGGCTCGTCCGGACGGGGGTCGCGGCCGGCGCCGATCCGCTGCAGCTGACGGGTGTGCCACCCGAGCGCGATCGCCGACGTGAGCGTCCGCGGCACGCGCGGGCCGAGCGACGGCTCCGGCGACGGCAGCCGCGCGGTCGGGTCCTCGAGCACCCGACGCGCCCCGTCCGGGTCGACCGCCAACGGCCGGGCGATCCCCACGACGTCGCAGGCACCGTCGGCGATCGCGTCGCGCATCGCCGACGCACCCCGGAACCCGCCGGTGACCATCAGCGGGACGCCGCCGACCCGGTCGCGGACCGTCTCGGCGTACTCCAGGAAGTACGCCTCCCGCCGGGCGGTGCTCTCGCGGACCGCGCCGACCATCGCCGGCGCCTCGTAGGTGCCGCCGCTGATCTCCAGCAGGTCCAGGCCCTCGGCCGCCAGCGCCTCGAGCACCGCGGCGGACTCCTCGGCGGTGAACCCGCCCTTCTGGAAGTCCGCCGAGTTGAGCTTGATCCCGACCGGGAAGTCCGGGCCGACCGCCGCACGGACCGCCCGGACGACCTCGAGGACGAACCGCCGGCGGCGCTCGGCGTCACCACCCCACGCGTCGTCGCGCCGGTTGGCCGACGGCGAGAGGAACTGCGACACGAGGTAGCCGTGCGCGCCGTGCACCTGCACGCCGTCGAACCCGGCGTCGCGCACGATCCGGGCCGTGCGGGCGAACCGCTCGACGATCCCCTCGATCTCGCCGGACGTCAGCTCGCGCGGCCGGACGTAGCCGGGGATCGCCGGGGCGATCGCGCTCGGCGCCACGGGACGCGTGCGGCCCGCGACGATCAGCGCCTGGCGACCGGGGTGGTTCACCTGCACCCACACCCGGGATCCGTGCCGACGGCCGGCGCGCGCCCACGCCGACAGCCGGGCCAGGTCGCGCTCGTCGTCGACGACGACGTTGCGCGGCTCGCCCAGGTGGTGGCGGTCGACCATGACGTTGCCGGTGACGAGGAGCCCGGCGCCGCCGGACCCCCACCGCTCGTACAGGCGCACCAGGTCGTCGGTCGGCGCGTTGCGGCGGTCGCCGAGCTGCTCGCTCATCGCCGACTTCGCGATCCGGTTGGGCAGCCGGGCTCCCCCGGGCAGCTCCAGCGGTGCGTCGAGGGTCGGGGTCTTCGTCGTCATGCGTCGCGGTCCTCCGGTCGGGGCCCCACAGCCTACTGGCGAGTAGGACCGGCCGTGTGACGTCGCCCCCGGCGACGTCCCTCGTAGGATGGCGCGCCTATGACCGTCCCCTCGGACATCTTCAAGGCGTACGACATCCGCGGGCTCGCCGGCGAGCAGATCACCGTCGACGTCGCGCACGCCATCGGTCGCGCGTTCGCGCACGTCATCGCGAAGCTCGCCGACAGGCCGGTCACCGGGATCCGCGTCGGACTCGGCCGCGACATGCGCCTGACCGCCCCCGAGCTCGCCGGGGCGTACCGCGACGGCATCGTCCGCGAGGGCGCCGACGTCCTCGACATCGGCCAGGTCGGCACCGAGATGCTCTACTGGACCGTCGGATCGCGCGACCTCGACGGCGGCCTGATGTGCACCGCGTCGCACAACCCCAAGGCGTACACCGGCGCGAAGCTCGTGGAGCGCGGGGCGCTGGCGCTGTCGGGCGACCGCGGCATCCAGGACATCCGCCGCCTGGCCCAGGACGACGCGTTCCTCGCCCGGGCTCCCGCCCCCACCCGGGGCACGGTGGCCGAGGAGGACGTGTACACGGCGTTCCAGGCCGCGGCGCTGGAGTTCATCGACCCGGCGAAGGTCAAGCCGCTGAAGGTCGTCGTCGACGGCGGCAACGGCATGGCCGGCCCGATGGTCGGCCCGCTGCTGGAGCGCCTCGGCCTGGACCTCGAGACCGCCTACTGGACCCCGGACGGCAACTTCCCCGACCACGAGCCCAACCCGCTGCTGCCGGAGAACCGCGAGTTCATCATCGACAAGGTCCGCGCCACCGGCGCCGACCTGGGGATCGCGTGGGACGGCGACGCCGACCGCTGCTTCTTCATCGACGACACCGGGGCGTTCGTCGACGGCGACTTCCTCACCGCGCTGCTGGCCGAGGCGCTGCTCTCCCGCACGCCGGGCGCGACGATCCTCTACGACTGCCGCGCCTCGCGGGCGGTCGCCGACGTCGTGGAGGCCGCCGGCGGCACCGCGCTGATCAACCGCGTCGGCCACGCGTTCTTCAAGACGCGGATGCGCGAGACCGGCGCGATCTTCGGCGGCGAGGTGTCCGGCCACTACTACTTCGAGGCGTTCTCCTGCGCCGACTCCGGGACGATCCCGGCGCTGCTCATCCTCGAGCTGCTGTCGGAGCGCGGCGTCAAGCTGTCCGAGCTCGTCGGCGCGTACCGCGCGAAGTACTTCATCTCGGGCGAGATCAACTCGACGGTCGAGGACGCCGACGCGAGGATCGCCGCGATCGAGTCCCGCTACGCCGACGCGACGATCACCCACGTCGACGGCGTGTCGGTCGACTACGACGACTGGCACTTCAACGTCCGCAAGTCCAACACCGAGCCGCTGCTGCGCCTGTGCCTGGAGTCGCTCGTGTCGGTGGAGGACATGGAGCGCCGCCGCGACGAGGTCCTCGGCCTCATCCGCGGCTGAGCCGGACGATCGCGACCGGGACGGACGACGCGCGCCGCGCACGACCGTCCCGGCCGGTCCGCCGACCGGCGACGTCCATGACCGCCCCGTCCCCCACCTCCCCCGCCGTGCGCATCGCCGCCGACGCCGGGATCCACCGGCTGTCGCTGCCGACGCCGTTCCCCGTCGGACCGGTGAACGCGTGGTTCGTCGACGACGACCCGCCGACGCTCGTCGACGCCGGGCCGGCCGGCGCCGACGCGCTGTGGGCGCTCGAGCAGGGCCTGCGGGCGCTCGGTCGTCGCGTCGACGACCTGGCCCGGATCGTCGTGACGCACGAGCACGCCGACCACGTCGGCCTGGCCGCGCTGCTGCAGGAGCGCACCGGCGCCGAGGTCGTCGCGCTCGACGTGCTGGCCCCGCGCCTGCGCGACCTGGAGGACCACGGCCGGCGCGAGGCGCGGTTCCTCGCCGGCGCCGCCGCCGCGCACGGGGTCCCGGCGGTCGCCGCCGACGCCGTGGCGACGCTCCACCTGTCGCACCACCAGTGGGCGGGACGGCAGGTCGGCGACGTCGTCCCGGTCGCCGACGGCGACGCGGTGGCGTTCGCGGGGCGTCGGCTGCGGGTGGTGCACCGCCCCGGCCACAGCGCGACCGACACGCTGCTCGTCGACGACGCCCGCGGGATCGTCCTGGGCGGCGACCACCTGCTCGGCCACGTGCCGTCGGTGCCGCTGCTCACCTGCCGACCGGCGGCGCTGCACGCCGACGCGCATCCGGCCACCGCCGCCGACCGGGCGCCGGCGCTGCCGCGCTACCTCGACGGGATCTCCCGGACGGCCGCGGAGGACCCGCGCCTCGTCCTGGGCGGCCACGGCTCGCCGGTCGTCGACGTGCCGACCCTCGTGGCGACCCGGCGCCGCTCGGCGGAGCGGCGCGCCCGACGGATCCTCGGCCTGCTCGGACCGGACGAGGCCGCGACCGCCCACGACCTGGCGTCGCGGCTGTGGGGCGACGTCGTGCGCCGCCAGGTCGTGCTGTGCCTGTCGGAGACGCTCGGGTCGCTCGACCTGCTCGCCGCCGACGGCGCCGTGACGGCGACCGCCGACGGCGGGGACGCACCGATCACCTGGCGGAGGGCCGCGTGAGCGACGGCCGCCGGGACGGGTCCGCACCCGGTGACGCGGGCCGCCGGTCGGCGGCGACGCCGGACGCGGCGCCCGTCCACGTCGTCGTCGTCTCCTACCGCACGCCGGAGCTGCTGGACCGCTGCCTGCGGTCGCTGGAGCAGGAGCGGGCCGCCGGCCGGGTCGCGGTGACCGTCGTCGACAACGCCCCCGGCGACGGGTCGGCGGAGCTCGTGCGCGACCGTCATCCGCACGTGACGTTGCTCGAGCCGGGCGTCAACCTCGGGTTCGGTCCGGCGGTGAACCTCGGCGCCCGCGCCGGCGCCGCACCGGACGCGCCCTGGGTCGTGCCCGCCAACGCCGACGTGGCCGTCACGACCGGCGCCGTCGACGCCCTGCTGCGCGCCGCCGACGCCGACCCCGGCGCGGGCATCCTCGCCCCGCGGCTCGTCGGCCCCGACGGCCGCGTGCAGCACACGGTGCACCCCTTCCCGACGGCGCCGTTCACCGTCGCGTTCAACGCCGGGATCGTCGAGCGCAGCGCCCGGCTCCGCGCCCGCTACGTCCTGGAGGGCAGCTGGGACCCGGACCGTCCGCGGCGGGTGCCGTGGGCGCACGGCGCGTTGCTGCTCGTGCGTCGCGCGACGTGGGACGCGATCGGCGGGTTCGACGAGCACCGCTGGATGTACGCCGAGGACCTGGACCTGTCGTGGCGCGCCGCCCGGGCGGGCTGGGCCACACGCTACGTCCCGGGCGCGACGGTGCTGCACGAGATCGGCGCGGCGACCGGCGCGGCGTGGGGCGACGGGCGCACCCGCCGCACGATGGCCGCCACGTACCGTTGGTCGCACGACCGGCGCGGCCGGGCCACCACCGCCGTGATCGTCGCCGCGAACGTCATCGGCGCCGGGGCCCGCTGGATCGCCGGGGCGCCGCCGGGACGGGCCGTGCACCGCGGCTGGCTCGACGCGCACCTGGGCGCGGCGCGCGACGTCAGGCGCGACGCGACCGCATCGGCCGGCCCTCCGGCAGCAGCGTCGTCGCGAGGAGCAGGGCGCAGGCGGTGATGAACCCCAGCTGCCAGGTCCAGTCGACGGCGCACGACACGACGAACACCGCGATCGCGCCCGACGCGCCCGCGGCGAGCGACCGGGGCAACGCGCGCGGTCGCCGGCGGGCCCGCAGCGCCCCGGTCGCGATCGCGGCGAAGAACGCGGCGAGCAGGAGGAACCCGACGAGCCCGAGCTCGGCCAGCGTCTCCAACGGCAGCGAGTGCGCGTTCTGCACCCGCTCCGCGATGTCGCGCTCACGGAGCCAGCGGACCCGGAACCCGGCCGCGCCGTCGCCCGCCAGCGGCCGGTCCGCGAACCCGCTCCACGCCACCCGGTAGAGCGCCGACCGCGTGCCTCCACCGGTGCCCAGCCGCTCCAGTCCGGACCCGGCGACCGGGGCGCCGTCCACGAACGCGCGACGCTCGTCCTCCACGATCGACGCGCCGCGCAACAGGCCGCGGTCGATCGGCCCCTGGTAGATCGCGGCCCCGGCGAGCGCGACGAGCACGGCGGCGCCGGCGGCCGCCCACGGCACCCACGGCGGGGTCGACGGCCACAGGGCCCGCCGGCGCTCCGCGCGCTGCATCGCCTGCAGCGCCCCGACCGCCCCCACCGCCGCCACGACGCCCATCACGGCGATGAGCGCCAGCAGCCCACCCCCCGCCCGCGACAGCCCCTCGCCAGCGAGGGGATCGTCGACGACCGCCGGGAGCGATGCGGCGCGTGCGATCGCGACCGCCGCGGGGACCGCGCAGGCCACGGCCACGACGACGGTCTGCAGCGGCCGTCGCGAGAGGGCCAGCAGCACGAGCGCGCCACAGGCGGTCGCGGCGATCGCGCCCCGCGACACGGTGAGCAGCAGCGCGACGCCGAGCGCCGGGACGAGCGCGGCCGCCACCGCCCGGACGACGACCGACGACCGGCGGTCGGACGCCGCGGCGAGCGCGAGCACGACCGCCATCCCGGTCACGGTCCCCTGCCCGTTCCAGTACGGCACCGGGTAGGACAGCCGGTAGGTCCCGGACGTCGGCTCGAGCGCCGGCGCCAGGTCGAGCGACGGGGCCAGGCGCGACAACAGGCCCAGGACCCCGGCGGCGGCGGCCGCGGCCGCCACGAGCAGCACGACGCGACCCGCGTGCCGCCCGGAGCCCACCACGACGATCCCGAGGGCGAGGATCACGACGTACGCGACCGTGCGCTGCATCTCCGACGTCGCCGCGCCCGGGAGCGGCGACCAGAGCGACGACAGGCCCACCCAGGCCGCGAACGCCGACAACGCCGCCAGCCCGACGAGCCCGCTTCGGGCCGGCCTCCACCGTCGGCGGCGCACCACCAGCACCGCGGCCGCCCCGACCGCGGCGACGATCCCCGCGGCGAGGAACGCCGGAGGCAGGTAGCCACCGTCGTCGAGCCCGAGGATCGCGAGGGCCGTGACGACGACGACCGCCCCGAGGACGTCGGCGACGACGTCCCGGCGGGTCCTCCGCGACGACCGGCCGGGACGGCTCTCCTCCGGCGTGACGCCACGGTCGTCGGGCACGTCGGCGATCTTGCCACGTGGCCCGCCGGTACGCTCGCGACGGTGACGACGTCCGACCGCACCCCCGCGTGGCCCGTGGCCGTCCCGCCGCGGGTCCTCGCCGCCGTCGGGCTGGTGGCGATCGCCCTCGCTCTGCTCCCGGCGTTGCGGGCGGAGACCCGGCTGCGCGACGCGCAGGACGCCCTGCCGGTCGACCCGGCGGCCGCGTTGGACCGGGCCGCCGCGGCCGAGGACGGGGTGACGTTCGAGCGTGGTCGCCTGGTCCGCGTCGAGGCGCTCGCCCGACTCGGTCGTCCGCGGGAGGCCGAGCGGCTGGCGCTGCGGACGCTCAGGCACGTGCCGGACGACGCGTTGCTGTTGCGCTGGGTGTACGCGACGCGGCTCGAGCAGGGGCGACGACGCGCCGCCCGCCTGACCCTCGACCGGATCGGGACGCGGGACCCGATGTGGGCGCTGGGCCTCGGACGCTGACCCGGCCCGCGTCGGCCACACCGTGGTCCCGACGGCCGCGGGGCGCTCCCGGCGCGGCGGGCCGGAGCATCCCGCGCTGCAGCCGGGTGAACGCGCGTGACACGGCCGCCGTCGCCCGCTACCCTCACCATCATGCTGCCCGCGTCACCCGTTGCGGGGTCCCCGCGCTCGAGCGCCGTGGTCGCGAGCGTCGTCGTCGGCGCGCTCGCGGCGCTCCTCGCCCTGCTCCTCCTCGTCCCGGCGTCGGGCACCGCGCAGTCGGCGGACCCCAGCGCGGTCGCCCGGCAGTACGGCGGCACCGGATCGCCGACCACGACGGTCGCCGGCACGTCCACGACGACGACGCCCGCCGTGACGACCCCCACCGGGACCACGACGACGATCGCCGCGGCCGGCGACGACGACGACCCGGTCGACCCGGGCGCGACGACGGACGACGACGGCACGACGGCGGGCGACGGAGACGCCGGCGGATCGGCGGGCGCGTCGGACGGCGACGGCGACGGTGCCGCCGCGGGCGAGCGGGCCCAGGGTGGCGCGCTGCCGTTCACGGGGCTCAACCTCATGACGGGCATGGTGCTCGGCCTGCTCCTGCTGGCGCTCGGCTTGGCGGCGCGGGCGATCGACCGCACGCGTCGCACCGGCGCGTGAGCGTCGCGGGCCGTCGGCCCGCGACCACCGTCAGAGCGGGCCGCGAAGCACCTCTCCGCACCGGCGCAACGCCGCCGCGATCGCGGCCGACGCGTTGCGACGACCATCGTGTTGCGTCCGGACCACTAGTCTCACCTGACCGGTGAACGGGAGGATCACATCGACGAGCGCGTCGGTCACGCCCGAGGGCATCAGGGACGCCGACCCGGTCGTCCTCGCGCTGCTCGTCCAACGACGGGCCGGGCACGTCTTGGCGTACGTGGACGAGGTCACCTCGCCCGACCTCGCGCTGCGCGCGACCGGCGAGGCGTTCGCCGCGTTCCGCGTCGCGGTCGCGACCGCGGACGAGGCGACGACCGTCGACCCCGAGGGCGCGCTGAAGCACGCGATGCGACAGGCCGCCGCCCGCCACGCCGAGAATCCGTTCCGGCCTCACGGTCGCGAGCGCCCCACAGAGCGCACGCGAGCGTGCGAGCTCATGCCGCGGCTCCTCGTCGCCTGGACCGAGGCTCGCCTGTCCGAGGCCGACGAGCAGCGGGTGGTGCGCCATCTGCGCACGTGCGCCGACTGCCGCGCGCTGAACGACGCCTTCGCCCGGGCGGAGTCCCGGTACGCGGAGGGCCCCCCGTCCGCGCTCGACGCCACCGACGTCAGCGTGGTCGTCACCACGATGGCCGCGGCGCCGATCCCGCAGCCCGAGCCCGCGCCGGAGCCGGAGGCGGTTGCCGAGCCCGCGCCCGCGCCGGAGCCGGAGGCGGTTGCCGAGCCGGAGCCGGTCGCCGCGCCGGACATTGTTGCCGAGCCCGAGCCGACCCCCGAGCCGGAGCCGGTCGCCGCGCCGGAGCCGACCCCGGAGCCGGACGCGGTCCCCGAGCCGGAGCCGGTCGCTGAGCCGGAGCCGGTCGCCGAGCCCGAGCCGACCCCCGAGCCGGAGCCGGCCGCCGCGCCGACGCAGGCCCCCGAGCCGGTCGCCACGCCGGCGCCGGAGCCTCCGCCGGGCCCGCGCAGCGAGGCCCCGCCGTCGCCGGAGGCGGTCGCCGCTTCCGCGCCGGATCCCGTCACCGCCTCGACGGCGGACCCGACCCCGGAGCCCCGCACCGCGCCGACCCCGGAGCCTGACCCGGAGCCCGTCACCACCCCGACGCCCGACCCGCACCCGATCGTCGAGTCGGAGCGGCCCTCGACCGTCGCCGAGCCGACCGCCGAGCACGCGCCCACCCCGGTGGCGGAGCCCGTCGCCCGACCGGTCCCGTCGCCCACGGTGGACCCTGCGCCGGACCCGATCGCCGACCGCGAGCCCGACCCGGTCCCGGTCACCGACCCGGACGTCATGTCGTCGGACGACGTCGACGTCGACGCCGCTCCGTCCGCGTCGCCGCGAGGCTCCCACGCGGATCCGGACGACGCCCCGGAGCCGACCGCCGAGCACGGTGGAGGGCTCACCGCGTCGATCGCCGCGATCGACCCGCTCGGCCCGGAGGCCATCGGCTACGTCGTCCCCCAGGCCGGGATGCCCGTCACGCCGGGTCGGTCCGGTCGACGCTCCGGCCGTCGCCGGTCGCGACGCCGCGCGGAGGACCGTCCGTCCCGCCACGCGTCCGCTTCCGGCTACGTCGTCGGCGACGCGCACCAGCACCCGGTCGACGACGCCCACCGGCACGACGACGGGGGCGCCCACCGGCTCCCGGTCGACGACGCCGACCAGCACCGGTTCGACGAGGCCGACCAGCACGACGTCGACGACCCGCGCGACATCACGGTCCACCCGGACGCGGGCTGGGACGCCGGCTGGGACCCCGAGCCCGGGCCCGACGCCGACGACCCGGGCACGTCCCCACACCTCGACGCCGTCGAGGATCCGGTCGCGCACCACGGTCCGGTCGCGCACGAGGAGCCGTACCCCCGCGCCGCGGACGCGGCCGGCACGTACGCCGCACCGCGCCCGCGCACCGTGGACCCGACCCCGGCGCACGTCGGCCACGACGCCACGGCGGCGCAGGGCGACCTCCATCCGGTCGCGAGCCCGTCCCCGGCCACCGTCGACGGCGGCGGCTACGCGGTCGCGGAGCGCGCGAAGCTCGCGATCGCCCCCGTCGTGCGCCAGCTCGGCGTCCCCGCGTTGCTGCTCGTCCTGCTGCTCGTCGGGGCGCTCGCCGCGGCCGGCGCGTTCAGCGGCGACTCCGAGGATCCGGCGACGACGACGGCGCCGACGCCCGGCCGGTCGGTGCCCGACGGCCCCGCCGGCATCCCGCCGCTGCCCTGAGCCCCGGTTCACGCGAGCGTCGCGCGCACCCGCTCGACGAACCGGGCGTGGATCCGGTCGTCGCCCGACAGCTCCGGGTGGAACGCCCAGCCCTCGACGGGCCCGCGGCGGATCCCCACCACCGCCCCCTCGACGCGCGCGGTCACCGCGACCGACGGATCGTGCTCCACCACCTGTGGGGCCCGGATGAAGACCGTCGGGAACGCCGCGTCGAGGCCATCGACGTCGAGGTCCGCCTCGAAGCTCCGGGTCTGCCGACCGAACGCGTTGCGGGCGCACGTCATCGGCACGACGTCGAGATGCTCGCGGTCGAGCAGGATGAGCCCGGCGCAGGTGGCGAGGACCGGCTTGCCGGACCGCAGGAACGCGCGCAGTGGGTCCGTGAGCCCCTCGCGGTCCATGACGATCGTCATCGTCGTGCTCTCGCCGCCCGGGAGCACCAGCCCGTCCAAACCGTCCAGGCCCGCGATGGTCCGCACCCGCCGTGTGACCGCGCCGCACCGCTCCAGCGCCCGGACGTGCTCGTCCACGCCGCCCTGGATCGCGAGGACCCCGACGAGCGGCGCGTGCGGACGACCGACCGACGCGGCCCCGCCGCCGGGGCCGCCGACGCTCACCAGCCGCGACCGGCGAAGACCTGGTCCTCGCCGAGCTTGCGGGCCTCGAGGCTGTCCATCGCGCGGCCCAGGCCGGTCGACGCCTCGGCGACGCGCGCCGGGTCCTCGAAGTGCGTCGTGGCGGCGACGACCGCCGCCGCCCGGCGCGCCGGATCCTCGGACTTGAAGATGCCGGAGCCGACGAACACCGACTCCGCGCCGAGCTGCATCATGAGCGCGGCGTCGGCCGGGGTGGCGATGCCGCCGGCGGAGAACAGCGGGACGGGCAGGCGGCCGTGCTCGGCGACCCACCGCACGAGCTCCAGCGGCGCCTGGTGCTCCTTCGCGGCGGTCGCCAGCTCGCCGCCGTCGAGCCCGCCCAGGCGCTTGATGTCGGCCCGGATGGAGCGGATGTGGCGGACCGCCTCGACGACGTCGCCGGTGCCGGCCTCGCCCTTGGAGCGGATCATGCACGCGCCCTCGGCGATCCGCCGCAGCGCCTCGCCGAGGTTGGTGGCCCCACAGACGAACGGGACCTTGAACGCCCACTTGTCGATGTGGTTGGCCTCGTCGGCCGGGGTCAGCACCTCGGACTCGTCGATGTAGTCGACGTCCAGCGCCTCGAGCACCTGCGCCTCGACGAAGTGCCCGATCCGGGCCTTCGCCATCACCGGGATCGACACCGCGTCCTGGATGCCCTTGATCATCTCCGGGTCGCTCATCCGCGCGACGCCGCCGTCGCGGCGGATGTCGGACGGCACGCGCTCCAGCGCCATGACGGCCACCGCGCCCGCCTGCTCGGCGATCGTGGCCTGCTCGGGGTCGACGACGTCCATGATGACGCCCCCACGGAGCATCTCCGCCAGGCCGGTCTTCACACGGGGGGTCGATTCGTCACGCATCGCCCGGCAAGGATAGAGCGACCCGCGCCGACACCCCCTGCCGCCCGGGGCCCTCCCCCCGGACGACCCGCCGATACGGACGGTCGCTACTTGAGCCGGTAGGCGCGGATCCGGTCGGCGCGCGAGCCGTCCGCGGCGTACACGCCCTGCGCGAGCGCCTGGAGCAGCGACAGCAGCGCGACGTTGGAGCGCACGAACGACGGGCTGTCGGACGAGTAGAAGAGCGCGTGCTGCGCGAGCTTGGCCGCCTCGGACAGCGTCGCGTCGGTGATCGCGATCGTCGACGCGCGACGGTGGCGCGCGAGCTGCAGCGCCCGGACGACGAGCGGATGCGCGCGGCCCGCGGTGATGCCGACGAGGACCGTGCCCTCGTCGAGCCGCGCCAGGCGGGCGCGGGCCTCCTGGGCGTGGCTCGCGACGATGTCGGTCGGGATGCCCAGCAGCATGAGCAGGTGCCGGAAGTACGTGCCGAAGTACGCGGCCTGGTCGGCGGCGACGACGATGACCCGCTCGGCGCGGGTGATCTCGGCGACCGACTGCTCCAGCACGCTGCGCGACAGCCGCCGGGCGGTCTCCTCGACCGCCAGGTGGTCGGCGGCGATCGTCGCCTCGCCCGCGCTCTGGTCCAGGCCGAACAGCGGCTCGGCGTCGCCGGCGCCCCGTCCGCGGGCCTCGACCCGGTGCCGGTACTCGTCGCGGGCGGCGTCCTGCAGGTCGGGGAACCCGTGGAACCCGAGCGCCTGACTGAACCGGACGACGGTCGAGCTCGACGTGCTCGCGCGGCGCGCCAGCTCCTCCGCCGTCTGGAACGCCACCTCGTCGAGGTGGTCGACGATGTACTGCGCGACGTCCTTCTGGGACCGCGAGAACTCGTCGAACCGCGACTGGATGTACTCCGTCAGGGTCTGGTGATCGATGACCGGCGCGAGGGCCGAAGGGCTGCTGCTGACCGTGCGCTTCATGGGCGAGGTGAGGTTCGTCCCCGACCGCCCGGTTCCTTCCCGCCGATGCGCGGTCCGACGATCGGGGCGGTGCCCGGTCGCGTCCGTCCCCGGCGTGGCCGGGCGGTCCGCTAGCGTGCCCGCCGCGGGCCGATAGCTCAACGGTCAGAGCCGCGGACTCATAATCCGTCCGATCCGGGTTCGAATCCCGGTCGGCCCACTCCGGCGGCGCCGGGTCACGGCGCCGCCCCCCCCGCGGTCGGTCAGCCCCGCGCGCCGACCGTCTCGCGCGGCGCGTCCGTGCGGTCCGCGTCGCGCGGGCTCGCGGTGTCGTCCACGAGGCCCAGGCGCACCCGCTGCCGGTCGACCTCGGCGAGCGCCGCCTCGTAATCGGCGACGGTGTCGAGCGGACGCATCCACTCCGGCAGGCGCACGCGGCCGCGCCCCTGCACGACCTCCTCGACCTCGAGCTCGAGCTCGAGCTCGACCGCCTCGTCGGCCTCGACCTCGGCGTGGCGCGCGACGAGCTCGCGGTGCTCGGCGATCGCGTCGGCGAGCGACGGGACGTCGCCGGCGGCCGGGCGGGCGCGCTCGGGACGGTTGCGCTCGACGAGCGCGCGGTGCTCGACGATGACCCGGCCCAGGTCCGATCCGGTCACGGCCGCCGGATCGAGGTCCTCGACGTCGCGCTCGTCGGTCGCGCGCAGCGCCTCGACGAGGTAGCGGTCCAGCACCCGCAGCTCGCGGCGCGTGGCCGGTCGCGAGCGGCCGCGGCCCGGGGCGCCGGTGAACCGGTCCCAGCTCTTGGCGAACGCGATGAAGCTCGTGCGGCCGCCGTAGCGGTGGGCGCCGAGCATCGGGCACATGCCGCCGTTGCCGTCGGTGTACGCCCCGACGATGATCGGCTGCTCCCGGATCGCCCGGAGCATCGCCACCTGGGTGTGGCGCGGCAGGCACTCGACGGTGCGACGCAGTTCATCGATGGCGGCGGTTCGACGGCTCATGGCTCCGGTGTGGTCGGGTCGTGTCGGACGCACGACGTGCGAGACGGACCCCGCAGGGTCCGGTGACGCACGTAGAGTGCGCCGGGCGGCACCGCCGACGGTAGGCGCTGGCGTCGCCGGGCACAACGACGGACCTGCCGCTGAAGGGGATATTGCAGATGAAGCTCGGCATCCAGATCGGTTACTGGGGCCTCGGCCTCACGCGCGAGGACCAGCTCGAGATCGTGCTCGAGGCCGAGCGCCTGGGCTACGACTCGGTGTGGGCGGCCGAGGCGTACGGGTCGGACGCGGCGACGATCCTCGGCTACTTCGCCGGGCAGACGTCGACGATCAGGATCGGCTCCGGCATCTTCCAGATCCCGGCCCGGTCCGCGGCGATGACGGCGATGACCGCCGCGACGCTCGACAACCTGTCGGACGGGCGGTTCATCCTCGGGATCGGATCGTCGGGCCCGCAGGTGGCGGAGGGCTGGCACGGCCAGCGGTTCGCCAAGCAGCTCCAGCGCACCCGCGAGTACGTCGCCGTCGTCCGCAAGGCGCTGTCGCGCGAGCGGCTCGAGTTCCACGGCGAGACGCTGCAGCTCCCGCTGCCGGACGGGCCCGGCAAGGCGCTGAAGCTCACCATCGCGCCCGTCCAGGAGCGGATCCCGATCTACGTCGCGGCCATCGGCCCGAAGAACACCGAGCTCGTCGGCGAGATCGCCGACGGGGTGCTGCCGATGATGTTCAGCCCCGAGCACGCCGACGTCGCGCTCGAGTCGCTGCACGCCGGGATCGAGCGGGCCGGCCGCGCCCGCGACGACGTCAAGGTCTGCCCGAGCACGACGTTCCACATCGGCGAGGACCCGGGTGGCGCGGCCGAGGGGATGATGCGCGGCGCCGCGGCGCTCTACATCGGCGGGATGGGGTCGCGCGAGCGGAACTTCTACAACGCGGCGGTCACCCGCTACGGGTTCGGCGACAACGCGCGCGAGGTCCAGGACCTCTTCCTCGACGGCAAGAAGCTCGAGGCGATGGCCGCCGTGTCGCCCGAGGTGCTCGACGCGATCAACCTCTTCGGCAGCCGCGAGCACGTGACCGAGCGGTTGCGCGCCCACCGCGACGCCGGGGTCGACACGATCATCGCGACGCCGGCGGCGGTGACGAAGGACGCCCGGATCCACCAGCTGCGCGAGCTCGCGCAGGCGCTGGCCGACGTCTGATCGCGTCGTCCGCCGTGACGGCCCCCTTCGCGTCGATCCCGTCCCCCGTGCGCCGCCGGTTGCTGCTGGCGGCGTTCGGCGACCCGGGGCACGCCTTCCCGATCATGGCCCTCGGCCGTGGGCTGCTCGCCCGTGGTCACGACGTGTGGGTCCAGACGTGGGAGCGGTGGCGCGACGACGTCGAGGCGGCCGGCATGCGGTTCCTGCCCGCGCCGGAGTACCCGGCGTTCTGGCAGCCCGACGGCGAGCCGCTCGACCCGTACGCCGCGGTGCGCCGGGCCGCCGTCGACACCGTCCCCGTCGTGCGGGAGGTACGTCCGCACGCGGTGGTCCACGACGTCCTGACCCTCGCCCCCGCGCTGGCCGCCGAGGCGTGCGGCGTGCCGGTGGCGACGCTCGTGCCGCACCTCGACCCGCGCGTGGAGCCGGGGTGGGCGCCGTTCGCGTCCGGCATGCGACCGCCGCGCACCCCGCTCGGCCGGGCGTTCGTCGGGGGGATCAACCGACTGACGGCGCGCGCGCTGGAGCAGGGACGCCGGGACCTGAACGCCGCTCGGGCCGTGCTCGGCCTGCCGCCCGTGGACGGGATCCACGGAGGGCTCAGCCCGGCGCTGACGCTCGTCGCATCGGTGCCGCAGCTCGAGTACCCGCGCGGAGGGCCACCGGCCGGCGCCCACCTCGTCGGCCCGCTCGTGTGGGAGCCCCCGGCCGACCCGGTCGAGCCGCCGCCCGGTGACGGGCCACTCGTGCTCGTCGCCCCGTCCACGTCCCAGGATCCCGACGGCGCGCTGCTGCGTGCCGCGCTGCGGGGCCTCGCGGACGCACCGGTGCGGGTGCTGGCGGCGACGAACCGCACCACCGAGGAGGCCGCCGCCCGGATCGGCCCGCTCGACCCGCCGCCCAACGCACGGGTCGTCCCGTGGGTGTCGTACGGCCAGACGATGCCGCTGGCCGACGTCGTCGTGTGCCACGCCGGTCACGGCACCCTGTTGCGGGCGCTGGCCGCCGGGACGCCGGTCGTCGCGGTCCCCGCCGCCGGCGACATGTACGAGAACGCCGCCCGCGTCGCCTGGGCGGGGGTCGGGGTGCGCATCCCGCGTCGGCTCGCGTCCCCGCGGGTGGTGCGCGCGGCCGTGATGGACCTGCTGGACCGGCCGGACGCGACCCGGCGGGCCGAGGAGATCGCCGCGTGGATCGCGGCCGGCGACGCGGTCGACCGGGCCGCGCCGCTCGTCGAGGCGCTCGCCGCGCGAACGAGATCGGATTCGCGTACCATCCCCCCGGCCGTTCCGGGGTAGCTCAATGGCAGAGCATTCGACTGTTAATCGAAGGGTTGCGGGTTCGAGTCCCGCCCCCGGAGCCTGAACCCCCGTCCACGACGGGGGTTTCCTCGTTCAAGGGGGGTCACGAGGCGGCCTCTCGGGCGTCGGACCGTACGAAATCCGTACGCACCGCTTCGCGGGCGGCGCGGATCAGTGGTCAGGCGCCGCGCAGGGCGTCGTCGTACGCGCGACGGAAGAGCGCCTGCAGGTCGGCGAGGCGCCGGGTGAGCGCCATGCGCTGCTCGTCGTCGACGTCGGGGCCGGCGTGGCGCAGGCGACGCTGGACCGCGTCGCGCTCGAGCCGGACGGCGAGCAGGCGCGCCTCGGCCGGGGACGGCGACCGCAGGGTCACCGCACGGCGCGCGACCGTGTCGAGGACCGCCACGACCCCGGGGTCGTGGCCCGGTCCCGCGCCGTCGACCGTCGCGGGAGCCCGGGCCGGGGCGGATCCGCCGTCGACCGGTGGACGCGGGGCGGCGTCCGGGCGACCGGCATCCTCCCCCGTGGGCGTCGTGGCGACGGCCATCGCGGCCGCGGCGGCCCGGGCGACCGGCGCGCTGAGGTAGCGCGCGACGGCGTCCGGGGCGAGCAGCGGGAGGGCGGGCGCGCCGACGGCGTGGCACACCGCCAGGAACTCGATCTCGGCCTCGGGCACCGTGGGCGACGGCGCGCCCCGGCCCGCGTCGGCGGCGCCCCCGGGCCCGCGGCCGCCGGACCGATCGGCGACGCCCCCGCCCCCACCACCGCCCACCGCCCGGACCGCACGGCCGCCGCCGGGCCCCGGTCGCGTCGTGACGCGCGCGGTCGGCGCGCCGAGCAGGCCGTCGAGGGCCTCGGCGTCGATCCCCAGGCGCCCGGCGACCTCGCCGAGGAGCCCGATCCGCTGGAACCCGGCGGGGATCCCGGCGAACACCGGCCGCAGCTCGGCCAGCAGCCGGTCCTTGCCGCGGTCGTCGGACAGGTCCGCCGCCGCGAGCAACGACTCGACCCGGAACCGCGCGACGGGCACCGGCCGGGCGAACGCGGCCGCGACGGCGTCGGCGCCGCGCTGCAGCAGCAGGTCGGCCGGGTCCATCCCGTCGGGCAGGGTGACGACCTGCAGCTCGATGTCCGCCCCGCGCGTCAGCTCGTCGGCGCGGAGCATCGCCTTGCGACCCGCCTCGTCGGCGTCGAGCGCCAGGACGACCGTCGGCGCCAGCCGTCGCAGCTCGGTGACCTGGTCGGGCGTGAGCGCCGTGCCCATGAGGCCGACGGCGTGGCGCAGCCCCGCCTGGTGCAGGGCGATGACGTCGGTGTAGCCCTCGCAGAGGATGACCTCGTCGCGCTTGGCGGCCGCGGGCCGGGCGAGGTGCGCGGCGTAGACGTTGCGGCCCTTGTGGAAGACGACGCCCTCGGCGCTGTTGACGTACTTCGCCTTCTCCTCGGGATCCATCCGGCGTGCGCCGAACCCGTTGATCCGGCCTCGGCGATCGGCGAGCGGAAAGGTGATCCGGTGGCGGAACCGGTCGTACACCCGGCTGCGGTCCCGGAGCGAGCGTTGCGCGAGGCCGGCGTCGAGCAGGTCCTGCACGCCGTAGCCGGCCCGTCGCGATCCCTCGGTGACGCGCTCCCACGCGTCCGGGGCGTAGCCGACGCGGAACTCCCGCAGCATCGCCGGGTCGAGCCCGCGGCGCAGCAGCTCGTCGCGGGCCGCCGCGCCCTGGGCGGTGTCCCACAGCTGCCGCTCGTAGTAGCGGCTCGTGCGGTCCAGCAGCTCCATGAGCTTGCGCTCACGGGCGCGGCGCGCGGCGGCCTTCGGGTCCTCGTCCTCGGTCCGCAGCTCGATGCCGGCGCGGTCGGCGAGCAGCTCGAGCGCCCCGACGAAGTCGACCCCCTCGGTCTTCTCGACGAACGCGAACAGGTCGCCGCCCTCCCCGCACCCGAAGCAGTGGAAGAGCTTGTCGTCGGGCTTGACCGACAGGGACGGGGAGCGGTCGTCGTGGAACGGGCAGATGCCCTCCATCCGCCCGGACCCGACCCGCCGCAGCTCGGTGTGGCGCTCGACGACGGCGATGAAGTCCGTGGCGTCGCGGACCCGGTCGATGTCCTCCCGCAGGTACCTGGCCATCGCGCCGCGCCTACCCGACGTGGACCCGGGGCATGACGAGCTCGCGGTAGGCGCGCAGGGCGTAGCGGTCGGTCATCCCGGCCACCCAGTCGCAGGCGCGCTGCAGCGCGTCGGCGTCGGGGTCCGCACGGCGCCAGGCGTCGTGGTCGTGCCGGCCGGGATGCAGGCCGAGGTCGGGCGTGGTCCCGAGCGGCAGCTCCAGCGGCGCGCCCGGGCCCCCTCGCCGCGCCTCGGCCTCGCGCACCTCGTCGGCGTGGTGCCGGAAGAGCCGACGCAGCAGGTCGTGGACGCGGCGGTGCTCGGCGCGCGCGTCGGGCGCGAGGTAGACGTGCTCGAACATCCAGGTGCGCAGCTCGTCCATCGCCTCCCCCGCCTCGGCGCCCTGGACGATGTCGCCCGCGGCCGCGGAGTGCTCGACGACGTCCTGGACGAGCCGGTCGATGCGCCGCGACGCGCTCCGGCCCAGGACGGCGATCGGTCGGTGCGGCAGGTCGCGCTCGTCGAGGACCCCGGCGCGGATCGCGTCGTCGATGTCGTGGTTGAGGTAGGCGATCCGGTCGACGATCCGCACCACGCGGCCCTCGAGCGTGCGTGGCAGCGGGGAGCGGCCGGAGTGCCCGGCGATCCCGTCGACGACGTCGGCGCAGAGGTTGAGCCCCCGTCCCCCGGCGTCGCGGACGGCGCTCGGCGGGTCCTCGAGGACGGTGACGATCCGGACCGAGTGCTCCCAGTGCCGGAAGTGCCTGCCGTGCGGCGTCAGCTCCTCGTCGAGCGCGTCCTCGCCGATGTGCCCGAACGGCGCGTGGCCGAGGTCGTGCGCCAGGCCGATGACCTCGACGAGGTCCTCGTTGAGCCGCAGCGCCCGGGCGACCGTGCGGGCGATGCCGGTGACCTCGAGCGTGTGGGTCAGCCGGGTGCGGTAGTGGTCGCCCTCGGGGGCGAGGAACACCTGGGTCTTGTGCTTGAGCCGCCGGAACGCCTTGCTGTGGACGATCCGGTCGCGGTCGCGCTGCAGCGGAGTGCGCAGGGGGCACTCGGGCTCGTCGACGGCCCGGCGCGCCGGCCAGGTGCGCGCCGCGTCGGGGTGGAGGAACGCCTCCTCGAACGCCCGCCGGTGGGTGTGGGGATCACCGAGGGTGGACGAGCGGCCGTTCATCCCCTCCATCGTCGCAGGACGCGCCGTCGTCACGCCGGGCCGCGCCGGCGCGGGGCTCAGGTGGGGCGGTCGGCGTCGGTCGCCCGGGCGAAGCCGGCCGGCAGGGCGACGTCGTCGGGGATCGCCGCGGGCGGCGCCGGAGCCGACGTCTCGGCGGGCGCGGCGGCGACGTCGGGCACATCGTCCCCGGCGGCCACGACCGGTCGGAACCCGGCGGCGCCGGTGACCGGGCCCGCCACGGGGCGCTCGACGGTCCCCGGAGCGGGGTCGGCCGTCGGCCGGCGCCGATCGGACCCGGCGGACCGGGCGTCGTGATCGGTGGCCCGCACGAACCCCGGCGTGGTGATCGGCGGGGTCGACCGCCCGCCGTCGTCGTCCGAGGCCGATCGGTCGTCGTCCCCGGCCGCTCGATCGTCGTCCGACGGGGTCGCGGGGGTGGCCACGGGGGCGAACGCGCGGGCGCGCGGCGCCGCGTCGGCCGGCGTGAACGCGCGGACGGACGGCGCCGCGCCCGTCGGGGCCTCGACGAGCGCGTCGGGCGCCGCGTCCACCGGGTCGTCGGTCGCCGCATCCGCGGGGCCCGCGTCCGCGGGGTGGTCGTCGGCGACCGCGGGCGCTCCCGATCGGCTCCCGGCCGCCCCGGCGCCCTCGGCGCGCCCACGCCGCGCCACGCGGACGACGAAGAGCAGGAGCAGCCCGACGAGGAGCCCGCCGACGGCGCCGACCGCGGTCCACAGCGGGACGTCGCGGTCGACCGGGTCGGTGGCGCCGACCGCCCGGGCCGACACCCGCGCGGGGATCGCCCGGTCGGCGGCCGAGCGCAGGCGGGTGGCCTGGAGGACGAGCTCGTCGCGGCGGATCCGCGCGTCCGATCCGGCCGCGCCGAGCGGTGCGGTGGCGACCGCCCCCTCGATCGCCTCGGCCTGCCGCACGAGTCGCTGGCGGTGCTCGCGGTTGACGAGGGTGGCGGTGGCGTCGGCGACGAGGTTGGCGAGCTGCGCGGCGACCTCGCCGTCCGGCCAGCTCACCGTGACGAGCACCTCGTCGGAGTCGGGGTCGGGCTCGGCGCGGGTCTCGTCGCGCAGCCGGGCCGCGAACGCCTCCTGCCGTGCGCTGCGCGTCCCGGGGCCGGTGAGCGGCAGCGCGTCGCCGAGCTCGCGGGCGACCGACTCCGAAACGCCCTTGCGCGCGACCTGGGCGGCCCCGCGCGCGGCGACCGCCGGCGACGTCTCGGGCGCGGTCGCCGCCGGGTCCGGTCGGTCCTCGGGGACCGGTGACGGCAGGTCGCGGACGACGAGCCGGGCTGTCGCCTCGTAGCGGTCGCGACCCTGCTGGGTCAGCGCGTAGGCGATCCCGGCCCCGGCGACGAGCGCGAGCAACAGCAACAGCAGCCCCGACGCGGCGCGACGGCCGGAGCGGTTGTGGGCGGGGCGGGACTGTCGGCGCATGGCGGGCTCCGTCGGAGGGTTGGCCGGAGGGCCGCGGCCAGCCTACCGGCCCTCATGACCACCCTTGTGACGTGTTTCGGCGTGGCCGCCCGGTCGGCCGTGCCGCGGCCGCCGCACCCGGGTCAGCCGCGCGGCATCCGCACCGCGGCCTGGGCCGCGGCGATCCGGGCGATCGGCACCCGGAACGGCGAGCACGACACGTAGTCGATGCCGGAGTCGTGGAAGAACGCGATCGAGTCCGGGTCGCCGCCGTGCTCGCCGCAGACGCCGAGCTTGAGGTCGGGCTTGGCCTTGCGTCCGAGCCACGCCCCCATCCGCAGCATCTGGCCGACGCCGGGGGTGTCGATCGTCTCGAACGGCGACCGGTCGAGGATCTTGAACTCGATGTAGCGGGCGAGGATCTTGCCCTCGATGTCGTCGCGGCTGAACCCCAGGCCGGTCTGGGTCAGGTCGTTGGTGCCGAACGAGAAGAAGTCGGCGTAGTCGGCGATCGCGTCGGCGAGGAAGCACGCCCGCGGCAGCTCGATCATCGTGCCGACGAGGTAGTCCCGCCCGACCGTCAACCCGTGGCGGTCGCCGACGGCGACGACGAAGCCGCGCATGATCTCGAGCTCGCGCTCGTAGCCGACGAGCGGGATCATGACCTCGAGCCGCGGCATCGCCTCGGCGGCGTCGCGTCCGGCGGCCACGCCACGGTCGCGCACCGCGACGGCGGCGGCGAAGATCGCGTCGGCCTGCATCTCGAAGATCTCGGGGTAGAGCAGCCCCAGGCGCACGCCGCGGGTGCCGAGCATCGGGTTGGCCTCGGCGAGGGTCTCGATCCGCTCGAGCACGTCGGCGAGCACCCCGACGCGGTGGTAGCGCTTGGACGCGTACGCCTCGTGGAGCTCCTCGCCGACCTCCTCCTTCTTCGGCAGGAACTCGTGGAGCGGCGGGTCGAGCAGGCGGATCGTGACGGGCTTGCCGGCCATCGCCTCGAACAGGCCCTCGAAGTCGGCCTGCTGCAGCGGCCGCAGCTCCTCGAGCGCGGCGCGCCGCTCGGCCTCGTGCTCGGCCATGATCATCCGCCGCATCTTCGGCTGGCGGTCGGCCTCCATGAACATGTGCTCGGTGCGGCAGAGCCCGATGCCCTCCGCGCCCAGCTCGCGCGCCTTGGCGGCGTCCTCGGGGGTGTCGGCGTTCGTCCGCACCCCCAGGACGCGCAGCTCGTCCGCCCACCGCAGCACGGTGTCGAACCGCTCGAGGACCGGGGCCATCGCCGGGTCCTGCGACGGCTCCACCAGCGGCACGTCGTCGGTCGTGATCTCGCCGGTGGTGCCGTTGATCGCGACGAGGTCGCCCTCGCGGATGACGGTGTCGCCGATCCGCGCGACGTGCCCGGGCAGGTCGACCTGCAGCGCCGTGGCGCCGCAGACGCACGGCTTGCCCATGCCGCGGGCGACGAGCGCCGCGTGCGACGCCTTGCCGCCCTCGCTCGTGAGGATGCCCTGGGCGGCGTGGAACCCGGCGACGTCGTCGGCCTCGGTGAACGGTCGGACGAGGATGACCCGCTCGCCGCGCTGGGCGGCGTGGACGGCCTCCTCGGCGGTGAAGACCGCGGCGCCCTTGGCCGCGCCCGGCGACGCGTTGACCCCGGTCCCCAGGACGGCGTAGTTCGCGCTGCGGTCGAACGTCGGGTGCAGCAGCGTCTCGAGCGCCGCGGCGTCGAGGGTGAGCAGCGCCTGCTCGCGGGTGAGCAGCCCCTCCTCCACCGCGTCGACCGCGAACCGCACCGCGGCCTGCGCCGGACGCTTGGCGTTGCGCGTCTGCAGCATGTACAGGCGGCCCTCCTCGACGGTGAACTCCGTGTCCTGCAGGTCGCCGTAGTGGCGCTCGAGGGTGCGGAGGATGTCGAGGAGCTCGGCGTGCGCGTCGGGCATGACGCGGCCCATCTCGGCGAGGTCCTGGGTGTTGCGCACGCCCGACACGACGTCCTCGCCCTGGGCGTTGACGAGGAAGTCGCCGGACGGGGTCGGCTCGCCGGTGACCTCGTCGCGACTGAACGCCACCCCGGAGCAGGACGTGTCGCCCTTGTTGCCGAACACCATCTGCTGGACGTTGACCGCGGTGCCCCAGTCGTCGGGGATGCGGTTGATCCGCCGGTACTGCACCGCACGCTCGCCGGTCCACGAGTCGAAGACCGCGCGGATCGCGCCGTCGAGCTGCTCCTGCGGGTCCTGCGGGAAGTCGCGACCGGTGGTGTCGCGGAAGAGCGCCTTGAACGTCGCGACGAGCTCGCGGAGCGCGTCGACGTCGAGCTCGGTGTCGAGGGTGACGCCCCGCTCCCGCTTGAGCGCCGCGATCCGCTCCTCGATCCGCTCGCTCGGCACTCCCTCGACGACGTTGCCGTACATCTGCACGAAGCGCCGGTAGGAGTCCCACGCGAACCGCGGGTTGTCGGTGCGCGCCGCCAGGCCCTCGACCGAGCGGTCGTTGAGGCCGAGGTTGAGGACGGTGTCCATCATGCCCGGCATCGACTCCCGCGCGCCGGAGCGGACCGACACGAGGAGCGGGTCCTCGGCGTCGCCCAGGCGCTTGCCGGTGCGCTCCTCCAGGCGGCGCAGCGCGGCGGCGGCCTGGTCCTCGAGGCCGTCGGGGTAGGCGCGGTCGGCGTGCATGTAGGCGACGCACGCCTCGGTGGTGATCGTGAACCCGGCCGGTACGCGGTCCGCGCCGAGGATCCGGGTCATCTCCGCGACGTTGGCGCCCTTTCCCCCCAACAGGTCGCGCTGCTCGCGCGACCCGTCGGCGAAGTCCTGGACCCACGTGACGGAAGACATGTCCCGGGATGCTAGATCCCGCAGCGGCTGCCGTGCAGGTCGACCCACGCCCTGATCATCAAACATTCGTTTGGTAGATTAGCGGCTGTCCGCCATCAGCCGGACCGGTCGCCGCGCAGATCGACGCCGAGATGCTGCCGGGCCAGGCCGACGACCGCCCGGTGGACCTGGCGCGCGGTGCCCGGGGCCGGCTCGGGCGCCTCGGCGAGCGGGGAGCCGAGCGCGTCGCGCATGAACCCCGGGGTCGCCGGATCGACGAGCGGGGCCGCGCCGCGGCACGCGCCGCAGGCGAGCCCCCCGGCGGCCTCGTCGAACGCCACCAGGCGGTCGGTGCGCCCGCAGTGGACGCAGCCGTCGAGCGCCGGCTGGAGCCCCAGCGCGTAGAGGAGCTTGAGCCGGAACGCGAGCTGCACGCCCTCGTGCGGCGTGGCGGGCTCGGCGTCCAGGCGCGCCAGCAGCGTCCGCAGGAGGCCGTGGACGCGCGGCGCGGGCTCGCCGGGGACGCTCATCCGGTCGACGGCGTGGCAGGCGCGCTGGGCGTGGTCGAGCGCGGCGGCCGACGTGAGGATCCGGTGGTGCACGGCGACCGTGTCGGCGCCGACCACCGTGTGGAGGTCGCCGCGGCCGACGACGAGCTCGATCCGCACGACCGACAGCGGCTCGAGCCGGCCGGCGAGCCGACTGCGGGGCTTGCGGACGCCGCGGGCGATCGCCGACACCCGTCCGTGGTCGGGGGTGATGGCGTGGAGGATCCGGTCCGCCTCGCGGTAGCGCATCGACCGCAGGACCACGGCGTCGACGCCGATCCGCGCACCTGGGGCGGGAACGCTCACCGCTCCACTATACTTTGTGAAGTCATGTCGTCGATCACCGTCTACACCACGAACGCCTGCCCGTACTGCGTCCGCGCCAAGGCCCTGCTCGACAAGCGCGGCCTGGAGTACGAGGAGGTCAACCTCGGGCGTGACCCGGAGACGCGCGCCCAGCTCGCGCAGCGCACGGGGATGATGACGTTCCCCCAGATCCTCGTCGGCGAGGAGCTCGTCGGCGGGTTCGACGAGCTGTCGGCCGCCGACGCGTCCGGCCGCCTGCAGGAGCTCACCGCGGGCTGACCGCCGGCCGGTCGACGCCGCGCGATCAGCCGCGCAGGATCGGCCCGGCCCGCCGTCCGCCCTCCAGCGGCGCCGGCGCGCCGCGCGGTGGCGTCTGGCAGCGATCGCACGAGTACGTCGCGCGCTGGCCGACGACGCGTCGCGCGACCGGCGTCGCGCAGGTCGGGCACGGCTCGCCGGCGCGGCGGTGGACGAGGAAGTCGTCCTGGAACCCGCCGGTGACGCCGTCGACGTGCCGGAAGTCGTCGATCGTCGCCCCGCCCGCGTCGATCCCGGCCAGCAGCACGGTGCGGATCGCGTCGACGAGCGCCCGGCACGCGGCGGGCGTCACCGCGCCCCCCGCACGCAACGGATGCACGCGGGCGAGGAACAGCGCCTCGTCCGCGTAGATGTTGCCGACGCCGGCCACCACCCGCTGGTCGAGCAGCAGGCTCTTCACCGGGGCGCGACGTCCCCGCAGCGCCGCCCGGAGCGCGTCGCCGGTGAACGCGTCGGACAGGGGCTCCGGGCCGAGCCGGGCGTCGAGGTGGGCGTCGGCCGCGCCGGGGTCGGCGAACCAGCGGCCGGTGCCGAACCGTCGCGGGTCGCAGAACCACACCGTCGGTCCGTCGTCGAAGGCGATCTCGACCCGGCGATAGGGCGCGTCCGGTTCGGGGTCGACGAGCAGCACCCCGGTCATCCGCAGGTGCAGGAGGAGCGTGCCCGCGTCGGTCCTCCAGATGAGGTGCTTGCCGCGCCGCTCGAGCGCGCGCACGGTGCGTCCCCGGAGCGCGGCGGCGGTGGCGGCGGGCGCGTCGGGCGCGCACCAGCGCGGGTCGTCGATCGTCACCGCGGCGATCGCGCGCCCCTCGACGTGCGGCGCCAGCTGGCGGCGCACGGTCTCGACCTCGGGCAGCTCGGGCACCGATCCAGTCTCGCGGGTCGCCACCGCCGACGCCTCCGCGGGCCGGTGGTGGGCGGCGGAGCGGGTGGGCTACCGGGGCGCGCCGGCGATCCCGTCGATCCGGCGGACGCCACGCCAGTCGGGGGCGACCCGCAACGAGCGCATGACCGGTCGGAAGACGGCGCGGTCGATGCGCCGGAAGTCGCGGGCCGGGGCATACGCGTCGAGCACGATCTCGCGCCCCCCGGCGTAGACGTGGACGGAGCGGACGGTGCGCGGACGGCCGAGGATCGTGGCGGTGCCGCGCAGCTCGACGGCGGGCAGCCGGTCGTAGCGGGTGGTGGCGCTGCTGATGACGCGGAACGTGCGGTCGCGCGCCTTGGCCGCGTCGACGAGCCGGTCGCGCGCGGTCCGCAGCTCGTCGGTGGTGCGCGGGCCGCGCCGGCCGCGCGGGTAGATCCACACGGCGAGGACCGCGGGTCCGCTCGTCATCGTGGCGCGCTTGATGCCGGTGTCGGCGCGCCGCACGACCGACACGCTCCACGGGTCGTCGGGGAGTCGCAGCAGCGTGCCGAACCCGACGTTCTGCGCCGGGACGAATCCGTCGGGCGGCAGCGCCCGGACGAGCGATCGGGGCACGGCGGGGTCGCGGCCCGCGCCGAGCGCCGCCGCCGCCAGCGCCACGACGATGACCGCGACGAGGATCCAGGGGCCGGCGCGGAGCGCGCCGGACCGGCGGCGGATGGAGGGGACGGGCGCCACGCCCGGGGAGTCTGGCGCACGCCGGGGCGCGACGCCCCCGCCCCCGTCCCCGCCCCGCGACGGACCCGACCGGGGCGGGCGTGGGCGGGGCGGGCGTGGGCGATCAGGCGGACACCCAGAAGATCCAGGCGAACATCGCCCAGACGAAGGCGAGCGTCTGCGCGACCGGGTTCGGCGCGGGCGCGGGCTCCGGCTCGGGCTCGGGCTCGGGCTCGGGCTCCGGGTCGGGCGCGGGCGGCGGCTCGTCGGCGACGACCTTCAGCAGCCGCGGGGCGTCGTCCAGCGGGATCTCGACGGTGACTTCGTCGCGGCCGCGGTCGACGACGTCCACCGTCACGTCCTCGTCGCGCAGCGGGTCGTAGGCGCTGACCTCGGCCCCCGCCCCGTCGACGCCGCCGATCCGCAGGCGGAACGCCTGCTCGGGCATGGCGTAGCGATCGGGATCGTCGGCGGCCAGGTCCGGACGGTAGGCGTGCGACAGGTCGCGGGTCATGACGTACGTCGGGATCGCGAACTCGCGCTCGCCGGTCTGGAACGGCAGGAACGCCACGACGTCGCGGTCGTGGAGCGCCGGTCGGCCCGACGTGCCGTCGCCCTCGAACTGGACGCCGCCGTGGCGGTCGGCGACCGAGCGCAGCTCGAGCTCGCGCGGCGCGGCGTCGTGGCGGGGCATCCGGTCCACGAGTCGGCCGACGGCCTCGAGGGCCGGGCCGGCGTCGGGGTCCTCGGCGTCCGGGTCGTCGAAGAACGACGGCGGGACGAGGTCCCACGGCTCGTGGTCGGCGGCGGTGTAGAGCGTGACGAGGCTCGCGCCCTTGTTGACGTAGGCGACGATCGATCGCAGCGCGGCCTTGGCCTGCATCGCGCGCCGCGCGGCGCCGGCGACCCCGGTCCCGGTCGGGTCGACGCCGGTCTCGGTGATCCACGTCTGCAGCGGCTCGCCGTCGGCGCCGGGGACGTCGCGCCCGTGCTCCACGTCGCCGATCCGGGTGGTGATCGGCGACAGGTCGCGGATGATGTGCTCGGTCTGGGTCGCCGTCAAGTAGTACTCCGGCAGCATCGCGGCGTACGTCGGCGTGAACGTCTCGCGCCACAGCCCGTCGATCCAGCGCCCGCCGTTGGGCTTGCCGTCGGCGTCGATCGAGCTCACCGACGGGTTGTCGGTGGGGATGTCGCCGGGGAACCGGTAGATCGGTCGCGGCTGGTACGGGTGCTTGTCGAGCGCGGTGAGCCCGGGCGGCGACGTGGCCGGGGACGAGAACGGGGTCTGGTTGGCGAACCCGTCGCCGATCCCCATGTCGTCGCTCGCGCCCGGGGCGACCCGCAGCGCGGCCACGGTCCGCTCGAGGATCGCGTCGGTCGTGGAGCCCGTCCCGCGCAGCTCGGCGGGAACCGGGTCGTAGTACACCTCGGGGTGGAGGAACGCCGAGCCGACCGTCAGCTCGTTCCACACCTCGACGTCGAACCCGTCGGCGCCGAGGACGTCGCGGGCGACGGCGGTCACCTCGCGGGCGTAGGTGAGCCAGCCCCCGAGCGTGTCCTCGAACGCCGGATTGGGGGCGCCGTCCGCGGTCCGCGGCGGGGCGAACGGGGCGTAGCGCAACGTCGTGACGCCGAGCTGCCCGGCGGGCACGCGGGCGGGGACCGGTCGCGACAGCTCGATCGTCGTCCCGTCCAGGGCGGTGACGATGAAGAGCCCGGCGACCCCGGCGAAGTCGAACCCGGTCCGCCCCACCACGATGTGGTCGACGTCGTCGGGGTGGACGGTGGCGGTGCGCTGCCCGCTCTCGACCGGCGCGGTGATCCGCACGTGCGCGCGGCGGGCGGGGCCCGGCTCGTGCTCGTTGGCGTTGAGGAGGATGAGGGGCCGCAGGCCGCCGTCGCGGAGCGCCTCGAGCTGCTCGACGAGCGCCTGACGGTCCGACAGCTCCGTCGGGTCGTCGTAGGACATCGCGTCCCAGCCGACCTCGATCCGGGCCCGGGCGAACCCGTGGTCGCCGAGCAGCCGCGCGGTCGACGCGGCGTGCGGCGACCGGACGTTGAAGTTGATCCCGATCGCGTCGTGGAGCCGCGACGACGGTCGGGTGTCGAGGTAGGCCCGCCACGGCTGCAGCCAGTGGGAGCGCTGTCCGAACTCCAGGGCCGTCTGCTGGCGCGGGTCGATCGGGTCCTCGAGCGTCGTCCACTCGGCGGCGCCGGCCGTCGGCGCGAGCGTCGTGGCGGCGACGCCGGTCAGGACGAGGACGCGGGCGAGTCGTCGGCGGAGGCGGGGGGTGGCGGCGGGCATCGGCTCGTTCTGTCGCGGGACGGTGTCGTCGTCGGACGGCCACGACCGTGCGACGGCACGCCGGGACCCCCGATCGTGCCGCGGAGGACCCGCGACCCGGTCGAGATCATGGCAGCGCGCCCCGGCGCGGTGTGAACGATCCGCGGCGCGGACCTTGACCATGACATCGGTCGCCCGTCCGCGCCACGCAAGGCGTGGTGGACGGACGTCGGACCCGGGCCGAGGCGCGATCTCGACGATCAGGCGTGCGTCGCGCGGGGGTGCGCGGCGCGGTACACGTCCTGCAGCCGCTCGGCCGACAGGTGCGTGTAGATCTGCGTCGTCGCGATGTCGGCATGGCCGAGCATCTCCTGCAGGGTCCGCAGGTCGCAGCCCCCGGCGAGCAGGTGCGTGGCGAAGCTGTGGCGCAGGGTGTGCGGGCTCATGCGGCCCTCGAGCCCGGCGCTGCGCGCGTGGCGCTGCACGATCTTGTAGAGCCCCTGGCGGCTCAGTCGGCCGCCGCGTGAGTTGAGGAACAGCGCCGGCTCGCTGCCGACGCCGACGAGGGTGGGGCGCGCCTCGACGAGGTAGCTGCGCACCGCGGTGACCGCCCGGCCGCCGACCGGCACGATCCGCTCCTTGCGGCCCTTGCCGTGGGCGCGCAGCAGCCCCTCCTGCAGGTCGACCGTGCCGACGTCGAGGCCGGTCGCCTCGCTCGCCCGCAGGCCGCAGGCGTACATGAGCTCCAGGAGCGCCGCGTCGCGCAGCGCCAGCGGGGTGCGCTCGCCGTGGAGCGTCGGCATCGCCAGGAGCTTGGCGACCTCGGCCCGGGTGAGGACCTTCGGCAGCTGCTCGCGCTTGCGCGGGCCGCGGAGGTCGGCGGTCGGGTCGTCCTCGCGCAGGCCCTCGCGGCGGACGTGGCGGTAGAAGCTGCGCAGGCACGCGGCCTTGCGCTGCACGGTCGCGGCGGCGGCCGCGCGGCGCGGCGTGCCGTCCGGGTTGACGCCCCCGGCCGCCAGGTCGTCGAGGAACGCCGCGACGTCGTCGGCTCCGGCGGTCGCGATCTCGGCGTCACGCAGGACGAGGAACGCCGCGAACTGCTGCAGGTCCGACCGGTACGCGTCGAGCGTGTTGCGCGACAGGCCGCGCTCGAACTCGAGGTACGCGAGGAAGTCCTGGACGACCTCGGGACGGGGTGGCCCGGCGGGAGCGGTGGCGTGCGACATCGACACCGCCCGGGTTCGCTGCCCGTCTCGGCGATCCCTGCCGTCTGCAACGGGGCGTGCGCGACCGCCGGGGCCCGGCGACGCGGTCGTCACAGCCGACGGGACCGGCTCGGGCATACTGGCGGCGTGTCACCCCATCCGCACCCACCGTCGGCGGGCGGGCCCGCGCCGCGGTGGGCGATCTCGCACGACTTCGCGTTCGACTTCGGCGGCGCGGAGCGGGTGACGGCGCTGCTGGCGTCCGACGTGCTGCCCGACGCCCCGGTGCTGCTGCTCGGCGGCGACCCGGAGGTCATCGAGCGGATGGGGATCGCCGACCGGGTGCGGTTCATGCTGCCACGGTCGCTCGTCACCGCCGGCTCGTACCGCACGACGTCGCTCGCGCTGTCGCCGCGGCTCACGTGGCGGCGTGCGTGGCCCGGCCCGCTGCTGGCGTCGTCGTACGCGATGGCGCACTGGATCCGCGCCCGCGGGGAGACGGTCGTGTACTGCCACTCGCCGCTCCGCCACGCCTGGGCGCCGGACGACTACCTCGCGAGCGCGTCGGGGTTGACCGCGGTCGGGTTCCGGGCCGCCGTCGGGCCACTGCGGTGGGCGGACCGGCGGGCGGCGGGGCGCGCGGGCCGCTACGTCGCCACGAGCCACAACGTCCGGGATCGCATCGCCGGCGCGTACGGCCGCCACGACGTCCCGATCGTGCCGCCGCCGACGGACACGGAGCGGTTCGCGCCCGGCGCCGAGCGCCGACGGGCGGGACGGTTCCTCCTCGCCGGACGCCTCGTCGAGCCGTACAAGCGGGTCGGACTGGCGCTCGACGCGTTCGCCGCGCGTCCCGACCTGGAGCTCGTCGTCGCCGGCGACGGCCGCGACGCCGCCGCGCTCCGGCGCCGGGCCCCGGGCAACGCGACGTTCGTCGGCCACGTCGACGAGGTCGAGCTGGCCCGCCTCATGCGCGAGTCGACGGCGCTGCTCTTCCCCAGCCGCGACGACTTCGGAATGGTGCCCGTGGAGGCGATGGCCACCGGCACCCCCGTCGTCGCGTTCCGCGGCGGCGGGGCGGTCGACACCGTGGTCGACGGCGTCACCGGCACGTTCTTCGACCGTCCCGTGGTGGAGGACGTCGTGCGCGCGCTCGACGTCGCCGCCGCGACGACGTGGGACCACGACGCGATCGTCGCGCACGCCGAGCGGTTCGGGGCCGCCCGGTTCGTCGACGCGATGCGGACGCTGCTGGGGCTCGGGCCCGCCTGACGGGGTCCTCGGTCGGCCGCTCCCCTCCCCCGCGCCGGGTCAGCGGACGTCGGCGAGGAACCGGTCGTAGAGGTCGACGAACCCGGCCGCGGCGACCGGCGGCGAGAACCGCTCGACGGTGGTCAGCGCGTTCGTCGCCAGGCGCACCCGCAGTGCGTGGTCGTCCGCGAGCAGCCGCAGGCGCTCCGCGAGCGCCTCGACGTCGCCGGGCGGGTAGGTCAGGCCGTCGACGCCGGGCGTGACGTGCTCGCTGTGGCCGCCCTCGTTCGTCGAGATCGTCGGGACCCCGGCCGCCATCGCCTCGGGGACGACCGTCACGAGCGGGTCGGCGCTCACCGACGCGTGGACGAGGACGTCGAGCCGCTCGAGCTCTCCCGGGACGTCGGACGTGTGCCCCACCCAGTCGACGCGGTCCGCGATTCCCAGCTCCTCCCCGAGCGCCCGGACCGACGCGGCGTACTCGTCCTCGCCGAACAGCGCCGCGCCGATCATCCGGGCGCGCACGTCCCCTGTCGGGAACGCCCGGGCGAACGCCCGCAGGAACACGTCCTGGCCCTTCCACGCCGTGAGCCGTCCCACCATCCCGATCCGGGTGACGGCCGGCGCCTGCGGACGCGGCTCGGCGCGCGGCGGCACGACCGGCTGGATCCGGATCGCCGACCGCACCCCGCGCCGACGTCGGGCGATCGTGTCGAGCGTCGCCCACGACGGGGCGAGCACCATGTCCGGCGTCCACGCCGCCGCGTGACGGATGAACGCCACCGCCGGCCCGGGCAGGTAGCCCCGGTCGATCTGGTTGTAGACGTTCCAGATCACCGGGACGCCCGCGAGGCGCGCCGCGGCGGTGCCGTACACCCCGGCCTTCATCGAGATCGTGTGGACGACGTCCGGACGCAGCGCCCGCAGCCGTCGTCGCAGCCACGCGACGTAGCGCACGGTGTCGAGCGCCCCGACGACGAGGTCGCCGCGACCGGCGGCGCCGACGCGGTCCTTCGACAACGCGCGTGACCGCTCCGGCATCGGCAGCACCTCGACGGTGGCCCCGACGTCGCGGAACGCGCCGACGAGCGGCCCGTCCTGGGCCAGGATGACCGTGGCGTCGATCGCGTCGGTGGCGGCGAGCAACCGGACGATGCCGATCTCGGCCCCGGCCATCTGCGCGGCGTGCGACAGATAGACGACGCGGATCGGCCGGCGGGCCCGGCGGGTGGACGGCGACGGGTCGGCGCTCACGTGGCGGACCGTAGCCCGTCGGGCCGTCGGGCGCGAGTCCACCGTGTCACGAGCCCGGTCGACGGGACGCACGTGGTCACCGGTTGGTCACGTGATCCGAAAAATGGGTCCGCGCCGACGTGCGGGCCGATAGCCTCTCGGCGCGTGAGGACCGAACGTCTCCCCGGCCCCCGCCCGTCACAGGATCCCATCACCCGATGAGCGCACCCAACGACCGGGGCACGACCCCGGCCACCGAGCCCGGCGACAGCGACCTGGGGACCCTCCTGGCGATGCTCCGCCGCCGCGCGGCGCTCATCATCGCCACCGCACTCCTGACCGTCGCCGTGGCGGTCGGGCTGTCGGCGATCCAGGAGCCGCAGTACGAGAGCACGTCGTCGGTCGTGTACCGGCCCTACGGCCTCGACTCGCAGATCACCCAGCTGCCGATCGAGGTGTCGATCGACGCGACCCGGTCGGCGCAGACGAACCTCAGCCTCATCACGCTCGAGGCGGTCCGGCAGCGCGCCGCGACGCGACTCGGCGGCGACCTCACCGCCGACGACCTCGACGGTCGGACCGAGATCAAGGCGACGAACGAGTCCAACCTCATCGAGATCACCGCCACCGGCGACAGCGCCGCCGAGGCGAAGCGGATCGCGGACACCGTCGCGCTGTCGTACGTCGAGTTCCGGCGCGACCAGGTCCGGCGCGACATCCGCCGGGCGATCAGCGGCATCCGCGACCAGCTCGACAAGCTCGATCGGCAGAACGCGACCGCCGCCCAGACGCGGGACTTCCGCACGACGCTGCGGCGGCTCGAGCTCCTCGACGCGATCCAGCGTGGTGACGTCGAGGTCGCCCAGCGCGGGTCGCTCGCCGACGACCCCTCGTCGCCGAAGCCTGTCCGCAACGGCATCATCGCGCTGTTCGTCGGGCTCATGCTCGGCGTCGCGCTGGCGTTCGGCGCCGAGCAGCTCGACCGCCGGTTCCGCACGAGCGACGAGCTCGAGGACGCCGTCGGGTCGCCGGTGATCGCGGTGGTGCCCAAGTCGAAGCAGCTCGCGGACCGCGACGGCTGGGGCCACGGGATCGGCGGGGGCGAGCAGGAGGGATTCCGCCTGCTGCGGGCCAACCTCGACGCCCGCTCGATCGGGGGCTCGCCGCGGTCGCTCATGGTGACGTCGGACGAGCCCGAGGCGGGCAAGACGACGGTGTCGCTGCAGCTCGGGATCGCCGCCGCCGCGGCCGGCAAGCGCGTGCTGCTCGTCGAGGCCGACCTGCGCCGCGGGTCGCTCGGGCCGACGCTCGGCATCCCGGCCGACACTCCGGGCCTCGCCGATCTGCTGCAGGCCCCCGACGTCGACGACCTCCGCGCCGCCCGCGACGCGGCGGGCCTCGTCACGCAGTGGACCCACGACCCCGAGGTCACCGACCCCGCGCCGCGTCGGACCGAGGGGTCGCTCCAGATCCTCCTGGCCGGCCGGTCGAGCGCCGACGCGAACGAGCTGATCCAGTCGCCGCGGTTCGCCACCCTGCTCGAGCAGGCGACCGAGGACTTCGACCTCGTCATCGTCGACACCCCGCCGATCGGGGTGGTCGCCGACGCGATCCCGATCACCGGCCTCGTCGACGGGGTGCTGCTCGTCGTGCGGCTGCGTCGCGACTCGCGCCGTGCGGTGGTGCGTCTCACCGGCACGTTGCGACGGCTCGACGTGCGGATCCTCGGGGTCGTGGCGACGTTCGGCACCTCACGTGACGACCGGTACCGCGGTGGCTACCACGGCTACTACGGCACCTAGGCCGCTCCGCCGCCGGGTCCGCTGGCCCGGCGATCGCGCGGCGCGGCGCAGCGTGGCGCGCACGTGGACGGTGGCCGTGCTGCTCGCGGTCGTCCTCGGCGCGGCGACCGCGGTCGCGCCCGGGATGCTGCGCCTCGTCCTCACCGGCGTGGTGCTCGTCACCCTGATCTCGCTGTGCCTCGTGTCGCGGCCGGTCGGGGTGATCGCGACGTTCGTCTTCCTGACGTTCGTCGCGTTCGTCCGGCGGCTCCTCATCGAGCCGGCGGGCTGGTGGCCGACCGACCCGCTGATCCTCGTCGGGTTCGGCGTCGCGGCGTTCCTCTTCGCGCAGTTGTTCTTCCTCGAGCGTCGGCGGCTCGCGCCCGACCTGCTGTCCAAGCTCGTCCTCGTCGTCCTGCTGCTCGCCCTCGTGCAGGTGTTCAACCCACTCGGCGGCGGGCCGGTGATCGGCGCGGCCGGGTTCCTCTTCATGGGCACGCCGCTCGTGTGGTTCTTCGTCGGACGGGAGACCGTGGACGCCCGGTTCGTCCAGCGGATCATGGTGCTCGTCGTCGCGATGGCGACGGCGATCGGGCTGTACGGGCTCGTCCAGCTCTTCGTGGGGTTCCCGCCGTGGGACGAGGCGTGGCTCGACATCGTCGGCGCCCGTCGCAGCGACGGCTACAACTCGCTGAACGTCGGCGGCAAGATCCGCGCGTTCGGGACGTTCTCGAGCTTCGTCGAGTATGCGACCTACCTGTCGGTGGGCCTCGTCCTGGCGATCGTCCTCGTCGCCCGCAAGCGGTTCTGGGCGTTGCTCGTCATCCCGGCGCTCGCCTACGCGTTGTTCATGTCGTCGAGCCGCACGCCGGTGCTCACCGCCATGCTGGCGCTCGTGACGATCGTCGCGATGCGGTCGGGGAGCCTGCCGCGCACCATCGCGGTCGCGCTCGCGTCGCTCGTCCTCCTCGTCGGCGCGGCGACGGCGCTCGGTCCGCTCCTCGAGGCGGGCGCCAACAGCGGCGACGAGTTCATCAGCCATCAGGTCGGCGGGTTCGCCGATCCGACGAACGCCGAGGAGTCCACGCTCATCGTCCACCTGGAGTTCGCGCTCGAGGGGGTCAAGTTCGGGCTCACCAACCCGCTGGGGCACGGCACCGGGGCGACGAATCGCGCCGGCCAGACGCTCGGCGACTTCCGCGAGACGTACGCCAACACCGAGATGGACTTCTCCAACGCGTTCGTGAGCCTCGGGGCGGTCGGCGGCATCGCCTACCTCGGGCTGATGATCGTGGGCCTGACGTGGGCGATGCGCCACTACTTCGCGGGGCACCGGATGATGCTGCCCGTGGTGGCGGTCCTCGTCGTCAACGCCGGCCAATGGGGCTCCGGCGGCCACTACGCGCTCTCCCCCCTGAACTTCATCCTGCTCGGCTACGTCGCGTCCCTCGGACCACCGGGACGCCGCCGGGCGACCGCAGCACCGACCACCGCCACGCCGACCACCGCCGAGGGAACGATCGATGGGCCGACTCCGACACGCGCCTGAGGACCTGCTGCCGGCATTCATCCGGCCGTGGGCGCAGCGCAGGTGCAACAACCGCCGCCGTGCCCTCGGGCAGATCGAGCTGTACGGCGACAACCGCGACATCGACGAGTCACGGCTCGCGCTGTTGCGGGACGCTCCGATCGAGACGCTCCGCGACCCGGCGGCGCTCGAGGCGTTCCTGCCGACGCTGGGCCTCAACGACGAGGCCCCCGAGACGTGGCCGTCGAGCCTCGAGCCGTCGCTGGGCCAGGGCCTGCTGTTCTGGCAGTACCCGGCGCAGTTCGCGCCGTACCTCGTCGAGCTGTCGCGGCGCGACGTCCGCAACTACCTGGAGATCGGCACCCGCCACGGCGGCACCTTCGTGCTGACCGTGGAGTACCTGCGACGGTTCGGCGCCGTCGACCGCGCGACCGGCGTCGACCTCATGCCTGCCCCCGGCCTGGAGCGCTACGCGTCCACCCGGCCGGAGATCGAGACCCACACCCTCGACAGCACCGGTCGCGAGTTCCGCCGCCTGGTGGAGCGGATCGCCCCGATCGACCTGGCGCTCATCGACGGCGACCACGCCGAGGACGGGTGCCGACAGGACTTCGAGCGCCTGCGGCCCCACGCCCGGATCCTCGCCTTTCACGACATCGTCAACGACCTGGTGCCCGGGGTCGGCACCGTATGGCGCGAGGTGCGCGACACGATGAGCGACGAGTACGAGTGCCTGGAGTTCACCGCCCAGTACCCGGAGGTGCGGGAGCGCGAGGGGCACAGCTACCTGGGCATCGGCCTGGCGATCCGCCGCGACGGAGCGACGCCGTGACCCACGTCCTGATCGTCGGCGGCGGCCTGACCGGCGCCACCCTCGCCTGGCGGCTGGCCCAGGACGGCGTGACCTCGACGGTGCTGGAGCGCGCCGCGGTGCCCGGCGGGCTCGTGCGCTCCGAGCACATGAACGGCGTGCTCTACGAGCCACACGGCTCGCACATCTTCCACACCGAGGACCGCGAGGTCTGGGACCTGGCGACGTCGATCACGCCGTTCCGGGACTACCGGCACCGCGTCGACATCGTCATCGAGGACAAGATCCTCAACTGGCCGATCCTGCTGTCGGACATCGACGCGCAGACCCGTGGGGACGAGATCAAGGCCGAGCTGGAGGCCCGTCGCGACGTCGACGCCGCCGCCCGAGCCCAGGCGACGAACTTCGAGGAGTGGTGCCTGGAGCTCATGGGCCCGATCCTCTACTCGCGCTACATCCAGCCCTACACCGAGAAGCAGTGGGGCCGCCCCGCGCGGGAGCTGTCGGCCCAGTGGGCGCCGCGGCGCGTGTCGGTGCGGTGGGACGACGACCCGTACCTCTTCCCCGACCCGTACCAGGGCTGGCCGGCGGGCCCCAACGGCTACACCGACCTCATCGACGGACTGCTCGGCCAGCCCGGGGTGACGGTGCGCACCGGGGTCGACGTGACGTTGGCCGACCTCGACGCCGAGATGCGCGCCGCCGGAGCCGACCGGGTGATCCTCACCTGCCCCCTCGACGAGTTCTCCGGCGGCACGCTGGGCACGCTCGACTGGCGCGGCATCGACGTGCGGTCGGTGTACGTCCCGCACGTCGACCTGGCCCAGGGCGCGATGGTCGTGAACTACCCCTCCAAGGCGTTCCCGTTCATCCGGGTGCACGAGACGAAGCACGCGTCCGGGCAGCAGTGCGAGGGCACGGTGCTCGGGTTCGAGTTCACGGGCGCGCCGTCGCGGTACTACCCGATCGAGCTGCCCGAGAACCGCGAGCTCAACGACCGCTACCAGGACCTGCTGCGGACCGAGATCGGGGCCGACCGGGTGCGGTTCGCCGGGCGGCTGGCGAACTACGTCTACGTCGACATGGACGACTGCATGCGCGAGGCGCTCGACGCCGCCGGCGCGCTGCTCGACGACCTGTCCCGGGGAGGGTCGTCGGCATGAGCGGTCGCGAGCGTCGTCGCGGCGACCTGCTGCGCGACCTGCTGCCCTACGGGTTGGTGACCGCGATCCAGCGACGCCGGTCGGAGCGGGAGCGCGAGCAGCTGCTGCGCGACCGTCGCACCCGCCTCGACGCGGCCGCCGCGAGGGCGGAGGGCGCGCCGTCGGACGTGCGGGCGTGGGACTACGAGACGGCGATCGCGCTGCTCGTGGAGCGTGGCCTGGCCGAGCAGGAGGTCCGCGACGGGTCGATGCCGGCCGCGTCGCTGGAGCGGTGCGCCACGGCGGTGCGCGAGCACCTCCCCACCGACCGGCCCCTGGTGGGGCTGCACGTCGGCAACTTCGTCGGGGTGTCGCTCGCGTCGACCGCGGCGCTCCTGCGCGACCGGCACCCCGACTCGGTCGTCGTCGCGATCGATCCCGACATCTCGCACCGCGGGATCGTGCGCCCCGCGTCGTACGTCCTGTGGCTGCTGCGGCGGTTCGGGCTGCAGGACCGGGTGCTCGTCGCGACCGGGTACTCGCTCGAGGCGACCCTCGGCAACGACGGGATCGGCTCGTGGGACGACGACGCGTCGCCGTGGGAGGACCTGGCGGACGGCCTGGCGAGCGAGCAGGCGCTGCCGCGCCTGGCGACGGTCGCCGGCGGCCGGCTCGACCTGGCGCT
This sequence comes from Solirubrobacteraceae bacterium, assembly GCA_023230855.1. GTDB lineage: Bacteria > Actinomycetota > Thermoleophilia > Solirubrobacterales > Solirubrobacteraceae > Patulibacter. Next base: position 46,827 of record JALNWQ010000005.1, read on the forward strand.
GCTCGACGGCAACCACGACGCCGAGTACCTGGGCCGCGAGCTCGACGTGGTCGCCGATCTGCTGCGCCCCGGCGGGCTGCTCGTCCTGGACGACGTGGACCCGGACGCGTGGGCGGACATCGCCGACACGTTCTCCGCGCTGTTCGACGGCGCCGACGGCCGGTTCGAGCGGATCGACGCGGACGGCCGCGTCGGGGTCGCCCGGCGGGTCTGACGTCGGGCCGGGCCCGCGTCGTGGAGCCCCCCGGGCCGCGCGGGCCGACGCCCGACCCGCTCGAGGACGCGCGGGGCCCGACGTCAGGCGGTCGGCTTCGCGAACCCGAACCGCTCGGCGTCGGCCGGGTCGGCGGGGATCCACCGCTCCAGCGGCCACTCGAGCGCCTCGGGCCATGCCAGCAGCGCCGGCGCGTGGGCGTCGAAGAGCGCCTGCTGCAGCTCTCGGCCGTCTCGTGATCGGTGGGGTCGATCGCCGGGAGCATCCGGGCTCGCGCGCGGGGACCGCCGCGGTGGCGCTCCATCGCGATCGGCACGAGGAGCGCCCCGCTGCGCTGGGCGAGCTTGGCCGCCCCCGGGGCGGTCAGCACGCGCCGGCCGAGCACCTCGACCTCGAGGTTGCCCGGCAGGTCCGGGGCGATGCCGAGGCACCGGCCGCTGCGGACGATGTCCATCATGAGCCGCAGGCCGCCGGCGACGTTGAACGTCGTCGCGCCGCGTGCCAGGCAGGTGGCGTGCTGCCGGTCGCGGTGGCCGCGGAACCCGGGCACGGGATCCTCGAAGTAGAACGGGGCGATCGGCGCGTACGGGTGGACCCCGACCCGGTCGACCGCCACCGGCAAGCCCACGTACGGCCCGTGGTGGAGGAACGACAGCACGACGCCACGCCCGGTCGCCATCGCGTCACGCGCATGGTGGGCGTCGAGCATCTGCAGCGCCCCGGTGTCCCACGGCCGCCACAGCAACGCCGAGCGGTATGCGGACTCCACCATGTGCGCCTTGGCGAGCGCCGTGACCTCGGACGCCCGCGACGAGTTGCCGACGAGCAGCTCCATCGCGAGGATCGCCGCGTCGCGCTCCGGCCCACCACGCCGCCACGACCGCTCGACCCGGGCCCGCACCGCCCCCAGGTCGACCGCGCGCGGCAGCGCCCGGTGGAACCGCGTCGACGCGTACAGCCGTCCGACGGGCCCGAGCGGCGGCAGCGGTGGGAGCTCCTCGGGCGGCGCGAACTCCTCCAGGGCTGAGCGCAGACGCTCCTCGAGGGCCTCGCGCTCCTCGGCGGGTACCATGCGGGCGATGCTAGGTCGCGGCCCCGGGGCTGTCAACGCGGACCGCGGCTCGTTCACCGGTGCGGGCTCCGGCGGACGACCTGCCCGGTCCGTCGCGCCCGGCTCGCCCGGCGCCCCGGCACGGTCGACGTCTCCCCCCGCGGACGATCCACCCGGTGCCCCGGCGCCGTCGACCTCTCCCACCGCGAGCGATCCGCACGACCGACCGCGACGGTCACCGACGGTGTGCGCGGTGGTCGTCACCCACGACCGGCGCGAGTTGCTGCGCGAGTGCCTCGGGCGGCTGCGCGCCCAGACCCGCCCGGCCGACCGGATCGTCGTCGTCGACAACGCGTCCACCGACGGCACCGCGGCGATGCTCGCCGACGAGTTCGCGGACGTCGAGACGTTGCGCAGCGAGGACAACCTCGGCGGCGCCGGCGGGTTCCACCTGGGGATGCGTCACGCGCACGACGCCGGGTTCGAGTGGATCTGGGTGCTCGACGACGACACGTTCGCCGAGCCGGACGCGCTCGCGGCGCTGCTCGCCGGCGCGGAGCGCGCCCCGGCCGGGCGCCCGACGTGGCTCCTGGGGAGCCGGGTGAACTGGACCGACGGCCGGCCCCACCCGATGAACGGCCCGTGGCTGCGCCGCTGGGACCCGGCGACGGTGAGCGTCGCGGTCGCCCACCGGCTGCTGCCGTTGCGCCACTCGACGTTCGTGTCGATGGCGGTGCACCGCGACGCGATCGACCGTCACGGGCTCCCCCACGCCCACTACTTCATCTGGAACGACGACTTCGAGTTCTCGGGTCGGCTACTGCGCGACGACGGCGCCGGCTACCTCGTCCCCGACAGCGTCGTGACCCACGCCACCGCCCGCCCCCACTCCACGGTCACCGGCGACCGGGACCGGTTCTACTGGGCGTTGCGCAACACGGTCCTCATGCTGCGCGACGGACGGGCGCAGCACCCGGTCGAGATGGCGCTGAGCGTCGTCGTCACCGCCCGGTGGATCGTCCAGTACCTGCGCCGCTGGTCCGATCCGCGGGCGCTGCGGGTCATCCTCCGCGGACTCCGCGACGGCGTGCGGCACCCGGTCCGATGAGCGTCGTCCTGCTCGTCCCGGCCACCGTCGCCGGACGCATCGCCACCCCGCCCGCCGGGGTCGACGCCGTGGTCGCGGCGACCGCGCCCGGCCGGACCGCGCTGGACGCGGGCGGCGCCTGGTGGTGGGACGCCGCGCGCGACGCGGTGGCCGCGGGCGCCGACGCGGTGTGGTGCGCCGACGGCGAGCCCGCCGCCGACGCGCTCGACGCGCTCACCGCGCCGCTCGTCGACGGCCGGTCGCCGGTGCTGCGCTCGGGGTCGGTCGTCGATCCGGACGGATCGCTGTCCCGCGCGGACCTGCCGTCGTGGGCGGCGGACCCGGCGGCGATGATCGACCTGGCCACCGTCGCCGCGGCGCCGGTCACGTCGGCGAGCGCCGCGAGCCTCCTCGTCGCGGCCGCCGCGATCCGGATCGTCGGCCCACCGGACCCCGACCGGTTCGGGCCGCTCGCCGACCGCGAGTGGACCGCCCGCGCGGCCGCGTACGGCGGAGCGGTGCACCGTCCCCGCTCGGTGGTGCGCCGAACCGACCGGCCGTGGCGCCCGTCCCCCGCGGTCGCCGCCCGTCACGCCCTGGCGCTGCGACGCGCCCGCGTGTGGCGCATCCGCGAGGCCGGCCACCGGGCCGCGGTCCTCGGCGGGTGGCGCTGAGGCCGGGTCGCGCCCGCGGTGGCGCGATCAGCCGCCGCCCGAGCCACCACCGTCCGCGCCACGATCGACCGGGTCGCGGTAGGACGGCTCGCGGCCCTCGAGCAGCGCGGTGACGCGGCGGCGGACGCTGCGGCGGCGGATGAGGTCGCGGCGGGCGTCTCGTAGCGGCGAGTCGGCGGGCTCGGCGACGGCGGCGTCGAGGGCGGCGAGCCAGGCGTCGACGCCCTCGGCGAGGGTCACCGACCCGGGGACGTCCTCGGCCAGCGCCCGGAAGTCCGGCAGGTCCGGGGTCACCACCGGGATGCCCTGCGCCAGGTGGTCGAGGACCTTCAGCGGCGAGTTGCCGCGGGTGAAGTCGGTGTGGTTGAACGGGATGATCGCCGCGTCCAGCCCGCCCATCGCCCGCAGGCCCTCGGCGTACGGGGTGCCCCCCGGCAACCGCACGTTCGGCAGGTCGCGCAGGCCCGGGACCGCGCCGTCGGCGTCGAACCCGATGAACACGAACGTCCACTCCGGCCGCCGGCGGATGATCTCCAGGACGAGGTCGACGTCGACGCGTCCCCCGAGCGCCCCGACGCTGGCGATCACCGGTCGTCCCGGGTCGACGACGTAGTCCGGAACCGTCGGGTCGTCGCCGACGAGCTCGTCGAACAGCTCCCCGTCGAACCCGCTGGGCGCCACGACGATCCGTCGCCCCGGCCCCTCGCGCGGCGGGACGAGCGCCGGCGACACCGCCATGCTGTGGTCGACGGCGTCGAGCAGCCGGCCCTCGAGCCGCCGGACGAGCGCCGGCTTCAACGACGACCCCGGGTAGGCCGCGTGCTCGTCCGCGACGTCGTAGATCGCACGGACGTGCGGCACGCGCGGCACGAGGTCGGCGGCGAACCACCAGTACATGACGAGGACGCACTCGTCGGCCCCGCGCTCCGCGAGCCACCGGCGGATGACGCGGCGGGTCCGCCACAGGTTGTACCGGCGCACGATCGCGGGCCGGCTGGGCGGCAGGATGCTGGCGATCCCCCCGAGCGACGCGACCCACACCCGGGGCGCGACCTGTCGGACCTCGAGGTCGCCGAGGGTGCGCAGCAGGCGCCGGCGGGGTCGCTGGCCGAGCAGGCCGCGCACCCGCTCCGGCAGCGCGGCCTGGCTGTCGCTGCAGACGTAGAGCACGTCGCGACGGTGGCCGAGCTCGCGCACGGTCTGCACCGATGAGTAGTTGACGAACCGGTTCCACGGCGCACCGCCGACGACGACGACCGGGACGGTCGGGTCGTGGATCGACCGCTCCGTCGTGGGGTGCTGCGACGACTGGGGCTCCACGTCGCGCACCATAGCCGCGTCCCCGCCACGGCATGAATGCATCCGGTGACCGGGGCGACCAGGCAGTAGGGTCCGGCCCGTGCCCGCCCGCCGCCACGACGGCGCTCCCCGCTCACGTCCGGCGGCTCCCGCGTGAGGCCGTGGGCGTCGTTGCGTCGCGTCGCCCGCCATCCGGTCGGGCAGAACGCGGCGTCCCTGCTGGGCGTGCAGTTCGCGACGTTCGTCCTGCCGCTGCTGACGTTGCCGTACCTGTCGCGGGTGCTCGAGGGGCACGCGTTCGGCCTGGTGCTCATCGCGCAGGGCCTGGCGCTCGTCCTCGGGCTGCTCGTCGACTTCGGGTTCGAGTACACCGGCGCCCGCGACGTCGCGCAGTCGCGGGGCGACGACCGTCGGGTGGCCGAGCTCGCCGCGCGGATCCTCGGCGCGCGGGTGGCGCTCATCGGCTTCGCCACGGTCGCGGCGGCCGGGGCGCTGCTGGCGATCGGCGACCTGCGGGAGGAGCCGGCGCTCGTCGCGTTCGCGTGGCTCACCGCGGTGGCGCAGGGCCTCTACCCGGGGTGGTTCTTCGTCGGTCGGGAGCGGCTGCGGCTCATCAGCCTCATCCAGTTCGTCGCCCGCCTGGCCGGGGTGGCCGGGGTGTTCGTCCTCGTGTCCTCCCCCGGCGACGCGTGGATCGCGGTGGCGTGCAACGCGGCGGCGACCGTGACGGTGTGCGTCGTCGGCACGACCCTCATGTACCGCCGGGTGCGGCTCCGCGCCCCGCAGGTGCGGCGGGCGTGGACGACGTTGCGGGAGTCGGCGGCGGTGTTCGCGGGGACCGGGGCGATCGCGGTGTACTCGTCGGCCAACGTCATCGTCCTGGGGTTCTTCGTCCCGTCCGGTCAGGTCGCGCAGTTCGGGGCGGCGGAGCGGGTGGTGCGGGCGCTCGTGCAGCTCATGGGGCCGGTGGCGATGGCGGTGTTCCCGCGGATGGCGCGCCTGCAGGCGGACGGCGCGACCGACCGGGCCCGCACCCTGGCGCGGATCGCGGTCGGGGTGCTCGCCGGCGGCGCGCTCGTCGGCGCGGCGCTGCTGGCGCTGCTGGCGGACCGGCTCATCCCGTTCGTGTTCGGCGACGGGTACGAGGAGGGGATCGGCCTGTTGCGGATCCTCGTGCTGATCCTCCCGTTGATCGGCGTGACGAGCGTCCTGGCCGGCGGCTGGATGATGGCGATGCGGATGGACGGCGCGATCGTGCGGTCCGCGCTGCGGGCCGGGGCGACGAGCCTGACGCTGTCGCTCACCCTCACCCCGCTGCTGGGCCCGGAGGGCCTGGCGATGTCGGTCGTCGCCGCCGAGGTCGTGGCGCTGGCGAGCTGCCTGTGGGAGATCCGACGCCACGGGGCACGGTCCCGCCCGTCGGCGACCCGGCGACGTCACGTGTTCCGCCGGCGGGCGACCGCGTCCCGTCACGGGTCGGGGCCGCGCGCCACCGCGGCGCGTCACGGCGCCCGCCCGCGGACGATCCGGCGCCCTGACGGCGGGCGCTCTGGGAGGATTCGCGGTCGCATGGTGCGCGCTCTGCTCGGAGGCGTCGCGGCGGTCGCCGTCGCCGCGGTCCTCGCCCTCGTCCTGCTCGGCGGCGACGACCCGTCGGGCCCCGTCGCGCAACCGACCGGCGCCGGTCCGCTGGACTACGACCGGTCGGTGCCGCTGAGGGTGCGCGAGGACGTCTGGAGGGACCTGGGGTCCAAGGCCCCGTCGATCCGGGCCCGCGGCATCTCCTACGACGGGGCGGACGGCCGGCGCGTGCCGGCGATGCTCGGCGTCCCCAAGGTCGGGTCGGCGCCGTTCCCGTGCGTCGTGTTCCAGGGCGGCATCGGCATGTCGAAGGAGGAGGCGATCACCTACGGCGACGCGTTCGCCCAGCTCGGCATGGCGACGTTCACGATCGACAACCGCAACGCCGGGATCACCCGGTCCAGGCGGCCGGGGACGAACCGGCGGATGGTCCGCGATCCGCAGCGGATCGCCGACTCGCTGCAGCGCACGACGATCGACCTGCGGCGCGGCCTGGACCTGCTGCAGACGCGGTCGGAGTGCCTGCCGGACCGGTTCGGCGCGATCGGCATCAGCCAGGGCGGCCTGTACGCGGCGCTGCTCGCCGGGGCGGACGAGCGGGTGCGGGCGACGATCCTCGTCGTCACCGGCGGCGACTGGCGGACGATCCTGTCGGGCGGCGACGACTTCCTCCTGCCGGGGATCCAGGACTCCCCGAAGCGCCTGGAGGAGGCGATCCGGCTGCTCGACCCGTTCGACCCGGTGCACTGGGTGCGGCGCATCCCGCCGCGGGCGCTGATGCTCGTCAACGGCCGGTTCGATCCGCTGACGTCGATCGCCGCCGCCGACGAGCTGCGCGACGCGGCCGGCCCGACGGCGAGCAGCATCCGCTACGACGGCGGGCACGACCCCTTCGACCCGGACGTCACCGCGCCGGAGACGATGCGCAAGGTCCTGGCGAAGATGACGGCGTTCCTCGAGAAGCGGCTCATCGCCGAGGACTGACCGCCGGCGCGCCGGTCCCGCTCACACGGTCGCCGCCCGCCGGGGCGGGTCCCACGACGATCACCGCGACCGTCGCCCCGGCCGGTACGGTTGCGCGCATGTCGGTCGCGTCACCCTCCCGGTCCCTCGTCGGCCGCATCGCCCGTCGGGTCGTCGTCCGGGCGCTGTCGGCCCCGCTCGAGGGCGGCGAGGTCGAGCTGCGGATGCGGGCCGCGATGGTGCTCGCGTCCGGCCGGGTGCGCGAGCGGACGCGGTTCGCGCTCAACGAGCTGCTGTGGCGGCGCGGCGTGCGGGCGTACACGCTCCGCGGATCGGGCCGGACGATCGTGCTGCGCCATCCGATGTCGGACGCGTGGGTCGTCCACGAGGTGCTCGAGCGTCACGCCTACGCGCCACCGCCCGAGGTCCGCGACGCGCTGGCCGACCTGGGCCGGCCGCCCCGGATCGCCGACCTGGGCGCGCACGTCGGCACGACGACGCTCGAGCTCCTGGACGCGTGGCCGGACGCGTCGATCGTCGCCGTCGAGCCCAACCCGGACAACGCGGCGCTGCTGCGGCGGATGGTGACGCGCAACGCGCTGTCCGACCGGGTGCGGATCGAGCAGGTCGCCGTCGGCGTCGCCGAGGGGTCGATCGAGATGACCGGGTTCTCGATCCTGTCGCACGTCGTGCGGGACGAGGTCGAGACGACCGACCTGTGGCCGTGGGTGGCGAAGGCCGCCGGCGGGCCGCCGCCGACGCACCGCGTGCGGGTCGTCGACGCGTTCGACCTGCTGCGCGACGTCGACGTCGTCAAGCTCGACATCGAGGGCGCGGAGTGGGCGATCCTCGACGATCCCCGGATGGCGGAGCTGCCGGCCCGCGCGATCGTGCTGGAGTTCCACTGGCAGTCCGCGCCGGGCCCGGACGCGTCGGTCGAGGTCGTGCGGGCGCTGTCGGCCGCCGGCTACGAGGTCGGCGACCCGTTCGACGAGCACGACGGCGTCGGCATGGTCTGGGCCTGGCGTCGGCCGACGACCGCGACGTAGGATCGCGCCGATGCGCCTGGTGATCGTGTCGACGGGGACCCGCGGCGACGTCGGGCCGATGGTGGCGCTGGGCGGTGCGCTCGCGGCCGCCGGGCACGACGTGCGGGTGGCGACGCACCCGCGGTTCCGTGCGGACGTCGACGCGGCCGGCGCGACGTTCGCCGAGATCCCGGGCGACCCGGAGCGGATGTTCGCCGCCCACGGCGCGGCGCTCTCCGACGTGCGCCGCTCCCGTCCGTTGGCGCACGCCCGCGTCATGCGCGAGGGGTTCGGGTCGCTGCTGCAGGAGGCGGGCCCGGACGACTACCGCGCCGCGTGCGCCGACCGCGACGCGGTCGCGTTCGGCCTGACGGCGATCCCGGCGTACGCGGCGGCGACCGACGCGGGCCTGCCGGCGATCGCGATCTCGCCGACCCCGCTGCACCCGACGCGGGCGTTCTCCCACCCGGTCCTGGGCGCCGGCCTGCGGTTGGGCCCGATCGGCAACCCGGTCTCGTCGTTGCTCGCGCAGCGGGTGCTCGCCGAGCCGTTCTCGGAGCCGTTGCGTCCCGGCACCCGTCGCGCGCACGGCCTGCCGCCGGTCCCGTGGCCGTGGGGTCGCCGGTCGTCGGGCTGGCCGCCGGTCCCGATCGTCCACACGTTCAGCCCGGCGCTGCTGCCGCGGCCCCGCGACTGGCCGGAGCACCTGGACGTCACCGGGTGGATGACCCCCCGCGACCCGGATCCCGCCGCGACGCTGCCCGCCGACGTCGAGGCGTTCCTCGACGCGGGGCCGCCGCCGGCGTACGTCGGGTTCGGCAGCATGAGCGCCGACCCGGCGCGGCTGACCCGGCTGGTGCTCGACGCGGCGCGACGGGCCGGGCGACGCGTGATCCTGGCGACCGGCTGGGGCGGCCTGGACGGCGACGCCGTCGACCCGACGCCCGGCGGCGACGTGCTGGCGGTCGGCGAGGTCGACCACCGGCTGCTCTTCCCGCGCACCGCCGGGGTCGTGCACCACGGCGGGGCGGGCACGGTCGCGGCCGGGGTGCGCGCCGGGGTCCCGTCGATCGTGGTGCCGTTCGTCTTCGACCAGCGGTTCTGGGGCACGGTGCTCGTCCGACGCGGCGTCGGCCTGGGACCGCTCCCCCACGCGGGCCTCACCGTCGACGGCCTGGCCGACGCGTTGCGCCGCCTGGACGACCCGGGCCTGCGGGAGCGCGCCGCGGACCTGGGCCGCACGGTGCGGGACGAGGACGGCGTCGCGGCCACCGCGGCCGCGGTCGTGCGCCGGCTGGGGTGAGGGACGGCCCGCCGCCGGGCCGGGGGCCGCTATGCCGGTCCTCGACCCGCCGCCCCGCGCCCACCGGGCCGGTCCGTCGCCGGTCGCGCCGGTGCGGACGCCGCTACGCCGGTCCGTGACCGGGCGCGTCGGTCCCGTCGATCCGGGCGAGGTGGTGGACGATGAGGTGCCGCGACCGACGGAACCCGGGCAGCGGCAGGTCGTCGGGCAGGTCGCCGCCGTCCTCGAGCGCGATCGACCCGATCCTCGCCAGCCGCGACTCGTCGAGCGCCCGCAGGACGTCGAACTCCAGGCCCTCGATGTCGAGCTTCAGCAGGTCGATCGTCCCCCACCGCTCGAGGCACTCGTCGACGAGGCCGACGATCGACCGGCACGGCACGTCGACGCTGTCCTCCAGGTCCAGCCCGATCCCGCCGTAGCGGCCGGTCGACTCGGTGCCGAACGACACCGTCCCGTCGAAGGTGCTCACCGCGGTCGGGGTCAGGACGTACCGGTCCTCGAACCCCACGAGGGTGCGGTGGAGCGCGACGAGGTTGTCCTCGACCGGCTCGACGCAGTGCACCTCGGCGTCGGGTCGCGCCGACAGCGCCCACAGGGCGACGATCCCCATGTTGGCCCCGCAGTCGAGCACCGTCCGCGGCGCCGGACGTCCGGGAACGTCGTAGTCGCCGCGGGCGAACACCTCGTGCACCGTGACGAGGTCGTGCCAGGTCCGGCAGCCGATCGACCGCGTGCCGAGCGGGGTGCGGACCCGGGCGGTCCACGGGTACGCGCCGCGGGCGGTGACGTACCGACCGAGGGCGCGCACCGGCTGCTCGTACGCGCGGCGCGCGGCCGCGAGTCCGTGGCGGTGCGCGGGATCGGTGACGGTGCGGAGGATGCGCGCCGGCGGGCGGCCGAGGACCGTCAGCGCCATGGGCGGCGCCGCGTCGTGGGGGTCGATCCGGTGGCGTGCATCGCGCTTCCTCTCTCCGACGCCCGGGCCGTCTGCGGCGGCCCCGGGGCGTGGCCGCACCCTAGTCGACCGGTTCGCGGCCCCGGTGACGATCTCCCGGGCGTCCCATGGCGATCGTCGTCGGCCGGGTGCTTGTCAGATCGCGGCCGGCCTGCTCGACTCCCCTCCCGATGCCCGACGCCTCCCCCGCCCCGCCGTCCCCCTCACGCGCCGACCGCTTCCGCGGGGCGCTGCTCGGACTGGCGGTCGGGGACGCGCTGGGGACGACGGTCGAGTTCCGCCCCCGCGGGTCGTTCGCCCCGCTGACCGACATCGTCGGCGGTGGGCCGTTCGACCTGCCCGCCGGGGCGTGGACCGACGACACGTCGATGGCGTTGTGCCTCGCCGACAGCCTGCTCGAGCGTCGTCGGCACGACGCCGCCGACGTGCTGCGCCGCTACGTCCGTTGGTACCGCCACGGCGAGCGGTCGAGCACCGGCCGCTGCTTCGACATCGGCAACGCCACCCGGCAGGCGCTCGAGCGGTTCGAGCGCACCCACGATCCGGACGCGGGCGTCGCGTTCCCCGACGCGGGCGGCAACGGGGTGCTCATGCGCCTGGCGCCGCTGGCGATGGCGCACGCGTTCGCCCGCGGCGCGGCGATCGACGCGGCGATCCGCGAGTCCAACGCCACCCACGGTCACCCCGGCGCCCGCGATGCAGCCAAGCTCTTCGCCGCGCTGCTCGTCGACGCGCTGCGGGGCGGCGACCGCGAGTCGGTCCTGGGACCGGACGGCCGGTTCATGTCCGCCCCGCTCCTGCACGACGACGTCCGCCCGATCGCGGCCGGGTCGTTCCGGGCCGATGGCGGGGCGACGGTCCCCGACCACATCCGGGGCGGAGGGTTCGCCCCCACGTCGCTCGAGGCGGCGTTGTGGGCGGTGTGGTCCACCCGCACGTTCGCCGACGCGGTCCTGGCCGCGGCCAACCTGGGCGACGACGCCGACACGACCGCCGCGATCGCCGGCCAGCTCGCCGGCGCCCTGTACGGCGCCGACGCCATCCCCCGGTCCTGGCGCAGGATCGTCCACCTGGGCGACGAGATCGAGGCGCTCGCCGACGGCCTGCTGGCGCTGGGCGACGAGCTGTCGGCCGGGTTCGCTCGGCTCCCGCGGATGCCCGGCGCCCCGGATCTGGATCCGCGCCTGCCGAACGACGCGTTCTGGCTCCGCGACGGGCGGGTGCTCGCCGGCCCGTACCCGGGCGCACCGACGAAGCAGGAGGCGACGGAGAAGCTCGACGCGCTCCTCGACCTGGGCGTGCGGTGGTTCGTCGACCTGACCGAGGCGGGCGAGGGCCCGGGACCGCACGGCCTGCACCCGTACGACCGCCTGTTGCGGTCCCGTGCCGCGGCCCGCGGGATCGACGGCGTGTGGCACGTGCGACTGCCGATCCGCGACGTGTCGGTTCCCACGTTCCACGAGATGCGGACGATCCTCGACGTCGTCCAGCGGGCCCCGTCGGGGGTGTACGTCCACTGCTGGGGCGGCGTCGGGCGCACCGGCACGGTCCTGGGGTGCCTGGCGGTCGACGAGGGCGCCACCGGGTCGGAGGCGCTCGCGGAGGTCGCCCACGCCCGCCGGTTCACGGCCCGCGCCCGCGCGGGACGCGTGGCCCCCGAGACGGTCGAGCAGCGGGCGTTCGTCGCGGCGTGGCCCGCCCGTCACGATCCCCGCCCGGACGACGAGGACGAGGACAACGGGACGGACGGGTCGCTCACGGCCGGCGCGCCGGGCGGGTCGCTCGCCGTGGGCGCGCCGGACGGGACGGGTGGGTCGACGGAGGCGGATGCCCCGAACCATGCGGGCGGGACGGACCCGGTCGACGCGCTCGCCGCCGTCGCCGCGGCGGGGCGTCGGCGCTACGACGAGGCGGGCGAGCTGCCGTCCGACCTGGACGAGCTGCGTGGCACGTTGTTCTTCGGGTTCCGGGCCGACCGGTTCTCGTGGGGGGACGACGTCGAGCTGTCGGCCCCCGACGACGACGGGGTGCGCCACTTCGTCAACGCCCGACGGTCCGAGGACGAGGGCGACGACGCCCGCTTCCGCCGCGCGATCGTGCAACGGATCCGCGGGATCGTGGGCGGCCGCGACGGCGGGTGACGGGTGGGCGTCGGGTGGCCCCGGCGGTCGCTGGCGGCCGGCGAGCGGATCGACGCAGGCAGGCGGGCGCAGCGGGGACCGACTGACGAGCGCCGTCAGCCGGACGGCGCGCCGTCGAGCACCGCGAGGCAGCGTCGGGCACGCGCGGCGACGAGGTCGACCAGACGTGCAGGCAACCCGCGGTCGAGCGCGACGACGTCGGGCGCCGCCGCCGCGTCGAGCAGCGCGTCGCCACGGCGTCGAGGGCGCGGGACGCCGGGAGCACGTCGCGCAGCAACGCGGCGATCGCGCCGGGCGTCGGGCCGCCCTCGTTCTGGTACTTGCGCTCCGGCGGGACCCCGAGCGCCTGGCACAGGTCCTCCTGGTGGATCCGCCGGATCGTGCCGTCGACGTCGGGGCGACGGTCGTACCGCTCGACGACGACGGCGGTCTCGTCGCCGAACCGGGCGACCCGGGTGCGGGCCGCGAGCAGCCCGACCCGTCGTGCCGCGTCGAGGCACCGGTGCTCGTTGAGGTCGTGGTCGTCGAGCCCTCGGATCGCCGGCTTGAGGATGTGGGTCGTCGGCGCCGTCCCGGACGGCTCGCCCCACCGCCCGTCGCGCAGCAACAGCGCGGTCTTCGCCTGCGCGCCCGCGAGGCTGAACCGGCCGGAGAACGTGCGCCCGAGCCACGTCGATCCGTCCTCCCGCAGGTCGCGCAGGCGCTCGCCGACCTCGTCGTCGGAAAGCCAGGTGACGCGCGGTCGTCGTCCGAGCGCCGCGTCGACCTCGTCCGCCGGCGCGAACCGCACCGCGCCGGGGCAGTCCTGCCCGACGGGGCTCGCCAGCAGCGCGAACGGCGACGTCGAGGTGTGGAACCGGCGCGCCCATCGCCGCAGCACGCGGTCGTCCTCGGGCAGCAGGCCCCGGAGCCACGGCCGGATGACCGCGTCCTCGTGCACCGTGACCGCCGGTGGCATCGACACCGACAGCGGGGTGCCGGACCGGTGCGCGTCGTCGTAGGCGAACCGCAGCCGACCGTCCCGCGCCCGCTGGACGACCCCGGCGACCCGGTCGTCGAGGATGACGCACAGCTCGTCGGTCACGGGCCCTCCGCGGGTGCCGCATCGCGGTCGTCGCGTCCGTACTCCTCGAGCCACTCGTCGAGGTCGACGTGGTCTCCGGGACGCCCCGGCCCGGCGGACGCGGTGGACGGCCCGGCGTCGACGGGCGTGAGGTCCATCCGCAGGTCGAGGACGTCGAGCACCCGCAGGACGAGCCCAACCTCGGCGCCGGCCCGGCCCCGCTCCAGCCCGCTGAGCCACTGCCGTGACACCCCGGCCCGCGCGGCGACGTCGGCCTGCGTCAGGTCGAGGTCCAGGCGCCGGCCCCGCAGGACGGCGGCGAGGTGGCGGATGGTGCGGGTCGTGGCCATCGATCGTCGCGACGCATGTCGTCGTTCGTTGACCGACCGTAGCATGTCGTCGAACGTTGACATGCACGGGATGTCGTCGGACGGCGACATGCGAGGGTTGTCGTCGGACGGCGACAATCATGAGCGGCCGCCCGCCGCGACGATCGGGAGCCCATCGCCGTGAGACCGTCGTCGGCAGCTCCGACGTCAGATCGTCGGTGCTCGGGACGACCACCCTCCCATGACCTGGACCCAAGACCCTTCGGTGACGACCACCGCGACCGCCTCCGGCCCGGCTCCGCGCAGGTCGATCACCGGCGTGCTCTCGACCCTGCTTCTCGCGGTGGCGCTCGCATCGACCGCGCCGACGACCGTGCCCACCACCGCGTCGGCGGCCGCGCCGATCCGCGAGTGCGGCCACCTGTCCTCCGCGTACGCGGGCAACATCACCACGCGCAAGGTGAGCTGCGCCGAGGCCCGTCGCGTCGTTCGCGCGTGGAACCGCGGTCCGGCGCAGGGCCGCGGCAACCGTGCCCGCGGACTGCGGTGCCGCTACCGCGACGTCCGCCACGAGCTCGGCGACATCCGCTGCACCGGATCGCGTGGCGGGGTCGTGCGCTGGCAGACGGGGGTGTGATCGCCGGCGTACCGGGAGGGCGGTGCGCGTGCCGCGGTGGGCGCCCGCCCCCACCGTACGCTGCGCCGGCCCATCACTCTCCCGAGGAGCCCGTCCGTGTCCCGATCACTCATCGTCGTCGCCACCGCCACGTTGGCGCTCGCCGTTCCCGCCGCCTCGCTCGCCGCCACGCCCAGGACGGGGACGTTCAAGGCTCGCAAGGGCCAGATCGTCCGTGGGTACGACCTGAAGTTCACCGTCGACCGGGGCGGCAAGCGGATCAAGGGCGTCGTCGCCCACGTGCTGGAGAGCTGCGGCGGATCGTCGACGTCGCAGATCGCGACGGTCGGGCCCGACCTGACGTGGAAGGTCCGCTCGGGCAAGTTCAGCGGCCGCAAGAAGGAGAAGGCCGACGGCGTCACGGTCTACACGACGCTCAAGGGCCGCTTCACGTCCCCCACCACCGCCAGGGGCGTCATCCGCCAGGAGACGATCGTCGCCGGCTACGTCTGCGACACCTACGAGCTGAAGTTCACGGCGAAGCGGCGGTAATGACGGGTTCCGCCCGGGGGCGGTGTGACTTCAGGACCACCCGCGTCACGTTCTCCGACCACCCCCACCGGCACCCGATGACACCTCCACCGCCACCGACGTGAGGCGCAGCGTGTCCTCGCACCCCGGATACTTCGATCGCCAGAGGCTGACCTGATAGACGCGACGGGCCGTGGTCGTCCGGACGGCACGACACGACGCGTGCCCTGCGGGCTACGGCCGTCCCTTCCACCATGACCACCACCCTCGGCATCGACCTCGCATCGCGACCGGCGTCCACCGCGGTGTGCGCGATCTCGTGGGGCGGCGATCCGACGGTCGTGGCGCTCGCGCGGGGCGCCCTGGGTCCGGGACGCGCGCGGCCGCTCGACGACTACCGGCTCGGGGCGCTCCTTCGGGGCGACCACGACCTGGTCCCCGGACCGGTGACGAAGGTCGCGATCGACGCGCCGTTCGGGTGGCCGGACGCGTTCGTCGACGCGCTCGCCGGGCGGCGGCCGTGGTCGAGCGCCGGGGTGGGCGTCGACCGTCGACTGACGCACCGCGCGACCGACCGCTGGATCCACGAGCGGACGGGACGGCTGCCGTTGAGCGTCAGCACCGACCGGATCGCCTACCCCGCGATGCGCCTCGCCGGTCTGTTCGCCGAGCACGTGGACGCCGACGACGAGGTCGACCGGTCCGGGCGCGGCGGCCGGTTCTGCGAGGCGTACCCCGCCGTGGCGGTCGACGCGCTCGGACTGCGGTCCGGAGTCGCCGGTGCGACCGGGACCTACAAGGGTGCCGCGGGCCGACCGGCGCGCCGGGCGATCGTCGCGGAGTTGCGGCGCCGCGCGCCGTGGCTCGTCATCGCCGACGACCGGGTCGCGGCATGCGTCGCCCACGACGACGCCCTCGACGCGCTGCTCTGTGCCCTCGTCGCCCGTGCGGTCGAACGCCGACTGACCCCGCCGATCCCGTCCGTCCTCGACGGCGCAGCCCGCCGCGAGGGATGGATCCACGTCCCGTTCGACGGCGCGCTCGAGCGCTTGCGGTGACGTCCGACGACGGACGGTCCTCCGCCCCTCGACGCGTGCCGGCCGCCCTGCGCGGGTAGTGACGTCCGGGTGAGCGTCCAGGTTCTCGTCACCGGTGCGACCGGATTCGTCGGCTCCCGTCTGGTCGATCGGTTGTCACGGACGGACGGGGTGCGGGTGCGCGCGCTCGTGCGTGACCCGTCCCGGGCCGACGTGCCGGAAGGCGTCGACGTCGTCGCGGCCGACCTCGACGACGCGAACACGTTGCCTCCGGCGCTCGAGGGCATCGACGTCGCGTACTACCTCGTCCACTCGATGGGCGCCGGGGGTGACCTGGTCGCCCGGGACACGGCGGCCGCGCGCCGGTTCGTCGACGCCGCGCGACGCACCGGGCTGCGGCGGACGGTGTACCTGGGCGCGGTCGGCTACGACCCGGACGGCGGCAGCTCCGAGCATCTGGAGAGCCGTCGCGCGGCCGAGGACGTGCTGGCCGACGGGATCCCGGAGCTCGTCGCGGTGCGCGCGTCGATGATCGTCGGTCCCGGGTCGGGGTCGTTCGGGACCCTCGTGCAGATGGTGGACCGGCTGCCGGTCCTGGCGACCGCGCCGTGGCGCACCGCCGGTCGCAACCGATCGGCATCGACGACGTGCTCGACTGCCTCCTCGCCGCGCGCACGGCCCCGCCGGGCCGGTACGACGTCGCCGGGGCCGACGAGTTGTCGGTCGAGGAGCTCATGCGCGAGGTCGCCGACCTGCTCGGCCGGCCGTTCCGTCAGATCCCGGTCCCGGTGAGCGTCCCCGCGCTGGAGGGCGCGATCGCGGCCGTCGTCGCCGACGAGGACCGCCCGCTCATCACCGCGCTGCTGGAGGGCCTGGACGACGACCTGCTCGTGGAGCGCAACGCCGCCGAGGCGGTCTTCGGCGTACGTCCGATGGGATTCCGCGAGGCGGCGCGCCGGGCGCTGCCCGGGATCGTGGACGCGCGATCGACCGTCGACGGAGGCTGACCCCGCGACGGCCGCCCCGGCCGGGGGTGGAGTGACTTCAGGACCACCCACGTCCTCAACCCGGTCCACCCCCGCCCCCATCGGCCGCCCTCCCGGCGAGATCGTTGCGAGCGCTCGGCGATACTGCGCCCGTGACGACGGAGCCGTTGGCGATCGGTGAGCAGGTGCTGGCGCTGCTCGACGATGCCGCGATGTCGTCGACGTACAAGCCGGCGTTGCTCGTCGCGATGCTCGACCGGGCGCCGGAGCACCTGCGGGACGGTCGGCTGCCGGTGGGCGAGCTGGCCGAGCGCGTGGTCGAGCTGTACTGGCCGCAGAGCCGCGGGTACGCGACGACCGGCCGGGTGCTCGTGCAGAACCAGGCGGGCGGGCAGGCGGCGATCCTGCGTGATCTGGCGGCGTTCCGGCGGCAGGCCGGGATCGACGCGGTGACGGTGCCCGACGCCGTGCGCCGCAGCGACGAGTGGCGCACCCTGGTGCGTCGCGCCGAGCGGACCCTGGCGGAGTGGCCGATCCCCCGGTTGCAACGGCCGTTCGAGCCGTTCCTCTACACGACGCCGTGGCCGTTCCGCGAGACCGGCGGGTTCTCGATGCGCGCGTACCGGGCGTCCGGCGAGGCGGTGGAGTTGTTTCCCGGCGTCGCGGACGCGTTGGTGCGCCTGGCGCCGTTGCTGCGGCCGTTCGTCGTGCGGTGGTGGACCGAGAAGGCGGCGGCGCTCAACCGGACCGAGATCCCCGACGCGTCGTCGTTGCTGGCGTTCGAGGACTTCCTCTTCGGTCGCGACCGCGTCGCGCTGGGCCGGGTCGCCGAGGGCCTGCTGGATCTGCAGCGCGGCGCGTGCTTCTACTGCGCCGGTCGAGTCGGGGCGGGCGGCCGCGAGGTCGACCACTTCATCCCGTGGAGTCGTAGCGGCGACGACGGCCTGGACAACCTCGTCGTCGCGTGCCGGCGGTGCAACAACGCCAAGCGGGCGTTCCTCGCCGGCCCGGCGCACCTCGAGCCGTTCCTCGCCCGCAACCGCACGTTCGCCGGCGACCTCGACGCCCTGTCCCGCGAGCGCTCCTGGCCCCGCGACCGTCCCCGCACCGACGCCACCGTCCGCTCCGCCTACCTCGTCGGCGCCGGCCACCGCCCGCTGTGGGAGTGGACCGGGACCGGCGACGGGCCCCGCCTGCGACCGTACGCGGAGGCGGTGGAGCTGGTGCGGGTGATGTTGGGGTAGGTGACTCGCGCGTCGCTCCGCCGCGCCACGTCACGACACCGGGAGCAACCGCTCGAGGTCGGCGATGAGCTTGCGCAGGGACCTCGATCGTCGGGCGGCCAGGTCGACGTCCAGCTCGCTGAGAAGCGCCGGCCAGGGCGTCCTTCCACGTCGCGTTCGTGTCGGTCCGGCGCGACGGCGGTCGGTCCCCGGCGATGCCGAGCACCGCCTCGATCGCCGCGGAGCGGACGTCCGGCGACGCGGCGGTCAGGACCTGGCTCGCGGCGGCGTCGACGCCGGTCGGCCGGACGCCCGCATCACCCAGCCGCCCTGCGATCGACACGGTCGGATCGAGGGTCAGCAGGTCGCGCTCGAGCGCGTCGGCGAGGTTGCGCGTGTAGGTCGTGAGCACCACGCGCGCGGACAGATCGGCGCGCGTCAGCCGACGGGCGCGGTGCAGGAGCACGACGGTCTTGCCGGTGCCCGCACCACCCGACAGGCGGAACGGGCCGTTCCAGTCCCCTTCGACGTAGCGGCGCTGCTCGGGGTGCAGGAAGACCCGCCACTTGGCGAACGTTCCGTCCTCGATCGCGCGGCGCAGCTCGTCGTCGTCCTCGAGCCACGCGAACTGCATCTGGGCCGCGGGCGCGCGCAGGCCCTCCAGTAGGCGGGCATCCTCGTCGCCGTCGGTGGCGGTGACGCGCTCGGTGATGCCGAGCGCCTCCTGGACCTCGGCGATCGACATCCCCGCCGCCAGGTCGAGCAGCGCCAAGCCCTGCCACTCGACCGCGCCCTCGGCGAGCGCCATCACCTGGTCGTCGCTCGTGGCCCGCAGCGCGGCCTCGGCGAGCGTCGGGTCGAGACCGAGCACGTCGGTCAGCCTCTCAAGCGTCAGGTCCTCCGGGTCACGGGCCAGCAGTGGCTTCGCGGCGGACGGCGCATCTGCCACCGCCCGTGCGGAAGGCGGCACCGGCTCGGTGACCGTCGCCGGTGTGACGGCCGGTGCTTCCTCCGTCACCGCCCCCGGTGCGTCCGCCGTCACCGCCCCCGGCGTCTCAGCCGACGCCGCCTGCGCGTGCCCTCCCCCACCGGGTTCCGCGGCGGTCGGCAGCTGCACCTCGGACGCCAGGATGAGCTCGGGCAGCCCGTTGACCGGGTTGAGCTTGAGGACCGCCTTGCGGGCGACGGCGATCGCCTCGTCGTGCGGCCACACGCCCGTGAAGATGTAGTGCGGGTCCCCGCCGGCGGCCTGGACCTTGAAGAGCACCGCGCGGTACATCGCGTCGACGCGGCCGGTGCGGACCTTGGGGTCGATCGCGGCCTTGATCGGCTCGATGTGGAGCCCCGGCAGGGTGTCGTCCTCGAAGAGCTTGCGGATGAACGCATGGATCTTCTTGCCGAGCGACTTGTCGTGCAGGCCGTCCTTGTGCGGGGCGTAGATCACGAACGCCATCAGTGGGCTCCTTCCAGTGCGGCCCGGACCGCGTCGGGATCAGGGGGGACGACCGTCCAGCCGGCGGTGCGCAGTACCTCCACCTCGTCGTCGGCCAAGTCGACGAGCAGCGTCACCCTCGATCCCGTACGTGTCCGGGTAGAGCTCCTGACGGATCCGGCCTCCCGCACCGATGGCCATCGCGTCCGACGGCATCGCGGCCGGCGCCAGCATGTCGCAGGACCTGACCTCCAGCGACGGTTCCTCATCGGGAAACCGCCCGGGAACCGGATCGAAGAGCGACAGCCGCAGCCCGCCCTCCTCGGGCTCGCCGACCCGGGCCTCGACCGACCGTCCGGCGCCCAGCGGCACCGCGACGAACTGCCGCACCCACCCGTCGCCGGCGTTGATGCCGTCGATCCACGGCTGGTCGGGCAGGACGAGGTAGTCCTGCGGGTCGGCGGTCAGTCGTCGCCCGTCGAACCGCTCGCCGCTCAACGCGCACACCGATCCCGCACCCACCTTGACGGCACACGGAGGCCAGTCACCTTGGAGCCCCAGCCACAGCGCCTCGTGGCGGTGCATCGGCACGACGAACCCGCCGTCGGGCAACGTCTTGAGGTACGCGCCGGCGAGCGACGCGCCGATCGTCAGCGGACCGTCGCGCCGCCCGGCGAGGAACCGCAGCCCCTGACCGACCTGGGCGAGCGGCGTGCCGAGCTTGGCGTTGAACGTGTGCTCGCTCGTCGTCGCGTAGCGCCGACCGGTCTGGACGTGGTCGACGAGGTTCTCCCCCACGCCCTCCAGCGCGTGGACGACGTCGATCCCGTGGTCGGCCAGGAGCCGGGCCGGCCCGATCCCCGAGAGCTGCAGGAGCTGCGGGGTGCGCAGCGCGCCCGCGCTCAGGACGATGTCGCCCGTCGCGCGGGCCTGCAGGGTCTGCCCGTCCTTGCGGTAGGTGACGCCGACCGCCTTGCGACCGTCGAAGTCGACCTTCGTCACCCGGGCGCCGGTGACGACGTGGAGGTTGCGGCGCTTGCGGGCCGGCTTCAGGTACACCTGAGACGTCGACTGGCGCCAGCCGTTGCGGGCGATGAGGTCCCAGTAGCCGGCGCCCTCGGTATCGCGACCGTTGAAGTCGTCGTTCTTGCGCAGCCCGAGCGTCGCGGACGCGGCGTCGATGAACGCGTCGGCGAGCGGGTTCTGCCACCCGGCCGGCTCGATCCGGACGGGGCCGTCGGCGCCGTGGACGTCGCTGGCGCCGTGGTGGTCGCTCTCGCCCTTCTTGAAGTACGGCAGGACGTCCTCGTACCCCACCCGGTGGCGCCCAGCCGCTCCCAGCCGTCCTAGTCGCCGGGGTTGCCGCGGACCTGGATGAGGCCGTTGATCGCGCTCGACCCGCCGAGCACCTTGCCGGCCGGGAGCGCGTAGCGACGACCGCCGAGATCGGGCTCCTGCGCCGTCTCCTGGTCCTGCCACATGTACTTCGGGTTGAAGAGGATCTTCGCGAACCCGAGGGGGACCTTGGACCAGACGTTGCGGTCCTCGGGCCCCGCCTCGAGCAGCAGCACGTGCTTGGCCGGGTTCTCCGACAGCCGCGCGGCGACGATGGCCCCGGCCGATCCGGCCCCCACGACGATGTGGTCGAAGTGACGATTGGGAACGCTCATGCGAATGCCCCTCCTCGGGTCGGCCGCTCAGTTGATTGCGTTTGCAACTATATCAGACCGGCGCCGTTCCCGTCCGGGTCCCGCCGTACCGTCGGGGCGTTATGGGCACCGTCACGCCGATCCGTCCCCCGCGCCCGCGGGTGCTCGAGCTCTTCGCGGGGATCGGCCTGGCGCGGATGGGGCTCGAGGCGGCCGGGTTCGCCGTCGCGTGGTCCAACGACGTCGAGCCGACGAAGCGGGCGATGTACGACGCGCAGTTCGGTGACGCGGGCGATCACGCGTTCGTGCTCGGCGACATCGGGGCGATCGACGCCGACGACCTGCCCGGCGACCTGTCGCTCGCGTGGGCGTCGTCGCCGTGCACCGACCTGTCGCTCGCCGGCGGGCGGACCGGCCTGGCGGGCACGCAGTCGGGCGCGTTCTGGCACGTCGTCCGCCTGTTGCGCGACATGGGCGACGCGATGCCCGGCGTCGTGGTGCTCGAGAACGTGACGGGCCTCGCGACGTCGCACGGTGGGGACGACCTGTCCGCCGCGATCCGGGCGCTCAACGACCTCGGCTACTCCGTGGACGTGCTCGCCATCGACGCGCGACGGTTCGTGCCGCAGTCCCGGCCGCGCCTGTTCGTCGTCGGCACGACGGACCCTCCCGCCGACGCGGACGAGCCCCGGTCGGAGCTGCGCCCCGACTGGCTGCGGTGGGTGTTCGACGATCCGAGCCTGCGCACCCATCGCGCACCGCTCCCGACGCCGCCCGCCCCGTTGACCCGGGGCCTGGGCGACCTGGTCGAGGACGTGCCGCCCGACGATCCCCGGTGGTGGGACGACGACCGCACCGCGGCGTTCGTCGACAGCCTCTCGTCGACGCAGCTCGCGCGGATCGACGCGCTGCGCCGCGAGCCCGGGGCGACGTACCGGACCGCCTACCGGCGCACCCGACGCGGGATCGCGGTGTGGGAGGTCCGCCCGGACGACGTCTCCGGGTGCCTGCGCACCGCGCGCGGCGGATCGTCGAAGCAGGCGGTCGTGCGCCTCGACGCCGACGCCGTCCGGGTGCGGTGGATGACCCCCCGCGAGTACGCGCGGCTCATGGGCGCCCCCGACTACGACCTGGGCACCGTGCGGCCCAACCAGGCGCTGTTCGGGTTCGGCGACGCGGTGGTGGTGCCCGCCGTGCGGTGGCTCGCCGAGCACTACCTCATGCCGCTGGCGACCGGGACGATGCCGGCCGCCGCGACGCTCCGCCGTCCGCCCGTCGCCGCCGGTCAGTCCCGGATGTCGAAGTAGCCGTCGCCGTCGAGCACCGCGCCCGCGGTCGGGTTGTCGGGGTAGCCGACCTTGCCGGGGTAGATGCCGAGGGTCTCGATCCGCTCCTTGCCGTCGGCGAACGCCAACCGCAGCTTGCGGTCCTTGCGCACCTCGTACGTGCCCTTGCTGTCGTCGGGGACGACCGCCCAGTCGACGACCGGGCCGGTCCCGGACGCGACCGAGCCGCGCACGAACGTGCCGTCGGGGCTGAACCGCAGGTGCTCGGTGAAGTAGTTGCAGTACAGCGGGCAGATGCCGCTCGCGCTCGAGTGGGTCAGGACGACGTCCCACCGCGCGCCGGCCTTCGGGCGACCCAGCTCCCAGTACGTGTGGCCGTCGATCTTGCCGTCCTCGGCATCGTCGTCGTCGACCTTCAGGCGCTCGCCCTCGAGCTCGGTCTTGCGACCGTCGACGGTCAGCTCGCCCTTCGCGGCGTCGAACGTGTACGGCCGGCAGTCCTCGGTCACGGTGGTGCAGGTCGGCCACTCACCCTTGACCTTGCCGGTGTAGACGTACTTCGGACCGGTGAAGTACAGCGAGTGCGGCCGCGGGCCGTTGAGGCTGTACGTCGACCCCCAGAAGTACCGGCCGGTCATCTTGGGCGCGGCGTCCGGTCCGAACGCGAGCCGTCCGGTCGCGCGGGTCTTGCCGTTGCGGCGCACCCGCACCGACACGGTGCCGGACTTCGGACGCTTGCCGGTGCGGCGCAGGCGGACGGTGACCTTCGTCGTGCGACCGGCGGCGAGCGGCTTGAGGCGGCGGGTGCGACTGCCGCGCTTGGCGCCGGCGACGGTGACCCGCACGCCCTTGCGGGCGCCGACGGTCACCGTCAGGCCGGTCAGGCGGCGCTTGGTGACGTTCTTCACGGCGACGGTCGTGCGGGCGTTCTTCTTCGTCAGCGACTTGGTGATCGGCTTGGCGGTCACCTCGACCTGTGGCGCGGCCGACGCGGACGGGGCGAGAGCGAGGCCGAGCGCCGACGCGGCGGCGAGCGACCAGGGAGCGATGCGCTTCATGGCGGGAGGGGGGATCGGGGGGGATGGACGGTGACGGACGCCGCTGCTGCCCTGGCGACCGTGCCCGGACGCTACCCGCTGCCCCGGCGCGCCGGGACGGCTCCCCCGGGTGGCCGGGGTCCCCCTCGCGAACCGTCGGCGCGTTCCGGTCGTCGGGATCCCTGCCGCAGGCCGGCGCCCGACATCGCGGCGCCGGCGTCCGACATCGCGGCGCCGGTGACGTCAGGGCCGGCGGGCGGTGACGAACAGCGAGTTCTCGCGACCGGCGGCGCGGGCCAGCGGGTACAGCGGCAGCTTCAGCAGCTCGAACGCGATCCGGGTGGCCTTGCCCCGCAGGTCGCGGCCGATCGTCTGCAGCGACAGGCTCGTCCAGCGGTAGTACCACCACGGGGTGGCGTACGTGCGCACCCGAACGTCGACGAACCCGGCCGCCTCGAGGACGCTCGTGATCGTGCGCGGCGCGAAGTCGTACAGGTGCACCGGCAGCTCCGGGTACTCCCACACCCCGGTCCGCCCGGCGAGCAGGCGCCGCGACGCGCGCGGGTACCACCCCTCGACGTTGGGCATCGACGCCGCCAGGTGCCCGCCCGGCCGCAGCAGCCGGCGGGCCAGGCCGATCTCGTGGCGCGGGTCGCGCAGGTGCTCCAGCACGTCCCAGAACGTGACGAGGTCGAACCCGCCGTCGGGCAGGGCGGGCAGCGCGTCGTCGAGCGTGCCGGTGTGGACGTCCAGGCCACGCTCGCGCGCGGCCGCGGCGGTCGTCTCGCCGATCTCGACCCCGGTCGCCCACGCCCCGTACTCGCCGACGACCTCGAGCCACGACCCGTCCGAGCACCCGACGTCGAGCGCCCGTCCCGACGCCGCGACGCCGTGGTCGCGGATCCGCAGGAGCTGCTCGCGGGCACGTCGGACCGTCAGCTCGCGGATGTTCGTCGCCAGCTCCTCCGTCCACGCCGGGTCGTGGTAGTACGTCGCGTCGAGCGTCTCGTCCGACGGCTGCGGGTGCTGGTAGACGAGCCGGCACCTCGGGCACCGGACCAGGCGGTGCCCGTCGCGGGCGAAGAGCGTCGCGGCCGGGGGATCCTCGCCGCAGACGATGCAGCGGCCGGGACCGGGACCGGTCATGAGCGTGCTCCCGCAGGGACGACCGGTCGGGGCATGGGCTTCAGGGGCGCCGGCCGGGACCGGCGACGTCGTCGTTCATCCGCATCCCGGCACACCGTAGGCCTTCGCCCACAGCAACGCGAGCTTCGTCTTGCCGTCGGTGGTGGCGGCGATCGCGCCGTCCAGGTCGGCCAGGGGCCAGCGGACGACCTCGATCCGCTCGTCCTCGCCGCTGTCGTTCCACTCCTCGCGCAGGTCCCACGCGGCGTACAGGTGGACCGTCTCGTCGAGGATCCCGACCGACGGGTTGTACGTCGTCAGCGGCTGCCACGACGCGGCGGCGTAGCCGATCTCCTCGGTGAGCTCGCGGCGCGCGCAGTCGATCGGGTCCTCGCCCGGCTTGTCGAGCCGACCGGCCGGGATCTCCAGGCTGTCGAACGCCCCGATCGCCTCGCGCGGCTGGCGCGTGAGGAGCATGTCGGTCCCGTCGTGCACGAGCACCCCGACCGCGCCGGTGGTGCGGACGATCTCGCGCCGCACCTCGGCGCCGTCGTCGAACCGGAAGGTGTCCTCGACGAGGTGGACGATCCGCCCGTCGTAGAGGACCTCCCCACCGGTCCGCTCGAACCGGCGCTCGTCGGGAGCGCTCACCGGGCGCCGGACCCGGCCGCGCCCGCCGACGACGCGTCGACGTCGGTCGGCACGTCGACGTCGGTGCGCTCCAGCGCGCGACGGTGCGCGGCGTCGACGAACCCGCGGAAGATCGGCGACGGGCGCTCCGGCCGGCTCTTGAACTCCGGGTGCGCCTGCATCGCGACGAAGAACGGGTGGGCCGGCAGCTCGATCGCCTCGACGAGCCGACCGTCGGGCGACGTGCCCCCGACGACGAGGCCCGCCGACTCGAGCTTGCGTCGCAGCGTGATCGACACCTCGTAGCGGTGCCGGTGACGCTCGTAGACGGTCTCCTCGCCGTAGAGCTCGCGGATGCGGGTGCCGGGCTGCAACGTCACCGGATCGGCGCCCAGGCGCATCGTGCCGCCCAGGTCGCGGACCTCCTTCTGCTCCGGCAGCAGGTCGATGACCGGCCACTCGGTCTCGGGGTCGAACTCCGTGGAGTTCGCGCCCGGCATCCCGGCGACGTGGCGGGCGAACTCGGCGACCGCCATCTGCATCCCCAGGCAGATCCCGAGGAACGGGATGCCCTGCTCCCGCGCGACCTTGCAGGCGAGGATCTTGCCCTCGATCCCGCGGCCACCGAACCCGCCGGGGACGAGGATGCCGTCGACGGCGGACAGGCGGTCGAGCGCGGCCTGCTCGCTCTCCAGGTGCTCGCTGTCGACCCAGTCGATCTCGATCCGGGCGCCGTCGCGCACCCCGGCGTGCTTCAGCGCCTCGGCGACCGACTTGTAGGCGTCCTCGAGCTTGACGTACTTGCCGACGAGGCCGATCCGCACCGGGCTGCGGGCCGCGCGGGTCAGCCGCACGACCTGCTCCCAGTCGCTGATGTCGGCCGGCGGGGCCTCCAGGCCGAAGTGCTCGAGCACCCGCTGGTCGACCGACTCCTCGCGGTACCACAGCGGGATCTCGTAGACGTCCGACACGTCCTTGCCGGAGATGACCATCTCGTCCGGCAGGGCGGTGGAGCGGGCGATCTTCGACCGGATGTCGCGGCTGAGGACCGCCTCGGACCGGCAGATGAGCATGTCGGGCTGCAGGCCGATGCGGCGCAGCTCGTTCACCGAGTGCTGGGTCGGCTTGGTCTTCAGCTCGCCGGCGTGCTTGATGTACGGCACGAGCGTCAGGTGCACGTACATGCAGTTGCGCCGGCCGACGTCGGCGGGGAACTGGCGGATGGCCTCGAGGAACGGCAGCGACTCGATGTCGCCGACGGTGCCGCCGATCTCGATGATCGCCACGTCGACGTCGCGCGTCTCGGCGACGAGCTTGATCCGGTGCTTGATCTCGTTCGTGATGTGCGGGACGACCTGGACGGTGCCGCCCAGGTAGTCGCCGCGCCGCTCGCGACGGATGACCGCGTCGTAGATCCCGCCGGTCGTGACGTTGGACGCCTTGGACGTGTTGGTGTTGGTGAACCGCTCGTAGTGGCCCAGGTCCAGGTCGGTCTCGGCGCCGTCCTCGGTGACGAACACCTCGCCGTGCTGATAGGGCGACATCGTGCCCGGGTCGACGTTGATGTACGGGTCGAGCTTCTGCAGACCGACGGTGAGGCCCCGGCCGACGAGGAGGCGGCCGATCGCGGCGGCGGCGATGCCCTTGCCCAGGGACGACACGACGCCCCCGGTGACGAACACGAACTTGGTCTGCTGGTCGGGCACTACGCGGTCCTTCGGTCGACGACGCCGAGCGGCGGCGTCGGCGGCCCACGGATCGGCCTCCGACGAGGTCGTCGCGGGTCGCCCTACGGGACACCTGCCGCAGAGCACGGTACCGCGCAGGGCGGCGGATCTCCGTGACGGCGGACGCACGTGGTCGGGTCGGCGGGGCGGCGGGCCGGTGGTCGCAGCTCGCGACGCGTGACGTCCCGTACCGCCGCCACCCCGCCCGCCACGGCTCGCCCCACGGGAAGTGGCTGCACTTCGGGACCCACGGCGTCCCGTACCGCCGCCACCCCCGTCCGGCGATCTGCCACGATCGACGAAGCCCCCGCGCCGCCGACCGCCGTGGCCGTCGACGCGGGGTCCCCGACCCGCAGGAGGCCCACATGACCGATCAGGACACCGGCGACGCCGCCACCCGCACCGACGCCGACTGGCAGCAGGACCTGACCCCCGAGCAGTACGCCGTGCTGCGGCAGTGCGGCACCGAGCCCGCGTTCAGCGGCAAGTACTGGGACACGAAGGACGACGGCACGTACCGCTGCGCGGCGTGCGGGACCGACCTCTTCGCCAGCGACACGAAGTTCGACTCCGGCACCGGGTGGCCGAGCTTCACCGACCCGGTCGTCGCCGACGCCGTCACCCTCCACGAGGACCGCTCGCACGGGATGGTCCGCGTCGAGGTGAAGTGCGCCGGCTGCGGCGGCCACCTGGGCCACGTCTTCCCCGACGGCCCAGGCCCCGGCGGCCAGCGCTGGTGCATCAACTCGGCGTCGCTCGACCTGGCGCCGTCCGAGGGCTGACGCCCGGCCGCCCCGGACGTGCGGCCGCCCCGGACGTGCGGACACCGGGACGTGAGGCCGCCCCGGACCTGCGGACCCCGGGACGTGCGGCGCCGGCGATGCGGCTCCGGGGCCGCCGTGCGCCCGGCGGCCGGGACCGCGATCAGCCGGCGGCGCGGAGCTCCTCGGCGTGGCGGCGGGCGCCGTCGTCGCCCGCGTCGCCGCCGAGCATCCGCACGAGCTCGCCGACCACCGCGTCGTCGTCCAACGCATGGACGACCGTGCGAGCCGGATCGACCGACGTGTCCTTGTCGATCGCGAAGTGCCGATCGGCGAGCGCCGCGATCTGCGGCAGGTGGGTGATGCACAGGACCTGACCCTCGCGGCCGAGCGCCCGCAGCTCCTCCCCCACGGCGCGGCCGGTCTGCCCGCCGACGCCGCTGTCGATCTCGTCGAACACCTGGACGGGCCGGGGCAGGCCCGGCGCGTCGGCCGCCGCGCCCGCGACGGCGAGCAGCGCGAGCATCACCCGCGACAACTCGCCCCCGGACGCCGCCTCGCGCACCGGCGCGGCCGGCACGCCGGGGTTGGGCGCCAGCAGCAGCTCGCAGCGATCCGCGCCGGTCGGGCCGGGCTCGCGCTCCTCGACGAGCACCTCGATCCGCGCCGCCTCCATCGCCAGCGCCCGCAGCCGCTCCCCGACCGCGTCGGCCAGCGGCGCGGCCGCGTCCCGGCGGGTGCGACGGAGCCGGGCGGCGAGCTTCTCGCGGCGACGCGACGCCTCGGCCAGCTCGGCCTCCAGCGCCTCGGTCGTGCCGCCGACGTCCTCCAGCTCCGCCAGCCGGGCCCGGCACCGCTCGGCGTAGGCCAGGACCGACGCGACGGTCCCGCCGTGCTTGCGCTCCAGGCGGGCGATCGCCTCGAGTCGCTCCTCCACCCGCTCGAGCTCGCGCGGGTCGGCGTCCAGATCCTCGAGTCGGGCCCGCAGCTCGGACGCGACGTCGTCGGCCTCGATCCGCAGTGCCCGCACCCGCTCCGCCAGCCCGTCGAGGGCGCCGTCGATCCCGGCCACGCCGTCCAGGGCGCCCTCGGCGGCGGCGATCGCCGACCCGGCCGACCCGTCCTCGCCCCCGAGCGCGGCGGTCGCGGCGCCGGTCGCGGCCCGGAGCGCCTCGACGTGGCGCAGCCGCTCGCGCAGCGCCCGCAGGTCGTCCTGCTCGTCCTCGCGCGGATCGACGTCGTCGATCTCGCCCAGCTCGTACCGCAGCAGGTCGAGCTCGCGCTCGCGGGCGCCCTCGTGGTCCTGCAGCGCGGCGAGCCGCGCACGGGCGTCGCGCTCGGCGGCGTGGGCCATGGCGTGATCGGCGCGGCGGGCGCCGTGACCGGGATCGCGGTGCTCGGCGAACCCGTCGAGCAGCGCCAGCTGGGCGGCGGGCGACAGGAGCCTGCGTGACGCGTGCTGCCCGTGGAAGGCCAGCAACCGCGGGCCCAGCTCCTGCAGGTCCGCCGCCGACGCGGAGCGGCCGCCGATGAACGCGCGGGACCGGCCCTCGGCGCTCACCCGACGGGCCAGCACGAGCACGTCCTCGTCGGCCGGCAGGCGATCGGCGATCTCGGCCGGCAGCCGGTCGCGGTCGCCGTCCCACCGGAACGCCGCCTCGACCCATGCCTCCTTCGCGCCCGGACGGACGATGCCCGATCGCGGCTTGGATCCCAGCAGCAGGTCGAGCGCGTGGGCGAGCACCGACTTGCCGGCCCCGGTCTCGCCGGTGACGACGTTGAGCCCCGGCCCGAGCTCCAGCTCGGCGCGCTCGATGAGCAGCAGGTTCTCGACGCGAAGCTCCAGGAGCACAGCTGGAGGGTGGCAGCGCGACAGGACGGATGGCCGGCCGACGCCGGATCGGCACGATTCCGGTGCCGGTCCGCGCGTTACTCCGCCAACCGGCCGAACTTCTCGCGCAGGCGCCTGTAGAAGCTCGATCCGGGGGTCTGGGCGAGCAGCGCCGCGTCGCGACGGAACGCGACGGTGATCGCCTCGTCCTGGCCCAGCAGCCCCTGGGGCCGACCGTCGACGCCCAGCTCGACCGCCGACGGCGACGCGTTGTGCAGCCGCAGGATGCCGTCGGGGGCGACGACGAGCGACCGGGCCGACAGGGTGTGCGGGGCGATGAACGACACGGCGTAGCCCTCCACGCCCCACGCGAGCACCGGGCCGCCGTTGGCGAGGTTGTAGCCGGTGCTGCCGGCGGGGGTCGACACGACGAGCCCGTCGCAGCGCACGAACCCGACCTCCTCGTCGTCGACGCTGTACCGCAGCGCCGCGACCCGCTCCCCGGACCGCCGGTGGACGCTCAGGTCGTTGATCCCGTCGTGGACAGTTCCGTCCGGCAGGCAGAGCTGCAGCGACGGCAGCGGCAGGACCTCGAACCGCCCGGCGAGCGCGTCCCGCAGTCCGGTGACGGCGTCGGCGGGCTCGACGGTCGCGAGGAACCCGATCTCGCCGAGGTTCACCGCGAACACCGGCACCCCGGTCCCGACGTGACGGCGCAGGCCGCGCAGGATCGTGCCGTCGCCGCCGAGCACGACGCACAGGTCGGCGTCGGACCGCCACGGCTGGTCGACCGCGATCCCCGGCCCGGACCGCAAGCCGTGCTTGGCGGTCTCGTCCTCGTCGAACCACAGCTCGACCCCGGCGTCCGCCGCCTCGCGCACGAGCGTCCGCAGCGCGTCCGCGGCGTGCGCCGGCCGGCCGTGGGTGAGCACCGACACGGTGCGTGCCGCGGGGCGCGGATCGCGGACCGTCGCCGCGGGCAGTCCCGACGGGCTCACGCGACCGGCTCCACGTCGCCCACGGTCGTCGGCGGCAGGCCGCGCATGCTCACGCGACCGGCTCCGGCTCGGCCCGCAGCGCGAGCGCGTCCGGGTCGTCGACGACGCCGGGACGGTCGGGCTCGCCGAGCCACAGGAACGTCTCGCGGTTGCCCTTGGGACCGGGCAGGCCCGAGCTCACCGCGTCGAGGACGCCCCACCCGCCGTCGCGGGCGGCCGCGGCGACGGTGCGGATCGCGTCGCGGCGCAGCGCCGGGTCGCGGACGACGCCGCCGCGTCCCACCCGGTCGCGTCCGACCTCGAACTGCGGCTTGACCATGAGCAGCGCGTCGAACCGGTCGGCGACGACCGACCGCAGGGCCGGCAGGAGCTTCGTGAGCGAGATGAACGACACGTCGGCGACCACCAGGTCCGGAGCGTACGGCAGCAGGTCGGGCGTGAGCGTGCGGGCGTTGAGCCGCTCGAGCACCGTCACCCGCGGATCCTCGCGCAGGCTCCACGCGAGCTCGCCGTACGCCACGTCGACGCACGCCGACGCGACCGCCCCGCGTTGCAGCAGGCAGTCGGTGAACCCGCCGGTGGACGCGCCGACGTCGAGCGCGTGCCGACCGGCGACGTCGATCCCGAGCCCGTCGAGCGCGTTGGCGAGCTTCGTCCCCCCGCGCGACACGAACCGGCGTGGCTCGGCGGTCTCGACGTCCACGTCGTCGGCGACCATCGTGCCCGGCTTGACCGGGCCGCCGTGGTGGCGCGCCAGGCGGACGTCCCCGGCGAGCACGGCGGCCGACGCCGCCGATCGCGACGGGTAGAGCCCGCGCCGGTGCAGCAAGGTGTCGAGCCGGACCTTCCCCATCGGCGCGCACACCGTACCGCGTGCGCGATCGCGGCCCTCGCCCGCGCCGATCCGGTCCCCTTCCGCGGCCGTGGCTCGCCGGTGGACCCCCGGGCGCGGCGACCCGGTTCACCGGTCGTTCACGGCGCTGTGACCGACCCCACACCGACCGTCGCCGCCGCGGGAGACACTGTGTTCAAGCAGACGGCGAGAGCGCACCGATCGCCCGCCCGACGCGCCCCCTTCACACAGAGCACGACACACATAATGCTGTACCCACAGCACTCTCCTCCCGAAACGGCCCACTCTCGAGTGGGTCGTTTCCTTTGGTGGGCGGTGGGCCGGACCGGCGGGCCGGCGGGCCGGGCGACGGGGGCCGGCCGTGTCGGTCGACGGGAGGTCGCGCCGGCCGAGTAGGCCGGCGGTCCGTCGTCCGTCAGTCCTGCGCGGGCCCGTCGACCTTCGCGCTGATCTTGCTCTGCTCGTCGATCGTCACCGACACGCCCAGACGGTCGTCGTCCTGGGTGGTGAGCGTGCAGCGGACCGGCTCCGGCGTCGGGATCTCGACCGTGTCCGGGCAGGTCATGGCCTTGGCGGTCTGACCGACCTGCTGCTCCAGGAGCTGCTTGACCTGGGCGGCGATCGTCGCGCCCGGCGCGGTGCCGCCGACGGCCTTGACCTCGAACCGCGCCTTGTCGCCGTCGATCCCGCTGACCTTGCCCTCCAGGCGCAGCACGGTGCCGGACGGGTTCTTGCCGGTGCACGAGATCGGGGTGTCGACCTCGGCCTCGATGTCGTCCGGGCAGCTCACGTCGGTCAGCGGCACGCCCTGGGCCTTGAACTGCTCGGCGATCGTGCTCTGGATCTCGTCCTGGGAGAGCGTCGCGGTGCCGCACGCCGCCAGCAGCAGGGACGCGGCGACGGCGACGCACGCCGGCGCGACGCGATGGACGGGGGTGCGGGATCGCATGGGCGGCAGCTTACGGACCGCGCCGCGATCCCCACCGGCCCGGCCGGGTGATCCGGCCGCCCCGGGCCCGCCCCTACTCCGCCGGGACGGCCCCGGCGACGCCCAGGGCGGTCGCCACGCGCACGGCGACGGCGTGGCCGGTGAACCCGACCTCGGCGTGCAGCAGCGGCGGCGCGCCGTGGGTGACGTAGCGGTCCGGCATGCCGATCCGGATGAGGCGCGTGGCGCCGGGCAGGTCGGCGGCGGTCGTCAGCGGGATGCCGTGCTCCTCCGCGGCCTCCCACACCGCCGATCCGAACCCGCCGGGCAGCACGCCCTCCTCGATCGTCACGAGCAGCTCGTGCTCGGCGGCCAGCGACCGCACGAGGTCGACGTCGACCGGCTTGGCGAACCGCCCGTCGGCGACGGTCACCTCGATCCCCGCCGCGCTGAGGTGCGCGGCGGCGGCCAGGCCGACCGACACGCCGCTGCCGTAGCCGAGGATCGCCACCCGGTCGCCCTGGCGCAGCACCTCGCCGCGGCCGATGTCGAGCCGCAGCGGCGCAGACGGCAGCGGCACGCCCTCGGCCTCGCCGCGCGGGTAGCGCAGCGCGAACGTGCCGGGGTGCTCGATCCCGGTGTGGAGCAGGTGCACGAGCTGCGCCTCGTCGCGCGGCGCGGCGAGCACGATGTTGGGGATCGACCGCAGGTAGGCGATGTCGAACACCCCGTGGTGCGTCGGGCCGTCGTCGCCCACGAGCCCGGCGCGGTCCATCGCCAGCACGACGTCGAGCTCCTGCAGGCAGACGTCGTGGACGATCTGGTCGTAGGCGCGCTGGAGGAACGTCGAGTAGATCGCGGCGACCGGCTTGAGGCCCTCCAGGGCCAGGCCGGCGGCGAAGAGCAGCGCCTGCTGCTCGGCGATCCCGACGTCGAAGTAGTGGTCGGGCTCCGCGCTCTGCAGCAGGTTGAGGCCGGTGCCGGAGTTCATCGCGGCGGTGATCCCGACGACGCGACGGTCGCGGCGGACCTCCTCGATCATCCGCTCGCCGAACACCTGGGTGTAGGCGGGCGGCTTGGGCGCGGCGTCCGGATCGACCGGCTTGGACGGCGCGGGCGCGCCGTCGACGATGCTGCCCGGCTTGGCGGCGTGCCACTTCTCCATGCCCGCCAGGCCACCGTCCTCGGCCGGGGCGAACCCCTTGCCCTTGACGGTCTTGACGTGCACGACGACCGGCCGGTCGGCGTCGAACGCCTGCCGCAGCGCCTGACGCAGCGCGTGGACGTCGTGCCCGTCGACGACGCCGACGTAGGCCCAGTCCAGCGACTCCCACAGCTCGCCCTCGGCGTTGAGGAGCTTCATCGAGCCCTTGATCGGCGGACCGACGCGCTCGACGAGGTCGCCGATCCCGGCGGGCAGGTCGGTGAGGACCTCCTCGACCTTCTCGCGGCCGTGCCACAACCGCCGCTTGAGCCGCAGCCCCTGGAAGTACCGCGACAGCGACCCGACGTTGGGGCTGATCGACATCCCGTTGTCGTTGAGGATGACGACGAGCGGGGTGCCGAGCCCACCGGCCTGGTGGACCGCCTCGAACGCGACGCCGCCCGTCATGCCGCCGTCGCCGATGACCGCCACGACGCGGCCGGGCTCCTGGCCGCCCTGCGGGGCCGGCAGGCGCTCGCGGAGCCTCATCCCCTCGCGCAGCCCCACCCCGTAGCCGATCGACGTCGACGCGTGGCCGGCGCCCATGATGTCGTGCTCGGACTCGTGGATCGCGCAGAACGGCGCCAGGCCGTCGTACTTGCGGATCGTGCCGAGCCCGTCCCGGCGGCCGGTGAGGACCTTGTGCGGGTAGGCCTGGTGGCCGACGTCCCACAGGATCTTGTCGCGCGGGCTGTCGAGCAGCGAGTGCAGGGCGACCGCGATCTCGCAGGTGCCGAGGTTGGCCCCGAAGTGCCCGCCGATCTCGCCCACGGTGTCGATGATGTGCTCCCGCACCTCCTGCGCCACCCGCTGGAGCTCGTCCTCGGAGAGGCCGTGCAGATCCTGCGGTCGGTCGATGCGGTCCAGCAGCCGGGTCATCGAGTCAGTTCGTCCTCGTGTGGATGAAGTCGGTGAGGGTCAGCAACGCGTCGGCGCCGGAGGGAGCGGCGTCCGTCAGGGCCGCGGTCGCTGCCCGGTGGTGCTGCGCGGCCATGTCGCGCGCACCCCCCAAACCGTACTCGGTCACGTACGTTCGCTTGCCGTGCCTGGCATCGCTGCCCTGCCGCTTGCCCAGATCCTGGTCGGTGCCGGTGACGTCGAGGATGTCGTCGACGATCTGGAACAGCACCCCCAGGTCGGCCGCGAACCGCCGGAACGGCTCGGCGCGCGCGTCGTCGAGGCCGGCCAGGTGCAGCACCCCGCCGACCGACGCGCCGATGAGCCGCCCGGTCTTCAGCTCGTGGACGGTGCGCAGCGCGCGACGTGCGTCGTCGGTCGACGTCCCGGTCGACCCGTCGGCCGTGCCCGACCGGTCGGACGTCGCGCGGCCGACCGTCGTCGCGTCCCCCGCGGTCGACGCCTTCTCGCCGACGACGTCGAGGTACTGTCCACCGACCATGCCGTCCACGCCGGACGCGGCGGCGAGCGCGGCGGCCGCGGCGAGCGTCCGGGCGGCGGGGACGCGGGCCTCGGCGGCGCCCGCCTCCAGCAGCAGCCGGAACGCCTCGGCGTACAGCGCGTCCCCGGCGAGGATCGCGACGTCCTCGCCGTACACGACGTGGCACGTGGGGCGGCCGCGACGCAGGTCGTCGTCGTCCATCGCCGGCAGGTCGTCGTGGATGAGCGAGTACGTGTGGATGAGCTCCAGCGCCGTCGCGTACGGCAGCACGACGTCCTCGTCGAGCCCGACCGCCTGGGCGGTGGCGAGCGCCAGGACCGGCCGGATCCGCTTGCCCCCGGCGAGGAGCGAATAGCGCATCGCGTCCTCCAGGCCGGCGGTGCCGGGGGTGCGCGACGGGAACCGCAGGTCGGCGAGGTGCGCGTCGATCCGCTCGCGCAGGTGGTCGGGGTAGCGGGCGGTCACGCCGACGTCCCGCCGCGCTCGCGGACGACCCGGTCGAACGCCGATCCGACCTCGGCCGCGGACTCCGCGGCCTGCTCGGCGGCGGTCGCCTGCTCGTCCGGGTCGAGCGCGTCGTCGGACACCCGTCCGAGCACGTGCTCCAGCCGGGCGATCTGGATCGCGAGGTCGCGGTCGGGGTCGTCGGCCACCCGGTCAGTGTGACGGGATCAGCCGTCGACCGGCGTCGTGCGGTCGCGCAGCACCGCGCCGAGGATGCCGTTGACGAACCCGGGGGCGTCGGCGCCACAGAACTTCTTGGCGGTGTCGACCGCCTCGGAGATCGCGCCCTCCGCCGGGATCGGCGAGTCGCCGGGCACGAGGTCGGGGTGGAGCATCTCGAGCAGCGCGACGCGCATGATCGCCCGCTCCAACGGCGCGATCCGGCTGATCGTCCAGCCCTTCGCGTACGTGCCGATGAGCTCGTCGAGCTCGGGCTGCACGTCGGTCGTGGCGTGCGCCAGCGACCGGGTGAACAGCGACGTCTGCCCGTCGAACAGGTCGTGGAGCGGCCGGCCGGTCACGTCGTGCTGGTAGACGGCGAAGACCGCCTCGCGGCGCTGCTCGCTCCGGCGCGACATGACGATCAGGCGCGCGACATGTAGTCGCCCGTCTCGGTCTGGACCTTCACGCGGTCCCCGACGTTGACGAACAGCGGCACCCGGATCTCGGCGCCGGTCTCCAGGGTGGCGGGCTTGTCGCCGCCGCCGGACGCGGTGTCGCCCTTGAGCCCCGGCTCGGTGTGGGTGACCTCGAGCTCGACCGACGCCGGCAGCTGCAGGCCGGCGGGCTTGTCGTCGATGAAGAGCAGGTCGACCTCGTCGTTGCCGCGGATGAACCGCAGGTCGTCGCGGACGGACTCCACCGGCAGCGTCATCTGCTCGTAGGTCTCGGTGTCCATGAAGTGCGCGTCGGTGCCGTCCTCGTAGAGGTACTGCATCTTGCGGTTCTCGGTCCGGACCGACCGGAACTTCTCGCCGGCGCGGAACGTCTTCTCCAGCACGTTGCCGTCGCTGGCCCGGCGCAGCTTCGTGCGCACGAACGCGGGCCCCTTGCCCGGCTTGACGTGCTGGAACTCCACGACCTTGTAGACGGTGCCGTCCACCTCGATGTGGTTGCCGTTCTTCAACTGGTTCGTCGAGATCATGCGCGGGGCCATCGTAGAGCCGACAGGCCCGCCGCGTCGTTTGCGCTACAACCCCTGTCGGATCGTTCGCCTGCTCACGATGTCGTGGCGGCGCGCGCACCGGCCGTCCGAGGTCCCCCGTGCCCCGCTCCCTCCCCCGCCTGCCGCCCCGCGCGGCGTACGCCCTCGTCGCGGCGATCATCGGGTTCGCGCTGTTCGCGTCGGTCACCCCGACGCCGCTGTACGACGTGTACCGGCAGGAGTGGGGGTTCTCGGCGTTCACGCTCACCGCGGTGTTCGCCGTGTACGCGGTCTGCGTGCTCGTGTCGCTCCTGCTGCTGGGCCGGATCTCCGACGACGCCGGGCGACGGCCGGTGCTCGCCGGGTCGCTCGTCGTCCTGCTCGTCGCCACCGGCCTGTTCCTCGCCGCCACGTCGGTGGAGTGGCTCTTCGCCGCCCGCGCGCTGCAGGGGCTGGCGACCGGGGTGGCGATGGGCTCCGCCGGCGCGGCGCTCCTCGACCTGCACCCCCGCCACGACGGCGACGCGGCCGGCCTGACCAACGGCGTGGTGAGCGCCGTGGGGATGGGCACGGGCGCGCTCGTGTCCGCGGCGCTGCTGGAGCTCGCCCCGTCGCCGCTGCACCTGCCGTTCGTCGTGGTGGCGATCGGGTTCGCGGTGCTGCTCGCCGGGACGCTCTGCATGCCGGAGCCGGTGCGGGAGCGCCGCCGGCCGTCGCTGCGACCCCAATGGCCGCACGTCCCGCACGAGATCCGCGGGGCGTTCGCGCTCGCCGGGCTCGGCGTGCTGGCGGCCTGGTCGATCGGTGGCCTGTACATGTCGCTCGGCCCCCGACTCGCCGCCGACGTCATGGGCACCGACAACCAGCTCGTCGCCGGCGGGCTGTCGCTGCTGGGGCTCACGACCCCTGGGGCCGTGACGCAGTTCCTCTTCCGCGACGCCGCGCCGTGGCGACTGACCGCCGTCGGGTCGCTGGTCATGGGCATCGGGGTGGCGGCGCTCACCGTGTCGCTGTCGACGGGATCGGCGGCGCTGTACCTGGGCGCGTCGTTCGTGTCCGGCGCCGGGTGGGGTTGCGCGTTCCTCGGGTCGCTGCGGTCGCTGACGACCGTCATCCCGGAGGACCACCGCGCCGAGGTCATGTCGGCGTTCTACGTCGTGGCGTACGCGTCGCTGTCGGTCCCGGCGCTGCTCGCGGGCCTGGCGGTCACGCAGTGGGGCCTGCTCGACGCGGCCCGCGGGTTCAGCGCCGTGGTCGTGCTCCTCACCCTCATCGTGGCGGTCGGGGCGACGATGCGTCGCGGAGCGCCGACCTCCGCCGGGCGGCCACCGCGGGCCCGGCCACCGCCGAGCCAGCGACCGCGGTCGTGCCGGGCGCGCCCATCGACCCGGTCGTCGCAGTCGAGGTGACGGGCCAGGCCGGCGACCGAGACGTCGGGGGCGGGTGACCCGGGACCGATCGGGGGCGGTCGACGGGCGGGTCGGGGGATCGACGGGCGGGTCGGGCGGTCGACGGGCGGGTCGGGGATGTGACGTTCCCCGCCGGAAGCGGCGGCGTTCGCCACCCCGACCCCCACGACCCGCCACCACCCGCCCAACGATGTGACGATCCCCACCGGAAGCGGCGGCGTTCGCCACCCCGACCCCCACGACCCGCCACCACCCACCCAACGATGTGACGATCCCCACCGGAAGCGGCGGCGTTCGTCGCACGACCCCCGGCGACCCCCCGCGACCCACCGACGGCCGCCGCCCCGCCCCCTCCGCCTACAGCTCGACGAGCTCCTTCGTGACCGTGCCGGTGAAGACGTCCGGTCCGTCGTCGGTGACGGCGGCGAGGTCCTCGATCCGCACGCCGTGACGGCCGGGAACGTAGATGCCCGGCTCGACGGTGACGATCTCGCCCGCGCGCAGCGCACCGGATCCGCGCGGGCTCAACGTCGGGCCCTCGTGGACCTCCAGGCCGACGCCGTGGCCGAGCCCGTGGCCGAAGTGCTCGCGGTGCCCGGCGTCGCCGATGACGTCGCGGGCGACGGCGTCGACGGCGCGCACGTCGGCCCCCGACCGCACCGCGGCGAGCGCCTGCAGCTGCGCGTCGAGGACGACGTCGTACACCCGGCGGGCATCGGCATCGAGCGGGCCGGTGGCGACGGTGCGGGTGCAGTCGGAGCAGTAGCCGTCCAGGACGCAGCCCCAGTCGACGGTGAGCAGCGCGCCGACGGGGATCTCGACGTCGCGGGGCTCGGCGTGCGGCAGCGCCCCGTGGGCCCCGGCGGCGATGATCGGCGGGAAGCTCGCGTCGGACGCCCCGAGCCGCTGCATCTCGTGGACGAGGTCCAGCGCGACCTGCCGCTCGGTCCGCCCGACGACCGGCCCCTCGAGGATGACGGTGACGAACGCCGTCGACGCGAGCTCGCAGGCGGCGCGGATCGCGTCGCGCTCGGCGGGCTCCTTGACCTGACGGAGCCGGCGCACCAGGCCGGGCGCGGGCACGAGCTCGACCCCGTCGCGGACCGCGTCGCGCAGTCGCCGGTGGGCGGCGACGGTGACGTCGGCGTCGTCGAACCCGACCCGCACCGCCTCGCGCGGCAGGTTGGCGGCGACCCCCGCGCCGCCGAGGTCGCGTCCGCCGTCGATCCGCTCCCACGGGTCGGGGACCTGCGTGCGGACCTGCTCGAGGTAGCGGAAGTCGGTGAGGAACCGGCGGGTCCCGTCGGCCCCGACGACCGCGGCCCCGTTGCTGCCGGTGAACCCGGTGAGCCAGCGCACGTCGTGCAGGTCGGTGACGACGAGCGCGTCGAGGCGCTCCTCGGCGAGGAGCGCGGCGAGGCGGTCGGCCCGGTCGGCGGGCGGCGGAACGGCCATCAGCGCGCCTCCTCCGGCTGCCGGTCCTCGGGGGTCGTGCCCGTTCCCGGGGCCGCGCCCTCGGCCGGCGCCGATCCGTCGGACGGGACGGTCGGCGGTCCGTCCTCCTCCCGCTCCTCCGACGCGGCGCGGCCCGCGTGGCCGCCCTCGACGGCGGCCGGCTCGACCGGCTCCGGCTCGGGCTTGAGGGTCGTGCGGACCGGCGGCGGCGGGGCGTGCTCGTCGAGGTGCTCGCGCAGGACGGTCAGCGCGCGCCGGTACCCCTCGGCGCCCTCGCCCGAAACGGTCTGCACGCACAACGGGGCGATGACCGACCGGCGACGCCACTCCTCGCGCGTGGAGAGGTCCGACAGGTGCACCTCGACCGCGGGCATCCGGGCGATCTCGAGCGCGTCGTGGATCGCCCACGCGTAGTGCGTCCACGCGCCCGGGTTGAGGATCAGGCCGTCGACGAGGCCCTCGGCCCGGTGGAGGTACTCGACGTACGCGCCCTCGTGGTTCGTCTGGAAGAACCGGACCGACAGGCCCAGCTCGCCCGCCCACTCGTCGATCCGCGACTCGAGGTCGCGCAGGGTGTGGCGCCCGTAGTGGGCGGGGTCCCGTCGACCGAGCTGGTCGAGGTTGACGCCGTGGACCACGGCGACGCGAAATCGACGCATCGCCCGATCCTCGCACGCGACGCGTCACGATGGCGGCCCGCCGGACGACCGGCCCTCCCTCACGTCGCCGACGACCGGACCGGGCCACCACCCGTGGTCACGATCGGTCGATCGCCCGGCGCTCGGCCCGGCGACGGTCACGCCGTCGACCCGATGCGGACCCGGCGTCGGTCACAGGGCCGTCGCCCCGACGACCGGGCGCCGATCCGACGACGGTCAGGCGGCGAGCTCGGCGATCGCGGCCCGGACGTCGTTCGCGCGCAGCTGCCGGCCGTGCCGCACGTCGCCCGGTGCCTCGACGATGACGAACGGCACGTCCCCGGACCCCAGCCGCTTCTTGTCGCGCGACGTGGCCGCGTGGACCTCGTCGACGTCGATCGCGGGATCCATCGTCGTCGGCAGCCCGGCGTGCGCGAGCAGCCCGGACACCTGCTCGCGCAGCTCGTCGCGGCCCGACAGGCGCAGCGCGGCGAGCAGGCCCAACGCGACCGCCTCGCCATGACGGTAGCGGCGGTAGTCGGTGACCGTCTCGATCGCGTGCCCGACGGTGTGACCGAGGTTGAGGACCTGGCGCCGTCCCCCGTCGCGCTCGTCCTCGGCGACGGTCTGGAGCTTCGTGCGGGCGCAGCGCAGGATCGTCGTCGGGTCGACCGGCCCGCCGGCGGCGACCCGGTCCCACAGCGGCCCGCCGGCGATGAGCGCCGTCTTGACGACCTCGGCGTACCCGGCGGCCAGCTCCACCGGCGGCAGCGTCTGCAGCGTGTCGGGGTCCACCATCACCGCGGCGGGCTGGTGGTAGGCGCCGACGTAGTTCTTCGCCGCCGGCAGGTCGACCCCGGTCTTGCCGCCGTAGGCGCTGTCGACCTGGGCGACGAGCGTGGTGGGGACCTGGACGACCGGCACCCCGCGCTGGTACGTCGCGGCGACGAACCCGGCGAGGTCGCCGACGACCCCGCCCCCGATCGCGACGACGTGGTCGGAGCGGGTGACCCCCTGGGTGGCGAGGCTCCCCCACACCCGCTCGCAGGTGTCGAGGGTCTTGAACGCCTCGCCGGGCGGGATCTCGACGAGCCCCGCCAGGTCCGGGACCCGGCCGGCGTGGTGCTCGGCGACGGTCTCGTCGGTGATCGCGATCCGGCGGGACGTGTCGGGCAGCGGCCACGGCGGCAGGTCGCCGAGCAGGCCGGGCCGCAGCCACACCGGGTACCCGCCGGACGGCACGTGCGACCACAGCATCCGGGCCCCGCGGGCCTCGGGCACCCGCTGGATCCACGGCAGCGCGGCGACGAGCTGCTGCCGGTCGGCCTCGGGCAGCGTCACGTCGGCGACCTGCTCGTACACCTCCTGCCGCTCCCGGTACAGGCGGTCGAACGCCTTGCGGTCGCGGGCGAGCGGGCGCTTGGACCGCTTGACCCGCCGCCACGCGGTCGCCAGGCCGACCTGGATCCAGACGACGGTGTGCCGGTGGAGCGCGTCGCGCACCCGCTCGTGCTGCAGGGTGCCGCCGCCCAGGGCGATGACGCCACCGTCGGCGGCGTCGAGCAGCTCGGTGACGACCTGCTCCTCGACCTCGCGGAACGCGCCCTCGCCGTGCCGCTTGAAGTAGTCCGGGATCGGCATCCCGATCCGCTTCTCGATCACCTTGTCGGTGTCGACCATCCGCGCGCGCAGACGGTTGGCCAGGAGCCGGCCGCCGGTCGACTTGCCGGCGCCCATGAACCCGATGAGGACGATCGCGGGGCTTGCCATGAACGGCGCAGTCTACGTCGGGCCCCACCGGCGGGGTCGGCGGCGGTCAGGCGGTGACGGACGCCGGCCCGGGGCCATCCGTCCGCCGCCGTCGACGGTGCGCTCCCCGGGTCGGCCGGCCCGGAGCCGATCCGGTCAGGCGGTCAGGCCACCGTCGACGACGATCGTCTGCCCGGTCACGAACCCCGCGCCCTCGGACGCGAGGAAGAGCGCGACCGACGCGACGTCGCCGGGGTCGCCGAGCCGCCCGAGCGGCGTGCGACGGGCGATCTGGCCGAGCTGGGCCTCGTCGAGGCCGTGCGACATGTCGGTCCGCAGGTAGCCGGGCGCGATCGCGTTGACGGTGATCCCGCGCGACCCGAGCTCCCGCGCCAGCGACCGCGTGAACCCCTCCAGCGCCGCCTTCGTCGCCGAGTACACCGACAGGCCGCGGTACCCGGACCGGCCGACGATCGACGACACGTTGACGATCCGGCCGGACCGGGCGAGCAGCATGCGGCGCACGACGAGGTGGGTCATCGTGATCGTCGCCTTGAGGTTGAGGTCGAGGACCGCGTCGACGTCCTCGTCGTGGGTGAGCGCGATGACCCCGTCCCGCGCGACCCCGGCGTTGTTCACCAGCACGTCGATCGTCCCGAACCGCTCGACGACGTCGTCGACGAACGCCCGGCACGCGTCGCGGTCGACGAGGTCGACGCAGGCGTGGTGGAACCGCCCGGCGAGCGCCGGGTCGGCGGCCCACGCCTCGACGGCCGGGGTGACCGACCGGCTGCAGGTGGCGACGACGTCGCCGGCGGCGAGGAACGCGTCGACGACGCCCTCCCCCAGGCCGCGGCTTCCACCGGTGATGAGCACGACCCTGGTCACGACGACTCCCCGTTCGGGTTGCGGACGACCTTGTCGCCCCGGATCCGCAGCTCGTCGACGAACCGGATCCGGCGCGGGCGCCCCGGGGCCGGCAGGTCGGCGCAGGCGCGTTGGATCGCGGTGCGGACCGCGTCCTCCTCCGCTCCGGGCGCGGTGACGACGTCGACGGCGACGATCTGGCCGGTGACGGGGTTGGGCGACCCGTGGACCGCGGCGGCGTCGACCCCGTCGACGGCGAGGATCCGCTCCTCGATCGGCAACGGGTGGACCTTGGCCCCGCCGACGTTGATGATCTCGACGGTGCGTCCGACGAACCGCAGTCGGCCGTCGCGCTCCTCGACGAGGTCGCCGGTGGCGAGCCACCCGTCGTCCGGTCCGTCGCCGGGCGCCACGGTGATCGGGGTGCGGACGTGGAGCTCGCCGTCGGCGACCCGCAACCGCACCGACGCGTCCTCGTCGCGGTCGAGGACCGTCGTGGGCAGCCCGGCGCGCCCGTCGCTCACCGCGACGACCGTCCCGGCCTCGGTGGCCGCGTAGACGTGGGTGATCCGCGCGGTGGGGAAGAGCCCGGCGATCCGCTCCAGCAGCCGGTCCGGCACGGGCTCCCCGCCGAGCGTGATCTGCCGCAGCTCCAGGCCGTCGACGTCGCCGGGCGCGAGACCGCCGACGACGATCCGCCAGAACGTCGGGGTGCCGCTGAGGTGGGTCACGCGCTCCCGCCGGAGCGCGTCGAGCACGTCGGCGGCGTGGCTCGACCGCGGCACGACGACGGTGCCGTGGTGCGCCAGCGCGTGGAGCAGCACCTGGAGCCCGCCGAACTGGTTGAGGTTGTACGCCAGCAGCCAGCGGTCGCCGTCGGCGACGGGCGTGCCGTGGACGCCCGCCGCCAGCCGCGACCAGTCGTGCCGGACGCCCTTCGGCGCGCCCGTCGTGCCGGTGGTGAGGACGAGGAGCGGG
This sequence comes from Solirubrobacteraceae bacterium, assembly GCA_023230855.1. Classification (GTDB taxonomy): domain Bacteria; phylum Actinomycetota; class Thermoleophilia; order Solirubrobacterales; family Solirubrobacteraceae; genus Patulibacter. The sequence continues at coordinate 90,512 of JALNWQ010000005.1, forward strand.
GCGTGGGCGGCGTCGGCCGTCCCGGCGCCCACGCCACCGACGGTCGCGGCGTCGGTGGAACCGGTCTCGAGGTCGGCGAGCGGCAGGAGGATCGGCCGGTCCCCGACACCGGTATCGGGGCGGCGCGGCCCGGCGCCCTCCGTCGCTCCGGGACCGGCGGGACCGCGACGCCCGGCGCCCTCCGTCGCGACCAGAACGGCGGGGTCCGGGGCCTGGGGCCCGCGGGCGGCGGTGGGATCGTCATCGACGACGACCGTGTCGTGCGCGAACCGGTCCGCGTGGGCGGCGATGTCGGCGGCGTCGAGCGTCGCCGGGTACACGCACGCCTCGACCCCCGCCGCGGACGCGGCGGCGAGGAGCGCGATCGCGTCGATCCGGTCCGCGACCGCGATCGCGCACCGGTCGATCCCCCGGGCGCGCAGACGGGCCGCCAGCGCGTCGGACCGGGCGACGAGCTGCGCGTAGGTCACCGTGCGACCGCCGGCGACGACCGCCGGGCGGTCCGGGTGGGCGCGCGCGGCGTCGCGCAGGATCGCGATCGGCATCGCGCCGCTCAGGCGAAGTACGCGGTGAGCTCGCCGACGGTGGAGGGGACGATCCCGGCGGTGTAGGGATCGCGACCGAACCGGTCCTCGAGCGCCGCCGACAGCTCGGCGAGGTCGAGCGAGTCGAGGCCCAGGTCGTCGCCGATGGTCGAGGCGTCGTGGATCTCGGGCGGCACGTCCCCGCGGCGCTCGATGAGCCCACGGACGATGTCGATGATGATCCCTGCGGCCTCTGGCATGCGCACTCCGGTCGTGGTCCCCGCGCCGCGACGGCGCACCGGCGGCCCATCGTAGCCATCGGGCCCGGATGCAGACCGCGCGACGGCACGCCGATGTCCGCGGCCCGAACCGACCCGGCAGGCGCTGCCGTGTGACGATCCCCGCCACAACCGGCGGGGTTCGTCACACCGTCCGGTCGCCCGCCCTACGGCCCGCCCGTGCGATGTCACGAAGCCCGCCACAAACGGCCGGGTTCGTCACACCGTCCGGCCGCCCGCCCTACGGCCCGCCCGTGCGATGTCACGAACCCCGCCAGAAACGGCCGGCAACGTCACATCGTCCGAGCCCCCGACCCCGCCCGACCCCACGATGCGACGAACCCCGCCACAACCGGCGGGCAACGTCACATCGTCCCGTCCCGACCCGACCCACCGGCATGGGAGCCCGCCCCCCCCCCGGCCCCGCCACCGCCCCCCCGCACCGCGACGGCGACCAGGGACCGTCCGGGCGGCGAACGTCGGGTCAGGCGGGCCGGGCGGCGGCGATGAGGCCGTAGCCCAGGGTCCCGTCGTCCCAGAACCGCTCCAGCACGTCGCAGGCGTCGACGAACGCCCGGTGGCCGTCGTCGCCGATGAGCGCCACGACCGCGTCGCGGTAGCGCTCCGCGTTAGCGCGCCACGCGGCGAACGTCGGCCGGGTCGCGGCGGCGAGGTCCTCCTCGACGTCGACCGTCAAGCCGTGGTCGGCCATGAGCCGGCGGTACTCGTCCAGCGGCTCCATGCGGGCGTCGCCGAACACGTCGCGCAGCAACGCCAGCGGGTCGCGCAACCGTCGCACCTCGGCGAGGTCCATCGGACGACGACGGACGATGTCGCACAGCGCCACCCGTCCCCCGGGGCGCAGCACCCGCGCGCACTCGGCCACCAGGCGGTCGCGTCGCCGCATGAGGTGCGACGACTCCAGGACCCACACCCGGTCGAACGACGCGTCCGGCAGGCCGTTGTCGGTCCCGTCGCGCACCTCGAACGTCAACCGGTCCTCCAGGCCCTCGCGCACCGCCCTGGCCCGGGCGGCGTCGACGCCGGCCGTGCTCGTCGTGATGCCGGTCACCCGGGCGTCGTGGTCGCGCGCGATCCGGGCCGCCGGCGCGCCGGTGCCGCAACCGACGTCGAGCACGTCGTGTCCGGGACCGATCCGGGCGGCGTCGAGCATCCGGCGGGTGAGCGCCGCGGTCGCCGCCGACAGGTCGCCGGTCCCGTCGCCGCCGTCGTCGTCGTCGTCGAACACCCCGTAGTGCAGCTCCTCGCCGAGCAGGAGCGTCCACGCCGCGGTGACGCGATCGTAGTGGTCGGCCGGTGCGTGACTCATGCGACCTCTCGTCGCCGACGGGCCGCTACGCGGTCCAGCCGATCCGCCGGGCGTACGCGTCGACGGCGGCCTTGACGTCGTCGATGTGGTCGCCACCGAACTTCTCGCGGTAGGCGGACGCCAAGACGAACGCGACCATCGCCTCCCCCACCACCCCGGCGGCGGGCACGACGCAGTTGTCGGTCCGCTCGCGCAGCGCCTTGGCCGGCTCGCCGGTGGTGAGGTCGACCGACCGCAAGGGCTTGGTGATCGTCGGGATCGGCTTGACGACGGCGCGGATGACGAGCGTCTGCCCGGTCGTCATGCCGCCCTCCAGGCCGCCGGCGTGGTTCGTGCGGCGGCGCAGCGCTCCGGTCGGCTGGTCGCCGTCCTCGGCGTCGTCGCCGGCGAAGATCTCGTCCTGCGCCTGCGATCCGGGGGTCTCGGCCAGGCGGAACCCGTCGCCGAACTCCACGCCCTTGTGGGCCTGGATGGAGCAGATCGCCTGCGCCAGCCGGCCGTCGAGGCGCTCCTGCCACGACACGTGCGACCCGATCCCCGGCAGCAGCCCGAAGACGAGCACCTCGTAGGTGCCGCCGATCGACTCGTTCGCCTTGCGCTCGACGGTGATGTGCTTGACCATCGCCCTGGACGCGTCGGCGTCGAGCGTGCGGACCGGGTCGTCGTCGACACCCTCGAACGCGGCGACCGTGAGCGGCGCGGTCGGGTCGGGCGCGGGCACCGTCCCGATCCGGGTGACGTGCGACCGGATCTCGACGCCGAGCTCGCGGAGGAACGCCTTGGCGAGCGTGCCGCCGGCGACGCGCGCCGCCGTCTCGCGGGCGGATGCGCGCTCCAGGACGTTGCGGACGTCGTCGTGGCCGTACTTCCACGCCCCGTTGAGGTCGGCGTGGCCGGGACGCGGCATGTGGACCGGCTGGACCGTGGCGCCCTCGACCGGCCACGGGTTCATCCGCTCCTCCCAGTTGGCGTAGTCGCGGTTGGCGACCTGGAGCGCGATCGGCCCGCCGAGCGTGCGGCCGTGCCGGACGCCGGCGGTGACCTCGGCCCGGTCGGTCTCGATCTTCATCCGACCGCCGCGACCGAACCCGAGCTGGCGGCGCGCCATGTCGCGGTCCATCGCGTCGCGGTCCAGGAGCAGGCCCGCCGGCAGGCCCTCGACGAGGGTCGTCAGACCCGGTCCGTGGGACTCGCCGGCGGTGGTGAGGGTCAGCGTCATCGGGGCCGGAGTCTACGACCCCGGCCCGTCACGGGATCAGCGGCCGGCGTCCATCCGCAGGTCGCCGCGCCACGTGCTGAGGATCCGCACCGCGGTCACCGCGCCCGGCCCGCTCTTGCGCCGCGGCGCCTGCAGCACCGCGACCTTGCCGGCCCGGACGTGCACGAGCTTGCAGGCCCCGGACGCGTAGCGCTCGACGCACGTCGTGCCCTTGGACTGCTTGCCGGTGAGCTTGGAGCCCTGGCGCAGGCGCAGCTTGACGACCGATCCGTCGCGCGACAGGCCCACGACGCGGGCGACCCCGCCGCTGTTCGCCGGCAGGATCGTGCCGATCTTCACGCGCGACCGGGAACGCTTGCCCTTGTCGGTCGCGACCCGCACCGACACGCGCGGCGGCAGCGAGACGTGGCCGGCGATGACCGCCTGGCGCAGCTGGTCGCTCGTGATCCGTGGCGTCGTCGTGCGGCTCGGCGCGCTCGGCGTGGTGGTCGTCGTCGCGCCGCCCGTGGTGGGCGACGTCGAGCCGGTGGCGGCGCCGGTGGAGGGTCGGGACGTCCCGGTCGACGGGGTGGTGGCGCGCGACGTCGACGCGCCGGTGGCGGGCCTGGGTGCGGGTCGGGGCTTCGCCGCGCCGCGCAGGAACGGGTCGACCGACCGGCCGCGGCTCGCGGCGTCGAGCGCGTCCGCCAGGCGCTCGGCGGCGTCCTGCTCGGGGTCGGCGGCCTCGGCGTCGACCGACCGGGCGACCGCGAGCGCGCGCTTGACGGTGTCGTCCTGGGCCGGGGTGGCGAGCGCGGCGGTCGGGTCGTCGGTCACGACGGGGTCGGTGTCCTGCCCGCCGCCCCACAGGTAGATGCCGGCGCCGGCGACGACGACCCCGCCGATGATGACGGCCAGGACCGGGTCGAGCGTGGTCCGGCCGGCGGCGGCGCTCGTGGCGGCCTGGTCGGTGGTGGCGTCCCCGTCGTCGCCGGAGCGACGGCCGAAGGGATCGCGGATGGAGCGGCTCACGGCTGGCTCCCGGTGTCGGTGGTGGCTCCGGCGGGGGCCGACGTGGCCGCCGCGGTGGTCGTGGGCAGGAGGTAGGCGACGATCTCGAGCGTGCCGGTGAGCTCCCGTCCGCCCGTCGCGCTCTGGGCCACGCCCAGGTCGATCGCGTTGACGCGCAGCAGGCGCCCGCGGGCGGTGAGCTTGCCGCCCCGGGTGCGGACGCTCGACTGGATCGAGCGGACGAACCGGGTGACGTCGACGTAGTCGCCGCCGACCTGCACGTTGAGCGACACCGGGCGGGCGGCGGAGCCCGTGGTCGTCGTCGCGGCGCCGGGCGTGGTGGCTCCGGCGGCGCCGTCGACGCGGGTGCCGTCGGCGGCGACCCCGCCGGCGGTCCCCGCCCCGGCGACCGTCGCCGACGCGGTGGCGGCCGGCTCCGACACCTTCAGGACGTCGAAGCTCACGCCGCGCCGCTTGGCGGTCGCGTCGAGCTGGTCGATGAGCTGGGCGGCCCGGACCTTCTCGGGCACCGCGACCGCGAGCCGACGCAGGGTGCGGCGGTTGGCCGGTGCGCGCTCGGCGGCCTGGCGGGCCTGCACGAGCTGCGCGTCGACCTGGGCGGCCTGCGCCTCGGCGGACGCCTGGGCGTCCTGGGCGGCGGTGGCGTCCTCGCGGGCGGGGCTCACGAGCATGAGCCACATCAGGGCGCCGACGGCGAGGATCGCGACCCCGCCGAGCATGAGCTTCATCCGCTCGGTCATCGGGAGCCTCCGTTCGGGTCGGCGGTGCTGGCGGTCGTCGTGCCGGTCGGGCCGGCGGCTCCGGCGTCGGCCGCGCCGGCGGCGCCGGTCGCGTCCGCGGTCGCCTGGACCGCGTCGAGGATCGTGGTGGCGGCCAGGCCGACGGTCGCGTCGAGGCTCACGCCGTCGCAGGCGGTGCTCGTCGCGCCCTTGCCGTTGCGGGCCGTGCTGCTCAGCGCGACGTCGTCGACCTGCGGCAGGCGCTCCAACGCTCGCAGCGCGGTCGCGACCCGGGGCTGGGTGTCGGAGCAGCCGACGATGTGGACCGATCCCTGACCCTGCAGCCCGGCGACCCGGCTGCCGCCGGTGGTCGCCGCGAGCTGGGTGATGCCGACCGGACCCGGCAACGCGCCGGCCACGGCCTCCAGGACCATCGCCCAGTCGGTGCGGCCGGTGGCGGCCGCGTTGACCGCGGACTCGCGCTCGGCGCGGCGCCGGTCGAGCGCGACGACGGGCTGCAGCTGGTTGACCTGGGCCTGCGCGGTGGCGGCGCGGGCGACCGCGGCGGCCTCGGCCTCGCGGGCGACCGACGTGTCGTGGCGGGCGGACGCCCACATCCCGAGCATGGCCAGCAGGACGACGGCGCCCAGCGCGGCGACGCCGTGGACGGGGTTCAGGCGCGTGGCGCCCGTGCCCGTCCCGCGACGCCCACCGCTCTGACGCAGGTCGGGCGGCAGCAGGTTGACGGCTCTCATGCGTGCACCTCCTCGACGCTCAGGCCAAGCGCGACGGGGTCGGCGCCCCCGGCCAGGGTGGTGGCGGACTCCACGGGCAGCGACAGGACCTCGGCGAGGAGGTCGTGGACGCCGTCCAGGTCGGCGAGCGGGCCGCTGACGATGCAGCTCGTGGGCTGCGGTCCGGCTTCCTGCTCGACGTGGAACTCGATCGACGTGCGGACCGTCGACGCGATCGCGCGCACGGTGCGCTGCAGGATCGCGGCGACGTCGTCAGCGTCCTCGCCCTCGACCGTGCGGTGGCCGAGGAGCGTCTCGACCGCGGCGTCGGCGGCGGCGCCGGTGCGGCGCGACACCTCCTCGGCCGCGGACTGCGCGCCGGCGGGAATCGTCCGGACGAACCGGCAGCCGTCGGGCCCGGTGAGCGCCAGGGTCGTGACGCCGTCGAGGTCGAGCAGCAGCGTCGGCTCGGGGGCCTGGACGCAGCGGCTCAGGCCGAACGCGACGAGGTCGATGCCGATCGGCTGCATGCCGGCGGCCTGGGCGGCGGCGACCTGGCCGTCGACGAGGTCGCGGCGCGCCGCGACGACGAGGGCCCGGTGGACGGGGCGCCCGTCGTCGTCGGAGCCGTCGGCGAGCATGCGGTAGTCGATGACCGCGCCGTCGGCGGCGGTCGGGATCCGATCGCGGGCGACGGCGCGCACGGCCGCGTCCTGGTCCTCCTCGTGCTCGGTGGGCGGCACGTCGAGGATGCGGACGGCGACCTTCTGGCAGCCGATGCCGAGGCGGACCTTGCGGTCGAACCCGTTGCGGCCGTCCATCGCCTGGCGCAGCGCCGACGCGACGGCGGCCGCGTCGACGACCTCGCCGTCGCGGACCGCGCCGTGCGGCAGCGGGGCGGTGGCGGTCGCGACGACCGACAGCGGGCCGCGGGACGGTGCGGCGAGCGCCAGCGCGACGTGGGTGGCGCCGATGCGGACGCCGGTGACGGGCGACGACGCGGTGGGTCTCCGGGTGGCGGAGCCCTTGGGTCGACGGGGGAGTGTGATCTGGGGAAGGGCCATGGAGACTTTCGGGTCATCCCCTCGATCGGTCGTGCGTCGACCCTTCCTTGACCGGGTGTAGGCCGGGTGGACGGGCGTCGTAGCGCGGGCCTGATCGGGTGGGCGTCACGGGGCTCACGTGCGGTCGGTCACGACCGGCAGGATGGTGCAAGCGACGCTTGATCGCCATCCGAAGAACCTACTCCGTGCAGTCGGACGTGCTCGGTCCGCGCGAGGGCGCGCGGCGTCACCGATGACAGCGGGTCGGCCCACCATCGCCAGGCGACGGTCGGACGACCCGCTCTCCGGGCCCGGCCGCCGCGCCCGTCGCGGAGCCTCGGCGCCTCACTGGCCGGCCGGGCACCGGGCCGACCGGGCGGCCACGCGCCGAGCGGACCTCAGAACGCCCCGGTGTACCAGTCGATCAGCGGCTGGCCGGCGACGAGGGCGACGACCGCGCCGAACGCGAGGTACGGACCGAACGGGATCTGGGTCTTGCGGGCCTCGGCGACGCCGACGCGCGCTCCCAGCACGACGCCCCAGACGGTGCCGGCGACGAGGGCGACGAGGATCGCGACGGCGACCGCGGGCCCGAGGCACAGGCCGATGACCCCGGCGAGCTTCACGTCGCCCAGGCCCATCCCGTCCGGGCGCAGGAACGCGGGGACGAAGAGGAACCCGGCCGCGGCGATGCCCGCGATGAGCCGCGTGACCTGGCCGTCGGGGTCGATCGCGGCGCCGGCGGCGATCGCGACGATCGCGGCGGGCAGGGTGATCGCGTTGGGGATGCGCCGGTGGTCCAGGTCGATGAGCGTGATCGGCACCAGCGCGGTGACGAGGACGATGCCGAGCACGACGTCGACGGTGTCGGTGGCGATCGCCGCGACGAGCGCCCACAGCACCGCGGTGACGCCCTCCACCACCGGGTAGCGCGCCGAGATCGGGGCGTGGCAGTCGCGGCAGTGGCCGCGCAGGACGAGCCACGAGAAGACGGGCACGTTGTCGTACGCGCGGATCTGGTGGTGGCAGCTGGGGCACTCCGAGCGTCCCCCGGCGACCGACACGCCCAGGGGCAGTCGGTGGATGACGACGTTGAGGAACGACCCGATGAGCAGGCCGAAGGCGGCGGACAGGGCGATGAGCATCGGCAGCATGGAAGGTACGGGGCGGTGGTGGGCGATCTCTGCGGTGATCCGTGCCGATCCCGTGCCGATCCGGCGTCGGGCTCGGTGCGTGGCGGCGGGCGTCCCCCGGACCATCGACGGTGACGGCCGTCCCGGGGCGACGCCGTGGCGCCTCCTGGGGACCCCCTCGGCATCCGGTCCGGATCGACCGAGGCCGCGGGTGCCGGGTGGACGGATGGACGGGCGCCCGGCTCCCGGGTGGCGGAGGGCGGGTCGTCAGACGGTGCGGAGCTCGACGTCGAGCCCGGTCGCGACGACGAGCGCGAGCAGGTCGTCGGGATCCGACGTCGTGATGCGGTCGCCGTCGCGGGCCAACAGCGCCACCGCGGCGTCGACGGCGTCACCGCCGCCGGCCGCGGCCAGCAGCGAGCCGGCCCGGCGACCGAGCTCCTCGTCGAGCGGACGGACGTCGATGCCCCGGAGCGCCGCCGCGAGCCGGGCCTGCCGGCGACCGTCGCGCCACACCTGACCGACGACGCCGCCGTGGGTGACGACCTCCTCGCCGCGCCGGTGGGCGATCCGCAGACGGCCGATCATGTCGCGGTCGCCGCGCTCGATCGCCACGAGCGCGCCGGCGTCGAGCACGTGTCGCACGTCAGGCGGCCGCGGCGCCGGACGACGGACCGGTCGCGGCTCCGCCCGGGCCGCGCACGTGGACGGCGCCCGCGGTCGACCGACGCTCGATCTCCGCCAGCTCGTCGTCGTCGAACGCCCCGTGCTCGGCCTCGTACGCGTCGAGGAACGCGCCGAGCTCCGCGGACCGCCGATCGCGCTCCAGGCGCGCGACCAACGCCTCGTCCACCCAGGCGCTGACCGACGAGGCGGCCCCGGAGTCGACCGCCGACCGGACGGCCTCCGCGACGTCGGCGTCGACCGTCACCGTCAAGCGACGCTTCTGCATACGATCATCTTACCGTCCGCCGCGGCCGGTCCCGTAAGGTTCCGCGCCGGTCCGTGGCCCGCCCGGACGCGGCCCCGCCCCTCCCCCTCTCCGACGACCAGGCTGACGTGCGCTCCCTCGACGTGGTGATCATCGGCGCGGGCGCCGCCGGGCTCATGTGCGCGATGACCGCCGCCCGCCGCGGACGGTCGGTGCTGCTACTCGAGCACGCGAACAAGCCGGGCAAGAAGATCCTCATGTCGGGCGGCGGGCGCTGCAACTTCACGAACATGTGGGCGGAGCCCGCGAACTACCAGTCGACGCACCCGCAGTTCCACAAGTCCGCGCTGGCCCGCTACACCCCGTGGGACTTCATCGCCCTGGTCGACGCGCACGGCGTGCCGTACCACGAGAAGAAGCTCGGCCAGCTCTTCTGCGACGAGAAGTCCAAGGCGATCCTGCGGCTGCTGCTCGACGAGTGCGACCGCGCCGGCGTCGAGCTGCACGTCGGCACCGCGGTGCGCCAGATCGACCGCGCCGACGACGGGTACCGACTGCAGACCGACATCGGCCCGGTGTCGTGCGCGTCGCTCGTCGTCGCCACCGGTGGCCTGTCGATCCCGACGCTGGGCGCGACGGGGTTCGGGTACGACGTCGCCCGCCGGTTCGGCCATCGGGTGATCGACACGCGCGCCGGCCTGGTGCCGTTCACCGCGTCCGGGGCGTTGAAGGAGCTGTGCGTCGAGCTGTCGGGCACGTCGGCGGACTGCGAGGCCCGCTGCAACGGCGAGAGCTTCCGCGAGAACCTGCTCTTCACCCACCGGGGCCTGAGCGGCCCGGCGATCCTGCAGATCTCGTCGTTCTGGAATCCGGGCGACACGGTGGAGATCGACCTGCTGCCCGACCGCGACGCACGCGCGTGGCTGGAGGAGCGCCGGGCGTCGCGTCCCGACGCCGAGCTGCGCACCGTGCTCGCCGAGGCGTTCACCAAGCGGATGGCCGGCCTGCTCGCCGACCGCTGGTTCACGTCACGGCCGATGCGGCGCCACTCCCCCGCCGAGTTGCATGAGATCGCCGACCGTCTGTCGCGGTGGCGGATCGTCCCGGCCGGGACCGAGGGCTACAAGACCGCCGAGCTCACCCTCGGCGGCGTCGACACGAACGAGGTGTCGTCCCGCACGATGGAGTCCCGCAAGAGCCCCGGCCTGTACTTCATCGGCGAGGTCCTCGACGTCAGCGGCCACCTCGGCGGGTTCAACTTCCAGTGGGCCTGGGCGTCGGGCAACGCGGCGGGTCAGGTGGTGTGACGGAGCGCGATCGGTCGTCGCGGGTGGCGGGACGGCGCGGCGGGACGGCGCGGCGCGACAGCGGGTCGGTCCACCATCGCCATCCGATGGTCAGACGACCCGCTCTCCCAGACGCGGCTCCACCGGCGACAGCGGGTCGGCCCACCGTCGTCATCCGATGGTCAGACGACCCGCTGTCCGCGCCCGGCCGTCGTCGACACGGCGGTCGGTCGTCGTCGGTGCCCGTGACGACGCCGGCCGGACGCCGAGCTCCTCGAGCTCGGTGCGGCCGTAACACATGGGTTAGTCACTCGCACTGCACCAGCCGGCGGGCCGGAGCCGGAGCACCGACCGGTACGCCACCGCACAGGCACCCGCCACACGTACAGTATGCTGTACGTTCAACGTCGACTGGGGCAGCCATGCGGACCATGACCTACACCGAATCCCGTGCCCGCTACGCGGAGACGCTCAACGCGGTGACGGACGACCGCGAGGAGGTCATCATCACCCGCGCCGGCCATGACCCGGTCGTCATGGTGGCGCTCGACGACTACGAGTCGCTCAAGGAGACCGCCTACCTGCTGCGCAACCCCGCGAACGCCCGCAGGCTGCTCGGGGCGATCGAGCGCCTCGAGAGGGGCGAGGGCGTGCGACGCGACCTCGCCGAGTGACGATCGTCTGGGACGAGTCGGCCTGGGCGGACTACGTCTGGTGGCAGGCCCAGGACCGCAAGGTCCTCAAGCGGATCAACGTCCTGATCAAGGACATCGCCCGGCACGGCAACGAGGGCATCGGCAAGCCCGAGCCGTTGAAGCACGGCTTCCACGGGTACTGGTCGCGGCGGATCACCACCGAGCATCGCCTCGTGTACCGCATCGTCGACGACCAGATCCGCATCGCCGCCTGTCGGTACCACTACGAGGACTGAGCGCCGCCGACTCGCGAGTTGGCGCCGCGACCTGCACCGGCCGGCGGACCGCACCTGCGGGCCGGGCGGGTCGAGCCGCGCGAGCCGTCAGCGGGTCGGCCCACCATCGTCATGCGATGGTCAAACGACCCGCTCTCCCTCACCGGCCACCGGGGCGGCGGTAGCCGGCCGACGCCCGGACCAGGCGGCGAGCGTGGGGAGTGCGCGGGCGATGCGTCCGATCAGTCGGTCGCTCGCGCGCACGAGCGCGGCGGGCCACAGCGCGCGGGCGACGAGCCACAGGCCGAGCGGGACGCCCCAGGCGAGGTAGAGGGCGGTCTGTCCGTCGGGCGTGATCATCGATCCGGGGAAGATCTCGAACGTCACCCACGCGGCGAGCGTCACGAGCAGCGCCGCGACCGGGAACCGTCGCCGGTGCGCCTCCCAGGCCGCCAGCGCCACGATCGCGCCCAGGGCGTAGTAGTGGACGTTCCACGTGTCGAGCAGGCACCGCCACCAGCACGCCGCGGCGAGCAGCAGGAGCAGGTCCTGCCGACGCACGGCGATCGCGTCGCGGCGACGGAGCCAGGCGAACGCCAGGGCGACGGCTCCGGCGAAGAGGACGATGAGCGGGTGCGACACGCGGGCGGCCCACGCCGGCTCGAGGCGCTGCGCCCACACGGCCTGGGCGGCCCCGAACGCCGACGATCGGACGTTGCCGTCGGCCGACCAGTCGGGGTTCTCGGTCCCGAAGAACCAGAAGACGTTGGTGGGCTTGAAGATGCCCGACGTGCTGGCGTGGGTCATGCCGGCGGCGCGGTCGCCACCGTTGGCGGCGAGGATCGGGGCCAGCAGCGCGAGCCCGGCGATCCCGGCGACGACCACGGCGCGCGCCAGTTGACGGCGATCCTCGGCGGCGAGCAGGACCACCGGCATCGCGATGACCGCCCACGGCTTGGCCACCGCGGCGAGCGCGACGACGCCCGCGCCGACCGTCACCCGTCCCCCGGCGGCGAGCAGGACGCCACCGACGGCCATGGCCGTGACGAGGAGCTCCTCGGGGTGTCCGGTGTCGAGCGCGAGCATCGCGAACGGCGACCCGGTGACGAGGAGCGCCGTGAGCCCCCCGGTCACGGCTCCGCGGCGTCCGGGCCGGGCACGCCCGACCCGCAGGCCGAGCCACCCGCCGAGGACGGCGAGCGACGCCAGTCCCGGGACGGCCAGGGCACGCCAGGTCCACAGGTCGTGATCCGGGCCGACGAGGTTGCCCAGCGGGGCGAAGGGGGCCTGCAGGATGACCGCGCCGCCGTACCCCGGCAGGACCGAGAGGAACCCGGACAGGTCGCCGGCGAGCAGCCGGTCGATGGCGGGCTTGGCCTCGGACTCGTAGTCGTTGAACGCGAAGTCCCGCAGGCCCTGGGTGACGAGCACCGCCAGGCCCAGCAGGACCCCGGCGAGGACGGCGACGCGGACGGCGAGCGGCGACCGGACCGTGCCCGTCGTCGGGGCGCTCGGCGGAACGGACCCTTCGACCGCCGGCGGGCGGGGCGCGTCGAGCGCGGGGCGCGGCGCGGCGATGGAGGGAGGAGCGGTGACGGGCATGACGGAAGGTGGTGCGATCGTGGAGGAGGATCCGGTCCCGGAACGCAACGGGGCGGCCGATGGCCGCCCCGTTCACGCAACAGGATTCAGTGGGGTGACGAACCGGTGGACGTCACCCCGCAGGGATCACCAGGAGGTGCCGTTGCAGCCGCCCTTGGTGGTGCCGCCGGCCGTGGAGCAGGTGCGGCTGTAGCCGGCGCCCTCGGTCTTCGTGATGGTGAACTCGTTGCCCGTGTCGGACTGCGCGGTGACGGTGAAGGTGCGCGAGCCGACCGCCGCCGTCGCGGTCACGTCGCCCTCCAGGCCCTCGGTGTCGAGCTGGGTCGGGGCGTTCGTCGTGCACTCGCCGTAGTTGTTCGTCGTCGTGTAGCAGGACTCGACCTGCGTCACGAGGTTGCGGGCGTTCGACTTGGCCTCGGAGTCCTTGGCCTTGTCGCTCTGGCCGAGGAAGGTCGGCAGCGCGATCGCGGCGAGGATGCCGATGATGAGGATGACGACGAGCAGCTCGATGAGGGTGAAGCCGCCCTCGCCGTCGCCCTGCCGGCGCTTCAGGTTCGTGATGGCCTGCTGAAACATGCGTGATCTCCTGTGGTGTTGTTGATCTTGGGTTCGCAGACCAGCTCCGCGACCTTGCCGCGGGGTTTCGCTCTTCGCACCCCGGTGGCGGCCCGGCTACCTCACCGACGGTGAGGCCCGTGGCTTTGCGTCCCACCCTCGCGGATGGTTTGCCGTTGGCACCTCGGTGCTGGTTGCTTGCACCCCTCGTATCGGGGCAGCCCCTCCCCCGGCTTGAGAGCACTGGACGTTCGTCGTATCCGGGGCGCTCGTTCGACCGCGCCGGGCCCGATCCCGGCGTCGGTGCGTCGCGCCGTGCGGTGTGGCGCGGCGACGCCGCCACGGGAGTCGGCGGTCCGCCGCCCGCGGAACGACGACCCCTGCCGGAGGCATGACCAACCCTGCGCGCTACCGGAGCCACGACCACCCCTACGACGACGTCTCGCGCTCGCGCGCGCGTGAATCGCGAGGTGTGACGGCCGCGACGCGCGACGGCGCAGCGCAACGCAAGGCCCTTGATCGGCGTGCCGGGAAGGCGCGCCGACCCCCAGGCCCGACCCCTTGTGCCCCCGAGAGCGACCGATGCAGACCTCCTTCCGGTCCGGCGGCGGCGGCGGAGCCCGTCGCGTCGACCCCGGCGACCCGGCGCTGGACCTACGGCGTACGCGGAGCCACGACATCCGTCGAGGCCGCATTCTTCGTCGATAGGGCTTGAGTCCGTCGTCGGGACTGCCGATAGTCGACATGTGCCGGCCCCGAACAGCCCACACGCCGCGGTCCCGGGCCCGACGACGGACGCCAACCCGTCCGGTCGTCGCACCCGGGGCCGTCGCGCGCCGTCCGCGACCCCGCAGGCCCACGCTCCCGTGTCACGCCGCCACCGCGTCGGCGACGAGGGCGGGTTCACCCTCATCGAGGTCCTCGTCGCGTCGATGCTCCTCATCGTCGGGGCGTTCGCGACCTTCGCGCTGCTCGACCGCGGGGCCCAGGCCACCGGCTCCTCGCTCCAGCGGGACCGGGGCAACGCCCTCGCGCTCGAGGTGATCGAGCGCGCGACCGGCATGCGGTACACCCGCGACGTCAACGATCTCGTGGCGTCGGACGCACCCGCCCGCCTCCGTCGCGCGATCGACCCGGACCTCTCGGGCGACAGCACCGAGATCGCCCCGGTCGCCGAGCCCGCCGGGCACGCGGTCCAGAGCTCGCGCTGGACGGTCACGCGCGCGGGGACGGCCTACACCGTCACGTACCGTGCGTGCACGACGTCGGACACCGTTCGCGGCACGGTCATCCGTGGTCCGCTGGACTGCGACCGTCCGAGCGACGACGGCGACATCACGCAGCCGCCGGTCCAGGTCCCGGCCACCAACTGCTCGCTCGGGCTCGGCCTGCTCGGCCTGGGCCACCAGACCCCGGTCGATCCGGACGATCCCGAGGTCGACTTCGACGACGTCACCGTGCGCCTGCAGCTCCTCGGCCCGCTCGTCAACGTCGAGCTGTGCCTGGAAGGCGTGATCGGCGGGCTCGGTCTCGGACTCGTGTCGCCGCTGTGCGACCTGCTCGGCCCGTCGTCGCTGCAGAGCCTGCTGGGCAGCAGCGTGCCGAGCGCCCTGAACGGCCTGCTCGGCGTGCTGACGTCCGGCGCCGACCTGGGTCTCTGCCGGACCGACGACGTGCGGCACGAGCTCGTCGACGTCACCGCAGGCGTCGCGGCGACGACGCACATCGAGGCCAGCGTCTCGTGGGAGGACCCGCGCACGGGCCGCACCGAGACGCTGAAGCAGGACGCCGCGGTACGTCGCGGCGGGCACCTCGAAGCGGGGGCCGGCGCATGAGCCGCCGCCGGAATCGCCCCCGGGCCCGCGACGACGCCGGGTTCACGCTCGTCGAGATGCTCGTGACGATGAGCATCGCCACCGTCGTGCTGTTCGCCATCCTGCAGAGCGCCGACGTCTTCAGCCGGTCGGCCGAGAGCTCGCGCGACCTGGCCGACACCCAGGACACCGGCCGCGCCACGCTGCGCGTCCTCGTCGCCGAGCTGCGGCAGACCCGTCCCAGCGCGCCCGGGGCCGAGTCCCCCATCGTCACCGTCGGCGGTGGCGCGGTTTCGCGGCGCGACCTCATCGCCGCCACCTACCTCCCGGACTCCGCGCAGGGCGCGCCCGGGTGGGTCCGGTACTGCGTCTCGGCGGACGGCCGCTCCCTGTACGCCGGGCACGCCACCGGCTCGAGCCTGCCCACCCCGCTTCCCGCCTGCGGGACCGACGGTGGAGGCTGGACCCACGAGCTGCTCGTCGACGACCGCCTCCGCGACCCGAACGTCTTCAGCTACGTCACCGACGCCGACACCGGGGGCGCGGCGTGCCAGCCCACCGCCCCCGCCGACGCGGTGTGCCTGCCGTCGCCCGCCGACGTCCGCGGCATCGGCCTGCGTCTGTCCATCGCCGACCGTCCCTCCGACGCCGACGCGCGCACGGTGCTCCAGGGCGCCGTGTCGCTGCGCAACCGGTCTCCCGCATGAGGTACCCCGACATGCCACGCCGCTTCCCCCGAACCACGCGCGCCTCGGCCCCCGGCCCGGGCCGACGGGCGCTCGACCGTGCCGGCCAGGACGACGGCTGGGTCATGGTCCCCGTGATCACGATGCTCACCATCGCCCTGGCGCTCGGGTTCGCCGCGCTGCTGCTCGTCGAGCGGCAGACCTCGTCGGCCCGCGCCGAGCGTGGCACCGACGCCGCGCAGACGCTCGCCGAGGGCGTGCTCACCGCGACCGCCTCCACGCTGGCGGGCGACGCCGGATCCGCGATCTGGGAGACGCCCTTCCCGGTCGGCGGCGACGGCACGATCCGTTGCACCGACATCACCGGGGACCTGCGCGAGAACCCCCAGGCCGGCACCCCGGCGGAGACGGCGATCCGCACCGCGGTCGTGCGCCACTTCAAGGCGTCCGGCGACGGGCTGAGCGAGTACGTCGAGAAGGGTGGCCGGCGCACCGTGTGGCGGGTCGAGCTCTGCCCGACCGCCGACGACGGCACCGCCGTCGATCAGCGTTGGGAGGACGCGTACCGGCGTCGTGATCCCTCCGGCGACGCCCAGTCGGTGATCACCGGTCGGATCGGCAACCAGAACACGATGTGGGTCCGCTCGCAGGCCGAGGTCCGGTCGACGCCCTCCGAGGAGCCCGTCGGCTCCGGCACCCGCATGCAGCAGTCCCGCGCCGTCGCGGCCAAGGTCCAGCAGGACGGCGCGCGCTTCTCCCCGCCCGAGGCCTACGCCATCGGCACCGGCAACTTCTCGACCGACCTCGGCAACCAGGTCGGCGCGCTGGTGCAGAACATCACGAACAGCGATCTACTGCTCGACGGGCTCGTCGGCAAGGTGCTCGGCACCAACGGCTCCCAGTTGGTCGAGGACGCGGACGCGAAGGTCGGCATCCGGTGCGGCGTCCTCAACGGCCTGGAGGAGGCGACGTCCGACATCCTCGATCTCCAGGGTCCGCCGATCGACCTCAACACGCTCGACCTCAACCTCTGCCTCGGAGGCGTGTTCAGCGGGCTCAACGGGATCGGTCAGGAGACCGGCCTCAACGCGCTCCTGGGTCCGCTCGGCATCACGAACGACCGGTACACCAACCTCAACGGCATGACGATGGCGCCGGCGCCCGCGATCGACGCGTACCGCGCGACCGCGAAGGCCGGTGGCGTCCACCGCGACAGCGTCCCCGGCGGCTGGTCGGTCAACACCGAGCAGCGCTCCGCGACGCGCCCGACCAACGCGTCGATCCCCGAGTGCGACGTGCCGTGGAACCAGTTCGTGGGAGCCGCCGGAGCGCAGCGGGTCCTCTTCATCGAGCAGGTCGGCAACGACGGCGAGGCCTACTGCCGCATCCCGGCGAGCCGCACCGGCGTCAACGCCGTGTCGGCGAAGGCGATCGTGGTCGACCGTGGTGGCCTCATCATCGAAGGGCAGGTCAACAGCGTCGTCTACGCGCTCAACGGCGCCGAGTGCGCCACCGCCGGCGAGGAGCACGGCTGCAACGGCAACCACCGTCGGCAGCAGGACCGCCGCGAGGTCGTGCGGGTGGAGGGCGCCGGTCAGATCAACGGCTCGGTGTGGACCGACGGCGCCAAGAGCGAGGTCGGCCTGTACCCGGCCGAGCCGTCGTCCGGGGCCTTTTCCGGCGCGCTCGGTCCGCTGATGGACGGCATCACGCGCTCGACCGACAACCTGCTCTGCAGCGTCGTCGACGGATCGCCGATCCTCGGCGCCGTCCTCGATCCGGTCCTCCAGCTCCTGGACTTCCTCATCGTCGACGTCGTCGTGGGCATCCTCTACAAGCGCGAGACGATGATCGTACCCAGCGGTGCGCCCGCCCCCGGGTACTTCGACAAGCCCAGCCCGTCGAAGCGCAGGCAGCTCGGCTGCGCGATCGTCGGCAACACCATCAAGGCCCTCACCCCGACGGCCCTCCTCGGGCTGCTGGGTCAGGGTGGCGACACCCCGCCGCTGGGGATGGACCAGTACCAGCGCGACTGCGTGCTCCTCACCCTCGTCTGCGGCGCCTGGACGAAGACCACGCGGACCGAGGACGCGATCACCATTCCGGCCGGCGTGCTCGACCAGCTGCTCGGCAACGTCACCGGACTGGCGACGAACCTCCTCAACGACGTTGCGGCCCTGTTCCAGAACCGACCGCCGATGGTGCAGCACAACGTCGACGTCATCAACAACGCGTGGGTGTCGGTCCCCGAGAACGCTGCGCTCGTCCCCGGCACGTACCGCAACGTCCCGCCGGCGGCGGCGCTGCCCAACTGACCCGTCCCCTCCCGCCGCAGCGCGGTCGCGTCGCCACCGCACCGCCGGGCGACGACGCGACCGCCCCGAGCAGGACGTCGAGGGCGACGCCGGCGAGCGCCGGCAGCAGCACGCCGCGACGCGTCGGACGGGCGTTCGAGGCGTGGCCGGACCGCCGCGCCGCGCGGATGCGGGTCGGTGGTCACAGCCGGAACGGCCATCGACAACGTGCGGATGGCGGTCGTACATGAGGAGATCCATCACGTGAGGATCACCTCCGGCGGCCAGGTCTCGGTGCCCGCCGCCGTCCGACGCCGCTGGGGCACGCGCCGCGTGAAGATCACCGACGTCGGGGACCAGCTCATCGTCGAGCCGGAGCCCGAGAACCGCTTCGCGACGTTCCGCGGCACGATCTCCGGCCTTCCGCTGACCGCCGACGAGATGCTGGTGCAGAGCCGCGCCGACGAGGAGCGCATCGAGGGCGACGGCGACCTCCACGCCGTCGCGCGCGCCGTCGGCATCCGGACGACGCCGATCCCGAACTCGCACGGCGTGCGGCCGGCCTGACCGGCCACGCGCGACGGGCCATCGGGCACGACGGCCGGTTCGCCCTACCTGGCGCCCGATCAGCGCCGCACGCGCACCGTGCGGGTCACGACCCGGGACCGGTGGCCGGGGGCGCCGACCGTCACCCGCACGCGCACCCGGACGGTGCGACGGGAGCGGCCGATCGCCCGGCGGGCGGACTGCTTCAGGCGCACCTTGATCGTGCGCCCGGACCCGGCGCGCGTCGTGCGCACCGAGCCCCTGCCCACCTGCACCGTCCTGCGCTCGCCCCGCACGCGCAGCCGCAGCCGTCGGGCCTGCGCCCGCGTGACGGTGGCGCGCGCCGAGCAGCGGCCGACCGGCGTCGATGCGCACGTCACCCGCAGGACCCCGCGACGGCGCACCTGGGCGACCGTCTGGCGGGGCGCTCCGAGCTTGACGACGGGCAGCGGGCGCGGGACGTCCGAAGTCGATCCTCCCCCGCCCCCGGGCCCCGCCGCGCCACCGGTCCCACCGCCACCACCGACCGGCGCGCACGCCTGACGGGGCGACGCCACCCGCGGCGGCCCCACGGCGCGAGCCCCGGCGGGCGCCGCGCGCCGGGTCGCGTCGCCCGGGCACGCGTCCTGGGTCTCGTCACCGAACCCGTCGCCGTCCGCGTCCGGCTCCAGCACGGCGTCGATCACCGGGAAGCCCGCCAGCGTCGGACCCATCACCTGCTGGCCGCCCGCGCGCATCGCGGGCGCGAACGACGTCGTGCCCGCCCCACCCGACCCGGCGTGCAGCGGCAACGTGCTGCCGAGCGTCAGCGGGCTGATCCCCAGGTAGTCGACGACCTCGACCGGCTCGCCGTCGATCCGCTCCACCACGTTGACCACCGGCAGTCGCACCGGCACCGTCGTCACCGTGCTCGGCGCCGGGGTGAACGCCTGGCTCTCCACCGGGGCGGTGCAGCAGATCGCCCCGGCCGCGCCGGCGCCCCCACCGGCCTGCGAGCGCAACGCCCGCACGACGGTGAAGACCATCGGCCCGGTGCGCGGGCCCGTCCGCACCCGGGCGGTGACGACGACCCACCGGCCGCGCGGGGCCTGCCACGACGGGCCGCCCGGCCATCCGGGGCTCATCAGCGTGCACGACGGCGGCACGCCGTACGTGGGACGCAGCGGCGGGAGCACCAGCGCCTCGCACCCCTCGGCGCCGGCGGTGTCGACCGGCGCGTTCATCTCCGCGCCGATCCGCACCGCCCCGGTGGCCGGGGCCGCCGTCGTCAGGCCCGCGGCGACCGCGACGGCGGCGGTGATCCACCGGGCCCGTCCCCTCGCCCGTCGACGCGTCCGTCCTGACCGGCGCACCATGACACGACCGTACCCCGTACGCGGGGCGTCACGTGCCGGTCGGGCCACCGACGGCGCCTCACCGCCGCGACCGCCGATCCGCCACAATGACGGTGGATGTCCGGGATGCGCATCGCCCTCATCGCCGTGATCGTCATCGGCACGCTCACGATCCTGGGATCGCTCGTCCCGACGGAGGAGCGCAACCTCACCCGCCGGGCCCCGACGACGACCACGACCACCGGTCCGGCGCCGGTCGTCGGCCGGCCCGTGGCGTTCACCGCACCGCGCGAGAAGGCCGTGCGCGCCGAGGTCGGCGACACGCTCGTCATGACGATCGAGCTCAAGGACGGCGACTGGGTCCGCGCCCTCGACCTGGGGTTCGAGCAGTACCTGCCCGCCGGACGGCGCATGGTGCTGCGGTTCCCCGCGACCCGGACCGGCCGGTTCGAGCTGCGGACCCGCGACTCCGACGAGGTGCTCGCCAAGCTCGTCATCGCCGACCGCGCCGACCGGCCCGCGGGCGAGGACCTGGGCCCCCACGACATGCCCGACATGTCGCCCGATCCCGGCGGCGAGGACGGCGCGCCCGGGGACGGGTCCGGCGACGACGCACCGCGCGACACGCCCGTCGGGACGTCGGCCGTGCTCGTGCGGTAGGAGCCGGCCGGCAGGCCCTGGGCCGCCTGGACTCGGAGGACGACCTAGCGCCCTGCGCGCCGATCAGGCGTCGTCGCCCGCGTCGGGCTTGGGGTCGGGCCGCTCGGCCGGATGCTCCTGGGCGTCACGGCCCGGGATCTCGACCCCCGTCCCGTCGCACCAGGCGCACACCACCTCGTGCGGCTCGCCCCCGGCGTTGGACTGCAACCGGCCCTTGCCACGGCAGGGCGAGCACTCCTTCGGGCCCCGGTCCGCGGTCGTGGACTCGTCGGTCGCCTCGTCCTCGTCACGGCGACGGCGTGGACGGCCGGCGCCGCTCTTCGACGGTGCGGTGCCCGCCGACGCGGCGGCGCCCGGGCCCGCGGCGCGGGTCCGTCGGGCGCCCTTCGCCATACCACCGGTGGACGCGGCACCGGAACGGGCCTTCGTCCCGGCGGTCGCACCGGACGTCCCGCCGGCCCGCACCACGCGGGCGGTGCCCGCCCAGTGCCCGCTGCCGGTGGTGCTGCGCTGCTTGGTGCTCCTCGAGGCCGCCATCCGGGCGAGCATACGCACGACGCCCGCGCCGGGGCCGACCGGTCGGCGGACCGACGGCCTATCGTCCGGCCCATGCCGACCGCGCCCGTCGGCCGGTTCGCGCCCAGCCCGACCGGCACGCTGCACCTGGGCAACCTGCGCACCGCGCTCGTCGCGTGGCTGTCGATCCGGCGCGCGGGCGGCACGTTCCTCCTGCGGATCGAGGACCTGGACCGCGACCGCAGCCGTCCCGAGCACGAGGCGGCGCAGCTGCGCGACCTGCGGGCGATCGGGGTGGACTGGGACGGCGAGCCGGTGCGCCAGTCCGACCGCGCTGCCGCGTACGACGACGCGATCGACCGGCTGGACCGCGCGGGGCTGCTGTACCCGTGCTGGTGCACCCGGGCCGAGATCCGAGACGCCGCCCGCGCCCCCCACGGCGACCTGCCCGAGGGCGCCTACCCCGGCACGTGCGCCCACCTGGACGCGGCCGGTCGGGCGCGGCGCGCCGCCGACGCCGATCGCCCGCCCGCGCTACGGGTGCGCGCCGACGCGGCCCGCGTCACCGTCGAGGACCGCTGGCGCGGGCCGATCGCCGGCACGGTCGACGACTTCGTCGTCCGCCGCGGCGACGGAACCGTCGCCTACAACCTGGCGGTCGTCGTCGACGACGGCCGGCAGCGGATCGACGAGGTCGTCCGCGGTGACGACCTGGCGTCCTCCGCGCCGCGGCAGGCCTGGCTGGCGGCGACGCTCGGCCTGCCGGTCCCGTCGTACGCCCACGTCCCGCTGGTGCTGGGACCGGACGGTCGGCGCCTGGCCAAGCGCGACGGCGCCGTGACCCTCGCCGACCGCGCCGCCCTGGGCGAGGACGCCGCGACGGTGCGCGGGGCGCTCGCCGCGAGCCTCGGCATCGTGCCGCCCGGATCGCGCCCGACGCCCGCCGAGCTCGTCGCCGCGTTCGACCCGGCGGTGCTCGTCGGCCGGGGGCCGACGCGGTGGGACCCCGTCGACGGTCCGCTCACCTGACGATCCCCTACCGCCGCCCCACCCGCCGGATCGCGTGGCGGGTGCGGGAGCGGGCGCCGTCCTTCGCCGTCAGGCGGGTGGTGACGCGGTAGCGGCCCGCGGGCAGGCGGGCGATGCGGCGACGTACGGTGCGGGGCTTCGACGCCCGCAGGGTCAGGCGGCGCACGGTGCGCCAGCGACGGGTCGTCCGCACCCGACCGGCCGACGACCGCACGCGGCGCACGACCCGGCGCGCGATCGTCACCCGCACCCGACCGGCGGTCGACGTGCGCAACGCGACCCGGCGTGGCGACAGGCGCACGCGCGAGACCTTGGGTCGCCGCCGCGACGCCTGACCCGCCGTGGCGGGCACGGACGCCCGGACGATCGGGCGCTGCTCGTCGCGCGGCACGACCGGCAGGCGCAGCGTCGGCGGCCGGTCGGCGTCCACCACGACCCCGACCGGGGTCGGGACCACGTTGCCGCGGTACGACAGGTCGCCGCCGGCGACGGTCAGGCGGTACCGGTGGCCCGCCGCGAACCGGTGCACGATGCCCGGCAGCGTCACCTCGATCTCGCGGCCGTCGACCGGGACCCCCACCGCCGACACCTGCTCCCCCGGCAGGAGCACCGACCCGTCGGGCGACACGTCCTCCAACCGGACGTAGACCTTGGGCGACCCCTCGTCGCCGAGCAGCGGACCGGTCGCCTCCGCCAGACCGGGCGACAGTCGCACCCGGAGCTTGGGCGTCCCGACGACGTCGACGTCCTCGGCGAGCGGGGCGCTCGTGAACGACGTGAACGTGCCGGGCACGTTCACCGGGGCCCCGCCGAACTGCGACAGGTCGAACGTCGTGAGCCCCGTCGGGATCCCCAGCAGCGTCGTGAGGAGCGTCGGGGCGCCCGGGACGACCGCGCCGTCGGTGCGCAGCGTGCCGTCGGCCGACAGGCGCAGCTCGTCGGTGCGGTCGCTCGCCGGGTACGCCTCGGCCCGCGCGTACGACGGGGACGCGTCGCCCTCGTACGGGGCCCACGGCCGCTGGTACGTGAAGTCGAGCGACGGGGCCTTCGGGTCGTCCTTGAGGTAGTGGTCGAACCACTCGAGGAACGCGGCGCCCTCGTAGGTCGTCGTCCGGTACGTCTCGTCCCACTCGCCCGGCAGCGCCTTCGCGCCGCTGTGGCCCCAGTGGTGCCAGATGAGCTTGACCGGGGTGCCCTGCCGCTTGAGCGCGCGGTACGTCGCCAGCGACTCGTTGAGGTTGAACAGCGAGTCCTTCTGGCCCTGCGCGAGGAGCGTCGGGATGCGGATGCGGTCGATGTACGACGCCACCGACGCGTGCTCGAGCACCTGCGACAGGCCGTCGCTCGCGCCCCCGGTGGCGACGCTCGGGATCGCGCCCAGGCAGATCTGCTCGGTGAACCCGGGGCAGGCGAGCGTGCGCTGCAGCGCGTCGACCGGCAGGCCCTGCACGCCGTTGACGAGCCCGAGCGAGAAGAACCCGACCCCCCAGATGGTCTTGAGCGACCCGGCGGTGCGCGGGGTCGCGCCGTCGCCGAGGTCGGCGTTGTCCGGCGACAGCGAGTAGCGCAGGTCGTGCCAGGTGATGAGCGGGACGATCGTGTCGACGCGGGGGTCGTCCTTGACGGTCGCGAACTGGAACCCGCCGCCGTAGGACCCGCCGAACAGGCCGATCCGCGGGTCGTGGTCGTACGCGGCGCCGTCGTGACCGCGGGCGTCACGTCGGATCCAGTCGACCCGCTCGCCCCCGGGCGTCGGGGCGCCGCCGAGGTAGCTCACGAGCTGGCGGGCCGCGCGACCGTCGGTGTCGGGGTCGTCCAGCGAGATCTTGCAGCCCGACCCGCCCCACCCCAGGCCGGAGTAGTTCATGACCGCGTAGCCGCGGCGGGCCATCGCCGCCGCCCACTTCCGCTGGCCGGCGACCGACCCGCCGAACCCGTTCGTCGTCATGAGCGCCGGGACGGGCCGCGACGCGGTGGCGCCGGCGGGGCGGGACAACTCGGCCTCGATCCGACAGACCCGCTCGTCGCGGGCGCCGGACCGCACCTGGAACGTCAGCGACTGGACGGCGTGGCCCTCGGCCTGCCGTACCGCGCCCGGCGCGACCGAGATCGGCGCGGGTGGCTCGGACGCCGCGGACGTGGACGCCGGTACCACCGCCACGGTGACGGCGACGGCCAGCGCCGCGACCCGGAATGCACCTGGAACCCGCACGTCTACTCCTCCCCCGCGACCGCTCCTCCGCGGGGCCGCGTCACAGGACGGTAACACCGATCCCGCTCGATGAACACCCACGTTCCTCGGAACGGCCCGGGCCGGGACCACGCCGCGCCCGAGCGCCGTAGCGTGCGCTACTGCACCCCGCCGAATCAGCGTCGGTGCGACACTTGAGGCACGATGCTGGCCCGCGTCCCACCGCTCACGCCCGCGAACCTCGCGCGGTTCTGGATCCCGGTCCTCCTCATCGCCACCGCGCCGGTGATGATCATCATCAGCCCGAACATCATCGGCCTGGACGGGGCGGCGATCATGCTCGGCGGCGGCGCCGGCGTCTGGGTGTCGAACAAGCTCTACCGGATCGGCCAGGGGGGCGAGAAGGACCGCCACGTCGAGGTCGACTCGCGGGCGTTCATGACCCGCTACGGCGTGTGGCCGGACGAGGCGTCGCCCGACGTCCTCCGTCGGGCGGTCGCCGACGGCGCCCTCAGCACGGAGCAGGCGACCGAGATCGCCGACCGCCGCGACGCCGCCGCCTGACCGCGTCGCGGTCGCGCGCTTGCGCGCCGACCTTCCCACCCATTACGGTGAACAGCGATGTTCTCCGATGTCGCCCGTCGTGCGCACCACCGGCCATCGCGCCCCGGCCCGCGACGGTGGGTCGCCCGACTCGCCGCGTCGGCCGTCACCGCGCTCACGATCGGCCTGCTCGCCGCGCCCGCCCACGGCGCGACCGAGTCCCGCGTCGAGCGGTTCGTCGCGTCGGACGGCGTGTCGCTGCGGACGACCGTCACCGGCGAGGCGCCGCTCGCGCCGCGACCGACGATCGTCGAGTTCACCCCGTACGGCAAGGGCGGCGCCGGGATCCCCGACGTGCCCGGCGTCAACCGCCTGACCGTCGAGATCCGCGGCACCGGCGACAGCGACGGCCGGTTCGACGCGCTCGGGCCGCGCACGCAGAAGGACGTCGCCGAGACGCTGCGGTGGGCGTGCGACCGGCCGTGGAGCGACGGGCGCCTGGGCCTCAACGGGTTCTCCGCCAGCGCGATCACGATCTACAACTCCCTGCACCACGAGCTGCCGTGCGTCGAGGCGGCGGTGCTGAAGTCCGGCACCCACGAGCTCTACCGCGACCTCCTCGTCCCCGGCGGGGTGAACAACATCGTGCCGGGCGTCGGCGTGCTGGCGATGATCGGCGCGCCCGCGCTCGCCCAGGGGCCCGAGCGCCTCTTCCGCAACCCGCTGTCGGCGCTCGACACCGTCCTCGGCCTCGCCGACTCCGGGCTCAGCGAGCTGCTCCACCCCACGCTCGACACCTGGTGGCGCGAGCGTGGGATGCGGGGCAACGTCAACGACTTCCCCACCCTCGTCGTCAACGGGTGGTTCGACGTCGAGTCCCGCGGGGCGTTCCAGGGGTTCCAGGCGCTGCGCGAGCACGGGTCGCGGCTGCTCGTCGTCGGCGCGCACGACGGCGCGCCGAAGGGCACCGACGGCGGCGCGGACGAGGTGCGGGCCTGGTGGCGCCACCACCTCGTCGGCGACGACAACGGCGCCGACCGCGAGCCGCGGGTCAAGCTCTGGGTCGCCGACGGCGGACGCGAGACCTACCTCGACGGCGCGTTCGTCCGCCGCGACGCCGACGACTGGCCGGTGCCGGGCACGCGCTGGGAGACCCTGGCGCTCGACGCGACCCGCAGCGGCCGCGGCCGGTCGCTCAACGACGGCACGCTCACGCCGGGTCGTGCCCGCCAGGCCGGCCTGCAGTCCTACCTGTCGCTGCCGTCGCTCATCACCGCCACCGACGTCCCGACGACCGCGCTCGTCGGGGCCGCCGGGCTCAACGAGCTGACGCGGTTCCTACCGATCCTCACCGACATGACGCTCGCCGAGCCGCTCGGCCTGTCGTACGTCACCCCGCCGCTGCGCGAGGACGTCGTGTCGGTCGGTCCCGGCAGCGTCGAGCTCGTCCTGTCGAGCACCGCGCCGACGGTCCCGCTGTGGGTCGTCGTGTCGGACGTCGGCCCCGACGGCAACGCCCGTCCGGTCGCGACGGGCAGGCTGTCGACCGCGTTCCCCGACGTCGTCACGGACGAGTCGCTGAAGGACCCGGAGACCGGCCGGATCGTCCAGCCGTACAACGACCTGACCCACGCCCGTCCGGCCGCGATCGGCCAGGCGCGGCGGTACCACGTCGAGCTGTGGCCGATCGGCAACCGGTTCAAGCGCGGGCACCGGATCGCGCTGCACCTCGTCGGCCCGTCGCTCGGGTCGCTGCCGAGCCTGCCGGCGCTCAACACCGTCGACCTGGGCGGGTCGCGCCTGCACCTGCCCGTGTTGCCCGAGAGCGACCTCGGCCGGGCGCTCGGACGGTGACCGTTAGGCTCCGTCCGTCGTGACCAACGTCGATCGGACCGTTCAAGAGCTCGCCACCGCCGCGCGCGCATCCGGACGGCTCGGCATCGACACCGAGTTCGTCGGCGAGGGCCGCTACCGGCCACTGCTGTGCCTGGCGCAGGTCGCGGTCGACCGGCTCGACGCCCGGGGCCGACCGGCGTCCGGGGTCCGGATCGAGCTGCTCGACCCGCTCGTCGACGAGTTCGACCCCACGCCGCTCGCCGAGGTCCTCGCCGATCCCGACATCGAGATCGTCCTCCACGCCGCCCGGCAGGACGTCGCGTTGCTCAAGCGGACGTGGGGCACCGAGGTCCGCAACGTCTTCGACACCCAGGTCGCGGCCGGGTTCGCCGGCCTGCGGGCGCAGATGGGCTACGACGCCCTGCTCCGCGAGGTGCTGCGGGTCAAGCTCCAGAAGTCCGCGAGCTTCACCCGCTGGGAGCAGCGCCCCCTGAGCGAGGAGCAGCGCCGCTACGCCGCCGAGGACGTCCAGCACATCCTGCAGCTGTCGGTGGCGCTGCAGAACCGGCTCGTCGAGCTGGGGCGGCTCGACTGGGCGCTCGAGGAGTGCCGGCCGCTGGAGGACGTCCACGACAGCCGCGACCCCGAGGTCCTCTTCCCGCGGCTGCCGAAGATCGACGCGCTCGACCCGGACCAGCGGGCGGTCGCCCTGGAGCTGCTGCGCTGGCGCGAGGCGACCGCCGAGCAGGTCGACCGGCCGCCGTCGACGGTGCTGCAGGACCAGACGCTCGTCGAGCTCGCCAAGCGTCGCCCCCGCGACCGGGAGCGGCTGAAGCAGATCCGCGGCCTGTCCGAGGCGACGCTGCACCGCCGCGGCGAGCAGCTGCTGCAGGCGATCGAGCGCGGTCGCGGCGGGGAGCCGATCCCCGTCGTGCGCAAGCGTCCGCCGCGCACCGACCCGGCCGATCCGGCGCTCGTGACCCTGACCGAGACGTTCGTCCGCACCCGGGCCGAGCAGGCCGAGCTCGCCTACGAGCTGCTCGCCACCCGCGCCGACCTGCAGCGGATCGTCACGTCGTGGCGCGACGGCCGCGACGACCGCGACATCCGCACCCTCAACGGGTGGCGGCGCACCGTCGTCGGCGACCAGGTCATCGATCTGCTCGAGGGTCGCATCTGCCTGCGCGTCGACGATCGCGGCCGCGTCGTCACCGCGTAGCCGGCCCGACCCGACCGGTCACGAGCAGCCGCACCGCACCCACCGCGCCGACGTCGGCGCGGACCGCGCGGGCGACCCGGACGATCGAGGGGCGCGCGTCGGCCGGTGCGGCGCCCTCCGGGGCGAACGCGGCACGACCGGCGGTCCGCGCGAGCGCGGCCGTGCGCGGGCCGACGGTCGCCCGCAGGCGATCGGCGATCGCGTCGTGGGTCGTGCCGGGGCCGACGGCGACGCCGGCGCGACGGGCGAGCAGGGTCACGGGGTCCGTCCGGTGCGCGTCGGCGTCGCCGCCCCGGCCACCGCGCACGCGTCGCACGCCGACCCCGACGAGGCCGACGGCGGTGACGATCGCGACGAGCGGCAGCGGCCCGCCGTCCCCGTCGTCGCGCGCCGCCGCCGACGCGGCGCGCAACGGGTCGACCTCGTCGTCGACGACGGCGTCGGCCGCCGGCGTCGGATCGAACGGCACCCACCCGATCCCGACGAAGTACACCTCGATCCACTGGTGCGCGTCGGTGTCGCGCACCTCGTACACGCCGTCGCTGACCTCGGTGCCGGTCGCATAGCCCGACACCACCCGCGTCGGCACGCCGACGAGCCGCAGCATGAGCGCCGCCCCACCCGCGAAGTGCTGGCAGTACCCGACGCGGTCGTCGAGCAGGAACTCCGCCAGCGGGTTGCGGCCGGCCTCGGGCAGGTCGGTGTCGTAGCGGAACCGGTCCCCCTCCAGCAGGAACCGGTGGACCTTCCGCACCGCCTCGAGCTGGTTGCGCGACCCGGCGGTGACGCGCCGCGCCAGCGCCAGGACCTCGCCGGTCCGGCCCCACCCCAGCGCCTGCTCGTACGCCGGGTCCGGGTCCTCCCCGAACAGCGGGGACCGGGGCGGCTCGGGTCGGACCCAGCGGCCGTAGCGCCCGTCGCCACGGTCGTCGGCGGACCCGGACGCGACCTCGGACGGGTCGGGCCGCGTCGCGGGCGCCGGGGGGCGCGAGGTCGCGTCGTCCGACCGCGTCGCGGGACCGGTGGGCCGACCGCCGCCGTCGGAGGGGTCGGGCCGCGGATCGGCGATCGTCGTGCCCGGCCGGACCCAGCGCCGCCCGAGCCAGGACGTCACGCCCGTCCACCGGCGCAGCTCGTCGGACGGGTCCGGGGCGACCTCGAGCCGGTCGACCGACGGGCGGACCACCCGCGACCGGACGCGGTACGTCGTGCCGGTGGACGGCGCCTCGAGCAACCGTCGTCCCTCACCGACGGTCGGGACGCCCTGCGAGACGCCGTCGTCGGGCTCGGGGACGCGGCCACCGACGTCGACCCCCGTGATCCGACCGGCACCGAGCAGCAGCTGGTCGCGCGAGCGGTCGACCTCGACGTCGATCTCCTCGCGCACGCCCGCCGGCTCGGACGGACGCAGCGCGTCGGGGATCTGCGACAGGCCCCACCCCCGGCTGTTCACCCGCTCCAGCACCTGCATCCGCCACAGCGCCGGGCGATCGGCGCGGACCGTGAACATCACCGACCCGGTTCGCCGACCCTGCAGCGGCCCGTAGGACGGCTCGGGGTCGAGTCGACGGACCGGGGCCTCGCGCTCCAGCAGCGCGCCGATCGCCAGCCAGCGATCCCGGGGCGCCGCGGCCTGCGCCACGACCGCCACGCCGGCGGCGAGCAGCAGCGCGACGACGAGCCCCGGGGCCAGGACCCGACCGCGGGCGGGGGCGCGGGCCGGCGTCGCGCCGACCGGTCGTCGTCCGGGCGGACCAGGCGCGCGCGACGCGAGCCACGCCAGCACGACGGCCGCGACGAGCGCGCCCTGCCACGGGGCGACGTCGCCCTCGCGCAGGCCGAGCGCGATCGTCCACGGCAGCACGACGAGCGTCGCGGCGATCGACCGGCCGCACGGTGCGCGGACCGCGACCGTCGCCGCGACGATCCACGCCGACCCGACGACCGCGGTGAGCACCGCCGCCGTCCAGGGATCGTTCGCCGGACCGCCCTGGGCGAGCCGTTCGAGCGACGTCGCTCCGTCCTGTAGTCCCGGCCACAACCGGTCGTCCCAGCCGCCGGGGCGCAGCGCCGCCCACGGCGCCTCCGCCAGGGCGCACGCGACCGCCGGCCAGGCCGCCGCGAGCGCGACCGCCCGACGCGCCGGCCACCGGCGGAGCGCCACCACCACGGCGACCGCCACCGCCGGCGTCGCCCACAGGACCGACGCGCCGGCGAG
The DNA here is from genome assembly GCA_023230855.1 of Solirubrobacteraceae bacterium. GTDB lineage: Bacteria > Actinomycetota > Thermoleophilia > Solirubrobacterales > Solirubrobacteraceae > Patulibacter. Next base: position 120,673 of record JALNWQ010000005.1, read on the forward strand.
CGGCCACCAGCCCGCGGCGACGAGCACGAACGCGAGGGCGAGCGCCCAGGCGACCGGCGCCCGCGTCATGCCGGCCGCACCCCCCACGGCAGCGGCGCCCGCGCCGGCGCGGGCCGCCCCGGACGCGCCGCCTGCACCCGCACCACCGGTCCGACGACCGCCGGAGCGTGGTCGACGGAGCCGACCACCGCCAACCGCCGCAGCGCATCGGCGAGGCCCGTCCGGTCCGCGACGACCCGGGCCGGCGCGCCCGGCAGCACCAGGCGGCTACCTCCCCGGTCGAGGTGTCGGGCGAGGAGCCCCGCGACCTCGCGCACCGCCACGTCGATCGACGCGTCGTCCGCCGCGGTGGTGTCGAGCGCCACCACCGGCATCGCCGCCGGGACCGCCGCGAACCGTTGCTCGATGAGCTCGCCCCGGCGGGCCGACGTCCTCCAGTGCACCCGCGACAGCGGCGTGCCCGGGACGAGCGGCCGCAGCTCGTCGGGCTCGTCCTCCTCGCCCCCGAACCGCCCGTCGGTCGCGACCGCGTCCGGAACCTCCGGCAGCACGACGATCGACACCGGGTCGCCGACGTGGACGATCCGGCTGACGAGGCCGTACGCGTCACGCAACCGCACCGGCGTCGGCTCGAGCACGAACGCCCCACGGTGGCCGATCCGCCACGACAGCACGTCGTCGCCGCCGAGGCGGTGCCACCGCCCGTCCGGGCCGAGCGCATCCGCGTGCACGAACCGTCCGACCGCGCCTCCGCCGAGGTCGATGCGGACCCGGACCGGCCGGTCCTCGTGGACCTCCACCGGTCCCACGTGACGCGTCGGGCGCCAGCGCCGGGCCGCCCGGCCGACGCCGATGCGGGCCGCGAGCAGGCCCGCGACCAGGGTCGCCCCGAACGCCAGGATCGCCGCCGACCCCCAGATGCCCGCGACGACGAGCGACGCCCAGCCGACGCCGAGCAGCAACGCGGCGCCGACCGCCGGGCGGGACGTCGCCCGCGACCGCCACGACCGGCGTCGGCGCATCAGCGGGCCGGCGTTCGGTCCAGGGCGTCGGCGACGACCGCGATCGCGGTGCCGGGGTCGGCGTCGACGGTCTGCAGGCGGTGCGGGAGCACGTGCGGCGCCAGCCGCTGGACGTCGTCGGGGAGCACGAACTCGCGACCGGCGATCGCCGCGAGCGCGCGCGCCGCGCCGCTGAGCAGCAGCCCGGCCCGGGGGCTGGCGCCGACGAGGATCCGGGGGTCGTCCCGCGTCGCCCGCAGGAGGGCCACGACGTAGCGCAGCAACCGGTCGCCGGCGTGGACCCGCGCGACGGTCGCCCGGGCCTCCTCGACCGCGTCGGGGCTCGCCACCGCGACGAGATCCGGCTCCTGCGGCGGCTCGCGCAGCAGCGCGACCTCGGCGTCCTCGTCGGGGTAGCCGAGCGACACCCGGGCGAGGAACCGGTCGAGCTGGGCCGGCGGCAACGGGTGGGTGCCGTCGTGGCCGGCGGTCGGGTTCTGCGTCGCGACGACGACGAACGGCGGCGGGATCGGGTGCCCGACCCCGTCGACGGTGACCTGCCGCTCCTGCATCGCCTCGAGCAGCCCGGACTGCGTCTTCGGCGTCGCCCGGTTGATCTCGTCGACGAGCAGGACGTTGGCGAACACCGGCCCGGGCCGGAACTCGAACGCGCCCCGGTCGGCGAGCCACACGCTCGCGCCGACGACGTCGCTGGGCAACAGGTCGACGGTGGCCTGCACCCGCGCGAAGCTCCCGCCGATGCTGCGGGCCAGCGCGCGCGCCAGGCGGGTCTTGCCGACGCCCGGATGGTCCTCGAGCAGCAGGTGCCCGCCGGCGAGCGTCGTCGCGATGACGACGTCGAGGATCGGGTCCGCCACGCGGACGCCACGGCCGATGGCCTCGCGCAGCCGTCCCGCCAACGCGGCGACGTCGTCGACCGACGCTGCTGAGACCGTGCCGACCGAGGCCATCCGCACACCTCAGCAGATGAGGCTGAACGCCCCATGAGGAACGGACGGACGGCCCCGCACGCGGTCAGCCCTCGTCGACGCGGACGACGTCGCGGAGCTCCACCGCGCCGTCCTCGCGGGTCCACCACCGCAACCGTCGCGGCGGCGACAGCCCGGGCACCCGGCACGACCACGCGGCGGCGCCGTCGTCTCGCGACTCGTGCTGCCCGGCCGCGTCGACGTCGGCCCGCAGGTCCACGTCGTCGACCTCGCCGGGGCGGCCGGACGCGACGCGCGCGGCGACGACCGTCACCGCCCGCCGCTCGTCCGGGGCCGTCACGCGCTCGAGCGTCGGCACGAACGCCCGCCCGATCGCCAGCGCCCCCATCGGCCATCCCCGCCGGCCGTCGGCCTGGTCGCGCGCGAGCCACGCGGCGACGATCTCCAGGTGGACGACCCGCTCCGGCTCGCGCAGCACCGCGGCGGGCACGTCGAGCCGGGCGACCTGGGCGTCGGTCGCCGGTCGGGGGCCACGAGGACCGGTGGTCGACGCCGGCGACCCGGCCGGCGCGTCCTGCATCGCGTCGAGCCGCACCGCGGCCAGCCGCTCCCGCAGGCGGCGGACCTCGGCCCGCGCCTCGTCGCGCTCGCGCCGCAGCGCGCCGTCGTCCGTCCCGCGCCCGTCGTCCCGTCCGCGCCCCCGCCCGGGATCCGGGCTCCCGTCCCCGGCGCCGGCGCCGCCCCCGGGCAACGCCACGAGCCGGGCCGGCGTCGTGGGCTCGCGGTCGTGCGGCCGCTCGTCCCGCTCGCGGCGACGACCGTCGTCGCGCCCCACCGTCGGCGGACCCTGCCGGATCCCGGTCGCGAGGATCTCGAGCGAGCGCCGCCCGTAGCGACCGGTGCGGTCCATGACGAGCGGATGGGCACGGGGATCGGCGTCGTCGTCGACGCCGGGCCACCACACGCGGGCGGCGCCGCCGAACACCCCGAGCCGGGGCGGCAGCTCCTCCGCCAGCGCCCGACTCGCGGGCCCGGTCCGGACCGCCCGCAGGAGGACGTCACGGCCGGCGATCTCGCGGACGTCGCGCGGATCGAGCGCGGGGCGGTCCTCGCCGGCCCGGGTCGACAGGCACACGATCGGCCGGGTACGGGCCGCGTCCCGCACCTCGCGCGCGAGCCGCAGCGCGTCCTCGACCGTCGCCGCGACGTCCAGGCGGTCGTCGGCGCGACGGGGACGGGACGGGCCGCGGCCGGCGTTGCGGACGGCGGTCCGCGGCGGGGCCCAGCCGTCGGAGCTCGCGTTCATCGGGTCGTGGCGCATCGTGACTCCCGGACGGGGCGGACGAGGGGTGTCGACCGCCGACACCACGACGGAGCGTAGCCCCGCCGTCGGTCGCCGGTCGCCGGTCGCCCCCGTCGCGGGCGTCACGCGCCACGAGGCCGTCCGCCGGTCGCCGGTCGCCGCTCGCCGGTCGTCCGTCGGCCGCCAAGCGCCCGGTCGGCCGGTTCGTCGGCCCCGTGCCACGCTCGACGACGGGCCGGCCGGATAACATCGGCCGTCCGACCGGCCGGATGTGGACACCGTCCTCACCCCCCGGCCGGCCGTACGAGAGAGGCTGGAGTCCCGATGGCGTCCCTGATCACCCGTGAGGAAGCCCTCGAGCTGGGGCGGTTGACCGATCGCGAGGACATCCTCGCGCTCGTGGAGCGGGCGTGGCACGCCCGGCAGGAGCGGTTCGGCGACTCGACCGACATGTGCTCGCTCGTCAACGCGAAGTCGGGCGGGTGCGCGGAGGACTGCGGATTCTGCGCGCAGTCGCGGTTCGCGGAGGCGGAGACGCCGATGCACGCGATGATGGAGCCGGAGCAGATGCTCGAGCACGCCCGGGCGGCCGAGGCGGCCGGGGCGCACCGGTTCTGCATGGTGACGCAGGGCCAGGGCCTGTCGAACCGCGACTTCGAGAAGCTCCTCGAGGGCGCGCGACTCGTGACGGAGCACACGAACCTCAAGCGCTGCGCGTCGGTGGGGCACCTCAACCCCAAGCGGGCGCGGCAGCTCAAGGACGCGGGGATCAACCGCGTGCACCACAACGTCGAGACCGCCCGGTCGTACTACCCGGAGGTCTCGACGACCGTCCGCTACGAGGGCCGGTTGCGGACCGTGGACGCGGTCCGCGAGGCGGGGCTGGAGACGTGCGTCGGGGGGATCCTCAACCTCGGGGAGTCCGAGGAGCAGCGGGTCGAGATGGCGTTCGAGCTCGCCGAGATCGATCCGACGTCGGTCCCGATCAACCTGCTGAACCCGCGTCCGGGCACGAAGTTCGGCGATCGCGACCACATGGATCCGTGGGACGCGATCAAGTGGGTCGCGATCTTCCGCCTCGTGCTGCCGGGGGCGCTGCTGCGCCTGTGCGGTGGCCGCTCCGAGAACCTCAAGGAGTGGCAGCAGATGGCGGTGAAGGCCGGCCTCAACGGCGTGATGATGGGCAACTTCCTCACGACGCTCAACACCGACCCGTCCGAGGACCGCGAGATGTTCGAGGAGCTGGGCCTCAACATCGCTCGGCACGAGGACAACGGCGCGAACCCGCGACCGGACAACCGCTCCGGCCGCCTGGACGGCGAGACCCCGGACGTCGTGGAGACGTACCTCGACAACCCGGAGCAGGCCGCCGCGGCCGGGATCACGGTGCGGCGCTGGGACCCCTCCACGCAGCTGCGGTACGTGAAGAAGGACAAGGTCGTGCCGGTCCGTCCCGACGGCGCGCCGAACCGGTGGCCGGAGCGCGAGGTCGAGCCGACGCCGTCCGCGCCCGGGCTCGCGGTCTGACGCCCGCGACCGACACCACGCCGATCGACCCGGTCCCGACGGGCGTCGTGCCCCGCCGCGACGGCGACCCCGACCGGGGCGGCGTGCTCGGCGACGGCGACCCGGACCGCGGCGGCGCCCTCGGGGGCGGCGGCTCCGTGCAGGGGCGCCGGCCCGGCGACGGTGACCCGCGACTGCGGGCCCGTCTCGACGCCCGCGCCGCCGACGGGTTGCTGCGGACGTTGCGGACCGTCGACGGGCCGACCGGTCCGCGGGCGACCGTCGACGGTCGTGAGGTGTTGCTGCTGTGCGGCAACGACTACCTGGGGCTCGCGGGGCATCCCGACGTGCGGGCCGGGGCGGCCGACGCGGCCCACGCGTACGGGGGCGGGTCGGGGTCGTCGCGGCTCGTCGCGGGCACCCTCGCGATCCACCTGGAGCTCGAGCGGGAGCTCGCGGCGCTCGAGGGCGCCGACGCGGCGCTGCTGTTCGGCGCGGGGTACCTCGCCAACGTCGGGGTCGTCACCGCGCTGGCCGAGCGGGGGGGCGTCGTCGCCAGCGACGCGTTGAACCACGCGTCGATCATCGACGGTGTGCGCCTGTCGGGGGCGGAGCGCGTGATCTACCGGCACGGAGACTGGGAGCACCTCGACCACGAGCTCGCCGCGCGCTCCGGCACGTCGCGTCCGCCGGCGCTCGTCGTGACCGACGGGGTGTTCTCGATGGACGGCGACGTCGCGCCGCTGGCCGAGCTCGTCGCGGTGTGCCGCCGCCACGGGGCGCGACTCGTCGTCGACGAGGCGCACGCCACCGGCTGCGTCGGCCCCGGCGGACGCGGATCGGTCGCGGCCGCCGGCCTGGAGGGCGAGGTCGACGCGATCGTCGGCACGCTCGGCAAGGCGCTCGGGTCCAGCGGCGCGTACGTCGCCGCGCACCGCGACGTCCGCGACTGGCTCGTCAACCGCGCCCGCCCGTTGATCTTCTCCACCGCCCCCGCCCCCGCCGCCGCCGGCGCGGCGCTGGCGGCGCTCGCGATCCTGGCCCGCGAGCCCGACCGGGTCGACCGGGTGCGTAGGAACGCCGAGATCGTCCGTCGCGGGTTGCGCGACGCCGGGGTCGACCTGGCGGCGCCCGGGATCGACCCGTCGCGGATGGACCCGGCCGCGCCGATCGTGCCCGTGGTCGTCGGCCCGGCCGACGCCACGATGGCGATCACCGAGTCGCTGCTCCGGGACGGGGTCTACCTGCAGGGGATCCGGCCGCCGACGGTCGCCCCCGGCACCTGTCGGCTGCGCCTGACGGTCAGCAGCGAGCACGACCCGGACGAGCTCCGCGCCGCGACCCACCGGATCGCCACGGCGCTCGCCGACGACCGACGGGACCGGACGACCTGATGCGCGGGGTGCTCGTCACCGGCACCGACACCGAGGTCGGCAAGACGTTCGTCGCCGCCGCGATCTGCGCCGCCCTGCACCGCGACGACGTCACCGTCCTCGCCCACAAGCCGGTCGTCACCGGCCTCGACGATCCCGCGCCCCCGGGACGCCGCGACCACGAGCTCCTCGCCGCCTGCACCGGCCAGACCCCGGAGCAGGTCGCGCCGCTGCGGTTCGGGCCCGCCGTGTCGCCCCACCTCGCCGCCGACCTCGCCAGCCGCCCGCTGATCCCGGCCGACCTCGTCCGGGCCGCCCGACGCGCGGCCGACCCGCACGAGACGCTCGTCGTGGAGGGCATCGGCGGGCTCCTCGTCCCGTTCACCCGCGACGGCTACGACGTCCGTGCGCTCGCGGTCGATCTCGGCCTGCCGCTCGTCGTCGCCGCCCGCCCCGGCCTCGGCACCATCAACCACACCCGACTGACCGTCGAGGCCGCCCGCACCGCCGGCCTCGACGTCCGCGCCGTCGTCCTCACCCCCTGGACCGACGACCCGCTCGCCCGCGACAACCGCCACACCCTCACCCGGCTCCTCGACGGCGTCCCCGTCCACGCCCTCCCCCCGACCGTCCCCCGCCCCTCCGCCCTGGCCGACGCCGCCACCGGACTCCCCGTGGCGTCGTGGATCGGGACCGCGGACGCGTAGGGCGGACGCGGGCGGTGCGTCACCCGCAGGCGCGGGCGGCGGCGACGATCGCGTCGGTGATCGTCGCCACCTCGTCGGCGGTGCACGGGTACGGCGGCATCGCGTAGATCAGGTCGCGGAACGGCCGCAACCACACCCCGGCGTCGAGCGCCGCGGCGGTGGCCCGCGCGACGTCGACCGGACGGTCGAGCTGAACGACCCCGATCGCCCCGAGCGTGCGGACGTCGGCGACGTGCGATAGGTCCCGGGCCGCGGCCAGGCCGGTCCGCAGGCCCCGCTCGATCCGGGTGACGTCCGCGTGCCAGTCCCGGTCGAGCAACAGGTCGATGCTCGCCGTCGCGATGGCGGCCGCGAGCGGGTTGGCCATGAACGTCGGCCCGTGCATGAGCACGCCCGCCTCGCCGTCGGCGATGTCCCGCGCCACCTCGTCGGTACAGAGCACGGCGGCCATGGTGAGGTACCCGCCGGTCAGCGCCTTGCCGACCGCCATGACGTCGGGCGAGATGCCGGCGTGCTCGGCGGCGAACAGGCGCCCCGTGCGCCCGAACCCGGTCGCGATCTCATCGAGGACGAGGAGCAGGTCGTGCTCGTCGCACAGCTCCCGCAGCACCCGCAGGTACCCGGGGTGATGGAACCGCATCCCCCCCGCCCCCTGCACCACCGGCTCGACGACGATCGCCGCGAGCTCGTGCGCGTGGGCCGCCACCGCGGCCCGCAGGTGCTCGACGTACGCCGGATCGGGGGCGTCGCCGGGCGCGGCGGGCGGCCGTTGCCCGACCGTCCGGGCCGCCCACGCCGGGGGCGCGTCGACGAAGACGTGCTGCGGCATCACCGGCGCGAAGAGGTGGTGCATCCCGCCGACCGGGTCGCACACCGCCATCGCGCCGAACGTGTCGCCGTGGTACCCGCCACGCCAGGTGAGCAGGCGGTGCCGGTCCGGGCGCCCGCGGGACAGCTGGCGCTGGAGGGCGATCTTGATCGCGACCTCCATCGCGACCGACCCCGAGTCGGCGAGGAACACGCGGCGCAGCGGCTCGGGCGTCAGGTCGACGAGGCGCGCCGCAAGCCGCACCGCCGGCTCGTGGGTGAGCCCGCCGAACATCACGTGGCTCTTGCGGCCGAGCTGGTCGCGCGCGGCCGCATCGAGCTCCGGCACCCGGTACCCGTGGACCGCCGCCCACCACGACGACATCCCGTCGACGACCTCGCGACCGTCGGCGAGCGTCAGGCGGACTCCGTCGGCGGCGGTGACGACCGGCATCGGCGGCGGATCGGGCGCCGCGTACGGGTGCCACAGGTGCGCCCGGTCCAACCGTGCGACGGTCGCCCCGTCGAGCGGCCCAGGCCCCCGGGCGGTCCGGCGGTCGGCGGCGGTCGGGTCGGCGGCGGTCGGGTCGGCGGCGGTCGGGTCGGCGGCGGTCGGGTCGGCGGCCGTCGGGTCGGCGGCCGTCGGGTCGGCGGCCGTCGGGTCGGCGGCGGTCGGGTCCGCAGCCGACGCCGGGGCGCCGGTCGGCACGGTGGCGCCGGTCAGGGCTTCGGGCGACGCCGCCGGAACCTCAGGATCGTCGGGGGGCGAGGTCCGGTCCTCCATGCCGACGGATCATCGTCGGTGCCTGTCGGACGCGTCGGCCGCCCTGCGCGCATCGGGGGCGATCAGCCCAGGACCAAGGACCCGGTGCCACGGCCACGGGAGTGGTGTCACAACGGGACGTCACACGTCCTCAACCGCCACCACCCGGACCCGGAACCGGCACGCCGGCCGAGGTGGCGGCACTACCGGACGTCACACGTCCTCAACCGCCACCACCACCCGGGCCCGGACCCGGCACGCCGGCCGAGGTGGCGGCACTACCGGACGTCACACGTCCTCAACCGCCACCACCACCCGGGCCCGCCGCCCCACCCACCCCGCGCCGGACCCGCCGTCGGCCGGCGGGTGGCGCACGGGGAGGCAGGCGAGGCCGTGCCGGGACCCGGTCGGTCAGGCGCCCGCGGCGACCGGCGCCTCGCGGCGCGCGACCTCGGCGCGGACCTTCGGTGCGACCTCGGTGCCGAAGAGCTCGATCGAGCGCATGACGTCGGCGTGACGGGCGCTGCCGAGGCTGAAGTGGCCGAGGTAGCGCTCGATGCCGAGCGTCTCGCGCTGGGCGAGGATCTTCTCGACGACCTGGTCGGGCTCCCCCACCATGAGAGCGCCCTCGGGCCGGCGCATCGCGTCGAACTGGGCCCGGGTGGTGGGCGGCCAGCCGCGCTCGCGGCCGATCCGGGTCATCATCTCCGACCACGCGGGGAAGAACGCCTCGACGGCCTCCTTCTCGCTCGACCCGACGAACCCGTGCGTGTTGATCGCGATCGCCGGTGCGGCGTGGTCGCTCTCGCGCGCCCCCTCGGCGACGCCGTGCCGGGCCGTCATCTCGTGTCCGCCCTCGGCGACCGCCCGGCGGTACAGGTCGGTCAGCGGCTCGAACGCGCCCCAGGTCCCGCCGATGATCGCGATCGTCAACGGCAGGCCGAGCAGGCCGGCGCGGGCGACCGACTGCGGGGTGCCGCCCACGGCGATCCCGACGGGCAGCGGCGACTGGGCTGGCCGCGGGTGGACGACGACGCCGTCGAGCGCGGCGCGGTGCTTGCCCGACCACGTGACCGGATCGTCCTCGCGCAGGCGCAGGAGGAGGTCGAGCTTCTCGGCGAAGAGCTCGTCGTAGTCCTTCAGGTCCTGCCCGAACAGCGGGTACGACTCGGTGAACGACCCGCGCCCGGCCATGATCTCGGCGCGTCCGCCGGACACGAGGTCGACCGTCGAGAACTGCTGGAAGAGGCGGACCGGGTCCTCGGACGACAGCACCGACACGGCCGAGCTCAGCCGGATCCGCTCGGTGACGGCGGCCGCTGCGGCGAGCGCCGTCGTCGGCGAGGACACGAGGTAGTCGGGCCGGTGGTGCTCGCCGATGCCGAAGACGTCCAACCCGACCTCGTCGGCCAGGCGGACCTCCTCGAGCAGCTGCGACATCCGCTCCCGTGGCGTGACCATCCGTCCGCTGTCGCGGTCGCGGTAGATGTCGGCGAAGGTGACGAGTCCGAGTTCCATGATGGGCGGGGAGGTCGGGAAGTTGCCCCGACAAGAATCTTACCGGACCTTGGTCCGCTTATCAACGGGGTCGTCGCTCGACGGGGCGCGGTCGGGACCCGGGTCGTCACCCGGTCACCCGGCGGCCGGGGTGGACCGACTTCAGGACCACCGACGTCCCGAAGTCCGTCCACCTCCGGCCGGCGACGACCCGAGGCCGACGGGTGGATCGACTTGAGGACCACCCACGTCCCGAAGTCCGTCCACCCCCGGCCGACGACGACCCGAGGCCGACGGGTGGACCGACTTCAGGACCACCCACGTCCCGAAGTCCGTCCACCGCCGCTGATCGCGCCGACCGGAGCCCGGGACCCGGCCGCCGGCCGAGGACCCCGAGCTCTAGACCGGCCGCCTCCCCCGCTACCGGATCGCGTCGTAGACCGAGAAGAGCGGCAGGTACATCGAGATGACGATGAAGCCGACCATCGCGCCGACGACGACGATGAGGACCGGCTCGAGGATCGAGGTGAGGGCCTTGACGGCCGCGGCGACCTCGTCCTCGTAGAAGTCGGCGATCTTGCTCAGCATCTGGTCGAGCGCGCCGGTCTCCTCGCCGACCCCGACCATGTGGGCGACCATCGGCGGGAAGATCTCCTCCTCACGCAGCGGCGACTGGATCGTGCCTCCGCGACGGACGCTGTCGGACACCGACGCCATCGCGTCCTCGACGAGCGCGTTGCCCGACGTGCGCCCGGTGATGTCGAGCGCCTGCAGCAGCGGCACCCCGGCCGCGGTGAGCGTGCCCAGCGTGCGCGACCAACGGGCGATCGCGACCTTCTGCACGACCTCGCCGATCCGCACCGGCAGCTTGAGCAGCAGCCGGTCCTTGTTGCGTCGTCCCTGCTCGGTCCGGATGTACCGCCGGGCCGACACGACGATCGCGACGACGGCCAGGATCATGAGCCACCAGTAGCCGGTGACGAAGTCGCTCATACCGACGGTGATCTTCGTGAGCAGCGGCAGCTCGGCGTCGAAGTCCTCGAGGACCCCGGCGAACACCGGGACGAGGAACGCCACGAGCGCCAGCACGACGATGAGCGCGAACCCGATGACGACCGCCGGGTAGACGAGCGCCGACTTCACCGCGCGACGCAGCTGGTCGTCCTTCTCGAGCTGGTCGGCGGCCCGGGTGAGCGCCGACTCCAGGACGCCGCCGATCTCGCCGGCGTGGACCATCGCGACGTACAGGCGGCTGAAGACCTTGGGGTGCTGCTCCATCGCCTCCGACAACGACGCGCCACCCTCGACGTCGGTGCGGACCTGGACGAGGACCTCGCGGAACTTGTCCTTCTCGGTCTGCTGCTCGAGGACGGCCAGCGACCGCAGCACCGTCATGCCGGACGAGATCATCGTCGCGAACTGGCGGCTGAAGATCACCATGTCGCGGGCCTTCACCCGCTCCATGAGCTTGATCTCGAGGTTCCACGCCGCGCGCTTCAGGTCGACGCTCAGCGGGATGAGGCCCCGCTGGCGGAGCAGGTCGTTGACGTCGTCGGCGTTCTCGGCGTCGAGCTCGCCCTTCGATCGGGCGCCGCGGGTGTCGAGGGCGACGTAGGCGTAGGTGCTCATCGGATCGTCCGGTCGGGGTTCGGGGGGCTCAGATCGCGGTCAGGTCGCGGTCGGCGAGGGCCGGGGACATGCCGGGGCCCTGCCCGCCGTCCGGTCCGGCGCTGTCGAGCAGGCGTCGCAGGTCCTGGGGGTCGTTGGCCCGCGCCTCGGCGAGCTCGCGGGTGATGCGTCCCGCACGGACGAGCTCGGTGAGCGCCGTCTCGAGGGTCTGCATGCCGAACCGGGCGCCGGTCTGGATCGACGAGCGGATCTGGTGGGTCTTGCCCTCGCGGACGAGGTTGCGCACGGCGGCGGTCGGGATCATGACCTCGAGCGCCGCGACGCGACCACGGCCGTCGGCGGTCGGCAGGATCTGCTGGCAGACGACGCCCTGCAGCGCCGACGCGAGCTGCATCCGGACCTGGTTCTGCTGGGCGGCCGGGAACGAGTCGATCACCCGGTCGACGGTCTGCGGCGCGTCCTGGGTGTGGAGGGTGGCGAAGACGAGGTGGCCGGTCTCGGCCGCGGTGAGCGCGGTGCCCATCGTCTCGATGTCGCGCATCTCGCCGACGAGGATGACGTCCGGGTCCTGACGCAGCGCGGCCTTGAGCGCCAGGCCGAAGCTCGGCGCGTCGGTGCCGAGCTCGCGCTGGTTGACGATGCAGCCCTTGTGCGGGTGCAGGATCTCGATCGGGTCCTCGATCGTGAGGATGTGCTCGTGCCGGCTCTCGTTGATCCGGTCGATCATCGCCGCGAGCGTCGTCGACTTGCCCGAGCCGGTCGGGCCGGTGACGAGCACGAGGCCGCGGGGCTTCTCGGTGAGCGTCTCGAGGACGTCGGGCAGGCCCAGCTCCTCGAGGGTGCGGATGCGGTCGGAGATGAGGCGCAGCGCCGCACCGGTCGCGCCGCGCTGCTGGAACGCGTTGACGCGGAACCGGGCCACGCCCGGCACCGGGTAGGCGAAGTCGACCTGGCGCTCGCTCTCGAGCTTCTGGCGCTGGTTCGTCGACAGCAGGCCGTACACGAGCTCGCGGCAGGCGGACACGTCGAGCGTCTCCGACCGTGGGACCGGTTGCAGCGAGCCGCGGACCCGGATCATCGGCGGGCTGCCGGCGGTGAGGTGCAGATCGGACGCGTCCAGCTCGACCATCGCCTGGACCAGATCGGGGAACTGGAGTGCCATATCCCCCGTTGCATCGGCGGGGCCGGGCCCGCCTGCCAACGGCGTCGCGGACGGTGGACGAACGGTCGACCCGGACCGGTCAGATGTCGCCGGTGACGCGCGTCACCTCGGCGAGGCTCGTGCGTCCCTCGCGCACCTTCTCGAGCCCGTCCTGGCGGAGGCGACGCATCCCGACGCGGATCGCGGCGGCGGTGATCCGGTCGATCGGGGCCCGCTCGACGATGAGGCCGCGCAGCTCCTCGTCGACGGTCATGACCTCGTAGAGGCCGATCCGACCCCGGAACCCGGTGTCGCCGCAGCGTGCGCAGCCGACCGCCTCGAACGCCTCGAGCGGCGCGTCGAGCGGGAACCCGTTGTGGTGGAGGACCTCGACCGGGATCTCGACCGGCCGCTTGCACGACTCGCAGAGCGTGCGGGCCAGCCGCTGCGCGACGACGCAGTCGATCGCGGACGCCACGAGGAACGGCTCGACGCCCATCTCCATGAGCCGCGTCACCGCGGTCGGCGCGTCGTTGGTGTGCAGCGTCGACAGGACGAGGTGCCCGGTGAGGGCCGACTCGACGGCGATCTTCGCGGTCTCGGCGTCGCGGATCTCGCCGACCATCATGACGTCGGGATCGGCGCGCATCATCGACCGCAGGGCGTTGGCGAACCCGAGCCCGGCGCGGTCGTTGACCTGCAGCTGGGTGACGCCGTCGAGCTGTCGCTCGACCGGGTCCTCGATCGTGACGATGTGACGGTCGGCGGTGTTCAGCGCCTGCAGCGCGGCGTAGAGCGTCGTGCTCTTGCCGGACCCGGTGGGGCCGGTGGCGAGGATCGCGCCGTACGGCCGGTGGCAGGCCTCCTCGAACCGCGCGCGGTCGCGCGACTCCATCCCCAGGCGGTCCATCGTGATGATCCCGCCGGCGCGGTCGAGGATCCGCAGCACGACCGTCTCGCCGTGGACGGTCGGCAGGGTCACGGCGCGCAGGTCGACCTTGCGGCCGTCGATCTCGAGCGTCACCCGGCCGTCCTGCGACCGCCGCCGCTCGGCGATGTCGAGCTGCGCCATGACCTTCAGGCGACTCACGAGGCCCGGGACGAGCGCCCGCGGGACGGTGGCCGTCTCCTGGAGCACCCCGTCGATCCGGAACCGCACCCGCATGCCGTGGGCCATCGGGGCGAAGTGCACGTCCGACGCCCGCCGCTCGATCGCCTGGGCGAGCACGGTGTTGACGAGGTTGATGACCGGCGCGTCCTCGGCGTCCGAGCGGACGTCGACGACCCCGTCCCCGTCGCCGTCGTCGACGGTGGCCGCGTCCGGGGTGGCCTGGCGTACCGCGTCGTCCAGACGGGTCATCTGGGCGAGCCGCGTCGCCACGTCGTCGCGGCTCGACACGGCCAGCCGCACCGGGCCGCGGGTGAGCGCGGCCAGGTCCTCGGCGATGAGGACGTTCGACGGGTCCGCCACCGCGATGAGGAGCGTGCCGTCGATCCGCGCGACGGGGACCGCGTTGTACGTGCGGGCGTCGTCGGGGGTCAGGAGCCCCAGCACCCCGGGATCGGGCGCGGTGTGGGCGAGGTCGAGGTGGAACAGGCCGAACCGGTCGGCCATCGCGCGCGCGACGGTGTCGGCGTTCGCGATGCCCAGCTCGACGACCGCCTGGTCCAGCGGGACGCGACGCTCGCGCGCCGCGGCGACCGCCTCGCCGAGGCGGATCTCGTCGACCCCCCGCGTGGCGAGGACCTCGGTCAGGGGGATCCCGGCGAGCTCGGGCCGTGGCGCCGTGAGCGCGTCCTCCAATGACACGGGCCCGGCGGGATCGGCCGGGTCACCGGAGCGAGGCGGGCTCATGCCCACGGTCTGGGGTTCCAACACGATGTCTTGATCATCGGCACGGGCCGGTCCGGACATGACCCGCGCGCCAAGGCTACGCGTCGGGCGCCCCTCGTGGGCGACCCGCACCGGCTCGTGCAGAGCCGCCCAGACTACCCGCGTCGTGCCGCGTCGGCCATCACCGTGCGCGGCGCCGTGCGCCCGGTCCACCGCTCGAGGCTCCGGGCGCCCTGCCCGACGAGGACCGCCAGGCCGTCGACCGTCACGCACCCCGCGCGCTCCGCCACCGCGAGGAGCCTCGTGCCCTCGGGGCGGTACACGAGGTCGACGACCGTGCCGTGCTCGCCGATCCGCCCCTCGGGCACCGGGAGCGCGACGAACGTCTCGGCCGGGTCGTGGAGCCCCACCGCGGTGCTGTTCACGACGACGTCGGCGGCGAACCACGCGTCGGCGACGTCGACGTCCAGGTCGTCGGCGAGCCCTCGGGCCCGGGCGGCGGTGCGGTTCCACACCGCCACGCGCGAGCACCCGGCCCGCCGCAGCGCCCACGCGCACGCGCGGGCGCTCCCCCCGGCGCCGAGCACGAGCGCCGTGCGGCCATCGAGCGGCACGCCGATCGCGTCGAGCAGCCCCGGGGCGTCGGTGTTGTCGCCGTGGAGCGCCCCGTCCTCCAGGACGGTGATCGTGTTGACCGCCCCGATCTCGCGCGCGGCGTCGGTCAGCACGTCGCAGGCGCGTCGCGCGGCGCCCTTGTGCGGGATCGTGACGTTGGCCCCCGCGAACCCGGCGTCCGCGAGCGCCGCCAGCGTCCCGTCGATCTCGTCAGGCGGCACCGGGAGGCGCTGGTACGTCCAGTGCCCGAGGCCCAGGTCGGCGAGCGCGGCGGACTGCATCGCGGGCGAGCGGCTGTGGGCGACGGGCCAGCCCAGCACGCCGAGGCGCCACGCACGGTCGGGATCGGCGACCGACGCCGGCCGGGCCTCGTCGCTCATCGCTTCGCGCACCCGGTCGCGTTCGCCGGGTCGCCACCCACCCGCCGCTGCTCGGAGCGGTAGTGGGCCGCGTCGCGCTGGAACTGCGCGTCGCTCGTCGAGAAGTTGTGCCGTCCGTTGCCGCACGGCCGGACGACGTAGTACAGCGCCTTGGAGCTCGACGGCGCCGCGGCCGCCTCGATCGCGGCGAGCCCCGGGCTGCCGATCGGCGTCGGCGGCAGGCCGACGCGCAGACGGGTGTTGTAGGGGCCGGGCCGCTCGAGCTCGCTCTGGCGCAGCGGTCGGGTCCAGTTGCGCTCGGCGTACCGGATGGTCGCGTCGATGCCCAGCGGCATCCGACGCTCGAGGCGGTTGTAGATCACGGCGGCGACGTCCGCCCGCTCCGACGGCACGCTGACCTCGCGCTCGATGAGCGACGCGATGATGAGCACCTCGTAGCGGTTGAGCTTGGCGCGGCGGGCGCGCCTCATGTCGACCTTGCGGATCTCGGTCCGGAACTTCTCGAGCTGGTCGCCGACGAGGGCCTTGGCCGTCGCCCCGCCCCGCGGCAGCTCGTACGTCGCGGGGAAGAGGAAGCCCTCCAGGCCCTTCTGGTCGCGCGGCTGCCCGTACCGGCGAGGGTCGAAGCCCTCGTGGGACCCGGTCGCCGACAGGTAGTCGCCGGTGATCCCGGCCTTGCGGGCGACGGCCGCCGCCTCGCGTCGCGACAGGCCCTCGGGGAACGCGACGGTCACGACGGCGGGCGGCAGGGGCTCCTGCTGCAGCGCGTCGAGCGCAGCGCTGTAGGACATGTCGCGCCTGAGGCGGATCGTCCCGGCGCGCAGGCGCGATCCGGCCCCGCCGACCCGCGCCCGGATCGCGAAGATCAGGCCGCTGGAGACGACCCCCTCGCGCTCGAGGACCTTGCCGATGTCGTCGACCGACGTGCCGGGCGCGATCTTCACCTCGACCGATCCGGTGCCCTCGCCCTTGAACGGCTCGAAGAGCACGACGTAGCCGGCGACCGCGAGGACGATCGGGATGAGCACCAGCACCGCGAACACCCGCGACAGCCCCCGACGGGCGGGCGCGGTGCGCGGCGACAGGTCCGGGGCGTGGGCGGGAACGAGCGCCGGTCGGCCGCTGTGGGTCGTGACCGGCTCGGGCTCGCGGCGTCGGCGGAAGAGGCCGCGACGACGGGGCTTGCCGCCACCGGTCCGCGGGGCGGCTCCGGTGGGCCGCGGCCGCGACCGACCGGTGGCGTCCCGGTCGCGGGCGCCCGCGCCGCCGCGCGGCGTCCGGACGTCGCGCCCGGGGGCGTCGGCGCGCGAGCCGGCGGCACGCGGGGCGTCGGCGCGCGCGGTGGCCGCGCGGTCGCGCGACGGCCGGCCGCGGCGCCGCGGCTCCGTTCCGGTGACCGGAGGTTCAGGCGCCCCGGCGGGGCGCCGGGGCTCGCCGGGCGTCGCCTCCCGGGACGGCGGGGTCGCCGGCACGGAGGGTCGGGTCCCGTCGGCGGACGGTGGATGGGCCGGCGGAGGGTCGGCCGTCGGTGGCTCCGCCGGGGCGCTCGTCGCCGGGGCGTCCTGCTCGCCGAACCAGTCGACCGATCGCGGGGCCGGCGGCGGCGCGGCGACGTCGTGCGACGGGCGCGCGTCGGCGGGTGCGGGCTGCGGCTCGACGGTCGGGCCCGGAGGCGTCCCGGCGTGCCCGCGAGCGGCCGGCGGGCCATCGGCGTGCGGGTGGACGGCCTGCGCGGGGTCGACCGGCGGCGTCAGGGGGGCGTGGTCGACCGGCGCACCGGCCGGGGGCTCGTCGGCCGCGGGCGTCGTCGCCTCGTCGAGCCGCTCCGGGATCGGTCGGCCCTCGCGGCGCGCGCGCCGCTGCTCCCGCTCCAGCCGGGCCTGGCGGCGCTCCTCCTCGGACCGCTCGCCACGGCCACGCCGGCGGCTCACCGTCGGCCCCTCCCGCGCACGCCGTCGACGGCCGGTCCGGCGCTCGACGCACGCACCGGTGGCGTCGTCGCGCGTGCGGGTCGGTCGACCGCCGAGCCCGCCCGTGGGGCGCCTGGGAGCCTGGGCATCGCCGGAACGGTAGACCACCCGCGCCGTGGGCGTGAATCCGGTGGCCCGCGTCCGGCGCGCCCGTGCGTCAACCGGCGTCGACGAGCGCCAGCGCGCCGGTGCGCCGGATCGTCACCGCGCCGAACCCGGCGGAGCGCAGCCACCACTCCAGATCGCGCGCGGTCCCGACGACCCCGAAGATGCCGAGCCGGCGCAACGTCCGGATCGCGGCGTCCTGGCGCACGCCGACGCCGGCGATGACGCAGGTCATCCGCAGCTCGCCGCCGGGCCGCAGCACGCGGCGCAGCTCGACGAGCGCGTCGGCGGGCTCGGCGAGGCAGTGCAGGCCGTTGTAGCTCTGGACGAGGTCGAACGCGCCGTCGTCGAACGGCAGCGCGGCGATGTCGACCTGCTCGAGCCGCACGCGGTCGGCGACCCCGCGGCGCCGGGCCATCGCCTCGGCGCGGGCGAGCATCGTCGGCGACAGGTCGGCGGCGACGTAGTCGACGTCCTGGCCGGGGCGCAGGCCCCGCAACGCCACCCCTCCCCCGCACGGCACGTCGAGGACGCGGGTCCCCGGGGGCGCCGATCCGATCCGGTCGATCGCCCGGAACAGCTCGCGCGTGTCGCAGCCCCACAGCGCCTTCCCGGCGGCCCGGACCGGCGCCTCGCGCTCGACGACCAGGTCGTACGCGGTCGCCACCAGTCGGTCCCGCTCCCACCGCTCGCGCGTCGTCGGCACCGCCATGGACGCACCCTACGGGCCGACGGGGTGGACGCGCAGCCACTCCTCCAGGAGGATCGCCGCCGCCCGGGAGTCCTCGTCGGCGGTCCCGCCGGTGGCCTGCGCCATCCGGGTGGTGAACCGCTCGTCGTAGAGCTCGACGGGCACGTCCGGCCCGAGCGCGTCGGCGAGCTTCGCCGCGAACGCCCGCGCCTCGCGGGTCTGGTCGGTGTCGTGGCCCTGCAACCCGACCGGCAGCCCGACGACGACCCGTCCGACGTCGCGGTCGACGATGAGCCGCAGCAGCTCCCGACGCCCCTTGCGGGCGCCGGCGCGCAGCACCGTCGGCAGCGGGGTGACGATCGTCCCGGTCGGGTCGCTCACCGCCACCCCGGTGCGGGCCGACCCGTGGTCCAGCGCCATCACCCGCACGGCGACCACGCCTCCACGCCGTGACGGACGCCCGCGGAGCCGGCCCCGGGCGCGGCGGGTCGGCCACGGCGCACCTCAGCCGCCCAGGGCGTCGACGATCGCCGCACGCGCGGCGGCCAGGGCGTCGTCGGTCCGCGACGGGTCCTTGCCCCCGGCCTGGGCCATCGTCGGCTTGCCACCGCCACCGCCGCCGACGACCGCCGCCGCGACCTTCACGACGTCCCCGGCCTTGAGCCCGCGGCCGACGAGGTCGCCGTCGACGGCGACGATCAGCGCTACGCGGTCCTCTCCCGGGGCGGCGAGCACGACGGCTCCCGGCGCGCCCAGCCGGCCCTTGACGCGATCGGCGATCGCGGGGAGCGCCTTGGGATCGGCCCCGGCGGCCCGAGCGACGACCACCGGCACGCCGGCGATCTCGGTCGCCTCCGCCGCCAGCGCCTCCTCGTCGACCGTCGACGTGGCGGCCTTCGCCCCGCCGCCCTTGGCGTCCTCGCGGAGCTTGGTGATCCGCTCCGCCAGCTGCTCGGCCGGCACCCGCGCCGCGGCAGCGGCGTCGTCGAGCTGCCGGTCGCGCTCGCGCAGCAGGCCGACCGCGGCCGGGCCGGTGATCGCCTCGATCCGGCGGACGTTGGCGCTGCTGGACCCCTCGGCGGTGACCTTGAACAGGCCGATCTCGGCGGTCGCGCCGACGTGGGTGCCGCCGCACAGCTCGCGGCTGAACGACCCGTCGCCGATCTGGACCATCCGCACGATGTCGCCGTACTTCTCGCCGAAGAGCGCCTGGGCGCCCAGCGCCTTGGCCTCGTCGAGGGTCGTCTCGATCGCCCGCACCCGGTCGTTGGCCAGGACCCCGTCGTTGACGCGGTCCTCGACCCAGCGCAGGTCCTCGGGGTCGAGCTTGGCCGGGTGGCTGAAGTCGAACCGCAGCTTGTCGGGGCGGACCGCCGAGCCCTTCTGGTGGACGTGCTCGCCGAGCCGCTCGCGCAGCGCCGCGTGGAGCAGGTGGGTGGCGGTGTGGTTCGCGGCGGTCGCGTGGCGCAGCGCGGGGTCGACGGTCGCGACGACCGCCGTCCCGGCCGTGAGCGCCGCCGGGTCGCCGGTGGCCGGGGCCACCTCGATCGCCTGGTCGTCGCCGGCCCGGACGAGGCCGACGACCCGCACAGTCACCGCGCCGTCGTCGGTCGCGATCGTGCCGACGTCGGACACCTGGCCGCCGCCCTCGGGGTAGAAGGGCGACTCGGCGAGCTTGACGTACGTGCGGCCGTCCTCCTCGAGGACCCCGACGATCGTCGTGATCCGCTCGAGCGTCTCGTAGCCGACGAACGTCGTCGGCTCCGCGTCGATCCGGGCGGCGATCGACCCGGCCGCCGCGCCACCGTGGTCGCCGCGGCGCGACCCGGCCTTCGAGCGCTCGCGCTGCTCGGCCATGAGGCGGTCGAACTCGGCCTGGCCGTTCCAGGCGACGCCGCGCTCGGCGGCGAGCTCGATCGTCAGCTCGACGGGGAACCCGTGGGTGTCGTGGAGCTTGAACGCGTCGGCGCCCGTGACCGCCCCCTGCGCGAGCAGGGCCTCGAGGAGCTTGAGTCCCTCGGTGAGCGTCCGGCTGAAGCCGTCCTCCTCGGCCGTCACCCAGGTCCGGATCTCCTCACGGCGCTCGACGAGCTCGGGGTAGGCGGCGCCCATCGTCTCGACGACGACGTCGAGGTACCGACCGAGGAGCGCCCCGTCGATCCCGATCCGACGCCCCTGGACGACCGCGCGACGCATGAGCCGGCGCAGGACGTACCCGCGGTCCTCGTTCGACGGGACGACGCCGTCGGAGATGAGGAACGTCATGCCGCGCGTGTGATCGGCGAGGATCCGCATCGCGCGGTCGACGTCGTCGTCCCCCGCCTCGTAGCGCTTGCCGGAGAGCTCCTCGCCCAGGGCGATGAGCGGCGCGAACTGGTCGGTCTCGAAGATCGTCTCCTTGCCCTGCAGGAGCATCGCCATCCGGTTGAGCCCCATGCCGGTGTCGATGTTGCTCGTCGGCAGCGGCACGAGCGTCGACGACCCGTCCTCGTGCGTCGTCTGGTCGTACTGCATGAGCACGAGGTTCCAGAACTCCATGAACCGGTCGGACTCGTCCTGGCCGGGCGCCGTCGCGTCGCCGTACGCCGGGCCGCGGTCGAGGTACAGCTCGGTGCACGGACCGCACGGACCGTTGGGGCCGGCCTGCCAGAAGTTGTCGTCGCGGCCGAGCTCGACGATCCGCTCGCGCGGGACGCCGACCTCGAGCCAGTGCTCGATCGACTCGGTGTCCGGGCCGAGGCCCAGCCCCTCGTCGCCGCCGAAGACCGTCACCCAGACCTTGTCGGGGTCGAACCCGAACCCCTGCGTCGTGAGCTCCCACGCGTAGGCGATCGCCTCGCGCTTGAAGTAGTCGCCGATCGAGAAGTTGCCGAGCATCTCGAAGCACGTGAGGTGCCGGGCGGTGACGCCGACGTTGTCGATGTCCGGGGTGCGGAAGCACTTCTGGCAGCTCGTCAGGCGGGTCGCGGGCGGCTGCTCGGCCCCGAGGAAGTACGGCTTGAGCGGGTGCATGCCCGCCGTCGTCAGGAGGACGGACGGGTCGTGCTGGGCGGGGACGAGCGACGCCGACGCCAGCCGCCGGTGGTCCCGGTCGGCGAAGAACTTCAGGAACGTCTCGCGGATCTCGTCGCTGCTGACCGGCCGATCGGTGCTCACACCCGGCGATTGTGGCGGAAACGGTCCCCCGACCGTCACCACGGGGCGGTCGGCCGGTGCGAGGATCGCCTCATGCCGACCGACCGCACCGCGCCCCGGCTCGGGGTCTTCCTCACGCCGCTCGCCGACGACGTCGCCCACGTCCGCGAGCTGGCCCGCACCGCCGACCGCGTCGGCCTGGACCTCGTCGGGATCCAGGACCACCCGTACCAGCGGCGGTTCGTCGACACCTGGGCGCTCATGGCGACCGTCCTCGCCGACACCACGCGGATCACGGTGTTCCCCGACGTCGCGAACCTGCCACTGCGGCCGCCCGCGGTGCTGGCGAAGACCGCGGCGTCGCTCGACCTGCTGTCGGGCGGCCGGTTCGAGCTGGGCCTCGGCGCCGGAGGGTTCTGGGACGCGATCGAGGCGATGGGCGGCCCGCGGCGCACGCCCGGTGCGTCGGTCGACGCGCTCGTCGAGGCGATCGAGGTCCTGCGACTCATGTGGTCCGGCGACCGCAACCTGCGGTACGACGGCGACCACTACCGCCTGGCGGGCGCCCACGCCGCGCCGGCAACCCCGCACCCGGTCGGGATCTGGCTCGGCGCGTACGGGCCGCGGATGCTGCGCACCACCGGCCGGCTGGCCGACGGCTGGGTGCCGTCGCTGGGGTTCGCCGACCGCGCCGAGCTCCGGGACGCGCACCGCCGGATCGACGACGCGGCGACCGACGCCGGGCGCGACCCGTCCACGATCCGCCGGGTGCTGAACATCACCGGTGCGGTGCTGCCGGCCGGCGAGGGTCGCCGCGAGCTCGACGGCAAGGGCATGGCGCGTGGCGCGATCGCCGGCGACCCGGCCGCGTGGGTCGACCACCTGGCGCCGTTCGTCGAGGACGGGTTCGACGCGTTCGTCCTGGGGTTCGCCGACGAGACGGTCGACCAGGTCCGGCGGTGGGGCGAGGAGGTCGCGCCGCTCGTGGCGGACCGGCTGGGCTGACCCGCCGACCGGCCCGCCGCGTCGACGGGCGCGGCGAACGGCCCGTGCCCCCACGCCCGGAGCGCGGCCCACGTACCCTCCGGGCATGGCGCAGGTCCTCGTGGTCGACGATGAGCCGGCGGTCGTCACCGCGCTCGACCGGGCGCTGCGGCTCGACGGCCACGAGGTCGCCGTCGCCGCGGACGGGACCACCGCGCTCGACCTGCTGGCGGACGTGACGACCGACCTCGTCGTGCTCGACGTCATGTTGCCCGGCGTGGACGGCGTCGAGGTCTGCCGCCGGCTCCGTGCGGACGGGGACGACACGCCGATCCTCCTGCTCACCGCCCGCGACGCGCTCGAGGACCGCGTCGACGGCCTCGACGCCGGCGCCGACGACTACCTCACCAAGCCGTTCGCGCTGCGCGAGCTGCGGGCGCGCGTGCGGGCGCTGCTGCGCCGCACCGCCGACGGCCCCGCCGCCGACGGGATCCTGCGGTTCCGGGACCTGACGCTCGACCCCGCCACGCGCGCCGCCACGCGCGGCCGTCGCGCGCTCGAGCTCACGCGGACCGAGGCGCGGCTGCTCGAGGTCCTGCTCCGCCATCCGCACGAGGTCCTCACCCGGAAGGCGATCTTCGAGCACGTCTGGGGCTACGACCTGGGGGCCACGTCCAACGCGCTCGGCGTCTACGTCGGGTACCTGCGCCGCAAGACCGAGGCCGGCGGCGAGCCGCGGCTGCTCCAGACCGTCCGCGGGGTCGGCTACCGGCTGGGCGACCGGTGACGCTCGGCCGGCGGGTCACGCTGACGCTCGCGCTCGTGGCCGCCGTCGTGTCGACGCTGGGCGGGACCGCCGCGTGGGTCGCGACCCGCACGGTGCTCAAGGGCAACGTCGACGACGCGCTCGTCGCGCAGGTCGAGCGGTTCCGGCAGGGCGACCGGCCGGCCGAGCTCATGCAGGCGCTCGACGCCCTCGTCGGACCGGACGGCGCCGCCGACGCGCAGGACGTGGCCCTCGACGGGGACGACGCCGACCGGCGGCGCCTGGAGCGCCTGGGGAGGGACGGCGACCCCGCCCGGTTCACGGCCCCGCCGGCCCGGTTCGGAGGCCCCGCCGACTACGCGCAGGCGATCGTCCCCCGGGGGCGGGTGACGCTGCGGGGCGACCTCGAGCTGCCGATCGACGACGAGGACCGGCGGGCCGTCCGCGACGGCGGCACCTCCCGGCCGCGGACGGTGCACGTCGGCGGCGCCCCGATCCGCATCGTCACCGCCGGCGTCCCCGGGGGCGGGATCCAGTTCGGGCGGCCGGTGAGCGTCCTGCGCAGCACGCTCACGACGCTGGCGCTCGTCCTCGGCGTGCTGGGGATCGTCACGGTGATCGTCGCGGCCGCCCTGGGGCGCGCGGCGGCGCGCCGCGTGCTGCGACCGGTGACCGACCTCGCCGACGCCGCCGCCCACGTCGAGGCGACCGGGGCGTTGGACCGGCGCCTGCCGGTGACGTCGACCGACGAGGTCGGCGCGCTGACCGCCCGGTTCAACGGCATGCTCCACCGCCTGCAGGGCTCCCGCGACGCGCTCGACCGCAGCCTCGCCGAGCAGCGCAACCTCGTCGCCGACGCGTCGCACGAGTTGCGCACCCCGGTGACGAGCCTACGGACGAACGCCGAGGTCCTGTTGGAGGACAGCGACGCGATCCCCGCCGACGAGCGCGAGCGGATCCTCGTCGATCTGCGGGACCAGGCCGAGGAGCTGAGCCGGCTCGTCGGGGACCTGACCGAGCTCGCCCGCGACGAGTCGGGACCGGCCGGCGGCACCGTCCCGGTCGAGGTCCGCGCCGCGATCGACGAGGCGGTCGCCCGGGCGCGACGCGACCACCGCGACGCGACGTTCGTCGTCGACCCGGGACCGGACGTCGCCGTCGACGCCCGACCCGACCGCCTCGCCCGGGCGCTGGGCAACCTGCTGGACAACGCGGCGCTCCACGCCGCCGCGCGCGGGTCGATCACGGTGACCCACGACGCCGACGCGGGCGGCCACGTCACGATCCGGGTGGTCGACCACGGCCCGGGGATCGCCCCCGCCGATCGCGAGCGGATCTTCGACCGGTTCTGGCGCGGCGACGGATCCCGAGAGCGCCCCGGGAGCGGCCTGGGACTGGCGATCGTGGCGCAGGTCGCGCGTCGTCACGGTGGCGTCGCGTGGGCAGAGGAGACGCCGGGCGGCGGGGCGACCCTCGCCCTGCGCCTGCCGCTCCGCCGCGCGTCGCCGTCGTCGCCGGCGTGACCGACGCCGCGCACGGCCCGGAGCGCGGCGTCCGGATGCGTCGGCTCAGGCGAGCGTGCCGGAGCCGACGACGACGTCGCCCTCCAGCAGCATCGCCGCCTGCCCGGGCGCCGCGCGGACGAGCGGGTCGCGCAGCACGACCACGCCGCTGCCCCGCTCCCCCGGGTCCGGCGCGGCGACGACGCGGGCCGACCGGGGCTGCTGGCGGTAGCGGAGCTTGACCC
The DNA here is from genome assembly GCA_023230855.1 of Solirubrobacteraceae bacterium. Classification (GTDB taxonomy): domain Bacteria; phylum Actinomycetota; class Thermoleophilia; order Solirubrobacterales; family Solirubrobacteraceae; genus Patulibacter. The sequence goes on from JALNWQ010000005.1 coordinate 145,577, forward strand.
CGTCGACGCGGGCCGCGTCGCGGTGCAGGATGAGGTCGCGCAGCTCCACGCGGTCGGTGAGCAGCCGCTCCCGCGGGCCGATCGCGACGGTGTTCGTCGCGACGTCGGTCGCCACGACGTAGCGCGGCTCGCCGGCGGCGACCCCCAGGCCGCGGCGCTGCCCCAGCGTGTAGAGGTGGGCGCCACGGTGCTCGCCGACGACCTCGCCGGTGTCGACGTCGGTCACCGGTCCGGGGGTCGCGTCCAGCCCGCCGTGGGTGGCGAGGAACGTCGACGAGCCGGTGCCGGCGAGGAAGCACAGGTCCTGGCTGTCGGGCGTGCGCGCCACCGGCAGGCCGGCCTCCTCGGCGATCTCCCGCACGCGGAGCTTCGTCAGCCGTCCGAGCGGAAACCGCATCCTCGCGATCGACGTCCGCTCCAGGGCGCTGAGCATGTACGCCTGATCCTTGCCCGGGTCGACCGCCAGGCGCAGCAGGCCGTCGTCGGTCGTCCGCGCGTAGTGGCCGGTGGTGAGCGTCGCGCACCCCAGGCGGTCGGCGAGGTCGAGCATCGCGTCCAGGCGGACCTCGCCGTTGCAGCGCACGCACGGGTTGGGGGTGCGTCCGGCGCGGTGCTCGGCGATCCACGGGTCGACGACCCCCGCACGGAACGCGTCGCGCAGGTCGAGGGTGAGGTGCGGCAGGCCCATCCGGTGGGCCAGGTCGCGGGCGCGGCGCACCGCGGAGTGCGAGCAGCAGGAGGACTCCGCGTCGTTGGCCGGATCCCGCCAGAGCTCCAGGGTCACCGCGACGGCGTCCGGTCCGGCGTGCAGCGCCGCCACGGCGCTGTCGACGCCGCCGCTCATCGCCACGAGGGTCGGGCCGTCGCCCGCGGACACGGACGACGCGTCGTCCGCGGACCCGTCGGCCGCCACCGCGGTGCCCAGCGCCCGGTGCAGCGCGTCGACGACGAGCTCGGCCGCGTGGCGCTTGCCGGGGTGCAGGCCACCGACCTCGTCGGCGACGACGTCGACGGAGATCCGGGCCGCGTCGCGCACCGTCGCCCCGCGCAGCAGGCCGACGGCGACCGACCCGCAGACGGTCAGCGCCCCGCAGCCCTCGGCCACGAACCCCGCGTCGACCACCCGCGTCCCCGCCACCCGCACGACGACCCGCACGAGGTCGCCGCAGGCGGCGCCGCCGGCCACCCCGTCGTGCCCTCCGTCGGGCAGCTCCCCGAGGCCCTCGGGGGTGCGCAGGTGCTCCTCGTAGCGCCAGTCGGCCACCGGACGAGGGTAGACCGTCCGGAGGAGCGCACGTTCGCGGCGGGCTCCGCGTCGCCCGTCGACGCCGACCGCGTGACCGCCGCCCGGTTTGGGTGTACGGTTGTGCACCGGACGGCGTGGGCGTCGTCCGCCCCCACCCCCGCGACCCGGAGACCACCCGTGCAGCCCACCGAGATCGAGCACGCCGGACGCGTCGCCGCCGACGCCTTCGCCGGTGGCGTCACGCACGTCCAGGCCCTGCACCGCGCGATCGCTCGTCGCGCGACCGGACGGACCGGGTGGGGCCGTGGCCTCCCCCGCCCCGTCCGCGACGGGTTCGGCGCCGTGTCGGTCGGGCACGACGTCATCGCCGACGGCGTCTACGCCGCCGTCCGCGTCACCGGCGCGGTCGCGCTGCGCGGAGTCGGGCTCGGCCTGGCGGCGGCGCGGTCCGACCGCGCCCTGGCCGCCGCCCCCGCACGGCTCGGCGACGGGGCGCGACGCGACGACGACGTCCCGCCCGGATCCGGCGCGCGCCCGAGGGCTCGCTCCACGTCCGCCGCGGACCCCACGGCCGCCACGCCGTCCACGTCCGCCACGCCGTCCACGGCCGTCGCCCGCGATCCGCGACCCCTGCGCGACCACCCGGTCGGCGGCGCCGTGCTCGGGGCGCTGGAGGGCGCGTTCGGTCACCGGTTCACCGCCGAGGACGGCGCCCTCGCGCTGCCGATGACCGTGCGGCGCCACGGCGCGGACCTGCCGCTGGAGCCCGAGGCGCTGCGCCGGGCGTTCCCCCTGCCCAGCGGCCGGGTCGCCGTCCTCGTGCACGGCCTGTGCATGACCGACGCCGGCTGGTCGATGCGCCCGCGCGGGCTGGCCCCGGACGCGCCCGCCGAGCAGCTCGACCCGTACGCCCGCCGGCTCAAGCGCGACCTCGGCATCGACGTCGTCGCGATCCGCTACCCGTCGGGGCGCCGGATCCCCGCCAACGGGGCGGCGCTCGCCAACCTGCTGGAGCGCCTGTGCGCCGCGTGGCCCGGCGACGTGCGCGAGCTCGCGCTCATCGGTCACTCGTTGGGCGGCCTGGTGGCGCGCAGCGCGTGCGCCGAGGGCGTCGCCGCCGGGCACCACTGGCCGTCGCGGGTGCGCCAGGTCGTGCTCCTCGGCAGCCCCAACCTCGGGGCCAACCTCGAGCGATGGGCCAGCACCGCGTCGTGGCTCGCCGGGCGCCTGCCCGAGACCCGGGTCCTGCGCGACCTGCTCGAGCTGCGCAGCGACGCGATCCTCGACCTCCGCGACGGCCTGCTGCACCACGACGACGTACCGCTCGCCGAGGAGGCGTGGCCGTGGCGGGCGCGCCCCGGACGCTCCGGAGGGCGCGTGCCGCTCCTCCCGGGCGTCCGTCACCACGCGATCGCGGTGACCCTGGGCCGCGACCCCGACGGGTGGCTGTCGCGGTCGGTGCTCGGCGACCTCCTCGTCACCCCGACGAGCGCCACCGGCGCGTCGACCTGCGACCGCCGCCTGCCGCTGCGCGACGGCGACGCGGTCGTCCTCGGCGGCCTCGACCACTTCGACCTGCTGAGCCACCCCCGCGCGTACGAGCACCTGCGCACGTGGCTCGCCGCCGCGCCGGCGCTGCCGGCCGCCGGCGGCACGCTCACCGGGTCCGTCGACGGCGACGCCGTCGAGCTGCCGGGGGCCTGACGCGCCGGCGCGCCCCGCCGCCGTCCGGCCCCCGACCGTAGGATCGGGGCCGTGTCGCTCCCCCACCTGCCGTCCGTCCCGCCCCGCCGATGACCGCCGCCGACGCCCCGGCCCCCGACGGCGCGGCCGCGACCCGGCCGACGCCGCGCGGGCGCGTCCCCCCGGCCGAGCGCGACGAGCAGGTGCTCGGGCTGGCGCGCGAGCTCTTCGTCGAGCGCGGCTACGTCCAGGCGTCGATGGACGAGATCGCCCGCCGCGCCGGCGTGTCCAAGCCGATGATCTACGAGCTCGTCGGCAGCAAGGAGGCGCTGTACGACCGCTGCGTCGAGCGGGCCGGCGAGGAGCTGGCGCTCGTCATCACCGAGGCGGTGCAGTCGACCGACGACCCGCTCTCGCGGATCCGGGCGGGGGCGATCGCGTTCCTCAACCACGTCGCGGAGCGCGGCGGTGGCTGGGACCTGCTGTTGACGTCCGGCCCCGAGCCGGGCGACGAGCCGATCTGGCGGATCCGCCGGCAGCAGGCGGAGCTCCTCACCCGGCTGACCGCCGAGACGGTCGCCGACCTGGGGGTCGAGCTCGAGCCGTGGCGGATCGAGGCGATGGCCCACGCGGTGAACTCGGCGTTCGAGGGCCTGGCGTTCTGGTGGCGCCAGGCGCGGGACGTCAGCGCCGAGGAGCTCGTCGACTGGATGGCGACGCTCGTCGTGCCCGGCCTCGTCGCGCTCGCCCAGCGGCCCGATCCCGCGGACTGACCCCGCCGTCGGGCGCCGGGCGCGCGACGTCAGCGGACCGGCGGGTGCGGCGGACGGCGTCGCATCGCCACCCCGGTCAGCGCCTCGCGGATCGCGCGCTCGGCGACGAGCGCCGTGACGTCGCGCGCGCCGATCGCCTCGGGGAGCACCTCGACGACCTCCATCCCGACGAGGTCGACCCCGGCCGCGATCCGCCGGCACGCCCACAGCAGGTCGGCGGAGGTCATCCCACCGGGCTCGGGGGTGCCGGTGCCCGGGGCGTAGGCCGGGTCGAGCACGTCGACGTCGACCGACAGGAACACCGGCGCGGCCCCGCGACGCACGGTCCGGCCCGCGCCGACGACGGCGAGCGCCTCGTCGACGACCGCCGCGATGCCGCGGTCGCGGACGTCGTGCATGAAGATCGACGTGATGCCCCGGTCGTGCTGCCACGCCAGCTGCTCGGCGTCCGGCGAGTATCCCCGCAGCCCGATCTGGACGTAGCGCTCCGGGTCGACGTGCCCGGCCTCCACGAGTCGGCGCATCGGGGTGCCGTGGGAGCGCGCGACGCCGAGCAGCGACTCGGCGGTGTCGGCGTGCGCGTCGAGGTGGACGAGGCCCACCGGCCCGTGCTTGGCCGCGCACGCCCGGATGTCGGGCTCGGCGATGCCGTGGTCGCCCCCGAGGATCACCGGGATCGCCCCGGCGGCGAGGACCTGACCGACGGTCGCCTCGATCGCGGCGTGGGTGGCGTCGACGTCGGCCGGCACGACCGGCGCGTCGCCGAAGTCGACGACGCGCAGCGCCGAGAGCGCGTCGACGCCGACCTCGAGGTGCGGACCGCCCGGACGACCGGCGGCGCGGATCGCCCGCGGACCGAACCGCGCTCCGGGACGGTCGGACACGAGGTCGTCGGTCGGGGCGCCGACGATCGCGACGTCGACCCCGACCAGGTCGGCGGGATCCTCGGTGTACGGCTGCCCGGCGAAGCTCGGCAGGCCGGCGTAGTCGGGCTTGGCGCCGTGTGCGGCCCAGCGGCCGAGGGGATCGATCATCGCATGGCCCTCCCGGGGCCGGGGGCCTCCGCGGTGGCCCGCTGGTCGGAAGCGGAGCGTCCATCGTCGCGGGCGCCTCGGACGACGTCGCTCAGGCGGTCGAGCCAGGCGCCTTCGCCGGGGAGCGGGAAGTCCGGCATCGCGCGCTCCAGCGCGGCCCGGCCGTGGAGGGCCGACCAGAGGATCGTGGCGACGAGCACGGCCGAGCCCTCGTCGCCGACCCCGGCCGCCGCGACGGCCGCGACGAGGCGGAAGAAGACGTCCATCCCGGGCGCGTCCTCGTCCTCCCCCGGACGCTGGGGCATCGGCACGTCGTCGGCGCCGGCCACGCACGTCTCGAGCTCGAATCCGCGGAAGCGGGTGTGGAAGCAGACCGCGTACCACCCGGGCTGCTCGCGGGCGAACGCCAGGTACGCGGCCCCCATCGCGGTCAGTCGCGCCCACGGGTCGACGGCGCCGTCGGCGGCGTCGTCGAGCCGGTCCCGCAGCGCCGCGAAGCACCGCTGCTTCGTCGCCACGACGAGCTCGTCCTTGTCGGCGAAGTGGAGGTAGAGCGCGGTGGGGCTCACCCCGGCGCGCCGGGTGACGGCGCGGACCGACATCGCGTCGACGTCGTGGAGCTCGGCGAGCAGCTCCGTCGCGGCGTCGAGCAGGCCGTCGCGCAGGCGCTCGCCCTCTCCCCGCGGATTCCGTGCCCGTGCCTCCATGCGCTCCACCCTAGTCCGACGGTTCGCCTCCCGATGGCGGTCACCGCCCTTGACGACCCATGGTGAACACTGTACATGTACAGTCCTCACCCCGCCCGACAGCGGGCCGTGAACGGAGACCGCCATGCTCGCACGCCTCGCCGACCTCGGCATCCGCCGCCCGCGGCCGATCGCCATCCTCACCGTCGTCGCGTTCCTCGTCGCCGGGGCGCTCGGCGGCCCCGCCATGGGCGCGCTCGACGCGCCACGCGGATTCGAGGACCCGGGATCGGAGTCGGCGTCCGTCCGCACGACGCTGGAGCGGGCGACCGGGGTCGCCGACGGCCCCGGCGTGCTCGTCCTCGTCCGTGACGCCCCGACCGGCGAGCGGACCGAGCGCGCCGTCCGCACCCTGCAGGCCGATCCCGACGTCGCCGACGTCCGGCGCCCCCCGGCGGAGGGCGCGTCCCCGCTCGTGTCGACCGACGGTCGGTCGGTCGTGCTCGCCGCGACGCTCCGCGCCGGGGCCGGCGAGGGCGACGCCGTCGAGCGGCTCGACGCCGCGTTCGCGGGGCAACCCGGCACGATGCTCGGCGGGCCGGACGTCGCGTTCGAGCAGGTCGGGGACCAGGCGTCGAGCGACCTCGCCAGCGGCGAGCTGCTCGCGTTCCCGGTCCTGGCGCTCCTCACGCTCCTCTTCTTCCGGGGGATCGCGGCGATCCTGCCGCTCGCGGTCGGCGCGCTGACCGTCATGTCGACGTTCGCCCTGCTGCGCCTCGTCGACGCGACGGTGCTCGAGCTCTCCCCCTTCGCCCTCAACCTCGTCATCGCGGCCGGCCTGGGCCTGGCGATCGACTACAGCCTGTTCCTCGTGTCGCGGTTCCGGGAGGAGCTCGGACAGGGCCGGGACGTGCCGACCGCGGTGCGACGGACGATGGCGACCGCCGGACGGACGGTGATCTTCAGCGCGTTGACCGTCGCGGCCGCCGTCGCCTGCCTCGGCGTGTTCCCGTTGCCGTTCCTCTACTCGATGGCGATCGGCGGCGCGCTCGTGTCGCTCGTCGCGGCGGGCACGTCGCTGCTCGTGCTCCCCGGGATGTTCGTCCTGCTCGGCGCGCGGCTGGGGAAGGTCCGGCCGCAGCCCGAGGGCCGGGGTCGCTGGTACGGCCTGGCGCGATGGGTCATGCGTCGACCGGGCACGGTCGCGATCGTCGCGGCCGCGCTCATGCTGCTCATCGCCGCCCCGTCGCTGCGGACCCAGTGGAGCGGGGTCGACGCGACGGTGCTGCCGGAGTCGCAGAGCGCCCGGGTGGTCCACGACGTCGTCGAGCGGGAGTTCCCCGCCGCGACGACCAACCCGATGATCGTCGCCGTCCGCGCCCCCGCGGACGCCGGGCCGCGCCTGCAGGAGTACGCCGGGCGGCTGGCCGCGCTCCCCGGCGTCGAGCGCGTCGAGGCCCCGCGCGCGGTCGCCGACGGCCTGTGGCGGATCGACGTCGCCTCGCGCGGCGAGAGCGTCGTGTCGGAGCAGGCGCTCGACACGGTCGCCGCGGTGCGCGCGACCGACGTGCCGTTCCCCGTCGAGGTCGGCGGCGCCGCGGCCGGAACGGCCGACCAGCGCGCCGCGATCAGCCGGATGCTGCCGCTGGGCGGCGCGCTCCTCCTCGTCCTGACGCTGTCGATCCTGTGGCTCATGACCGGGTCGGTGATCCTGCCGCTGAAGACCCTGCTCATGAACCTCCTGACGACCGCGGCGGCGACGGGGCTGCTCGTGCTCGTGTTCCAGGACGGGCGGCTCACCGGGCTGCTCGGCTACCGGAGCCAGGGCGGGATCGAGCAGACGGACTACCTCGTCATGGTCGCGATCGTCTTCGGCCTGTCCACCGACTACGGCGTGTTCCTCCTCACCCGGATCAAGGAGGCGCGCGACCGGTTCGGCGACGATCCGGTCGCCGAGCGCGAGGCGGTCGCGGTCGGGATCCAGCACACCGGGGCGATCGTCACCGCCGCGGCGATCCTCCTGGCCGTCGCCCTGGGCGCGTTCCTCACCTCGGACCTCATCTTCCTGCAGGAGCTCGGCCTGGGCGCCGCCGCGGCGGTGCTGCTCGACGCGTTCGTCGTGCGCACGCTGCTCGTCCCGTCGCTCATGGGGCTGCTCGGTCGCTGGAACTGGTGGTCGCCCGCCCCGCTGCGACGACTCCACGACCGGATCGGCCTGCGCGAGACCCTGCCGCCCGACCCGACGCCGGTCGCCGAGGCCCCGGATGGCGACGGGTCCGCGGCCGGCGACGGGCGGGCGGAGCCGGCGACGGCCTGACCGCGCCGGCCCGGCACGCCCCGCCGGCGCCGCCGGGTCACACGGTCGTGACGGCGCTGCGCGGGTCGACGAGGATCTTGGCGTGGTGGATGCCGTCCCCGCCCGTCCCGCCGAGCGCGTCGAACGCGGCGGCGACCCCGTCCAGGCCCACCGTGCCGGTGAGCATCGGACGCGGGTCGACGCGGCCCTCCGCGAGCAGGTGGAGCGTGTCGCGGAACTCCAGCGGCGTGTAGCCGAAGACGAACCGCAGGTCGATCTCCTTGTTGATCCCCATCGCCGGGGTGAACCGGTCGACGCCGACGCAGACCCCGACGACGACGACGCGGGAGAACGGCGGCGCGCCGTCGAGGACGTCCTCGATCATGCCGGGCACGCCGACGCACTCGAAGATCACCGGGTGCTTCGGCGCGGCGCCCAGCGCCTCCCCCAGCCGCCAGGCGTGCGACCAGTCCACGAGCGGCAGGCGGTCCAGCAGCGACAGGCGCTCCTTCGTCCCGACCGCCAGCTCGAACGCGTCGGCCATGCTCGCCAGGCCGCCGCGGGTCGGCGACGCCTCGTACGGCGAGCGCTCCGCCGGGTCGACGACGACGTCGGCCCCGCAGGCGGTGGCGAGCGCGCGCCGGTCGGGCGACAGGTCGGACGCCACCACCGTCCGCACCCCCTGCGCCTTGAGCATGAGGACGACCCCCAGGCCGACCGGCCCGCAACCGATGACGATCGCCGTGTCGCCCTTGCCGACCTCGCCGCGGCGCACCGCGTGGTGGGCGACGGCCATCGGCTCGGTCATCGCCGCGACGTCCGGGTCGAGCCCGTTGGGCACGGCCATCGTCAGGCTCTCCTCGACGAGCACCTGCTCGGCGTAGCCGCCCGGGGCGTGCGTCGACAGCCCGGTCAGGTCGACCCCGTCGGCGCCCCGCAGCATCGGCAGCGCGACGACCGGCGTGCCCTCCTTGAGCCGTCGCGACGTGCCCGGTCCGTGCTCGGCGACCTCGCCGGTGAACTCGTGGCCGAAGACGACCGGCTCGCTCGACCGGGCGAACCGGTCGTACCCCACGCGCGACGCCATGTCCGCCCACTGGTCGCAGCCGGTGCGGGCGTGCAGGTCGGACCCGCAGATCCCGCACCGGGTGACGGTGAGGCGCACCTGGCCGCGGCCCGGGTCCGGCGCGGGGCGGTCGACGACCTCGAGCGTGGCGTTGCGACAGACGACGGCCCGCATCATCGGGCCCGGTGATCGGACGGCACGGTCATGGCCCCACTCTGCCATGCCCGCGGGACCGATGCCTACCGGCGGGTAGGCGGGAGCGACGGCCAGGCCGGTCCGCGACGCGTGGCGCGCCGCGGCCCCGCGCCGACCGGGCGCGGTCCTCCTGCCCCGCCGCCGTGCTACGCCCCCGGCTCGACCGTCGAGCGCAACCCCAGATCCCGCAGCTGCGGGGCGTCTACCGGCGCCGGGGCGCCGGTGAGCGGGTCGCCGCCGGACGCGGTCTTGGGGAAGGCGATGACGTCGCGCAGCGAGTCGCGGTCGGCGCACAGCGCGGCGAGTCGGTCGATGCCGAACGCGATGCCGCCGTGCGGCGGCGCGCCCGACTCCAGGCCCTCGAGGAGGAACCCGAACTGGGCGTCCGCCTCCTCGGGCGTGAACCCGAGCAGGTCGAGGATCGCGCGCTGCTGGTCGACGCGGTTGACGCGGATCGACCCGCCCCCGACCTCCCAGCCGTTGACGACGAGGTCGTAGGCGCGGGAGCGCAGCGCCCCCGGCCCGACGACGTCGGCATCCCCCACCGGGGTCGCCGATCCGGCGCCGGCGGTCCCGGCCGCGTCGGCGGTCGCGGTCGCGTCGCGTCCGAACCGTCCACCGGGCGCGAGGTCCTCCGCCGACACGGCCGCGCCGCCCGGGGCGCACGGCTGGGTGAACGGGTGGTGGATCGCCGTCCAACCACCGTCGGCCGGCTCGAACATCGGGAAGTCCACGACCCACAGGACGTCGTTGCGGTCCTCGCGCAGGTCGAACCGGTCGGCGAGCTCCAGGCGCAGCGCGCCGAGGACCGCGGCGGCGGTCGGCGCACGGTCGGCGACGATGAGCAGCAGATCGCCCGGCGACGCGTCGAGGGCGCCCTTGATCGCGTCGATCTCCTCGGACGTGAGGAACTTGGCGATCGGGGAGCGCCACGACCCGTCGGGCTCGACGAAGCCCCACACGAGTCCGCCGGCGCCGTGCTTCTTCGCCAGGTCGGTGAGCTCGTCGAGCTGCTTGCGGGGGACGGTCAGGCCGCCGGCGTTGATGCCGCGGACCACGCCACCCGACGCGAGGGTTCCGGCGAAGACCTTGAACTCCGTCGTGGCCAGGGCGGACGAGAGCTCCTGGATCTCCAGGCCGAACCGGCGGTCGGGACGGTCGTTGCCGTACCGCAGCAGCGCCTCGTCGTAGCCCATCCGCTCCCAGGCGGGCGCGGGTACGTCGAGGCCCCCGGCGGCGAACGCCCGGGCCATCACCCGCTCGAACACCGCGATGACGTCGTCCTCGTCGACGAAGCTCAGCTCGGCGTCGAGCTGGGTGAACTCCGGCTGGCGGTCGGCGCGCAGGTCCTCGTCGCGGAAGCAGCGCACGATCTGGAAGTACCGCTCCAGGCCGGCCACCATGAACAGCTGCTTGAAGAGCTGCGGCGACTGCGGCAGCGCGTAGAACGATCCGGCCTGCAGCCGCGACGGGACGAGGAAGTCCCGCGCGCCCTCGGGCGTGGACCGGGTGAGCATCGGGGTCTCGATGTCGAGGAACCCCTCCTCCTCCATCGCGTCGCGGATCTCGCGCACGATCCGGGAGCGCAGCAGCAGCGCGTCGCGGTTGCGCTCGCGCCGCAGGTCGGTGACGCGGTGGCGCAGCCGCACGAGCTCGTCGACGTCGCCGTCCTCGTCGACGGGGAACGGCGGGGTGCGGGCCTCGGCCAGCGCGTCGAGGACGGTCGCCCGCAGCTCGACCGTGCCGGTCGGCATCTTCGGGTTGACGTGCTCGGTCCCGCGTCCGGTGAGCTCGCCCTGCACCGACAGGACGTGCTCGGGCCGCAGCCGCTCGGCGGCGGCGAAGACGTCGGGCCCGCAGGTCTCGGGGTCGAAGACGACCTGGAGCAGGCCGGTGCGGTCGCGCAGGTCGACGAAGATCAGGCCGCCGTGGTCGCGACGGCGGTGGACCCAGCCGGCGGCGCGGAGCGTGTCGCCGATGCGGTCCTCGCGGACCGTGCCCGCCCACGTCGACCGGTAGCGGTTGGCGTGCACGGGACTGCCGGCCACGGTGTCCTGCACGAGCGCGGCGACGCGCTCGTCGGTCGCGCGGCGGCGGGCGGTGGGGTCGGCGGACGCGTCGGGGGCAGGCATCTGGCGGCCAACGGTACCGGCGGTCCCGCGTCCGCGTCCGCACGACCGACGACCCGCCCCACGCCGGAACGCGACGGTCGCCCCCGCCGCGGCCACGGACGGGCGGTCACGCGAACGTCACCGGACGACGACACGGCCGTCACAGCGTCGTGGCCACGACGACCTAGCGTCCGGCGCTCCCAAGGCCACGTCCTCCGGAGGACCCCGTGCTTCACCCTGCCCCGCACCCCAGGCGTGCCATGGCGGCGCTCGCCGTCATCACGTCCGTGCTCCTACTGGCGCTCCTGGCCGTCGGCCCGCCCGCCGACGCGTCCGACCGCGATCGCTCCGGCGCCACCGCGTCCGGCGCCGCGAAGGCCACGAGCCCGCACGGATCCCCGAAGGCGACCGGCAGGTCGGCCGGCGGCCGGTCGGCGGCGCGCGGGCGCTCGGCGCGCACCACCACGCGCAAGCCCGTGGTGCGGCGCACCACGCGCACGACGACGAGCCGCAAGAGCCTCAAGCGGCCCAGGTCCATCAACCGGCGCTGCGGCAGGAGCCGCTCCGGCAAGCGGATCACCCGGCGCACGTCCAGGCTCGACAAGGCCAGGACGACGCTGACGGTCACCACGCGGTACTGCGACCGGCGCGTCCGGGTCGTCACGACGAAGCTCGTCGTCCGCGACGTCCCCGGCCCCTCCGTCCCCGGTCCGACGGTCACCGTACCCGGGGCCCCGGTGCCGGTCCCCGGCCCGACCGTCACCGTTCCCGGCCCGCCGGTCACCGTTCCCGGTCCGACCGTCACGGTGCCCGGCGACGCGCCCCGCAAGTCGTTCCGCCTGACCCTGCTGCACAACAACGACGGCGAGTCGAAGTACAAGCCCGGGGACAGCGTCGCGAGCTACGGCTCCGTCAGCCGCTTCTCGACGGTGCTGCGCCGCCTGCGGACCGAGGCCGCGACCGACGAGACCGCCGACGAGCTGGCGGGCAAGGAGTCCAAGGGGACCGTCACCGTCAGCTCCGGCGACAACTTCCTCGCCGGCCTGAACCTCGGCGCGTCGTTCCAGCGCTGGGACACGAACCAGGGGTCGTGGTACGACTCGCTCGCGCTCGACCTGTTGGGCTACGACGCCGCGACCCTCGGCAACCACGAGTTCGACTTCGGTCCGTCGCGCCTGGCGCAGTTCGTCGACGGCACCGCGCGGACGCAGTTCGTCAGCGCCAACACCGACATGTCCGCGGAGCCGGCGCTCCAGGCGCTGCGTGACGCGGGCAAGATCGCCGACTCCACCGTCGTCGTCAAGGGCGGCGAGCGGATCGGCATCATCGGCATCTCGGCCCCCGAGACCGCGTCGATCTCCTCGCCCGGCGACGTCGCCTTCGACGCCGACGTCGCCGGCGTGGTCAACGCCGAGGCGCAGCGGCTCACGGACGCCGGCGTCAACAAGATCATCCTGTCGTCGCACCTGCAGGGCATGCAGCACGAGCTGGACCTCGTGCCGCAGCTGCGCAACGTCGACGTCGTCATCGCCGGCGGCGGCGACGAGCTGCTCGCCGACGAGGACGACCTGCTCCTGCCGGGCTCCACCCCGGCCGCCGGGTACCCGCTGATCGTCGAGGACGGGGACGGCAACGACGTCCCGGTCGTGACGACCGCCGGCGAGTACAACTACGTCGGTCGCCTGACCGCGACGTTCGACGCCGACGGGGACCTCGTCTCGGTCGACGACGCGAAGTCCGGTCCGGTCCGGGTGTCGGGCGCCGACGCCGACGCCGACAAGGCCGATCCCGACCCGGCGCTGCACCGCCAGATCGTGCAGCCGTTGATCGAGTTCTCGGCGGTCGCCGACGCGACGATCCTCGGCACGAGCGAGGTCGACCTGGACGGCCGCAACCCCGACCCGATCCGCCTGCGCGAGAGCAACCTCGGCAACCTCGTCGCCGACGGCTTCGTCCACGCGGTCGACGCCGCGACCGACGCCGGGGTGATCCCCGACAACGGCCTGGCGACCGTCGGGCTCGTCAACGGCGGCGGCATCCGCAACAACTCGGTCCTGGCTCCGGGCGCCATCAGCCTCGGCGACACGTTCCGGATCCTCCCGTTCAACAACGTCATCAGCCGCGTCCCCGCCATCACCCCGGCGCACCTCAAGGAGCTGCTGGAGTGGGGCGTCTCGGCGCTGCCGGCGGCCAACGGCCGGTTCGCCCACGTCGCCGGCATCGAGGTGACCTACGACGCCGGCCGGGCCGCCCAGGTCAACACGGTCGACGGCGTGATCACGACCCCGGGCGAGCGGATCCGGTCGGTGGAGCTGCTCGACGGCACGAAGCTCGTCGAGGACGGCGCCGTCGTCGTCGGCGCGCCGAACGTCAACATCGCGACCACGGACTTCACCGCCCGGGGTGGCCAGGACGGCAACGGCGGCGACAACTACCCGTTCCGCAAGCCGACGGTGGAGCCCGTCGGGGTCGGGTACCAGCAGTCGCTGCAGCACTACCTCACCGCGACGGCGGCCGACGGTGGCCTGGAGGGCACGATCACCGCGGCCCGGTACCCCGTCGGCGGCGACGGGCGCCTGCAGCCCACGCCGTGATCCACCGGTCGGGCCGCCCCCGGGTGGCCCGACCGCTCCGGCCCGACCGGCGCCGCGTCAGCCGCGCGCCGCGGCCACGACGTCGGCGACCGACAGGCCGTCGACGCGGCCGCCCGGTCCACGGTCGATCCGCAGTCCCTCGTCGTCGACGACGGCGACGATCCGCGCACCGGCCCGGTCGGCGCGGCGCATCTGGCCCTTGAGGCCCCGGCCCGGAGCCTGGTCGAGGCGCGCGGTCAGGCCCTCGCGGGCCGCGGCGTCGGCGAGCGCGAACGCGGCCCGACGGTGCCCGTCGGTCCAGGCGACGTACAGGTCGGTGACCGGCGCGACGACGTCGCCCGCCCCACCGGCCTGCGCCAGCAGGATCCGCTCGATCCCGGCGCCCCAGCCGAACCCGGGCGTCGCGGCGCCGCCGACGAGCTCGGCCAGGCCGTCGTAGCGGCCACCGCCGCCGACGCCGGACTGGGCGCCCAGCGCGTCGGAGGTGAACTCGAACAGCGTCCGCGAGTAGTAGTCGAGGCCGCGCACGAGCGTCGGATCCACCTCGTACGGCACGTCGGCGGCGTCGAGCAGCGCCCGCACCTCGGCGAAGTGCTCGACGTCCTCGGCCGGCAGGTGGTCGAGGAGCAGGGGCGCGGTCTCCATGACCTCGCGGGTGCCGGGGTGGTCGCTGTCGAACGCCCGCAGCGGGTTGAGGTCGATCCGCCCGCGGACCTCGTCCGAGAGCCGGTCCTCGTGCGCGCGCAGGTGCGCGACGAGCGCCTCGCGGTAGCCCTCGCGACCGGCGGGCGTGCCGAGCGACCCCAGGCGCAGCCGCAGGCCGGGCACGCCGAGCGCGTCGAGGATGCGGTGCAGCAGCACGATGCCCTCGGCGTCGACCGACGGGTCGTCGGAGCCGAGCGACTCGATCCCGAGCTGCCAGAACTGGCGCTGGCGCCCCTTCTGCGCCCGCTCGTAGCGGAAGAACGGGCCCCAGTACCAGAGCTTCACCGGCTGCGGCAGCTTGTGCATGCCGTGCTCGAGGTACGCGCGCACGACCCCGGCGGTGCCCTCGGGACGCAGGGTCAGCGACCGGTCGCCCCGGTCGGTGAAGGTGTACATCTCCTTCTGGACGACGTCGGTCGATCCGCCGACGCCGCGGGCGAAGAGGTCGGTGTCCTCGAAGGTCGGGGTCTCGATCCGCCGGTAGCCGGCCCCCTCGAGCACGCGGCGGGCGACGTCCTCGATCCGCCGGCGGTGGTCCTGCTCGTCGGGCAGGACGTCGTGCGTGCCGCGCGGGGCGGTGATCCTGGCGGCGCTCACGAGCCGAGCGCGTCCAGCACGAACGGGTTGGTCCGTCGTTCCTGCCCCAGGGTCGTGGGACCCATGTGGCCGGGGTAGACGTGGGTGCCGTCGTCGAACCGCTCGAACAACCCGACGATCGAGCGCATGAGCGTCGCGTGGTCGGCGCCGGGCAGGTCGGTGCGGCCGACCGAGCCCTGGAACAGCACGTCGCCCGAGAACAGCGCGCCCTCGTCGGGCAGCGCGTAGGTCACGTGGTCGGGGCTGTGGCCCGGGGTCGACACGACGTGGAAGTCGAGCCCGGCGAGCGACACGACGTCGCCGCCCTTGACGAGGTGCTCCGGGTCGTAGCCGCGGAACGGGCCGAACCCCTCCCACCGCATGACGGCGTTGGGGTCGCGGAGGATCTCGACCTCGCCCGCGGGGCACCACACCTCGGCGCCGGTGGCGTCGTGGAGGTCGGCGACCGCCCCGATGTGGTCGAAGTGCGTGTGGGTGACGAGGATCCCGGCGAGCGTCACCCCGAGCTGCTCGAACGCCTGCAGGAGCTTGGGCGCCTCGTCGCCGGGGTCGACGATGACCGCCTCGGTCGCGTCGGGCCGACGGACCAGGAACGCGTTCTCCTGGATCATGCCGACGGTGAACATGCGGACGTCCACGGTGTGCCTCCCGGGGGTCTCGGGGTGAGGGGTCACTTGCGCGGCCGGCGCGGGGCGGGGCCGGGGACCGGACGCCCGGCCTGGGCCATCCGGCGCTTCCAGAAGAACCGGTCGGTGTAGAACCCGAACGGCGTGTAGACGGCCAGCAGGATGAACCCGACGAAGATCGCGGCGGCCGCGTTGCCGTTGCCGATGAGCATCATGACGATGACGAAGATCACCGACGCGAAGATCGCCCGGTAGAAGGCGGCCTTCCAGGTCGGCTCGCGTAGGCGCGGGTCGGCCTCGGGGCGCCGGGCCCCACCGCGGGAGCCACCGCCGCGGCCGGCCGCGCCGCCACCGGATCCACGCGACGACGTGCGACCACGGGACTCGATCATGCCCGCGGCGTTGCCTCGGTGCTTGGTGCGACGCTTGGTCTTGCGGGCCATGAGGCGCCCAAGGGTATCCGTCATTCGTCGCCGGAGCCGTCGCCCCGTGCGCCGCCCGCCGTGCCTCGGGCCCGGGCGGTGTGGGCGTGGGCGCGCGTCCAACGGCTCAGGACGATCAACGTCTTGCTCGACGTCACGCGTCCGCTGCGTCGCAGGCGGTTGACGACCCGGCGCAGCGCCCCCACGTCGGCCACCCGTACCCGCACGAGCATGTCCGGATCGCCGGCGGTCGTGTAGGCGTCGAGGACCTCGGGCAGGTCGGTGGCGCCCCGGACCATGTCGGCGACGTCGGTGTCGCCCTGGAACCGCAACTCGACGAACGCGTCGATGCTCGGCGCGACCCGGCTCTCGTCGAGGATCGTCGTGTAGCCGAGGATGAGCCCGCCGCGCTCCATCCGGTCGATCCGTCGGCGGACCGGGGCGGGCGACAGGTGCACGGCGTCGGCGATCTCGCGGACCGTCCGGCGGGCGTCCTCGGTGAGGAGCCGCAGGATCTCGCGGTCCGTGTCGTCCAGCTCCAGATGGTCGGACATGCACGCATTCTACGCCCTTCGCGCTCGTTCCTTGCGTCGGATCGGCCTGCGAGGATCGTTTCGTGCGCGAACGTGCGGTCAGGGTCGACCCGATGGACGACGCCGACGGGACCGACCAGCATCGGTCCATGTTGGGCCCGTCGACCGGTCCGCCCCCGCCCCTCGTCGTCCGTCGGCACGACCCGCGACGCGACGTCCGGCTCGACGACCGCTACGTCGCGCAGGACGGCCCGGTGCTCCTGTCCGGGATCCAGGCGCTCGTGCGCGCGACGCTCGACGTGCGCCGCCTCGACCGGCGCCGTGGCCGGGACACCGCGGTGTACGTGTCGGGGTACCAGGGCTCGCCGCTCGCGGGGCTCGACCAGGAGCTCGAGCGGGCCCGGGCGCACCTGGAGCCGGCGGGGATCGTCGCGCGCCCCGGGCTCAACGAGGAGCTCGCCGCGACGGCGGTCGGCGGCACGCAGCTGCTCGACGAGGTCCCGGGACGCCGCCACGACGGGGTCGTCGGGTTCTGGTTCGGCAAGAGCCCGGGCCTGGACCGTGCGACCGACGCCATCCGCCACGCCAACCTCAGCGGCGCCGCGCCGCTCGGCGGGGCGGTGGCGTGGATCGGCGACGACCCGGCGAGCAAGTCGTCGACGGTGCCGAGCAGCTGCGAGCCGCTCTGCCGCAGCCTCATGGTGCCGGTGCTGACGCCCGGGTCGGTGCAGGAGCTCCTCGAGGCGAGCGTCCACGCGGTCGAGCTGTCGCGCCACGCCGGGACGTGGTGCGCGGTGAAGGTCGTCGCCGACCTCGCGGACGCCACCGCCACCGTCGACGTCGGCCGGACGCTCGACGCGATCCCCGACCTGCCGGTGCGGGTCGCCGGGCCACGACCGGTGCTGCTGCCGCCGACGAACCTCGACGCCGAGCTCGACCTCATGGAGGCGCGACTCGACCGCGCCGCGGCGTACGCCCGGGCGGCGGGGCTCAACCGGATCGTCGCCGAGCCGTCGCGGCCCCGGCTGGCGATCGTCGCGGCGGGCCTCGCGTTCGCCGCGGTCGTCCGGGCGCTCGACGACCTGGGCGTCGACGCGGACGCGCGCGAGCGACTCGGGATCCGCCTCGTGCGCGTGGGGATGCCGTGGCCGCTCCCGGCCGCCGACCTGCGCGACCTCACCTCCGGCGTCGAGCGGGTGCTCGTCGTCGAGGACAAGCTGCCGTTCCTGGAGCCGATGGTCCGCGACGCCCACTACCGGCGGGCGGATGCCCCGCTGGTCGTCGGGCGCCGCGATGCGGACGACCGGCCGCTGCTGCCCGCACGCGGGTCGGTGGGGGCCGACGACGTGGCCGTCGCGCTCCGGCGGCTGCTCGGGAGCGAGATCCCGGCCGGCGGCGGGGTCGGCCTGCCCGCCACCCCGCCCGCCGTGCCGGACGGTCCGCCGCTGCCGCGCCGCACGCCGTACTTCTGCTCCGGCTGCCCGCACGACGTGTCGACCCGCGCCGACGCCGACCGCCTCGTCGGCGTGGGCATCGGGTGCCACACGATGGTCGCCCTCGACGGCGAGGGCCGCCGTGGCCGGCTCCTCGGGATGCCGCAGATGGGCGGCGAGGGCGCGCAGTGGCTCGGGCTGGCGCCGTTCGTCGACGACCCGCACTTCGTCCAGAACATGGGCGACGGCACGTTCCACCACTCCGGGTCGCTGGCGGTGCGGGCGGCGGTCGCCGCCGGCGTGAGCATGACCTTCCGCCTGCTGCACAACGACGCGGTCGCCATGACCGGGGGCCAGGAGCCGACCGGTGGGCTGGGCGTGCCGCGCATCACCCGCTGGCTCGAGGTCGAGGGCGTCAGCCGGGTCGTCGTCACCACCCCGGACCCCCGGCGCTACCGTCGGGTGCGGCTGGCGTCGATCGCCGAGGTCCGCCACCGCGACCGGCTGCCCGAGACGCTCCGCGAGCTCGCCGCGACGCCCGGCGTCACCGTCCTCATCCACGACGACGAGTGCGCCGCCCAGAAGCGTCGGCGGCGCAAGCGCGGGCTGCTGCCGGTCCCGGCGGAGCGGGCGTGGATCAACGAGCGGGTGTGCGAGGGGTGCGGCGACTGCGGCGACGTGTCGTCCTGCCTGTCGGTGCAGCCGGTGCAGACCGAGCTGGGCCGCAAGACGCGCATCCACCAGTCGTCGTGCAACCAGGACATGACGTGCCTCGAGGGCGACTGCCCGTCGTTCCTCCTCGTCACCCCGGACCCGCGGCGCCGGCCGCGTCCGGTCCCCGACGTGCCGTTCCCGCTGCCGGACCCGGTGCGTCGGGTCGGCGACGACGTGCTCGTGCGGATGCCGGGGATCGGCGGCACCGGGGTGGTGACGGTGTCGCAGGTGCTGCAGATGGCCGCCCACCTCGAGGGCCGTCACGCCGCCGGGCTCGAGCAGATCGGCCTGGCGCAGAAGGGCGGCCCGGTCCTGTCGGACGTGCGGTTCGGGTCGCGGCCGGTCGAGGGCCAGCTCCGCGCCGGTCGCGGCCGCGTCGACGTGCTGCTGGGCCTGGACCTCCTCGGCGCCGCGTCGCCCGACACCCTGGCGGTCGCCGATCCCACGCGCACGATCGCCGTCCTCAACCGCCACCACGTGCCGACCGCCGCCGAGGTGACCCGCGTCGACGCGACGGCGATGTCGCTGCTGGGGGCGCTGCGCCGGATCCGGGCGGTGACCCGGCGCGAGGACGAGCTGGCCGTCGACGCGGGCACGCTGTCCGAGCGGCTCTTCGCCGACCACATGCCGACGAACATGATCCTCGTCGGGGCGGCGCTCCAGCACGGTGCGCTGCCGCTCGACGTCGCGTCGGTCGAGCGGGCGATCGAGCTCAACGGGGCCGCGGTCGCGACGAACCTCGCCGCGTTGCGGTGGGGCCGGGCGCTCGCGGTCGACGCGGACGCGGCGTGGGCGGCGATCGACGGCGCCCCGACCGGCGGCATGGCGCCCGGCGGCGGCTCGACGGACGGCGGCGCAGCCGACGATCACGTGGCCGGCGGCGACGTCGACGGCGACGCGACCGACCACGGGTCTCACCGGAGCGCGACGGCGACCGTCGACCGGGTGCTCGCCGACGCTTCCGTCGACGCGCGCGACCTCGTCGCGTCCGCCGGGCCGAGCCTGCGCCGGATCCTCGACGCGCGGATCCCGGAGCTCGTCGCGTGGCAGGACGACCGGACCGCGCGGGCCTACCTCGACGACGTGGCCCGCGTCGCCGCGATCGAGCGGGAGCGGACCGGGACGACGGCGGTCGCCGAGGCGTTCGCGCGCGGGCTGTTCCACCTGACGGCGTACAAGGACGAGTACGAGATCGCGCGGCTCCACCGCGACGGGATCGAGCGGGCACGGGTCGTCGACGCCTACGGGCCGCGGGCCCGGGTGCGGGTGCTGCTGCAGCCGCCGCTGCTGCGGACCCTGGGACTGCGACGCAAGGTCGCGCTCGACGGTCGCTGGCTCTACCCGGCGCTCGGCGTGCTGTACCGGCTCCGTCGCCTGCGCGGCACGGTGCTAGACCCGTTCGGTCACGCCCGGGTGCGGCGCTTGGAGCGCGCGCTCGCGGCGGAGTACCGACGGCACGTCGACGCGGCGCTCGCCCACCTGGCGCCCGAGACGGTCGGCGACGTCACGACGGTCGCCGCGGCGGCCGGGCTCGTCCGCGGGTACGAGGCGATCAAGGTCCGCAACGTCGAGGCGTTCCGGGCGCGGGTCGACGGGGCGCTCGAGCGCCTGGACGACGCGTCTCCCGAGGGGCGTCGACCGCCGCGTCGACCGGAGTCGCGGGGCGCGGGTCGCACCGACGACCGCTCGGCCGGCCCCGCCGGTCGATAGGGCCGGCCGATCGTCCTCGTCGGCACCGCCGATCGGAACGCCGGACGGGGCGGCACGCCGCTCCCCGATCGCTACATTGGCCCGGTGGCTCTGCCATCCCCGCCCTCGTCGACCGCCACGCGCGGTCGGGGTCCGGCGTCGAGCTACGGTGTACGCAGGCGGTCATCGTCGCTCCTGCTCGTGACGGCCCTCCTGATGACGCTCATCGCGAGCGTCGCGCCGCGGGCCGACGCCGCCACCTACGACGTGTGGTCCTGCCGCGACCCGCTCGGCGCCCCCGGCTTCGCGACCGGCGCCTGGTTCGTCGACCTGCAGACGCACTACGGGCCCGTGGACGGGTTCGCGTCCGCCGACACGTGCGCGTCCGACGACGGCGCGCTGTCGATCGCGATGACGCCGGGACGCGACCACCAGACGTCGACCGGCCTGCTCCGGTTCCTCGCGCCCCCCGGCACGGCGATCACCGACTACGAGCTGCGACGCGACCACGCGATGACCACCACGTCTCCCGGATACCACGCCGGCGTCGAGGAGGTCGCCGCGGTCCCGGGGCTCAACACCCGGATGTGCTGGAGCGACGACGCGTCCTGGTGCCCGTCGTTCTCCGCCGCCCCGATGGACCCCGCGAACGTCGCCCGCAAGGTCCGCGGCGACGCCGACGCGGTGGGGTTCGTCCGCTACGCGGATCCGGCGTGGACCGACCTGGGCCCGTTGCACGGCCTCCGCCTCTTCGTCCGCTGCCAACCCCCGAACGCCGCCCAGCCGTGCGCGTCGTCGCCGTCGCCACCGACGACGACCCGGCTGTTCCGCGCGATGGTGACGTTGGACGACCCGACGCCCCCGGCGGTCACCGCGGTGTCCGGACCGCTCGTCGACGGCGGTCCGGTGACGGGCCCGCAGACGCTCCTCGTGCGGGCCGCCGATCCGCAGAGCGGGATCGCGACCGTGACCATGGCCGTCGACGGTGGCGCGTCGACCGTCGTCGACTCCGGCACGACCGACCCGACGTGCCGGGTCCCCTACGGCGACGCCCGCCCGTGCCCGCGCTCGACCGAGCGCACCTTCACCGTGGACGCGTCGGCGCTGACCCCCGGCGCCCACCAGGCGTCGGGCACGGTCACCGACGCGGCCGGCAACGTCACGCCCTGGGGACCGGTCGCGTTCACCGTCGCGACGCCCGAGCCGGTCCCCGTGCCTCCGGTCGCGGACGACCCGCCGGCGGCCCCCGCCCCCGCCCCGACGCCGACGAACGGCGTCCCCGCGGTGGCGCGTCCGAAGCTCACCCTCTCGTCGAGCAGGCCGAAGCGGGGCAAGCGGCCCCGGATATCGGGGCGGGTGACCACCGCCGACGGCGTCCCGGTCCGGCGGGCCGCGATCGTCCTCCACCGCCAGGCGCTCGGCGTGTCGGGCACGACCACCGAGCGGCGCCTGCGGACGCTGCGCACCGACGCCGACGGCCGGTTCGCGCTCGCCCGGGGCCCGGCCGGCGCCAACCGCATCATCGCGACGTTCGCCCCGTGGGAGGGCGCCGAGCCCACGGTCCGCGTCACCCGACGCGCGCACACCGGCATCGCCGTCAGCGCCACCGCCAAGCCCAGGCGACTGCGCAACCGGGGGCGCCTGACGCTCAGCGGCCGCCTGACCGGCGCCGGCGAGTCGGCCCGGGGCGCCGTCGTCCGGATCGACGCGATCGTCCGTGGCCGCTACCGCGCGGTGGGCACCGTCCGCGCGGACCGGCGCGGCGCCTGGCGTTGGCGGTACCGGTTCAACGGCGTCACCCGACCGACCCGGTTCTCGTTCCGTGCGACCGTCGCGTCGTCCCCGGCCTGGCCGTGGGGCACCCACCGCAGCAAGCGGGTGCGCGTCCGCGTGGACCCGCGCTGACCGTGTCGGCCGATCGTCGCCCCGGACCGGCCCGAGGGTCGCTGCGCAGCGCGCCGACGGGACGACGCGGTGACCGCGCGCCCGGACGCCGGTCCTCGGAGCGGGTCGTCGCCCGCGAGTACCGCGCCGTCCGCGACGAGGTGCTGCGCACGGTGGCCGGCAAGCTCCGCGCGGCGGGCGTCATCCTCGACGAGAGCGACCTCGACGCGGCGTACAACCAGGCGTGGCACGCGCTCTACGTCAAGCTCGAGGCGGGCGAGCCGGTGGAGAGCCGGGTCGCGATGCTCGTCACCATCACGCACCGTCGGGCGCTCGACGACCACCGGTCGCGCCACGTCGACCGGCGGGCGGAGCTCGCCCCCGAGCTCCCCGCCCCACCCGAGGACCTGGACGCGCGGATCGACGACCGGACGCGGTTGCGGTCGTTGCGCGACGGGATGCGGGAGCGGCTGTCGGACCGTGAGCTCGAGGCCGCCACGCTCTGCTACCTCTACGACCACACCCGTGCCGAGGCCGCCCGCCGCATGGGCCTCACGCCCCGGCGGATGGAGAAGGTCATGGACGGGGTCTCCCGACGGATGGGTCGCCTGGTGGAGGACGTGTCCGGCGACTGGTGCCGGGAGCGCCGGTCGATGATCCTGGCGTACGCCCTGGGGGTCCTCGACCCCGACGGCGAGCGTCACGCGCTCGCGGCCAGTCACCTCGAGGACTGCTCGGCCTGTCGACGCCGCGTGCTCGGCCTGCGGGGGATCGCGTCGCTCGCCCCACCGCTGCCGCTGCTGGCGGGGACGGGAGCGGTCGGCGTCGGGGCCGCGGACGGCGCTCCCGACACGGACGGCTCGGCATGGACCGCATCGGGCGCCGGCTCCTCCGCGGCCGGGGCGGCCGCGGCCGGAGCCGCGCCGACCGGGGCGGCGGCAGCCGGGGCGGCGACCGGGACCCGCGTCCGCGCGACCGCCCGGGCGACGGGCGGGGCGTCGGCAGGGGCGGCCGCCCCCCGCCTGGGCGCCGTCGCGCGCCGGGCCGGGTCCGGCCGCCGCGCGGCCCTCGTCACGGCGGGTGCGCTGGTCGCCGTCGCCGTCACCGTCGCGATCGCCCTCGCCACGGTCGGCGGGGACGACGGCGGCACGCACGACGTCGTGGCGCCGACCGCGATCGCGATCGGACCGGACGGCGCCGTGCCGACCGTGAGCGACCGTCCCGGCGCGCTCTCGGCCGAGGCACCCGACGTCGACGCGCTCGCCGCCCGCGGGCGCCGCGCGGCGCGCGAGCGGGCCGTCGCGCGCCGCGCCGCCGACCTCCGCCGACGGCGGGCGGCCGCACGCCGTCGCGCGTCATCCGACCGCACCGCCGCACGCGCCGCGGCGACGTCCCCCGCGACCGCGCCGTCGGTCGGCGCCGGGTCCGGCGCGGCGCCGTCGACGGCCACGACCACCGCGCCACCGCCGACGGGCCCCACGGCCACCACCCCGGGCGGCTCGGCCGGCGCCGGGGCGACCGGCACGGGATCCAGCGGCGCGGCATCGACCGGCGGTGGATCGACGACCGGCGGGTCCGCTTCGGCGACCGTCGTCGACGACGGCGCCGAGGAGTTCGACCTGCGCTGACCGGCTCCGCACGGCCACGCACCACCCCTTGCCCACCTCCTACCCTCCGGGAGCGATGCCCGGCCGTCCCGCCCCCTTCTCCTCGCCGGCCGGCGATCCGCGGTCGGGCGACGTCGACACGGCCGCGCTCCGCCGTCGACTCGCGGAGCTCACCCACCGCGACGAGGACCGGCTCGGCCGCCGCCTGCAACGCCTGCGGGGCACGCGCGACCCCGAGCGGCGCGGCCGCGACCTAGAGCGGCTGCTCACCGAGATCGCCGCCGGCGAGGCGCTCGTCGCCCGCCGCGCCGCCGCCGTGCCGTCGACGATCACCTATCCCGAGGAGCTGCCGGTCAGCGCGCGGCGCGAGGACCTGCGCGCCGCGATCGAGGCGCACCAGGTCGTCGTCGTCGCCGGCGAGACCGGGTCGGGCAAGACGACCCAGCTGCCCAAGATCTGCCTCGAGCTCGGCCGCGGCGTCCGCGGCACGATCGCGCACACCCAGCCGCGACGACTGGCGGCGCGCACGGTCGCCGAGCGGATCGCGCACGAGCTCGGGGTGCCGCTCGGCGACGCCGTGGGCTACAGCGTCCGGTTCCAGGACCACGCCAAGGACGACACGCTCGTCCGGTTGATGACCGACGGCCTGCTGCTCGCCGAGATCCAGCGCGACCGGCTGCTGCGTCGCTACGACACGATCATCGTCGACGAGGCGCACGAGCGCTCGCTCAACATCGACTTCCTCCTCGGGTGCATCCACCAGATCCTGCCGGCGCGCCCCGAGCTCAAGCTCATCATCACGTCGGCGACGATCGACCCGGGCCGGTTCGGGCGTCACTTCGGGGCGATCGACCGTCCGGGGAGCCGCGGACGATCGGCCGGCGCACGGAAGGCGTCCGTCCCGCCGACCGCGACGACCGGCCCGCCGACCCCCGTGCCGCCGACCACGCCGACCCCCTCCTCGGCGACCGCGGCGACGGCCCCGTCCCCCGGCGCGGCCCCGGACGATCCCGACGCCGCGCCGGTGATCGAGGTGTCCGGCCGCACGTACCCCGTCGAGGTGCGCTACCGGCCGCTGCAGTCCGACGACGGGGCCGACGACGAGCGTGACGTCGACGAGGCGATCGGCGACGCGGTCGAGGAGCTGTGGACCGACCCGACGCTGCCCGGCCGTCGCGGTGACGTGCTCGTGTTCCTCAGCGGCGAGCGCGAGATCCGCGACGCCGCCGAGGCGCTGTCGGGCCGGTTCGGGGCCGGCGTCGACGTCCTGCCGCTGTACGCCCGCCTGGCCCACGACGAGCAGCACCGCGTGTTCCGCGGCGCCGGTGGCAAGCCCCGCATCGTCCTCGCGACGAACGTCGCCGAGACCTCGCTCACCGTCCCCGGCATCCGCTACGTCGTCGACACCGGCGTCGCCCGGATCAGTCGCTACAGCTCGCGCCTCAAGGTCCAGCGCCTGCCGATCGAGCGGATCTCGCAGGCGTCCGCCGACCAGCGCAAGGGCCGCTGCGGCCGCACCGCCGACGGGGTCTGCGTCCGGCTGTACTCCGAGGAGGACTTCGACGGCCGCGACCGGTTCACCGACCCCGAGATCCTCCGCACGAACCTCGCGTCGGTCATCCTCCAGATGGCGTCGCTCCGGCTCGGCGACGTCGAGGCGTTCCCGTTCCTCGACCCGCCCGACCGCCGCCAGGTCCGCGACGGCCTCGACCTGCTCCACGAGCTCGGGGCGCTCCACCGGACCGCGCCCGACGCCCGACGCGCCGACCCCACGGACGCCGCCGGCGCCGACCGGAGCCGCGACGCCGTCGACGGTCGCGGTCGCCGGCGCCGCCCGCGCGACGCCCGGGGCGCCGACGGCCCACGCCTCACCGCGCTCGGGCGTCGGCTCGCGCAACTCCCCGTCGACCCACGGATGGCGCGGATGGTGCTCGAGGCGGACCGGCTCGGGTGCGCCGACGAGGTGATCGTCCTCGCCGCGGCGCTGTCGATCCAGGACCCGCGCGAGCGCCCGGCCGAGCACCGGGCCGCCGCCGACCAGGCGCACGCCCGGTTCAAGGACGAGGACTCCGACTTCCTCGCCCTGCTCAACCTGTGGCGGTACCTCCGCGAGCAGCAGCGGGAGCTGTCGGGCAACCGGTTCCGCAAGCGGTGCCGGGCCGAGTACCTCCACGTGCTGCGGATCCGCGAGTGGCAGGACCTCGTGTCGCAGCTGCGTCGCGCCGCGCGCCAGGCCGGGGTGACGATCAACCGCGAGCCGGCCACGGGCGACCACGTCCACCAGGCGCTGCTCACCGGGCTCCTGTCGCACGTCGGGATGCACGACCGCGCCGACGAGGACCAGCGTGCGGCGCGCGACGCGCGACGCGGCCGTCGCCCCCAGGCGGAGTTCGTCGGCGCGCGCAACGCCCGGTTCGCGATCTTCCCCGGATCGTCGATCCCCACCCGCCGTCCGCCGCCGTGGGTCATGGCCGCCGAGCTCGTCGAGACGACGCGGCTGTGGGGTCGCACCGTCGCCCGCATCGACCCCGCGTGGATCGAGCCGCTCGCCGGGCACCTCGTCGTGCGCACCCACCTCGAGCCGCGTTGGTCCCGCAGGCGCGGGTCGGCGGTCGCGACCGAGAAGGTCACGCTGTACGGCCTGCCGATCGTCGCCGACCGCACCGTCGCCTACGGCCGGATCGATCCGGTGGCCTCGCGCGACCTCTTCATCCGTCACGCGCTCGTCGAGGGCGACTGGGACGGGGGCCGCGCCGGCGGCGCCGAGGTCCTGGCCGAGAACGCCCGTCGTCGCGACGAGGTGCGGGAGCTGGAGGAGCGGGCCCGCCGCCGCGACCTGCTCGTCGACGACGACGTCCTGTACGCGTTCTACGACGAGCGGATCCCGGCCGACGTCGTCGGGGCGGTCGAGTTCGACCGCTGGTGGCGCAAGGCCCGGCAGGCCGACCCCGACCTGCTGACCGTCGAACGCGACGTGCTCGTCGACCGTGCGGCCGCGGCGGAGGTCGATCCGTACGCCCGCCCGACGCGGTGGCGTCAGGGCGATGTCGTCCTCGACCTGGAGTACCGGTTCGATCCGGGGACCGACGAGGACGGCGTCACCGCGATCGTGCCGCTCAAGGCGTTGCCGGGACTGCGGCCCGGCGGGTTCGAGTGGCTCGTCCCCGCGCTGCAGGACGAGCTCGTGGTGGCGCTGCTGCGGTCGCTGCCCAAGGACGTGCGCCGCGAGCTGCTGCCGATCGCCGACACCGCCGCGCGGGTGCTCGATCGGTTGGAGCCCGGCCGCGAGCCGCTGACGAAGGCGGTCGCCCGTGAGCTGTCGCGCCGCCCCGGCGTGCAGGTCACCCCGTCGATGCTCGACCTGTCGACGCTGCCGAGCCACCTGCGGATGCGGTTCCGCGTCGTCGACGAGGGCGGGGACGCCGTCGCCGAGGGCGAGGACCTGGACGCGTTGCGGGCCGAGGTCCGCCCGCGGTTGCGGGCCGAGCTGGCGAAGGCGACGCCGCAGCTGGAGCGCCGCGGGCTGACCGACTGGACGATCGGCACGCTCCCGCGGGCGGTGGCGCTGCCGGGCACCGACGGCTCGGTCCGGGCGTACCCGTCGCTCGTCGACGAGGGCGACGCCGTCGGGGTGCGGGTGCTCGACACCGCGGCCGCGCAGGCGGCCGCGATGCGCGCCGGCACCCGGCGGCTGCTGCGGCTGACGATCCCCTCCCCGATCCGTCACGTCCGCAAGGCGCTCGACAACGACGCGCAGCTCACGTTGTCGCTCGCGCAGGGCGGCCTGGCCGCGGTGCTCGAGGACGCCGTCGATGCGACGCTCGACGTGCTGGCCGAGGACGCCGGCGCGCCGGCGTTCGACGAGGCCGCGTTCCGGGCGCTGCGCGACCGGGTCGCCGGTCACCTGGCCGGGGCGACGGTCAAGGTCACCGAGCAGGTCGTGCGGGTGCTGCGCGCCGAGGCCGACGTGCGGCGACGGCTGGAGCGCCTGGCCGAGCGCCCCGCCCCCGGCGGCGCGTTCGACCCCGCGCTGCGCGACGTGCAGGCCCAGCTCGCGCGGCTGCTGCCGCCGGGGTTCGTCCTCGCCACCGGGGCGCGCCGCCTGCCCGACCTGGCGCGGTACCTCGCGGCGGCGGCCCAGCGCCTCGACCGACTGCCGACCGCGATCCCCGCCGACCGCGACCGGATGCGGGCGATCCACGAGCTGGAGCAGGCCTACGCCGGTCGCCTGCAGGCCGCCGGCGACCGGGTCACCCCCGAGCTGCGCGACGTGCGGTGGATGCTCGAGGAGCTGCGCGTGGGCCACTTCGCCCAGGCGCTCGGCGTCCGCGACGGCGCGTCGGCCAAGAAGGTCCGGCGGGCGCTGGAGGCCTGAGCGCTCACCGGGTGACCCGGAACGACCGCGTGTGGCGCCGGTGCTCTCCCGTCTCGTTCGTGGCGGTGACGACGAGCCGGTAGCGACCCGGGGTCAGCGTCCGGCGGCCGAACCGCGGCCCCGCGTCGATCCGCGTCCGACCCTCGACGAGCTCGAGGTCGCGCTTCACCGGCAGGACGGCGAACCGCGTGCACGCCTTGCGCCGCGACACCCGCCGACCCTTCGGGGCCTTGCGGCAGCCCTTGGCGGTCTTGCGGCCAGCCCGGGCGTGGGCGACCTGCACCCGCACCCGCGACTCCTCGGTCACGCGGATCGTCAGCCGGGCCTTCGTGGCGGCCCGTCGCGACCGCGGACCGCTCTTGCGGCGCAGATGCCACCGGCGTGGCGTGACCGACGCCGTACGGATCCGGACCGGATCGGGCGGCAGCGCGTCGAACCGGGCGGTCACGTGCCGCGCCTGGCCCATCGCGATGGTGCAGGTCGGGCCGTTCGTCGCGCCGGCGCAGGCGCCACCCCACCCGGTGAACCGCGAGTCGGCGTGCGGCCGCGCGGTGAGCGTGACGGTGCGGGTCGGCGCGAACGACTGCCCGCAGTCGGTCCCGCAGTCGATGCCCGGCGGCTGGCTCGTCACCGTCCCTCGCAGCGGTCCACCGCCCTCCAGGGTCACCCCGAGCGGCACCGTCGTCGGGGCGCGGATCCCGGGCTTGTCGAACCGCAGGATCCGGTCCTGCCCGGCGTCGGCGACGTAGAGCGTGCCGTCGCCGGGCGCGAGCGCGAGGGTGCCCGGCTCGACGACGGTCGTCCCGGGTCCGGCCTCCGACGCGAGCACGTCCCACGTCCAGCGGCCGTCGACGTGCGGGACGCCGCGCAGGATCCGCGCGCCCCCCGGCACCTTCGGGCGCGCCTCGGCGACGTACAGCGTGCCGTCGGCGGCGGCCGCCAGGCCCTCGGGGCGGTCCCAGCGGGTCGCGCCGGGCGGCGGTGGCACCTTCTCGTTCGTCGCGACGTCGCGGATGGAGCGGGTCGTGGTGACGTACGCCTGGCCGGTCGGCGACACGGTCACGGCGTACGGCCGCCCCAGGCCGCTGCGGATGGTGGTGGCGTTGCCGCCGATGTCGACGCGCAGCACGCGACCGTTGTTCGTGTCGGCCACCCACACGCTGCCGTCGGGGTGCGCGGCGATGCCCCGCGGTCGCTTGACGAACCCGGGCGGGGTGACGAGCACCGGGACGCCGTCGGGCGCGAGCCGCTGCAGCCGGTTGTTGTAGGTGTCCGCCACCCACAGCCCGCCGGCCCGGTCCCATGCGACCGCGCCGGGCAGGAGCATCTGCGCGCGGCGCTCGCGTCCCCAGTGGGCGAACCCGGTCGAGCGGCTGATGTAGGCACGCTGGTCGACGTAGGTGCCGTCGGACGCGATGAGCGCGACGCGGTGGTCGAACGTGTCGGCGACGGCGAGCGTCCCGTCCGGGTGGACGGCGACGCCACGCGGGCGGGTGAAGTACCCGGGCCCGCGCCCTGCGATCCCCCACGCCGCCCACACGGTCCCGTCGGGGCGGACCCGCTGGATCCGGTTGTTCGAGGTGTCGGCGACGATCGCCCCGCCCTCGGGGTCGGTGGGGTCGGTGGCGACCGCCCGGACGATCGCGAACCGGCCGACGGTGCGTCCCCGTCCGCCCGCGGTGCCGACGTAGTCGAGCGTCTCGGTGTCGTGGATGTTGAGCCGGCCGTTGAGGTTGTCGGCGATGTAGAACCGGTCCTTGCGATCGACGGCGACGTCATACGGCGCGTTGATCTCGCCCGGGCCGGTCCCGTGGCGTCCGGCGCGCCCGACGACCTGCAGCGACCGCGAGCCGAGCACGAGGATCCGGTGGTGCTGGTTGTCGGCGACGTACAGGCGCCGGCCGTCCGGGCTCACCCCCAGTCCCTGCGGGTACTGCAGGTTGACCCCGCCGGCGCGCGACGTGACGCGCGGCGACGTGTACGGCTTGAGCGTGACGGGGTCGAGCGCCCAGCGGACGACGCGGTGGTTGCCGCTGTCGGCGACGAACACGACGACGGTGCGGCCGGGCGCGGCCTGGTGCACGGCGATCCCGCCGGCGATGATCCCGCGGTCGGGGCGGCTGCCGTTGAGGAGCTTGAGCGTCGAGGGGCCGCCGATCGTCGTGATGAACCGGCCGTCGTCGGCCGAGATGACCTGGATCCGGTCGTGGGCGCTGTCGAGGACGAAGATCCGTCCGCTGCGGTCGAGCGCCAGCCCGCCGACGACGTCGAACCGTCCGGGCTCGCCCCGGTGGGCGTAGCCGCCGAAGCTCCTCTTCGGGGTGCCGGTGGGGCCGAACGTCTGGATCGTTCCGGAGTACTGGTCGCCGACGACGACGTCGCCGTTGCGGGGGTCGACGCCGACCGCCTGCGGAAAGCGCACCACGCCGCCCGCGCGTGGCGCCTCGCCGACGATCGTCGGCGTCAGCGGTGGTCGCGGAGGCGCCGCCGTCGTCGGTCCGGCCCCGACGAGCCCCAGGACGAGGAGCCCGACGGTCCCCCGGGCCACCGAGCCCAGCGCGCGACGGACGGGACGGGACCACGTCGGCATGGCCCCATCCTCGCGATCGGCGCGGCGGGACGCGCCGGTCCTCCGACGATCATGAGACTCGATCCCATATACTGCCCCGCGGCCCGTGCTCGAACCGTTCTCCCTCCCCTTCGTCCAACGCGGGATCGCCGAGATCCTGCTGCTCGCCGCCGGCGCCGGCGTGCTCGGCACGTGGGTCGTGCTACGCGGACTGTCGTTCTACGCCCACGGCGTCGCGGTCGCGACCTTCCCCGGGCTCGTGCTCGCCGCAGGCCTGGGGTTCTCGGGGCCGCTCGGGGCGCTCGCCTGCGGCGTCGCGTTCGCGCTCGGCGTCGGCGGCCTCGGACGCGGCCGCCCGGACGGCGAGCACGGCACGCTCACCGCGATGGTCCTCGTCGGCGCGCTCGCGGTCGGCGTCATCCTCGCCAGCGACGTCTTCCCCCACGAGGCGTCCGTCAACTCGCTGCTCTTCGGGAGCCTGCTGCTCATCGACGACGGCGACCTCGTCGTCGCCGGCGCCGTCAGCGTCGTCGTCCTCGTCGTGGCGCTCCTCCTGGGCCCGCGCTGGCTGACGGCCGGATTCGCCGGGCCCCACGCCACCGCGCTCGGCCTGCGGTCGGGCGTCCCGACGATGGCGCTGCTGCTCCTCGTCGCCGCGGTCGCCGTCGCGTCGCTGTCGGCGCTCGGGTCGCTGCTGGCCGCCGCGCTCCTCGTCGTGCCCGCCGCGACCGTGCGGCCGTGGGTCGCCCGGATGCCCACGTGGCAGCTGGCCACCGTCCTCCTCACCGCCCTCGTCGGCGTCGTCGGCCTGTGGCTGTCGGCCCGCACGAACGCCCCGCCCGGGGCCACCATCGCCGTCCTCACCGGAGGCCTGTTCGCCATGAGCCACACCGCCCACGCCCTGCGCCGTCGCCGGCGCGACCACGGCCCCGGCCGCCCCACCACCCGTCCCGGCCGGCGGGCCGTCGGGATCGGCCTGGCGCTCGTCGCCGCGCTGGGGATCTCGGCGTGCGGTGACGACGGAGGAGGCGACGACGACCGCCTGCGGGTCGTCGCGACGACCTCGATGGTCGGCGACCTCGTCCGCAACGTCGGCGGGGACCGGGTCGACCTGCACACGATCATCGCCCCCGGCACCGATCCGCACGAGTTCGAGCCCCGCCCCGACGACGTCATCGCCACGTCCCGCGCGAAGGTCGTCGTCGCGTCCGGCCTGGGCCTCGACGGGTGGATCGACGACGTGCGCCGCCAGGCCGGGTCCGACGCACCGCTCGCGAAGCTCGGCGACGACGTCCCCCACCACCGCGAGGGCGGCGGTCACGACCACGACCACGGCGGCGGCGAGGACGACCACGCGGTCGACGACCACGATCACGCCGCGGATGGCCACGCCGACCACGACCACGCCGACGACCACGCGGACGGCGACCACGCCGGCCACGATCACGAGTCCGGCACCGATCCGCACTGGTGGCAGGACCCGACGAACGTCCCGACGGCGGTGCGCGCGATCCGCGACGCGCTCGTGCGGGCCGACCCGGACCACCGCGACCACTACGCCCGCTCCGCCGACGCGTACCTCGCCAAGGTCGGCGCGCTCGACCGCGGCATCCGCGCGTGCCTCGCCGACGTCCCCGCGAAGGACCGCCGGATCGTCACGAGCCACGACGCGTTCGGGTACTTCGCCGAGCGGTACGGCATCACCGTCGTCGGGGCGGTCATCCCCGCCCAGACGACGCAGGCCCAGCCGTCCGCCGCCGACGTCGACCGGTTGACGAAGCTCGTCCGGTCCGAGGGCGTCAAGGCGATCTTCCCCGAGTCCGCCGTCAGCCCCAAGCTCGCCGAGGCGCTGGCCAAGGCCACCGGCGCCACCGCCGACCGCACGCTGTACGGCGACGCGCTCGGCGATCCGGGCAGCGCCGGGGGGACGTACCTCGGCGCGATGGCGCACAACGCCGACGCGATCGTCGGCGGCATCACCGGCGAACGGCGCGGCTGCGAGATCGCCGGCCTGTGAGGATCACCGCGTGAGCGACCCGTCCCCCACCGACCCCGCACGGTCGGCCGACGGCCCCCCGTCCGGCCCGTCGGCCGATGGCCCGTCCACCGTCGACCGGCGCGCGCTCCTCCGGCTGGACGGGGTGAGCGCCGGCTACGACGAGCGTCCGGCGCTACGCGACGTGACCTTCGCCGCGCACGCCGGGGAGCGGATCGGGGTGCTCGGCCCCAACGGTGGCGGCAAGACGACGCTCTTCCGCACGATCCTCGGCGAGCTCGCCGTCCGGTCCGGCGCGCTCGACCGCGCCGCCGACGTCGCGGTCGTCCCCCAGACCGACCGGTCACGGCTCGACTTCCCCGTCAGCGCGCTCGACGTCGTGCTCATGGGGACGATCTCCCGCCGACCGTGGTGGCGGCGGGCGTCGCGCGCCGACCGCGAGCGCGCGCGCGGCCACCTGCGCGCGGTGGGCCTGCAGAACCGGGCCGACGCGACCTTCGGCGCGCTGTCCGGCGGGCAGCGCCAGCGGGTGCTCGTCGCGCGGGCGCTCGCCCGCGACGCGCGGATCCTCCTGCTCGACGAGCCGTACACCGGCCTGGACGCCGCGAGCGCCGAGCGGCTGGACCGCCTGATCGCCGACCTGGCGGACGCCGGTCACGCCCTGCTCATCGCCACCCACGACGTCGCCCAGTGCCGCGCGTGGGACCGGGTGCTGTGCCTCCACGGCCGACAGGTGGCGTTCGGCGACCCGGTCGAGACCCTGACGACCGACGTCCTGGCCGCGACGTACGGCGAGGACCTGCTGCGCCTGGACCGTGACGGCGGCCTGGCGGTCGTCACCGACCACCACCACGGATGAGCGCGACGCTCACGACGGTCGCCGGGGCGCTCGGGCCGCTGCTCGACCCGTTCGACGGCGAGATCATGCGACGGGCGCTCCTCGAGGTGCTGCTGCTCGGCACGGCCGGCGGCCTGCTCGGCACGTGGATCGTCGCCAACCGGCTGACCTTCACCGGCGAGGCGTTGC
The DNA here is from genome assembly GCA_023230855.1 of Solirubrobacteraceae bacterium. Lineage (GTDB taxonomy): Bacteria > Actinomycetota > Thermoleophilia > Solirubrobacterales > Solirubrobacteraceae > Patulibacter. The sequence goes on from JALNWQ010000005.1 coordinate 179,438, forward strand.
CGCACGCGATGTTCCCCGGCCTCGTCGGCGCCGCGCTGCTCGGCGTCCCGCTCGTCGTCGGCGGGGCGGTCGGGCTGCTCGTCGCGGCCGTGCTCATCGCGCTGGCGTCGCGGATCGAGACGATCGACCGGGACACCGCCGTCGCGGTCGTCTTCACGTCGCTCTTCGGCCTGGGGGTGCTGCTGGCGCTGTCGCCGGACTCCCCGGCGGCGGTCCGCGCCCTCCTCTTCGGGGACGTGCTGGGGCTCACCGACGGCGACCTGCTCGTCGCCGCCGGGCTCACGACGGTCGTCGCGGTCGCGCTGTGGACGCTGCACCCACGCCTGACCGCCACCGCGTTCGACCGCTCCGCCGCCCGGTCGTTCGGCGTCCGCCCGGGCACGGTCGACCTGGCGCTCGTGGCGCTCATCGCGGTCGCGACGCTCGTGTGCGTGCAGGCGCTCGGCAACCTCTTCGTCGCCGCGACGCTCGTCGGCCCGGCGGCGGCCGCGCACGCCCTCGGCCGACGGGTGGCGGCGACGATGGCGATCGCCGTGGCGCTCGCCGTGCTCTCCGGCGTCGGCGGCCTGTTGCTGTCGTTCCACGCCGGCACCGCAGCCGGCGCGTCGATCGCCCTCGTGACGGTCGCGACGTACCTCGTCGTCGTGCTCGTCGCCCGCGTCCCGTTCCGCCGACCGACCGGTCACCCTGTCGGCCGGTGACCGACGAGCACGATCACGACCACCCCTCCCCGGGTCGCGGCGACGCGCTCCGGGCGCTCCTGTCGAGCCCGGGCGGTCGCGGCCTCGTCGGGTTCGTGTCGCTCCTGCTCGTCCTGACGGCCGTCGGGCTCGTGGCGCTGTGGCCCGACGGCGACCGTCCCCGGGTCGAGGGCGCCGGCGGGCCGACGGTGTCCGGCGAGGTCGTCGGGGTGCGCCTGGCGCCGTGCGGCGGCCCCACCGACCAGCGCTGCCGCACCGTCGTCGCCCGGGTGACCGAGGGTGAGGACGAGGGCCACGAGGCCGAGATCGTCCTGGGACCGCCCGAGGTGTCGCCCGACCTCGACGTCGGCGACGCGATCCGCCTGGCGCGCCAGGCGCCGCTGGAGGGCGAGGCCGCCGACGCGCTCGACGACCCGCCCGCGGGCGACGCGGGCGGCCCCGGCGCGGCGACGTCGCCGGCCCCGGCGTACTCCTACGCCGAGCGGGACCGGCGGGCCCCGCTCGTGTGGCTCGGCGTCCTCTTCGCCGTGCTGGGCCTCGTCGTCGCGCGGTCCCGGGGCGCCCTGGCGCTGCTGGGCACCGGGGCGAGCATCACGCTCGTCGTCGTCTGGCTCGTGCCGGCGTTGCTCTCCGACCACCCGCCGGTGCTCGTCGCCCTCGTCGGGGCGTTCGCGGTGATGTTCATCACCACCGGCCTGACGTACGGCGTCACGACGCAGAGCCTGGCCGCGGTCACGGGGATCGGGTTGTCGTTGCTCGTCGCGCTCGGGGTCGGGGTGCTGTGGAGCGAGCTGGCGCACCTGGACGGCACCGGGGGCGAGCTCGGCGCGTTCGTCATCCAGAGCGGCTCGCCGCTCGGCCTCGGCGGGATCGTCCTGGCCGGGATGGTCATCGGGGCGCTCGGCGTGCTCACCGACACCGTCGTGTCGCAGGTGTCGACGGTGGCGGCGCTGCACCGCGCGAACGACCGCATGGGCGTGCGCCGGCTGTACCGCGAGGCGTTCGCCGTCGGCCGTGACCACCTGGCCGCGACGATCCACACGCTCGTCCTCGCCTACGCGGGAGCGACCCTGCCGCTGCTGCTCGTCGTGTCGGCCAACGGCGTCGGGGTCGGCGACGCGTTCAACGACCCCGACCTGGCGGAGCCGGTCGTCGCGACGCTCGTCGGCAGCATCGCCCTGGTCGTCGCGGTGCCGCTGTCGACGCTGCTCGCCGCCCTGCTCGTCCGGCGGGTCCCCCGCGACGCCCTCGACGGCGGCCACGCGCACCACCATTGACCGCGCGGCCCGGCGAGCCGCGCCGCGACCCGCTCCGCCAGGTGGTCACGTGGCGACCACGTCCCGGAGCGGATCCGAGCCCGCCGCCCGGCCACCGCGCCCACCGGTCCGGTCGACGTCAGGCGGCGTCCGCCATCGACGAGTCCGCCGCGCGCCCGTACCGCTGCATCCCGTCGCTGCCCCAGCGCGGCCACGGGTCGACCGACGCGAGGGCCGCCTCCGCACCGGCGGCGAGCTCGCCGTCGGTGAGCAGCGCCGCGTCGAGCCGCGCGACGAACCGGTCGCGATCCAGGTCGTGGCCGATGAAGACGAGCTCCTGCCGGCGGTCGCCGAACTCCGGGTGCCAGTCGGCCCGCAGCCGCGCGACGACCTCGGGATCCCGCGGCCAGGCCGACGGAGGGACCGTCGCCCACCACGTGCCGACCGCGCCGAGATCGATGATCGGCCCGGCGGTCGACCACTCGCCGACGATCGCCGGGCGACTCGCGAGCCAGAAGAGCCCCTTGGACCGCACGACGCCCGGCCACTCCTCGTGGACCGCCGACCAGAGCCGCTCGGGATGGAACGGTCGCCGCCGCCGGTACACGAAGCTCCCGATCCCGTACTCCTCCGTCTCGGGCTGCTCCTCGCCGCGGAGCACCTGCAGCCACCCGGGGTGCTCGGCGGCGCGGTCGAAGTCGAACCGTCCGGTGTCGAGCAGCTGGTCGAGCGGCACGCGACCGTGCTCGGCGTGCACGATCTGCGCGCCGGCGTTGAGCTTGCGGACCGTCGACGCGGTCCGCCGCAGCCGCTCCTCGTCGACGAGGTCGACCTTGCTCAGGACGATGAGGTCGGCGAACTCGACCTGATCGACGAGCAGGTCGGCGACGGTGCGTTCGTCGTCGTCCCCCAGCGACTCGCCGCGTGCGGCGATGTCGTCGACCGATCCCAGGTCGTCGACGAACCGCGCCGCGTCGACGACGGTGACCATCGAGTCGAGCCGGGCGACGTCGCCGAGGCTCGTCCCGTCCTCGCCCTCGAAGGTGAAGGTCTCGGCCACCGGCAGCGGCTCGCTGATCCCCGTCGACTCGATGACGAGGTGGTCGAACCGCCCCTCGCGCGCCAGGCGCGTGACCTCGACGAGCAGATCCTCGCGCAGCGTGCAGCAGATGCAGCCGTTGGACAGCTCCACCAGCCGCTCCTCGACCCGGGAGAACCCGCCCGTGGGAGAGCCCTCGATCCCCGCATCGCCCCGCTCCACGAGCGCCGCGTCGACGTTGACCTCGCTCATGTCGTTGACGATGACCGCGATCCTGCGACCCTCGCGGTTGCGGAGCAGGTGGTTGAGGAGGGTCGTCTTGCCCGCGCCGAGGAAGCCGGACAGCACGGTCACCGGCAGCCGCCGGTCGGTCGTCGTAGTCGCCATGACCCGAATATATAAGACTGAGTCTCATTACGATGACGTGGCGGTCGTGCGCTCCTTCGCAGCGCGGCTCCACCCCGTCCCGGCTAGCGGTCCGGGGGTGCGACGGCCCGTGCCGTCGGCTCGACGTGCGAGGGGGCGGCCCCGTGGGTCGCGGGCGCCTCCGCGTGCGCGGACGGTCCGAGCACGCCGGCCGCGAGGACCGCGACGACCACCGACGTGCGGGTCGCCCAGCGGCGGGCGGCCGGGCGCGCCAGCCACGGCAACCGCGCCTGGAGCCAGATCCGGGCGCCCCCGGCCCCCGCCACCGCCGCCATCGCCCCCGCCGCGCACTGGACGCACATGCCGAGGAGCCTGACAGGAGCGCCGCGCCCGGGCCCGCGCCGTCCGGCGTCGGGTCCCGACGGTCGTCGGCGGCTCCGCCCCGTCCGGCGTCAGGTCCCGACGATCGTCGGCGGCTCGCCCCCGAGACCGGCGCCGGCACCGCCGCCACCGGTCGTCGCGTCCACCGGCCCCCCGGACGCCCCCGCCACCGGGTCCTGCAGGATCGCCATGCGGTCCGGGTCGCCGGCCTCGAAGTGCTCGCGGCCGACGGCGATGAAGAGCCCCTGCGACGTCGCGACCGTGCGGCCGTCGTCGGTGATCCGGGCGACGAGGCGGTACTTGCGGCCGTCGATCGACGCGACCCACGCCTCGGCGACGAGGTCGCGCCCGAGCATCACCGGGGCGACGTAGTCCACCTCGAGCCGGGCGGTGACCGCGGGCCGCCGCAGGACGAGGAGCAGCTCGCCGGACAGGTCGTCGAGGATCGTCGCGACGATCCCACCGTGCGCGAACCCCGGCGCGCCCTCGTGGCGCCCGTCCAGCCGCAGGTGCGTCCGGACGACGTCGCCGTCGCGGACCATCGCCATGTGCAGCCCGCAGGGGCTGTCGGGCCCGCACCCGAAGCACGTGGCGTGGTGGGGCCGCAGCGGCCCGTCCCCGGGGTACCGCTCCCCCACCGGTAGCGGGGCCGGCGGGGGCAGCTCGGGCTCGGCGGGCATCCCGGGACCCTTGCAGATCCCGCTCGCCAGCCGATCCCCACGCCTACTTCAGCTCGGCCGAGCTCTTGCCCAGGAGGTTGCGGGCGATGATGAGGAGCTGGATCTGCTGGGTGCCCTCGAAGATGTCGAGGATCTTCGCGTCGCGGGCCCACTTCTCCAGCAGCTCGTCCTCGGAGTAGCCCAGCGGCCCGACGAGCTCGACGCACTTCAGCGCGATCTCGGTGGCCCCCCGACCGGCCTTGGCCTTGGCCATCGACGCGTTGACCGAGTTGGGCTTGCGGTTGTCGGCCATCCACGCCGCCTCGAGCGTCAGCAGCCGGAACGCCTCGAAGTCGGACTCCAAGCGCAGCAGCTCCGCGACCGCCCCGGTCTGCAGGTGCGCGGGACGGTCGTAGTCGACCTCGACGCCCGCCTCGCGGAAGAGCTCGAACGTCCGCTCCAGCGACGCCTTGGCGACGCCGACCGCCATCGCGGCGACCATCGGGCGGGTGTTGTCGAACGTCTGCATGACGCCGGCGAACGACTTCTTCGCGTCGACCTCGGGCGATCCGAGCAGGTTCTCCTTGGGGATCCGGCAGTCGGTGAGCGCGAACTGCGCGGTGTCCGATCCGCGGATGCCGAGCTTGTGCTCCAGCCGCACGAGCTCCAGGCCGGGGTTGTCGCGCGGGACGATGAACGACTTGATCGCCGCGCGGCCCTTGCTCGGGTCGACCGACGCCCACACCACGACGACGTCGCAGCGCTCGCCCGAGGTCACGAAGATCTTCGTGCCGTTGAGGACGTACTCGCCGGCCTCCTCGTCGAGGATCGCCGTCGTCTGCACCGCGGCGGAGTCCGATCCGAAGTGCGGCTCGGTGATCGCCATCGACGCCCACTTGTCGCCGAACCGGGCGAGCTGCTCGTCGTCGGCGACCGCAGCGATCGCGGCGTTGCCCAGGCCCTGACCGGGCATCGTCAGCACGAACGACGTGTCGCCCCAGCAGGCCTCGGCGACCGACAGCACCGTCGAGACGTTGCCGCCGTTGACGTTGCCCTCCTTGACCTTGTTGCCGCGGCCGCCGGACGCACTGACGCCGCCTCCGGGGTCGCCCTCGTTCATGCCCTCGAGCACGGCGCGCAGGCCGTCGAGCTCCTTGGGGTAGACGTGCTCGGCGCGGTCGTACTTGCGCGAGATCGGGCGGAACATCTGCTCCGAGACCTGGCGGGTCATGTTGACCAGGCCCTGGAACTTCTTGGGGTTCTCGAGATTGATCATCGTGGAGGTCCGTTCAGGCGGCCGGGTGGACGGGTGCGTGGTCGGGGTCGGCCGTGGTCATACGAGCAACGTCCCCTCGAGGATCCCGGCGGCCCGCAGGTCGCGGTACCAGCGCTCGACCGGGTGGTCCTTGACGTAGCCGTGGCCACCCAGGAGCTGCACGCCCTGCGACCCGATCCACATGCCCTTGTCGGCGGTGAGCCGTCGGGCGAGGGCCGCCTCGCGGCGGAACGACGCCCCGCGGTCCGCGCGGCTGGCGGCGCGGTAGGTCACCAGGCGCAGGCCCTCGGCCTCGATCGCGATGTCGGACACGGTGAACGCGACCGCCTGTCGGTGGCTGATCGGCTCGCCGAACGCCTCGCGCTCGTTGACGTAGGGGATGACGTAGTCGAGGACGGCCTTCGTCGTGCCGGCGGCCAGCGCCGCCCAGCCGATCCGGCCGAGCGCGATCGCGTCGCGGTAGACGTCGTCGTCGCCGTCGGCCAGCAGGGCGGACGCCGGCAGCCGGACCCCGTCGAGGTGCAGTCGGCCGGTCGACGCGGCCCGCAGGCCCATCGCCGGGTCGGGCGACGTGGTCACGCCGTCGGTGCGGGACTCGACGATGAACAGGCCGGTCCGCGGGCCGCTCCCGTTCTGCGGCTCGATCCGGGCGGCGACGACGAAGAGCTCGGCGTCGGCGACGCGCGGGACGAGCGACTTGACGCCGTCCAGGGTCCAGCCGTCGCCCTGACGGCGGGCGACCGTGCCGAGCGCGAACGGGTCGAAGAGCGCGGTCGGCTCCTGGATCGTCAGCGCCGCCACGGGCGGCTCGTCACCGACGAACTCCGGCAGGTACGTGGCCTGCTGGTCGGCGTCCCCCCACAGCCCGATCGCGGTCGACACGGCCCCGGGCGCGAGCGCGGCGACGGCGATGCCCAGGTCCCCGTGCGCGAGCGCCTCGGCGATGAGGGTCGCGGTGACCGCCGAGCGCTCCTCGACGATGCCCCCCAGCTCCTCGGGCACGCCGAGCGACGCGATCCCCAGCTCGGCGGCGGCGTCGAGCAGCTCGGCCGGCGTCGCGTCGGCCCGGTCGGCGGCCTCGGCGGCGGGGCGGATCTCGGCGGCGGCGAACTCGCGCGCGGCCTCCTGCAGCATCTGCTGGTCGTCGGTCGGGGTCAGGTCGAAGAGCCCCTTGGCCTTCGACGCCGTCTCGGGCGCCTGACGGCGGGCGGACGCGAGCTTCTGCGTCGCGCGGAACGTGCGCCCCGCCGCGCCCGCGGTGCGGAACCCGGTCGCGGTCGCACGTCGCAGGACCCGCTCGGACGGCTTGCGCAGCCCCAGCCGGTCGATGACGTCCATCCCGGCGAACCGCGTCAGCGCGCGGATCCCGACGGCCAAACCTCGATTGGTGACGCTCATAGGAGTCCCCCGGCCCGGCCGGGGAGCGGTCGCGGTGGAGGCCGGCCGCGCCGCGCCCGAGGGCGCCCGACGTCGTCCGACCGCAATTTCCTACCGAGGGTAGCACCTGGCGCGGACCCGTCCTACCCACGGTCGCAACTCGTGGGCCCATGGCACGGCGCCGGCGGGGCGATGCGACGTTCACCGCCACTTTCGGCGGGGTTCGTCACATGGTCGAGGTGGCCGGGCCGGAGCGCGGCGCCGGCGGAGCGATGCGACGTCCACCGCCACTTTCGGCGGGGTTCGTCACATCGTCGAGGCGGCCCGGCCCCGGGCGCGGCGCCGGCGGAGCGATCCGACGTCCACCGCCACGTGCGGCGGCGCCGACCGGGGTGGCTCACGTGGATCACCCGGCCCTCCGCGAGACGCCGCTCCACCGGGACGACGTTCTACGACGCCCACGTGGAGGACCCCACCACACGGGGAACGGTGATCCACCTGGCCCCCGTTCTTCATGTGCTGCACTTGCCCTGTGCGCCAGATGATCGCCCACCTGCCCCGGCCAGATCCGGGAATCGTGCTCGGCCAGATCCGCATATGGGCCCCGGCTAGATCCGATCTACGAGTGCGGCTGATTGCGGATTCATGGCCGGCGAGCGCGTCGACGGAAGGCAGCTGACGGGGTTGAGGAAGCTCCGGGATCGGCTCGGGACGGCCTTCGTCGCGGGCGTCGCGTTCCACCTCGGCCAGGTCGGCTATGAGGCCGAGGACCGCATCCACTCGCTCCCCGTCGAGCGGCTCTGGACCTGACGGGCACCACGCGACGCACCCGCGCTTCGCGTCGAGCGGTGCGTTCCGAGCGGCGAGGCGCCGGCCGGGGTGGCTCACGTGGATCACCGGGACCTCCACGAGACGCCGCTCCACCGGGACGACGTTCTACGACGCCCACGTGGAAGACCCCACCACACGGCGACCGGTGATCCACCTGGCCCCCGTTCTTCATGCCCGACATGCGGGACCGCCGGCACGATGGGACGTTCACCGCCACTTGCGGCGGGGTTCGTCACACCGTCGGGACGGCCCGGCCCGGGGACCGGCGCGATGTGACGTTCACCGCCACCTCCGGCGGGGTTCGTCACATCGTCCGGACGGGCCGGCCCGGGGACCGAAGCGATGTGACGTTCACCGCCACTTGCGGCGGGGTTCGTCACACCGTCGGGACGGCCCGGCCCCGAGGACCGGCACGATGTGACGTTCGCCGCCACCTCCGGCGGGGTTCGTCACATCGTCCGGACGGGCCGGCCCCGGGGACCGGCACGATGTGACGTTCGCCGCCACCTCCGGCGGGGTTCGTCACATCGTCCGGACGGGCCGGCCCCGAGGACCGGCACGATGTGACGTTCGCCGCCACCTCCGGCGGGGTTCGTCACATCGTCGAGGCCACTCGCGCGATGCGACGTTCACCGCCACCTTCGACGGGGTTCGTCACACCGCGAGGTCACCGCCGGGAGGGGAGGCCGTGGCCCCTCCCGGCGCCCGCGGAATCAGCCCTGCAGGCGACCCGCGACGACCGACCAGTCGACGACGTTCCAGAACGCCTTGAGGTAGTCGGGGCGCTTGTTCTGGTACTTGAGGTAGTAGGCGTGCTCCCAGACGTCGTTGCCCAGCAGCGGCGTCTTGCCCTCGGCGACCGGCGTGTCCTGGTTGGGGGTCGAGATGACCTCGAGCGTGCCGTCGCCGTTCTGGACGAGCCAGACCCAGCCGGAGCCGAAGCGCGCGACGCCGGCGGCCTCGAACTGCTCCTTGAACGCGTCGAACGAGCCGAACGCCTCGTCGATCTTCTGCGCCAGGGCGCCCTCGGGCGCGCCGCCGCCGGAGCCCGACAGGGCCTCCCAGAAGAGCGTGTGGTTGAAGTGGCCGCCGGCGTTGTTGCGGACGGGGCCCTGCTTGTCGGCCGGCAGCTCGCCGAGCTTCGCGACGACCTCCTCGACCGGCGCGTCGGCGAGCGACGTGCCCTCGAGGGCCGCGTTGGCCTTGTCGACGTACGCCTGGTGGTGCTTGTCGTGGTGCACCCGCATCGTCGCCTCGTCGATGTGGGGCTCCAGCGCGTCGTAGGCGTACGGCAGGGGCGGAACGGTGAAGGCCATGAGGGACTCCCTGTGCTCGGTGCTGCGGATCTCGGAACCGGGAGCATCGCGCGTCGGCGGGACGCTCCCGGGTACTCCTAGTAAACATAGTACTTCCTGTCTAAACTCGTCAACATGGCCTCCGCGCCACATCCCCGCCGCCCCGGCGACCGTCCGAGCCCCGCGTCCGCGCTGCGCGAGCTCTCCCCCGCCCGCCGGGCGCTGCTCGTCGCGCTGCGCAAGCTCGACGAGGCGTCGGTCGACGACCTCGCGCGCGGGCTCGACGTCACGCCGGGCGCGGTCCGCCAGCAGCTGCAGGTCCTCGCGGCGTCCGGCCTCGTCGACCACCGCGACGAGCGACGCGGTCCCGGCAGGCCGCGACGGCTGCACCGCCTGACGGCCGCCGCCGACGCGCTCTTCCCCCAGGCGTACGGCGACCTGACGACCGAGCTCCTCGGGTACGTCGACGACGAGGACCCGGCGCTCGTCGAGCGGCTCTTCGCCCGCCGCCGCGACGCGCGGATCGACCGCACCCGGCGGCGTCTCGGCGACCTGTCCGGTCCCGAGCGCGTCGACGCGCTCGCCCGGATCCTCGACGAGGACGGCTACCTCGCCGAGGCCGAGCCGCTGGCGGACGGGGGCTGGCGGATCCGCGAGCACAACTGCGCGATCCTCGCCGTCGCCGGCCGCCATCCGCAGGCGTGCTCGAGCGAGATCGACTTCCTGCGCGCGGTGCTGCCCGACGCCGACGTCCGACGCGTGTCGCACATCGTCAGCGGCGACCACGCGTGCGTGTACGAGGTGCGGCCCGTGCCGCCCGCCGTCTGACCCTCGCAGGTGCGGCCCGTGCCGCCGGCCGTCCGACCCTCGCGCGCCGCGCCCCGGTCGTCGGCGCGGCGGCGTCCGGGGGCTCCGCGACCGGACGGCCGCGCACCCCGGGCCTAGGATGCGCGCCATGCGATCCACCCACTCCCGCACCGCCCCGTCAGCGACCCACCGGGCCCGGCACGCCGTCGCACGGCCGCTGCTCGCCGCCGCGGTCGCGCTCGCCATGGTCCCCGCGACCGCGTCGGCCGCGTCGGTCGACGTCAAGGCGCCGAAGAACCTCGGCACCGAGCGCGAGCTGACGTTCACCTTCACCGGCACGTCCGCCGACCCGGCGCCCGACAGCGAACCGGGCTGGCGCTCCTGGCTGCTCACGTCGGTGGCGTACCGGGGCACGAAGGCCTGCCCGGCGTCCTCACGCGCGTACCTCGAGGCGACCGGCGCGGTGCTCGTCGGCAACCAGGTGGTCGCGGCCGAGGGTCCGTTCAACGTCAAGCAGACCGAGGTGACGTTCTCCACGCCGGGCACGTACCGCCTGTGCACGTACCTCGCCGCACCGGGTGGCGGCGCGTCCGACATCCCGGAGCAGGTGTTCTCGCGGACCCTCAAGGTGCCCGACACGAGCTTCGTCCCGCACGGCAAGGGCCGCAAGCCGACCGCGGGCGCCTGGCGGGCGACGAAGTGGTCGCCGAGGTCGGGGGCGAGCAGCCGGTCGAAGGCGACGTTCACCGTGCGCGGCAACCGCGTCGGCGACGTCGTCGGCAAGGTCATCAGCGTCTTCTGCCCGAACGGGTCGCTCGGCACGATCCAGAACTGGCCGGCCGCGACGGTCAAGAAGTTCGCCACCGTCAAGCGCGGGCGCGTGAAGTCGCAGTACCGCCACAAGGGCGGCACGGTGACGTTCGAGGGGGTGTTCGTCACCGCGACGCGGTTCCGTGGATCGATCCACGTGTCGACGATCACCGGCTGCAACGGCGGCCTGGTGTTCGAGGCCCGACGGCGCTGACGGCGGCCGTCACCGCGTGGCCGGGCGCGTCGCGGCCCCGGCCCGCGGACGGGGGTGCCCACTCACGGGACGCGGCAGGCCCGCGCCCGGAGAGGCACGCCGATTCGCGGCCCGGCCCGGGGTCGCGGACGGCCGGTCCCCGGGCGTGGTCACCGATGAGTTCCGCGTCCGCGGACCGTCCTCGCCCACGACCACCCGTGACCTCGAGGAGCATGCCCGTGCCGAGCATCACCCCCAACCTGTGGTTCGACTCCGACGCGCTGGAGGCGGCCGAACTCTACGTCTCGATCTTCCCGCGCTCCCGGATCGTCGACGTCACCCACTACGGCCCCGACGCCCCACGGCCCGAGGGCACCGTGCTGACCGTCGAGTTCGAGCTCGACGGCACGCGCTTCGTCGGGATCAACGGCGGTCCGGACTTCACGTTCGACGAGGCGGTGTCGTTCGAGATCTCCTGCGTCGACCAGGCCGAGGTCGACCACTACTGGGACGCGCTGACCGCCGACGGCGGGAGCGAGAGCCGGTGCGGCTGGCTCAAGGACCGGTTCGGCCTGTCGTGGCAGGTCGTGCCCCGGCGACTCGTCGAGCTCATCCAGGACCCGGACCCCGCTCGGGCCCGACGGGCGCTCCAGGCGATGTACGGCATGCGACGCCTCGACGTCGCGGAGCTGGAGCGCGCCGCCGACGGTGCCTGACGGCACCCCGCTCCCACGCCGACCGCCCCATGCGCGACGCTTGCGCCATGGATCCCGCGGGGAAGGTCGCCATCGTCACCGGGGGCGCGTCCGGCATCGGACGCGCGCTCGCCGCGCGCCTGGCCGACGACGGCGCGCGCGGGGTCGTCATCGTCGACCTCGACCCCGGCGCGACGGCCACCGTCGCCGCGGAGGTCGACGCCGGCCGCGGGGTCGTCGTCGGGGTGCGCGCCGACGCGACCCGCGAGGAGGACGTCGCCCACGCGATCGCGGTCACCGACGAGCGGTTCGGGCCGGTCGACCTCTTCTGCGCCAACGCCGGGATCGGCATCGGCGAGAGCGAGCAGGCCCCCGACGACGTGTGGGACCGCGCGTTCGCCGTCAACGTCCGGGCGCACGTCGTCGCCGCACGCCTCCTGGTGCCGGAGTGGCTCGAGCGCGGGTCCGGGTACTTCCTGTCGACCGCGTCGGCGGCCGCCCTCGTCACCCAGATCGGGTCGGCCCCGTACGCGGTGACGAAGCACGCCGCGCTCGCGTTCTCCGAGTGGCTGGCGGTGACCTACGGCGACCGCGGGATCGGCGTCAGCTGCCTCTGCCCGATGGGCGTCGACACGCCGCTGCTGGCGCCCGGCGAGGACGGCATGGACCCGTTGGCGACGAGCGTCGTCAAGGCCGCGGGCGAGATCCTCTCCCCCGACGTCGTCGCCGCGATGACCGTCGACGCGGTGCGCGAGGAGCGGTTCCTCGTCCTCCCCCACCCCGAGGTGCTGGAGTACTTCCGCCAGAAGGGCTCCGACTACGACCGCTGGATCGGCGGCATGCAGCGGTTGCGGTCGCACATCGCCGGGATCGACTGACGACCGCGGTGCGCCGGGGCGCCGGTGCGCCGCGCGGCGGCCGGCCGCGCGAGGCACGGGCGGCCGGTGGCCGCACGCGCCCGGCCCACGACGGACCGGACGCGTCGCGGCGTGGGCGTCAGAGCGCCTTGAGCTCCTCGGTGATCGCCTCGACGGACGCCTTGGCGTCGCCGAAGAGCATGCTCGTCTTGGGATCGACGAACAGCGGGTTGTCGATGCCGGCGTAGCCGGAGCTCATCGACCGCTTGAGCACGATCGTCGACTGCGACTCGTCGACGTTGAGGATCGGCATCCCGTAGATCGGGCTGTCGGCCTTGTTGCGCGCGTCGGGGTTCGTGACGTCGTTGGCGCCGATGACGAGCGACACGTCGGTGCGCTTGAACTCGCCGTTGATGTCGTCCATCTCCTTGAGCTGGTCGTACGGCACGTCCGCCTCGGCCAGCAGCACGTTCATGTGCCCCGGCATCCGCCCGGCGACCGGGTGGATGGCGTACTTCACCTCGACGCCCTTCTCCTCGAGCAGGTTCGCCATCTCCTTGACGGCGTGCTGGGCCTGCGACACCGCCATGCCGTACCCGGGCACGACGACGACGAGGCGCGCGTACGCCATCTGGATCGCGACGTCGGACGCGCTCGTCGCGCGGACGGTGCCGCCACCGGCGCCGGTCGGGCCGGCGGCCGCCTCGCCACCGCCGCCACCGAACCCGCCGGCGATGACGCTGATGATCGTCCGGTTCATGGCGATCGCCATCTGCTGGGTGAGGATGGTGCCGGACGCGCCGACGATCATGCCCGCGACGATGAGCGCCTGGTTGTCGAGCGCGACGCCCGCGGCGGCCGCGGCCAGGCCGGTGAACGCGTTGAGCAGCGAGATGACGACCGGCATGTCGGCGCCGCCGATCGGCAGCACGAGGAGCAGCCCGAACAGCGCGGCGAGCACGAGCGCGCCGATGATGAGGATCTCGCTCGTCGAGCCGGCCGCGATCGCGACCGTGCACGCGATCGCGCCGAGGCCGACCAGCGCCTGGACCGGCAACTGGAGCGGGCCCAGCGTCACCGGCGACCCGGTGATGAGCTCCTGGAGCTTGCCGAACGCGACGTTCGAGCCCCAGAACGAGATCGACCCGATGAGCAGCGAGAACAGCGAGAAGATCACGACGTAGGTCGACGTGAACTCGAAGCCGTTGGTGGTGCGGAACTCCGCCCACGCGATGAGCGCGACCGCGCCGCCGCCGACGCCGTTGAAGAGCGCCACCATCTGCGGCATCGCCGTCATCTTCACCTTCTGCGCAGCGGGGACGCCGATGGCGAACCCGATCGCGGAGCCGATGACGATGAGCGCCGTGTTGTGGAACGGGTCCACGAGCAGCGTCGCGATGACGGCGATGACCATGCCGACCGCGGCGATCCGGTTGCCGCGCACGGCGGTCTTCGGACCGGTCAGGCCGGACAGGCCGTAGATGAAGAGCGAGAAGGCGACGATGTACAGCGCCACCTTGAAGTCGGCGTCGGTGAGCAGCGACGCCACGGGCGTGGTGGTCGCCGACATCACTTGCCGCCCTTCGTCTCGCCCGCCGCGTCCTTCTTCGGCTCGGGCTTGTGCTTGAACATCTCGAGCATCCTGTCGGTGACGACGAAGCCGCCGACGACGTTGATCGCGCCGAACACGAGCGCGACGAAGAGGATGATCGTCGTCGCGGTGTCGAGGTCGGCCGACACCGCCAGCAGGTACAGGCCGCCGAGCACGACGATGCCGTGGATGGCGTTCGTGCCCGACATGAGCGGCGTGTGGAGCGTGTTGGGGACCTTGGAGATCACCGCGTAGCCCACGAACCCGCTGAGCACGAGGATCGAGAGGTTGATGACGAGCGTGCCGGGCTCACCGGCAGCGGCGCTCGCCAGGATCTGCAGGGACATCAGGCGGCTCCCTCGACGGTCTTCTTCGCACCGGGGTGGACGATCTCGCCGTCCTTGGTGATCGCCGCGCCGGCGATGATCTCGTCCTCGAAGTCGAGCTTGAGGACCGGCTCCTGGGAGCCCTCGGGCGTGTCGAGCATGAGCTCGATGAGCGCCTGGACGTTGCGGGCGTAGAGCTGCGACGCGTGCTCGGGCATCGTCGCCGCGAGGTTCGCGGGCGAGACGATCGTCACGTCGTGCTTGACGACGGTCTGGCCGGGCTCGGTGAGCTCGCAGTTGCCGCCGGTCTCGCCGGCCAGGTCGATGATGACCGAGCCGGGGCGCATGCCCTCCACGGCCTCGGCGGTCACGAGCCGCGGCGCGGGACGGCCGGGCACGAGCGCGGTCGTGATGACGACGTCGAAGCCCTTCGTCGCGTCGGTCAGCGCCTGCTGCTGCTGCGCGCGCTCCTCGGCGGTGAGCTCGCGGGCGTAGCCGCCCTCGCCGGCGGCGTCGATGCCGAGGTCCAGCCAGGTGGCGCCGAGCGACTCGACCTGCTCGGCCGTCTCGGGCCGCACGTCGTAGCCGGTCGTCTTCGCGCCCAGGCGGCGGGCGGTGGCCAGCGCCTGCAGGCCGGCGACGCCGATGCCGAGCACGAGGACCTTGGCCGGCGGGATCGTGCCGGCGGCGGTCATGAGCATCGGGAAGAACCGCGTGGCGTGGTCGGCGGCCAACAGGACCGACTTGTAGCCGGCGACGTTGGACTGCGACGACAGCGCATCCATCGACTGCGCCCGCGAGATCCGCGGGATCGCCTCCATGGCGAACGCCGTGACGCCCTTGTCGCGCAGCGCCGTGGCGGTCTGCGGCGACGACAGCGGCGCGAGGAACCCGATGAGCAGGGACGACCCCCCAAGCCGTCCGATCTCCTCGGTGGTCGGCGGAGCGACCTTGACGACGACGTCGGCGGACCAGACGTCGGGCGTCACGGTCGCGCCGGCCTCGGCGTACAGCGCGTCGGGGATGAGCGCGGACTCGCCCGCGCCCGGCTCCACCAGCACCTGCACGCCCTTGCCGCCCAGTCGCTTGACGACGTCGGGCACGAGGGCCACGCGACGCTCGTCGGCGGCGACCTCGCGCGGTACGCCCACGGTGACGGTCATGGCTCCACCGCTCTCGTTCGACGCACGGCAGTTGCAAGGGACACGAACGGACCTCCAAGGTCGTTGACGGCGACGCCGCTTCCTCTGGCGCGGCGTTCGTCGGGGCCCACGAGACGCCCCCACTGGCGTCGCGCTCCGGCCCCGAAGCGTTGCGAAGTATGCCGAACCGGTCCGATGGGGAGCGGCGCGTGCACGACGGCGGCCGGAGGAGCCGCCGACGACGGCGGATCCACGGCCCGGGCGGGGCTCCACCACGACGGATCGGACGGCCGGGGACGCGACACGCGTTCAACCTACCAACCGTTTGGCGGGCATGCCGCACGAGTCGTCGCGGGCCTCGCGGTGGCGCCGCGGACGGGCGCGCCGCCTACCATGCCCGGCGATGCGCCTCCGCCTCGTCCTCGCGTCGCTCGCCGTCGCCGTCGTCCTCGTCGGGGTCGCCCCGACGGCCCGACCGCTCTCCGGCCCATCGACCGCCGTCGCCGCGTCGTCGAATCAGCAGGGCGGCTCGACGGACGACGCCCGACGCTCGTCCTCCAAGGGCAAGCAGTCGTCGACGTCCACCCTCCGCCGGTCGACGACGCCGCCGAAGGGCCTGCAGGACATGGCGATGTCGCTGTCGGACGACCCGCGGGTGCGGGACGACTTCTGGGTCGCCGTCGAGCGGGCCCGCGTCACCCGGATCCGGATCCTCGTCAACTGGTACGGGTCGGCGGTGCGCCCCGATCCCGTGGTGCTGGACCGCGTGCGCCGCGCGATGCGCGAGGGCCTCGATCACGGCGCGCGGACCATCGTCGGCATCTACGCCCCGATCGCCAACCCCACCAACGGCGACATCAAGGTCACGAGCCGCCTCGTGTCGCGGTTCCGCCGGTTCACGAAGGCCCTCGCGAAGGGCGTCGAGGACCTGCGCCCCTACGCGTACCTCACGTGGAACGAGCCGAACTACTGGACGATGTGGCCGGCGAAGCACCCCCGCCGGTGGGTGACGATGTCGAACGCCGGGTACCGCGGGTTCAAGGCCGGAGACCGGCGCACGCAGGTGCTCGTCGGCGAGACCGCCCCGTACAGCCGCAGCCGCAAGGGCCAGGACCCCGGGCTCTTCATGCGGCGGGCGCTCTGCCTGACGTCGGGCTACCGCAGCCGCACCCCGTCGCGCAGCTGCCGCAAGCGCCTGCTCGGCGACGGGATCGGCATCCACGCCCACGACTTCGTCCACAACCCGCGCTACCGACGCCGTCCCGCCGACGCGTGGACGATCGGCAACCTCGCCAAGGTCCGCCGGCAGCTCGGGCGCATGGCCGACGCCGGCCGGATCTCGCGCAAGGCGTCGCGCAACCTCCACATCACCGAGTTCGCCTACCGCAGCCGCGGGTCGAGCCGGACCGGCGACCGACGCCAGGCGACGTGGCTGCGCCGGGCGTGGAAGGAGGCGGAGCGCCACGGGGTGCGGTCGTTCTTCTGGTACCAGCTCCGCGACCCGGGCGCGGAGCACACGTGGGCGTCGGGCCTGCAGTCGGAGACCGGCCGACCCGTCCGTCGCGTCTGGCGCACGTTCCGCTACCTGCGCTAGCCGGCGCCGACGCCACCGGCGCGCGACGGCGACGGTCGGCGCGTGGCACGGGGCCGGATGCCCGGGTCCGGTCAGCCGCGAAGCCGCGCGACGAGGGCGGCGGTCGTCCGCGGCCCGGCGGCCGGGTCGAGCCGTCGCGGCCGGACGCCAGCGCCGATCGCCGCCTCCAGCCGCCGCAGGTACTCGCCCTCCGGCACCTCCACGACGCCGAGCCGCGCCGTGTGCGGGGTGCGTTGCTGGACGTCGAGGAGCCGATGCCCGGCGTCGGCGAGCCGCACCACCGCCGACAGGACCGCGGCGCTGCCGGCGTCGGGCGCGTCGTGGAACATCGACTCCAGGGTGTGCGCACGCCCGATCCCGACGCCGAACGCCCCGCCGACGAGGCGCGCCCCGTCCCACACCTCGAAGCTCCGCGCGTGGCCCCAGCGGTGCAGCGCCCGGTAGGCGCGCGCCAGGCGCGGGGTGAGCCACACCTCGCCGCTCGCCAGGCCGGGCCGCTCGCCGCAGCGGTCGACGACGTCGGCGAACGCCCGGTCGACGGTCAGCGCGTACGCGTGCCGGCGCAGCGTCCGGGCGAGCGTCCGCGGCAACCGGGGGGCGTCGAGCGGCAGGATCGCGCGCGGGTCGCTGCGGTACGCCGCCACGCGGAACCGCCCCTCCGCGTCGCAGGTGTCCATCGGGAACGCGCCCTGCTCGTAGACGAAGAGCATCCCCGGCGGGTCGAGGATCCAGGCGCCGTCGTCGGCGGGATCGGCGGTGGCGGGGTCCACGGCCGCCTCAGTCGTCGAGGGTCGCCGTGAGCTCGGCGACGACCCGCGACAGCTGCCCGCCCTGCCACGCGATCGGCGACCGGCCCTCCTCCTCGACGACGAGCCGGGCGCCGGGGATCGCGGCGGCGTACCGCTCGGCGACGGCGAGCGGATGCCCCGGGTCGGCCTCGTCGCGGTCGCCGACGACGACGGTCGGCGCGGTGATCGATCCGAGCTGCGCGACGTCGTCGAACGGCGCGCTGCGCGACACCGCCCGGATCGCGTCGGCGACCGCCCGGGGATGCTCGTGGACGGCGAGCCGCTGCGCGACGACGCGCCGGACGGTGTCGCGCCACTGCTCCGGCAGGTCGTCGAACCGGTACGCGTCGACGAACCCCTCCGCGCCGCCGCGGTCCAGGCCGCCGGCGAGCCGGTCCCAGCGGGCGTGGGCGCGCGGGTCGGCCTCGTTGCCGGGCAGGAACGCCGGGGTGACGAGGACGAGCCCCGCCACCCGCGACGGATCGGTGAGCGCCAGCCGCACCGCGGTGTGGGCCCCCATCGACGCGCCGACGAGCACCGCCGCGTCGACGTCGTGGTCGTCGAGGACCCGGACGAGGTCGTCGGCCAGGTCCTCGTAGCGGTAGGCGGCCGGGTCGTCGGCCGGGTCGGAGCGGCCGTGGCCGCGGGCGTCGTAGGCGATGACCCGGTGCCCGTGGCGCTCCAGGTGGCGGCTGCCCATGACGACGTACCGGTGGCTGGCGGTCAGGCCGTGCAGCAGCACGACCGGCCGTCCCTCTCCCGCGTCCTCGACGTAGAGCGACATGCCCCCATCCTGCCGCACCGTGCGCGTGCGCCGCGACGCACCGACCGATGCCGGCGGGCCGACGGGGTCAGAGCGCGAGCGCGAGCTGCACGCCGGGCCCGTCGACGAGCTCCAGGCCGGCCATCCGCACCCCCAGCAGCCGCACCGGCGCGGGCGGGTCGTACTCGCGCAGCAGCGCGGTCGCGGTCTCGACGACGAGCTCGACGTCGTCGGCGGCGACGGGGAGCGTCCGTGACCGGGTGACGGTCGTGAAGTCCGCCAGGCGCACCTTGATCCCGACGGTGCGGCCGCGGCGGCCCTGGTCGTCGAGCGCGGCGACGAGCCGCTCGGCCAGGCGGCGCAGCTCGGCCTCCTGCACGTCGCGGTCGGCGATGTCGACGGAGAACGTCGTCTCGCGGCTCTCCGACACCGGCTCGCGGACGGGGACGACCGGGTCGTCGTCGTCGAACCGGCAGCGCCGCCAGAGCCACGGCCCGTTGCGCTCGCCGAACCAGTCGGCGAGGACGTCGACGTCGACCGCCGCGAGCGCCCGGATCGTCGCGACCCCGCGCCCGGCGAGCGCGGCCGCGGTCCGCGGGCCGACCCCGGGCAGCAGCGACGGCGGATCGTCGGCCCAGCGCCGCCAGGCGTCGCGGCGGTCCAGCACGACGAAGCCGCGGGGCTTCTCGGCGTC
This sequence comes from Solirubrobacteraceae bacterium, assembly GCA_023230855.1. GTDB lineage: Bacteria > Actinomycetota > Thermoleophilia > Solirubrobacterales > Solirubrobacteraceae > Patulibacter. Next base: position 198,879 of record JALNWQ010000005.1, read on the forward strand.
GGAGGCGAGCTTCGCCACGAGCTTGCTCGGTCCGATCCCGACCGACACGTGCAGCCCGGTCTCGTCGCGCACCCGGTGGACGACGCGGCGCATCGCGGCCTTGGGCGCGAGGAGCCCGGTGAGCTCGACGTACGCCTCGTCGAGGCTCAGCTGCTGGACGACGTCGACCTCGTCGCGGACGATCGCCATGACCCCGGCCGACGCGTCGCGGTACGCGTCGAGGTCGGGCGGCACGACGATCGCGTCGGGGCAGCGGCGGCGGGCGGTGACGAGCGGCATCGCCGACCCGACGCCGTGCACCCGCGCCTCGTACGTGGCGGTGGTGACGACCGACCGCGGTCCGTCGTGGGCGACGATGACGGGCCGGCCGCGCAGCTCCGGTCGTCGCAGCAGCTCGACGGACGCGAAGAACGCGTCGCAGTCGAGGTGGCCGACGACGCGCCGGGATCGGGCACTCCCGCTCACCCCTCCAGCGTACGCCGGGGGGCGGCGGGAGCGGGCGGGATCAGCGGTCGACGAGGACGGTGCCGACGTCGCCGAACCCGACGTGGTTGCGGGTCGCGGCGGTGAGGTCGAACTCGCGGCGCCCGACGTACGGTCCGCGGTCGATGACCCGGGTGCGGATCTGGCGCTTGCCGACGCGCACGGTGACCTTCGTCCCGCACGGCAGCGACTTGTGGGCGACGCCGTGGGTGCCCGGCGACAGGCGCCCGCCGCAGGCGAGCGGTCCGCCGTACAGGCCGGGGCCGTAGTACGACGCGTACGCGCGACGGAACCCGTGCAGGCCCTTCACGCCGCGGCGGTCGCCGGTGATCCCGGCGCGCTTGACGACGCGCAGGCGGCTGGGGACCCGTCCGACGTCGTCGATCCGCTTGGTGATGCGGAACCGCCCCTTGCGGTCGACGGCGTCGCGGGCGACGACCTTCCACCGGCCGTCCTCGCGGGTCTCCAGGCGCACCCACAGGCGCTTGGGGGCGTTCGTGACCCGTCCGGAGTAGGCGGCGCGCCGGCCGACCCGCCCGGCGACGCGCTGGCGGCGCACCCGGATCTCGGTCTTCGCGACCTTCGCGGGAGTGCGGGCGAGCGGCGTCGTGGTGGTCGCCTGCGCGAGCGGCGCTGGAGCGATGGTCGCGGCGGCGCCGGACGCGGGGACGGCGCCGGTGGTGGCGGTCGTGGGGTCCTCGGGGGTGGCGGCGAGCGCCGGGACGGCGGCGGCCACGGCCATGGCGGTCCCGGCGAGCACGGCGGCACGGGACGGCGTGACGAGGGAGTCACGGGTCATCGGTGGTCTCTCCTTGTGGAGACGCCTACGAGGTGAGCTGACGGGCTCGCGGCCCACGGGCCGCCCGGGTGGGCGGTCTCCGTCGGTCGCTACGGACGCGCGATGCGTCCGATTCGCCCCGTGCCGGTCTCCGCCCGTGGCGGTGTCCGGCTGTTGGGTCCCCCGCTCGGCACGCGCTGACGCGCGCCGACTCGGCGTCGGTGGGTTACGACAACCTAGAGAACGGAATCCGGCGTACGCGTGCGATCGCGCACAGACGTCGGGGCCCGCTTGTCGTGCTGATCCGGGCCGCGCCGGCGCTCTCACGTCGATTGTGCCGCCCGGGCAGACCATCACGACAGGTCGACGCCGATCGAATACCACACGCTCATGAGCTTTCAGGCCGCCATCTGGGCGGCCTGAACCCCAAACCAACCGTGACACCCGAACGTGCAGCAGACCCGGACGGGACGAACGCCGCGACGGACTGGCCAGCGATCGCCCGGCACGTTGTCACCCTGTCGACCCCCCCGTCAACCCCACCGACGGAGGGACCCGGGTCGGTCGGCCTCGCCCAGCACGCTCCGCCGCCTGCGGGAGCGATCCGGTGCCCGCTACAGGATCGACGCGATCATCGACACGATGCTCGCGACCGGCAGCTCGGAGCGGTCGAGCTCGCCGCGCAGACGGGCCAGGCCCAGGCGGATGCGGCCCTTGACGGTGCCGACCGGCACCCCCGCGTGGTCGGCGATCTGGCGGGCGGTCATGTCGCCCCAGCAGGCCAGCGCGATCGCGTCGCGCTGGGCGGTCGGCAGCGTCGCCAGGGCGCGCAGGAGCGCCGCACGGGCGACGTCGCGCTCGACCTCTGCCGCGACCGGGTCCGCGGACGGATCCGGGCGGGGCGACCGCGCGCCGACCCGCTCCGACGCCCGCGACGCCGCCCCCGCGCTGCGACACAGATCCATCGCCCGCGACCGGGCGACCATCGGCACGTACGTGGCCAACGTGCCGCGCGCCGCGTCGTAGACGGCCGGGTCGCGCCACAACCGCAGGAACACGTCGTGCACGACGTCCTCGACGTCGGACCGACGGCCCGCCGGGCCCAGCACCGCCGCGGCCGCCCGGCCCGCCGCGGGGGCGTGCTCGGCGTAGACGCGGGCAAAGGTCTGGGGGTCACGCAGGTTCATCGCCACGCCGGGTGGGGACGACACCCGACACGCCAGACTGTACCGCGACGCCAGGCCACCGTCGACGCGCCACGGCGACCGGCCCGGCGCGACCGGTGGGGTTCAATGGGGGGCGTGCCCGCGACCACGCTGCCACGGAGGCTCCTCGGGGGCGTCGTCACCGTCGCCCTGGCGGTCGCCATCGCCGTCGCCGTCGTGCGGCTGGCGACGAGCGACGACCCGACCGCGGCCACCTCCCCCGCCGCCGGTCCGCTGGCCACCGCCCCCGACCGTGGCGCCGCGCCGCTGACGGCCGGCAACGCGGTCGTCACCGTGCCGGACGCCGCCGACGCCCGCACCGTCCGGCGGGTCGCGCGCGACCTCGGCGCCCCCGACACCCCGGCGCTGCGGGCCGCCGGCCAGGCGGTGCTCGTGCGCACCGACCGCTCCCGCGACGACGTCACCGCCCGGATCGGCGACCGGGTGCTGCGGGTGCGGGCCGCCGACGACCCGCGCCTGCGGACGTTCCTCGAGCAGGGCCTCGGCGGATAGGCCACGGGCGTCGCCGACACGGCGGGACGCGGCGCCGACCGACGTGAGCGGTCGGCGGTCAGCGGGTACCGTTCCCTCGCGATGCGCCTCGCCCTCGCCCAGCTGGACCTCGTCGTCGGCGACCTCGACGGCAACGTCGCCCGGTCGCGCGACGCGATCGCCCGCGCCGCCGACGCGGGCGCCCGGCTCACCGTGCTGCCGGAGCTCGCCGTCACCGGCTACCCGCCCGAGGACCTGCTGCTCAAGGAGCACTTCCTCGACGACGCCCGGGCGGCCCTCGACGAGATCGCCGCCGGCGTCCGCGGCACCGTCGCGGTGGTCGGATTCCCCGAGCGGGGCGTGAACGCCGTCTACAACAGCGCCGCGGTGATCGCCGACGGCGAGGTGCGGGCGATCGCGCGCAAGGTGCGACTGCCGAACTACGGGGTGTTCGACGAGTACCGGTACTTCGGCGCCGGTGACGGCGCGACGATCGTCCACGTCGACGGGGTGTCCGTCGCGATCACGATCTGCGAGGACCTGTGGCTGCCCGACGGGCCCGCGGCCGCCGCGGCGGGTGCCGGGGCGACGGTCATCGTCAACACCAGCGCGTCGCCGTACCACCGTGGCAAGGGCCACCAGCGCGAGCGGATGCTCGCCCAGCGCGCCCGCGACCACCTGGCGGTCGTCGCGCTGTGCAACCAGGTCGGGGGCCAGGACGAGCTCGTCTTCGACGGCCACTCGGTCGTCCTCGACCACGACGGGCGCACGATCGGTCGTGGCGCGCAGTTCGCCGAGGACCTCGTCCTGTGCGACGTCGACCCCGGCGCGGCCGCCGCGGCCCGCCGGCGCGACCCCCGCGCGCGGCTCTCGTCGCCCCGCCCCGCCGTCGATCGGGTGACGGTCGCCGCCGAGATCACCCTCGATCCGGCGCCCGAGACGCCGCCCCCGTCCGCCGTCGCCGGGCGCGACGACCCGGAGCGCCGCCGCGAGCTGGCCCCCACCGCCGCCGGTCGCAGCGGCCGGCCCGGCGACCCCAGCCCCCACGGCGCCGGCCCGCTGCCCGACGTCCTCGACCCGCTCGCCGAGACGTACGAGGCGCTCGTCCTCGCCACCCGCGACTACGTCGTGAAGAACGGGTTCTCGACCGTCGTCCTCGGCCTGTCGGGCGGCCTCGACTCCACCCTCGTCCTGCTCGTCGCCGTCGACGCCCTGGGCGCGGACCGGGTCCGCGCGATCGTCATGCCGTCCCCGTACTCGTCCGAGGGCACCCAGTCCGACGCCGACCGGCTGGCGGACGCCGTGGGCGTCGAGCGGATGCGGCTGGGGATCAAGCCGGCGATGGACGCCTACGACGCGATCCTCGCCGGGCCGTTCGCCGACGCCGAGCCCGACCTCACCGAGGAGAACCTCCAGGCCCGGATCCGCGGCAACCTCCTCATGGCGCTGTCGAACAAGTTCGGGTGGCTCGTCCTCACCACCGGCAACAAGAGCGAGATGTCGGTCGGCTACTCCACCCTGTACGGCGACAGCGCCGGCGGGTTCGCCCCGATCAAGGACTGCCCCAAGACGCTCGTCTACGAGCTCGTCGAGCACCGCCGCGCCCGGCGGCCCGACGCGTGGACCGACGCCGACGGCCACGACGTCCTGGCGTCGATCGTCGAGCGGCCCCCGTCGGCGGAGCTGCGCCCCGACCAGCGCGACGACCAGTCGCTGCCCCCCTACGACGTGCTGGACCGCATCCTCGAGGGCTACGTCGAGCTCGACCTGGGCCGGGACGACCTCGTCGCCCGCGGCCTGCCGGCCGACGACGTCGACCGGGTCATCCGGCTCGTCGACCTGGCCGAGTACAAGCGTCGCCAGTCGCCGCCCGGGGTCAAGATCACCCCGCGCGGCCTGGGACGCGACCGGCGACTGCCGGTGACGAGCGGCTACCGCGGCTGATCGCCACCGCCGGTCAGCGCGCGCCGCGCCTCCTCCGGCATCGGGCGCACCGCGACGACCATCCGCGTGATCGCGCAGGTGCGTCCCGCGTCGTCGGTGATCCGCACGTCCCACACCCACGTCGTGCGGCCCTTGTGCAGCCGCTCCGCCCGGGCGTGGATCGTGCCCTCGAGGATCGGCCGCAGGAAGTTCGTCGTGTTCGACAGCCCCTGGGCGGCGTTGCCGTCGGCGAGCACGCCGAGCGCCGTCGCCTGCGACGTGATCGACTCGGCGATCGACGCGTACACGCCGCCGTGGACGAGGCCCATCGGCTGCTTGACGTGGTCGCCGACCTCCATCGTCGCCTCGATCCAGCCGTCGCCCGACTCCCCGATCCGCAGGCCGAGCAGGCCGTCGAGGGTCTTGCCGGGGTCGATCAACGGGTTGAGCTCCATCCGGCGATCCTAGGGGGCGCGGACGACGATCGGCCGGGGTCCGCCGTTTCCCGCGGCGGGCCACGCGGGCGTGCGGCGTGCGCCGGTCGACGTTCCCAGCCGGTTCACAGGCGCCATCGGCGTCGCCACGCCGCTAGGCTTGCCGCCGATGTCGCGCCTGGAGGAGCTCCACCCCGACCAGCAGGCCGTGCTACGGCTCCTGCTCAAGCGCCGGATGGCGTACGCGGACCTCGCGGACGTGCTCGGCATCCCGGCGGACCAGGTGCGCGAGCGTGCGCTCGACGCCGTCGACGGCCTCGCGCCCGACGAGGTCGACGGCCTGGAGATGGACGACCGCGACCGGATCGCCGAGTACCTCCTCGGCCAGCAGCAGGCGAGCGACCGTCGCGCCACCCGGGGCCTGCTCGACGACTCCGCGCCCGCGCGCACCTGGGCCCGCCAGGTGTCGGCCGGGCTGCGGCCGATCGGCGGCGAGCTGCCCGCGATCCCCGGCGACGGCGAGGACGTCCGCGAGGCGTTCGAGGCGCTCGACGCGCGCCGTACCGCCGAGGGCCGCGACGTCAAGCGCTCGCGGCTCGGGATGAGCCTCGTCGTGTCGGCCACCGCGCTGCTCGTGGCGGTGCTCGTGCTGTGGGCCGTCGGCGTGTTCGACGACGACTCCGCCCCCACCGCGTCCACCGGGACCACCGCGTCGTCGACGGCGGGCGCGTCGGACGTGCCGTTCGCGTCGGGCGACGCCGCGACGGTCCTGCAGGCGATCCCCGCCCAGATCAACTTCACGGCGCCGTCCGGCGCCACCGGCTCCGCGGCGAAGACCAAGGGCGTCGGCCTGCCGACCGCCGAGGGCGAGGAGGCCGGGATCGTCTTCCAGGGCGAGGGCTTCCGGCCGATGACCGAGAAGCGCCTGTACGCCGTGTGGCTCACCGGTGGCGAGGGCCGCCAGCCGGTCCGGCTCGGGTGGTTCAGCAGCGGCGACGGCGAGTCCCCCGCCACGATCGACAAGGACGGCAAGGTCGAGAACGCCTGGTTCCCGTTCACCGTCCAGGGCGAGGACGGCCAGACCGCCCTCATCGACGTGACGCGGTTCGACACGATCGTCGTGAGCGAGGAGACCGGGGAGTCCGCGACCCCCGGCAAGACCGTCGTCAGCGGGTCGCTGAAGAAGTAGGGCGGCGCGCGGCCCCGCGCCACCGGCGTCGTCGCCCCCGGTGGCCGGCCCCGGCCCGGCGCGGCCGTCCGGTCAGGCGTCGTCGTCGCCCGCGGCGGCGACGTGCGCCAGGCGGTCGAGGAGCTCGCGGGCGTGGCGGCGCGACGCGCGACGCCCGAGGAGCTTCACGCCGACGCCCCGCTGCTGCAGGCCGCGATCGACGGTGAGGCTCGCGCGGCAGCGCCCGTCGTCGGTCGCCTCGAGCGCGATCTCGACGCGACTGTGGCTCAGCGCCCGCTCGAACGGCGTGCCGGCGATGTCCTGCTCGAGCTGCAGCAGGCGCGGCCGACGCGCCTCGACGATCCGCCAGTCCAACCGGACCGGCACCCCGCGCGAGCTGCGCAGGACGAGCGTGAACCGTCCGCCCTGCACGTCCTCGGCCCGCTCCGCCTTGGGCCACCAGGCGACGATCCGGCGACCGTCCGACACGAGGTGCCAGACCTCCTCGGCGGTCGCATCGATCACGGTGCTGGCGGTCGCGTCCACCTGGGCGGGCATCGTCTCGTCGGTCCTCGGGTCGTCGGGTCTGGGTCGGGTCGCTCGGTCACGCGCGGCCGCGTGACGACGGCCGGTCAGCCATCGGCGTAGCGCAGCAGCGTACGGACGTCGTGCCCGGCCAGGCGCTCCCGCCCGCCGAGCCCGTCGAGCTCCACGAGGAACGAGCAGCCGACGACGACCCCGCCGAGCGCCTCGACGAGCGCGCACAGCGCACCGGCGGTGCCCCCGGTCGCGAGCAGGTCGTCGTGGACGAGGACGCGCGTCCCGGGGTCGAGCAGGTCGGCGTGGGCCTCCAGCCGGTCCTGGCCGTACTCCAGCGCGTAGTCGACCGCGACCGTCCGCCGCGGGAGCCGGCCCGGCTTGCGGGCGAGGATGAACCCGGCGTCGAGCTCGCGGGCGATCGCGGGACCGAGCAGGAACCCCCGCGCCTCGGCGGCGATCACGCGCTGCACGCCCAGGTCGCGCGTCATCGCGGTCAGGCCGTCGACGGCGCCGGCGAGCGTCACCGGGTCGGCGAGCACCGGGGTGATGTCCCGGAACACGATCCCGGGCGACGGATGGTCGTGGATCGTCGCGATCCGGTCGGCGACCAGCCCGCGGACGCCGTCGAGGTCGTCGCTCACGCCACGAGCCGCCGGAGGTCGCGGACGAGCAGCAGGTGCTTGAGGCGGGTGATCGTCGCCGTCAGCGTCTCGAGCGCGTCGACCGCCTCGGAGCGGCGCTCCGGGCTGCGCGACCGCAACGCCGGCCCGACGAGCTGCTCGAGCAGCGCGCCCTCGCGGTCCGCCGAGCTGCGCAGCACGCGCAGGTGCCGCCCGCCGACGCCGTACTGGGCCAGCCCGACCGCCGCCCGGACGATCTCGCGCTCCTCGTCGTCGAACAGCACGACCCCGTCGGTCGTCGTGCCGCGCACGATCCCGAAGTCCCGCAGCTCCTTCACGAGCGCCGCGTCCGCCCTCGTGTCCTCGCAGAGCGCCTCGAGCGTGTGCAGCGGTCGGGCGCCGGCGCGCAGCTCGACCGGCCCCGTCACCGACGGCGGCTCGACCGGCCGGTCGTCGACGGCGTCGTCGTCCGACGTGGGGCCGCCGACCCGCGGGGCCTCGCGGCCGCGGCCGGCGGCGAGCTCCTGACGGATGACGCGCAACGGCAGGAACTCGTCCCGCTGCAGCCGGAGGATCGTGCGGAGCCGCTCGACGTCGTCGGCGCCGAACAGCCGGTAGCCGCCGCTCGTGCGCCGCGGATGGAGGAGCTTCTGCTCCTCGAGGTAGCGGATCTTCGAGATCGAGATGTCCTCGAACTCGGGCGCGAGGAGCTTGCAGACCTGACCGATGGTGAGCGGCCGCCCGCCACCGGTCCGTGGGTCCGGGGCCGCATCCCCGTTCGCGGAGCGCGGTCGGCCCTGCGGTCCCGGAGTGGGTCGGTCGACCATCGCCCTCAGCGGGCCAGGAAGGTCAGCTTGTACTTGCCCACCTGGACCTCGTCGCCGTCGCCGAGCAGCGCGCTGTCGATCCGCCGCCGGTTGACGTAGGTGCCGTTGAGCGAGCCCAGGTCGTCGATGTGCCAGCCGTCGCTGCGGGCGACGACGAGGGCGTGATCGCGCGACACGGTCACGTCGTCGAGGAAGATGTCGCTCTCGGGGCGACGGCCGATCGCGATCCGCTCCGTGTCGAGCGGGAACGCCTCGCCCTCGCGCCCGCCACCGACCCGGACGACGAGCGACGCCCCGACCGCGCCCCGGGCCGGGGCGGCGTCGACGTCGGCGACGACGCCCGGGTCGTCGCCCTCGGCGACGGCGTACGTCGCCGTCGTGGGATCGTCGGTCGCCGGCGCCGCCGCGAGGTACGCCCCGCACTTCGGACAGAAGTTCGCGCCCTCGCCGGCCGCGAACCCACACTCGGGGCAGTGCAGGGCCATCAGGCGCTCGGGCCGTCTCCGCCCGTGCCGTCGTCGCCGTCGGCCGCGCCCCCGTCGACCGCCCGGAGCCCGCCGACGCGACCGCCGAGGATCTCGGAGAGCCGGTCGACGTCGGCGCCGCTGATGACCGCCTCGCCGTGGTCGTGGCGCTGCCGCAGGCGACTGACGAGCTCGGCGCGGAGGATGTCGATCTGGCCGTGCAGGATCCGACGCCGGTAGCTCACCTCGGTCTCCTCGGCGGTGAGGCGGTCGATGTGGGCCTTGAGCGCCTCGTCCGAGAGGCTGCCGAGGTCGGTGAAGGTCTCGTCCATGGAACACGCAGGGGGCGCGGGATGCGCCCGTCGGGGCGAGCATAGCAGCGCCCGCGGCGGTGCTCTCGACCTCCGCTTGAGGGTCAGCTCCCCGCGGTCGCGGCGGCGCGACGCTCCGCGAGCTCGCGGCGTCCGTCGACGGTGTAGCGGTACGCGGCGACGAGCCCCATCGCCACCCCGACGTAGAGCGTCGCGTGGGCCGGCCACCCCACCCCGCAGAGGCCGAGGAACAGGCCGCCCATCGTCGGCCACACCGCCAGCCGTCCCCACCAGTTGATCTGCAGGGTCAGGTTGTTGCGGACGCCGCGACGCCCCTCCAGGAGCACGTACAGCTCGCGCGCGACGAGGATCGCGAGCACCCACCGCGGCAGGAGCTCGAAGTGCCAGCAGACGACGCCGCCCGCGAGCACGAGCGAGCGGTCGGTCAACGGATCCATGAGCGTCCCCAGGCGACTGTACTGCCCGGTGACGCGGGCGAGGAACCCGTCGAGGTAGTCGCTCCCGGCGATGAACGCGAAGATCACGGCCGGCAGCGCGTCGGTCCCGGCGTCGCTGCCGAGGGCCAGCACGAGGAACGCCGGGATGAGGGCCAGGCGCAGGAACCCGACGGCGTTCGGGATCGTCCACGGGTTGAGCGGCGCGCCCGGCAGCGTCTGCCGCGGCGGGGGGCCGGACCGGTCCAGGCCGAACGTGCGGTAGACCGTCATCCGGGTGCGCTCGCGGACGTGCTCCGTCCGCTCGAGCACCTGCTCGGCCTTCTCGCGCGTCTTCTCGCGCACCTGCTCGGTCCGCTCCCGCGTCCTCTCGCGCACCTGCTCCGTGCGCTCCCGGGTCCTCTCGCGCACCTGCTCGGTGCGCTCGCGGGTGCGGTCGCGGACCTGCTCGGCCCGCTCGCGGACCCGACCCGGCGCGCCGTCGTCCGTGGGCGGATCGACGTCGCCCACGTCGGCACCGGGGGCGTCGCCCGGGCCCTCGCGGTCGGGGCCCTCCCCCGGCTGGCCCTGCGGGATCAGGGGATCCGCTCCCACAGGTCACGGACCGCGTCGGCGACGCCCTCGAGCGGCAGGCCGCCCTCGACGTCCTCCTGCCCGCGACGGATCTGGGCCTCGACGGTCCCGGCGGCCAGCGAGCGGCGGCCGACGGTGATCCGCAGCGGGCAGCCGAGGAGCTCGGCGTCGGTGAGCTTCTGCCCCGCACCACCCGCGCGGTCGTCGAGCACGACGCGCAGGCCGGCGTCCTCGAGCTCGGTCGCGACGCGCGCGGCGACCTCCTGCTCCTCGGTCCCGGGCTTGCCGAGCGCGACGACGTGGACGTCCCACGGCGCGATCGCCTTCGGCCAGCTGATGCCCCGGTCGTCGTGGTATTGCTCCACGGCGGCGGCGACGATCCGCGCGGGACCGATCCCGTACGAGCCCATGATGATCGGGCGCTCCTCGCCGTCGGCGTCGAGGAACGTCGCCCCCAACGGCTCCGAGTAGCGGGTCATGAGCTGGAAGATGTTGCCCGCCTCGATCGCCGGCTCGATCGTGACCGGGAGGCCCTCGACGGTGTCGCCGGCGACGACGCGCCGCACGTCGGCGACCTCGTGCTCGAAGTCGCGGCCGGGCACGACGCCGTCGAGGTGCCGGTCGACGACGTTCGCGCCCACGACCCAGCCGCCGTCCGGCGACGCCGCCGTCGACTCGACCACCGCGCGGTCGACGACGATCCGGATCGGCGTGGCCGGGTCGACCGGGCCGATGAACCCGGCCGGGCCGATCGCCGCGCCGATCTCCTCCTCGGTCGCCTGTCGCACCGGTCCGCCGAGCGCCCGGGCGAGCTTGACCTCCTCGACCTGGTGGTCGCCGCGGACGAGGACGAGCGCCATCCGCTCGGCGACGACGACCGGGAACGCCTTGAGCAACGTGCCGGCGGGCCGGTCGAGCTGCTCGGCGAGCGCCGCGATCGTCGCCGTGCCGGGCGTGTCGACCGGGCGGGGACCGTCGCCGGCGGCGGGCAGGGGCACCGTCGCCGCGGTCGCCTCGGCGACCTCGACGTTCGCCGCGTACCGCGTCGCCCCGTCCTCGTCCACCGCCAGGACGACGTCGTCCTCCCCCGCCGCGCAGGGGGCCATGTACTCGTGCGCGCGGCGGCCGCCCATCATGCCGGTGTCGGACTCGACCTCGTACCAGCGCAGCCCGGACCGGTCGTAGATGCGGGCGTACGCCTCGCGGAACCGCGCGTACTGCTCCTCGAGCCCCTCGACGTCGGCGGCGAACGAGTAGGCGTCCTTCATGACGAACTCGCGGGTGCGCAGGACCCCGGCCCGCGGCCGCGGCTCGTCGCGCTCCTTGAGCTGGAGCTGGAAGAGGCTGAACGGCAGGTCGCGGTAGCTCCGCACGACCTGGGCGACGTGGTGCGTCATCGCCTCCTCGTGCGTCATCGCCAGGACCATGTCGGCGTCTCGACGGTCGGCGAGCCGGAACATCTCGTCGCCGACGGCGTCGTAGCGCCCGGTGCGCCGCCACGGCTCCGCGGGCTGCAGGAGCGGCAACAGGACCTCCTGCGAGCCGATCCGCTCCATCTCCTCGCGGATGATCGCGACGACGCGTTGATGGACGCGCCAGCCCGCCGGGAGCCAGCTCCACAGGCCGGCGCCGAGCTGCCGGACGAGCCCGGCGCGCACCATGAGCTGGTGCGATATCGCCTCGGCGTCGGCGGGCGGCTGCCGTTCGGTCGGCAGCAACAGGTCGGAGAGGCGCGCCATCGCGGACGGAATCTAGACGATGGATCGCCGGGATCGGGCGCGACCGGCCGCCCCCGCGCGGGATCCCGGGGGGCCGGGACGCGACCGGGCCGTTCGGCCACGACCCCGCCGGCACCGCAACCCCGGGGGCCCGGAGGGGTTCGTGGTGGTGAAGCGACGCGCCCGTCCCGGCCACCGGCCCGGAGCGGACCGGTCGGCAGCGCGTCCGAGCCACCCAGGAGAATCCTCCCGATGCCCCGACGCACCCTCCGTGCGGCGCTCGTCGCCGCCCTGATGACCCTGCTGACGCTCGTGCCGTCCGCGACCGCCGCGAACTCGCTCGTCGTCGGGATCGCGGACGAGAACGTCCTCCAGGGCCTGACGCCCGGCGGCGCCGACGAGACGGTCGCCAAGTGGAAGGCCGCGGGGATCGACGACGTCCGGATCTTCGCCCAGTGGCACCGCCACGCCCCGGACGAGAACGCCACGACGGTCCCGGCCGGGTTCGACGGCGACGCGCCGTCGTCGTACGACTTCTCGTCGATGGACGCCCGGATCGACCTCGTGCGGCGGCACGGCCTCGGCGTGACGCTCGTCGTCACCGGACCCGGGCCGGTCTGGGCGTCCCAGGAGCCGGCGCGGCGCAACCAGCGCTGGAAGCCCAACCCGACGCTGTTCGGCGAGTTCTCGGCCGCGGTCGCCAAGCACGTCGCGGACCGCGTCGACCGGTACATCGTCTGGAACGAGCCGAACGTCCAGACGTGGCTGCAGCCGCAGTTCCTCTGCTCCGGCCGCGGACTGGACGCGCGCTGCAGCCCGTACGCCCCGCACCTCTACCGCGAGCTCGCCCAGGCGGGGTACGAGGCGATCCACGCCAACGATCCGAAGGCCCGCGTGGCGATCGGCGCGACGTCGTCGAAGGGCACGCAGAACCCGATCACCGAGAACGCCACCACCCCGCCGCTGCGGTTCCTGCGCGAGCTCTTCTGCATGAGCTCGAAGTACAAGCGGACGCGGTCCGGCCGCTGCCGCTCGTTCAAGCGGCTGAGCGCCGAGGCCTACGCCTACCACCCCCACTCGATCGACTACTCGCCCAACCGACGCGACAAGGTCGAGGACAACGCGCGGATGGCCGACCTGTCGCGGCTGACGAAGGCCCTGGACCGGGCGAAGAGCACCCGCGGCCTGCGCCCCCGTGGCGCGTCGAAGATCCGCCTGTGGCTCGACGAGTGGGCGTACGAGACGAACCCGCCGGACCGGCAGAAGGACCGGGTGTCGCCGTCGCGCGCCGCGCTGTTCTCGCAGTGGGGCTGGTCGGTCGCCGCCCGCAACCCGCGGGTGGAGTCGCTGACCCAGTACGAGTGGTTCGACGAGCCGATCGCCGACGAGGAGGCCACGTTCAACCGCTGGCAGTCGGGCCTGTACTTCGTCGACGGCAAGGCGAAGCCGCTCGCGCGGGTGTTCGAGCACCCGATCTTCGCCTACCGCAACGCCAGGCGCGGCTACGTGTGGGGCCACGTCCGTCCGGCCACCGGCAAGATGACCGTCACCGTCGAGCGGCGCAAGCGCGGGAGCTCGAAGTACCGGCGCTACAAGCGCGTCCGCACGACGTCGAAGGGCCTGTTCCGCCTGCGGGTCCCCCGGACGGCGGACCGCTACCGCTACGTCTACACGCACCCGGCGTCCGGCGCGAAGGTCACCAGCGGCGTCGCGAAGATGCGCAACGCGCGGTAGCGCGCCGCACGCGGGCGGCGGGTCGGGCCGGACGTCGGCCGGGCCGTCAGGCCGTCCGGCTGAACCGGCGCCCGGCGGTCGGCGAGCTGGTCTCGTCGACCCCGGCCGGCCGCTCCGCCGCCGCGGCCGCGGCGTCCTGCTCCTCGCGGAGCTTGTCCTTCTCGAGCTGCGCGAGCCGCTCCGGCGTCATCGCCGACAGGTCCTCGTTCTCGCTGAGCCACCGCGTCGCCTCGGCCTGCTCGGCCGCGTCGACGACGACCTGCTTGCCCGACGCGTAGTAGCGGTCGATCTCCTGGAACAGCTCGTCGACGAGCTGGTCGGTGGGGACCTTCTTCAGCGGCTCGCCCTTGGAGAAGATCATCCCGGCGTCCTTGGCCCCGGTGATGCCGAAGTCGGCGTGGCGGGCCTCGCCGATGCCGTTGACCGCGCAGCCCAGGACGGAGACCTCGATCGGGTCGTCGTACGCCTCCAGGCGCCGCTCGACCTCGGCGACGACGGAGTCCATGTCGAACTGCAGCCGGCCACAGGTCGGGCAGGCGATGAGCACCGGGCCCTTCTCGCGGAGCTTCAGCGCCTTGAGGATCTCCCAGGCGACCTTGACCTCCTCCTCCGCGTGGAAGGTGGAGAGGCTGATGCGCACGGTGTCGCCGATCCCGTCGGCGAGCAGCGTGCCGAGGCCGACGGCGCTCTTCAGCGACCCGGTGTACTTCGTGCCCGCCTCGGTCACGCCGAGGTGCAGCGGGTACGGGACCCGCTCGCTCAGGCGGCGGTTCGACGCGATCGTGTTGGGGACCGACGTCGACTTCATCGAGATCTTGAAGTCGAGGAAGTCCAGGCTCTCCATGAGCGCGACCGTCTCCTCGGCCGCCCGCACGAGCGCCTCGACCGGGTCGGTGAACTCCAGGTCGCGCAGGTGCTTGGGCAGCGACCCGGAGTTGACGCCGACGCGGATCGGCACGTCGTGGCGCTTGGCGACGGCGATGACCTCGGCGACCTTCTCGGGCCCGCCGATGTTGCCGGGGTTCAGGCGCACGCAGTGCGCGCCGGCCTCGATCGCCTTGATCGCCAGCGTGTGGTTGAAGTGGATGTCGGCGATGATCGGGATCGGCGACTCGCGCACGATCGTCCGCAACGCCTCCACGTCCTCGTTGCGGGGCACCGCGCAGCGCACGAGGTCGGCGCCCGCCTCGGCGACCCGGTGGATCTGGGCCAGCGTCTCCGGCAGGTTGGCCGTCTCGGTCTTCGTCATCGTCTGGACCGCGACGGGCGCGCCCCCACCGATGAGGACGTCTCCCACGCGGATCTGCCGCTCAGAGGCCATGCCCTGATTGTACGGGCCGATCGCGGCGGGCCCGTCAACGGCTCGCGTCGCGCCGCGGGCGCTCCCGCGGCGTCGGATCCTCGACGCCGGCGGCGACGGTGGCGAGGCGCCGCTCGACGAAGCCCCACAGCTCGTCGCAGGCGGCGCGGTCGGCGTCGGAGCCGCGCCCCGCGGTCGCGCCGAGCGCCCGGGCGATCCGGCGCGCGGCGTCCGACGGCCGTTCGTCGGGCAGCTGCATCGCCGCCGGGTCCGGATCGTCGGGGAGCGCCGCCGCGAACGACGCCAACGACCCGACGATCTGGAGGCCGGTCGCGACGCCGTCCGGCGCGATCACGGCGGCGACGGCATGGACCGGCTCGCCGCGGCCCCGGAACTCGACGAGGACGACCCGGCGGGCCGAGCCGTCGGCCGGGTGGCCGACCCGTGCGCCGGTCGCCCGCAGCGCGTCGGCGCCCCAGGCCGCGTCGGGCGCCACGAGGCCCACGCCGCCGCGCGGCGTCGCCGGCGGGTCGGGCCACCAGTCGGGCTCGGCCACGCCGGCGGCCGCCAGCCGCGCCGCCGCGGCGGCGGCCGCGGGCGCGACGCCGTCGGGCCCCCCGAGCTGCAGGGCGCGCAGGGCCGCGAGCGCCGGGGGATCGGCGGCGGCCAGGAGCCGCCGGGCCGTCCGCGTGCCGTACCGCGCCACGACCGGGTCGGGCGTGCGCGCCGGCCACCGCCCCACCGTCGTCGACGCGAGGACCTCGGCCGCCAGCGGCCCGCCGACCCGCGGGGCCCACCGACGCAGCGCCGCGACGACCGACGGGACGGGATCGTCGCGGGTGGCGTCGAGCGGCCCGGAGGGCCTGCCGCCCCGCAGGCGGGCGGGACGACGCGACGACAGGACGGGCTCGCTCGGCATGGGCGCATCGTGCGCCGACGCCCCGTGACGGAACCAGGGGTCGACGGCGCCGAACCGGCGCCGGGATCGCGCCGACCGCGTGTCGCGGCCCGGCGCCGCCGCCCGCGGCCCGCGAAGATGCGCGCATGGCGACCGTCACCGTCTACGAGAAGCCGACCTGCACGACGTGCCGCAAGCTCATCGCGCTGCTCGCCGAGCACGGCGTCGAGCCGGAGCGGATCGACTACCACGTCGACGGGCTCACCGAGGCGGTGGTCCGCGACCTGCTCGCGAAGACCGGCCTGCCGCCGCACGAGCTGCTGCGCCGTCGCGAGCCGCTCGTGAAGGAGCGCGGCCTGGGCCCCGACACCGACCCGGACGAGCTCGTCGCGCTCATGGTCGAGCACCCCGCGCTGCTGCAGCGCCCGGTGGTCGTCGTCGGCGACCGCGCCGTGCTCGCCCGTCCGATCGAGCGGGCGTTGGAGCTGTTGGAGGGCTGAGCCGGTGGCCGACGTCTACGCGACCGCGCGGGGACCGCTCGCCCGGATCGCCGGCCCCGTGGCCGCGCGCACGCGCGCGCGTCGTCACCGCCTGCTCTTCTCCCTCACCGGGATCGACGCGCTCCCCCACCCGCCACGGATCCTCGACGTCGGCTGCGGCGCCCTGGGCCTGCGGGCCCAGGCGCCCGACCTCGACATCACCGGCGTCGACCTGGACGACCGCCCGTCCTACCCGGGGCCGTTCGTCCGGGCGGACGCCGCGGTGCGCCTGCCGTTCGACGACGGGGCGTTCGACCTCGTGTACTCGAGCTCGGTCGTGGAGCACGTCCCGCCGGAGCGCCGTGCCGCGTACGCGCGCGAGATCGCCCGCGTCGGGCGCGGGCTGTTCGTCCAGACCCCGGCGTTCTCGTTCCCGATCGAGCCGCACGCGCTGCTGCCGGTCGCGCACTGGCTCCCGCCGGCGCTGCGGCGCCCGTACTGGCGGTTGGGAGCGCAGGGCCACTGGGAGGACGTGCACCTGCTCCGTCGCCGCGAGGTCGCGGCGCTCTTCCCCGGCGCGACGGTCCACCGCGAGCGGCTGGGTCCCCTGACGAAGAGCTGGATCGTCGTGCGACAGATCCCGGCGGGCCGCGTCGACCCGCTCCGGGATCCGGTGGCCTGACGACCACCGGGCGGATCGGGTCCCCGGTCGCCCGCTATCGCGTCGCGGGCGGATCGTCCAGGTCCTCCGGGTGCTCGATCCTCTCGATGAGCCCGGTGTCGAACTCCGACGGGTCGCGGCGCGTGGCGACCCAGTTGGCCAGCCAGAAGACGACGCCGAGCGCCAGCAGCAGGAACGGTCGCGCCAACGAGTCGGTGCCGTCGGCGATGCGGTAGACGAGCAGGCTCACGCAGACGACCGCCCCGATCGCCGGCATCACCGTCGGCGCGACGAAGTGCCGGTGCGCCACCGGGTCCCGGCGCAGCACGAGCACGCTGACGTTGACGACGGCGAACACGCCGAGCAGCAGCGTCGTCGTGGTCGTCGCCAGCTCCGACACGTCGCCGGTGGCGGTCAGGACGAGGGCCAGGGCGCTGGTGAAGACGATCGCCGTCCACGGCGTCTGCCGGCCGCGGTGGACCCGGCCGAGGACCGCGGGCACGATCCGCTGGCGCGCCATGCCGTAGGTCAGCCGCGACGCCATGATCATGTTGATGAGCGCCCCGTTGATGAGGGCGAGCACCCCGATCGCCGCGAAGATCCGGATCTCGACCGACAGCGGCCCGACCTGCGAGATCTCCAGCAGCGGGGTCGTGTCGGGGTCGACGAGCTCGGCGTAGGGCAGGACCGCCGGGGCGATCACCCCGATGACGAGGTACAGCACGCCGGCGAACGCGATCCCCCCGAACAGCGCGCGGGGGAAGTCCCGGCCCGGGTCCTTGGCCTCCTCCGCCACGTTGACGGAGTCCTCGAACCCGATGAGGGCGTAGAACGCCAGCGCGGTGCCGGCCAGCGCCGCCGGCACGAGGCTCACGTCGTTGCCGGCCGCCTTCGCGTCGGCGGTGGAGAACGCGTTGCCCAGATCGCCGACGCCGTCGATGAGCGCCGCGACGCCGATCGTGATGATGAGCAACAGGCCCGCGACCTCGACGATCGTCAGGACGACGTTGAGCTTCACCGACTCGCTGATGCCGCGGAAGTTCACCGCCGCGACGATGAGCAGGAACCCCAGGGCGATGAGGACGATCTGGCCGTCGGAGGGGTTGGCGTCGAAGAGTCGCGGCAGGTACGTCTCGGCCACGCCGCGCGACAGCGTCGACGCGGACGCGATCCCCGACGCCATGACGGCGAACGCCACCATGAACGTGAAAAACGGCTTGCGGAACGCCTTGTTGACGTACAGCGCGGCGCCGGCCGCCTGCGGATACTTCGTCACGAGCTCGGCGTACGCCGTGGCCGTGAGGAAGGCGAGCCCGAGCGCCAGGCCGAAGGGCAGCCAGACGAGGCCGCCGACCTCGCCGCCGACGACGCCGACGAGCGTGTAGATGCCGCCGCCGACGATGTCGCCGACGACGAACAGCAGGAGCATGTTGCGCGAGATCGCGCGCTTGAGGGGTGGATCGCCGTCGGGCGTGGGTGGGGCGGCCTCGGTGGCCATGTCGGTGTCCTGGGGACGGAGGGACGGCCGACCGGCGGGAGGGCCCACGAGGCCCTCGCCGTCGATCTGCCGCACACTCCCACACCGCGCGGACGTCGTGGGACGGGACCGGCGCTCCCGGTCCCGTGGGCGGCCGCCGCGCCCTGGAGCGCGGCGGCCGGGCGCGTCCGGCGCGCCTACGCGTAGAGCGCGGCGATCTCCTGCTCGTACTTCGCGTCGATCGGCTTGCGCTTGAGCTTCATCGTCGGGGTGAGCTCGTCGCCGCCCGGCGCCCAGTCGCCCCGGACGAGGTGGAACTTCTTCACCTGCTCGACGCGCGACAGCGTGGCGTTGCCGGCGTCGACGCCCTTCTGGACCTCGGCGATCACCGCCGGGTTCACGGCGAGCGCCTCGAGCGACACGTCCTCGATCCCCTGCGCCTTCGCCCACGCCGGCGCGAGGTCGGCGTCCAGGACGATGAGCGCGACGTTGTAGGAGCGCGCGTCGCCGATGACGGCGGCCTGGCCGATCATCGGGTGCGCGGACTTGATCGCGGCCTCGATGTTCGCCGGCGACATGTTCTTGCCGGCCGCGTTGATGATGAGCTCCTTCTTGCGGTCGACGATCCAGAGGTAGCCGTCCTCGTCGATCCGGCCGACGTCGCCGGTGCGGTACCAGCCGTCGTCGGTGAAGACCTCGGCGGTCTTCTCGGGCTGGTTGCGGTAGCCGCGCATGAGCGTCGGCCCGCGCAGCTCGACCTCGCCGTCGTCGGCCAGGCGGATCTCCATCCCGGGGACGACCGGGCCGACCGAGCCGATCTTGATCCGCTCCGGCGGATTGAGGGTGCCGCAGGCGCAGCCCTCCGACATCCCCCAGATCTCGGCGACGTTCAGGCCGAGGGCGTGGAAGAACTCGAGCACCGGCGTCGGGGTCGGCGCGGCGCCGACGTTGATCGCCTTCGCGCGATCGAGGCCGAGCATCGTGCGGAGGTTCGAGAACACCTTCTCGTCCGCGGCCTTGACCGCGGCCTCCAGCTCGTCCGGGACCGGCTCGCCGGCCTGCAGCAACCGGACCCGCTGGATCGCCGCGTCGAGCGCCTTGCGGACCGCGTCCGCCTGCTCGGGCGGCTGGGCGCCGAGCTGGGCCTCCAGCCCGGCCTTGAGCTTCTCCCAGATCCGCGGGACGGCGAAGAACCACGTCGGCCGCACGCCCTGGAGGTACGCCGCGATCTGGCGCGGGTCGGCGCAGGTCGTGACCTCCAGGCCGAAGATCATCGGCGCGTAGTAGTGCGCTCCCCGCTCGGCGATGTGGGCCGCCGGCAGCCACGAGATGACCTTGCCCCCGGGCTCGAGGTGCGCGACCTTGCCGATCGCGCTCATCGCGGCCAGCAGGTGGCGGTGCTCGAGCTCGACGCCCTTCGGCGGACCGGTGGTCCCGGACGTGTAGATGAGCGTCAGCAGGTCGTCGGGCCGCAGCTTCTCGGCCTCGGCCGCCGCGTCGAAGCCCTCGGGCGCCCGCGCCTCGAGGTCGCCGACCGACAGGACGCCGTCGGGGACGTCGCCGTCGACGACGACGACGTGCTCGAGCGTGGGAACGCGCTCACGGGCGGCGAGCACGACGGGCAGGAACGCCTGCTCGGTGATGACGACCCGGACCGCGGCGTCCTCGACGATGTAGGCGATCTGCTCGGGCGACGAGGTCTGGTAGAGCGATACCGGGACCCCGCCGACGCCCATGATGCCGAGGTCGACCGGGAAGAACTCCGGACGGTTGCTCAGCATCACGCCGACGACGTCGGCGTGCTCGACCCCGAGCCCCCGCAGGCCGCCGCCGATGCGACCGGCGCGCTCGGCCACCTCGCGCCACGTCCACGACACCGCGTCGTCGAGCGTGCGCACGAGCACCTGGTCCGGGTGCGCCTCCACCCCCCGGCGGAACGCCTCGTGCATCGTCGTGACATCCGTCGGCGCTTCGATCGTCGCCATGTCGCGGTCCTCCCCTTCGTCCGTTGAACCCGACCCCGAGCCTAACGTGGCGCGGCCCCGCTACCGGCTGTGGAGACGGACCATCGGGGCCGTTCTCCCCTGTGGCCACGCCACATTCCACGGCGGAGTGGCTCACGCACGGCAGTGGCGGGCCGTCAGTCGTGCCCGAGGTAGCGCGCGTTGAGCCGGGCGGTCTCGGTGTGGACCGCGCGCTCGGCGTAGCCGAGCGCCTCGTGGAACTCACGGTAGTTGCGGAACGCCCGCTTGAGCGCGCGGCGACTCACCGGACGACGGTTCACGGCCTCGAACCGGTCCAGCAGCTCGACGACCGTCTCCGGGTCGCGGGCGAGGATCGCCGAGCGCAGTCGCAGCGCGATCGCGCGGGACCGGGTCAGGCGATCGACCTGGGCGTCGCGGGCCGGTCGGAGCAGCAACGGTGGACGCAGCCGGAGCACGCGGCGGTGCACGCGCCGCAAGCCGGCCGCGTACGCCGACAATGCCGACGCCTGCCCGGACGGGTCGTCGGCGCGCGTCCGGAGCCGCCGCTCCAGGCGACGACCGAGCGTCGGCAGCGGCCCGAGCGCCCGCTTCTCCTCCACCGCGTAGCGCGCCATCAGCACCGTCTGCTGGGCGATCGCGGCGTTGGCGTCGTAGGCCTCGAGCGTCCGCGCGCGCAGCCGCGTGGCCGGCGCCGGCGCCGCGACGGCCGCCACCTGGCCGCGCACGCCCTGCAGCCGTCGCTCGATCGCCTCGACGCGGCGCTGCGCCGTGATGCCGGTCAGCTTCTGCTCGGCGAACCGGCCGTACGTCTCGCGGGCCGCGTCGAGGGTCGGCGCCGCGGCGGTCTGCACGGCGTTGACCGCGTCGATGTAGCGGATCACCTCGTCCCGCTCCGCGTCGAGCGGATCGGACCCGCACCCCACCATCGCGGCCGCGACGACGGCGACCGCGACCCGGCGCGCCGCGAGGCCGGCCCCGGGACGGGAACCGCGGACGCGCTCCACGATCACTGTCGCAGCCGGATGGTCTGGGAGTAGGCCCGCTGTCGGCCGAGTCGGTCCACGTGGGTGACGCGCACCGTCACCCGCCGGACCCTGGCCTGACGCAGGCGCCGCGCGAGGCGCTCGGCACGGGCGCCCGACGCGCGCTTCACGCGGGCGCTGCCGGCGCCCTTGCGCCTGACGGTGATCCGGCGGTCGGCGACGACGACCGTCGTCGGCTTGGACGAGCGCTTGGCGCCCGTCCGCGGGACCGTCGCCCGGATCTGCGCCCGGACCCGTCCACCGCTCGGGGCCGTCCACCGCACGCGCAACCCCGCGCAGCGTCGACCGCGACGGCACAGGACGTCCCGCGCCCGGACCGACCCGCCCGACACGCGTCCCGCCAGCCGGAGCTCGCGGGTCGGGATGAGCACCGCCTCGCCGGTGCCGTCGCCGATCGCTAGCGCCACCGGCGCGAAGAGCGAGACCGAGAACGTCCGGTTGCCCGGTAGGTCCTCCGCGAGGATCGGCACGTCGATGGTCGCGGTGAGCTGTCCCGGCGCGAACAGCAGCAACCCCGTGCCCGGCACGTAGTCGCGCAGCGCCTTGGCGCTCCCGTCCACCGTGCGCCAGGCGACGAGGGAGGTCCGGGTCAGCGGGCGGTCGAGCCGCACGGTGAAGCGCGCCACGCCCCCGTCCTCCCCCAGCCTGGCGGTGACGTCGTTGATCGATGCGCGCGGCGTCAGCTCGTCGGTCAGGTCGCCGTCGACGAGGGTGACCGTCGCCCGACGGGGCGCCCCGTCGGTGTCGGTGACGACGACGTGGAACGTCTGGTCGTCGGTGACGACGCCGTCGCCGGCGACCGCGATCGAGATCGCCTTGGCCGTCTCGCCGGGGGCGAAGGTGAGCCTGCCGCTGCTCTGCTGGTAGTGGAGCCCGGCCTTGGCCGTCCCGTCCTCGGTCCGGTACTCGACGTCGACCGGACGACCGCTGGGCGCGCTGAGCGACACGGCGACGTCGACGGTGGCCGTGCCCGCCCGCGGCTCGGCGATCACGGCGTCGGCGACCACCACGCGCGGGGCGGCGTCGTCGTCGGTGATCCGCACCGTCGCCGTCGTGCCGGTGGCGCCCAGGCGCACGTCGGTGGGGTCCTTGAGCTGCACGGTGAACGCCCGGTCCGCCTGGTGGAGGTCGTTGCCGACGATCGGCACCGTGATCGTGCGGCTCGTCTGTCCGGGGGCGAACGTCAGGCGACCCTGCGTCGGCCGGTAGTCCTGCCCGGCCTTCGCCGTCCCGTCGACGGTGGCGTAGGCGACGCTCAACGCCTGCGGGCTGGGGTTGTCGAGCGTGACCGTCAGGGTGGCCGGCGTGTCGCGTCCCGCCGGTCCCTCGGCGACGGTCGCGTCGGCGATCGACGCGACCGGTCCGGCGCTGGCGATCCGACCGAAGGCGGCCTCGCGTGCGAGCGTCTGGTGGACGCCGCCGAGCAGGCTGCCGTCGCTCCGGTCGACGTCGTAGGAGAACGCGATGCCGGTGTTCGTCGGGAGCCCCGGGTCGTCGGCGAGCGTGATCTGGCTCGACGTCGTGACGGCGGCGATCGTGTTCGGGACGCCGCCGACGGTGATCGGCTTGCCCTCGTCGGCGCCCGTGAACCGCGCGCTGACCGACGACAGCGTCGTGCCGCCGGCGAGGACTCCGTCGACGTACGTCGGGCGGAACCGGAACGCGACCGGTTGGCCGTTGGCGACCGGGTCGGCGAGCGTGACGTCGAACGCGTTGCCGGGCGTGAGCCCGGTGATCGTCGTCGTCTGCTCCTGTGGGGTGTCGGGCCGGATCGTCACCGGCAGGCCGACGTCGGCGGCGCGGAACGGCGTCGACGTCGACCGCAGGTGCGTGACGTTGGCGAGCTTCAGGCGGAACCGCTTGTTGACGTCGAGCGAGTCGCCGATGGCGACGACGGACACCTGGAGGCTCGTCACCCCGGGGTTGAAGGTCAGCGTCCCGGACAGCGGGACGTAGTCGCCGTCGTCGGGGCTGTCGCAGGTCTGCTTCGTGCACGCGATCGCGGTGTCGTCCTCGGTCGCGTAGTCCACCTGCACCGTGCGGCCGCTCGGCGCCGAGAGCTTGACCTCGAAGATCACGAGCCGGTTGGTGCCGGTCGTCACGGCGCCGCCCTGCACGTCGGCGTCCGCGACCGTGATCGACGGCGGATCGTCGTCGTCGGGGATCGTCCCGGTCGCGACCCCGCCACCGTCGATGGTGATGCTCTGCGGCACCGCATTGCTCAGTGCGACGCGGAACGTCTCGTCCGGCTCGTCGAGCGCGTCGCCGACGATCGTGACGACGATCGACCCCTGCGTCTCGCCCTCGGCGATCGCCAGGGTCCCGCTCGTGGTGAGGTAGTCGACGCCCGGCGTGGCCGTGCCGCTGATCGTCGTGTAGTCGACGCTCACCCCGCCCTGCGGCGCGGGCGCCGACAGCGTGACCGGGAAGGTCATCGTCGTGTTGGCCCCGGTGCCCTCGGTCCCGTCCGGGTTGGTGGCGGTGACGTCGGTCTGCGACACGTCGCCGATCGACATCGTGACCGCCGACGCGGTCTGCGCGGTCGCGGTCGTCGCCACCACGGCGGCCACGACGACGAGCAGGACCACCAGCAGGCGCTTCATCGCAGACGCTCCACGGTCGAGACGCTCCCGTCCCCGTGCCGGAACCGGAGCTTGACGAGGCCGACGCCGGGCGCGAGGTACACGTCACGGGTCCCGGACCCGTACCGGAACCCGGACTGCCGCAGCGTCGATCGCAGGTGCAGTGCCCGGTAGGTCCCGGCCGGGACCTTGACCCGGGCCCGGCCGACGACCTTCGTGCTGCCGGTGACGCCGTAGATCTGGCGATCGCGACCACCGCGCTTGCTGCGCCAGGTCTGGCCCTTGGCCGGGTAGGCGGGGACGACCGGGTTGTAGCCGTAGGTCAGGAGGTCCATCGGGGTGAAGAACCGGCGGCGGCTCTTCGTCGGCAGCCGACGCGGGCCCAGCGGCGGGAACCGCACGCGGGTCCGGGCGCTCGTCGCCGTCGTCGTGTTGACGACGCCCGACAGGCCGCTCGCGAAGACGTAGCTGCCGGCGACGCGGATCGGTCCACGGGTGTCGCGCACGTCGACGCGGGCGCTGTTGTTCGCGACGCGGGCGACGGTGAACCGTTGCCGGGACGGCGTGCGCAGATGGCGCGAGTTGCGGTAGCTGAACCGCATCACGTCACCCTCGACCAGCGGGAAGTACCCGCTGTCGGACGGCGCCGACCGCGGCGTGAGGTTCGTCGATTGCAGCTCGGCCGACGTCGACTGGCCACCGGCGTGCGCCAGCGAGATCCGGACCGGGCCGACCCCGAACGCCCACCACGTCGTCCGGGTGCCGCTGCCGTAGGGATCGCCGATCGCCCCCGCCTGGGCGATCTCGGTGACGACCTTCGCCGCGTAGACGCCGCGCGGGAACGCGGGCACCACGACCCGCTCGCGGCCGGCGTAGCGGCTGCGACTGGCGACGTCCCCACCCTGCCCGCCCGTGGACGACCAGCTTCCGCCGGCGACCAGCGGCTCCTGGAGCACCGGGGCGCGGCTCCCCCAGATCAGTTGGTAGTGGGCCGACGCCAGCGAGTTGCCGCACTGGGTCGCCGACGCGCACAGCACCGGGAACGCCGGCGGCGGTGCGGTGCTCGTCCAGTTCGTGTTGACGAGGCCCGAGTCCGAGTAGACGTAGCTCATCGTCCCCTGCGAGGGGGGCGCATCCGGTCCGTTGCCGGCGTCCTGGGTCGTCCACTGCAGGTCGACCGTGCGATCCGTCCGCTTGGCGACGGTGTAGCGCTCGCGCACGACCGTGCGCAGGAACGTGTCGTCACGCCAGGCGTAGGTCCACGTCGCGTTGGCCGGATTGGGGAGCCAGCGGGCGGTCGCCGTGGTGTTCGGCAGCGCCTTGCGGACGAGCGTGCGGTCCGTCGACGGCGCCTTCGACGGGCTCGCCCGGTCCGTCGCGCTCGCTGATGACGCGGTCGCGCCGAGCAGCGCGAGCGTCAACGCCATGACGGCCGGAGCCGACCCCCGGCCCCCCAAAGGTGATTCCCCGTTCCCCATACCCTCCGCCACCGTACCCGCCCACGACGCGACGGTGTGAACAAAGGGCGCCCAGCCGTAACGCGGATGGTCGCCGCACCGTCCGATGCGCCCCATCGCCCGGGGGCGCGCGTCACCAGAGCCCGATGCGGATGCCCCCGAGCACCGGCAGGGCGACCTCGACCGCCAGCGCCTCCGTTCCGACCTCGACCCCCAGCAGCCCGCCGGCGACGGTGACGTCGAGCCCGTCGTCGAGCTCGACCTCGAGCAGCCCGAGGTCACCCGCGTCGGGCAGCGGCGGCAGGAGCGCGGGCGCTTCCGGATCGTCCGGTGACGGATCGTCCGGATCGGGCGGATCCGGCGTCGGGTCGTCCGCCGGCGGCGGCCACGTCAGGGGCGGCAGCGGTGTGATCTCCGGCCAGGGCAGCGCGTCGAGGGCCCCGACCAGGTCGGGTGCGGCCCAGTCCGGCAGGCCGTCCGGATCCCAGCCGGGCAGCGCCGGCAGGTCGACCGGGTCGATCGTCGGCACCGGGGGCCAGCCGAGCCACGTCGGCCACGCCATCCACTCGGGCCACGCCAGGTGATCGGGCAGTGGCACGCCGGCCGGCCACGGCGGGAGCGCCAGGCCGTCCGGGTTCACCGGGAGCGGGATCTGGAGGGGGTCGGTGGGCGGACGCCAGGGCAGCGGCGGCAGCGGGGGCGCCTCGGGCACGAGCGTCCAAGCCCACGACAGGTCCGGCAGGATCGGCGGCAGCACGATGCCGGTGTCGAGGTCCGGCAGCATCCACGACGGTGCGACCTGCTCCGGCAACGGCAACGGCGGGACGTCGGCGAACGTGTGGAACAGCAGCTCGCCGATCGGTTGCAGCACGATCTCGAGCGGCGCGAGGATCCGGTTGACGTTGTCGAGGATCGGGATCGCCGGCGACAGGCCGAGCGCCGCGAGCTGTTGCGCCAGCGGGGCCAGCAACCACGTGGTGAGGTCCTGGGTGATCCGCAGCGCCGGTGCGAGGACCGGGCTCAGGCCCTGCAGCAGCGAGAGCTCGGAGGTCGCGGTGCCACCGGGGACGAGCAGCTGCGCGAGCCCGCTCACCGGTCCGCCGCTCGGCGGCAGGCCCCACTGCGACGCGCCACCGGGCGGTGCCGGGGCGCCGCCGTCGACGCGCAGGATCTTCACGCCGGTCGCCAAGGCCGACGTGTTGCCGTAGTAGTCGGTGAGCGTCGCCGTGACGACATAGTCGCCGTCGGCGAGCGGCTCGCGGGTCTGGAGCACCCTGTTGAGGTAGACCTTGACGGCATAGCCGTACTGGCCGTTGGCGTACAGCGGCAGCGACGTCAGCAGCGCCGGGATGACGACGAGGCGCGGGTTGCGGTTGCTCGTCACCCACACGCCGGGCGCGTCGATGCTGCGGTCGGCCGGGTCGAGCGTGACCGTCGGGGTCGGCGGCCGCGTCGTCCCGGGCGTCACGGTGACGCCGGGGATCGCCGGCAGCAGCGGCGGCAGGCCCGGCAGCAGCCCGCCGACGATGCCGTTGACGATGCCCGACAGCGTCGGCGGCAGGCCCAGGATCATCGGCACGAGGCCGATCGACGGGACGAGCGGGTCGGCGACGGCGTGCGCGCTGTAGTTCGTCGTCGGCAGCGCGAGCGCGCGGGTGATGACGTCGACGTTGACGCCGCTGTTCTGGTCGACGAGATCGCCGACGACGACGTTCGCCCCGGTGATGACGTCGCCGCCGCTGCCGCCGACGAGGATGTCGCGCGTGCGGCTGCCGATGATGACGTCGTTGCCCGCGCCACCGTAGGCGGTGATCCCGAACGCCGGGACCTGGTCGGCCGCCGCCCCCGCGTAGAGGCGGCTCGCGTCGATCACGTTGTTGCCGAAGTACCGGAACGGCGCGGCGACCGGGAAGACGAAGTCCGGCGTGCCGTTGCCCAGCTGGCTCGGGTACGGCTTGCTGCCGAACGATCGCGAGACCTGCTTCTCGGCGTCGCCGGAGTACCAGGCGCCGTCCTGCGACGTGCCGCCGAAGACGACGAGCGGCGACGGCGCGAAGCCCTGGACGCGGACGGCGCCCGCCGTCAGGCCGGCCGGCAGCTCGGGGCCCGACAGGCCCAGCTGCGTGCCGTGCACCGACGTCACGGTCCACTTGGCCTCCAGGCCGATCTGGACGATCTGGCCGTAGACGAAGCCGAGCTGCGCCCAGTGCGCGCCGTTCGACGTCAGCGTCCGGCCGGTGACCGTGACCGTGCCGTCGTAGGTCGGGGTGCTCGGCCCGGCCCCGGGTCCACCACCGCCGAGCACGGTGATGACGTTGCCGCCGACGGCGACCGCGTCGGCCGGGTCGTACACGGCGATGTTCACCGTGCGCGTGCCGAGCGGCTGGGCGGCGCCGTGGTAGGTCATCGTGCTGCCGACGAGCGAGGCGATCGTGCCGAGCAGGACGCCGTCGACGGTGATCTGCTGCCCGACGCGGTAGCCGAGCGCCGTCCAGGCCTTGAGGTCGGCGCGGTTGACGACGTTGCCGACGAGCCACAGCGACAGGAACGCGTAGGCGGCGCGGCTGGCGACCTTCGGGCCGTACACCGCGACCGTGCCGCGGAAGTCCGGGTTGACCGCGAGCGGCTTGCCGGTGAACGTCAGCCGGGTGCCGTCGAGGGCCGTGATCCGGCCGTGCGGCACGCCGTCGACGAGCAGCTCGTGGCCGACGGAGAACTGCAGGGCCGTCCACGACAGGCCGTCGGTGCGGGTGATCGTGTTCGCCGTCGTGGCGAAGGCGCAGGAGGTCGTGCAGACCGACTCCAGCGGGGCGGCGCCACCACCGTGGATCACGGTCAGCCCGCCGTGCGCGGACGGCACGCCCGTGGTCCCGTCGAGCTCGACGTCCGGTCCGGGCGTCGGCGTCCCGGCGACGACGAGCCGGTCGTTGCCCTGGCCGAGCATGAGGTTGACGACCTCGACGGTGGTCAGGCCGGCGTTGCGCAGCGGGTCGCCGTCCTCGTCGACGGCGTAGCGGCCCCAGCTGATGCCCCCGGCGAACGTCGTCGGCTCCCCGAACGCGGTGCGGGTGAAGCGCAGGTCGCCGCCCATGCCGAACCCGCTCAGGCCGGTGGCGTACATCGTCCCGCCCTGGTCGCCCTGGGCCCCGTCGTCGTAGATGTTGAGCACGTCGACCTGGTCGGCCTCCGGCGGCTGCTCGCGGATGCCGAACAGCGGGCCGTTCTGCTCGGTCGGCAGCATGACCGCGGGCGCGAAGCTCCGGTCGCCGACCTGCGGGCCGCCGATGACCTCCACCGGGCCGCGGATGCCGTTGAGCAGGTGCGGCCGCTTGGCGAACGTCATCGTGCTCAGCGTCCCGACCGGGACGTCGAAGTACGGGTCCGCCACGACGGGGACGACGACGGGGATCCACCAGTCGGCGGCGGTGAAGGTCACCGTGGCCGCCCACCGCTCGACCGATGCGCTCGTCGTCCCGGTCCCGGTCCAGGGCAGGGCGCCCGCGGTCGTCACGCGCAGGACGTCGACGCGGGTCGGGTCGCTGCCCTCGAGCCGCTGGATCTTCAGCAGCGGGCCCGTGCCGTTGAGCCGCAGCAGCTGGCCCTCGAGGAACCCGTCGTCGAGCCAGCTCGACCCGTCGGACCGGCGCAGCGTCCCGGCGGCGGCGTCGTACGTCACGCTGCCGGTCCAGAGCCCCGCGCCCGCCGCGCCGATCGCCTGCATCGTGATCCGCCCGCCGCTCGCGGCGACGTCGACGTCGGTCTGTCCGTCGCCGTCGAGGACGACGGTGACCGGATGGCCGGCGGCCGGGGCCGTCGTCAGGCGCGCGGTGTAGCTCGCGCCGGGCCCGGGGACGCTGCAGTCGGTCTGGTTGCCGCTCATGCCGCAGCGCGTCACGACCATCCGGTCGGGCTTCTCCAGCAGCAGGCCGGGGGCCTTGTCGCCGACGACCGTCGCATACACCGTGACCGGCGGCGCCCCGACGGTCGTCGTGGTCGGGACGTACTCGACGGCCGACGTCGGCGTGATCGCGTGCTGGATCGCGACCTCGTGGGTGTCGAGGACGACCCCCAGGCCGACGCCGCGGACGTCGACGAGGACCGGCGTCGTGGCGTCGCCGGGCGTGAACGTCACGGCGTACCGCCCGGGCGTCGTGCCGGTCGGGGCCTGGATCACCTGGAACCGCGGGTCCGTGCTCGCGAGCGACGCGGTCGCGGCCGAGAGCGTGATCGCCACCGTCACCTGCGCCGTCGGGACGCGCCCGAGGCTCAGCGCGTAGCGGTCGGTGATGCCCTGCGGCGCGGGACCGGCCAGGACGGTCGTCCGGTCGTCGGGCGTGACGCCGTCGGCGGCGAGCTGCGTGGTGACGATCGCGACCTGCTCGACGTCGCGCTTGAGCACCGTGACGTTGGAGACCGTCGCGTTGTCGTAGAACGGGTCGCCGCTGAGCACCGACGCGCCGATGACGTAGCGCCGGTCCGGGTTGGCGCGCTCGTCGTTGACGGCGCCGACGGTCACCGTCTGCGCCACCGCCCAGTTCACCTCGTCGAAGACCAGCACGAGCGAGCGGCGCTTGACGTCGGCGGGGCTGCCGTTGACGTGGACGTGGTCGTAGAAGTCCGAGTCGGACGTCGTCGTCCCGCGGGCGGGCGCGACGCCGGCCGCCAGGAGGATCGAGTCGCCGATCCCGCCACCGTCGAGGCCGGCCTGCTCGACGAGCGTCGTGCTCTGCGCGGACACCGTGACGTAGACCTTCTCGCCGGGTCGCGGCGCCTGCGCCAGCCGCACGGTGTACGACGCGGTGGTGCCGATCGGCGCGCCGTCCTGCGTCTCCGCGACGGTCGTGCCGAACGGTC
This sequence comes from Solirubrobacteraceae bacterium, assembly GCA_023230855.1. Classification (GTDB taxonomy): domain Bacteria; phylum Actinomycetota; class Thermoleophilia; order Solirubrobacterales; family Solirubrobacteraceae; genus Patulibacter. Next base: position 229,340 of record JALNWQ010000005.1, read on the forward strand.
CCTCCTCGATGACGACCGCGCCGACGGCGGCCTGCGCGACGTTGAGGTTGACGCCCTGGGTCGGGACCGCCGAGTAGTCGCGGTCGCTGGAGATGATCCGGTGGTTGATCGCGGCGCTGGACCCGCGCGTGTCCTGGGCGTAGACCGCGCCGTTGACGTCGCCGCCGACGTTGAACTGGTCGGACCCGAGCCCGCCGATGAGCCGCACGACGACGCCGGGCGCGGTCGAGATGACGTCGATCGTGTCGTCGCCCTCCAGGCCGTTGACCTCGATGAGCTGGATGTTGCGGTAGCTCACGCCGGTGCCGACGCCGAACACCCCACGGTCGGTCACGACGATGTGGTCGGCGTACTCGGTGCCGCGGATCGCGAGCTTGTTGAAGCCCGCTCCACCCTCGACCGCCACCGGGGCGGTCATGTTGTAGACGACCTGGTTGCTGCCGCCACCGGTGCGGACCTTCGTGTCGGCCGCGGTCGAGAACCCGCTCGTCAGCCGCGGCGTGGGCAGGCACCCGGGCGGCTGGATCGCGCTGCAGCCGTCCGGCAGCACGAGGTCGCCGTCGCCGTCGACCTCGGCCAGCGCGAAGCCCTGGATGACGAAGAGGTTGTCGCCCAGGCCGCCCTGCAGGGAGAGCTCGGCGTGGTTGGAGTATACGGTGTACGTGTTGTTGCGTCCGCCCTGGGCGACGAGCGACCGGCTGTTGCCGCGGCTGAGCCAGCCGCGGGTGGTCGCGACCGTGGCGAAGTCGAAGACGTCGGCCGGCGCGACGTTGCCCTGGCCGGGATCGCCGTTGCGCTTCAGGCCGTAGATCTGGCCGATCTGGAAGGTCGTGTCGCCGGTGCCGCCGTCGAGGGTCGTGATCGCGCTGTTGTCGTCGACGGCGAAGTACGCGTTGCCGCCCGGGGCGTAGACGTTGAGCCGGCTCGTCGAGCTGTCGTAGTTGATCCGCTCGACGGCGAAGTCGCCGGCCGTGACGACCTCGAGCGTCGGATCGGGCGCCGCCTCGTCCATCGTGGCGTGGAGGAGCGCGACGAACGCGGGCCCGGCCGCGTACGGGTCGGCCGACACCGCGTCGCCCGTGCCGTCGCCGGTGCCGCGGTAGATGTCGGGCCGGGCGTGGGACTCGAACGGGATCGTCGCCGCGCTGCGCAGCAGGAAGATGTCGTTGACCGGGTACGACTGGCCGGTGAGCGGATCGGTGCCGCTCCGGCCGTTGTCGACGCCGTAGATGTTCAGCGTCTGCACGCCGGTGTCCGGGGCGCCGGTGCCGAGCACGTTGATGACGTAGTCGGCCGCGATCTGCGACTGGCTGCCCGAGGTCTGGATCGTGACGGTGTTCGAGCCGGACTGGCCGTCGATCGTCACGGTGTTGCCGGAGGCGACGCCCTGCATCGTCGGCAGCCGGTTGACGATGAAGACGTCGTCGCCGTCGCCCTCCGGGGCGAACCGGTTGCGGTCGGCGTCCGACGCCTGCGGGTCGGTCGAGGACTCGGGGGTGGGCGTGTTGGAGCCGTAGAGCCGGGTGCGGCCGCCGAGCGCCACCCGGTCGAGCAGGAAGACGTCGTCGTGGCTGTTGCCGAAGACGAGGATGAGCGGCGCGGCGATCGTGCCCTCCAGGGTGATGATCGCCCCGGTGGTCGTCTGGTCGAGCGCGTCGCCGTAGATCGACACCTGCTCGGCCGCGATGAGCAGCGCCGTCGGCCACGTGTGGACGTGCCGGCCGGACTGGATGAGGATCCGGCCGGAGAACGCCCGCACCGTGGCGGGGGTCGACCCGACGCCGATCAGGACGTCGCCGTCGACGGTCCGCAGCGTCAGGTCGCGCTGCGCCGCGACCGTGGCGTCGTCGCGGAGCTGGATCGTCTGACCGGCGGAGGCCGTCAGGTCCCGGCCGGCGGTCACGGTCACCCGGTCGATGGCGACGATCGATCCGCTGGTGGCGGTGAGCGTCACGTCGCCGAGCGTCGCGGTGATCGTCGTGGCGCGGCTGAGCAGGATGTCGGTGCCGGCGCCGATCGCGAGGTGGCGCGCGGCGGAGACGTCCGCGTCCTTGCCGATCTCGACGCGGCCACCGCCGGTGATCTCGAGGTCGCGGCCCGCGATGCCGGTGACCCACTCGAGCAGGACGACGTCGCCGTCGGCGTGCAGGCCCAGGTCCTGGCCGGCGGTGAGGGTGGTGCGCAGCCCGGCCGTCAGGTCGCCGCCGACGTCCAGGCGCAGGTCCCGGCCGGCGTCGAAGGCGACGAACTGCAGCAGGGTCGCGTCGCCACCGACGGTGATCGTGATGTCGCGCCCGCCGACGAGCCCGACGTTCTCGACGGCGACGAGGTCTCCCCCGGCCGTGATCGTGATGTCGCGCACCGCGGCGGCGTCGACGTGCGAGCGCAGGTCGACGAAGCCGGTGGCGGTGCCGGTGAGGTCCCGACCGGCGCGCAGGACGACGGTGTCGCCGACGACGAGGTCGCCGTCCTGGGCGATGAGGGTGAGGTCGCCGTCGAGCGCCGTGACGGCGGTGCCGTCGACGACGTGGACGCTCAGGCCCGCGGTGACCGAGACGTCCGTGCGGGCGGTCCAGGAGCTGCCGGCCTCGAGGACGGCGTGCCCGCCGTCGGCACGGGCGAGGATCGCCCCGGTCGCGGCGGTGACGTTGGCGCTCGTGGAGCGGATCGATCCGCCCTGGCCGTCGAGGCCCGCGATGATCGTGACGTCGCCGGGCCCGTCGGCGCCGCCCTGGGCGAGCACGAAGGCGCCGGTCCCGAGGACGACGTTGCCGCCGGCCTCGATCGTGACGGCGCCGTTGAGCGACGTGACGCTGCGGCCGGCGGTGATGTGGACGTCGTTGTCGTTGCCGGCCTCGATGCCGGACCCGATCGAGACCGGGCCGCCGGCGCGCACGTTGCGCAGCAGCGTGATCAGGCTGTTCGTCGCGCCGAGCCCGTTGAGCGTCTGGATGTCGACGGCGCCGGCGGCGCTGATGCCGTCGACGTCGGTGCACGCACCGAGCGCGACGCAGTTGATGTCGACGGGGCCGACGTTGACGATCCAGACGCCCCCGGTGGTCGACGTGCCCTGGAGCGTGCCGGGGATCGCGTTGCCCAGCCCGGACCCGGTCGTCAGCGGCCGGAACGCCCGGCCGATGTCACCCTTGGCGAAGAGCTTCGCCTTGCCGGAGGTGACGTTCGCATCGAGCGAGCCGGTCTGCAGGCCGTTGAGGATCGCGCCGTCGAGTGCGGAGATGAACGCGATGCTCGTCGTGCCGGTGGTCGACACCTTGGCGAGGTACAGGTCGCCGAGCGGCTGGACGATGTACGTGTTGTCGAGCGTGCTGGCCGAGGTCAGCGTGCCCGCGCCGGGCGTCGAGTACCGGGTCTGGATCTGCAGCTCGTTGCCGGGCTCCCCGATCGCGCCAAGGGTGGCGATGAGCGTGATCGAGTTGCCGATCACGGCGACGTCGCGGAGGGCGACGGGCACCGGCGGCGCGGTCGCGAACACGGTGTCGTCGGCGCCGACGTGGCGGATCGACGCGGCCTGCAGCGTCACGTCGCCGGTGCTCGACATGACCCGCCGCAGGTCGAGAGGAGCGGCGTTGCCGGCGAGGTTCGTGGCGGTGATCCAGATGCTGCCGACGGCGCGGGCGTCGACGGTGCCGCCGCCGGTGGTGAGGATCTCCAGCGCGTTGCCCGACGCGCCGATCGTGCCGTCGGCGTGCAGCTCGATGACCGGCGCGTAGAGCTTCGTGAACGCCGTGCCGAGCGCGTCGAGGATCGACCCGTCGGCCTCCAGGTGGATCGTTCCGCGCTCGCTGTAGACCGACTCGATCCGCAGGTCGCCGGCCAGGCCGTCGGTGCGCCGGTTGTGGATGTGGACGTCGTCCTGCGCACGGGCGGTCAGCGTGCCGTCGACCGTCCCGTCGACGAAGTCGGTGTAGAACGGCGCGACGATGCTGCCGATCCGGCCGCTGCCGGCCTCGAGCACGAGGTCGCCGGTGCAGGCGTTGACGCGCACGCCCGCGGCACCGCAGCCGACCGGCGGGGTGCTGCCGGCGGACGCATTGTGGATCGAGCCCTTGGTCTTGAGATGGACGCGGCCGGGCGCGTCGACGGTGCCGACGTCGAGGTCCAGCGGCGAGGCGATCAGGACGTTGCCGCCCGCCTTGGCGTCCAGCGTGCCGAGCGCCTCGATGAACATCGGCTTGACCTTCGCGACCGCGATGTGGGTCAGCACCGGGGCGCGGCCGCGGGTGATCCACAGCTCACCGCCGTGCATCTGGTCGATGAGGATCGCGTTCTGCGCGAGCGTCAGCGTGCGGCCGTCGACGGCGACGATCGTGTAGGGCGTGAACGCGGCGGTGTCGTTGAGGCCGGTGCCGGAGATCCGGATGAGGTCCCCTGCGACGAACCCGGCCGCCCCGAAGTCGAAGTCCGCCGACACGATCTGGTCGCCGAGCCGGCCCGCCGGTCCCACCCCGCGGTTGACGAACGTCGCACCGACGATCGCCGTCTCGTCGTCGACGGCGACGAACGTCGGGTCGACGACGATCGGGCGGATGCGGATGCCGGTCGTCGGCCCGGTGGTCGTCAGGGCGTCACCGTCGGCGAGCACGATGGCGTTGCCGACGATCTGGGCGATCGTGTAGTACGACACGCCGCTGCTGCCGGCCGATCCGGTCGCGTTGGGGGTGTTGCCCAGGACCGCGATCGTGTCGCCGACCGCGAGTGCGCCCCAGCCGGCGCCGGACTCGTCGACGATCATCGCGCCGGTCGTACCGTCGGCGGCGCGGAACGACGCGGTGCGGGTGATCGTCGGGTCGACGAGCGCGGTCACCGACACGTCGACGCCGAGCTGGGTGACGAGCTGCGGGGCACCGGCGAGCGTGATCGTGTCGCCGACGACCGCCGCGACGGTGTACGTCGCGGCGCCGCTCGGAGCGCTGGCGGTGACGCCCATGACCCGGATGACGTCGCCGGCGGCGATGCCCTGCCAGGAGGCGCCGTCGCTGCGGCGGATCGTGCCGGCGCCGGCGTCGATGTCGACCTGTCCGGAGGTGCCGAACCCGCCGACGTACTGCAGGTCGGCGCGCTCCGCCGAGCCGAGGATGACGTTCTCGTCCGGCGAGAACGGCGCCCCGTCGAGGACGATGAGCTCCTCGCCGTCGCTGCGGCCGACCGAGCCGTCGAGGCCCTCGGCGATGAGCGTCACGTTGCGTGCCGAGATGACGGTGTCGCCCATGAGCGCCAGCGTGCTCGTCACGGGCTTGAGCAGTCCGGCGCCGAGGAGGTTCTGCAGCTGCTCGGGGGTCCAGACCTTGACGCCGGCGGCGAGGAACCGCTCCTCCTCCTCGGAGAGGCGGTAGGAGAACGCCGGGTCGTACCGGAAGGCGATCCCGGTGCCCGGAGCGACGGCGTCGGCGAGGACGACCTCGTCGGCGGCGGTGCGGGCGACGATCGTCGTCGTGGCGACGCCGACCCGGATCTCGCCACCGGCGTCCTCGCGGACGAAGCCGGTCGACGCGGAGCGCAGGACGGCGGCGGCCGCGACGACCCCGTCGCCGTACGCGACGTCGTCGTAGGTGAAGGCGATCGGGCCGACCGGGGCGATGGTCGCGGCGAGCTTGACCGTCCGCGGCGAGACGATCGCGGCGATCGTCGTGGCGACGCCGGCCACGGTGATCGCCCGGCCGACGTCGGACTGGCCGAACGTCCGCTGGTTCGTCGTGAGGGTCGTGATCGTCGCGACGACGCCGTCGAGGATGCTGGGCCGGTACTCGATGGCCACGCCGGTCGCACCCGGCAGCACCGCGGCGAGCGTCACCTCGTGGTCGTTCTCGACGGAGACGATCGTCGTCGTGACGCCGCCGACGGTGATCGCCTGGCCGACGTCGGTCGGGGCGAAGGTCGTCGCGGTGCTCGTCAGGCGCGCGCCGGCGACGGCGACGGCGCCGTCGCCGTGCCCGATCTCGTACCGGACGCCGACGCCGGTGGCGGACCCGAGGTCCTCGACGAGCCGGACCGTCGTGGCGTCGACGACCTCGTGGATCGTCACCGTCTGCCCGTCGACGGTGATCGACCGACCGACGTCGGCGGCCGTGAAGCCCCCGTCGAGCGCGGTCAGCGTCGTGCCCTGCCCGACCGTCAGCGTTCCGGTGGCGCCCTGGCTGACGACCTGGAAGGTCACGCCGGTCGCCGCGGCGAGGATGGTGTCGAGCACCGCGTCGTGCACGGAGAGGAGCTCGACGATCGTGGCCTCGACGCCACCGATCGACACGGTCCGGCCGATGTCGGCCGGGCCGAACGTCACCGACGGCGACGAGAGGACCGTCGCCCCGGCGTCGCCTGCGGCGAGGGCGCCGTCGGTGTACTCGCGGGTCAGGCGGTACGCCCCGGCGCCCGCCGGGTCGGCGCGGCCGTCGAGCACCACCTCCGTGAGCGAGCGGACCTCGACGATCTCGAACGCCGTGCCGTCGACGGTGATCGTGCGGCCGACGTCACCGGATCCCGGGGCCGCCGGGTCGACCATCTCGAACGCCGCGCCCTCGACGGCGAGCAGGGTCCGCGGACCCTCGACCGTGGCGCCGGCGAGCTCGACGACCGTGGCGAAGGTCACCGGGCCGGTCCCACCGGGGGTGTAGGTGAAGCTCCGCCCGGTCCCGGGGTCGACGATGCCCGAGAGGGTCACGGTGGTCGCGTCGACGACCGAGAGGATCGTCGCCCTCACGCCGGCGACGGTGATCGCCTTGCCGACGTCGTGGGCGGCGAAGGCCGAGGACGCCGAGCTCAGGGTCGTGGCCGACGTCGTGACGGTCGCGTCGCTCCGCTCGCTCGCACCGGGGCTGTAGGAGAACGCGATCCCGTTGCCGTCGACGAGGCGGTCGGCGAGCGTCACGGCGTTGGCGCCGAGCACCGCGACGATCTCGGTCGTCACCCGACCGACGGTGATCGCCCGGCCGACGTCGGCGGCGGTGAACGTCGCCGAGAGCGAGGTGAGCGTCGTGCCGTCGATGACGGCGCCGTCGCCGTGGGCGTCGACGAAGGCGACGGTGCGCGACGCGCCGGCCGCGACCGGGGTCGTCAGGCGCACGGTGTCCGGGCCGAGCACCGCGGCGATCGTCGTCGCGACGCCGTCGACGGTGATCGCACGGCCGAGGTCGGCGGCGGCGAAGCCCGCGGTCGCGGAGTGGAGCGTGCTGGAGGGACCGGCGACGGCGCCATCGGTGCGGGTGACCGGGCCACCGACCGGGTCGCGCAGGACGACGACGCCGTCGGCGAGCACCGCGACGATCTCGTTGTCGACGCCCCCGACCCGGATGACCCGGCCGACGTCGGCCGACGTGAACGTCGCGCCGGGCGAGCTGAGGGTCGTCGCGCCGGCGGTGACCGTGGCGCCCTCGAACCGCTCGAGCGGGACGTAGCTGCTCGGCATCGTCTCGCCGATCCGCGTGAAGTACGCGTTCCAGAAGCCGTGCAACGTGTCGTACTCGCCGGTCCGCTGGGCCTCGAGCGTCGCGATCGACGCCTCGATCTCCGCCTGACTGCGGCCTTGCGACGCGTACAGGCCCGTCCAGTGCGCGCGCTCGGTCTCGGTCAGGCGCACGGTGCCGGTGCCGTCGACCCGGACCGCCAGCTCCCAGTAGCGGCGGTAGGCGTCGTTGCGGCCGTCGGCGAACCGGGTCTGCTGGACGTAGGGCTGGTCGGGATCGAGCAGGCCGAGCGAGCGGTAGACGCTCTGCGAGAGCTGCGCGTAGGTCCGCGGGTCGCGGGTGACGCCGGTGTTGGCGTTGTAGAGGCTGCCCCCGGCGACCTTGAGCCAGACGTCGCCGCCACCGGCCCGCAGCGAGTTGAGCCACAGATCGCCGGTCGGCTGCAGCAGGAAGACGTCGCCGCGTGCGCGGACGTCGAGGTCGGCGGCCTGGGTGCCACCGGTCTGGATGGTCAGCGGCGCGTTGGCGGCGCCGATCCCGCCGGGGTTGACCGACTCCCCCGTGACCGTCGGGCGCAGGCCACCGGCGAGCAGCGTGATGTGCTCGCCGGTCACCGTGCCGTAGGCGGCGCTCCCCTCGGCGCGGACGATGCTGCCGTTGGACGAGAGGAGCACGTCGCCGGCGCCGGCGCGGACCGTCCGGACCGCCGTCGTCGTGCCGCGGTCCTCGACGAACACGCCGCCACCGGTCGAGATCGCCGTCAGGCCCGGCTGGCGCGGGAGCTTCGTCCACCGCGACGTGTCGGCGTAGTTCTGCGCCGAGAGGTCGAGCCGGGCGGACTTGCCGATGAAGGCGTAGTAGTCGGCGCCGACCTTGACGACGTCGTTCGTCGGCGTCGTCAGCTCGACCCAGATCGCGGCCTGACGGTCGCTGTAGTGGACGGTGCCCAGGTCGACGTTCTGGCGGGCGGGCCCGGTGTACTGGTAGACCCGGCCGGCGACGCCGAGCGCGGAGCTGTAGCCCTCGGCGACGCGGACGGTGTCGCCCCAGGTGAGGTTCTTGACCCCGCTCGCCGACGTCCACTTGTACGGCGGCGTGTTGACGAGCACCGGGGTGGACGACGCGGACGCTCCGACGACGTTGATCGACGCCACGCGCGTGGGGATCGGGGCGGCCGCGCTGCCGATGCTCTCCAGCGATCGGAGCTCGACGACCTGGCCGGAGATCTCGCCACCGAGGACCTCGATCCGGCCGTTCGGCGCGTCGATGCTCGTGACGCCCGAGGGGTTGTTGAGGTTGCCGGCGACGTAGACGTCGGCGTCGGAGTCGATGTCGATCGAGCCCTCGCGGCGGCCGACGAACGTGATCGGGATGACCCGGTGCGCGCTCATCGTGTGCTGCGCGGTGATCGTGTAGGCCTCGACCTGCGTGACGACCGAGACGTAGGTGCGGACGATGCACCAGATGACCTTGACCTTGCAGTACGAGCTGTTCTGCTCGGTCCGCGCCGGGGTGCCGTCGAGGTACTGCTGCTGGAAGTAGGTGTACTCCGCGCCGGCGAGCTGGGAGCTGCCGGCGAACGGCGCGTTGGCCGGCATGTCCTCGGTGCTGAAGAACCAGCGGCCGCTCGGGCTCGGGATCTGCGGCTGGCCGGTGACCTTGATCGAGTCCCACTTCGTGATGTTCTTCGATCCCGGGATGAAGCCGAACCACGTGTCGGACGTCAGCCGCACGACCTTCGTCACGCCGATCCTGGTGTTCGACTCCCAGCCGTAGCGGTAGCTCGTATCGGGCTGGTAGCGCGAGACGAACCGGCCCTCGGCGTTCGTCGCCGTGATCGTCGTCTCGGTCGCGGCGGCGACGCCGTTGTCGGTCGTCAGGCGCACGCCGTTGGGGCCCCACTGGTAGAGCGACGTGTAGGACGTCGACGATCCCGGGTGACCGGCGACGGCCGCGTCGAGCGGCTTACCCTTCGCGTCGTCGTCGATGAGGAGGACGCCCTGGCCCTGGCGGCCCAGGTCGATGCCCTTGACGACGAGGTCCTTGCCGGAGCGGTTGTCGATCTTGACGTCCGGGTAGCCGCCGAGCAGGCGGATCGCGCCGCCACCGGTGTTCAGGACGGTGCCGTGCAGCTCGACGTTGCCGCCGCGTGCGGCGATCTCCGACACGATGAACCGCTCGGCGCCCGTGTCGTAGCTGACGGTGAACCCGTTGCGCTTGGCCTCGACCGCGGTCAGCTCGTGGGTGCCGCTGTTCGGGGACAGCCCCGCCGCCTGCGTGACGAGCGCCGCGCCCTGCGGGGTGGTGCCGCCGATGACGAGCGTGTAGTCGTCGTAGCCGCTCTGGATGACGCCGTTGAGGTTGATGTACGGCGCGCGGATGTAGATCCGGCCGCCGACGATCGTCGCCGGCGGGCCGCTCGTGGAGACGTTGCTCGTGCCGTTGACGAAGTCGGCCTTCAGGACGCTGGTCGAGCCCTCCGGGACGAGGCAGGAGAGGCCCGTTCCGCCGCCCGCGGTCGCGCACATCCCGGCGACGGTGGCCGGAGCGCCGCACTGGTACATGCCGAGGTCGTTCGCGGTCGCCCCGGTGCAGGCGGGCGCCACGCCGGTGGTCGTCTGGGACGCGCCGGCGCCGTACGGGCCGACGGTCGCGTTGCCGATCTTGCCGTCGGCGTTGCCGGCCGCCTGGTAGGTGCTGGAGGTGTTGACGTAGAGGTCACCGCCGGCGACGACGGTCAGCGTCTTCGCCTCGATCGCGTTGTTGACGATGATCGAGCCGGTGCCCGACGGGTTCGCGATCAGCTCGACGCTGCCGCCGTTGTTGATGATGCCGGTGCCGGGCCGGTCGAGGATCGTGATGTCCGGGTAGATCGCGGGCAGGCCGGCGATCAGGCCGGACGTGTTCTGGACGACGATCGACGGATCGGGCGTGTGACCACCGGTGCCGACGACGGTGAACGACGCGTGGCCGGGGACGAGGTCGGGGATCCGGTCCATCCCGTCCTGGGCGTTGGACAGCTCGGCCTCGGCGACGTTGATCTGCCGGATCCGGGCGCCCGGATCCTCCTCGTCGGAGACCCGCACGCCGTTGTAGTAGACGCCGCCGGTCCGGTCGGGGATCTCGATCCCCATGAGCGCCAGGAACGCCAGCGTCTCGTTGGTGATCGAGACCGCGACGTCCTTCGGCGCCTCGAGGACGGCGGAGGCGGTGGACCCGATGAGGTTGCTCGCACGGACGTCGATGATGCCCTGCGTCGCGCGGAAGCCCTCGACGGTGACGGTGTAGACCTCGTCGCTGTTGTAGACGCACTCCGGGCCCTCGGGACCGTTCACGCATACGGCGAGGCCCTGCTCCTGGAGCTGCGTGGTCAGCGCGTTGATCTTGTTGACGTAGTACGCCTTGAGCGTCGGGTTGCGGTCGCCGTAGAGGTGGAGCTGCTGGATCGCGCTGGCGAGCTCGGCCTGCGCGTCGTTCAGGCGCAGGCGGAACCCGGTCGTGAAGGTCACGCCGTTGATCGTCGTCGAGCCGTCCTCGACGGGCAGGCTGCCGGTGGCGGTCGCCCCACCGGCGGTGACGGTGGCCTGGATCGCCTGGTGGCCGCTTCCGGGCACGTACGTGACCGTGATCGCCTTGTTGCGCTGCGCGCCGGTGACGATCGTGCCGTCGATCGAGACGGTCCCCTTCGCCTGGCCGGCGGTCGTGCCGCGGAAGTTCGCGGTCCCCGACCCACCGAACAGCGCGTTGAGCGCGTTCTGGACGGCGCTGACCCAGCTCGTCTGCTTGGCCTGGGCGGAGATCTCGCCGAGCGGGACGTCCTGGGCGTAGAGGTGGACCTCGCCCGACCCGTCGATCCGCGAGCCCGGGGCCAGGGCGACGAGGTTCGTGACCTCGAGGTACATGAGCGCATCGAGCTGCGACACCGGGATCAGGGAGCCCGCGAACCCGTCCCAGTTGGACGACACGTACCACTTGTCGGCGGCCGTGATCGGGTTCTCGTCGATGGACCGGCCGGCGGTGAGGTCGACGTCACCGGCCGCGGTGAGTCGCGCGCCGCTACCGATCCGCACGATGTTGTCGGGCGTCAGCCGGACCTCCGACGTGCCGATCGCGACGGTACCGGCACCGAACGTCTGGGCGTTGACCTGGCTGCGGACCGTGCCCGAGCTGTTGGCCGACAGCGCCATCCGGCCGGTCGTCGTCAGCACGGCGTTGCCGACGAGGACCCGGGCGTCGGCCTTCGTCGCGGTGATGAAGGAGTCGACCGACGCGCCGGACACCGCACCCCAGGTGTCGAACGTCACGGCCTGCCGGACGTTGAACGCGTTGCGGGCCGTGAGCGACAGCGTCGTCTCGTTGCTCGTCAGGCCGTGGACCCGGAGCGTCACGGCGTCGGCGACCTCGGTCAGCGTGCCGATCGCCAGGTCGATCCGGGAGCGGGCGGCCGCGCCGGACGCGAGCCCGCCGGTGGTCCCGACGATGTTGTCGATCGCGGCGGTGCGGGTGAGCGTGTTCTGGGTGGCGGCGGCGATCCCGTAGGCGTCGACGACGGTCCCCGAGCCGAAGCGGGCGACGACGTCGCTGTCGACGACGTCCTCGGACTCGGCGCCGCTGCCGGCGAGCAGGCCGACCGCGGTGCTCACGACCTGGGTGTTGAAGCGCGTGTCGTGGGACGCGGCCAGGGTCAGGCGGCCGCTTCCGGGGCGGCTGGCCAGGTCGATCGTCACGCCTCCGGGGATCGGGGCGCCGGTCGCGTCGACCCCGCCGATCGACGCTCGCGTGATCGCGACCGTCCGGGTGGTCGGCTCGGCCGCCAGGCCGGCGACCACGCCGCCGGATCCTGCGACGACCATGCCGAGGTTGCCGTCGACGCCGGTCGCGGTGACCGCGAGCGACCCGGCGACGACCGTCGTCCCGCCACCGATGATCGCCTCCGTCAGCGACCGCGACGTGGCCGACGCCCGGCCCGCCCCGGCGCCGACGATGCCGATCGCGGCGTTGATCGCCAGCGCCTGCTGGCTCGTGGTGGTGCGGGCGAGGACCTCGACGCCGCCCTCGGCGCGGATCGTCACGTCCTCGCCGACCAGCGCGCGGGCCGCTCCGGTGATGGTGGCCTTCGCCGACGTCGAGGTGACGCCGACGAGCGCGCCCGCCGCGGCGGTCGCGCTGGCGGTGCCCGCGGCGTCGAGGATCGCCCGGACGAGGACCGTGCCGGCGTGGACGACGACGCCGCGGCCCAGCGACGCGGTGGCGTTCGCCGTGGCCTCGACGCGGGCGTCGGAGATGCCGACCGCGAGCCCGCCGGCGCTGATGCCGACCGCGGTGGAGACGAGCGACGGGGTCGACCGGGCGGTGACGGTGACGGCGCCGCGGTGCAGCGTGTACATGCCCGCGGGGCGCCCGATCGCGTCGGTGCCGGTGAGCGTCACGTGCTTGCCCGACGCCTCCGGCGGGGTCTCCCCAAGGTCCGGGATCGCGCTGCCGGCCGGCAGCGCCGCGGGGCGCCAGCCGAGCCCGGTGATCCACTGGTGCATTCGGGCCGGCGGGGCGAGGCGGAACAACGCGCCCTCGGCGATCGGGCCGGTCGGCAGGGCGGGACCGGACGCCGGCGCGATCGTCGCGAACGCGGTCCCGTCGAAGCGGCGGTAGCTGCCGTCGCCGAGGGCGAGGATCACCGTCTCGTCGGTGAACTGCATCCAGCCGCCGGCGAGGACGCTGTAGCGGTACACGCCGGCCCCGGTCGGCGCGTCGAGGTAGGCGAACGTCCCGTCGGCGGGGGTGCCGAGCGACGCGAGGCTCGTCACCACCACCGGTGCGACCGTCCGCTGCAGGACCGGCAGCTCCTGCCAGTAGCCACGGACGATGTCCGTGCGCGCCTCGATCGCGTCGCTCGCCGGGTTCCACTGGTGGAGCTGCCCGCCGTGCTCGAGCAGGTCGCCGAGCGAGAGCTCCGGGCTCCACGTGCCGCCGGTGGCGCGGTAGTAGCCGGCGGTGCGCGGGGTGCAGTCGCCGTCGCCGGCGGCGCAGGTGATGGCGCGCGTCAGCAGGAACAGGTCGTCGCCGCTGGCGGCGCCCGGGAGCGTCGTCCCGTGCGCCGGGAGCGCGTCGACGGGGACGTAGGCGTGCGGGAAGTCGTCGACGCGCTCGTACACCTCGGGTGCGGCCTCGAGCATGAAGTACGCGTACGTCCCGCTGTCCCACGGCAGCATCTGCCCGCGGCCGACGGTCGCGCCGCTCACGGGACGCGCGTCGAGCGTGATGATCCGCGTGCCGTCCGCGACGGTGGCGGTCGTGTCGGACAGCTGGGTGATCCGCGGGATCGCGCCCCCGCCGGCGATGATGCCGCCCGCGCCGGCGACGGTCGTGGCGACCGCGCGGTCGGGGCTCCCGGCGGTCACGGTCACGTTGGCCCCGCGGACCGTGTGGGCGTCGAGGGTCGCGGTCGTCGTCGAGCGGACGGTCGCGACCGCGTAGCTCGCGCCGATGCCGATGAGCCCGGCCGACAGGGCGATGTTCACCGGCACGGCGCGGTTGGCCGAGTCGGCGTTGACCGTCACGTTGTCGCCGGCCGTGATCTGCCCGGCCGAGCGCAGCGCCGCCGTGGTCGTGGCCTGCGCCCGGACCCACGACACGGCGCCGACGGCGCTGAGCGCCCCGACGCCGGCCGCCGTGACGATCGCCCCGGCGCCGAACCCACCCGACGCGTAGGCGCCGTCGTCGCCGACCTCGAGCGCGGCGTTCGGGTTGCCCGCCGCGTCGAACTGGTGGCGGGCGCGGACCGTGATGCTCCCCAGCGCGGTGGCGGTCGAGCCGACGTCGGCGGTGGCGGTGACGGTCGGGTCGAGCCGGGCGATGCCGATCGAGGCGCCTCCGGCGACGATGCCCGCCGTCGCACCGGCGGCGACGGCGACCGCCTGGCCGGTGGAGCGGGCGGCGACGAGGACGTCGCCGAGGGCGCGGAAGGACGTGCCGTCCATCGTCGCCGAGACCGTCGGGTCGACGATCGCGACCGCGAGGGTGCCGGTGAGGCTGATCGCGCCGACCGAGATCCCGGTGGTGACCGGCAGGGCCACGATGTCGGAGTCGGCGGAGACGGTGACGTCGCCGACGCTTTCGGCGGCCCCGGTGCCGATCTGGGCGCTGCCGATGGTGGCGATCGTGGCGCCCCCGGCCATGACGACCGCGGCGGACGCGCCGGCGGCGAGGCCCCCGAGCGCGACGGCGTTCGTGAGCGGGACGTACTCGCGGTCGCTCGTGGCCGCGACGGTGACGGCGGAGGCCTGCGAGATGGTGATGGCGTCCCCGATCGCGGCGCGCTGGCGGCTGCCGTCGGCGACGAAGAGGACCTGGGCGCCGAGGGCGACGAGGCCGGCGGCGCCGGCGTGCGCGAACCCCAGGACGGTGGAGGTGTGGTCGGCCTTGACGTTGATCGCGCCGGACGGCCCCGCGCGGGTCTGGCCCGACAGAAGCGTGGCGTTCGTGTCGAGGCCGAGGGCGAGGACCGCGACCGAGCCGCCGATGCCCACCAGCCCGCCGGCGGACGCGCCGACCGCCTGGAGCGTGAAGAGGGTGTCCTTCGCCAGGACGTTGATGCTGCCGCCCGCCGTCACCGACGCCGCCGCGAGCGTCGCGTCGGTGCCGATCGAGACCGACAGCAGCGGGTCGAGGTAGGTCGCCAGCTGCAGGTCGGCGGTCAGCGCGCCGGCGAGGGCCTCCGTCAGCGGGCTGACCACGCCGTCGCCGGCGGACGACACGACCGCGTCGGTGAGCGTCGCCAGGCCCGCGCCACCGCCGAGCCCGGTGAGGAGCCCGCCGACGGGGCCGCCGTCGCCGAGCAGTCCGAGGACCGCGAACGGGTCGGCGAGGCCGGTGATCGGCCCGGTCACCAACCGGAACTGGCCGGCGGTGGCCGCGAGGTCCGACAGCGAGAGCGCGTCGGCGGTCGCGTCCGCCGTGGCGCTCCCGTCGTCGGCGACCTGGTTGATGACGTACGTCAGCGCGAGCGGCAGTCCGATCGCCCAGACCGACACCGATCCGGCGAGCCCGGCGATGCCGACGCCACCGCTGACGCCGAGCGACTGGACGCTCTTGGCTCCGCGCGCGACGACGTTGACGTCGCCGGCGGCGTCGATCGTGACCCCGGGCGCGACGGTCGCGCGGGTGGCGTTGAGGATGATCCCGACGTCGACGCCGCCGCCGATCCCGGCGACGCCGCCGATCGCCGCCCCACCGGCGAACGCGAACACCTGGGTGTCGTTGAGCGCCGCGACCGACACCGCGTGGGTCTGCGGCTCGTCGCCGCCCTTGGTGGTCACCGTGGCGCCGGGGCCGATGTCGGCGGTGGTGGTCGACACGATCGCGGTGAGGCTCACGCCACCCGCGATGCCGACGAGGATCCCTCCCGCGCCCGTGAGCGCGACGACGAACACGTCCTCGTCCGAGATCGCCTGGACGGCCACGCCGCGGTAGCCGCTCCTCGCGGCGCCGGACGTGTCGGCGTGGACGCCGCCGATCGAGCCGCGGCCGAGCGCCTCGACCTGGCTCAGCGCGCCGATGTCGGCCGACGTCGTCTTGACGATGACCGTGAACGCGGCGCTCGCGCCGGCCCCGGCGAGGCCGCCGGCGACGAGGTTGCCGACGATCGTGATGACGAGGGTGCGGTCCTGCGCGTCGATCAGCACGTTGCCACCGACGCGCACGACGGTCGGGCCGCCGGGCAGCAGCGGGACGTCGCTGCCGACCCCGGCGTGGGTGATCGAGAGCACGACCGCCGCGCCGACGCCGCCGCCGACGCCGACGAGGCCGCCGGCCGCCGCACCGACGGTGACGGTGACGATCTTCTGCGTCGAGTGGGCCTGGACGACGAGGTCGCCGCGGGCGCGGACCTCCGCGAGCATGCCGACGACCGCCCGGGTCGTCACGACGAGGGTCGTGACGTTCGCGCCGACGTTGGCGCCGACGAGGCCGCCGACCGCGCCGCCGGCGACGACGCCGAGGCGGAAGAAGTCGTTGTCGGCCCGGACGCGCACCGACTGGTCGTGGGTGACCGACGGGTCGGCGGTGGCGACGGGGTTGATCCGGGCGAGCGGGTCGATGCTCGCCGTCGTCGACACCGTGGCGACGACGATGCCGCCGGTGACCGACGCCGCGACGCCGTAGCCGCCGGTGCCCGCCAGCTCGACCGTGATGACGATGTCGCTGTTCGTCGCCGTGACCGCCACCCCGCGGAAGCCGTCCCCGCTCGCGCGGGTGGCGGTGTGCCGACCGCTCAGCGCCGGATCGTCCGGGCCGCTGCCGGGCGCGAGGGCGTGATCGTCGTCGGAGAGCGCGTCGGTGCCGGTCTGCGCGCCGGGCGGCTGGGCCCGCACGTCGAGCACGGACGAGATCAACGCGCGGACCTTCTGGATCACGGTGCCGTCGCCCGCGCCGGTGTTCGCGTACGTCTCCCGGCCGCCGGCGTCCGGGTCGGTGCCGCGGACGATCTGGCCCGTGCGGACCCCGTCGGTCGCGGTCCGGGCGTGGGCGGTGACGGTGACCCCGCTGCCGATGTACGCCTCGGTGACCTTCACGATCACGGCCAGCGCGGGGGCCGCGCCGACCGACAGCACCCCGACCGACACGCCGCCGTTGATCGAGTCGATGTTGAGGAGCTCGTCGGCGGCGACGATGACGCTGCCGCCCGCCTCGATCCGCGTGAGGTCCGCCGACGTCGGCGCCGTGCCGCCGAGGCTGCTGATCGGCCCGCCGATGAACGCCCTGGTCGTCACGGTCACGACGAACGCCCCGGCCGAGGCGGCGACGGTCGCGATGCCGCCGACGGCGCCCGCCCGCACGAGCGAGATGAGGATCTCCTGCGACAGCGCCTCGACGATGACGTCGCCGGTGGCGCGGACGTCCGACAGGGTGATGAACGCCTGCGTGGCCTTGACGACGACGGCCCCGTCGAGCGCGGCGCCGACGCTCGCGGCGAGGTACGCCGACGCGGTCGCCTGCGGCAGGCCCGCCGACAGCGTGTCGTCCCAGGCGAGCACGCGCACGCCCTGGCCCGGTCCCGCGTCGGAGCCGGGGTTGACGACGCTGCCGACGATCGCCGCGGTGGTCGCGTTGGCGATCGCGGTGGTGGTGATCGCGCCGGAGATCGAAGCGACGACCGAGCGCCCGTCGGCGAACGTCGGCAGCACGATCCGGTCGCTGGAGACCGCCTGCACGATGACGCCACGGGCGGCGCCGGACGGCGGGGCTCCCCCGGCCTCGCGGCCGGAGTAGACGATCTTCGGGCTCCCGGCGCCCTTGGCGTCGACGGTCGCCAGGACGATGAGCGCCGTGGTCGTCTTGACGACGGTCACGATCTGCAGCGCGGCGCCGACGCTCGCGAGCCCGGCCGCGGCGAAGCCGCCGGCGAACGTCGCGGTCTCGTTCTGGTCGTGGGCCGACACGAGGACGTCTCCGCCGGCCTCGACGGTCGTCGTGAGCGCACCCAGGACGGGTACGTCGTCCGGCAGGTCCAGCGGCCCGCTGCCGAGGATGAGCGCGAGCGTCTGCGGGGCGATCGCCCAGATCGCCGCGACGCCCTGGACGCTGACGCCGAGCGCCAGGCCGCCGGCGACGCCGAGGCTCAGCACGGTCTCGCTCGACTCGGCGTGGACGTCGACGTCGTCGCCGGCGGTGATCGAGCCGCTGAGCGACGCGACCGTGACCTTGACGATCATCCCGATGTTCGCCGCCGCACCGATGCTCGCGAGGAGGCTGAGCGAGGCGCTGCCGGCGACCCCCTCCGCGATCGTGACCGACGACGCGCGGACGATGACGTCGCCCCCGGCGTCGAGCGTCGCGAGCGGCAGGACGTTGGCGGCGGTGACGGCGGTGTCGACGGTGGCGGTGATCGATCCGGCGGCGCCGGCGAGCAGCCCTCCCCCACCGCCGATCGCCTCGGCGCTCAGGGTCTGCGGGTTGTCGGCGCTGACGACGATGTCGACGCCGGCGTCGAGGTCCGCGGCGATCCCGACCTGGGACAGCACGATCGTCGTCACGTTGTTCACCGCGATGCTCGAGGCGGCTCCGGCGAGCAGCGCGAGCGATCCGGCGTAGGCCCGGGCCTCGAGCAGGCTCTTCGCCACGCCGCGGACGACGATGCTCCCCGCGGCCTCGACCGACGCGGCCTCGGAGATCCGGGCGACCGTCGCGCCGGCCAGCGAGTTCACCGCGACCGACCCGGTGAGCGCCGCCATGGTGCTCAGGCCGCCGCCCTTGGCGATCGCCTCGTAGTCGACCGCGCACGGAACCTCGGCCGGATCCGCGCAGAGCGCGTCGTCGCGCTTGGACAGCGCGCGGACCGTGACGTCGCCGACGCGGGCCTCGACGGTGGTCGCGAGTCCGATGAGCGCGACGTTGACGATCGTTCCGACGTTCGCGGCGACCGCCAGGCCGACGCTGGCGGAGTTGCCCACGTTCGTGGCGTCGGCGTCCGCGTCGGAGGTGTGGGTGACGGTCGCCAGGACGTCGACCTCGTCGCCCCTGGCGGTGACGGCGGCGATCCCGAGGATCGCGGTCGACAGGACGACCGGCACGTTGATCGCCATCGCGGCCGCGGCCCCGATGCTCGGGGTCGGCAGGTCGACGAGGTCGAGCAGGTCGCCGACGAGCCCGATGACGAGGCCGCCGAGGCGGATCGACCCGGACGCGACCGCGGACACGAGCGCCAGGTCGGCGAGCGGGATGTCGTCGCCGATCGTGGCGCCGGCCTGGAGCAGGTCGCCGATGCCGAGCGGATCGTCGATGACCGACCCCTCGTTGAGCGGGTTGCCGTCGAGGGCGCGCTGGACGACGAGGAGCAGGACGGTGACCACGTCGAGCGCGGCCGGGGTGACCGTCGCCGCGAGCTCCGCGACCGAGACGAGCGTGTCGAAGATCGCGTCGTCGACGTCGCAGAGCACGGCGTCGACGCCGGAGCCGCTGTCGCACTGGTTCGCGAACCCGGGGCCGACCGTCCCGGCGACCGCGTCGGCGCGGCTCGGCGTGATCGTGTCGGACGTCACGCGCACGTCGCCCGCGGCGTCGACCGAGCGTTGCAGCAGCGCGTGGGCGCCGTCGACGATGAGTCCGAGCGCGAGGGCGACGCCGACGGTGACGGCCGTCCCGTCGACCTCGGCCTTCGCCGTCGTGTCGGCGTCGGTGACCTGGTGGGCGCGCAGGACGAAGTCCCCGCTCGTCCGCAGGCCCGGGGCGGTCGGGAGCCCGCCGACCGGCGTCGTCGCGAGCTCGAGGACCGACGAGACCGCGATCGCGATCGTCTGGTTGTTCGCGAAGTTGATCGCGAACGCGCCGTTGATGCCGACGGTGGACTCGCCGCCGGAGGTCGCGTCCGCCCGCTCGACGTGGGTGGCGGTCCCCTCGATCGTCATCGACTCCGAGACGCCGGCGTTGACGCCCGAGGCCTCGAGGAAGCTCCCTCCGACGACCGCCGAGAGCACGAGCTGCGTCGAGACGTTGACCGCGATCGCCGCGCCGACGCCGATGGCGACGTCGGTGCCGGCGCCGGCCTTCGACGTGACGCTCGTCGTCGTCGTGGCGCGGACGAGGACCTTGCCGGGGACCCGCACGATCGCGGGCTCGGCGATGAGCGCGGCGACGATCCCGGTCGCGATGTTCACCGCGACCGCGCCGGCGGCGTTGACGTTCGTCGACGACGGCGACGTCGGAGCCGACGCGCCGGATCCGGCGACGGCCCGGGCGGTCACGGGCAGGCCGGCCTTGGGCCGGGCCACGACCTCCAGGTCGGCGGCGGTGACGTCGGGCGCCAGGCCGCCGACGACGGCGACCATCGTCTGGACCGCGACGTTGAGGGCGACGGCCCCCGCCAGGCCGATCCCGGCCCCGACCGCGCTGCCGTCGGCGTCGGACGTCGCCTCCGGGGACGCCTCCGCGAGGACGAGCGCGGGCGTCGACGTCGAGGCGACGACGACGTTCCCCCCGAGGATGCTCGCGACGGTCGTCGACACGCCGACGTTCAGCGCGACCGCGGCGGCGGCGCCGATCGGCCCGTCCGGCAGCAGGCTCGTCAGATCGATGGCGTCGAGCGACGGCAGCTCCGGGGTCGGCAGCCCGCCCGGCAGGTTGAGGTCACCGCCGACCGCGGTCGCGGCGGGCAGCACGTCGTCGGTGAGGCTCAGGACCGGATCGAGCAGGCCGAGCGGATCGGCGGGCAGCAGGCCCTCGACGAGCCCGAACCAGCCCAGGGCCTGGTCGCCGGCGTGCGCGGACCCGTCCGGGGCGACGCCGCCGGCGCCGGCGTGCGCGTCGGCGGCGCTGTGGTGGCGCTGCGGCGTCGCCATGACCTGCAGCTCGTCGGCGGTGACGTTCGCCAGCGTCGTCGCGACGGCGGTGTCGACGGCGACGTTCAGCGCGACGGCCGCGCCGAGCGTGGCGACCGGGTCGATGCTGGACGTCTCACCGGTCGCCTGCGACGTCGTGGACGCGTCCGGCGCCGCCAGCACGGTGACGCGGCCGGTCGCGACGACGGAGCCGAGCGGGAGCAGCGCCGCGGTCGTCGTGTTGACGGCGGCGGCGATCGACACCGCCGGCGCGACGGTGATCGCGCTGACCGCGCCGGCGGTGGCGTCGGCGGTGGTCGTGTAGGTCGGGTTGCGCGAACCGGCGAGGACGACGCCCATGCCGGTCGGGTCGCTGCCCGGATCGGCGTCCTGGGGCGCGGCGGCGGCGAGGATCGCGACGTCCTCGGCGTTGCCGATCGTGCCCGCCGACGTGGCGGTCGTGAGGTTGACGGCGATGACGATCGCGACGTTGGCGCCGACGCCGAGGCCGCCCGTGGAGGTCCCCGACGTGGCGCTCGCGACCGGCGCGGCCGACGCGTCGGCGTAGACGATGACGTCCCCGCCCCTCGCGTCGATCGTGCCGGGCAGGATCGCGGCGGTCGAGGCGACGAGCGACAGCGAGAGCGCGAACGCCCCGGCGACGCCGACGTCGCCGCTGCCAACGCCCGAGATCGCGTCGGCGGTCGGCGTCAGCGTGCCCGGCGCGCGGTCGGGGTCGCCGACGAGCGTGCGGACGGTGACGCCGTCGGCCGTGACGTCGCCGCCGAGCAGGGTGGTGATCGTGATGATCGCGACGTCGATCGCGATCGCGGCGGCCGCGCCGACCGTCGCCGCGCCCGTGTCGGCGTCGGCCGTGGCCAGCGGGGTCGGGCGTCCGGAGGCGAGCACGTCGAGCGCGCCGTCGGCGGTGACGCCGCCGGTCGGGACCGCGGCGATCGTCGTCGAGACCGCGACGTTCAGGGCGATGGCCGCGGCGACCCGGATCGGTGCGGGCGCGCTGCCGCCGACGCCGGGGACGGCCGCGGCGGGGATCGCGATCCCGGCGATCGTCACCCGGTCGTCGCCGTCGTCGTCGGGCGTGCCGGCGTCGTCGACGCCGAGAGCCGGGATCTCCAGCAGTCCGGGGATGACGTCGACGCCGGCGGGCAGGACGGGATCGAGCAGGCCGGCCGGGTCGGGGGCCAGGCCGACGAGGCCGACGAGCCAGCCCTGCAGCAGTCCGTCGGCGCTCGGCGCGGACGACGCGGTGGCGCTGCGGTGGCCCTCGGCCTTCGACGTCGCCGAGCTGTCGTCGTGCGAGTCGGCACGGACGACGACGTCGTGCGCCGTGATCGTCGTGGCGACCGAGACCGCGGCGGTGGTGTCGATCGCGACGGTCAGCGCGATCGGTCCGGCGAGCGACAGGAGGTCGCCGCCCGCGGTCGTGCCGGTCGCGAGCGAATGGGTGTCGGCGTCGGGGGCGGCCCGGACGACGACGTCGCCGGCCGTCGTGATCGAGCCGCCGATGAGCGCGGCGATCGTCGTGTTGACGGCGACCGCGATCGCCACCGACGGCGCGACGGCGACCGAGGAGGCGCTCAACGTGCCGGGCTCGGCCGACGCCTCGGTCCGGTACAGGGGATCGCGGGTGCCGGTGGCGAGCGCGGTCGCCGGATCGGGGTGGGCGGCGGCGAGGATCGTCACGCCCGTCACGCCGCCGCCGATGTCGGCCGCCGACGTGGCGGTCGTGACGTTGGCGGCGATCGTGATCGCGATCGTCGCACCGACGCCGACGCTCGCGGGGTCGCCGGACTGCGCGGCCGACGCGATGGTCTCGGGGACGGCGTTGGCGTCGGCGTAGACGAGGACCTCGCCGCTCGCGGTCACGGCGCCGAGGAGCGTCGCGGTCGAGGTGACGATCGACAGGCTCACGGCCACCGCGCCGGCGACGCCGACGGTCGGGTCACCGGCGCCCGACCGGGCCTCGGCGCGCGGCGTGAGCGATCCCGGGGCGCCGAGCGCGTCCTGGATCGCGGTGCGGACGCTCACGTCGCGGGCGGTGATCCGCCCGGCGGCGATCGCGGCGACGTTCACGACGGCGACGTTCAGGGCGATCGCGGTCGCGACGCCGAGCGTCGGGCTCGTGATCGCCGAGGCGTCGGCGGTCGCGGTCGGGTTGGAGCGGCCGACGGCGCGGACGAGCAGCGAGCCCGATCCGACGTCGACCTTGCCGACGGCGCCGAGCGCGGCGACGGTCGTCGAGACCTCGATGTTCACCGCGGTCGCGGCCGCGAGCGACAGGAGCCCGGGCTCCCCGGTCGCGCCCGGCGCGGCCAGCGACGGCAGCGTCACCGCGCCCAGGGTCACCGGTCCGTCCTCGGGGGCCGACAGGGTCGGCGTCGTCGCCTGCTCGGGCAACACGTCGCCGACGGCGACGTCGGTGGGCAGCACGCGGCCGAGGAGGCCGTCGGGCGTGGCGAGGAGGCCGCCGAACCCGCGGAGCCAGCCGGCGAGCTGGCCGTCGGCGGCCGGTGCGTCGCCGCCGGGCGACGATCCACGGTTGTCGTTCACGAGGCGCGCCGTGGCCGAGCTCTCGTCCCCCGCGATCGCGTCGATCGTGAAGTCGACGCCCGGCGCGACGTCGGCCAGCGACGTCGCGACGGTCGTGTCGAGCGCCAGGGTCAGCGCGAGCGGTCCGGCCACGCCGATCGTCGCGGCGGCGTCGGTGCGGACGCTCGCGCTCGACGTGGTCGACGCGACGGGCGCGGCGACGACGATCACGTCCCGGTTCGGGCGGACGGCGCCGGGCAGCAGCGCGGCGACCGTGACGTTCGTCGCGATCGCGATCGCGACCGCGGGCGCGATCGCGGCGGTGCCTGCGATCGCCCCGGCCGTGGCCGTGGCGCCGGTCGTGTACGTCGGGGCGCCGGCGAACGGTGCGGCGATCGTGGCGTCGCGGGGGTCCGCGGCGGCGAGGACGACGACGTCCTGGTCGGCCGTCAGCGTGCCGCCGGCGGTCGCGGTCGTGATGTTCGTCGCGATGACGATGGCGATCGTCGCGCCGACGCCGACGACGCCGCCGACGTGGTCGGCGCTCGCGTCGGCGACCGGGGCGTTGTCCGCATCGGCGAAGACGACGATGCTGCCGGTCCGTGCCGTGACCTCGGCGGTCGGCAGGATCGTCGCGGTCGACACGTGGACCGAGGCGGAGATCGCGACCGCGCCGGCGATGCCGACGCCGCTCGCCCCGGCGCCGGAGTAGGCGCGGGCGGCGGGCTTGAAGCCGCCGGCCCCGACCTCCGTGCGCACCGTGACGGAGTCGCCGGTCACCGAGCCGCCGAGCAGCGCGGTGAGGGTCACGACCGAGAGGTTGAGCGCCAGGGCGGTCGACACCCCGACCGTCGACGTGCCGGACGCCGTCGATGCGTCGGCGGTCGCCTCGGCCGTGGGCGCGCCGACCGCGACGATCTCGACCTCGGCGCCGACCGGGGTGATGATCGCGCCCAGCGGCGCCGCGGCGATCGTCGTCGACACGCCGACGTTCACGGCGATCGCGGCGGCGACGTCCAGGCCGACGAGCGACCCGCTGCCGTCCGGTGCGGTGAAGGCCGGAAGCGCGACGCCGGCCACCGTGGTGCCGTCGTCGTCGCTCTCGACCGGGAGCAGGCCGGCCGACGGCAGGACGTCCTCGATCGTCGCCGGCGGCAGGACCGACGTCAGCAGGCCGGAGGTGGCCGGCAGCAGAGCGCCGACGCCGGAGATCCAGCCGGTCACCTGGCCGTCCGCGGACGGCGTGTCGGAGTCCGGCACGCGGGCGCCGCCACCGCCGGCGCGAGACGACGCCGAGCTGGCGTCCGCCGTCACCGCGCCGATCTCGACGACGTTGCCCGCCGACAGGACGTTGATCGTCGACAGCGACGTGGCGACCGTCGTGTCGATCGCGAGCGTGATCGCGATCGGCCCCGACACGCTGACGGCGGCGCCCGATCCGGTCTGACCGGCCGCGTCGCTCGACGTCGACGCCACCGGGGTCGCGCGGACCCGGACCGAGCCGGTCTGCGAGCCGGCCGTGCCGCCGGTGAGCGCCGCGATCGTCGTGTTCGCCGCGACGGCGATCGCGACGGTCGGCGCGATCGTGGCGATGCCGTCCGGCAGGTGCCCGGGCGTGGTCTCCGCCACGGTGACGTACGTCGGGTCGCGACTGTCGACGACGCCGGCGTCGGCCGCCGCGAGGACCAGGATGTCCCCGGTCGCCTGCAGGTTGCCGCCGGCGGTGGCGGCGGTGACGTTGACGGCGATGGTGATCGCGATGGTCGCGCCGATGCCGAGCACGCCACCGCCACCGGCCGGGGCCGCGGTGGCGACCGTCTCCGGCGCCGCGTCGGCGTCGGCGTAGACGACGATCCGGCCGCCGGCCGAGATGTCGGACGTGGGCGCGATCGTGGCGGTGGACGTCACGATCGACAGGCTGATCGCGAGGGCCCCGGCGACGCCGGCGGCGCCGCTGTCGCCGACGCCGGCGCGGGCGGTGGCGGTCGGGGTGACCGTCGTCGGATCGCCGTCGGCGTCGACGAACGCCGTGCGGACCTCGACGTTCCGGGCGGTCAGCTCACCGGCCAGCAGCGCGGCGACGTTGATCACGGCGACGTTCACCGCGATCGCGGTGGCGGCGCCGGCGAGGGCAGGACCGGCCGTCGAGGCGTCGGCGTGCGCCGACGCGTCCGAGCCACCGACGGCCTGCACGAGCAGGTCCTTGCCGGCCATGTCGACGTTGCTGCCCGAGGCCAGCGCGGCGAGCGTCGTCGAGAGCTCGATGTTCACCGCCGTCGCGGCGGCGACCGACACCAGGCCGCCGTCACCGGCCGCGTCCGGCGCGGCGATCCGCGGCAGCGCGGTGCCTCCGATCGACGCGTCGCCGGTGGCGGGATCGGTCGCGATGGCCGGGATCACGGCCTCGGCGGGGAGGATCTCCGTGGTCGCCGCGCCGACCGGCAGCACGCGCCCGACGAGCGTCGTCGGGGACGTCATCCCGCCTCCGAACGCCTCGAGCCAGCCCACGACCTGGCCGCCGGCGGTCAGCGCGCCGGTGGAGCCGTCGACCGTCGGTCCTGCCGAACCGCCGGTCAGGAGCCCGGCGTCGGCGCTGCTCTCGTCGCCGGCGCGGGCCGTGATCGTGAAGGCGCCTCCGGGGGCGACGTGCGCCGCGGACGTCGCGATCGTCGTGTCGACGGCGAGCGTCAGCGCGAGCGGCCCGGCCACCGCCACCGCGTCGGCGCCCGTTCCGGCGCGCGCGGTCGTGGTGGTGCTGGCGACCGGGGCGGCGGCGATCTCGATGTCGTCGACCGCGGTCACCGACCCACCGGTCAGGGCGGCGACCGTCGTGTTGAGCGCGATCGCGATCGCGACCGCCGGCGCGATCGCCGCCGTTCCGACGGTCGCGCCGCCCACGGCGCTCGCGTCGGTGGCGTAGGTCGGTGCGCGCGAGCCCGCGTACCCGGCGCTCTGCGCGGCGAGGATCCGGACGGCGCCGCGCTGGGGCCCGTCCGTCGAGGTCAGCGTGCCCGCGGACGTGGCGGTGGTGACGTTCGTCGACAGGACGACGGCGACGACGGCCCCGACGCCGACGATGCCACCGCTGTCCTCGGCGCGCGCATCGACCACGGGGGCGCTGTGGGAGTCGGCGAAGACGACGATGTCGTGGCCGCGCCCGTCGACGATCGCGCCGGCGAGGATCGAGGCGGTGGAGACGAGCACCGACGCCGAGATCGCGACCGCTCCGGCGATGCCCACGCCGGTGCCGCCGGCCCCGGACACGGCCGTGGCGCTCGGGGCGAACACGCCTGTCGTGTTCCCGGCGACCGCGGTCCGCACGGTCACGCCGTCCGCCTTGACGTCACCACCGAGCAGCGCGGTCAGGGTGCCGACGGCGAGGTTCAGCGCGATCGCGGTGCCGACGCCCGCGGTGCCGGACATGCCCTCGGCGCTCGCCGACGCGGCGGCGGTGGGCGTCGCGGCGGCGACGAGGTCCAGGTCGCCACCGGGCGCGGTGACGATCGTGCCGAGCGCCGAGGAGATCGTCGTCGACACGCCGATGTTGACGGCCAGCGCGGCCGACACCGCGAGCCCGACCGGCTTGCCGTCCGCGCCGGGCGCCTCGAGCGGCGGGAGCGCGACGCCGGACACCGACGGCGACCCGTCCGCGCCGATGGCGACCCCGGTGGCCGTGTCCGCCGCGGGCAGCACGCCCGACACGACCGACGACGGGAGCACCGGGCCGAGCAGGTCTCGCGGCGACGTGAGCGACCCGGCGAGCTGCCCGATCCAGCCGTGGACCTGGCCGTCGGCGGACGCACCGCCCGGCGTGGGTGCGGCGGCGCCGGTGCTCGCGGCGGTGCTCGTCGCCGAGCTCGCGTCGGTCGTCGTGGCATCGATGACGGTCGTGCCGCCGTTGATCGTCCCGAGCGACGTCGCGATCGTCGTGTCGATCGCGAGCGTCAGCGCCAGCGGGCCGCCGACGCTCACGCCACCGACGCCGTCGGTCCGGCCCGCGGCGATGCTCGACGTGGACGCCACCGGTGCGGCGACGACGCTCGTCGTCCCGGTGACGGCGACGGTCCCGGCGGCCAGGGCGGCGACCGTCGTGTTCACGGCGATCGCGATCGCGACGGCGGGCACGACGGACGCGGTTCCGTCGGTCGCTCCGGCGGTGGCGCCGACCACGGTCGTGTAGGTCGGCGCGCCGTCGACGTTGCCGGGCCGCGCGGCGGCGAGGATCAGGACGTTCGCGGCGTTGCCGATCGTCGCGGACGACGTCGCCGTCGTGACGTTGACCGCCAGCACGATCCCGACGACCGCGCCCACCCCGACGACGCCCGCGTCCGCGTCGGCGGAGGCGTCGGCCTCGGGCGCTCCGCCGGCGCCGGCCTGGACGACGACGTCGCCGCCCCCGGCCGCGACGGTCCCCAGCAGGGTGGCGGTCGAGATCACCGTCGACGACGTGAGCGCGAACGCTCCGGCGACCCCGACGGCCGATCCGCCGACGCCGGAGTGCGCGGTCGCCTTCGGTGCGATCGGCCCCGCGCCGAGCGTCGTGCGCACCACCACCGCGTCGGCGCCCGGGGCGCTCGGTGCGGCGACGACCGAGCCGGCGAGCAGCGCGGTCAGGGTCACGACCGACAGGTCGAGGGCGAGCGCGGTCGCCACGCCCGCACCGGTCGCCCCGGTGGTGACGCTCGTCGCGTCGGCGGTCGCGCTCGGCGCGGCGCTCCCGGTCGCCAGGACCCGGAGCGGCCCGGCGCCGGCGTCGACCTGTCCGACCGGCACGGCGGCGACCGTCGTCGAGAGGCCGATGTTCACGGCGATCGCGGCGGCGGCGGACAGCGCGGTCGGGGTCGCCCCGGTCCCGGGCACGGTGAGGGCCGGCAGGGCGGTTCCGCCCACGGTCGCGGGCTCGTCCTCGTCGCTCCCGGCGGTGACCGCCGGCGGGGTCAGCGCGCCCGGCAGCCCGTTGCCGCTCGTGGGGGTGGGCAGGATGCCGGCGGGGGTGGCGAGGATCCCGCCGAGGCCGCCGACCCAGGCGTCGAGCAGGCCGCTGTCGGTCCCGGCGCCGCTGACGCCACCGGAGCCGGCGGTCGCGTGCGCGGTCGAGTCGTGGTCGCCGGTCGCCAGCACGTCGACGCCACCGGCGGTGATCGGCGCGACGGTGGTGGCGACGACGGTGTCGAGCGCCACGGACAGGGCCAGCGCGCCGGACGCGGAGACGACGCCGGGCGTCGTCGACCCGGTCGCCGTGGCGGTCGTCGTCGCGATCCCGTGGGCCGTGACCTCGACCGCGCCGAGGGCGTCGATCCCGGAGCCGAGCACGATCGCGGTGGTGACGTTGGTGGCGAGCGCCACGGCGATCGCCGGTGCGCCGAGGCCGGCGGCGACGTCGCCGCCCTCGGCGATCGCACCGGTCGAGGCGTTCGCGTCCGCGCCGACGGTGACGAGGCCGGCTCCACCGTCGATCAGGCCGCTGCTCTCGGAGACGGTGAGGTTGACGGCGACGACGAGCCCCAGCGACAGGCCGGTCCCGACCGGCCCGGCGGGCGATGCGTCGGCGACGGCCTGCGGGGCCATGCCGGCCCGGAGCGCGATCGCGCCGGCGGACTCGAGCGCGCCGTCGGCGCCGAGCGTCGCCTTGCTCGTCACGATCGACAGCGTCAGCGCGACCGCGCCGGCGCCCTGTCGGCCCGCGGCCGGATCGCCGCTGGAGGCGTTGCTCGTGGCGACGGTCGCGCCCGCCGCGGCGTCGCCCGCGTCGATCGCGATCGTGGCGCCGCGCAGCGTGCCGTCGATCCGGGCGTGGCTGTGGACCGTGGAGATCGTCGCGGCGAGCGCCAGGCCCACGGTCACGCCGCCCGCGACGGATTCGGCCGTCGCCGTGGTCGCGGCGGTCCCGGCGCTGTGGGACGCGACCGTGATCGCGCCGGTCGCGGTCAGCGTCACGCCGGACTCGACGGTCGCGGTCGTCGTGGCGACCGCCAGGTCGACGGCGACGGCGGCGCCGCCGGACAGCGACACCGGGAGGGCCGGGAGCGCGAGGGCGGGGAGCGACGTGGCCGAGGCGGTGATCGAGCCGACCAGGCCCTGAACGGTGCCGAGGAGGCCGGAGATCTGGGCGCCGACGACGCCCGCGTCATCGCCGGCCCCGCCGGACCCGGCACGGGCGTCCGCGCCGCTGTGCGCGGCGAAGCTCGCGCCGACGGACAGCGCGGTGGCGACGATGCCTGCCCGGATGGTAACGGTCGTGACGTCCAGCGCGACCGTCAGGGCGATCGCGGCGCCGATGGCGATCCCGTCGGCCGCGGCGTCGCCGCGGGCCGTCGCCGTCGTGCCGGTCCTCGGTGGATCGTCGACCCGGACGGCGTCGATGGCGACCGCGCCGGCGTGTCCGGCGTCCGGGGAGATCGGCGCGAGGATCGACGTGGTCGTCGTGTTGAGCGCGACGCTGGAGGCGACGGCCCCGCTCGCCGCGGTGCTGGACGCGACGCCGGTGATCGCGGTCGCGTCGGTCGACGCGTCGGTCCGGGACCCGATGGTGACGCCACCGGTGAGCGTGCCGGTGACGGGCGCCGAGAGCTCGGTCTCGGTGAGGTTCGTCGCGATCGTGATCGCGAGGGCCGCGCCGGCGCCGATCGACGGAAGCGGGGCGGTGGAGTCGGAGTGCGCGTCGGCCAGGCTCGAGCTGTTGGTGACCGCGTCCGAGGTGACCGTGACGGGAGCCACGGCGGTGTTGCGGAAGGCGCCGCTCCCGGCGGGCGGCGGGCCGCGCGCCCCGTTGCCGAGCAAGGCGAGCGTCCGCACGATCGACACCTCGATCGCGACGGCGCCGCTGATGCCGGCCGCGCCGACGCCGACGCCGGTCGTCGCGACCGCCTGCAGGTCGTTGACGCCGTTGGCGGTCGGGCCGCCGGCCCCGGCGCCGCCGGCGCTCACGAGGAGGCCGCCCGCCTCGAGCGACGCGGTGGTCGTGTCCGCGATCGCCGAGACGGTCGAGACGGTCGCGTTGATCGCGACGGCGGCGGCCACCCCGATCCCGCCGTCGGCCGCCCCGTCGGCCGTCGCCGTCGCGTCGGTCTCGCCTCGGGCGTCGACGGTCAGGAGCCGCGTGGCCGTCACCGGCGTCCCGGTCGCGATGTCGGCGGTGAACGACGACACGACGACGTTCGCGGAGATCGCGGCGGCGAGCGCGGCTCCGCCGGCGCCGTTGAGGATCGTCGTGAGATCGAGCTCGCCGGACGTCTGGGCGCCGAGCCCGGCCCGCTGCAGCGCGCCGAGCGCCAGGCCGGACGCCTGCAGGCCGGCGAGCAGTCCGCTGACCGACGACGACCCCTCCGTCGGCGTCACGCTGCCGACGGTGGCGGTGGCCGTCCCGTCGACCTTCGCGTGGCCGACCGTCCGGACCGTGACCGTCCCGCCGGCGACGACCGCGCGGGCGAGCGTCGCGGTGACGCGGTGCACGGCGATGGTCAGCGCGATCGCGGGGCCGGCGGCGACCGCGCCGTCACCGGCCGCGGTGGCGGTGGTCCGGACCGACGACGCCAGTGTCGCCTCGACGAGCAGGTCGCCACCGACGACGATCGGGGCGCCGACGCCGCCGAGCGTCGCGTCGACGGTGGTGAGCACGACGGACGTCGCGCTCGCGGCGGCGACCGTCGCAATGGAGCCGCCAGCCGTGCCGGTGACGGTCGCGTCGCTGCCCGCGTGCGTGTCGACGTCGCGGGACGCCTGGGCGTGGATCGTCAGGTCGGTCGCGCCGGACACGGCCCCGGACGCCCCGGCGGTCGTCGTGTCGATCACGACGTGCACGGCCACGGCGGGGCCGATGGCCGCCCCGAGGCTGGCGCCGTTCGCGACGCCCGATCGCGCCTCGGCGTGGGCGGTCCCCCGCGACGCGGCGCCGACCGTCAGGTCGGTGCCGCCGACCTGGACCCCGCCGGAGCCGATCGTGGACGTCGTGTCGACGAGGACGACCTGCAGCGCGATGGCGCCGGCGAGCTGGAGTCCGACGGGGACGTTCGGCGTCGTCGCCCCGGCGCCGGCCACCCCGGTCGCCGCCCGTGCACGCGTCCGATGCTCGGCCTGGGCGGCGAGCCCGGCGTCGACCGCCGCCGTGACGGCGGTGATGGTGGCGCCGCCACCGACGGTCGCGGTGGTCACGACCACCGGGAGCCCGATCGCCACGGCGACCGCCGCGCCGTCGTCCGGGCCCGGGCCCGGGCCTGCGCTCGTCTCGGCCTCCGTCGACGTCCGCGTGGCGCTCGTGGCGCCGATGCGCACGTCGCCGGTCGACACGATCGTGCCTCCGGTGACCGTCGCGGCCGTCGTCTGCAGCAGCGCGGTGACCGCGAGGGCCGCCGCGACGCCCCCGACGAGGTGCTGACCGAGGGCGCCCTGGACGGCGGTGAGCGTCGTCCCGGCCAGCGTGCCCAACAAGCCCTCGAGGATGCCGTCCGGCTCCTCCTCGGCACGGGTCGCGGCGGTCGCTCCGCTGGAGACGTACCCGTCCCCCGTGGCGATGATCTCGACGTCGCCCGCGTCGATCGTGGTGCCGACGAGCGACACGGCGGTGACCTGGGTGGCGACGACGATCGCGACGGCTCCGCCGAGGATCGAGCCGTCCGCGTCGGCGAGCGCACCGGCGTTCACCGTCGTGCCGGCGCCGACCCGGGCCAGATGGCCCACCCCTCCGGCGTCACGGGCGCCGAGGTGCGAGCCGATGATCGTCGTGCCCGCCACCGCGACGACGACGGTCGCGGCGACCTGGGCGGGCAGCCCGATCGCGCCGTCCGACGTCGACTGGGCGACGCCGGTGGCGTTCGCGTGCGAGGTGACGGACAACGACGCGTCGCCCGCGGTCGCCGGCGCCCGCGTGGACCGGATCTCCGACGCGATGACGAGCGTCTGCGCGATCCCGGTCGCGACCGCCGGAGCGATGGCGAGGTCCGGGGACTCGACGGCGATGTCGACCTCGGACGCGATCGTGACGGCGCCTGCACGGATCTCGGCCCCGGCGACGACGGTGAGCGCGACGCCGAGGTCCAGCGGCAGGCCGAGGTCGAGCGACGCCGCGTCGAGGAGGCCGGTGAGGATCCCGCGGGAGGTCGCGTTGAGCGTGATCGACCCGTCGTCGCCGGCGGCGCCCCCGGTGGTGTCCAGCAGCGTCGCGAACGGCGAGAGCACGGGTGCGATGAGCGGTCCGACGACCGAGAGCAGGCCGTCCAGGGCGCTCAGCGGCGAGCTCGACGTCAACCCGGTGAGCCCGGTGACGGTGTTGATCGTGCCGTTCGTCCCGGGGATGCCGAGGACGGCGATCACCGACGCGTTGATCGTCAGGTCGACCCCGGGCAGGGCCACGTGGCCGACGACGCCGACGACGTCGAGGTCCAGTCCGCCCTGCGCCCCCTGCGGCGCGTCGCCGGCGCCCTTGCCGTCGATGGTGAGCGTCCCGGTGGGCGGCGCGAAGATGATCGACTCGAGCGAAGCGTTGGTGCCGCCGACGACGATGAGCCGGTCGACGCCGAGCAGTCCCGTCAGGGCGGGTGCGAGTCCGAGGAAGCCCAGCGGGGCCAGCACGCTGCTGAGGCTGACGCCGGTCACGAGGAACACGTCGGGCAGGAGCGGGCTGCCGTTGACGACGACGTCCTGCACGGGGGCCAGCAGCGAGATCGGCTCGAGGTTCGTGTACCCGACCGTCTTGTCGGATGTCGCCCCGTCGGCGCCGACGAGGGCGACGCTGCCGCTGTGGTCGGCGACCCCGCGCACGGTGTTCGACGAGTCGGTGGTGAGGCTCGCGTACGAGCCGCCCTCGAACGCGAGCTGGTCGATGACGCTGACGACTCCGTCGACGATCGCCGAGACGCCGCCGTCGATGATCCCGGTCACCGAGCCGAGCGCGCCGATGACGAACCGGTCCGCCGACTTCTCGCTGCCGACGAGCCTGGACACGCCGAGGAAGGAGAGCAGCCCACCGGTGGCGGAGAATCCGTCGTCGGCGTCGGGCTCCATCCCGGTGAGCGAGCCCTGGTTCTCGCCGTCGATCGTCCACAGCGCGTCGGCGACGCCCGGCCCACGCAGCTCGTCGAGGCGCCCGGCCACGCCATAGAGCACGTCGACCGGCAGGCCCAGGAGGCCGTCGGCGACGTCGAGCGTGAAGACGCTCTCCGCGGCGCTGAGCAGCGGCGTGATGATGATCCCGTCGGTGATGCCGCTGAGGGAGATCGAGTCCGTGATCGAGTCCACCGCACCGAGCGCGCCGCCGATGAGGCTGACCTGGCCGGCGCCGTCGAAGCGCAGCGTGTGCTCGAGCGTGCGGCCGTGCTGGGCGAGGTGGCTGAGGAACCCGTCGGCGATCTTCAGCGTGCCGGTGGCGGCGGTCGCAAGGTCCCACGCGGTGACGCGGAAGCGGACGGTCAGCTCCTGCAGGAACTCCTCGGCCCCCCCGAGGAGCCATTGGACGGTGCCGGCGAAGCTGATCTTCGCCTCGTACGCCCCCTGCGTCCCCGGGTTGGCGACCGTCAGGCCGCGCGTCACGCCGAACAGCGCTTCGACGATGTCGCCGATGCCGATTCCGCTGCCCGCCGTGTCGGTCCCGTCGAACTGCAACAGGTTGGCCGCGCTCCCGCTGATCGTGGCGGTGACGTCGCTGAGGCTCCCGGTGAGCGCGCCGAGGAGATCGACCAGGGTGTGCCCGAGATCGAGCGAGAGGACCTTCGGACCCGCTTGCGGTCCGTCGTAGCTGAACGCGCCGAGGTCGAGCACCGCTCCGACGAGCTCGCCGATCGACGCACCGATGTTGAGGACCGAGCCCAGGATCGGGACCGGCGCCGCGCTCGTGGTGTCGTAGCCGGGGCCGGACTCCAGGGTCCCGATCGGCGGGATGCCGTGGATCTGCCCGGGCTGCAGGCCCGTGCCCATGAGCGACGACGACGCGACGTCGTCTCCGTGGCCGAGCGTGTGCCCGAGCTCGTGGAGGACGACCGACATGAGGTCGTACCGCAGGGCGGTGTCGCCCGGGGCTGCGAGGATCGACCAACCGACGACGCCTGCCGTGCGATCGATCGTGAC
Organism: Solirubrobacteraceae bacterium; assembly: GCA_023230855.1. Taxonomy (GTDB): domain Bacteria; phylum Actinomycetota; class Thermoleophilia; order Solirubrobacterales; family Solirubrobacteraceae; genus Patulibacter. The sequence continues at coordinate 263,676 of JALNWQ010000005.1, forward strand.
CGTCCTGCCCTCGGCACGGCCGAGCCAGCCGCCGGGGAGGTCTCCGACGGTGACCGTCACGCCGGTGAAGTCGGCGTCGGGGTACGCGGCGACCCACTGGGCCATCGCGGCGGCGACGACCTCGTCGAGGATCTCCTGCGTGAGCGCTGCCGGCGCCGGCGGTCCCCGTGCCGAGCCGCCGGTCGGCGTGGCCGACGGGGCGTCGACCGAGGTCGCGACGGAGAGCGTCACGAGCGCCGAGGGGTCGACGGGGGTGGTCACCGCGTCGGCGCCGGTGGTGACGTCCGGGTCGGGCACGTGGGCCGATCCCGGCGCCCCTGCCGTGAGCGCCGTCGCGGCCGGCGCCGGAGCGCCGTCGGTGACGAGCGGCGGGTCGGACGCGTCGGCGGCGGACGGCAGCTCGGTGACGACCGCCGGATCCGCGAGCGTCGTGGCGTCCAACGCGATCGTGACGACCGGCGTGGCGGCCATGTCGACCGCGGGCGTGGCGAGCGGCGTCGGGGCCGCCCCGGCGAGCGTCTCTCCCGCGTCGACGACCAGGGCCGCGGGAACGGGCGGCGGAGGCGGGGGCGGCGGAGGAGGCGGCGGAGGCACTACCGGGGCGACGTGGTAGACCGGGGCGGGCGCGGCGGCGACCGGCGCGGGAGCATGGATCGGCGCGGCGGCCGACGGACCGGACGAGATCTGCTGCGGTGCTCCACCGGCGCTCGGCGAGCTGGAGATCGTGGCGGGCGCCGGGGCCGCCGAGGCCACGGCCGGAGCAGGCTCGGGGGCCGGTGCCGGTGCGGGCGTCGGGACCGGTGCGGGGGCCGGAGCCGGTGCGGGGGCCGGAGCCGGAGCGGGGGCCGGAGCCGGCGCGGGTGCAGGCGTCGGCGCCGGGGCCGGGGCGGCCGTCGGGGCCGGTGCGGGTGCCGCTGCCGGCTCGGGGACCGGCGCTGGAGCCGGAGCCGACTCCGGGGCCGGCGCTGGAGCCGGGGCCGACTCCGGGGCCGGCGCTGGAGCCGGGGCCGGCGCAACCGCGGGGGCCGACTCGGGCGTCGGCGCGGAGGCCGGGGCCGCGGTGGGCTGTGGCGCCGGCGTTCCGGTGCCCGCCGAGGACGTCACCGGCGCGGCGCCGTACGTCTTGGCCACCGCGGCGCGCTGCGCGACGACCCGGCGGAGGATCGCGTGGCGCGCGTGGCGCCGGGTGGCGGCCGAGCGCACCGCCTTGCCGACCGTCCCGCGGGACCCGGCGCTGCGTGCGGCGCCGGTCGAGCGACGCGACGGGCGCGAGGCCTTCGACGCGCGACGGTCGCCCGCGGCGCGGCGATCGGAACGCTTGGCGCGGACCGACGTCGCGGCACGCCGCGCCCCGCTCGACCGGGCGGCCTTCGCACCGGCCCGACCGGTCGCGGACGCGCGGCTCGTCGACGACCGCGTCGACGCGGCGCGCCCGGTCGTGCTCGATCCGGCCTTCGTCGACACGTGGGCGCCCGTCGAGCGGCGCGGCGCGGTCCGCGTCGGGCGGCGCACCACGGCGGCGATGTCGGCGGCCGTCGTCGACGGGCTCCGCGTCCCGGCGTCCACCGCGCCGGCGTCGAGCGTCGGCGGGATCACGCCGGGAACCGCGAGCGGGTCGGGCGTCGCCGCGAGGGCCGGGGGCAGCGGCCCGCCGGCGACGTCGGTCACGGGCTCGCCGGCCGCGGGGCCGTCGGACAGCCCGGGAGCGATGACGCCCACGGTCGACGTCACGGTCTCGGCGTCGTCACCTCCGGCGTCGCCGCCCGAGGGCTCGTCGTCGGACGGAGAGGACCGGCGCTCGTCGTCGGTCCGCGGCGGGGTGGTGACCCCGTCCATGTCGAAGCCGTTGCTCACGAGCGGCGCGGGCTCGGCCGGCTCCGGCGTGGTCGCCGTCCGGGTCGGGGCCGCGGTCGGCGTGGCCGGGACCGCGTCGGACGCCGGGACGGCCGTCGAGAACGGCCCGCCTGCGGCGCCGGACGCCGGGGCCGTCGCGGTCTGGCCGTCGGACGTCGACGGACCGTCGTCGGCCGAGGGTCGCGCGTCCTCGTCGCCGTCGCCCGGCTGCGGCGACCGGTCGCCGCCGTCTCGGCCCGAGACCGCCTGCTTCTCGTCGTACTGGGGGAACCCGAGCTGCGGGAGCTCGACTCCCGGGACGAGCGTCGGCGGATCGGGATTGGCCATCGCGGCCTGGGCCGTGGGCGCGATCTGCCCGAGGATCAGGACGAGGGCGAGGACGACGGCGGCGGCGCGCCCGTACGGCCCACGCACCGCGGCGGTGAGTCCGCTCGTCGGCATGCTCGAGCTGGTGGCGGCCGTCGAAGCCGCCGTGGCTGATGAACCAGGCGAAGACACGTTGACCCCCCGCACGACGGCACCCCTGCCGTCGCACCGGACGAGGTCAATCTATCCGCGGAGCCCGGGAACGCAAGTCGAGTTTTCAACGCCGTCACATGTGGCGCCCGCTCCGACGGGCTCCACGGCGCCCGGCGGGCCCGGCGCCGCGCCCTCCCCCGGCCCGCGTTCTTCCTGCACCCGACGTGTTCCGCCGCTCACCGCACCTGGAACCCGTCGCCGAAGATCCGGCCCACGTCGTTGTAGAGCCCGAGGCCGAAGAGCATGATCACGAGCGCGAACCCGACGATGCTCGCGCGCTCCATCCACGCGTAGGGGATCGGTCGTCGCCGGACCTTCTCCGCGATCGCCCAGAAGATGTGGCCGCCGTCCAGCGGCAGGAACGGGAAGAGGTTGATGATCGCCAGCGACAGGCTGATGACGGCGAGGATCTGGATCGCGCGCGTCGTCGACAGCTCGAAGCTCTGCCGCGTGACCTCGTACGACCCGACGACGCCGGAGATCTCCTTGCGCGCCTCGCTGTCGTAGACGAGCTTCACGATCGCTCGGCCGGTCTGCTTCGTCACCCACCACAGGTACTGGACGCCCTCGGACGCCGCCTCCCCCCGGTCCGCCGACAGGTAGTCGACCCCGTAGGTGATGCCCATGAGCATCCGGCCGTCGGCGTCGGTGCGGCCGCCCGGCGTGGGGTCGTAGCGCGGACGGATCTCGGCGGTGCGCCGCTCCCCGTCGCGCTCGAACGTGATCCGCACCGGCGTCGCGGCCTCGCAGCCCTCGACCCGCTTGCCGCCGGCGCACCGGTGCCGGCCCACCTGCGCCGACAGCGCCGCCAAGGTCTCCGGCGCGTCGTCGGCCCGCAGCCCCGGCACCCAGCCGTCGACGTCGTCGATCCGGATGATCCGGTCGTCGGGCTCCAGGACCGTCGCCGCGGCGCTGCGCTGGTCGACCGAGCCGACGACGGGCGCGCCGGACGGCACCACGCCCTTGCCGCCCCACAGCAGGACGATGATGACGACCGCCAGCGCGACGTTCACGAGCGGCCCGGCGGCGATGACGACGATCCGCTTCCAGACCGGCGCGCGGTGGTAGGCGCGGGCCTGCAGCTCCTCGGGCAGCTCCTCCCGAGGGTCCATCCCGGTGATCTTCACGTACCCGCCGAGCGGGATCGGACCGACGCAGTACTCCGTCTCGCCGCGCCGGACCGACCACAGGGGCTTGCCGAAGAAGAGCGAGAACCGCTCCACCCGCATCCCGACCGCCTTGGCGGCGGCGAAGTGCCCGAGCTCGTGGAGGACGATGAGCGCGGCGAAGCCGAGGAAGGCGAGGACCCAGGACACGGCGACACAGGGTGACAGAGCCACCTCTGGGAAGGCTGAACCGGCTCAGGTGCGCGTGGACACGAGCGCCTCGGCCGCGTCGCGCGCCGCATGGTCGGCGGCGTAGAGCGTCTCGAACGCCCGCACCGGCGTCGCCGTCACCCGGTCGAGCGTGGCCTCGACGATCGCGGCGATGTCGAGGAACCCGATGCGTCCCCCGAGGAACGCGTGGACGGCGACCTCGTTGGCGGCGTTGAGCACGCACGGCGCGGTGCCGCCCTGGCGTCCGGCCTCGCGCGCCAGGTGCAGGCAGCGGAAGGTCTCCTCGTCCGGCGGCTCGAACGTCAGGCTGCCGACCTCGGCGAGATCGAGCGGGCGCAGGTCGAGCGCGACCCGGTCGGGATGGTGCAGCGCGAACGCGATCGGCGCGCGCATGTCGGGGTGGCCGAGGTGCGCGAGCGCCGCGCCGTCCGACAGCGTGACGTAGGAGTGGACGATCGACTGCGGATGGACGACGACGTCGATCCGGTCGTACGGCGTGCCGAACAGGTGGTGGGCCTCGATGACCTCGAGGCCCTTGTTCATGAGCGTCGCCGAGTCGATGGTGATCTTGCCGCCCATCGCCCACGTCGGGTGGTCGAGCGCCTGCTCCACCCCGACGTCGGCGAGGTCCTCGCGCGACCGACCGCGGAACGGCCCCCCGGACGCGGTGAGCACGAGCCGCTCGATCGTGCCGACGCGGGTCGAGCCCTCGGCGTCGTGGGTGCGGTCCTGGCCGGTCTCGCCGTGCACGAGCTGCCACAGCGCCGAGTGCTCGCTGTCGACCGGCAGCACCCGGGCGCCGGTCGCCTCGGCCAGGGCCATGACGAGCTCGCCGCCGACGACGAGCGACTCCTTGTTCGCGAGCGCGAGGTCGATCCCCTCGCCGAGCGCCGTGACGGTCGGGCCCAGCCCGGCCGCGCCGACGAGCGCGTTGAGGACGAGGTCCGGCTCGCTGTCGAGGACGATGCGGACGAGTCCCTCGGCGCCGACGAGCACCTCGCCCTCCGGCCAGGCCGCGGCGGCGGCCGCGGCGGCCGCGGGGTCTCCGACGGCGATCCGTGGCACGCCGTGGGCGCGGGCCTGCTCCACGAGCGGCTCCCACCGCCGTCCGGCCGCGAGCCCGACGACGGTGAACGCGTCCGGCGCGGCGGCGACGACGTCGAGCGCCTGGACGCCGATCGACCCGGTCGAGCCGAGGATGAGCAGGCGACGCGACATGCCGGCGCTCCGGGTCAGAGCCCGCCGAGGGCGAGCCAGACGTAGTACCCGGCCACGATCGCGAACATCGCCGCGTCGAGCCGGTCGAGCACCCCGCCGTGGGGGCCGAAGAGCGTGCCGGCGTCCTTCGTCCCGGCGTCGCGCTTGAGGTAGCTCTCGAAGAGGTCGCCGAGCGGCGCGGCGATCGCGACCGCCAGGCCGAGGATCAGGGCGTCGGTCCCGCTGAGCCAGTCCTGGTACAGCCCGGCGAACCACACCGTCGCGACCGCGGTGACGATGCCGATGAGGAGGCCCTCGACGGTCTTGTTCGGCGAGATCCGCGGCGCGAGCTTGACGTTGCCGAACATGCGGCCGCCGAGGTACGCGCCGGTGTCGCCGAGGAACGTGCCGAGCAGGACGTTGATGACGATCCCGCCACCGTGGTCCCCGTCGCGCAGCAGCACGGCGTGACCGAGCGCGACGCCGATCCAGACGATCCCGAGCAGCGTGACGCTCACGCCCGGCGCGCCGCCGGGTGGCCGCGACAGCGCGACGCTGAGGAAGACGATCGGGATCATCGCCGCCAGCGCGGTGAGCATCGCCTCGCGTCCGCCGAGCGCGGCGGCGACGATGAGCGCCGTCACGCCCAGGCCGCCGGCGACGAGCGACGGATGCGCCTTGGCGAACATCCGCGTGAGCTCCCACACGCCGATGAGCGCGAAGGCGAGGACGCCGACGACGAACACCGGACCGCCCTGGGCGACGAGGAAGATGGCGAAGATGCCGGCCGGGATCGCGACGAGCAGGCGCTGCGTGAACTCGCTCGCGCCGGTCATCCGCGCCGACGGGGTGCGGACGGACTCGATCGCGTCCTCGAACCGCTCGAGCGCCTCGATCTCGCCGGCGACCGCGTCGTCCGATCCGCCGGACCGGCGCTCCGCCCGGGCCACGCGCTCGCGCACCCGACGGTCGCGGTCGGCGAGCGGCGCGTCGTACGTCCCCGACGTGTCGGACGGCGGCGGCACCCGCTCGCCGCGCCGGCGTCGCCGACGGGTGAGCGGCTCGACCGGCTCGAAGGTGTCGTCGTCCTCGTCGGTCGCCGGACGGGCCGGCGGGCCGTCGGTGACGTACGTGCCCTCGTCGCCGGGACCGGTCCGGTCGGCCGGCTCGAAGTCCCCGAACTCCAGCTCGAACCGGGGGCGCCGAGAGCGCCCGCGACCCCGCGGCGCCGCGGGCCCGGGATCGATGAGGTCGTCGTCGGGCAGGTCGGGGGTGCTCACGTCGCGGTCCGTCCACCGAAGCGCCGCTGACGGCGCGTGTACTCGTCGAGGCACCGCTCGAGAGCGGCGCGGTCGAAGTCCGGCCACAGCTCGGGCGCGAACACGATCTCACTGTAGGCGCACTGCCACAGCAGGTAGTTGCTGATCCGCTGCTCGCCCGACGTGCGGATGAGCAGGTCGGGGTCGGCCATGTCGGGGGCGTAGAGCAGGCGACGGAACGCGTCCTCTCCCCCACCCTCGTAGCGCGCCGCGGCGTCGACGATCTCGGCGCGCCCGCCGTAGTTGAAGGCCACGAACATCGTGATCGTCGTGCCGCCCGCGGTCTGCTCCTCCGCCCACGCCATCCGCTCGACGAGGTCTGGATCGACCCCTTCCCGGCGGCCGATGAACCGGAGCCGCGCGCCCTCCGCGACGAGCTCGGGGGTCTCCCGCTCGATCCGGTCGGCGAGCATCGTCATGAGCGCCTTGACCTCGGCGGCCGGTCGGGCCCAGTTCTCGGTCGAGAACGAGAACACGGTCAGCTCCTCGATCCCGAGGTCGGCCGCGTCCCGGAGCCGCGCGCGCACGACGTCGGCCCCGGCCCGGTGGCCCTCGGCGACCGCCAGGCCGCGCCGCTCCGCCCATCGGCCGTTGCCGTCGGTGATGATCGCGACCCGCCGAGGCCGTGCGGGAGCGTCCACGGCCGGGGCCGTGGGCTGGGCGGCCCATCCGGACGTCACCGGACCGGGCGCTCCGCGGGACGCGTCCCGACACGACGGCGCGGGGTCCGCATCAGACCTCGAGCACGTCCTTCTCCTTGGCCTGCAGCGCGCCGTCGAGCTTCGCGATCGCGGCGTCGGTGACCTTCTGCAGCTCGGTCTCGGCGCGACGCTCCTCGTCCTCGCCGATGTCGCCGTCGTTCTTCAGGCCCCGCAGGTCGGTCAGGACGTCGCGCCGCACGCCGCGCACCCGCACGCGTCCCTCCTCGGCGATGGTCCGGGCGACCTTCACCATCTCGCGCCGGCGCTCCTCGGTCATCTCGGGGATGCCGAGGCGGATGACCTTGCCGTCGTTGGACGGCGTGACGCCGAGGTCCGCGATGGAGATCGCCTTCTCGATCGCCTTGATCGACGACGGGTCGTACGGCTGCACCGTCAGGAGCCGGGCCTCGGGCGCCGAGATCGTCGACAGCTGCCGCAGCGCGGTCGGCACGCCGTGGTAGTCGACCACGACGCGATCGAGCAGCGACGGGCTGGCGCGGCCGGTCCGGACGGTCGAGAACTCCTGGGAGGTGTGCTCCACCGCCTTGGCCATGCGCTCCTCGGCGTCGGTGAGCAGCTCGTCCAGCAGCGAATCGTCGGGCATCGGGAAAGCGGTTCCTTCGTTGGTGGGCGACGGACGCGTCGGGGGTCGGACGATCCCCGCTCAGGGGGTCCGCACCAGGGTCCCGATGCGCTCGCCCGAGACTATCCGCACCATGTTGCGCTCGTCGTCCATGTTGAAGACGTGCAGCGGCAGGCGGTTCTCCATGCAGAGCGTCAGCGCGGTGGAGTCCATGACCCGCAGGCCGCGCTGGATCGCCTCCATGTGCGTGATCTCGGCGATGAGCTCGGCCGACGGGTCGGTGCGCGGGTCGGCGGTGTAGACGCCCTCGACCCCGTTCTTGGCCATGAGGATCGCCTCGCAGTGGACCTCGGCGGCCCGCAGCGCGGCGGCGGTGTCGGTGGTGAAGAACGGGTTTCCGGTGCCGGCGGCGAAGATCACGACCCGGCCCTTCTCCAGGTGCCGGTCGGCGCGGCGGCGGATGTAGGGCTCGGCGACCTCGGTGATCGTGAGCGCCGACTGCACGCGGGTGTCGACGTCGCGCCGCTCGAGCGCGTCCTGCAGCGGCAGCGCGTTGAGCACCGTCGCCAGCATGCCCATGTAGTCGGCGGTCGCCCGGTCCATGCCGGCCGCGGCGCCGGACATGCCGCGGTAGATGTTGCCCGCCCCGACGACGATCGCCACCTCGACGCCGAGGGCGTGGACCTGCGCCACCGCACCCGCGACGGCGTCGAGCCGGTCGGGGTCGGTCCCGTACTCCCGGGAGCCCATGAGGGACTCGCCGGAGAGCTTGATCAGGACGCGTCCGAAGGCCTTGTCGGCCGTCGGGGGTGCGGGGGTCGCGGTCACGGCCGGCGGCTCGCTACGCGCCGACCTGGAACCGGACGATGCGGGCGATGACGGCGTCGTCGGCCACGTCCTTGCGGAGCTGGTCGATCGTCTTGCCGTCGTGCTTGTCGGGGTTGATGTGCTCCTGCGGCAGGAGCGCGATCTCCTTGAGCCACTTGTTGAGCTTGCCCTGGGCGATCTTCTCGCGGATCTGCTCCGGCTTGCCCTCGGCCTCGGCCTGCTGGGCGTACACGCGCAGCTCGGCGTCGCGGGCCTCCTGCGGGACGTCGTCGGGCGAGATGTACTCGGTCGGCAGCGCGGCGACGTGCAGCGCGACCTCGCGGGCGAACGCGGCCTGGGCGTCCTGCGCGCCGCCGCCCTGGACGACGACGGCCACGCCGACCTTGCCGGTGGCGTGGATGTAGGTCGCGATCGCGCCCGCGCCGTCGACGGCGAGACGCTCGGCGCGGCGGATGACGACGTTCTCGCCGGTGCCGGCCGACAGCTCGGTGCGCCGCTCCTCGACGGTGCGGCCGTCGGCGCCGGCCTCCGACAGCAGCGCCTCGACGTCGACCGGGCCGACCGGACCGTCGACGAGCTCCTCGGCGAGGCCGCGGGCGAAGCCGATGAAGTCGTCGTTGCGGGCGACGAAGTCGGTGTTGCAGTCGACCTCGACGATCGCGCCCTTCGTGCCGTCGGCGGACACCACGGCCTGCACGGTGCCCTCGGCGGCGTCGCGGCCGGCGAGCTTGCCGACCTTGTTGCCGAGCTTGACGCGCAGGAGCTCGACGGCCTTCTCGGCGTCGCCACCGGCCTCCTGGAGCGCCTTCTTGCAGTCCATCATGCCCGCGCCGGTGCGCTCGCGGAGCGCCTTGACGTCGGCGGCGGTGATCTTCACATCGGTGCTCATCGTGGGTCCCTCGGTCAGGCCTGCGGCGGCGTGGTGGCGGCGGCGGACTCGGTCGCCGCGGCCTCCTGGTCGACGGCGGCGGCGGCGCTCTGCTCCTCGGCCTCCAGGCGACGGGCCTCCTCGGCCTCGCGACGCTGGGCCTCCTCGGCCTGGCGCTGCTCGCGCTCGGCGGCCTCGCGGGCGCGGCGGGCCTCCTCGGCCTCGTACCAGGCGATCGCGCCGGTGGCGGCGGCGGCGCCGATGGCGTGCGCGATGAGGCTGCAGGAGCGGATCGAGTCGTCGTTGCCGGGCACGACGAAGTCGACGCCGTCCGGGTTGACGTTCGTGTCGGCGAGGGCGACGACGGGGATGTGGAGCTTCGTCGCCTCCTCGACCGCGATCTTCTCGCTGTTGACGTCGATGACGAAGACGACGTCGGGGGCGCGGCGCATCTCCTTCACGCCGCCGAGGTTGACCTGGAGCTTGGCGAGCTCCTTGCGGCGCATGATCCGCTCCTGGCTGGGCAGGAGGTCGAGCTGGCCGTCGGCCTCGAGCCGCTCCAGGTCGTTCAGCGTCTTGATCCGCTTGCTCGACGTCTGGAAGTTCGTCAGCAGGCCGGGCGACCAGCGCTGGTTGACGTACGGCATGCGGGCGGCCTCGGCGGACTCCTTGACGGCGTCCTGCGCCTGGCGCTTGGTGCCGACGAAGAGGACGCTCCCGCCGCGCTGGGCGATGTCGGCGACGAACGCCTGGGCGGCCGCGAGGAGGTCGACCGTCTGCAGCAGGTCGATGACGTGGACGCCGGCGTGCTCGCCGTGGATGAACCGCGCCATGCGCGGGTTCCAACGGCGGGTCTGGTGTCCGAAGTGGACGCCGGCCTCGAGCAGGTCCTTGATGCCGATATCGGCCATGGTGCTTCCCTTGGTGTGGTGCGGATGGGGTTCCCGGCGGGCCGGAGCGTGGATCCGTGGAACGGACAGGGACGCTTCGGCGGGTCCGCCGGGGTCGTGTGACAGGGCGTTCGCGCACGGGACCGCTGGTCCGCGCGCACGGACGACGAATTCAACCAGAGCGGGGCGCTGCGCGCGATCCGGCCCCGTCCCCGACCGGGCTCGCCGTCACCGTGCGCCGCGCGCGACCTCGAGCGCGGCCGCGAGCACGTCGGGCAGCGGCGACTCCACGACGTGCTCCACGCCGGTCACCGGGTGGGTGAACGACAACCGCGCCGCGTGGAGGAACTGGCGGGTCAGGCCGAGCTCGTCGTCCTGCGGCTCCCCCGCGGGCCCGCGCCCGTACTCCGGGTCGCCGACGATCGGCAGGCCGATCGCCTTGAGGTGCACGCGGATCTGGTGGGTGCGACCGGTCTCCAGGCGCACCCGCAGCAGGGTGGTGGCCGCCGGCATCTCGACGATCTCGAAGTGCGTCACCGCCCGACGCGGCGTGTCGGTGTCGAGCGACTGACGGGTGCGCACGTGGCGGTCGCGACCGATCGCGGCGTCGATCGTCCCGGTCCGGGCGTCGGGGTGCCCGTGCACCAGCGCCAGGTACTCGCGGCCGACGGCGCGCTCGCGGATCGCGTCCTGCAGCGCACGGTGCGTCGCGTCGTCGCGGGCGACGAGCAGCAGGCCGGACGTGTCGCGGTCCAGGCGGTGGACGATCCCGGGACGGTCGGGGTCGCCGCCGGGCGGCGCCGCCGCGTGGAGGTGCCCGGCGAGCCCGTCGACGAGCGTCGGTCCGTCGTGACCGGCGCCGCGGTGGACGACGAGCCCGGCGGGCTTGTCGACGACGAGCAGGTGCTCGTCCTCGTAGCGCACGACCGGAGGCGGGGCGTCGGAGCGGAGCGGCCGCGGGTCACGGGCCGGCTCGGTCACGCGGACGGTGATCCGTTGGCCGGCGCCGGGGATCGTCCGCTTCGTCGCGGGGGCGCCGTCGACGAGCACCTCGCCGTCGGCGATGAGCCGCTGCGCCCGCGAGCGCGACCCGCAGATCGCCGCGATGAGCACGTCCAGGCGCTCGCCGGCCCGCTCCTCGTCGACGACGAGCTCCTCGACGCTCATCCGCGTTGCGGGTCCGTGCCGCGTCGACGCCGCTCGGCGGCCTCGGTCCGGCGGTGCTCGCGCTCGACGACGAACACGAGCAGGGCCATGCCGACGACGATCGCGACGTCGGCGATGTTGAACGCCGGCCAGTTCGGGGGTTGGAGGAAGTCGATGACCGCGCCCTCGGTGATCCGGTCCAGCACGTTGCCGAGCGCGCCGCCGGCCAGCATGCCCGCCGCGAGCCACGCCATCGGCAGGCCGCGGTTGCGCAGGAACCACACGGTGAGCGCGATGAGCGCCGCCCCGACGAGGATCCCGACGATCCACGGCTTGCCGGCGAAGCTCGAGAACGCGACGCCGTCGTTGCGGACGTGCACGAGGTCCAGCAGCGGGAGGAACGTCTCGCGCTGGCCGCGCTCCAACGACGCGACGATCAGCCGCTTCGTCAGCTGGTCGAGGACGAGGACCGCGACGGCGACCGCGACGACCCGGCGCGTCGCGAGGTCCCCTGCCCGCGGTCTACCCGCGGACAAGGTCCACCACCAGCCCACCGCCGATCTGCAACAGCAGGATCGCGACGATCGGCGACAGGTCCAGCGGTCCGAGGGGCGGGATGACGCGACGGAAGATCAGGAGGAACGGCTCCACGGCCTCGCGGAGGAACCGGACGATCGCGTCGACCACGCGGTTGTCGGGCAGGCGCATCCCCGCGCTCAGCAGCAGCGACACGAGGATGTGGCCGATGATGAGGATGACGTAGACCGTCACCAACGTCTGGAGGAAGTCGGCGATCTCGCCGCGCGCGGTCGCCAGGGGCATGATGGTCATGGTGCTCACGATGCGTCCGCCGCTGCGTCGAAGGCCGCCTGGATCGCCTCGCGGACCCCGTGACGGTCGAGCTCCCGCAGGCCACGCGCGGTCGACCCGCCGGGCGACGTGACCGCGCGACGCACGGCGAGCGTGTCGTGGCCTCCGTCCCGCAGCAGCGCCGCCGCGCCCTCGAGGCCGGCGGCGGCCATGCGGCCCGCCTCGTCGGGGCCGATGCCGTGGCGGACCGCGGCGTCGACGGTGGCCTCGGCGACGAGGGCCACGTAGGCCGGCAGGACGCCGAACAGCGCGGTCGCGGCGGCGAGCTGCGACTCGGGCAGCTCCACGACCGTGGCGCAGCGACGCAGGAGCGCGAGGATCCCGTCCCGCACGTCGGCCTCGTCCGCGCGCGGGCCGTCGGGCTCGGTCGCGACGGCGATGACGCCCTTGCCGATCCCGGCCGGCGTGTTGGGCATGATCCGGACGACCGGGACGCCCGGGTACGCGTCGCGGAGCCGCGCGGTCGACACCCCGGCGAGCATCGACAGGACCGCCCGGGCGGACGGCGCGACGTCGCGGGCGGCCGCCTCGAGCTGGCCCGGCTTGTGCCCCAGGACGACGACGTCGGTGCGCTCGGCGAGCGTGCGGCCGTCGGCCACCGCCTCGCCCCCCGTCAGGGTGGCGAGGGCGTCCGCCCGGGCCGCGACCGGGTCGGTGCACAGCACCGGATCCCCGATCCCTCTGGCGAGGGCCGTGGCCATGTTGCCCGATCCGAGGAATCCCAGACGCATCAGCGGCGCTCTACGGTACCGGCCCCGGGGGCGGACCGGCTCACCGCCGGATCCTCACCGGCGCTCCGGCGGGCACGCGGTGGGCGATCCACGCGATCGCGCGGTTGTCCAGCCGGATGCAGCCGTGCGAGCGCGCGGACCCGAGCGGGTCGCGGAGGCTCGCCCCGCCGCGGCCGTGCAGCGCGACCCGGCCGGGTCCGCCGCCGTAGTCCTCGAGCACGTCCGACAGCGCGGTGATCGACAGGACCCAGCTGCCGACGAACCCCGTCGCGCGGCGCTGGCGGTTGTGCTCCCACACGGCGAACAGGCCGGTCGGCGTCGGCGTCCGCGACGCGCCCACGACCGCCTTCCAGCGGCGGCGGGCCCGTCCCTCGCGGTAGGCGGTGACGGTCCGCGTCGACAGGTGGACGTCGATCCACCAGCGCGTGGTGGACAGCTCGACGTGGTCGCGCGGCACCCAGCCGGAGCTGCGGTTCGGTCGCTGCGGGAGCGCCACCCGCACCCAGTCGCGACCGCCGTGGCGCGCGGCCGCCAGGACGAGGAGGATCTGGTCGTGCCCGGCCCACGCGGTCGTCGCCGCGACCCGCGTCGCCCGGTCCGCGCGACGCAGGACCGGTCGGGCCCTGGTCGGCACGACGATCCGGGCGACGGTCGCGCCCCGCCGTCGCGACGGTGGGGCGATCACCTCGACGTCGTCGCCGTCCGGGGCGTCGGCGTCGGTCGCGGCGGGGGCGGTCGCGGCGGGGCCGGGCCCCGCCGGGGCCGTCGGTCCTCCGGGGGCGGCCGTGGCGGCTCCGGCGCCGGTGGCGCACGCGACGACGAGCGCGAGCGCGACGGCGCCGCCCACCCCGGACCGGCGTCGCCGCCGGTCGGGGTGGGGCCGCCGCGCGGGGTCCCGCGGCCGTCGCCCCGGGCCCGCCGCGCGGTCGCGCTCGCGCCCGGGGTGGCTCACCCGGTCACGCCCGGGGCGCGGGTGGTCCGGGTCCCGCGGACGGTCACCGTGCGCCGAGCGGTCGCCCGTCGCGCGTTGGTGGCCTGCGCGGTGGCCCGGTTGACGACCTTGCGATCGCGCGCGACCCGCGACGCACGGACGGTGATCCGCAACGTCCGGGACCTGCCGGCGGCCAGCCGGTCGATCGTCCAGCACGCCTGACCCCGCCGCCACCGGGCGCCCTTGGCCGAGACGAAGCTCAGCCCGCGCGGCAGGCGGTCGCACACGCGGACGTTCGCGGCGGCGTGGCGACCACCGTTCGTCACCCGGATCGTGAACCGCAGGCGCTTGCCGCCCGACACGCGCGAGCGCGACGCGGTCTTGCGGACCCGCAGGGTCGTGCGCCGCGCCGTGATCCGGGTCGGCACGCTCGCACGGGCGCCGGCGACGGCCGCGGGCGTGAGCGGCTGGCCGCCGGTCGTGGACGCGGCGTTGACGAGCGTGCCGATCGCGCGCGGCTCCAACGTCACGTCGACGACCGCCCGGGCGCCCGGCGCGAGCGTCCCCAGCTCGCAGCTGACGATGCCGTCGCGTCGCGTGCACCGGCCCTGGCTCGACTTCACGTCGTGGACGGCGACCTTGAGCGACGGCGTGTCGACCATCTTCACGCCGGTCGCCGTCGTCGTCCCGTGGTTCGTCACCGTGATCCGGTAGACGGAGCGGGCCCCGAACGTCCCGTCGCCGGAGACGAGCGCCTTGGTGGTGCGGACGTCGACGGCCGACTCCGCGCCCTGCACGACGGTGCTCGGCGTGCTGGACCGGTTGTCGTCCGGGCCGGGATCGGGCTGGTCGCCGGAGACCTCGGCGACGTTGACGATCCGCTGTCCGACGAGCGACGCCGACGCCCGGCCGTGGACGAGCACCTGCGTCGATCCACCGGATGCGAGCGACCCGATCGCGCAGGTGACGGTGCGGCCGGCCACCGTGCAGTCGTCACGGCTCGTGGAGACGAGCGAGACGCCCTCCGGCAGCGTGTCGGTGACGGTCACCCCGGTCGCGTCGGACGGTCCGGCGTTGCGCACGACGAGCGTCCAGGTCGTGACGGCGTCGGAGTGCGCGGTCGCCGGCCCGCTCTTCTGGATCGACAGGTCGGCGGCCGGACCCACCTCGGTGGTGACCTCGTGGGTCGGCGGCGTCGGCACCTGCGGCGACGTCGCGGTGGCGCGGTTGACGAGCCGCTGACCGGCGAGGGCGACCGGCACGCGGACGCGGACGCTGAACGTCCGCTCCGCGCCGGGCGCGAGCGCGCCGGCGGCGCACTCCACGACGCCGGCGCCGGCGGCCCGGCACTCGGCGCTGCCGCCGTCGACGAGCGTCGTTCCGGCGGGCAGCTGGTCGGTCACGGTGACCGGGGTCGCGGTCGCGGGCCCGGCGTTCGTCACCCGCAGGCCGTAGGTCACGATGCTGCCGGCCGGCGCCCGCGCGGGCCCGGTCTTCTCCAGCCGCAGGTCGGCGTCGCCCAGCAGGTTCGTCGTCACGGGGTCGGACGGGATCTCCGGCAGGCCGTCGGCCGACAGGGTCGCCCGGTTCACCACCGGGTCGGGGCCGACCGGCAGCGGCAGGTCGGCGTCGACGCCGAACCGCAGCAGCAGGACGTGGTCGACGGTGAGCGTGGCGGCGCTCCAGCGCAGCTCGCGGATCGTCGCCAGGTCGTCGCGTGCGGTCGGGCATGGCGCGAACACGGCGGCCGGGCCGGTCGTGACGCTGCACGCCACGTCGACGCCGGTCGGCGGATCGGCGATCGCCCGCAGCGTCGTGCGGTCCGGCACCAGGTCACGGACCTGCACGTCGTCGGCGACGTCGTCGCCGGTGTTCTCCACCCGCAGCGTGTAGGCGATCCCGGGCCCGTCGACGGGCACATCACGCGTCGTCTCGACGTCGGTCGGCAGGGGATCGGGCACCACGGACGGGTCGCCGTGGTCGACGACCTTCCCGATGGTGAGCTCGGGCGCCGACCCGACGTGGTGGTCGACCGGCCCGATCGGCGTCTGGCCGGGGGTCTGGTCGGACGTCAGGTGGGCGACGTTCGTGATCGTCGTGCCGTCGCGCGTCGGCCGGACGACGGTCACGCCGAAGCCCACGTCGCGCGACTGGCCGACGTCGACCCGGGGGATCGTCCAGCGCAGCCCGGTGACGTCGGCCGGGTCGTCCGGCTCGGTCGCCCGGTACGTCGCGCCGACGAGGTACTCGACGGTCACGCCGGTGGGCAGGGCGGCCGCGGCGGTCCCGCCGCGGTACCGGGTGTGCGCCGGGATCGCGTCGGTCACGACGACGTTCGTCGCGTGCTCGTTGCCGGTGTTCTCGACGTGGATGCCGTAGTCGATGTCGTCGGTGGGCTGCACCGCCCCGTCGTGGGGCGGGGTGGCGGACTTGCGGGACGCGGTCGACCAGTCCGGGGCCGACCCGACGGTGACGGTCCCCTCGTCGTCGGTCGGCGTGGGCACCTCGTCGGAGCGGACGTCGGCGACGTTCGTCAGCCGGGTGCCGTTGGCCAGGCCGATCTCCACGGCGGCGGGGAGCGAGATCGTGACCGTCCCGCCGGCGGGGATCGCGTCGATCGTCCACGCCAGCGTCGGACCGGCGCCGTCGGTCTCGGTGAACCAGCCGTTGGCGGGCGTGAACCCGGTCGCCGCGGCGATCGCGGATCCGGCGCCGTAGGTCAGGTGGTCCGGGAGCGTGTCGCGGACGACGACGTTGCGCGCCGGCACGGTCGCGGAGTTCGTCACCGAGATCGTGTAGTGCGCGAGCGTCCCGGCCTCCACCCGGTGCGGGGCGTCGGTCGTGCTGTCCGGGCTCTTGCTGATCGTCAGGTCGGGCTTGACGAGCGGGATCTCCGCGTCGTCGTCGTCCCCGTAGGGGTCGTCGGCGTCGTTCGGCGATCCCCCGGTGTCGTCGCCGGTGACGGTGACGTCGTTCGTCTGGGTCCCGGCCGGCGCGGCCGACGTCGGCCGGGCGTCGAACGTCACGACGACGGTCTCGCCCGGGTCGAGGTCGGCGACGTCGGTCCACCGCAGGGCGTCGCGGGCGACGCCGCCACCGGGGGAGATCGCCGGGGCGATCGCGGGCGCGCCGGCGGCCAGGTCACCCGTGCCGGTGACCGTCGTCGGCCCGGCGTACGTCCAGCCGGGCGGCAGCAGGTCGACGACGTCGACCCCCTCCGCGCGGGCGTGCGCGGCGACGTTCGTCACCGTGACGCGCCACCTGAACGGCTGGTTCACCTCGGAGGGACCGGCGTCGACGGCCTCCTTCACCACCTGCAGGCGGGGCGTGTCGACCGTGATCGTGACCTCGTCCTCGGGCACGTCGTCGTAGGTCCGGTGGGGCTCGACGTCACGCTCGTCCTTCGGACGGCCGAAGTACTCCGGCACGTCGGCGACGTTCGTGAACGTGTCGCCGTTGCGCAGGGCGCCCGATGCGGGCAGCGCCACGCGGTACGTCAGTGCGACGTCGGCCTCGGGCGCGAGCGGTCCCGGGACCTTCCAGGTGATCGTCCGCGAGTCGGCGTCGTAGGTGCCGGCGTGGCTGATCGACGTCGGTGCGGTGAGGCCCGCGGGCAGGACGTCCGTGACGGTGATGTCGTGCGCGTCCCAACCGCCGTCCGCGAGGGCGCGGTCGTTGCGGACCGTGAGGGTGAACTCGAGCGGCCCGTCGCCCGGCTGGACGGTGAGGGCGTCGCTGTCGCCGGTCTGCCCGGCGACGCGCTTGTCGAGCGTCAGGCGCGGCTCGACGACCCGTACGTCGGCGGTGTCGTCGTCGGACTCGTCCCACTCCGTCGGGTCGAGGTCACCGACGTCGTCGGGGTCGGCCGTCACCTCGTCGGTGATGTTGGAGCGGACGGTGGCGGTGTTCGTCAGCAGGGCGCCGGACGCGACCGGGGCGGCGTTCGCGTAGGCGGCGGCGACGCGCACGTCGTACTTCAGCGTGAGCGTGCGGTCCTTCGGGGCCGGGGCGACGTCGCCGATCCACCAGCCGATGCGGGTGGTCCCCGCGGGCGGGCCCGTCGCGGAGCCCAGGGACGTCGCGGCGACCGCGGCGCCGCACGGGTCGTCGTCGGCGTCGACACAGGTCGTGTCGGCGTCGCGGTAGCCGACGAGCTCCAGGCCGTTCGGCAGCAGGTCGTCGACGAGGAGGTCCTTGAAGTCCAGGCCGGCGGGCAGCGACACCCGCAACGTCGCGGTGGCCTGCTCGCCGATGGTGCGGGTGGTCGGCGCGATCGCCTTGTCGATCGACGCGCCGCTCAACCGGATGATCTCGTCGTCGGACCGGTCGTAGCGCTCGCCGCTGACCGGCGGGGTCACGTGGGTCCGTCGGTCCGGGTGGCTCGCGTCGAGGCTCGTCTGGGTCACCCGGACGGTGTTCTCCAGGGTCGCGCCTCCGATCGCGGGATCGTCGACCGTCGCGTCGTAGGTCAGGGTCGTCCGCCCCGCGCCCGGGACGCCGCCCGGGGCCTTCGAGCCGAGGCTCCACGTGATCGTGCGCACCCCGGGCGTCGGGTCCCACACGCCGCCGTCCGGGATCGGCGTGACGGGCGTGATCCCGACGGGAACGGTGTCGACGACGGTCACGTCGTGGGCGGTCGACACCCGCGTACCCGTCTGGTTGTCGACGCTGATCGTGTAGGTGACGGTGTCGCCGGGCCGCACGCGGCTCGGGGCGTTCGAGCTCTTGCCCACGGCGAGGTTCGGCTCGACGACGCGGGTCGTCGTGGTCGAGGTCGACGGGTCGGTCGTGGCGCCGGTGAGCGCCGCCGCGTTCGTCAGCGATCCGTCCCGGGCGTTGCCGGCGACGTTCGTGACGATCGTGCTGAGGGTGATGACGACCTGGGCGTCCGCGGCCGGATCGGCCTCGTAGCCGTCCGGGAACGCGATCGCGACGGCTCCCCCGCCCCCGTCCACCGGGTCGGTGATCGTCCAGGTGGCGTCGCCGCCCGGCAGCGGGTTGGCGCCCGCCGTCAGGGCGTCGCCGGCGACGGTGGCGGTCGGTGCGGGCGTTCCGGGCGCGACGACGAGGCGCTGCGTCGGCGCGGCGATCACGTCCGAGACGGTGGTGCCGTCGGGCACGGTCGCGCCCTTGGGGATCGTCGCGGTGATCGTGTAGTCGATCCGCTCGCCGACGGTGGCCTCGTTCGACGCCGCGTTGTGGTCGTCGCCGACCTCCGTGGTCCGCGCCTTGGCGAACGTCAGCCCGGCGGTGGAGATCTCCTCGTCGTCCCGGGCGGGCGGCGCGTTCTCGCCCGCCTCGCGCGACGGATCGATGTTGTCCTCGGGGACGTACTCCGTCGGCGTCCCACCGGTGTTGTCCGGCGCCTCGTAGCGCACGACGCCGGCGTCGTTGGGGATCGTCGTCCCGGCCGCGATGCCGGTCGGCACGGTGAACGTGTAGGTCAGGTCCTGCGTCTCGCCCGGGTCCAGGTCGAGCCCGGACCACACGATGCGCGGTCGGCCGTCGCCGTCGAGCGCGCACGCGCCGCCGTCGCTGACGGCCGTGATGTTCGCGCAGACGAGCGCCTGCCCCCCGACGGTGGCGGGCATCCGGTCCCAGACGGTGATGCCCTCCGCCTCGCGGTTGCCGGTGTTTGCGATCTTGACGCTGTACTGCACCGTGTCGCCGGCCTTGAGCTCCGTGACGTCCGTCGGCGCCGTGATCGCCTTGTCGAGCGTCACCACCGGCGCCGCCCACTCGAAGTCGACGTCGGAGCGGGTCGGGAACGTCTGCGCCGCCGTGTTGCTCGTGCGGAGCTTGGCGAGGTTGGCGACGAGGTCGGTCGGGCGCCGCGACGGCGTCTGCGGGATCCGCGTGGCGACGATGACCTCGAAGGTCTTGGCGCCCGCCGTCGCGACCGGCGTGTCGTGGTCGCCGTCGCTGCCGAGCCGCCACTCGAGCACGCCGTTGGCGGCATCGGAGGCGTCGAACGTCTTGACGGCGATGTCGGGATCGCTCGCCGACGTCAGCCAGTAGCCCGTCGGGGTCGGGGCCGCGACGTAGTCGACGTCGTCGGGCAGGAAGTCGGTGATGCGGGGCTCGCCGCCGAACACGCCTTCGGGGAACGTCGCGGTGATCCGCCAGCAGACGACGTCGCCGGGGCCGAACGTCGGGGTGGCGCCCGCCCAGCCGGTGGCGTCCTCGCAGCTCTCGGGGGTGCCGGCGGCCGTCGGCGCCGACACGGCCTTGGCGATCGACGGGACGGGGGCGCTCTGCCCGGCGGAGGACACGTCCTCGATCACCGTCGGCGGCGTGTCCGGGTCCTCGAGGACGTCGGCCCCGACGGTCCCGGCGATGTGGACGTCGTTGTCCCACGCGTCGCCGGTGCGGACGTTGCCGCCCGCCACGCCCTCGTCGTCGTAGTACGTCTCGCGGGTGCGGGTGGAGAACTCGATCGTCGCGGTGTCGCTGCGCTCCAGCCCGGCCAGGCCGTCGACGGTGCTCTCGTCCCAGACCAGGGTCCAGGTGCCGTCGGCGTTCTGGGTGGTGCCGGCGGCGAACGGCGCGTCGTCGGTCGACCCGTCGGCGGTGATCGTCGGCGTGGGGTTGGCGCCACCGGGCGCGCAGTCGTCGTCGAGCGCGTCGGTCGTCGACCCGGGCACGTGACCGATCGGGCAGAGCGCGTTCGGGGCGCTGCCGGCGAGGGTGTCGGTGACGACGAGGTCGGTGGTCGCGTCGAAGTACTCGCCGGTGGCGATCTGGAGCGTCCACGTCGAGAGCCCCCCGACGAGGATGCCCTTCGGAGCGACCGACTTGATGATCCGCAGGTCCTCGGCGGTGCGGACGAGGCTCGTGGCGTCCGTCACCGGCATGGCGTCGGTGCCGCCCCGCATGTAGTCGCCGGCGGCGTTGGCGTGGTTCTCGACCGACTGCTCGCCGCCGCGCTCGTCGGTGCGCGGCCCGGTGTTGTTGTCGAGGTTCGCGGCCTGCTCGCCCGACGCGGGCGTCGGGGCGCCGTCCCCGAACGCGACGTTCTCGCGCAACGGGATCGCGGCGACGTACCGGATGTCGATCTCCGCGCCGGACGCGAGCGTGCCGAGGTCGTCCCAGACGACGTGCGTGTAGACGCCGGCGGGCAGGCCCTGTGGGTTGCCGGCCTCGAGCTCGACGGTCTCGACGGAGTCGGGTTCGAGGCAGTCGGGGGCCGCCGGGGCGTTGCCGGGGTTGATCGGGCCCGCGCCCGGGTACTCCTCGGTCCCCGACAGGTGCGCGCCGCCGGTCGTGTTGTCGATCCACGGCGCGCCGGCCGCCGGGCAGCCGAGGAACTCGAGGTTCGCCGGCAGCCAGTCCTCGACCCGCAGGTCCTCGGTCCGCTGGTTGCCGTTGTTGCGGACCTTCAGCGTGTAGACGGTCTGGTGGTCGTGCAGGCCGCGGAGCAGCTCGCCCTCGGGGCTCGGCTCGGACTTCGTGATCTCGATCGCGGTGATGTCGGTCGAGCCGCTCGCCGTCGACTGCCCCTGGTGCGCCGCGTCGTCGTCGCACGGCCCCGCGCCCGCGACGCGGGGTGCGTAGTCCCCGTCGGCGTCGAACTGCGGGACGCACCGCGGACGGTCGTCCAGGAACGCGGTGCCGGTCATGGAGAACGTCGACCCGACGTCGCACCCGTTCGGCGCGGCATCGCCGGGGAACGACGGGCAGTCGCCCGCCACCGCGTTGCCGTGCGCGACCTCGTAGGTCAACGCGTGGCTCGCCCCGGCGGTCAGGTCGGCGACGTTCTGCCACACCAGGACGGTCGTGCCGTCCGGCTGTGGGTACTGCTTGGGATCGGGGTTCGACGATCCCGAGACGTAGGAGAGCCCCTTCGGCAGGACCTCGCGGAAGCTCAGGTTGTACCCGTCGCCCGATGCGAGGGACGCCCGGAGCGTGATCGTCGCCCGATCGCCGAACAGCACGGTGGCGGGCTGGTCGCGCGTGAGCTGCACCTCCGGGGCCGCCGCGTGCGCGGTCGCGGCGCCGAGCGTGGCCAGCAGGACGGCCAGCAGGGTGACCACGACGCCGGACCGCCGGCGTGGGCGGCCGATCGCTCCGGTGGCCCCGGCTGATTGCGGGTGCCGCGACGGACGGGCGCCGGCTGCGATCCCCGCCCCGGAGCCGAGGTCGACCCGGGCCCCGCCGGTCGACGTCGACGCACGCTCCGCAACGGTAGTTGCCACCGAAACCATGCGTCCGAGGATACCCCGCACCGCATCCGGGGAGCCGCCCGGCCCGCCACGCCGCCCAGAGACCCTGGACGGCGGTCCTCGTCAATGGTCGAAAGCGGCCATCTGACGCTCAGCTCTGGTTGAAGAAGCCCTTCTCGATGAGCTGCGCCCGCTCCTCGGCGGAGATCGACACGTTGGCGGGCGTGAGCATGAACACCTTGTCGGCGATCCGCTGCATGCCGCCGTCGAGGGCGTAGGTCAGGCCCGACGCGAAGTCGATGAGCCGCTTCGACAGGTCGTTGTCGGACGTCTGCAGGTTGATGACGACCGGGATCGCGTCCTTGAACTTGTCGGCGATCTGCTGGGCGTCGTTGAACGACTTGGGCAGCACCAGGTGCACGCGCACGTCACGTCCTCCTCCCCCACCGCCGGACCGCGTCGGGCTGGGACCGACCGATCGCAGGTGCGACCCGCCGCGGGGCTCGTCGTCGCTGAAGATGTCGTCGAAGTCCTCCCGGCGACGCCGGGCGGCACGACGCGGGGCCGGCGCCGGGGCGGGGGCGGGCTCGCGGGGACGGCGCTCCTCGTACTCCGGCTCGTCGTCGTAGTCGTCGTACCCGTCGCGCTCCTCGGCGAGGGCGAAGTACACGAGCACCTTGTGCCAAGCATCGCGGAAGGCCATGACTGAGCCGGGTTTCTCCCCCGCCGGCCCGTCTCCTTCCTCACCGCAGCAGAACGCTGCCGAGCCGCACGACGGTGGCGCCCTCCTCGACGGCCACCTCGTAGTCCTGGGTGGTGCCCATCGAGCACGCCGCGAGCCCGTGCTCGTCGGCCAGCGCGCGCAACGCCGCGAACCACCGTCGGCTGTGCTCGGGGTCCTCGGCGAACGGCGGCATCGTCATGAGCCCGGCCACCGGCGCCGGGCACCGCTCGACGAACGCCGCCAGCTCCGCCGGGGCGATGCCGCTCTTGGCGTCCTCGCCGCTGACGTTCACCTCGATCAGGACGTCGAGGTCGGGGCGGGCGAGGTCGCGGTGGCGCTCCAGGCGCCCCAGGACGCTGTCGCTGCACACGGAGTGGATCCGCGACACGTACGGCAGGACGTCGGGCACCTTGCGCGACTGGAGGTGGCCGATGAACTCCCACCGCAGCCGGTCGGCGCCCGGCAGGGCGACCTTGTCCTGCAGCGCCTGGGCGCGGTTCTCCCCGGCCAGGGTCACGCCCGCGTCGGCGAGGAGCGGCACCTGGTCGGGGACGAGGTACTTCGTCGCGACGAGCACGTCGACGTCGGCGGGGTCGCGCCCCGCGCGGTCGCACGCGGCGGCGATCCGCTCGCGCACGCCCGCCAGCCGCTCGGCGACCTCCCCGGGGTCGATCCGCTCGATCAACGCAACCACGCCACGCCTCCCTGTCGTCCGGTGATGCCGCCGTCCCGGCGGTGCGAGAACCATGCCGGGTCGCAGATCGTGCACGCCCCGGCCCGTCGTACGTCGTCGACCCCGGCCGCCCGCAGGCGCAGGGTCGCCGCCTCGGGCAGGTCGGCGTGGTCGCCGCGGCGGACGGTCCGCCCGAGGGGCGCGAGCGCCGCATGGACCTCCGGCCCGACCTCGTAGCAACACGGTCCCGCGCCGGGACCGACGATCGCGGTGATCGGCCCTCTCCCGCCGACGTCGCGTAGCGCCACCACCCCGGCCTCGAGCACCCCGCCGACGAGGCCCCGCCATCCGGCGTGGACCATCGCGACGGCCCCGTCGGCGACGAGCGCCACCGGCAGGCAGTCGGCGCAGAGCACGACGCACGGCACGCCCCGCATCGCGGTGGCGACCCCGTCGCCGTCCCGCACCCGCTCGAGGTCCGCGCCGGGCAGGTCCCCGTCGTCGTGGACGGTCAGCACGTCGACGCCGTGCACCTGGTGGGCCTGGGCGATCCGGTCGGGGTCGACCCCGACCGTCGCCGCGACCCGCCGGCGGTTGGCCCGCACCGCGGCGGGGTCGTCATCCGTCCAGGTCCCGAGGTTGAGCGACGCGTACGGTCCGTCCGACGCCCCGCCCGCCCGGTTGGTGAACCACACCGACGCACCACCGATGTCGATCCGCAGGCCGTCGGCGGTGTCGACCAGCGCGTCGGAGGGCGTCGTACGCGGGACCGGCACCCGTCCGTTGTACCAGCCGCGCTCCGGCGGGCCGCCGGCGACGCCCCACCACGGTCCACCCCGACACCGGCGCCGCCGGCCCGCCCCGACGCCGGCCTCCCGCCACGGCCGCGACCTGCCCCGACCGTCCGTGCCGGTCGTCGCCTGCCCGCCCGGTCCGTACCCTGGACCGGATGGTCGGTCCGTCCCCCGACGCCTCGCGACGCCCCTGGGGCTGCCTCGGCTGCGCCGGGGTCGTCGTCGTGGCGTTCCTGGCGCTCGTGGGCCTGTCGGCCTGGGATCGGTGGCGGGGCCCGTCGGAGATCGTCGACGACACGGTGGAGTTCGCCGCCGACGAGGACCCGACGCGCGCGCCCGCCGGCGGCCGCCGCGGCAAGGGATCCGACACGTACGACGACGGCGCCGACTGGCCGCTGTACGGGCGCAACCAGCAGCGCACGCGGTACATGCCGTTCACCGGTCGGACGTCGATCCGCCCGCCGTTCCGGGAGCGCTGGGGAATGACGAGCAGCGTCCTGCTGGAGTTCCCGCCGATCCTCTGCGGCCGTCGCCTGTACGTGCTGCGCAACGACGCGCGGCTCGTCGCGTTCCACCGTCGCTCGGGGCGCAAGGCGTGGACCCGCCGCGTCGGCCGGCTCGCCGCGTCGTCCCCCGCGTGCGCGAAGGGCCGGCTGTTCGTGACGATCCTGGAGCGTGGCCGCGGCACCAAGGGCCTCGTCGCGGCGTACTCGACCGGCGGCCGGCGGCTGTGGCAGCGTCGCCTGGCGAGCCGCACCGAGTCGTCGCCGCTGCTGGCGGGCGACAAGCTCATCTTCGGGACCGAGGGCGGCGACGTGCTGGCGATGAGCCCCCGCACCGGCCGCGTGCTGTGGCGCTACCGGGCCGGCGCCCCGGTGAAGGCGGCCGTGGCGCGGCGCGACGGGCTGCTCTACGTCGGCGACTACGACGGCCGGATGCACGCGTTCACGCTGAGCAAGGGCAGGCGGCGGTGGGTGACGAACCTCGGCGCGGGCCGCCTGTACAGCACCCCCGCGGTCGCGTACGGGCGCGTGTACGTCGGCGGGGTCGGCGGCGCGGTCGTCGCGGTCGGCGCGCGGTCGGGACGGGTGGCGTGGCGTCGGCGCGCCGACGGGTACGTGTACTCCGCCCCCGCGGTCGCCCCGGTCGCCGGTCGTGGCCCGACGGTGTTCATCGGGTCCTACGGCGGCAAGCTCTACGCCCTGGACGCCCGCACCGGTCGTCCGCGGTGGATCCGCGACGTGGGCGGCCGCATCTCGGGCGGGGTGACGGTGATCGGCGATCTCGTGATGTACGCCAACCGTGGCCAGAAGACGGTCGGCATCCGCCACGCTCGCGACGGTCGCCGGATCTACGGGTTCCGCAGCGGCGGCTACGACCCGGGCATCTCCGACGGCCGCCGCCTGTACCTCGTGAGCTTCACGAGCGTCTACCACCTGACGCCCCGCGCCCAGGCCCGGCGCGACGACCGGTCGCTCCGACAGGCCCGCAGGCGGCGGTAGCGTGGCGGGCGTGCGCTCCTCGCTCCGATCGATCCCGCCCCGCCTGCGGGTGCCGCTGGCGATCCTGGCCGTCGTCGAGGTCGCCCTGCTGGTTGCCGCCAACCGCGACATCTCCCGCCGCACGCCGCAGCAGCTCAACGGCACTCGCGGCGCCTGGCGCCTGGCGACGCTCGCCAGCTTCGTCGGACCGCTGGCCTACTTCCGGTTCGGCCGGCGGCGCTGAGCGTCGGCACCGTCAGACGCTCCGGTGCCCGTCCGATCGGCCGGTTCTGGTCGACCTCCGCGAGGAGATGGGGCCGCGGTGCTACCGTCATGTTCGTACACAAGTGTGTACCTACGTACACAACCGCGTATCTCACGAGGGCGGGCCACGAGCACGATCGGGGTTCGGGAGCTCGCACGCAACGCGAGCGCCATCATCAGCGGCATCGAGGAGACCAAGGAGCCGGCGCTCATCACGCGTCGGGGGCGGCCGGTGGCCTACGTGCTGCCCGTGGACTCCGAGCAGTTCGAGGACTTCGTCCTCGCGCACGCCCCGACGTTCGTCGAGGGGATGGCCAGGGCCGATGCGGAGCTCGCCGCAGGCAAGACCGTCTCGCTGGACGGGGCGCGCCAGCTGCTCGGCGAGGACGCGCCCTGAGCGCACCACCGTCGGCACGGGATGCACCACGTCGAGCTCTCCGGGCGCGCGATGCGGGACCTGCGCCGTCTGGATCACCCGGTCCGCAGGCGCATCCTGAACCTGCTGGAGCAGGACCTCGCCGCTGAACCGCAACCACCGAACCTCGACGTCAAGCAGCTGGTCGGGCGCGCGCCGTGGCTGAGGCTCCGCCGCGGCGAGCACCCGGTGCTCTTCCGTCCGCTCACCGAGGACGAGGTCGCCGGATGCGCGACGTCGGCCACGGAA
The DNA here is from genome assembly GCA_023230855.1 of Solirubrobacteraceae bacterium. GTDB lineage: Bacteria > Actinomycetota > Thermoleophilia > Solirubrobacterales > Solirubrobacteraceae > Patulibacter. The sequence goes on from JALNWQ010000005.1 coordinate 290,212, forward strand.
GGGTTCCTCGTCGAGCGCATCGTCGACCGACGCGATCTCGAACGGGCCGTCGCGACGCTCACGGGGTGACGCCCCGCGACGTCGATCTCACCACGCCGCCTGGGCCCGGCCGTTCGCCCGACGTGGCCGCCCGCCGTCGAGCGGCACACGCAGGACGGTGCGCCTTGCCGACCGCTGGGGCTGGCCCGGCCTTGCCATCGGCGCCCACTCCAACGCCACGACCGCCGAGCGCGTCGCCCGCTCGTACCCGATCACCGACAGGTCCGCATGGAGCCGCGTCGCGCGACCGCCGCGCACGTGCCGCAGAAGCCGCTCGGCCGTGGCCGCGCGACCGTCGACGCGCAGCACGCGCAGCCGTCCCCGCGCATCCATCGCCGCGACCGCGAGCGCCTGGAACCCGCCGTACTGCCCGGCGATCGTCCGGCCGACGGTCCCCAACCAGCCGTCGGGCATGGCCGTCGCCGGGTGGAAGCGACGCGATGCGGTCCTCGCCCCACGACCGTCGAGCGCGCGCAGGTCGACGCGTCCGACGCGTGCGCGCGGGAACGGTCCCAGGTGCACCGCGCCGTCCGGACCCACGCGCATCAGCCGTGGCGGACCGCTCGCGTCGCGCAGCCGCAGCTCGTCGCGGCGCGCTTGTCGCCGCAGCCGGATCGTCTGCCGCACGACGAGCGTGCCGGCCGGTCCGCCGACCGCCTCGACGTGCAGCGGCAACCCCTCCCCGCCGCTGCGCTCGTCACGTCGCACCACGCACGGAGGAGCACCTTCGAGCTCCACCTCCGACACCGCCTGCGCCCCGACGATCCGCTCCAGCTCCCGACCGTCGGGCGAGTCCGCGACGGTCCAGTCCGTCTCGCGCTCCTCCGACCACGCCGGGCTCCAGAGCCACTGGCCGAACGCCGACTGCGGCGACGACGCGCGCAGCACGCCGTCCCCGTTCGGCGCCACGAGCCCGCCGCCCCGCACCTCGACGCACGACCGCGCCGCCACCGTGCACCGCAGGGCCGTCCACCGCAGCGTCGCGGGCAGCGGATCGGACCGGTCGGCCTCCGGGTCTACCCGGAGGGCGTCGCCGACGAGCACCGTCCGACCGTCGCTCGTCCACGAGACCGTCGAGTACTCGCGCGCCATCTCGACGCCCGGCGGCATCGCGAACGAGAACGGCGATCCCCCGTCGCGCGGCACCACCACCAGCGGCCCCGGCTCCAGGTCGGACGCCACCGCGACATGCCGACCGTCCGGCGCCGGCGCCACCAACCCCGGGTCTCCGGCGATCGCCACCGACGGCCCACGCCAGACCCGTCCGTCCGGCCGCTGCACCATCACCCGGGACCGCTCCGCCCCGGCCGGAGAGTCCAGCCAGACCACATCGCCGGACGCCGGCGCTGCGCCGACCGCGCCGAGGAACGCCAGTCCCAGCGCGAGCGCGAAGATCCGTCCCGCCGCCCGCGCCACCACCGCCCCGTGACGCATGCCCCGAACCAGGCTTCGCTGTCGCTCGGGTCTGTCGAGGAGCGGTGCGAGAACGCCGAGGTCTGCCTCGACGCGTTCCATGTCGTGCAGCTCGCGACCGATGCGCTGGACGAGGTCCGCCGCAGCGTGTGGAACGAGGCGCGCCGCGCGGGGA
>JALNWQ010000006.1 GCA_023230855.1 Solirubrobacteraceae bacterium
AACAACCAGAGGCACGACACATGAATCTGGACGCACCCACCCCAAACGGGACAGGCACGTATGCTGTTGCGTTTTCAAAGACCGCCACGCCCACTCGAACAGGACCCGAAGACCCTGAGGACGTCTGCCGGACAACTCCGGCGCGGGCCGCTCATCGTAGCACAGTCGGTTGGTCCGGGGCCTGCCTCGTGAGGCTCGGTCCCGGTCTTCCCGGTTGGGCTGCTCTGCAGCGGCCGAGGCAAGATACAGCTTCTTCACGTTCGTGCGTCGTGACCCTCTCGCGCCGCTCCGGTAGCGCCCTTCGTCGGGGTCGCTCAGGCGTCGACGGAGCGCACGCGCACCCGGGCGAATCGGCGCTTGCCGACGCGCACCACGCGTCCGTCGAGGTCCGCGCTCGGGACGTCGAGCCGCTCGGACGTCAGCGGCTCGTCGTCGGCCCGGACGCCGCCCTGGCCGAGCGCGCGGCGCGCCTCGGACCGCGACATGCCGAACGCGGCCGCGAGCAACGCCGGCAGGTGGACGTCTCCGGCCTCGACCTCGATCTCGGGGACGTCGTCCGGGACTCCGCCGCCGAGGAAGACGCGGTCGAACTCCTCCTGCGCACGCGCTCCGGAGCCGTCGCCCGCGAACCGGTCGCAGATCGCGCGGGCCAGCGCCCGCTTGCGCGTGCGGGCGTCCGCCGCGTCGTCGGGACCGAGGTCGAGCGCCAGGAGGTCCCGCCACTGGTCGATCAGGCCGTCGGGGATCCGCATCGTGCGCCCGAAGATCTCCGTCGGCTCCTCGGTGACGCCGATGTGGTTCCCGAGGGACTTCGACATCTTCTGGACGCCGTCGATCCCCACGAGAAGCGGCATGGTGAGCGTCGCCTGCTCCGGTCGGCCGTGCGCGCGCTGGACGTCACGGCCGAAGAGCACGTTGAACGTCTGGTCGGTGCCTCCGAGCTCGATGTCGGCCTCGACCGCGACCGAGTCGTAGCCCTGCAGCAGCGGATAGACGAACTCCAGCAGGCTGATCGGGCGTCCCTCCCGGTAGCGCTTGCTGAAGTCGTCGCGCTCGAGCAGCTGGGCGACCTTCGGGATGCGCGCCAGGGCGAGGAACTCGGTCATCGGCATGTCGAGCCACTCGCCGTTGCGGCGGACCTCCAGCCGCTCCGGAGCGGTGTCGAGGATCCTCCCGGCCTGCTCCTGGTACGTCCGGGCGTTCTCGTCGATGTCGTCGTCCCCGAGGACCGGTCGCGTCGCCGACCGGCCGCTCGGATCGCCGACCCGCGCCGTGTAGTCCCCCACGATGAGGACGACGCGGTGGCCGAGGTCCTGGAACTCCCGGAGCTTCTGGAGGACGACGACGTGGCCCAGGTGGATGTCGGGCGCCGTGGGGTCGATCCCGAGCTTGACCCGCAGCGGTCGGGACTCGCGCTCGGCGGCGGCGAGGCGCTCCTCGAGCGCCCCCGCAGGCTGGACGGCGGCGGCGTTGCGCGCCAGGTACTCGGCCGCGGACAGGGGATCGGACATCTCGACGATGGTAAATTACCCGGGTCGATCGCCCGTACGGGGCCGGGACGCGTTGCCGCCTGCCCGCCCGCCCCTCGACGACGTCCCCGATGACCGACTCCACCGGACACCCCGGCCGGCGCCCCGGTCCCCCGGCCCGCGCCGCCGCGCCCGACGCAGGGCCGCCGCCCTCGCACCCCGCCGCCGGCGGGCGCGGCCGCGTGGCTCCTGCCCCGCCTCCCCCGCGGTCGACCGTCGGCGCCTTGGACGGCTCCTCCGACGCGGGCGCGCCGGCCGCGTCGGCGCCGGCGGGTCGCGCGCCGGCAGGCGGCGCGGCCGGCGCGCCCGCCCGGCCCGTCCGCCCTGCGGCGACCGCAGGGGCCGGTCGGGTTCCGACGCCCGCAGCGCCGGCAGCGCCCGCGGGGCCCGGCGGCCGTCCGACGCCCGGTCGTCCCACCGGTCCGACGCGACGTCGTGCGCGAGGGTCCGGCGACGGAGATCCGACGGCGGCGGCCCCGGCGCGCACGCCGTCCGGCGCCGTCGCGGCGCCGGACGGCTCCCCGCCCGCGGCGCGGCGTCGCGGTCGGCGTGACGACGCCACGGCGGCCGCGTCCGCGAACGCGGGTGCGCGCCGCGGGCGGAGGGCACCCCGGTCCACCGGTGCGGGCGGTGGCGGGCGTGGCCGGGGGCCGCGACGGCCGGGCGGCACTCCGGACCGGGGCGACCGACCGCGCCTGCGGTTCCGGTGGTTGCGCCTGCTCGGCCTGCTCGTGCCGATCGCCGCGCTCGCCGCGGTGTCGGCGATCTTCGGGATGATGATGGCGGTCTCGCGGGACCTGCCGGACCTCGACTCCGCCAGCGAGTTCCAGTCCGCCCGCAACACCGAGCTCCTCGACCGCAGCGGCCGTCGGATGGGCCTGCTCACCGGGCAGAACGCGCGGACGATCGTCACGTGGGACCAGATCTCGCCACGGATCAAGGACGCCGTCGTCGCGATGGAGGACGAGCGGTTCTGGGACAACGACCACGGCGTCGACCTGCGCGGCATCGCCCGCGCGTTCGTCCAGGACGTCGTGCAACGGCGCAAGGCGCAGGGCGGATCGACGATCGCCCAGCAGCTCGTCAAGCTCGCGCTCGAGAAGGAGGAGGAGCGCACCGTCCTCCAGAAGCTCCGCGAGATCGGCCTGGCGTTCCACATGTCCAAGCAGTGGAGCAAGCGGAAGATCATCACGACGTACCTCAACCGCGTGTACTTCGGCAACGGGGCGTACGGCATCGAGACCGCCGCCAAGACGTACTTCGGCAAGCAGCCCGAGCACGCCGGTTGCGCCCCACCCCGCAACCCGTGCGCCAAGAACCTGTCGGTCGCGCAATCCGCGCTCCTGGCCGCCGTCATCGCGTCGCCGAGCGGCTTCGACCCGACCCAGCACCCCGACGCGGCGCTGTCCCGTCGGGACATCGTCCTGCAGAAGATGCTCGAGCAGGGACGGATCGACCGCGCCGAGTACGACGCCGCGATCGCCGAGCCGATCCCGTCGTCCGACGAGATCGAGCCGCCGACGCTCAGCGTCCGCAATCCGTACTTCGCGTCGTGGGTCAGCGCCCAGCTCGTCGACCGCTACGGCGCCCGCCGCACCTACGAGGGTGGCCTGACCGTCAGGACGACGCTCGACCAGTCGATCCAGAACGCGGCCGAGAAGGCGATCGGCACCTACCTCGGCCGGCCCGACGGCCCGCAGGCGTCGCTCGTCGCGATCGACAACCGCACCGGCGAGGTCCGGGCGATGGTGGGCGGCTCGAACTACCGCGAGAAGCCGTTCAACCTCGCGACGCAGAGCTCGCGCCAGCCCGGCTCGGCGTTCAAGCCGTTCGTGCTCGCCCAGGCGCTCCGGCAGGGGACGTCGATCAACAAGACGTACGAGTCGAGGAAGCGGTCGTTCCGGGTGAAGGACGAGGGCGGCCGCACCGAGACGTTCACCGTCACCAACGACCACAACGCCTACTCCGGGACCACGACGCTCGGGCGGGCGCTGACGTGGTCCGACAACACGGTGTTCGCCCAGGTCGGGATCGACACCGGCGTCAAGAGGATCGCGACGCTGATCCGCCGCATGGGCATCCGCACCCCCGTGTCGCACAACGCCGCGCTCGTGCTCGGCGCTCCGCGGCAGGGCGTGACCCCGCTGGACATGGCCCACGCCTACGAGACGTTCGCCACCCGCGGCCTGCGGATCAACGGCACCCTCGGCGCCCCCAACGGCGGACCGGTCGGGATCCTCAAGGTCGAGGACGGCGAGCGGACCGTCGGCCGCAACCGGGCGCGCCGCGTGCGGGTGATCTCGCCCGAGGTCGCCGACGTCACCACCGCGGCGATGCGGACCGTCGTGTCGACCGGCACCGGCAAGCGGGCCGCCTACGGCGGATTCGCCGCGGGCAAGACCGGCACCACCGAGAACAACGCCGACGCCTGGTTCGTCGGGTTCAGCAAGCGGCTGACCGTCGCGGTGTGGGTCGGCTACCCGGACTCCGGCAAGCCGATGCAGACCGAGTACCAGGGCGGCCCCGTGGAGGGCGGCACCTACCCGGCCGCGATCTGGGGGACGTTCATGGGGCTCGCCGAGGGGATCCTCGACTCGCGGCAGCCCAAGGACGCGCCCGAGCCCGAGGGCGACGACGTCCCCGTCGACGACGGCGAGCCGACGGTCCCGGCCGCGGGCGCCCCGGCCCCGTCGGGCGACGGCGGCGCATCCGGCCCGTCGACCGGCGGTGGGACGTCCACCGGCGGCTCCGGACCGTCGTCGGGCTCCGCCGGGAGCGGCGCGGGGTCCGACGGGTCCGGCGGCTCCGGTGGTGGATCGGGCGGCGGATCCGGCGCCGGGTCGTCGTCCGGCGCCGGCCAGGTCGCCCCGGAGCCCACGCCCACCCCGACCCCGGCCCCGTCGGGGGCCGGTGGCTCCGGGACCGGTGGCGGCGGGTCGGGCGGTGGCGCCGACGACTCCGGCGGCGCCGTGCCGCTCGGCTGACCGCTCGGGCCACCGCAGCGTCGCCGGACACGCCGATCAGCGCCGTCGCGACGGTCGACGCGCCATCCCCGGCGGCAACGTCGACGACACGTCCGGGCTCGACGCGTCGACCCACCGCCACGGCAGGTCCTTCGCCCGCGAGATGCCGATCCGCGGGCCGCTGACCGGCTCCACCGGCCGGTCGTCGTGCGCCGCGGTGACGATCCGGATGCGACCGGTCGCCAGATCGACCCCGTCGTCGTCCAGGGAGATCCCGAGCGCGAGGGTCAGCCGGCCCGGGCCGGACGTCAGCTCGGCGTCGCGACGGCCGGGACGCCGCGACCGCACCAGATCGACGCCCTCCAGCGGCTCGACGGCCCGTAGCAGCACCCCGGCCGCGACGCCGTCGGTCTCGCAGACCGCGTTGAGGCAGGCGTGGAGCCCGTGCGAGCGGTAGACGTAGCCCCGCCCCGGCGGGCCGAACAGCACCCGGGTCCGTGCGGTTGGCGCCGGCGCGCGCGGGGGCTCCCGGTATCCATGCGACGCCCCCTCGCGCTGGTGGTACGCCTCGGTCTCGACGATCCGGGCCACCACCCCGCCGACGACGAGTCGACAGCCCAGGAGGTCCGGCGCCACCTCCTCGACCGGTCGCGCGTAGAACGCGACCGGGAGCGGCACGGAGCCGGGCTCCGGGGCCACCGGGGCGCCCGCCGACACGTCAGCCGAGCAGCGCCCGGGCGAGGTCGAGCTGCTCGGCGACGCGGGCCGACGACGTACCGCCCTCGCTCTGCTTGCGCTCGAGCAGCGACCGCGGCTCGATCACGTCGCGGATCCACGGCCCCAGGTGCTCGCTCTGGGCGACGAGCTCGGCGTCGGAGAGCTCCGACAGCGTCCGTCCCGACTCGACCGCCTCGCGGACGAGGCCGCCGACGATGGCGTGGCACTGCCGGAACGGCACGCCGCGCTTGACGAGCTCGTCGGCGAGGTCGGTCGCGGCGAGCAGCTCGTCGGCGGCGGCCGCGGCCATCCGGTCGGCGCGGAACGTCGCGCCCCCGATCATCCCCGCCGCGGCGGCGAGCGCCTGGTCGAGCGTGTCCGCGGCGTCGAAGACGTGCTCCTTGTCCTCCTGCAGGTCCTTGTTGTACGTCAGCGGCAACGCGTGGATGACGCCGTGGAGCGCCGACAGGTGCCCGACGATCCGCGGGGCCTTCGCCCGCAGCAGCTCCGCGCAGTCGGGGTTCTTCTTCTGCGGCATGAGCGAGCTGCCCGACGACCAGGCGTCCGGCAGGGTGAGGAACCCGAACTCCTCGCTCGCCCACTGGACGATCTCCTGGCCCAGCCGGGAGAGGTGCGTCGCGCAGGTAGCGGCCGCGTTGAGGTAGTCGAGGGCGTAGTCGCGGTTGGACACGCCGTCGATCGAGTTCGGGGCCGGGGCGTCGAAGCCGAGCTCGGCCGCCGTCATCGTCCGGTCGGTGTCGAAGTTCACCCCCGCCAGCGCACCGGAGCCGAGCGGCATCCGGCGCATCGCCTGCTCCCGGGCGAACCGGAACCGCGCCCGGTCGCGCTCGAGCATCCACACGTAGGCCAGGAGGTGATGGGCGAGGTACACCGGCTGCGCGCGCTGGAGGTGGGTGTAGGCGGGCATCGGCCAGTCGGCGTGCGCGGTGGCGACGTCGATCAGCACGCGCATGAGCCGCTCGATCCCCGCGATCGCCCGCTCGGCGGCCTCGCCGGTCCACAGCGCGAAGTCGGTGGCCACCTGGTCGTTGCGGGACCGGGCGGTGTGGAGGCGGGCCCCGGGGTCGCCGACGAGCGCCGTGAGGTGGCGCTCGATCGCCATGTGGATGTCCTCGTCCTCCGCCCCGAAGGGGAAGGTGCCGTCGGCGAGCTTCGCCTCGATGACGTCGAACCCGCCGAGGATCGCGTCGAGGTCGTCCTGGCCGATGACCCCGCGGGCGGCGAGCATCCGGGCGTGGGCGCGCGAGCCACGGATGTCCTGTGGCCACATCCGCCGGTCGAACCCGAGGCTCGTGTTCATCTCCCGGAAGACGGGGTCCTGCGGCTCGGCGAAGCGTCCCATGAGGCACCGCAGTCTAGGTGCGGCGGCGCCCCGTCGGCCGGCGGGTCAGTCCCCGGAGACCCCGGCGGGGGCCCGGTCCGCGTCGACGACCGACGTCGGGACCGGCGGCGGCGCGCTCGTCGTCGGATCCGCGACCCCGGCCGCGTCGGGAACGGGCGTCCCCGGCTCGCGGCCGACGACCGCGCCGATGAGCCAGATGACGATCGCCCCCAGGCCGAGGGTCACGAGCGAAGCCGGGTACGTCGCCCAGTACGACGCGTCGGCGTTCAACGCGGCGTGGGTCGGGTAGCCGACGCCGGCGTTCACCGCGCCGTCGGTCATGAAGAGGATCGGGGCGACGAGCGCCACCGCCGCGCCACGCAGGTGATGGCGCAGGGCGTAGATCACCGCGCCGCCGGCGATCGCCACGAGGGAGTGCATGAAGCCCCACCACATCGGGTGGCCCCAGACGTCGAACGGGGCATTGCCGTAGTACGCGTAGACGTCGGTCACGACGGCGGGGACCTCGAGCAGCCAGTCGACCGCGGCGAACGCCACCCAGAGCTTGAACAGGCCCTTGCGGTCGATCCCCCGCTCCAGCAGGCGGAAGGTGAGGTAGGCGAGCCCGCCGACGTACCACGGGTAGATCAGCGGCACGAACAGCGGCATCTCGCGGTCGAGCAGCGTGAACGTGCCCATCGACCCGTTCTCGGGCAGGTACACGAGGCCCATGACGTCGACGAACGGCTCGTAGAGCGAGGCGAGCAGGCCGCCGAGGAGGCACCACAGCAGCAGCGGCCCGCGGCCGGTCGACAGGTGCCGGATCCCGAGGACGACGAGCGCGACCGTCGGGACGGTGCCGGCGATCGTGAAGAGCAGCTCCTCCGTCTGCGGCATCTCGATGTGCAGGGGGGGCTGCGGCAGCGCCGCCAGGAGCTCGGGCATCACGTCGGGTCCCTCGGGCCGGACGGGAGCGTCGCAAGCACGCCCCGCGTCGTGTACTCCCCAGACCGTACCAGGAATCGAACACGACGTCCAGATCGCGCGTCCGGATCCTGACGCCGGACGCCTACGGAGCCAGGACCGCGGCGAGGTCGTCCGCGACGCGGGCGACCTGGGACTCGGTCATCTCGGGGAAGAACGGCAGCGACAGGCCGCGATCCGCGGCGTCCTCGGCGACCGGGAACTGGCCGTCGCGGAACCCGAACCGCTCGCGGTAGAACGAGAACCGGTGGATCGCCGGGAGGTACGGCCGCGTCTGGATCCCACGGTCGGCGAGGGCCCGGATCGTCGCGTCGCGGTCGACACCGCGCGGGGTGCGCACGACGTAGACGAACCACGACCGCTCCCCCTCGGCCGAGCGGTCCGGCAGGAGCTCGAGGCCGGTCCGGTCGACGAGGTCGGCGAGCGCCGCGCGGTACCACCCGGCGACGCGGCGGCGGTCGGCGAGCATGCCGTCCAACCGGTCGAGCTGGACGATGCCCAGCGCGCACTGCAGGTCGCTCAGCCGATAGTTGAATCCCAGCCGGTCGTGGTCGAGCCACTGCATGTCCGGGGCGCGCCCCTGGTTGCGCTCGCTGTCGATCCGGGCCTTGACGCCCGCGTCGGCGGTGGCGACCAGGCCCCCCTCGCCCGTGGTGATCTGCTTGTTGGCGTAGAAGGCGAAGATCGTCGGATGGCCGCGCCCGCCGACGGGGACGCCGTCGGCGTGGACAGCCCCGAGGGCCTGGGCGGCGTCCTCGACGACCGGATGCCCGAGGCGCTCGATGGCCGGGACGTCGGCCGGCAGCCCGAAGATGTGTACCGGCAGCACCGCGGCGGTGCGCCCGGTGACCGCGGACGCGACCGCGTCGGCGGTGACGTTGAGCGTCACCGGATCGACGTCGACGAACACCGGCGTCGCCCCCTGCATGAGCACCGTGTTCGCGGTGGCGATGAACGAGAACGGCGACGTGACGACCTCGTGCCCCGGGCCGTCGACCCCCACGGCGCGGAGCGCGAGGTGCAGCGCCGCGGTGCCCGACGACACCGCGGCCGCGTGCGGCACGCCGAGCCGCTCGGCGAACCGCTGCTCGAAGGTCGTGAGTCGCGGGCCGAGCGAGAGGTGCCGCGAGCGCAGCACCTCGAGCACCGCCCGCTCCTCCGCCTCCCCGATCACCGGGCGGGCGACCGGGATCGGGGGACGGGCGTCGGTCACGCCCCCACCGTGGCCGGGTCGGTCGTCCGCGTCGATCCGCGACCGGGCTGCTCGGCCCAGGCCAGCGACTCGACGAGGGCCTCCCACGACGCGGCGATGATGTTCTCGTTGACGCCGATCGACCCCCAGGTGTCCTGGCCGTCGGACGCGTCGATGAGGACGCGCGTCACGGCGCCGGTGCCCTTGTCGCTGTCGAGGATCCGGACCTTGAAGTCGACGAGCTCGATGTCGGCGAGGTGCGGGTGGACGGTGCCGATCGCCTGCCGCAGCGCCCCGTCGAGCGCGTGGACCGGGCCGTTGCCCTCCGCGGTGCGGACGAGTCGCTCGTCCCCGACCCAGATCTTGATCGTCGCCTCGGTCTCGACCTCGCCCCCGGCGCGCTGCTCGACGATGACGCGCCACGACTCCAGGCGGAACAGCGGCTCGAACGCGCCGGCCTCGCGCCGGAGCAACAGCTCGAAGCTCCCGTCCGCCGCCTCGAACTGGTAGCCGCGGTGCTCGAGCTCCTTCACCCGCTGGATCGTGCGGACGGCCGCGGCGTCGTCGAGCGCGATCCCGGCCTGCTCGGCCTTCTCGAGCACCGTGCCCTTCCCGGCCAGCTCGGAGATGACGAGGTCGCGGGCGTTGCCGACGGTCGCCGGGTCGACGTGCTCGAACGTCGACGCGTCCGAGCGGATCCCCGCGACGTGCAGGCCCCCCTTGTGGGCGAACGCGTTGCGACCGACGTACGGCTGGGTCGGCCGCGGTGGCCGGTTGAGCAGCTCGTCGACGAAGTGCGCCGTCTCGGTCAGGCGCTGCAGCGCCCCGTCCGGCAGCGACCGGATCCCGAGCTTGAGCTCCAGGTCGGCGGTGATCGTCGTGAGGTTGGCGTTGCCGGTCCGCTCGCCGATGCCGTTCGTCGTGCCCTGGACCTGGGTCGCGCCGGCCTGCACCGCAAGCAGCGAGTTGGCGACCCCGCAGCCGGCGTCGTCGTGCGCGTGGATCGCCACCCGGGCGTGCTCGCCGAGCTCGGCGACGACCGCCGAGACCGCCTCGTGGATCTGCAACGGCAGCGACGAGCCGTTGGTGTCGCACAGCGTGATGGTGTCCGCGCCGGCCTCGACCGCCGCGCGCAGGCAGCGGTGGGCGTACTCGCGGTCGTCCCGCCACGCGTCGAAGAAGTGCTCGGCGTCGTAGATCACCCGCTTGCCCTCCGCGGCGAGGAACGCCACGGAGTCGGCGATGAGCCGCAGGTTCTCCGCCCGGTCGACCCGGACGACCTTGTCGAGGTGCAGCCCCCAGGTCTTGCCGACGATCGTCGTGACGTCGCAGAAGCAGTCGGCGAGGATCCGCAGCGCGGGGTCCTCGTCGGCGCGCAGGTCGCGCCGGCGCGTCATCCCGAACGCGGCGATCCGGGCGTTCGTCCACGTCTCGCGCTCGAGCAGGCCGAAGAGCTCCTGCTCCTTGGGGTTGGACGCCGGGAACCCCGCCTCGATGAGGTGGACGCCGAGCTCGTCGAGCTTGCGCGCCACGCGCACCTTCTCGTCGGCCGACAGCGCCATGCCCTCGCCCTGCATGCCGTCGCGGAGCGTCGCGTCGTAGAGCTCCATCGGCCGGGACGGGGTGGACGGGGACGTGGTCATCACGACGCCGCTTCGCCCAGGGGCACCGGGTCGAGCCAGCGGCGGTAGCGCTCGTCGCGGCCGTGCAGCGCGTCCTCGAACACCCGCTGGATCTCGCGGGTGACCGGCCCGGGGCCGCCCTCGCCGCCGCCGATCGCGCCGATGAGGTGGTCGTCGATCTCGCGGACCGGGGTGAGCTCGGCGGCGGTGCCGGTGACGAACACCTCGTCCGCGAGGTACAGCTCGGCGCGCGCGATGTCGCGCTCGACGAGGTCGTACCCGAGGTCGCGCGCGATCTCGATGACCGACCGGCGGTTGATGCCGTCGAGGATCGACGCCGTCTGCGGCGGGGTGACGATCGCGCCCTCGCGGACGACGAAGAGGTTCTCGCCCGAGCCCTCGCAGACCATCCCGCGCTCGTCGAGGAGGATCGCCTCCTCGTACCCGGCCTTCGTCACCTCGATCTTCGCCAGCACCGAGTTGAGGTACTGGCCGGTCGCCTTGGCGTGCGGGATGAGCCCCTGCGGGGAGAGCCGGCGCCACGACGAGACCTTGGCCCGGACGCCGTTGGCCTTGCCCTCGTCGCCGAGGTAGGCCCCCCACTCCCAACAGGCGATGATGACGTCGACCGGGGCGTCGAGCGGGCTGAGGCCCATCGGGCCCTCGCCGCGGAAGACGAGCGGCCGGATGTAGCACGACCGCAGGCCGTTGGCGACGACCGTGTCGATCGTCGCCTGCCGGATCTCCTCGCGCGTGTACGGGACCGGCATGTAGTACAGCTCGGACGAGCGGAAGAGCCGGTCGACGTGCTCGGCGTGACGGAAGATCGCCGGGCCGACCTCGGTGTCGTAGCACCGGACGCCCTCGAAGACGCCCGTGCCGTAGTGCAGGGCGTGCGTGAGCACGTGCACCTGGGCGTCGGCCCACGGCACGAGCTCGCCGTTCTTCCAGATGACGTCAGCCTGCGGCACCGGGCGTGCTCCTCGTCGGATCGGCGCGTGGCGGGGCGCCCACGCGCATGGACCCCGGGACTGTATCGCTCGTCCTCCATCCGGCACCCCCCGTCCGGCGGGCGATCCCGGAGCGCGGCTGGTGCGACCCCCGTGGCGCGCGTACCGTCGGTGGGGTGCCGGCGATCCGTCGGATCGCCGAGGACCGGAGGAACCCGATGCAGACGATGACCGACCCCACCGAGCTGCGCCGCCGGATCGAGGCGACGCTCACCCAGCGCGCCGGCGCGGTCCACGACCAGCTCGACGACCCGTCCCACGCGCCCGATCACGTCGGCGACGGCGACCTGACGCACTGCCGGCTGGGCACCCCGGCCGTCTGGCACCCGCAGGACGCCCGCTAGCCGCCCGCGGTCAGCCCGCCGCCACCGGCCTCGCGCCCGACCGTCCGGCCGCCAGGCCGTCGAGGCGGTCCCAGTCGACGTCGCGGAAGTTGTGCATCGGGCAGTACCTCGGCCCGCACATCGAGCAGAACTCCGCCGTCTTGAAGTGGTCGTTCGGCAGCGTCTCGTCGTGCATCGCCCGGGCGGTCTCCGGGTCGAGCGCCAGGTCGAACTGGCGGTTCCAGTCGAAGTCGAACCGCGCCTGCGACAGCGCCCGGTCCCACCGTCCCGCGCGTGCGGCGTGCGTCCCACCGCGGGCGAGGTCGGCCGCGTGGGCCGCGATCCGGTAGGCGATGAGGCCCTGCTTCACGTCCTCGGCGTCCGGCAGCCCCAGGTGCTCCTTGGGCGTGACGTAGCAGAGCATCGAGGTGCCGTGCCAGCCCACGATCGCCGCGCCGATCGCGCTGGTGATGTGGTCGTAGCCGGGCGCGATGTCGGTGACGAGCGGCCCGAGGGTGTAGAACGGCGCCTCGCGACAGACGCGCTGCTGCCGCTCGACGTTGCCCTGCAGCTCGTGCAGCGGCACGTGGCCGGGGCCCTCGACCATGCACTGCACGTCGGCGTCCCAGCACCGTCCGACGAGCTCGCCGAGGGTGTCGAGCTCGGCGAACTGGGCGGCGTCGGACGCGTCGGCGATCGAGCCGGGCCGCAGGCCGTCGCCGAGCGAGATCGTGACGTCGTGGCGGGCGCAGATCGCCAGCACGTCGTCGAAGCGCTCGTAGAGCGGGTTCTCGCGCTCGTGGTGGACCATCCAGCGCGCGAGCAGCCCTCCCCCGCGCGAGACGATGCCGGTGACGCGGTGGCGGCAGAGCGCCAGGTGGCCCAGGAGCACCCCGGCGTGGATCGTCATGTAGTCCACGCCCTGCTCGGCCTGACCGGCGATGACGTCGAGCAGGATGTCGATCGTCAGGTCCTCGGGCCGCTTCACCCGCTCGAGCGCCTCGTAGATCGGCACGGTGCCGATCGGGACGGTGGCCGCGTCGACGATCGCCCGACGGGTCTCGACGATCCGCTTGCCGGTCGAGAGGTCCATGACGGTGTCGGCCCCCCACCGCTGGGCGAGCGCGAGCTTGTCGACCTCCTCGTCGAGCGACGACGTCGTCGGGCTGGAGCCGATGTTCGCGTTGATCTTCACCCGGGCCTTGAGGCCGATCGCCATCGGGTCGAGCGCGCCGTGGTGGACGTTGGCCGGGATGACCATCCGTCCGCGCGCGACCTCGTCGCGGACCCGCTCGGGCTGCAGGCCCTCGCGCTCCGCGACGCGCGTCATCTCGGGCGAGACGACGCCGTCGAGGGCGAGCCTCCGCTGCGTACGGGTCGTCGCGTCCGTCGGGAAGACGTGCCGTGCCATGTGATGCTCCCTCCGCCGGCATGAACCGGATCAGGTCGTCGGGTCGGCGCGGTGTCGGCGCCCTCTCAGCCCCTGCCTGGGACTCCCCGGATGTGTGGTGTACACCGACACTAGCCGACCGGTCGGCGGGACCCCGCCGCAGGTGGCGAGCGGCGACGCGCCCAGCGATGGACAGATGCGTTGCGTCTGTCCCGTACCGTCGGGCACACTGCGCCCATGAGGCTCCGTGTCGCGCTCGTCGTCGGATCGCTCGCGCTCGCGGCGGTCCCCTCATCGGCCGGCGCGGAGACCGTTCCGGCGAGCAAGACCGCGTACCTGCAGAGCGGGGAGTACCAGCGCGACGTCGAGGCCGCCGCGGCGCCGGCCGCGGCCTGGCTGCGCGAGCGCAGCGCCCGGATCGTGCGGCTGAAGTCCACGTGCGAGGGCTACGGGCTCGCGGTCGGGCCGTACGGTCGCACCGGACCGTCCCAGATCGTCATGCCGGACGTCGCCGGGGCCGCCGCGACCGACCGCCGGGCCCGGCGGCGCGCACGGACGCTGCGGCGGCGCGCGACGGCCGCCGGGCGCCGCCACGCATCGCGGGCGGTGCGCACCGCGACGCGGCGGGCCGCCGTCCGAGCCGAGCGCCGGGCACGTCGGACCGGCGCCCAGCTGCGCCGGATGCGCCGCGCGGCCGCGGCCGTGCCGGAGCGGCCGACGGAGGCCGCCTGCCGCGCGATCCCGGCGCCCGCGGTCGTCTTCGACATCGACGAGACGCTGCTGTCGAACTACATCGGGGTGCCGGGCTCCGACCCGGAGACCGGGTCGCTCGGGCAGTACCCGGGCGCGCTCGGTGGCACGGGCACGCCGATGCCGGGCGTGATCGAGGTCTACCGCGAGGCCCGACGGCTGGGGATGGCGGTCTTCCTCATCACCGCCCGGCCGCGCATCATCCCGACGCTGGAGGGCACGACGATCCGCAACCTCCGCGACGCCGGGATCACCTGGGACGGCCTGTCGCTCAAGGACGACCCGACCGAGGCGTCCGCGACCTACAAGGCCCGCGAGCGCGCGATGATCGAGGGCGCGGGGTTCACGATCGTCGCCAACCTCGGCGACCAGCGCTCCGACCTCGAGGGCGGGCACGCCGAGCGGACGTTCAAGCTGCCCAATCCGTTCTACGAGGGTTGAGGCGACCCGGACGACGGGCCGGTCCCCCGCGCCGCCGCGGCGCGGGGGTGCACGGTGGGCGCTACGCCAGCCGGCGACGGACCGCGTCGAGCGCGTCCGCCGTCGTCGCGTCGCCGCCGAGGTCCTTCGTGCGCAGGCCGTCGCCGAGGGCGCCGTCGACGGCGCCCTCGATCGCGGTCGCCTCGGCCTCCATCCCCAGGCCGTGGCGCAGGAGCATCGCGGCCGACAGGAACGTCGCGAGCGGGTTGGCGATCCCCTGACCGGCGATGTCGGGCGCCGAGCCGTGCACCGGCTCGAAGAGGCCCGGGCCGTCGGGGTTGCCGACCGACGCCGACGGCAGCATGCCCAGCGACCCGGACAGCATCGCCGCGGCGTCGGAGAGGATGTCGCCGAAGAGGTTCTCGGTGACGATGACGTCGAACTGCGTCGGGCGGGCGATGAGCTCCATCGCGCACGAGTCGACGAGCTGGTCGCGCAGCTCGACGTCGGCGTAGTCGGCGCCGTGGACCTCGTGGACGACCTGGCGCCACTGGCGCGACGTCTCCAGGACGTTCGCCTTGTCGACGGAGTGCACGAGGTTGCGGCGCCTGCGGGCGGCGTCGAAGGCGACGCGCGCGATCCGGTCGACCTCGGCCACCGTGTAGTGGCACAGATCGGACGCGTCGGTGTCGGTCCGGGTCTTCTCGCCGAAGTAGATCCCGCCGGTGAGCTCGCGCACGACGAGCAGGTCGGTGCCGTCGAGGACCTCGCGCTTGAGCGCCGAGCTGTCATACAGCGCGGGCACCGGACGGACCGGGCGCAGGTTGGCGTAGAGCCCGAGCTCCTTGCGCAGCCCGAGCAGGCCCTGCTCCGGCCGCGGCGCCGACGGGTCGGTGGTGTCCCACTTCGGCCCGCCGACGGCGGCGAGGAGGACCGCGTCGGACGCCCGGCACGCGGCGAGGGTCTCGTCGGTCAGCGCGGTGCCGTGGGCGTCGATCGACGCCCCGCCGAAGGGATGCTCGGTGAAGGTGAAGTCGCCCACCTCCCGCAGCAGCTCGACGGTCGGCGCGGCGATCTCGGGACCGATCCCGTCGCCGGGGAGGACAACGATGGCGTGGCTCATGCGGGGCGGAGGGTAGTCGGGGTGGAAGCGACGGGGCGGGCCGACCGAGGCGGCCACGCGGTTTCGTGGAGGGCGGGCGTCACCGGGAGGCGCCTCATGCGTCGGCCGGGCCGCGCAGGCGGTCGGTGATCGTCTCCGGGCTCTCGTCGAGGACGAGCGGCTCGGGCGCCGGCGCGTCGGCGGGACGCCGGGCCGAGAGGTTGAGGCGGACGTAGTCGAGCGTCACCGCGTCGCCCTCCCCCGCGCCCGCGGCGACGAGCTCCCGCCGGACGTCCTCGACGAAGTCGTCGTGCGCCTCCACCGGCAGCCGCTCGAGGTGGCTGCCGAGCACGACGGTGCGCAGGTACGCGTGGCCGTCCTCGGCGTGCACCGCGCGCGGCTCGAGCCACGCGCGGACGTCGACGAACCCGGCCCGGCGCAGCCGCTCCTCGGTCTCCTCGGCGCCGGCGAAGTGCCACGGCCCGTCCCAGCCGGTGAACGCGACGTCCCACGGGGCGCGGGTGCGCAGGCGGTCGATCGCCGCGGCGACCGACGCGATGTTCCCCGCGCCGCCGCACTGGGCCTCGAACCGCCCACCGGGACGCAGCACCGCGGCGATCCGGGCGAACAACCGGTCGTGGTCCTCGATCCAGTGGAAGACCGCCCCGGACACGACGACGTCGACCGGGTCCGCCAGCACGAGGTCGACGAGGTCCTGCACCTGCAGGTCGACGGCGTCGGGCAGGACCCGCGACGCCTGGGCGATCATCGACGGCGAGCCGTCGACGCCGACGACCCGGCCTTCCGGAAGCCGGTGGACGAGCTGGGCGGTGATCTTGCCGCTGCCGCACCCGGCGTCGAGGACCGCCTCGTCGCCGCGCAGCTCCAGACGGTCCAGCACGTCGGCGCCCCACCCGGCGTGGGCGGTGGCGACCCGCTCGTACGTGCCGGCCTCCCAGTCCCGCGGCGCGCGGTCCGGCGACGCGGCGACCGGGTCGTGGCCCGCGCCCGCTGCCCGGTCGCCGGTCATCGTCAGGCGACCGGCGTCGTGGACAGCGACGTCTCGGGCGGCAACGACAGCGAGCTCGGCCCGGGGAAGGTCGACGCGGCGCGCCGCTCCTCGTAGGCGGTGATCGCGGCCTCGTCGTTCAGCGTCAGGCCGATGTCGTCCAGGCCGTTGAGCAGGCGGTGCTTCGTGTCCGGGTCGATCTCGAACCGGTAGGCCTCGCCCGCGGCGGTGACCGTCTGCGCGTCCAGGTCGATCCGGGCGTCGCCGGCCGCGGCGACGGCGCGGACCTGCTCCTCGGGCAGCACGATCGGCAGCAGGCCGACCTTCGTGCAGTTCGACGCGAAGATGTCGGCGAGCGACACCGCGATGATCGCGCGGAACCCGGCGTCCTCGAGCGCCCACGGCGCGTGCTCGCGGCTGGAGCCCGAGCCGAAGTTCGCGCCGGTCGTGAGGATGGGGTTGCCGACCTCGACGTTCCAGTCCGGCGCCTCCTTGGCGTCGTGGAAGAGGAACTCGCCGAACCCGGTCCGCTCGACGCGCTTCATGAAGCGCGCGGGGATGATCTGGTCGGTGTCGACGTCGTCGCGCGGCAGGTCCGAGACCCTGCCCTCGATGATGCTGATGGGATCCATGTCGGGGGTCCTCGTGCTCGAAGGGGTCAGGCCGCGACCGGCTCGCCGGCGGGCTCGAAGGTGCGGACGTCGACGAAGTGGCCCGCGATCGCCGCGGCGGCGGCCATCTGCGGCGACACGAGGTGCGTGCGCCCGCCCTTGCCCTGGCGGCCCTGGAAGTTGCGGTTGGACGTCGACGCGCAGCGCTCGCCGGGCTGCAGGACGTCGGGGTTCATCCCCAGGCACATCGAGCAGCCCGCGCCGCGCCAGTCGAACCCGGCGTCGGTGAAGACCTTGTCCAGGCCGAGCTCCTCGGCGGCGATCTTCACCTGGACCGATCCCGGGACGACCATCGCGTAGACGCCGTCGGCGACCTTGCGGCCCCGGATGACGTCGGCGGCGGCCTGCAGGTCGGCGAGGCGGCCGTTGGTGCACGACCCGAGGAAGACGCGCTCGATCGAGATGTCCTCGATCCGCTCGCCGCCCTGCAGGCCCATGTACTCCAGCGCCCGCTCGGCCTGGCCGCGCTCGGCCGGGTCGTCGAACGACTCCGGCGTCGGCACGGTGCCGTCGACGCCGACGACCATGTCCGGCGTGGTGCCCCACGTCACCCGCGGCGTGAGCTGCTCGACGTCGACGGTGATCTCGCGGTCGAAGGTCGCGCCCTCGTCGGTGTAGAGCTGCTTCCACTCCTCGACGGCGGCGTCCCACGCGGCGCCGGTCGGCGCGGCGGGCTTGCCCTGCACGTAGTCGAACGTCGTCTGGTCGGGGGCGATCATGCCGGCGCGGCCGCCGCCCTCGATGGTCATGTTGCAGATCGTCATCCGGCCCTCCATCGAGAGCCGCTCGATCGCGGGACCGGCGAACTCGACGACGTGGCCGACCGCGCCGTCGACGCCCATCTGGCCGATCGCGCCGAGGATCATGTCCTTCGCGGTGACGCCGAACGGCAGCTCGCCGACGAAGTTGATCCGCATCGACTTCGGCTTGCGCTGCACGAGGCACTGCGTCGCCAGGACGTGCTCGACCTCGGACGTGCCGATGCCGAACGCCAGCGAGCCGAACGCGCCGTGGGTGGCGGTGTGCGAGTCGCCGCAGACCATCGTCATGCCCGGCTGGGTCATCCCCTGCTCGGGGCCGACCACGTGGACGATGCCCTGACGGTCGGACCCGAGCGAGAAGACGGGGACGCCGAACTCGGCGCAGTTCTCCTCGAGCGTCTCGACCTGCTTGCGCGACAGCGCGTCCTTGATCCGCGCGGCGACCGGGGTGCCGTCGGTCGGGACGTTGTGGTCGGCGGTCGCGAGGGTCTTGTCGGGCCGGCGGACCTTGCGGCCGGCGAGGCGCAGGCCCTCGAAGGCCTGCGGGCTCGTGACCTCGTGGACCATGTGGAGGTCGATGTAGATCAGGTCGTCGGCGACGAGGTGTCGCTCCCAGATCTTGTCGAACAGCGTCTTGGGCATCTCGTGGGCTCTCCGTGAGGGACGGAAGGGTCGGGGGAACTCGGGGTCAGGTCCGGCGCAGGCCGGCGCTGACCACGGCCAGCAGCACGGCCTCGTCGGGGCCGGGGTTGACGAAGTGGTGCGGCAGGTCGGCGTCGAACGTCACGCAGTCTCCGGGCGCGAGGTCGTGGGTCACGCCGTCGCAGGACAGCACGACCGTACCGCGCTCGACGAGCGCGATCTCGCGGCTGCCCGCCTCGTGGATCGGCGGGTCGCCGTCGCGGCCGGTGCGGGCGCCGGCGCGCAGGACGTGGCGGGTGAGCTCGCTGCGCTGGCCGGGCAGCGGCGGGCTGAGGATCTCGACGGCGTGGCCGCGACGTGACGCGCCGCCACGGCGTCGCTCGCCGGCGCGGACGACCGTCACCGACCCGCCCTCGTCGAGCCGCAGCAGCTGGCTCAGGCGCAGGTCGAGCCCGGCGGCGATCCGCGCGGCGACCTGCAACGTCGGCGACGTCTCGCCGCGCTCGACCTGGCTCAACGTCGTGGCCGACACGCCGCAGCGCTCCGCGACGTCGCGCAGCGACAGGCCCATCTGCTCGCGCAGCGCACGCACGCGCGGACCGATCTCGATCCGGTCGCGATCCGCCGGGGCCACCGGCGCGGTGGTGGGATCCGCCGCCATGGACTCGTACGGTATCACGCACACCCGTACGGAATCCAGCACATCGTCGCCTCGGGCTCGCCCGGGCCCGGGCGAGCTACGGACACCGTGTCCGATCGGTGTGTACGGTGCCGCGGCGATGCCGGAGCCGCACGACCTCGTCCTGCCCCGCGGGGCCCGCCGCGCGCTCGTCGTCACGACGATGCTCGTCACCGCCGGCCTCGTCCTCGGGTCGGTGACGATGCTCGTCCCCGCGCTGTCGGAGATCGGCGTGCGCCTGGGCGCCCGGCAGAGCGAGCTGCAGTGGATCGTCGACATCACCGCGATCATCCTCGCCGCGCTCCTGCTCGGCTCCGGCGCCCTGCTCGACCGGTTCGGACGACGGCGAGGGCTCGTCCTCGGCCTGGCCCTGCTCACCGCCGCGCTCGTGCACGGATAGCCCGACCGCCGCCGTCCCGGCGCGTCGCACGGCACGCGGCGGACGACGGGCCCGCCGCGCCCTTCCCCGGCGCGACGGGCCCGTGCTCTCGCCCCGCCTCCCCTGCTCCCCCGGGGCGAGGCCCCGACCCGGGTCCGATCAGGCCAGGACGTCCAGGCCCTTCACGGCCTTCAGGATCGAGGCCTCGCTCTTCGGGACGTCGAACGTCTTGGGGGCCGGGTAGCTCCGGACCGGCGCGCCCACCTCGCCGCCGCCGTTGAGCACGCGGATCCAGGCCGCGTGGCGGGCCTCGACGGAGTGGATGCCGAGCGCCGCCTTGACGAACGCGCGCGTCTTGAGGTTGGGCCCCTGCCCGGCGTAGGCCGCGACGCCCGTGTCCTCGAGGAGCTCGGCGCTGGCCGCGAACCGCTCGCGCGAGATGAGCGTCGCGACGGTGTCGGCGTTGAACTTCGGCTTCTTGATCGCCTGACGACCGAGGCCCTTGCGGAGGAAGTCCACGTGCGCCTGCTCGTGCTTCGCGACGACCTGCGCGAACTGCTTGAGCTGCGGGGTGGCGAAGTCGTCGGCGTCGACGGCCGCGCGGTAGAACCCGGCCTCGAGGTACTCAAGCGTCAGCGCGTAGTTCAGGATCTTGACGTCGTTCTTCGCCGAGGGACGACGCGAGATCTTGGCCTGCGCCGCCGAGGGCAGGCCGAAGATCGTGCTGCCGGCGACGAGGCCGGCGCCGGCGAACGCGCCGTTGCGCAGGAACGTCGCGCGGTCGTGGCCGGCGTCCTCGGCCGCCTGCCGCATGTCGCCGTCGGCGTCGAGCTGCTCGAGATCGAACTTCGTGGGCATCCTGGGCCTCCTGGCCTCGTCGGTCGGAACCGCCGTGCGGCGCCGCTGTCACGAGGAAGAACGACGGCGGCGGCCGATCGGATGCACCATCGGTGGACGAGCCCGCGCGGACGGGCCCGCGGTGGCTCCCCGACCGGCGTGCGGTCGGGGAGCCGCCGGAGCGGTCAGGGCGTGGCCTGGACCTCGTCCTCGGCGAGGGCGGACCCGGCGACCGCCAGGCGGCGCGCCGCGACGCCGACGGCGCGGAGGTACGCGATCGCGGACGCCCGGATCGTGTCGGGGTCGACGCCCTGCCCGGACCCGGTCACCCGGTCGCCGCCCGTGACGCCGGGGAGCGCGGAGCTCACCGCGGCCCCGGGCGCGCCGAGCTCGACGACGACCGACACGTTGGCCAGCGCGTCCTGGCCCTCGGTCACCGCGTCGACGTGGTACTCGCGCAGCCGGGCGTCGATGCCGACCGCGGCGTCGATCGCGCGGAACACCGCGTCGATCGCCCCGTCGCCCGAGAACGACCCCGACACCTCGCCCCGCTCGGGGACGTCGACGACGACCGCGGCGTGGGGCGGACGCGAGTCGGCGGGCACCTCGACCGACACGTTGACGAGCCGCAGCGCGGCGAGCGGATCGTCGACGCGCAGCTCGTCGGTGACGAGCGCCTCGAGGTCCATCGCCGACACCTGCTTCTTGCGGTCGGCGATCTCCTTGAACTTGTCGAACGCCTGCCGCAGCCCCTGGCCGTCGAGGCGGTAGCCGAGCTTCTCCAGCGCGTCCTTCAGCGCCGCGCGACCGGAGTGCTTGCCGAGGACGAGCTGGTTGGCGTCCTCGATCCCGACCGCGGCCGGATCCATGATCTCGAACGTCGAGCGGTCCTTCAGGACCCCGTCCTGGTGGATCCCGGACTCGTGGCTGAACGCGTTGCGGCCGATGATCGCCTTGTTCGGCTGGACGACGTACCCCGTCAGGCGCGACACGAGGCGGCTCGTGCGGGCGATCTCGGTGGTGACCGCTCCGGTGGTGAGGCCGAGGCGGTCCTTGCGGGTCTCGAGGAGCATGATGATCTCCTCGATCGCGGCGTTGCCGGCCCGCTCGCCGATGCCGTTGACGGCGCACTCGATCTGTCGGGCGCCGGCCTGCACCCCGGCGAGCGAGTTGGCGACCGCCAGCCCCAGGTCGTTGTGGCAGTGGACGGACAGGACGACGTCCTTCAGCCCCGGGGCGGCGTCGTAGAGCCCCCGGAGGAACTCCGCGTACTCGTCGGGCGTGGCGTAGCCGACGGTGTCGGGCACGTTGATCGTCGTCGCGCCCTCGTCGATCGCCAGCTGGATGACCTGCCCGGTGAACTCGACGTCGGCCCGGGTGGCGTCCATCGGGCTGAACTCGACGTCGTCGACGAGCGACCGGGCGTGCGCCACGGCGGCCTTCGTCCCCTCGATCACGTCGGCGCGCGTGTTGCGCATCTGGTGCTCGATGTGGATGTCGGACGTCGAGATGAACGTGTGGATGCGCGGCCGCTCGGCGTCGCGGAGCGCCTCGCCGGCCCGGGCGATGTCGGGGGCCTGGGCGCGGGCGAGACCGGCGATGACCGGGCCCCGGACCTCCCTGGCGATCGCCTGGACGGCCTCGAAGTCGCCGGGCGACGAGATCGGGAACCCCGCCTCGATGACGTCGACGCCGAGGCGCGCCAGCTGGTGGGCGATCTCGAGCTTCTCGCTCTTGTTCAGCGCGATGCCCGGCGACTGCTCGCCGTCGCGCAGGGTGGTGTCGAAGAGGATGACCCGGTTGGGGTCGGGGGTGGTCATGGTCGTGCTGCTCCTGTCGTCTCGTCCTCGGTCATCGGTCCTGGTTCGCGGCTTCGGCGGCCGCCACGCATCTCATCCCCCTAGCGGGGGAGCAGAAGCAGGAGCGCGAGGTCGAGACGATCCGTCATGACTGCGGGCAAGGCTACCACTCCCCGCGACGCCCGACCGGCGGGCGTCCGCACCGGCCGTCCTGCGGTGGGGGTGGCGGCGCTGCGAGACGCGCGGCGTCCCGCTCCACCACCACCCCGCCCGGTCGGCGCCTCGCGGCCCGTCGACCCGGTCGACCGGCCGCGGCCGGGGGCTACAGGTCGACGGCGTGGGCCTTGCGGAAGCCGTCGAGCGCCTCGACGCGGTCCAGCACGTCGGCGCCGACCTCCTCGTCGGTCGTGATGACCATGACGGCGTGGTCGGCGCGCTCGCCGTCGTCGCCGCGGTGGTACCCGACGGCGGCCTGCTCGATGTTGACCCCGGCGTCGCCGAGCACCGCGCCGATCCGGCCGACCTGCCCGGGCCGGTCGTCGTAGCTCACGATGAGCAGGTGCGGCTCGAGCTGCAGGTTGAACCGCTGCCCCCACGCCTCCAGGAGGTGCGCCCGGCCGGCCGCGCCGAACACCGTGCCGACGACCCGCGACCGCTCGCCGCCGGACACGACGGTGACCCGCAGCAGGTCGGCGAAGTCGTGCGCCGACTCGCGCTTCGTCTCGATGAGCTCGATCCCGCGCTCGCGGGCGAGGCCCGGGGCGTTGACGTCGTTGACCGTCTCCTCGACGCGCCCCTCGAGCGCCCCGCGCAGCACGGCGAGCCCGAGCGGCCGGACGTCGCGCGAGCCGATGCCGCCGAGCGCCTCGACCTCGATCGCCTCGATCGACGAGCCGCCGGCGAGCTCGGTGGCGATCCGGCCCAGGTCGCGGGCGAGCGGCACGTAGGGGGTGAGGATCTCGAGGTCCTCCCGGGCGACGGCCGGCGCGTTCACCGCGGTGGTGACCGTCCCGCCGGTGAGGGCCGCGACGATCTGCTCGGCCGCCTGGAATCCGGCGCGGTCGTTCGCCTCGGCGGTCGACGCGCCCAGGTGCGGGGTGAGGATGACGTTGTCGTACCCGTGCAGGACGTGCTCGGTCACCGGCTCGCTGGGGAACACGTCGAGCGCGGCGCCACCGACGGCGCCGGAGTCGAGCGCCGCCTTCAGCGCGTCCTCGTCGACGAGCCCGCCGCGGGCGACGTTGAGGATCCGCACGCCCTGCTTGACCTTGCCGAACGCCTCGGCGCCGAGCCAGCCCGCGGTCTCCGGGGTCTTGGGCAGGTGGATCGTGATGAAGTCCGCCTGCGCGTAGATCTCGTCGCTGTCGGCGGCCTTCTCGACCCCCAGCTCCTTGTACCGCTCGGCGCTGACGTAGGGATCGAACGCCAGGACGCGCATCGCCAGGCCCTGGGCGCGCTCGGCGACGAGCTGGCCGATCCGGCCGAACCCGATGATCCCGATCGTCTTGCCGTAGAGCTCGACGCCGGAGAACTTCGACCGCTCCCACTTCCCCGCGTGCATCGATGCGTTGGCCTGCGGCACGTTGCGGGCCAGCGCGAGCATCAGCGCGATCGTGTGCTCGGCGGCGGTGACGACGTTGGACTGCGGGGCGTTGGCGACGATGATGCCGCGCTTCGTCGCCGCGGGGATGTCGACGTTGTCGACGCCGACGCCGGCGCGACCGATGACCTTGAGGTTGGTCGCCTGCGCCAGCAGCTCGGGGGTGAACGTCGTCGCCGAGCGGATGAGGACGCCGTCGTACTCGGGCAGCCGGGCGAGGAACGTCTCCTCGTCCCAGTCCAGGCCCAGGTCGACCTGGAACCCGGCCGCCTGCAGCGCCTCGACGCCGGACGGGCCGACCTTCTCCTTGACGAGGACCTTCGGGGTGGTGCTCATGCTCGTGCTCCGTTCGGGATCAGGCGGCGAGGGCCGCGACGACGTGGTCGATCGCGGCGGTGAGGCGCTGGACGTCGGCCGGGTCGATCGCCGGGAAGCACGCGACGCGCAGCTGGTTGCGGCCGAGCTTGCGGTACGGCTCGACGTCGACGATGCCGTTGGCGCGCAGGACCTTCGCGACGGCGGCCGCGTCGACGGCGTCGTCGAAGTCGATCGTCGCCACGACCGCGGAGCGGTGCGACGGGTCGGCGACGTACGGGGTGGCGAACGACGACGCCTCCGCCCACGCGTAGAGGTGCGTCGACGACGCGGCGCTGCGGGCGGTCGCCCAGTCGAGTCCGCCGTTGCCGTTGAACCAGTCGACCTGCTCCGCCATGAGCAGGAGCGTCGTCAGCGCGGGCGTGTTGTACGTCTGCTGCTTGCGCGAGTTGTCGAGGACCGTCTTGAGATCGAAGAACGCCGGGACCCAGCGGTCGGACGCGGCGATCCGCTCGATCCGCTCGATCGCGGCCGGGCTGAAGATCCCGAACCAGATCCCGCCGTCGGACGCGAAGCACTTCTGCGGAGCGAAGTAGTAGACGTCGGACTGGGCGACGTCTACCGGCAGGCCGCCCGCGCCCGACGTGGCGTCGACCATCACCAGGGCGTCCCCGGCGGCGTCCGGACGGACGACCGGCACCGCGACGCCGGTCGAGGTCTCGTTGTGGGCCCAGCCGACGACGTCGACGTCGGCGCCCTGCAGGCCGGCGGCGATCTGCTCGGCCGACGGGGCGGTGCCCGGGTCGCTCTCGATGACGACCGGGTCCTCGAGGAACGGCGCCTGCTTCGACGCCTTGGCGAACTTCGACGAGAACTCGCCGTAGACGAGGTTGGCGGCGCGGCGCTCGATGAGGCCGAACGTCGCGGCGTCCCAGAACGCGGTGGTGCCGCCGTTGGACAGCAGCACCTCGTAGCCGTCCGGGACCGAGAACAGCTGCGCCAGGCCGTCGCGGACGCGCGCCACCGTGTCCTTCACCGGCGCCTGGCGGTGCGACGTGCCGATGATCTGCGCGCCGTCGGCGGCGCGGACGTCCAGCAGCGCGGAGAGCTGCTCGGGGCGGACCTTGGACGGACCGCAACCGAAGCGGCCGTCGGCGGGCCGCAGGTCGTCGGGGATCACGATGGCGTCAGGGCGGGGTCCGGTCATGCTGCTCCTTCGGGGGAGTTCGACGTCGGTGCCCAGGCGCGCGGCGGTGCGGATCGTCGCTTCCCGGTGGTCGGTTCCACCTCCGTGACCGACCCTGGGGACGGTCACCGGGCGCCAGTCGCGACGGCTCGGCGGAGGATAGCGAAGGGGTCGGGCCCCGACGGTGGGCGTCGGGTGAACGACCCGCCGACGCGGCGGCGCGACGCACGCCGGACGACGCCCGTCGTCCGCACGGCGCGGTGGCCGCGCTCCGCTACCGTCGCGTCCATGGCACGGCCACTGGTGGGGATCACGTTCGGCGAGACCGCCGGTCCCGCCCGCCCGACGCACCCCAACCGACGCTCGGTGACGCTCGGCGTCGAGTACGTGGACGCCGTGGCGGACGACGGTGGGCTGCCGGTGGTCGTCGTCCCGGCCGGCGACGACCCGGCCGACGTCGTCCGGCGACTCGACGCGCTCGTCCTGTCCGGCGGCGCCGACGTGGCCCCGGCGACGTACGGGGCGGCCCCGCACCCGGCGCTCGGACCGACCGACGAGGCCGTCGACCGGTGGGAGATCGCCCTCGTCCGGCGGGCGCTCGACGACGGCCTGCCGGTGCTCGCGGTCTGCCGCGGGATCCAGGTCCTCAACGTCGCCCGGGGCGGCACGCTGTGGCAGGACCTGCCGACCGAGGCGGGCCTCGAGGGCCACCGCCAGACGGCGCCGGGGACGGAGGCGACCCACGACGTCGACGTCGCCCCGGGCAGCCGCCTGGCCACGGTCGTCGGGTCCGGGCCCCTCGCGACGAACTCCTTCCACCATCAGGCCGTGCGGGACGTCGGCGCGGGCCTGGACGTCGTCGCGCGCACCGCCGACGGCGTCGTCGAGGCGCTCGAGGACCGGGACGCCGCGTTCTGCATCGGGGTCCAGTGGCACGCCGAGACGCTCGTCGGCGCATGTCCGCACCGGGCGCTCTTCGCCGCGCTCGTCGACGCCGCGCGGTAGGCGCGGCCGCCGCCCGACGGGGGTGTTCCGCCCCGCCGCCGGCGCGCGACCGGTCCCCTGGGCACCCGAGTCCGATCGTCTAGCTTGCGCGGCATGGGCTCCCCCACGCCGTCCTCCCCCACCGATCCGCGCGCGCGGTTGCGGGAGCGCCTGCGCGAGATCGACGACCTGGGCCACGCCGCACGGGTGCTGGGGTGGGACCAGCAGGTGATGATGCCGCCGGGCGGCACGGCGGCCCGAGGACGGGCGGCCGGGACGATCGACCGCCTGGCCCACGAGCGCCTCGTCGACCCCGAGATCGCGGCGTTGCTCGACGCGGCCGAGGCCGCCGGCGAGGATCCGGGCCTCGTCCGGGCCGTGCGCCGCGACCACGAGCGGGCCCGCCTCGTGCCGGGGGCGCTCGTCGCCGAGATCGCCGAGGCGGCCGCCGACGCCCATCCGGTCTGGGCCCGGGCCCGCGAGACGAGCGACTTCGCGCTCTTCGCCCCGGCGCTGGGGCGCAACGTCGAGCTACGCCGCCGGATGGCGGAGCACCTCGCCGCCGGCGACGCGACGTACGACCACCCCTACGACGCCCTGCTCGACGGGTACGAGCCGGGGGCGACCACCGCGACCGTCCGCGACGTCTTCGGCCGGCTGCAGGCGGGCCTGCTTCCGCTCATCACCGCGATCGCCGGCCGACCCGCCCCGGCGCCGATCACGGGTACGTTCCCGATCGACGCCCAGCGCACGCTCGTCACCGAGATGGCCCGCTCGATCGGGTACGAGGACGACGCGTGGCGGCTCGACGTGTCGACCCACCCGTTCTCGCAGAAGGTCGGTCCCGGGGACGTGCGGATCACGACCCGCTACCGCGACGACGACCCCCTCGACGGCATCCTCAGCGCGCTGCACGAGGTCGGCCACGGCCTCTACGAGCACCAGATCGACGCGGAGCTGGCGGGCACGACGACCGACACCGGCACGTCGCTGGGGATCCACGAGTCGCAGAGCCGGCTGTGGGAGAACCAGGTCGGCCGGTCGCGCGCGTTCTGGGAGCACTGGTACCCGCGGGCCCGCGAGCTGTTCGGCGACGCGCTCGCCGACGTGCCGCTCGACCGCTGGCACGCCGCGATGAACGCCGTCCGACCGTCGCTCATCCGGGTGGACGCCGACGAGGTGACGTACGCGATGCACGTCGTGCTGCGGTTCGAGCTCGAGGTGGCGCTCGTCGAGGGGACGATCGCCGTCGCCGACCTCCCGGCGGCCTGGAGCGCGCGGATGGAGGAGCTGCTCGGCGTGACGGTGCCCGACGACGCCCACGGCGTGCTGCAGGACATCCACTGGAGCTTCGGCGAGCTGGGGTACTTCCCGACCTACACGTTGGGCACGATCGCGTCCGCGCAGCTGTGGGACGCCGCCCGCGAAGCGCTGCCCGGACTCGAGGCGTCGATCGCCGCCGGCGACCCGTCGCCGCTGCGCGGCTGGCTGCGCGAGCACGTCCACCGCCACGGGGCGACGCGCACCGGCGACGAGATCCTGCGCGAGGCGACCGGCTCGGCGCTCGACCCGGAGCCGCTGCTGCGGTACCTCACCACGAAGTACTCGGCGCTGTACGGGCTCTGAATCGCTCTCCGGCCCGGGCCGCCGGTCCGGGAGCCGCGAGCTCCGACGAGTCTGATCAGCCGATCACGACGCAGCGGCGGCGGTCCGCCGGCACGGGCGCCCGACGACGTTGGCGTCGAGCAGGTGCGTCGCATCGGCTCGAGGTGCCTCACCAGCCCCGCAACTCCGGGATCGACACGACCCGCAGGCGGCGCTCGGGGACGTCGACCGGGTCGGTCGAGGCGTCGAACGACGGCAGGCCCGCCGGCTGCGCGGCGAACGCCGCCCGGGTCAGCGCGACGTAGTCGGCGGACACGACGATGTCGCCGGCCCGACGACCGCGGGCCGCGCGTGCCCGTCCGTCGGGACTGCCGCGGAACACCCAGACGCGACCGGGCAGCGGATCGCCGTCCCGGCCCGTCACGAGGTCACCGACGTCGTGACGGTCGTAGTTCACCTCGCGCGCGTCGAGCGCGGCCAGCCGCTCCGCGTCGACCGGGAGTGCGAGGACCCCGATCGCCGCCACCGGATCGGGAACCGCGTCGAGGAACGCGACGTGCCCGGCGAGCCGCTCTCCGCTGTCGGCGTCGACGTAGTGCTTGGGGTCCGCATAGGCCGCGTCGTTGCGCACCGCGACGCCCCAGTCCCGCCGGTGGCCGTCGAGTCTCGCCCACACCGGCCGGCGCAGCGCTCCCGCGACCGTCACCGGGTCGACGAGCGCGGCCAGCGACCCGTAGCCGCAGACCCAACCGAGGACCCCTCCCGACGCCCTACCCATGAGCGGGACGTCGATGTACGCGAACCCGGTACATCGGCCCGGACGGGCGAGGCGGCGGACGCCGGGACGGGCCCCGGCGCCGCCCGACCCGCTCAGCCCTGGGCGAACCCGGAGTCGTCGATCCAGTCCATGTTGGCGCGCAGCGCCTTGCCGGTCTTCTCGATCTGCAGCGCGGCCTGCTCCTCGCGGAGCCGGTTGAAGTTCTCGTTGCCGGCGCGGTGCTCGGCGATGAACTCGCGGGCGAAGGCGCCGTCCTGGATCTCCTTGAGGATCTTCTGCATCTCGACCTTCACCTCGGGGCCGATGACGCGCGGGCCGCGGGTGAGGTCGCCGTACTCGGCGGTGTTGGAGATCGAGTACCGCATCCCCGCCAGGCCCTTCTCGTACATGAGGTCGACGATGAGCTTGAGCTCGTGGAGGACCTCGAAGTACGCCATCTCGGGCGAGTAGCCGGCCTCGGTCAGCACCTCGAACCCGGTCTGCACGAGCGCCGACGCGCCGCCGCACAGCACAGCCTGCTCGCCGAAGAGGTCGGTCTCCGTCTCGTCCTTGAACGTCGTCTCGATGACGCCGCCGCGGGTGCAGCCGATGCCCTTGGCGTAGGCGAGCGCCAGGTCGCGGGCCTTGCCGGTCGCGTCCTGGTGGACGGCGATGAGGCCGGGGACGCCCGAGCCCTCGAGGTACTGGCGACGGACGAGGTGGCCCGGGCCCTTCGGGGCGGCGAGCGCGACGTCGACGTCGGCCGGCGGCTCGACCTGGCCGTAGAGCACCGAGAAGCCGTGGCCGAAGAGCACGAGGTTGCCGGCGGCGATGCCGTCCTTGACGTCGTTCTCCCAGACGTCGTGGTGCAGCTCGTCGGGAACGAGGATCTGGACGATGTCGCCACGGCTGGCGGCCTCGGCGATCGACAGCACCTCGAGGCCCGCGTCCTTGGCCTTCTGGACCGAGGAGGAGCCCTCGCGCAGACCGACGACGACGTCGACGCCCGAGTCCTTGAGGTTCTGGGAGTGGGCGTGGCCCTGGGAGCCGAACCCGATGATCGCGACGGTCTTGCCGTCGAGCAGCGTCAGGTCCGCGTCGTCGTCGTAGAACATGGGCGCGGAGTCTACGAAGCTCAGGCGTCCGCCGCTGCCACGAGGACCGCGCCGGGCACGGCGATCGCGCCGTCCGGGCCGTCGGGATCCGCGAACGCCGACAGCGCCTCGTCGATCCGCGCCTCGGCGTCGGCCCGGGCG
Organism: Solirubrobacteraceae bacterium; assembly: GCA_023230855.1. Classification (GTDB taxonomy): domain Bacteria; phylum Actinomycetota; class Thermoleophilia; order Solirubrobacterales; family Solirubrobacteraceae; genus Patulibacter. The sequence continues at coordinate 29,825 of JALNWQ010000006.1, forward strand.
TCCGGCCCGAGGCCGTCCAGCGCGGTCGTCATCCCCTCGCTGAGCGCGACCGCACGCTCGCGGTGCTCGGCCGGCGACGCCGAGCGGAACGTCACCTCGACCCGGTCGATCCGCGGCAGGACGAACCCGGCGCCGCCGAGCAGGTCGTCGAGCCGCTCGCGGGACGCGAGCGCGAACGGCCCGGGGACGCCGTCCGGGGCGGGCCATCCGGTGACGTGCCCCAGGTCGGCCAGGACGCCCATCGGGATCGCCATCCACGGGTTGTCGTCGACGGCGTCCCACACCGCCAGGGCGATCCGGCCGCCCGGGCGGATGACCCGGCGGGCATCGCGCAGGCCGGTCTCGGGATCGGGCACGAGCATGTACCCGAACCGGACGAGCAGCGCGTCGATCGACGCCGCCGACATGTCGAGCCACTCGAGCTCCATCGGGGTGGCCTCGACGTTGTGGATCCCGCGGGCGTCGGCGTTGCGCCGCGCCGCCTCGACCATCGCCTCGGCGCCGTCAGCGAGGATCACCCGCCCACCGGGGTGGACGAGCTCGGCCGCCAGCAGCCCGGTGTCGCCGAGGCCGGCGGCGGCCTCCAGGACCACGTGCCCGGGCTGCGGGGCGATCGCGTCGATCATCGCGTGCGACACCGGCTCGACCGCGGCCTGGAACCACGCGCGCTGGGCCTCCCACCCGACGGCCCGTCGCTCCCACGACGCCCGGCTGGCGGCGCGCTGCTCGTCGGGGGTGGGCTGCTCCGGGGCGGACGGGCTCACGCCCCCATCGTGGCAGGCCGCCGTGGCGGGCCCGGCCCCACCGCCGACCGGGCGTCGTCGACCCCCGGCCCGCCGGCGCGATGGTCAGCTCAGCGCACGACGCAGGAGCTTGCCCGACGGCGTCCGTGGCAGGTCGTCGACGACCTCGACGTCGCGGGGTCGCTGGTGGGGCAGCAGCTCCGCCGCCGCACGGGCCCGGAGCGCCGCGACGTCGACCGTCGCGCCGGCGACGGGGACGATCCGGACGCACACGCGCTCCCCCCACTCCCGGTCCGGTCGGCCGAACGCCGCCGCCTCGGCGACCGCGGGATCCTGCTCGAGCACCCGCTCGACCTCGAGCGGCAGGACGTTCTCGCCACCGCTGATGATCGTGTCGGCGACCCGGCCGACGATCCGCAACCGCCCGCGGTCGTCGAGGACCCCCAGGTCGCCCGTCCGCAGGCGCCCGTCCGGGCCGGCCACCGCCGCGCACACCGTCGGGCCGGACACGACGACCTCGCCGGTCACGCCCGGCCGGCGACGCGGGACGCCGTCCTCGCCCGCGATCTCGACGGTCGTGGGGAACAGCGGCGGGCCGAGCGTGGCGACCTGGCTCGTCGTCTCGCTCATCCCGTAGGTCGGGGCGACGGGGATCCCGGCGGCCGCCGCGTCCTCGAGCAGGCCGCCGGGGATCGCCGCCCCGCCGAGCAGGGCCCAGCGGAGGGTCGTCGCGCCACCCGGCCCGCCGTGGAGCCCCGCGTCGAGCAGGCGCCGCAGGGTCGTCGGGACGAGCGAGACGACGGTGATCGCCCCGCCCCGCGCGGGGTCCGGCTCGTGGAGCGCGGCCAGGACCGCGTCGGTGTCCCAGCGCTCGTGGACGACGGCGGTCGTGCCCGCGATCGCGCTGCGCAGCAGGACGCTCAGGCCCCCGACGTGGTGCAGCGGCAGGGCGCAGAGCCACCGCTCGCCGGGCGGGCAGCCGAGCGCGGCCGCCGACCCGAGCGCGCTCCACAGCCAGTTGCCGTAGGTCAGCGGGATCGGTCGCGCGGCGCCGCTCGTGCCGCTCGTGTGGACGACGATCGCCACGGCGTCGGTGTCGTGCGCGTCGCGCAGGGGGGCGTCCCGGTCCGGCGCGGTCCGGGCGTCGTCGGACCCGCCGTCGACGACGTGCCGCGCCCCGTCGAGGCGACGCTCGCGCTCGGCCGTCGGCAGCCGCGGGTCGATCGGGACCGCGACGGCGCCCAGGCGCAGCAGGGCGTGGAGGACGACGACGAAGTCCCGGCCGGGGGGCAGCGCGAGGCCGACCCGATCCCCCTCGCGCACCCCGGTGGCGGCGAGCCGCCGGGCCCGGACGTCGACCGCCCCGAGGAGCTCGCCGTAGGGCAGGCCGGCGAGGGCCTCGTGCGCGGGACGGGTCCGCGCCGCCCGGACGAGCCACGACGCGACGAGCACCGGCCGAGCGTAGAGGATCGACGGCCGCGCCCCGGGCGGCGGTCCGCACGGAATAGCCTGCGGGGTCCGACGGTCGACCCGGCTCCACGCCCGGGCCGACGGATCCCGGCCGAGGAGGCACCGTGACCGCTGTGACCTGGACGACGCCCGAGGGCGACGCCTACACCGACATCCGCTACGAGCTGTCCGACCCGCGGATCGGGACGACGGACGAGCGGCCGGTGCGGATCGCGAAGATCACGATCGACCGTCCCGAGGTCCGCAACGCGTTCCGTCCGCAGACGCTCATCGAGGTCGACCACGCGCTCGTGCGCGCCCGGGAGGACCCGAGCGTCGGCGTCATCATCTTCACCGGCGAGGGCCCGCTGGCGTTCTGCTCCGGCGGCGACCAGCACGTCCGCGGCGACAGCGGCTACCTCGAGGACCCCGACGACCCGGACCGCGCCCCGTCGGGCACGTCGATCGGCCGGTTCCACGTCACCGACCTGCAGGTGCAGATGCGTCGGCTGCCGAAGCCGATCGTGGCGATGGTCGCCGGCTACGCCGTCGGCGGCGGGCACGTGCTGCACCTGTGCTGCGACCTGACGATCGCCGCCGACAACGCCCGGTTCGGGCAGACCGGGCCGAAGGTCGGGTCGTTCGACGGCGGGTTCGGCGCGACGATCCTCCGTGACCTCGTCGGGCCGAAGAAGGCCAAGGAGATCTGGTTCCTCTGCCGGCAGTACAGCGCGGCCGAGGCGCTCGACATGGGCCTGGTGAACACCGTCGTCCCGCTCGACCGGCTCGAGGCGGAGACCGTGTCGTGGTGCGACGAGATGCTCGAGAAGTCGCCGTTCGCGCTGCGGCTGCTCAAGGCGAGCTTCCACGCCGACGAGGACGGCTACGCCGGCCTGCAGCAGCTCGCGCACGACACGAACCTCCTGTTCTACGCCGTAGAGGAGGCCCAGGAGGGGCGCGACGCCTACAAGGCCAAGCGGCGCCCGGACTTCTCGCAGTTCCCCCGTCGCGCGTGACCCGTCCGCGCCGTCCCGGAGCACGATCCCGATGAGCACCCACGCCGACCACGTCGCCGGAGCCGCGCGCCCGAGCCCCGTCCGGATCTGGCTCCTCGCCGCGCGCCTGCGCACCCTACCGGTGGGCCTCGCTCCGGTGCTCGTCGGCGGTGCGCTCGCCCAGCACCAGGACGCGTTCCGGGCGCTGCCGTTCCTCGCGGCGCTGCTCGGGGCGCTCTTCATCCAGGTCGGCGCGAACCTCTCCAACGACTACTCCGACGCGCGCCGTGGCGCCGACGCCGACGACCGCCTCGGCCCGCTGCGGGTGACGGCCGGGGGGCTCGTCCCGCCGCGCCAGGTCCTCGTCGCGATCTGGGTGAGCTTCGGCGCGGCCGTGCTCTGCGGCGCCTACCTCATCGCCGAGGTCGGCTGGCCGATCCTCGCGATCGGCGTCGCGTCGATCGTCGCCGGGGTGCTGTACACCGGCGGCCCCCGACCGTACGGCTACGACGGGCTCGGCGAGCCGTTCGCGTTCACGTTCTTCGGGCCGGTCGCGGTGGCGGGCACCCACTACGCCGTCGTCGAGTCGTTCGACGCCACCGCCGTCCTGCTGGGCGTGCCGGTCGGCCTGCTCGCCGCCGCGGTGCTCGTCGTGAACAACGTGCGCGACATCGACACCGACCGTCGGGCGGGCAAGCGCACGCTCGCCGTGCGGCTCGGGCGGCCCGCCACCCGCGGCGTGTACGCCGGGGCGATCGTCGCCGCGTACGTCGGCACGGTCGTCCTGGGGATCGCCGACGGCGACCTGTCGCCCTGGACGGCGCTCGTGCTCGTCAGCGCGCCGCTCGCGGTGCGGCTCGTCACCACGGTCCGCACCCGCGTGGACGGACCGGGCCTCAACGCCGCGCTCGCCGGGACCGGGCAGCTCGAGCTCGCGTTCTGCGTCCTGCTGTCGGCGGCGATCCTGCTCGGCTGAGTCCGTCCGCGACCGGCCCGGCGCCGCCGCGTTCGGGCGGCCGACCTCGCCCGGCGGGGCGTCATAGGCTCCCCGCCGTGGACCTGCGTATCCAGGAGATCGCCCTGCGGCTGTCGCAGCCGATGCGCGCCGCCTGGGGCGAGGTCACCGAGCGGCGCATGCTCCTCGTCGAGATCGAGGACGACGACGGGCTCGTCGGTCGTGGCGAGGCGGCGCCGCTGGAGCCCTACGACGGCGTGTCGATCGAGCGGTGCCGAGAGGCCCTCGAGGCGTGCCGCCGGGCGCTGCGGGCGACGCCCGGCGGGAGCGGCGCGCAGGCGCTGGAGGCCTGCCGCGCCGTCACCGACCTGCCGCACGCCCTCGCCGCCGTCGACCTGGCGCTGTGGGACCGTGCGTCGCGACGCGAGGGGCGCCCGGTGGCGTCGATGCTCACCGACGAGCCTTCGCGCTGGGTGCCGGTCAACGCGATGGTCGGCGCCGACGATCCGGCCGCGGCCGCGGAGCTGGCCCGCGAGGCCGCCGACGCCGGGTTCGAGACCGTCAAGCTCAAGGTCGGCCTGCCCGAGGACGAGGCGCGGGTCCGGGCGGTCCGCGACGCGATCGGCCCGGACGTCGCGCTGCGCCTGGACGCCAACGGCGCGTGGAGCACCACGGAGGCGATCGACGCGATCGCCCGCCTGTCGCCCTACGGCCTCGAGCTCGTCGAGGAGCCGGTGCACGGCATCGACGCGATCCGCGACGTGCGCGAGGGACTGCCGGTGCGGGTCGCGATGGACGAGACCGCCGACGAGCCCGGGGCGATCGCGTCGGGCGCCGCCGACGCCGTCGTGCTCAAGGTCGGCCGCAGCGGCGGGATCGGCGGCCTGCTGGCCCGGGCGACGCTGGCCCGCTCGACCCGTGCCGACGTCATCATCGCGTCGACGTGGGACGGGCCGCTCGGGGTCGCCGCCGGCGTGCACGCCGCCGCCGCGCTGCGGTTGCGCGACGCGTGCGGCCTGGCGACGCTGGGCATGTTCGAGCCGGCGTCGCTCGACGCGGTCGGGCTCGACGGCACGAGCCTCGGCGAGCTGTCGACCCGGCTCATCGCCAAGGACGGCACGATCAGCGTGCCGCGCGATCCGGGCCTGGTCTGATCCACCGCCGCCGGGCGCACGTTCCGTGGGGTGTGACGTTGAGCGCTGTCTGGCGCTGATCCGGCGCCGTGCCGGTGACCGAGGTAGGTTGCTCGCCATGCTCTGGGCTGGGGCTCGTGGGGACGTCGTCCGGTGTCCCGTCTGGCGGGGCGCCGGTTCGCCCGTGAGTTGGAGCAGTTCGAGCGCGACCGGTAGGCCCGAACCGGGTACGAGAACTCCGCCTCCTGATCCGGGCCGGGAGACCGCGACCGGACGCTGGCGCACGCCGGGCGGGGCTTGATCCTGACGCCTCGTGTCACAAGTTTTGGCGTCCGGCGTCATAGGGGGTGATCACGTCTTGCTCTCTGCCGATCACATCGCTTCGCTCTACGACCGTCACGGTCCCGAGGTCCTGCGCTACCTCGCGCGGCGGACCTTCGATCCGGAAACGGCGGTCGACCTGTTGAGCGAGACGTTCACCCGAGCGATCCTTCAGCGTCGGAAGTTCCGCGGATCGACGGACGAGGAGGCCATCGGGTGGGTCTATGCGATCGCCGCGAATCTGCTCGTGGATCAGCGTCGCCGCGATCGTCGCGAGCGCGACGCGGCGCTGCGGGATGCGCGTGCGCGCCGTCCGTTGGAGCCCGAGGAGTTCGAGGAGGTCGAGCGGCTGCTCGACCTGCGTGAGCTCCGTGACACGGTGGCGCTCGCGCTGGAGGAGCTCTCCCCGGAGCACCGCGAGGTCCTGCGGCTTCGCGTGATCGAGGAGCGGTCCTACCCGGCCCTCGCCCAGGCGATCGGGACGAGCGAGCCAGCGGCGCGGGCTCGCGTGAGCCGGGCGCTCCGGGCCTTGCGTACCGCCCCCGCGATCGTCGAGCACCGAGAGGAGTTGCACCATGCCTGACCGCGACGAGCATCACGACGACCTCGAGCCGATCCGGCGCCTGCCGATCGTGCGCGAGATCGGGGTCGAGCTGCGGGGACTGGCGGCTGAGGAGGACGCCCGAGCGGCGGGTCGCTCCCGACGGCGCCCGTTCACGGTTCTCGCCGATGCGGGAGGGCGCGCGTTGCCCACGCGCCCGGGTCGACGCGTCGCCGGTGGGCTCGCGGCAACCGTCGCAGGTGCCGCTCTAGTCGCTGGCGTCGTCGTGGCGGTGCGCGACGCCGATCCCCCGCTGCCGACCTCGACGTCCGTTGCGGTCGGCAGCGGCGTCGCCCCGTCCAAGCTGCAGCTCCGCTTCGCCGTCTTCCGTGAGACCGACGCGCCGACCACGGCGGTGCCCGACGCACCGGACCCCGGGACGATGCTCCGGCAGTTCGCCAACGGCGCCATCGCAGGACTCGAGGTCGACCGGGCGGGCGCCCGGGTTCTGTCGGTCCCCGACGCGGTGGTCGTCGTCGCACCGGCGCGCACCGCGACCGGTGCAGAGCAGGTTTGCATGGTCGTCTCCAACCGCTACAAGGGCGGCGGCACGAGCGCAGACTGCGCCCCCACCGCCAAGGTCCTCGCCGACGGGCTGTTCTCCGTCAGCGACATCGATGCCGCAGTGGCCCGCGCCGCCGAGCTGGATCCCGACACGCGCGTCGTCGACGGCCTCGTGCCCGACGGCGCCACCGCGGTGCGCATCGAGACAGCAGACGGGGACCTGATCGACGCGCCGGTCAGCGACAACGCCATCAGCGTCTCCGTGACGGGAGAGCCGGTCCGCGCCACCTTCCGAGATCGCTCCGGAACCAACCGAAAGGCCGATTTGTAGCGAGGCCCATACGAACGGATCGTGCATCTTGCATTTACGGGACTCCAATTTATGGGACTCAAGGATGTAGCATCAGCCAACCATAAGTCGTGTACCTTGCGAGCAGTTTCCGATTGGCAAGCGTATGGCTATTTGCGGCTTAACAATGCTACCCATAATTGGGAGTAATTCCTATGGAGTTTTCGCTGAGTTGGCGGAGGCTGTCCCTCATCGCCTTGGCATCGGTTGCGACCTGCTTGGCAGTCGCGCTCTCGGTGCAGGCTAACGGCGCATCCGCAGCCTACGGCCCGTTCTGTCCCCCGAGCGGACCGCCGAACTCCGTGACGATCGGCGGTTTGGGCCGTTGCGTTCACGGCACGTACCACAGCAACACCCAGCAAGTCCAGGCCATCACCACAAACGGTGCCGGAGTCGCTCACTGCGCGGCAAATAAGCAGTACTCCGACGGGAGTGGCGGAAACCAGGGAATAACGCCGGCCTGCGGAACGGCCCAGTATCAGACGACAGGCTGTTTCCCGCCCTCGGCAGGGTATGCCACGGTCATCAACCAATCCACGTCGGCCCACAAGTTCAACGGACGCCTGGCATACGGCCAGTGCTTCCCATAGGAAGGGTAAGATGTCATGAGTATCCGAAACACTCTCAGGTGGGTGGCGATCCCGCTCGTCGCTGGCGTCGCGTTCGCTGGCGCAACCGGAACCTTCGCCGCCGCGGGCGACAACACGGCAACGTCCGAGGCGCCGACGGGCTCGCCCACCGAGGCAGCGAGGTCGATCGGCTTCGTGAGGCACGTGGAGGCTCAGGGTCGCCCGGGTGACGCCGGTCTCCCGACCCTCCCGGCGGGCGTCGGAGGCGAGAACCCGCTCGTCGGGCAGGCGTCGGAGCTCGAGGGCGGACCCGTCTGGCTGTCCGTCTCCGGCGACCGCCTGTGCGTCTACTTCACCCCAAGAGGGGCGGTGGCCCCCGGCGGCGGATGTAGCGACGCTGAGATCGCGCAACGCGAGGGCTTCACGACCTCGACGGTCTACTCCGACCACGACGTTGCGTTCGCAGGCATCGTGCCCGATGGCGTCGAGCGCGTGGCCATCGCGCTTCACGACGGTACGGTGACCCGCGCTCAGGTCGAGAACAACGTCTACGCCGCCACGCTGGAGAGCCTCCCCGAGACCGTCACGTTCACCAATGTAGACGGCGACGTCGTCGAGCAGCCGCAGTTCGCCACGCCGACCCTGGACCCCAGCCGCTAGGGGTCAATCCGAGGGCGGCCACGTCTGACGTGCATTGCGGGCCCCTGGTACACCAGGGGCCCGCGGTGGTTGCACGGCAACGACCGCAGCCGCAGCCATGCGCAGTCCGGCCGACGCGAGGGTCCGATCGGGAACCCGGCGGGGCGCGCCCTGCAAGCGGCCAAGTGGGGCACCGCCAAGCGCCTGGCCGACCTCCCCAACGTCGGGTGGCCGCCCACACTCAACGCTCAACGCTCGACGCTCGACGTCGCCGCCGTCGCACGGCACCGGCCACGGTCCGCCCGCCGGTCGCATCGCCGAGCCGGAACGGGCCCGGGTGGCGAACGACCGCGAGCAGAGCGACTGGCAACAGCGTCGACACGACGAGCGGATCCGATGGATCCTGAGCCGTTGGCGTCACGGCGGCCCGAACCTCGAATCCTGCGAGCGATAACACCAGCGATCGCCGGGCGCGCGTTTCGCGGGCATCCGGCGCCACGGGAGCGTGGCGCGTTCCCGGACCTGGGTGGCGGGCCTCGCGACGCACCACCGGACAGCGCTCCCGATCGCCGGAGGACCCGTCGCACCGGCCCGGCACCGCGTACCCTGGCTCCCCGTGCCCGCCACCGACGACCTGCCCCTCCTCGGCCTCCACGTCTCGCCCGCCGGAGGCCTGCCCAAGGCCGTCGAGCGCGGCGTCGAGCGCGGCTGCGAGTCGATCCAGATCTTCAGCCAGTCGCCGCGCCGCTGGGCCCCGACGAACCACTCCGACGAGTCGATCGCCGAGTTCCGCGAGGCGCTGGCCGCGTCCCCGATCCGCAGCGTCGTCATCCACGCCCTGTACCTGTCGAACGCCGCGACCCCCGACCCGGAGCTGCGCGAGAAGTCGCTCACCGCGATCACCCACTCGCTGCGCGTCGGCGACGCGATCGGGGCCGACGGCGTCGTCCTGCACCCGGGATCGGCGAAGACCGAGGACCCGGCCGTCGGGATCGCACGGTGCGGCGAGGTGTTCCGCGAGGCGCTCGCCGAGTCCGACCGGTGTCCGTTGCTGCTCGAGGACACCGCGGGGGCCGGCGGCACGCTCGGCCGGTCGTTCGAGGAGCTGCACGAGCTGTTGCAGGCGTCCGGCGGCGACGAGCGGATCGGGTTCTGCCTCGACTCCTGCCACCTGCTCGCGTCCGGGTACGACGTGCGGACGATCGCCGCGCTCGACGACGTGCTGGAGCGTGCCGACGCGACGTTCGGCCTGGACCGGCTGCGGTGCATCCACGTCAACGACTCGCAGACCCCGCTGGGCTCCAACCGTGACCGTCACGCCCCGCTCGGCACGGGCGAGATCGGCGAGGAGGGCATCGCCGCGGTCCTCAGCGAGCCGCGGTTCGCGGGGCTGCCGGTGATCTTCGAGGGCCCCGGGATCGACGGCAAGGAGCCGACCGCGCGCGACATGGAGATCGCGATCCGGCTCCGCGACGAGGGCCGGCGGGCCCGCGGCCTGGCCTGACGCCCCGGGGGCCGCACGGGCGGCCCTCGACGGATTCACCTGGCTGGGGGCGTCGTCCATAGGTGCCGTTGAGGTGGGGACGAAAGGATGGTCCCGAGCGATGGCCTCCCCCACGTCGACCCCCTCCGATCCCGACCGCCCCGACCGCGAGCGCCGCCCGCGGCGGTCCGGTCCGGTCGCCCGGGTCGGTCGTGCCGCCCGGCCGATCGCCGTCGCGTCGCTCGTCGCGCTGTCCTCGACCGGCGTCGGACTGCCGGTGGCCCCGGCGGCCGCGGCCGAGCGGGTGCAGCAACGGCTCATCGCCGACGGTTACCTCGAGGCCGAGCACGGCACCGGCGAGTACGACCCGCGCACCGGCGCCGCGCTCGCCCGCTGGCAGGCCGCGCACGGACTCGACGCGCACGGCCTCGTCGACGACGTCACCGCCGAGGAGCTCCTCGGCGCCCACCACCGTCCCGTCCCCCGTCCCCCCGACGTTCACCCATGACCACTCCCCCCCAGGACGACCGTCCAGAGCGCCTCGGCCAACGCCCCCGGCGCCTCGCGAAGCACGCCGTGGCCGGCGTCGGCAAGCACGACATCACCGGCCGGCTGCGCCGCAGCCTCCAGCAGCATCGTCGCGATCGACCGGTAGCGCGCGTCGCGCGCACCGGTGACGACGGTGAGCGGCGCCACGAGCGACGGCAGTCGGTCCCACACCGCCGGTACCACTCCCGGCCCCAGCCCGCGTAGGGCGGCGGCCAGGCCCGCGGCGTCCCCGGCCGCCAGCTCGTCGCGTTGCGCGCGCCGGGCGTCGTCGGGGTCGCCGTCCCACAACGGCAGCCCACCCCAGAAGTCCGCGAACGCCGCGACGCCGTCACGCTCCAGTCGGCGCGCGAGGCGCTCGTCGGCGGCCCGACGCTCCGCCCGCGCGGCCTCCTCGGAGATCCCGGCCGTCGACGACGCCAGCACGAGCGCCGTGACCCGGTCGGGACGCCGGAGCGCCAGGTGGACGCCGACCCGGCCGCCCATCGAGTACCCGACCACCACCACCGGCCCACGGGCCGCGTCGAGGTCCTCCTCCAGATCGTCGAGGACGCCGTCGAGCGACACCGGCCGCACGGCGGAGCGGCGCCCGTGGCCGCGCAGGTCCGGGGTCCGCCACCGGATCGTGGCCCCACCGCCGGGGGCGGCGTCCGCGGCGGCGCGCACCGCGTCCCACGACCGACCGGAGCCCCCGAATCCGTGGAGGGCGAGCACCGTCACGTCCGACACCGCCCCAGGCTGGCACAGGCGACGGGGCGATGCACGGTCTGGCAGGCTGACCGTGATGGTGCCCTCCCTCCCCGCCCACCGGTGACCGCGCCGCACGACCCGCCGCGCGACGGCGAGGGCAGCGCGGTCCTGCTGGCGGTGCTCGTCGACGAGCTCGTCCGCGGCGGCGTCCGCGACGTCGTGACCTCACCCGGGTCGCGCAACACCCCGCTCCTGCGGGCCACGGTCGGGTGCCCGGGGCTGCGGGCGACGAGCGTCGTCGACGAGCGCACCGCCGCGTTCGTCGCCCTCGGGCTGGCGCGGGCGACGGCCGGCCCGCCGCGCCCGGTCCTCGTCACCTGCACGTCCGGCAGCGCGGTCGCCCATCACCTGCCGGCCGTCGTCGAGGCCCACCACGCGCGGATCCCGCTGATCCTGCTCACCGCGGACCGGCCCGCCGAGCTGCTCGACGTCGGCGCGGGCCAGACCATCGCCCAGGCCGGGATCCACGGCGACCGCGTGCGCTGGCAGGGCGCGTTGGCCGTCGACCGGGCCGGCGTGGGCGAGGTGCGCTTCGTCCGCGGGCTCGCCGCCCGCATGCTGGCCGCCGCGCACGGCGCGTGGGGCGCCGGCGCGGGACCGGTCCACCTCAACGTGCCGTTGCGCGAGCCGCTCGCGCCGGCCGACCCACCGGACCCGCCGGCCGGTCGTGACGGCGATCGTCCCTGGGTGCGCCGCACCGGTGCGTCCGGGCGTCCGGACGCCGACGCGGTCCGCCACGTCGCCGAGCTGTTGACGGGCGCGCCCCGGGCAGTGTTCGTCGCCGGACGGCACGAGGCCGATCCGGCGATGGGTCCGGCGGTGGCCGCCCTCGGCGAGCTCGCGGCGATCCCGGTGGTCGCGGACCCGTTGTCGGGCGCGCGACGGGGCGGTGCGGCGCTGTCGGCCTACGACGCCGCGCTGCGGGCGGACCCCGACGGCGCCCCGATCCCCGACCTCGTCGTCCGGGTCGGCGACCTGCCGACGAGCAAGGCGCTGCGTCGGTGGCTCGCCGCGCTGCCGTCGTCGACGATCCAGGTCCACGTCACCGCCGACGGGGCGTGGCAGGACCCCGACGGCGTGCTGACCGACGTCGTGCACGCCTCCCCCCGCGCGCTGCTGGAGGAGCTCGCGCCGCGCCTGGCGACCCGGTCCGCGGACCGGGGGTGGCTGGCGTCGTGGACCGCGCGCGACGCGGCCGCGCGCGACGCGATGACGACGGTGCTCGACGCCGACGACGCGCCGGTCACCGAGCCGTGGCTCGCCCGCGAGATCACGGCGCTCATGCCCCCCGCGTCGACGTTGCTCGTCGCGGCGTCGATGCCGATCCGCGACGTCGAGGCGCAGATGGCGCCGCGCTCCGGGCTGCGCGTCCTGGCGAACCGCGGGGCCAACGGGATCGACGGCACCATCGCCACCGCCTGGGGCCTCGCGGCCGGCCGCGACGCGGACGACGGCCCGGTCGTCGTCCTGACCGGCGACGTGGCGCTCCTGCACGACGTCGGGTCGCTCGTCGCCGCGGGACGGGCCGGGGTCGACCTGACGGTCGTCGTCGTCGACAACGACGGCGGAGGCATCTTCCACTTCCTCCCGGTGGCCGACGACCCGTCGTCGGCCGTGCGCGACCACGTGCTGACGCCGACCGGCCTCGACCTTCCCGCGGTCGCCTCGGCGGCCGGCGCGTCCCTCGTCGACGTGCCGGACCGCTCCGCCCTGCTCCCGGCGCTGCGGGCGGCGGTCGTCGAGCCGGGCGTGTCGCTGCTCGTCGTGCGCACCGACCGCGTGGCGAACCGAGCGCTGCACCGCACGCTCGACGACGTGGTCGGCGACCGGTTGCGGACGGGCTGACCGCGCGACGGCGACGACGCGCCGCGCCCGACGTCGCGGGGCAGACGCGTCCCCCGGTCGGGGCGATGGATGGTGCGCGCCCCCGCTCTACCATGCCCGCGTGACCACTTCACCCTCCTCCCCACGCCGCCTGGCCGTCCCGGCCGTCGCGCTGCTCGCGACCCTCACCCTCGCCGCGTGCGGCAGCGACACGACGACCGTCACCGTCCCCGCGTCCGGCACCACCGGGACCGCGCCGACCACCCCCACGACGCCGACCGCCCCGACGACGTCGACGACCGCGTCGACGCCGACGGTCATCGACACGCCCACCCCGTCCGGCACGAGCGACGGCCTGGGCCAGGACGAGGAGGCGTGGAAGCGCGCGATCCGCTCGCTCGTGCCCGACACGACCCTGACGTACTGCGAGGAGGTCGGCATCGACCGGGGGTCCGACGGCGAGATCAACCAGGCGACGCTCGAGTGCAAGCCGTTCTCCGACACCACGGTGTCGTACCTGCTGACGGGCCAGTTCGCGTCGGCGAAGGCGGCGTACACGCGTTCGCGTGACGACGGGACCCCGCAGTCCGACCTCACGACCCGCAGCGGCGACAGCTGCAACCAGGCGGGCGACAACGAGGTGCGGCTGGAGGTGCCGGAGACCAAGCGCGTGATCGGGTGGCGCAGCTGCCGTCAGGTCGGCGACGCGCGGGACGTCCCGCAGTTCGAGCAGCTCCACCGCGGCCCGTCCGGCACCGGGCTCCTCGTCATCGGCACCGAGCAGGACAAGGTCTGGGGCTCGCTCGTCGAGGTCATGAACAAGGCCGTCCTCGCATCGCGCGTGCCGACGTTCACCGACTGAGCGCCGATCCACCGACGGCGGCCGGCCCCGGTCGGTCGCCCCGTCGACCGGGGATCGCACGCTAGGCGGCGTGGAGGTCCTCGACCCGACGCACCCACGCGTGCAGGCGCGGGTGCGCCGCGCGATCGATCGTGCCGTGGCGATGGAGGACGATCGGGAGCGCACCGGGGGCGCCGTCCGGCCCGAGCGCGCCGTGGCGGAGGAACGGGTGGGCGACCACGTCGCAGATCCCGAACGTCGGGCCGCCCAGGTGGTCGGCGTCCAGCAGGCGCTCCTCGAGCCGGTCGTTCCAGCGTTGGAGGCGTGCGGCGTCGTCGTCGACGGCACGACGCCACCGGTCCGGCAGCGCGTCGCGGTCGTGACCGACCGGGGCGAGCAGCTCGGCGAGCCGCTGCGCCGGTCCGTGCCACACGTCGTCGAAGCGACGGGCGAACAGGTCGGCGAGGGCGGCGTCGCCGGGATCGGTCGGCCACAGCGGACGCGTCGGCCAGTGGTCGTCGAGGGCGCGCAGGATCGCCATCGACCCGACGAGCGGCGGCCCCCCGTCCGGCGCCTCGGCGACCGGCACGCGGTCCTGGCCGCTCAGGCGACGGACCGCCCGGCGGTCGTCCGGGTCGACGTCGACCCAGGCGACCGTCAGATGCTTGTGGGCGGCGGCGAGCGCGACGCGCCCGGCGTACGGCGAGCCGACGATCCGGTGGACGCGCAGGTCGGCCATCGGGCGAGCCTAGCCGCGCCCGCCCCGCGTCGCGTCGTCGGCGTCGGCGTCGGTCGGTCAGGCCGACAGCAGCGGCAGCAGGGCGCGGAGCTTGATCTCGGTCTCGGCGAGCTCGGACGCCGGGTCGCTGTCGGCGACGACCCCGACCCCGGCGTAGCAGTGCGCGACCTCGGGCTCGAGCAGCGCCGACCGGAGCGCGACGGAGAGCTCGCCGTCGCCGGCGGCGTCGACCCAGCCGACCGGTCCGGCGTACCAGCCGCGGTCCATGCCCTCGAGCGCCGGGATCATCGGCAGCGCCGCCTCCTCCGGGAACCCTCCGACGGCCGGCGTCGGATGGAGCCGGGCGACGAGGTCGAGCACGCCCACGGGCTCGGCGAGCTGCGCCCGGATCGGCGTCGCCAGGTGCTGGGCGCTGGCGGCCTGCACGACCTGCGGCTCGGGGGCGGCGGTGCTCCACATCGCCACCGCGCCCAGGCGGTCCAGGATGCGGCGGACGACGATCGCGTGCTCCTCGCGGTCCTTCGTCGAGCGCATGAGCCGCTCGGCCAGGTGCACCTCGACCGCGGGGTCGCTGCTGCGGCGCGTCGTCCCCGCCAGCGCCAGCGTCGTCACGCGGTGACCGTCGCGCCGGACGAGCAACTCCGGGGTGGCGGCGACGAACGTCCGCTCTCCGCGACCGACGGCGACGACGCAGCAGCCCTCGTACGCCTCGGCGAGCATGCCGACGACGGCGGCCGGGTCGGGCGTCGCCCGTCCGACGACGAGCACCTCGCGCGCGAGGACGACCTTGTCGATCCGGCCGGCGCGGATCCGCTCGACGCCACGGGCGACCGCCTCCTCGTAATGCGCCGGCGGCAGGCTCGACACGATCCGGGCGGACGCGGCCGGGTCGGGGTCCCACAGCGGCGGACGGGCCGGACGCAGCGCGTCGACGCGCCGCAGGGCCTCGTCGACGAGGGTCCCCGGGTCGTCGCCGGCGGTGACCCGGACCGCCACGGTCGCCCGGACGCGACCGTCGCGGGCGGCGAGCGCCACCTCCGGGACGTGCAACGACGCGGCGGCGAACCCGTCCCACGTCGGCGTCGTCGCGCCCGCGTCGTCGAACGCGAACCCGCCGACCGCGATGAGGCCCTCGCCGTCGTGACCGGTGCCGAGGTCGCCGACCGCGTCGGCGGCCAGCCGCGCCCAGTCGCCCGCGACCCGCGCGAACCGCTCCGGACCCGACGCCTCGAGGGCGCGCACGACGCCGAGCGTCGCGACGGCCCGCCCGTCGCGGTCGCGCTGCTCGTACACCGTCCACGGCTCCCCGGGTCGGCGTCCACAGGCGACGGTCGCCGACGGGTCGAGGCCCGCGAGCGCGTCGACGGTGATCGCGGCCAGCACCTCGGGCCTGCGATGCCGCACCGCCCGCCGTCGCGCCTCGACGGCGTGGGCGAGCAGCCGCTCGCGGTCGGCCCGGGAGAGCGGGACGGCGACCGTCCCGGCCGCAGCCGTCCCGTCGAGAGGGGGGTCCGCGGCGGACGCGGTCGACCGGTCCGGCGCGCCGGTCCCGGTCGGGCCCGACGGCGTGCCGGGCCCGGTGCCCGTCGTGCGACGCGTCCGGGCCATCACGACCGTCCGTCCCTCAGGTCTCCTCGCGCCCGCGCGAGATCGCGACCTCGCCGGTGCGGATCATCTCGACGAGCCCGTAGGGCCGCACGAGCCGCTCGAACGCCTCGATCTTCGACCGGTCGCCGGTGACCTCGACGATGATCGAGCGGCGGCCGACGTCGACGACCTTGCCGCGGAACACCTCGGCGAGCTCGCGCACCTCGGACCGGGTCTGCGCGTCGACGGCGACCTTGAAGAGCGCCAGCTCACGGGCGACCGTCTCGGCCGGCTCGAGGTCCTTGATCTTCAGGACGTTGACGAGCTTGTGCAGCTGCTTCGTCACCTGGTCGATCGGGTTCTGCGCGCCGTCGAGGGTGAGCGTGATCCGCGAGATCCGCTCGTCGTCGGTCGGTCCGACCGACAGCGTGTCGATGTTGAACCCGCGCCGGGTGAAGAGGCCCGACACGCGCGTGAGCACGCCGGGCTTGTTCTCGACGAGGATCGACAGGACGTGCTTGCGTCCCGTGCGGAGGTGTCCGGCGGCCTCGAGCTCGTCGAGGCTCAGCAGCTCGTTGGTGTCGACCATCAGGAGCGGGTGGGGTCGGAGGAGGGACGGGTCATCGCTCAGCCCACCATGTCGCGGGCGGCCTCGCCGGCGGGGATCATCGGGTAGACCTTCTCGTCGCGGACGACGCGCACGTCGATGAACGCGGGGCCCTCGGCCTCGAACGCGGCGCGCAGGTCGTCCTCGAACGTCGCCGCCTCGGTGAGGCGCACGCCCCGGATGCCGTAGGCGTCGGCGAGCTTCACGAAGTCCGGCGACGCCTCCTCCCCGCCGTAGGTGTTCATGTCGACGTGGCTGTAGCGCTCCTGCCAGAAGAGCTCCTGCCACTGCCGGACCATGCCCAGGTAGCCGTTGTTGAGCACGACGACCTTCACCGGCAGGTTCTCCTGGCGGATCGTCGCGAGCTCCTGGATGTTCATCTGGATCGACCCGTCGCCGGTGATGACGACCGTCGTGCGGTCGCGGTCGCCGAGCTGCGCGCCGATCGCGGCGGGCAGGCCGAAGCCCATCGTGCCCAGGCCCCCGGAGTTCACCCAGCGGCGGGGCTCGGGGAAGTCGTAGAACTGCGCGGCCCACATCTGGTGCTGGCCGACGTCGGAGCTAAGGATCGCGTCGCCGCCGGTGATGCGGTGGATCGCCTCGATGACCTGCTGCGGCTTGATCTGACCGTCGGCGGCGGGCTCCCAGCGCAGCGGGTGCCGCTCCTGCCAGGTGTGGATCCGCTGCCACCACGCGTCCAGGCGCGACGCGTCGGCGTCCTGCGCCGTGTACTCCGCGTCGAGCCGCGCGAGGATCTGCTTGGCGTCGCCGACGATCGGGATGTGCGCCGGGATGTTCTTGGAGATCTCGGCCGGGTCGACGTCGATGTGGATGAACTTCGCGCGCGGCGCGAACTCCGACAGCTTGCCGGTGATCCGATCGTCGAACCGCGCGCCGATCGCGCAGATGAGGTCGGCCTCGTCCATCGCGTAGTTCGCGGCGCGGGTGCCGTGCATGCCCAGCATGCCGAGCCACAGGTCGTCGGGGGCCGGGTAGGTGCCCAGGCCCATGAGCGTCGTGGTCACCGGGAACCGACCGCCGCGGACGAGGCGTCGCAGCTCGTCGGACGCGCCTGCGGCGACGACGCCGCCGCCGGCGTAGATCACCGGGCGACGGGCGGCGGCGAGCGCCCGGGCCGCCTGGCGGATCTGCTTGGCATTGCCGGTGGTGCGCGGCTGGTAGCCCGGCAGGTGCACGTCGGTGACCGGCTCGTACGGGATATCGACCTTCGACAGGTCCTGCGGCAGGTCGATGACGACCGGGCCCGGTCGACCCGTGCCGGCGATGTGGAAGGCCTCGTGGATGATCCGCGGCAGCTCGCGCGGATCCGTGATCATGAAGCTGTGCTTGACCGCCGGCATCGTGATGCCGATGGTGTCGGCCTCCTGGAACCCGTCGGTGCCGAGCAGCTCGGTCCGGACCTGGCCGGTGAAGAACACGACGGGGACGGAGTCCATCATCGCGTCGACGATCGGCGTGACGAGGTTGGTGGCCCCGGGACCGGACGTGCCGAAGGCGACCCCGACCTTGCCGGTGACCTTCGCGTAGCCCTCGGCGGCGTGCCCACCGCCAGCCTCGTTGCGGACCAGCACATGGTGGATGCCGGCGTCGACGAACGCGTCGTAGGTCGGCAGGTTGGCCCCGCCCGGGTAGCCGAATACGACCTCGACGCCCTCCGCCTTCAGGCACTCCATCAACGCGTCGACTGCTCGCATCTGCCCAACCTCCTTCCGACCGGTCACGGATGTCCGCACGTGGGGGACCGTCCGTCCGCATCGGACGTAATGGCTCCCGTAGCGCGAGAGGCCGTCCACGTGGACGGCCGACCGATCGATCGTAGCACCGGACCCCGGGCCGGCCGCGTCTCAGGACGGGGGGCGGTAGGCGACGTCGGGGAACGGCAGGTCGGTGTGGCACCGCATGCACATCGTGTCGCTGATCGGGAGCATCCGTCCGCAGCCGTCGCAGCGACGTCGGAGCTCGTCGTCGCGGCCCGGGTAGACCATCGCGGTGATGAACCCGAAGATCGGGACGCTCATCGAGATCGCGAACCACAGGAGGAACGAGCTGCCCTTCGACGCGCCCTTCAGGCCGCCGGCGACGCCCATGACGAACCAGACGAGGATGGCGAAGGCGAACGCGGCGTCCACGGGTCCCAGGGTAGTCCGTCCCGTCGCCCGGTGCGGGGCACGCGGCGCAGGCCCGCTACGCGCCGCCCGGGCATGGCGCAGGCCGCGCGGGCTCACGGGCGCCGCGCGACGGATCGCGCACGGGTGCGGCACCATGCGGGGCACGGGGCCGTCGCGCGTGCGGCGCGCCCGGGGAGCATCGAGCAGGGGCACGACCACGTTCCGTTGGGACCACCTTCGCGAGCCGGCGGCCGCCCACCTGGGCGAGCCGGTGCTGGCGGGTGCCCCGGCGTCGCCGGAGCCCCGGCGCGCGCCCGGGTTCGGCGCGTGGGGCCACGCGCCGCTCACCGGCGCCCAGGTGCGGTACATCGCATTGACGCCCACGCGCCTGGTGGCGTTCACGCTCGATCGCGACGTGCGCGGCGAGCACCTGTACCGGCTGCTGCGGATCGAGGACGAGGCGCCGCGCCACGACGTCACCGGCGTGGAGGTCTCCGGATCGCTCCTCGCCCGGTCGCTCACGGTGACGCTCGCCGACGGGCGACGGTGGGAGCTGTGGGTGTCGCGCTGGCGGACCGGCCCGTGGCGCGCGATCGTCGCCGACCTCGAGGGCGGCCGCGATCCGGGCGACGCCGGGCGTCAGCCCGCCTGAGCGCGCCGCGACCGCCACGCGTCGACGGCGACGACGATCGCCGCGCCGGCCAGGAGCGCCAGGAACGGATCGAGCGGGACGCGGTACCGCGGGGCTCCGACGAGCGGGGCGGCGCTGAGGAGGATGAGCCCCGGCGCGAGCCACGTCCACCACGGTCCCAGGGCGATCCGGCGTCGGAGCCGCAGCGCGACCGCGGCGAGCGCGCCCAGGAGGACGAGCCACACGCCCGGGGCGATCATCCACCGCCAGCCGTCGGGGACGCCGGTCTCGCGGGCACTGAGCCCGGCGACGAAGTCGTGCCCGGGCCCCAGGTGGAACAGCCGCAGGCCGCGGAGCGCGGCGGCCTCCACGACGAATCCCGGATGGTCGAGGGCGTAGTCCAACGCCCGCGACCGCAGCTCGCGGTCCAGCTGCGCCTCGGTGAGCCGCGGCGGATCGAAGAGGTCGCGGTAGGTCGGCACCTCGGCCGGGACCCGCGAGTGGGCGAAGTGCCCGCCCCGGGTCGCCGACTCCGCGTTCCACACGCCGGCCATCGTGTAGCCGCTGTGGGTGCCCAGCGGCAGGAACCGGTCGAGCGCATGGTGGTTGCGGACCGTCCAGGGCACGAGCACGACGACGAGCGCGACCACCGCGACGGCCGGCGCGGCCGGACGGCGGCGCGCCGACCACAGGCCGATCGCCACCGGCAGGATCAACGACAGACCGTTGGTGCGGGTGAGCGCGGCGACGCCGACGAGCGCTCCGGCCAGGAGCGCCAGGCGCAGGTCGGGCCGGTCACGGTGCACGAGGGTGACGAGCAGCGCCGCGAGCACGAGCGGGACGAACAGCGTCTCGGCGACGAGCCCGCCCGACAGCCAGACGAGCGACGGGAGCGCGGCGACGATGCCGGCGGCGGCCCGGGCGACGCGCACGTCGGCCCAGAGCCGGCGGGCGATCCCCCACGTGAGCGCGACCGTCACGACGCCCAGCAGCGCCCCGACGACGCGGCCGGCCGTCCAGCGGGTCCGCGCGTCGAGCCCGACGACGTCGTAGACGACGGCGAGGAGCCCCGGGTACGCCGGGGCGCGGAACGCCGTCGGCGATCCCGGCGCCGCGTACTGGGTGGGAGCCCAGTCTCCGAGCAGCGCGAACGTCGCGGCCAACCGGTCGTAGTCGGCCGGATCGCCCCACGGCGCGTGGTCGGGGGTGGCCAGGACGACGCCGAGCCGCAGGCCCAGCGCGACGGCGAGGATGCCGACGAGCCACCGGTCGGGGCGCCACGCCCGCACCCGGGCGAGCGGGCGTCCCGCCGACGCGGCCACCGGCCTACAGCCCGAGGATCTCGCGGGCGAGCTGCGTCACCGCGCCGGCGTCCGCGCGGCCACGCGTCTCCTTCATCACCGCGCCGACGATGACGCCGATCGGCTTCATGTTGCCGGAGCGGAGCTTCTCGACGACGTCGGGGTTGGCGTCGAGCGCCGCCTGCACCACCGGCCGCAGCTCGTCGCCGCCGCCGATCGCCGCCAGGCCGTCCCGCTCGACGATCGCGGCCGGCTCGCCCCCCTCGGCGACGAGCGCGTCGAGGACCTGCCCGCCGGCCTTGCGGGTGATCGACTTGGCGCGGACGAGCGCGACGAGCGCCGCGAGCGCCTGCGGGGTGACCTTGGACGCCTGCGGGTCGCCGGCGGCGTCGTCGTCGGCGTCCTCGGCGGTGAGGCGACGGACGAGGTCGTTGCCGATCCAGTTGGCGATCTGGCGTCGGGTGTCCGCCGGATCGTCGGCGGGCTCCGCGGGCCGGGTCACGCCGTCGGGCGCGGCCTCGCCGTCGGGGGTCGCCCCGGCGGCGGCGACGGTCGCCTCGTAGTAGTCGCCGAGCTCGCGCCGGAACGCGAGCAGGCGGGCCGACTCGTCGTTGAGGCCGTGGACGTCGACGTAGCGCGCCTCGCGGTCGAGCGGCAGCTCGGGGATCGCGGCGCGCGCCAGGTCGAAGAGCTCGGTCGGCACCGCGACCGGCGGCAGGTCCGGCTCGGGGAAGTAGCGGTAGTCGTGCGAGCCCTCCTTGGACCGCAGCGACGTGATCGACCCGGAGCGCGGGTCGAAGTGCAGCGTCTCCTGCTCGACCCGGCCGCCGTCCTGCACGATCCGGGTCTGGCGGGCGACCTCGGCGTTGATGCCCTGCTCGATGAACCGGAACGAGTTCATGTTCTTCAGCTCGGTCTTCGTGCCGAGCCCGTCCGTCCCGACCGGGCGGATGGAGATGTTGGCGTCGCAGCGCAGCGACCCCTCCTCCATGTTGACGTCGCTGACGCCGAGCTGGCGCAGCGTCTCGCGCAGCAGCCGCAGCCACGACGACGCCTGCTCCGCCGAGTGGATGTCGGGCCGGGTGACGATCTCGGCCAGCGGGGTGCCGCCGCGGTTGTAGTCCACCACCGACGCGGTCGACCCGCCGATCCGGCCGCTCTCGCCCAGGTGGGTGAGCTTGGCGGCGTCCTCCTCCAGGTGCACGCGCTCCAGGCGCACGTCGCCGAGCGACCCGCCGCTCACCAGCGGCCGGTCGAACTGGCTGATCTGGTAGCCCTTCGGCAGGTCGGGGTAGAAGTAGCTCTTGCGGTGGAAGACGAGCCGGTCGTCGAGCTCGCCGCCCAGCGCCATCCCGATCATGAGGCCCAGCCGGACCGCCTCGCGGTTGATCGTCGGCAGCGTGCCGGGCATGCCGAGGCAGACCGGGCAGGTGTGCGTGTTGGGCGGGTCGCCGAACGACAGCTCGCAGCCGCAGAACATCTTCGTCCGGGTGCCGAGCTGGACGTGGATCTCCAGGCCGATGACCGGCTCGTACGCGGTGCTCATGCGGCCCCTCCCCCGCTCGTGGCGTCGGCGCCGCCGGCTCCGCCCTCCCCGGTGCGCCCGCTCCGCGGCGGCGTACCGTCGAACCCGATCGCCCGCTCCAGCGCGTGGGCGGCGTCGAGGATCCGCGGCTCGCCGAACGCGGGCCCGGAGAGCTGCAGGCCGACCGGCAGGCCGTCGTCCAGGCCGCACGGGATCGAGATCGCCGGCACCCCGGCGAGCGACTGCGGCAGCGTCATGACGTCGGCGCGGTACATCGCCCACGGGTCGTCGGTGCGCTCGCCGAGGCCCCAGGCGACGGTCGGGCTCGTCGGGGTGGCGATGAGGTCGACCTGCTCGTGGGCGGTGGCGAAGTCCTCGACGACCTTCGTCCGGACCTGCTGCGCGCGGCCGTAGTACGCGTCGTAGTAGCCGGCCGACAGGGCGAACGTGCCGAGCATGATGCGGCGCCTGACCTCGGGGCCGAACCCGTCGTGGCGGGTGCGGGTGTAGAGCGACACGAGGTCGTCGGCGGCGGCGCGGTTGCCGTAGCGGACCCCGTCGAACCGGGCGAGGTTCGACGACGCCTCCGCCGGGGCGATGACGTAGTACGCGGCGAGCGCGTGGCGGGCGTGCGGCAGCGTGATCTCGACGATGCTCGCGCCGAGCTCCTCGGCGGTCCGCAGGGCCGCGTCGAACGACGCCCGCACCCCGGGGTCGATGCCCTCGCCGAGCAGGTCGGTCGGCACGCCGATGCGGAGCCCGTCGAGCCGGTCGGCGCTCGGCAGGCCGAGCGCGTCGCCCTGCCACCCGATCGACGTGGAGTCGCGCGGGTCGGCGGCTCCGGTCAGGTGGGCGAGGACGAGCGCGGCGTCGCGGACGTCGCGGGCCAGCACGCCGGCCTGGTCGAGCGACGACGCGAACGCGATCATCCCGAACCGGGAGACGCTGCCGTAGGTCGGCTTGAGCCCCACGACGCCGCAGAGGGCGGCGGGCTGACGGACCGATCCGCCGGTGTCGGTGCCGAGCGCGACCGGCGCCAGGCCGGCGGCGACCGCCGCGGCCGATCCGCCGGACGACCCGCCGGGCACGCGGGTGCGGTCCCACGGGTTGAGGACCGCCCCGAAAGCGGAGTTCTCGTTGGAGGAGCCCATGGCGAACTCGTCCTGGTTCGTCTTGCCCAGGACGGTCGCCCCGCCGGCCTGCAGGCGGGCGACGGCGGTGGCGGTGTGCGGCGGTCGGTAGCCGCGCAGCAGCTCCGAGCAGGACGCCGTCGGCACGCCGGTGACGCAGAAGAGGTCCTTCACCGCGACCGGCAGGCCGCGGACCGACAGCGCGTCGTCGGCGGGCACGTCGAACGTCGGCTCCGGGCCGTCGACCGACCGGGCGCGCGCGCCGTCGGGCACGGCTGCCGCGGCGTCGTCGGGCCCGTCGGCGAGCCAGGTGAAGCTGTTCGTGTCGTCGGCGGCGGCGCGCTCGCGGTAGGCGGCGAAGAGCCCGGCGGCGTCGAGGTCGCCGGCACGCAGCGCGGCGACCTGGTCGACCGCGGACAGGGTGGTCGGATCGGTCATGTCAGGCCTGGGGGCTGGGGACGCGGAACCCGTCGTCGGACGCGTCGGGCGCCTGGTCGACCGCGGCGTCGCGGGTGAGCGAGACGTGTGGCTCGTCGGGGCGCAGGCCGCTGCGGGCGACGACGACGTCGGTGGTCGGGGCCACCCCGTCGAGGTCGAGCTCGGCGATGGTCTCGATGTGGCCGAGCACCGCCGACAGCTCCCGCGCCATCGGCTCGACCTCGTCGTCGTGGAGCTCCAGGCGGGAGAGTGCCGCGACGTGCCGGACGGTGTCGCGATCGATCATGCGGCGGCCGATGCTAGTCGGATCCGCCACCCGTGGTCGGCTCCGGGCGCACGGCGGGGCGCGGCCGCTCCGGGCGGGCGCGCGGCGGCCGTCGTGCGTCGCGGGCCACGAGGACCATGGCGACGACGGTGAGCGCCAGGCCGACGATGCCGATCCACGCACCGGCGGCGACGCCCAGGTCGAGGTCCTCGACCCGCTGGGCCGGCTCGACGAGGATCGTCGCGTCGCTCGTCGGCCGCACCGCGAGCACCCGCACGACGGTCGTGACGAGCGCGATCCCGGCGAGGACGGTCGCCCCGGCGAGGTAGCGCGGGTCGATCCGGCGACCGGAGCCGCGCATCGCGGCGAGCACGGCGAGCAGGACCCCCCACGCGGCGACGACGACGAGCCCGAACCACGGCTGGCCGAGCGCGGTGATCGACAGCGACGTGCCGGGCACCGGGGTGCTGTCCTCCAGGCCACGGGCCTGGGTGAGGATCGCGCAGGTCTCGGCGGTCAGCGGGCTCTGGTCGGAGCGCACCGCCGCCTGGCAGACGTCGACCCGGTCGAGGGTGAACCAGTCGGGAAAGGCCGACACGACGAGCAGGAGCAGGCCCGCCAGGGCCATGAGCCCGCCGATCCGCGGTGGTCCGATGCGCACGTGCTCTCCCTCTCCCCCGGCCGGTCGCTCAGGCGCCGGGCCCGGCCTGCATCCGAGCGGCCCGGACGGTGTTCGCCAGCAACTCGGCGATCGTCATCGGCCCGACGCCGCCGGGCACCGGGGTGATCGCCCCGGCCACCTCGACGGCGGCGTCGAAGTCGACGTCACCGACGAGCGTCGACCCGCTCGCGGTCGTCTCGCCCTCGGGCAGGCGGTTGATGCCGACGTCGATGACCGTCGCGCCGGGCTTGACCCAGTCGGCGCCGACCATCCGCGGCCGGCCGACGGCGGCGACGAGCACGTCGGCGCGGCGGGCGACGGCGGCCAGGTCGCGGGTGCGCGAGTGGGCGATCGTCACGGTGGCGTTGCGCTGCAGCAGCAGCTGCGCCATCGGCTTGCCGAAGAGGTTGGAGCGGCCGATGACGACCGCCTCGGCGCCCTCGAGGGCCGTGCCGGCCTCGTCGAGCAGGCGGATGACCCCGGCGGGGGTGCAGGGCCGCAGGCCGGGCAGCCCGAGGGCGAGCCGTCCGGCGGACGCGACGGTCAGCCCGTCGACGTCCTTCTCGGCCGCGATCCGGTTGGTGATCTCGACCCCGTCGAGGTGGTCGGGCACGGGCAGCTGGCAGAGGATGCCGCTGACGTCGGGGTCGTCGTTGAGCCGGTCGACGAGGTCGAGGACCTCCTCGCGCGGGGCGTCGGCGGCCAGGCGGTGATCGAACCCGCGGATGCCGACCTCGGCGCAGGCGCGCTGCTTGCCGCCGACGTACACGGCGCTCGCAGCGTCCTCGCCGACGAGGATCGTCGCGAGCCCGGGCGGGCGGCCGTGGTCGGCGACGAACGCGGCGACGTCCGCGGCGACCTCGCCCCGGACGCGGGCCGCGATCTGCTTGCCGTCGATGAGCGTGGCGGTCACAGGCGGGCAGGCTAGTGCCTGCGCCGGTCAGTCGACGGGCTCGAGCCGCGCGAACCCGGCGATGAGGCGGCGCTCGCCGTGGTCGTCGAACCGCAGGACGAGCACGTCGTCCTCGCGCCGCACGAGGACGCCCTCGCCGAACTTGCGGTGGCGGACCCGGGCCCCGGGCGCGATGTCCGGTCCCGTGGGCGTGCCGCCACCGGCGCCGGCCAGGTCGCTGCCGCGGCGCAGGCCGAGCGCGGAGATCGACCGTCCGCCGCGGTCGGCCCGTCCGGCGGGCCGACCGATCCGTCCGACCGATCCGGGGCCGGGCCGCTCGCGCAGCGTCGGGATAGGGGCGTGCGCGGACGTCGCCTCGGACGACAGGTCGTCGAGGACGTCGGCGGGCAGCTCGCGGAGGAACCGGCTGGGCATCTGCGGTTGTGGCGGCCCGTACAGCGCCCGTCGCCGCGACCACGTGAGCGCGAGGTGCCGTCGGGCGCGGGTGACCCCGACGTAGGCCAGGCGTCGCTCCTCGTCGAGCTCGCCGGCGTCGATCGCGCGGGAGTGCGGGAAGACGCCGTCCTCGCAGCCGACGAGGAACACCGCGTCGTACTCCAGCCCCTTGGCGTTGTGGAGGGTCATGAGCGTCACCTGCCCGTCGGGGGCGTCGCTGCGCCGGTCGCTGTCGCTGACGAGCGCGACCTGCTGGAGGAACCGGTCGAGCGGCCCGGTCCCGTCGGCGTCGACGTCGCCGCCGTCCTCGTCGTCGAACTCCTCGGCGTAGGCGACGAGCTGCTCCAGGTTCTCCAGCCGCCCCTCGTCCTGCGGGTCGACCGACGCCTGCAGCTCGTCGCGGTAGCCGCTGTGGCGCAGCACGTCGGAGAGCAGGTCGGCGACCGTCGGGTCGGTGTCCAGCGACTCACGCATCGCGGCGACCTGCTCCGCGAACCCGCCCACCGCCCGGATCGCGGCCGTCCGCAGCCCGGCGGCGGCCGGGTCGGCGATCGCCTCCAGCGGCGTGGCGCCGGTCGCGTCGGCGTGCGCGAGCAGCCGTCCGACGGTGGTGTCGCCGATCCCGCGGCGCGGCCGGTTGACGATCCGGGCGAAGGCGACGGTGTCGGCCGGGTTGTGGAGCCACTGGACGTAGGCCATCGCGTCCTTGACCTCGGCGCGGTCGAAGAACCGCACCCCGCCGATCACCCGGTAGTCGAGCTCGGCCTGGGTCAGCGCGGTCTCGATCGCGCGCGACAGCGCGTTGGTGCGGTACAGCACCGCGATCTCGCCGAGCGGCACGCCACCGCCGGCGAGTCGCTCGATCTCCGACACGACCCAGCGGGCCTCCGTGTGGTCGTCGGGCAGCGCCCGGATCCGCACCTCGTCGCCGGCGCCGGCGTCGCTCCACAGGGTCTTGGGGCGCTGCTCGACGTTGTGGGCGATGAGCCCGTTGGCGGCGGTGAGGATGTTCTGCGTGGAGCGGTAGTTCTGCTCCAGCCGGATGACCTCGGCGTCGGGGAAGTCGTCCTCGAAGTCGAGGATGTTGCGGATGTCGGCCGAGCGGAACCCGTAGATCGACTGGGCGTCGTCGCCGACGACCATGAGGTTGCGGTGGCCGGGCTCCTCCCCCGCGAGCGGCCCGACGTCGTCGCCGGTCCCGTCGTGGGTGGGGTCGTCCATGCACAGCAGCTGCAGCAGCCGGTACTGGGCGGGGTTGGTGTCCTGGTACTCGTCGACGAGGACGTGGCGGAACGTCGAGCGGTAGCGGCGGCGGACCTCGGGGAACCGCTCGAGCAGGTCGACGACGCGGCCGAGCAGGTCGTCGAAGTCCATGGCGTTGTTGCGCACCAGCGCGTCCTGGTAGGCGCGGTAGGCGGCGACGACGGTCTGGTCGTACGGTCCGTGGGCGAGCCGCGCGGCGTCGTCGACCGACCGCAACCGGTTCTTGTGGTCGGAGATCCGGTTGTGGACGGCGTTGGGGGTGTAGCGCTTGGTGTCGGCGTCGATGTCGCCGAGGCAGCGCTTGAGCAACCGGCGGGCGTCGTCGGCGTCGTAGATCGTGAACTGGCGGCTGTAGCCCAGCCGCTCGGCCTCCACCCGCAGGATCCGCACGCACGCGCTGTGGAACGTCGACACCCACAGCCCGCGGACCGAGCGGCCGAGCAGCCCGGCGACGCGGTCGCGCAGCTCGGCGGCGGCCTTGTTCGTGAACGTCACCGCGAGGATCTCGCCCAGGCCGGCCTGCCCGGTCCGCACGAGCCATGCGACGCGGTGCGTGAGCACCCGGGTCTTGCCCGACCCGGCCCCGGCGAGGACGAGCAGCGGACCGCCGCCGTGGACGACCGCCTGTCGCTGGGGCTCGTTCAGGCCCTCGAGGAGCTCTTCGGCGTAGGCGTCGACGGGGGCCACCCTTCGAGGATAGGCCCGAGCGCGGCGGGGCCGCCCGGCGGGGACCGACGCCCACCCGGCGGACGCGCCCTGCGGGTAGCGTCCCCCACGATGGCGCTGCCCGACGACGTCCGTGCCCATGCCGCCGCGGTCGCCGCCGGGGCGCGGCGGGTGCGGATCGACGACGCCGCGCTCGAGCGGCTCGACGTCACCGAGGCGCGCGAGGATCCGGAGCCCGATCCCCGGCACCTGCGGACCGACGACCGCGAGGCGCTCGCCGCCTACGTCCTGACGCTCAACGCGATCAACTTCGGATCGGGTTGGTTCCCGACGTTGCGCAAGCGCCCGGAGTCCAGCGGCTACTGGACCGTCGCGTGGGCGCTCACCGACCGGTTCCACGCCCAGGGGCCGTGGGCGCCCGACGAGCTGCGGCGGATCACCGGCCGCGAGATCGCCGCCGTGCTCGGCCAGCCGGTCGGGCACCCGCTCATGGCGCTGTACGCCGAGGCGCTGCGGGCGCTCGGACGGTGGCTCGGCGACCGGACCCCGCTGGCCGTCGTCGACGCCGCCGACGGGTCGGCGGTGCGGCTCGCCGAGGGGGTCGCCGCCGGCATGCCGTTCTACCGCGACCGCGGCCTGTACAAGCGGGCGCAGATCCTCGGGGCGGACGTCGCCGCGTTCGGCCTGGCCGCGATGCGCGACCTGGACCGGCTGACGATGTTCGCCGACAACCTCGTCCCCCACGTGCTGCGCGGCGCCGGGGCGCTCGTCTACGACGACGACCTGGCCACCACGATCGACGCCGGGCGCCTGCTGCCGCTCGACCGGACCGAGCACGAGATCCGTTGCTGCGCGCTGCACGCCGTCGAGCGGATCGCCGACCGCACCGGGATCCCTCCCCACCGGCTGGACTCGTGGCTCTGGAGGCTGGGCCAGCGCCCCGAGATCAAGGCGCGGCCGCGGCACCGTTGCCGGACCGTCTTCTACTGAGCCGGGTCAGCCGCCGGCGGGACTGCGGCCGTGCTTGGGCCGCAGCAGGTGGACCTGGGCGCCGTCCTCGGTGCCGGTCGCGGCGGGCGGGGCCGGCTCGCCCCCGAGCGCCCGCACCTGCGCCTCGAGCGCCAGCACGCGTCGGTTGAGCGTCTGCACCGCGTCGGCGATCGGATCCGGCAGGTGGATCCAGTCGGCGTCCGGCCCGCTGACGCGACGACCGTCGATCCGCACCGGGTGGCCGGGGTTGCCGACGACGGTGGTGCGGTCCGGCACGTCGGTGATGACGACGCTGTTGGCGCCGATCTTCGCGTCGTCGCCGACGGTGATCGGGCCCAGGAGCTTGGCGCCCGACCCGACGGTCACCCGGTCCCCCACCGACGGATGACGCTTGCCGATCTGGAACCCGGTGCCGCCCAGGGTCACGCCCTGGTACAGCGTGACGTCGTCGCCGATCGTCGCCGTCTCGCCGATGACGACCCCCGACCCGTGGTCGATGAACAATCCGCGACCGATCCGGGCCGCCGGGTGGATCTCGACGCCGGTCGCGGTACGCGACAGGTGCGCGATCGCGCGCGGCGCCAACGGCACCCCACGACGGTGCAGGGCGTGGCTCACGCGGTGCGCCAGCAGCGCCTGCACCCCGGGCCACGTGAGCAGGATCTCGGCGGTGCCGACGCCGACCGCCGCCGGGTCGCGCTCGCGTGCGGCACGGACGTCGCAACGCAGCTCCGCGGCCACCCGCCGGATCGTCCCCAGACCGAGCATCGAGCCCCAAGGGTACCTGCCGCGCCGCCCGGCCACGCGAGGACGGGAGGTCAGCGCGGCTGGAAGAACGGGACGGCCGCGTAGCGCTCGCCACCGTCGGGCAGGATCACCGCGATCCGCTTGCCCCGCGACTCCTCGCGCGCCGCGACCTGCAGCGCCGCGTGCAGCGCCGCGCCCGACGACAGGCCGCCGAGCACGCCGCACCGTCGCGCGGTGCTCCACGCGGCCTCGATCGCGTCGTCGTCCGTCACGGGGATGACCTCGTCGACGACCCGACGGTCGAGGACCGGCGGGACGAACCCGGCGCCGATCCCCTGGATGCGGTGCGGGCCGGCGGGCTCGCCCGACAGCACCGCCGACGACGCCGGCTCCACGCCGACGACGAGCGTCTTCTCGTCGACGGCCTTCAACGCCCGACCGACCCCGGTGATCGTGCCGCCCGTGCCGATGCCGGCGACGAGCACGTCGATCCGCTGGTCGAGCTGCTCGAGCAGCTCGGGACCGGTCGTCCTGCGGTGCGCCGCCGGGTTGGCCGGGTTGACGAACTGGTCGGGCATCCAGACGTCGTCGCCGGACGCCAGCTGACGGGCCGCCTCGACCGCCTCGGTCATCCCGCCGAGCGACTCGACGACCTCGACCCGCGCGCCGAACAGTCGCAGCAACGTCTCGCGCTCGCGGGTCATCCCCTGCGGCAGGGTGATGACGAGCTCGTAGCCGCGGGCGGCGGCGACGAACGCCAGGCCGATGCCGGTGTTGCCGCTCGTCGCCTCGACGATCGTCGTGCGACCGGGGGCGATCCGGCCCTCCTTCTCGGCCGCCAGGACCATCGCCAGCGCGATCCGGTCCTTGATCGACCCGCCCGGGTTGGCCCACTCGAGCTTGCCGTACAGCTCGACGCGCTGCCCGTCGGGCTCGATCCGGTCCAGACGGACGACGGGGGTGCGGCCGACGAGGCCGTTGATGTCGGTGACGTCGGGCACGGTCAGATCCAGTACATCGTCTGGCCCTGCTCCCGGGCCTCGCGGTCGATGAGGTCCTGCACGCTCGTCGACGCCAGGACCTCGCGCGCGGCCTCGGCGACGTCGGCGAAGATCCCGACGGAGTCCTGGCCGAGCGGGCCGTCGAGCATCTCGACGATCTCGAGGATCGTGATCTCGCGCGGGTCGCGGGTGAGGAGGTAGCCGCCGTGGACGCCCCGCTGGGAGCGCAGCAGCCCGGCCCGGCGCAGCGTCGCGAAGAGCTGCTCGAGGAACTGGCCGGGGATGTCGCGCCGGCGTGCGAGCTCGGCCACCGGGACCGGCGTGGTCGTCCCTCCCGCCCGACCGAGCTCGGTCAGGGCCTGCACGGCGTAGGGGGACTTGGCGGTGATGGAGAGCATCGGTCCTCGGGCGCGACGACGACCGTCCGAACGCCGGACGGCCACGTAGCCTGGCGATCCTATGGCAGCGGCCGGACCTTCAGGCGGACGGCGCCCCGACGACGCCGGTCCCGCGCCCCGCCACCGGCGCGCGACGGCGCCGGCGCGGCTCGCGGCCGCCACGCGCGGCGTCGTGCGGTTCGGCCCGCCGCTGGGTCTGATGGTGGTCGTCTGGGTCCTGAGCGCGCAGTCCCACCTGGCCACCGACCTGGGCTGGATCGACATGGTGCTGCGCAAGCTCGCGCACATGACCGAGTTCGGCCTGCTGGCGCTGCTGTGGGCCCGCGCCTGGACCTGGCGGCTCGACCGGCCCGAGCGTGCCGGCCCGTCGGCCCGCGCGCCCGCCCACGTCCGCGCCCGCCGTGACGCCGCGATCGTCGTCGGCGCGGCGATCGCGGGCGCGTGGGCCATCGTCGACGAGGTCCATCAGTCGACGGTCGACGGCCGGGTCGGGACCCCGGTCGACGTCCTCATCGACGGCGTCGGCATCGCCGCCGCCGTCGTGCTGTGGATCCACTGGCCGGCGCTGTGGCGGCGGGTGCGCCGTCGCCTCCGCGCCGACCCGCGGGTCAGAGCCAGCCGCGCTCCACGGCGATGAGCACCGCCTGCGCCCGGTCGCGGGCGCCGAGCTTGCCGTACATGTTGTGCAGGTGGGTGCGGACGGTGCTCGTCGACAGGCCCAGCTCGCCCGCGATCTGCTTGTACACGCGACCGGCCGCGAGCCGCCGCAGGACGTCCATCTCGCGATCGGACAGCGGGCACGGCGTGGCGCTGCGGGTGCGCTTGGGGCCCCCGACCGCCTGGTCGTAGAGCAGCGCTCGCAACGTCGCGGCGTCGACGTCGACCCGGCGGGCGGCCTTCATGAGCAGCGGCGGCGACACCTCGCCGCCGTGGGCGTGGTGCGCGAGCATGTCGGCGAGCCGCAGGACGCCGATCTGCCGACCGTCGTCGTCGGAGTGATGACGCTCGACGATGCGCGCCAGGTCGCGCGGCAGGCCCCACCGGCGGGCCAGGACGCCGCCGACGAGCGCGTGGTCGACGCCGAGCTCGCGCCGCTCCGCGAGCAGCCGCTCCTCGGGCGCGACGTCGCGGCCCATGATGGTCTGGGCGTAGCCGGAGTGCGCCCGGCGCAGGACGAGGCGGCCGACGTCGTGCAGGAGCGCGGCGGTGACGAGCAGGTCGGTGTCGACCGCCTCGGTCACCGCGGCGATGCGGTGCACCGCGGACTGGACCGCGGCGGCGTGGCGTCGGTACGCGTCGGCCTCGCGGCCCCACACGCCCCCGCGATCGAAGAAGTCGACGGTGCGGATGCGGTCGGCGATCGTGCGCAACGACGCCATGCCGAGCGCGTCGACCGCCGCCGGGATGGTGGCGACGCGGCCGACGCGGCCCTCCATCCGGTTGGCGGTCCGCAGGACGGTGAGGCCCAGGCCCAGGTCGGTCTCGATCGCCGCGACCACGGCGGCGACGTCGATCGGGTCGGCGTCGAGGGCGGCGACGAGGCGCACCCGCGACTCGCCCATCGCCGGGAACCCGTCGAGCGCGTCGAACGCGGCGGTCAGCCGCCGTCCGTGCTGCTCGTTGGGCCGGATCGGCACGGTGCGCGACGGCGCCCCCGCCGGGATCGACGGGCTCGGGGCGCCCGTCGGGACCGGATCGAGGGCCGACGCGACGTCGGCGGTGGAGGGGGCGACGGTGGGGCTCGACATGGGCTCCCTGGACATATCGGCAGCCGGGGGGTCGGCCTTGAGTCCAACTCGTACGACGTCGGTCCAGACGGCGTGTGCCGCCGTCGGCGGACGGTCAATCCGCGAGCGCGGCGTCGATCCGCCGCAGCGTCTCGTCGCGTCCGAGCGCGGCCGCCGACTCGAACACCCCGGGAGAGATCGTCGTCCCCGACAGCGCCACGCGCACCGGCTGGAAGACGTCCTTGGCCTTCGCGTCGAGCTCGCCGACGAGCGCGCGCAGGCGGGCGTCGACCGCCTCGACGGTGAACGGCTCGACCGCCGCGAGCGCGTCGCGGGCGGCCCGGAGGTTGGCCCGGTGCGCCTCGGACGTGAGGAACTTCGCCCGGGCCTTCTCGTCGTCGACCGGCCCGGCGAAGAGGAACCCCGCCAACGGCCAGAAGTCGTCGACGGTGGCGATCTTCTCCTGGCTGATGGCGACCGCGGTGCGCAGCAGCTCGTCGCGGCCGTCGATCGCGTCGCCGTGGCCGGCGTCGCGCAGATGGTCGGCGATCGTCGCGGCCAGGCCGTCGACGCCCTGGGCGCGCAGGTAGCGGCCGTTGAGCCACTTGAGCTTCTGCTCGTCGAACCGGGCCGGGTTCTTCGACACCCGCCCGATGTCGAACCGCCGGACGAGCTCGTCGCGGGCGATCTCGGTCTCGTCGTCCTCGTCGCCCCACCCGAGCAACGCCAGGTAGTTCACCACGGCGTCGGGCAGGTACCCGGCCTCGCGCAGCTCCTGCACCGACGCGGCCCCGTGACGCTTGGACAGCTTCTTGCCGTCGGGGCCGTGGAGCAGCGGCAGGTGCGCGAACAGCGGCGGATCGGCGCCGAGCGCGGCGTACACGAGCAGCTGCTTGGGGGTGTTGGACAGGTGGTCCTCGCCGCGCACGACGTGCGTGATGCCGGCGTCGAGGTCGTCGACGGCCACCGCGAGGTTGTACAGCGGGCTGCCGTCGCCGCGGGCGATGACCGGGTCGTCCATGTGGACGTTGCGGAACGTCGTGTCGCCGCGGACGAGGTCGCGGACGACCGTCTCGCCGTCGGGCACCACCAGGCGGATGGCGGGGCGCCGCCCGTCCGCGTCCGGCTCGCCGTCGGCGGCGCGCGTCGGATGATCGGCCCCGCGGAACCCGCGATCGGCCCCGTGCTCGGCCTTGTAGGCCTTGACGTCCTCGGCGGTCGCGCGGGAGTGGTAGGCGCGGCCGTCGGCGAGGAGCTGGGCGAGGACCTCGCGGTGGCGCGGCTCGTGCCGGGTCTGGAAGTCCGGCTCGCCGTCCCAGTCGAGGCCGAGCCAGCGCAGCGCATCGAGGATCTGCTCGACGTTCTCGGGGGTGGAGCGCTCGCGGTCGGTGTCCTCGATCCGCAGGAGGAACCGGCCGCCGTCGGTCCCCCGCGCGAGGAGCCAGTTGTAGAGCGCCGCCCGGGCGCCCCCGACGTGGAGGGCACCGGTGGGCGACGGGGCGAAGCGGACGCGCATGCCGGCAAGGCTAGGCGACCGTCCGGGCCGCCGGCGTGCCGGGCGCGCGGAGCGGCGTGCCGGCCCGGGCGCGGCGCGGTCGTCGGTGGCCGTCGCGACGGCCACCGACGACGGGGTGGGTCAGCGCTTGGTGCGCTTGACGTTGACCGACTTCACGTGCGCGGCCTTCGAGCTGCCGACCGTCGTCGCGCGGACGCGGGCCTTGCCACCGTTGCTCACGACCTTGCGGGCCGTCGCCTTGGGCACGCTGATCCGAACGGTCTTGGACTTGCCGGCGCGGACGTTGACCGTTCGGGTCTTGAGTACCTTGCCGGCGAGCCGGGTCGACACCTTGACCTTGGCGGTCTCGGGGGCCTTCTTCGACAGCGACAGCTTGACCGTCACGCGGTTCTTCGCCTTGTTCAGCGAGACGCGCTTGACCGTGACGCGGTATGCGGCGGCCTTCGCGACGGGCGTGGCGGCGACCGGGGCCGCCGCCGGGGCGCCCGCCGCGGCAGGCGTCGCGCCGTTGGCGAGGGCGGCCTGGTAGGACAGGACCTCCTCGGTGTTGCGCAGGTCCCCGATGAGGGCGGCGACCGGCTCGCCGAGCTCGGACGGCAGGCTCGCGCTGAGCGACTCGAGCTGGTTGAGGAGCTGCGACACGAACGGCAGCGAGTCGATGCCGGCGTGCTTCAGCAGGTCGGTGACCGGGGCCAGGAGCTCGCGCAGCTGCGTCACGGCGGTGCCGACCGGCACGTCGGCCGGGATGAAGGCGGTGAGCCGCTGCAGCAGGCCGGCGACCGTGTGCGGGGCCGGGTCGGGGCCGCCCCCGACGATCGTCTCGAGCAGCTGGGCGAACGGGCCGGCGGCGACCTGGTCGAGCAGCTGGCCGAGCGGGCCGGCGGTGACGGTGTTGAGGACCCCGAGGAGCTGCGTGGGGTCGAGCGCCGGGAGGATCCCCGCGAGGTCGGGCGCGAAGTTCCCGAACGGCAGGGTCGAGAACAGCGCCTGCAGCTGGCTGAGGTCGAACGACCCGAGCATCCCGCTGCCGGGCAGCCCGGCCAGGATCTGGTCGAACTGCCCGCCGCCGAGCAGCGCCTGGATCGTGGTGATGAACTGCGACGGGTCGAGCAGCGGCAGGCCCGACAGGACGCTGTCGAGCTGCCCGCCGCCGAGCGCCCCGCCGATGGTGCCGTCGAGGATGTCGGAGATGATGTCGCCGAGGCCGCCGGGCAGGCTGTCGAGGATCGGCGAGAGCAACCCGCCGAGGTCGAGTCCGAGGAGGTACTGCTCGGCGGGCTGGGTGATCGCGACGGGCGGGGCGGCGGGCGCGGCGGTCGCGGCGGTCGCGACCATCGAGGCGGTGCCGCCGGCGGCGACGGCGGTCGCGGCGGTCACGGCCAGGGTGCGGTACGGCAGGTGCGGGCGGCGGCGGGTCATGCGCGGTTCTCCTCGGTCCCGGGCGCGCCGCGTGGCGTGCCCGGGTCGTGCGATCGGTGGACTCCCCGTGAGACTCGCCCGCGCCCGCCGTCGACCCGACCCCTGGTGGACGGACGTCCGATTCGAAGCCGCGGCGACGTCGACGCGCCGCGGCCCGGATCGACCGGACGTCCGTCCGTCAGGCCGCGAGGGCGGCGTCGCCCTCGCCGGCCGGACCGGCCGCGTCGCCGCCCGACGTCCCGGCGTCGGGGCCCGCCGTCGCCACGGCGATGCTCTCGCGGCCGAAGAGCCGGGCCAGCTCCACCTCGAGCGACGGTCCGGGCGCGACGCGGAACCCGGTGCCCAGTCGCAGGGTGCGCGGGCCGTTCGACGTCTGGATCGTCATGACCATCACCGCCTCGCCCTCGTGGTCGCCCAGCAGCTGCCGCAGACGCTCGAGCGCGGTGCCGGTGACCGCCTGCCCGTCGATCCTCAGGTGCATCTCGGTGGGGGCGGCGGCCGCCGCCCGCTCGGCGCGGCGCTCGTCCGCCGCACCGCGGGCGGCCTCGAGGTCCTTGCTCGACGGGCGGAACGGCTTGGCGCTCTGGGCGAGGATCGTCGGTCGGTCGGCGTCCTGCAGGTCGACCCTCCCGCGCAGCAGCACGACCTCGTCCGGCTGCAGGATCGGCTCGAGCGCCGGCGCCGCCTTGGGGAAGACCACGACGTCGACGACGCCCTCGGTGTCCTCGATCTTGCCCCGGAGCATCATGTCGCCCTTGCGGGTCGTGATCCGCCGCATCTCGACGACCATCCCGCCGACCTCGACCCACGAGTCGTGCGCCCGGGCCCTGAGGTCGGCCAGGCCGCAGTCGGTGGCCTTGGCGAGCGCGTCCCGGACGTCCTTCAGCGGATGGGCGGAGAGGAACAGGCCGATGGTCTCCTTCTCCATCGCGAGCAGCTCGCGCTGGTCGAACTCACCGCCCGGGATCGGCGGGTGGGCGGTGGCGGGCGTCGCCGCGGCATCCGCCGCGCCGTCGTCCATGCCCATGTCGAAGATCGACCCCTGTCCGGCGGCGGCGTCCTGCTGGATCTTCTTGCCGACCTGCTGGGCGTCCTCGACGACCGCCAGCATCCCCTGCCGGGTCGCGCCGGTCGACGCGAACGCGCCGCAGCGGATGAGCGAGTCGAGCGCCTTGCCGTTCACCGCGCGGTGGTCGACCCGCTCGCAGAAGTCCCACAGCGTCGTGAACGGCTGGTCCTCGCGCGCCGTCTTGATCGCCTCGACCGCGCCGTGCCCGACGCCCTTCACCGCGTCCAGCCCGAACCGGATCGCGCCGTCGTGGACGGTGAACTCGTGATCGGACTCGTTGACGTCCGGCGGCAGCACGTCGATGCCCATGTCCTCGCACGCGTTGAGGAAGAACGGCACCTTGTCCTTCGTCGACATCACCGACGAGAGCAGCGCGGCCATGTACTCCGCCGGATAGTTCGCCTTCAACCACGCCGTCCGGTACGACACCAGCCCGTAGCAGGCCGCGTGCGACTTGTTGAACGAGTAGTTCGCCGCGTTGAGGTTCGTCTGCCACAACCAGTCGACGACCTGCGAGTCCGTCCCCGACGCCAGGCAACCCTCCCGGAACGCCGGCTCGAGCTTGGCCATCTGGTCGAGCTTCTTCTTGCCGATCGCCTTGCGCAGGTCGTCCGCCTGCCCGGGCGTGAACCCCGCCAGATCGCGCGAGATCCGCATCGACTGCTCCTGATACAGGATCACCCCCTTCGTCGGACCGATGATCGGCTCCAACCGCGGATCCGGAATCCGGATCATCGACGGATCATGCTTGCCCTGCGCATACGTCGGGATCTGATCCATCGCGCCCGGCCGATACAACGCCACCAGCGCGATCAGATCGTCGAACTCCGTCGGCACCACCTGCCTGAGCGCCTTGCGCATCCCCTCCGACTCGAACTGGAACACCCCGATCGAATCGCCCCGCGCCAACATCTCGTACGTCTTGCGATCGTCCAACGGCACCTGCGCGATGTCGATCCGCTCCCCCGACGACCGCTCGATGATCGCCAACGCATCATCGATCACATCGAGGTTGCGCAACCCCAGGAAGTCCATCTTCAACAGGCCCAGCTCCTCCACCGGACCCATCGGGAACTGCGTCACCTGGTTGTAGATCTTCTTGCCGTGCTCGTCGACCTTGCGACTGTCGGACCACAGCAACGGCACGACCTCGGTCAGATCACGATCCGAGATCACCACCGCCGCCGCATGGATCCCGAACGCCCGCACGTTCCCCTCCAACCCCCGCGCGGTGTCCAGCACCTCCTTCGCCACCGGATCGGTGTCGTACGCCTGCCGCAACTCCGTGCCCTCCTCCAGGCACTTCTCCAACGGCGGCGTCTTCCCCATGATCGCCTCCGGGATGAGCTTCGCCAACCGATCGCCCGTCGCGTAGTCGTACCCGTGGATCCGCGCCGAGTCCTTCGTCGCGTTCCGCGGCAGCATCCGACCGAACGTCACGATCTGCGCGACCCGCTCACGCCCGTACTTGTCGGTCACGTACTCCATCACCCGCTCCCGACCCTTGACCGAGAAGTCGATGTCGATATCCGGCATCGACACGCGATCCGGATTGAGGAACCGCTCGAACAACAGGTCGTACCTCAACGGATCCAGATCAGTGATCCCCAGGCAGTAGGCGATGATCGACCCCGCCGCCGACCCACGCCCCGGACCCACCGGTATGTCACGGTCCTTCGCCCACTTGATGAAGTCCCACACGATCAGGAAGTACGCGTCGTACCCCATCCGATTGATGACCCCGAGCTCCATCTCCGCCCGCTCCCGCGCCTCCGCCGGCACCGGATCCCCATACCGCTCCCGCAACCCCTCCCGCACCCGCTCCGCCAGATACGCCCGCTCATCCTCCCCCTCCGGCAGGAACCGCGGGAGCAGCGTCTGCCCGAGCGGGATCTCGACGTTGCACCGCTCGGCGATCTCGAGCGACATCGGCACCGCCTCCGGCCACTCCGCGAAGTCGGCCGCCATCTCCTCGTTGCTCTTGAGGTAGTAGACGTTGTCGGTGAACGCGTCGGCCATCTTCGGGTTGGCCAGCGTCGACTGGGTCGACACGCAGAGGATCGCCCGGTGCGTCGAGTAGTCGTCGCGGTGGAGGTAGTGGACGTCCGCGGTGCCGACGAGCGGGCGTCCGGTCTCGCGGGCGATCCGCACGATCTGCTCGTTGCACTTGTCCTGCAGCGGCACGAGGTTCTTCTGGACCTCGAAGTAGACGTTGTCCTTGCCGACCGCGTTGAACAGGTCGTCGGCGTGCGCGCGGGCGCCGTCGAGGTCGTCGTCGGCGATCCGCCGACAGAACCGCGACGCCAGGCAGCCCGACAGGACGATGAGCCCCTCGCCGTGCTCGGCGAGCTGCCGGTAGTCCGCGGCGGGCTTGCCGCGGTGGAACCCGGCGGTGTAGCCGAGCGAGCTGAGGCGCATGAGGTTGCGGTAGCCCTGCTCGTTCCGCGCGAGCACCGTCAGGTGGTTCATCTCGCGCTTGCCGTCGCGGAACGCGTGATCCTCGGTGAGGTACAGCTCGCAGCCGATGATCGGCTTGATGCCCTGGTCCTTGGCGGCCTTGTACAGCTCGATCGTGCCGTTCATCACCCCGTGGTCGGTGAGGGCGACCGCGGGCTGGTCGAGCTCGGCGGCGCGCTTGACGAGCTTCTTGATGTTCGGCTGGCCGTCCAACAGCGAGTACTCGGAGTGGACGTGCAGGTGGACGCAGGGACCGGTGCTCACCCCTCTCAGGCTAGGCGTCGGGGCGGACGTCGTGGGGCCTCGCGGCGGGGTCTGCGGCGGGCGTCGGCGACGTGGTCCGGAAGGTGCAGGAAGAACCGGCCACGACCCACGTCGGCGTCGGTCAGTCCTCCGGCGGCGGCGTGCTCTCGCGGAGCCGCGCGGCGGCCTCCTCGAGCCGTCGCAGGACCTCGTGCGGGTCGCGGGCGTCGACGTCGGGTCGAGCGCTGCCCGTGGCCGGGTCGGCGACCGGCTCCGGCTCCGGCTCCGGCGCCGGCGGATCGCTCAGCGCACCGGCGTGATCGGGAGCGGCCTCGGCCGCGCGCTCCCGGCGACGCGCCGCCTCGATGCGCCGGAGGTGGAGCTCGGCGCGGCGCGCCATCGGCCCGACGTCCGGGCCCAGGTCGGACAGGTCGACGTCGTCGGTCCCGGGACCGCTCACCGCGCCGCCGCGTCGTCGTCGGTCGCGTCGTCGCCGTCGGTCGCGGACGCATCGTCGGTCGCGGCCTCGTCGTCGGCGTCGCCCCCGTCGTCCGCGCGGTCGGCGTCGCCACCCGCGTCCGGAAGGGTCCCGGCGTCGTCGTCCGCCGCCGTCACGCGGCCGGCGTCGGTCGCCCCGGCGGTGGCCGCGACGCCGGTGACGTCGGCCGTCGACGGGACCGGGAACGAGAACGGCTCGTCCTCGGCGGCCCGGCCGCGACGGAGGGTCGCCACGGCCGCCACCGCCGCCGCGACGAGCAGGGCGATGCGGACCAGTCGCCGGCGCCCCGTGCCGTCACGGCCGGGGAGCACCCGCCGGCGCACGTAGAGGCGCGCCGCGCGCCACGTCGCCCAGCCGAGGACGGTGTAG
This sequence comes from Solirubrobacteraceae bacterium, assembly GCA_023230855.1. Taxonomy (GTDB): domain Bacteria; phylum Actinomycetota; class Thermoleophilia; order Solirubrobacterales; family Solirubrobacteraceae; genus Patulibacter. The sequence continues at coordinate 70,252 of JALNWQ010000006.1, forward strand.
AAGGTCCGCTGCGGTCCACCACTCATGGTCGCCACCGTAGACGACGACGCCCACGCCGGCGAGGCGTGGGACGTCGCGGTCGCCGGGACGGCCGGCCGCGCGCTACGCGCCGGTGCCCGTCTGGCCCTCGCCGTGGGCGAGCCGCCACGCCAGGCGCGACTGCAGCGACCACAGCTCGATGAAGCCCGGCGAGGCGTCCTGGGCGAAGAGGCCGCCGGACTCGGCGAAGCTCGCGAGCTGCGCGTCGTAGACGGCGTTGTCGGACTCGCGGGTGACGACCCGCGCGGAGCCCTTGTAGAGCTTCAGGCCGATCGTCCCGGTCACGCGACGGTTGACGTGCTCGATGTACGCCTGCAGGTCCTCGCGCAGCGGCTCCCACCACAGGCCGGCGTAGACGAGGTAGGCCCACTTCTGGTCGACGCCGGGCTTGAACTGGTTCTGGTGGATCGTGCCGACCAGCCGCTCGAGCTCCTTGTGGGCGGGCAGGATGATCGCCGCCGCCGGGATCTCGTAGATGTCGCGGACCTTCAGCCCGACGATCCGGTCCTCGATGTGGTCGAGGATGCCGACGCCGTGCTTGCGACCGAGGCGCGCCGCCTCCTCCAGCAGCGCGACGATGCCCATCGGCGTGTCGTTGATCGCCACCGGCACGCCCTGCTCGAACGTCACCCGCACGATCTCGGACTCGTCCGGCGCGTCCTCGGGACGGGTGACGAGCTGGAACACGTCGTCCTCGGGGGCGTGGCCGAGATCCTCGATCCAGCGGCCCTCGGACGACCGACCCCACAGGTTGTCGTCGATCGAGTAGGGCGCCGGCGCGCCGTCCGGGGTGTTCTTGATCGGGATGCCGTGCTCGCGGGCGTAGGCGATCTCCTCGTCGCGACCCATCGCCCACGAGCGGACGGGCGCGATGACCTTGAGCTCGGGGGCGAGCGTCGCGATCGTCGCCTCGATCCGGACCTGGTCGTTGCCCTTGCCGGTGCAGCCGTGGGCGATCGTGTCGCAGCCGTGCCGGCGCGCGTACTCGCAGGCGAGCTTGGCGATCAGCGGACGACCGAGCGACGTGAACGCCGGGTAGCCGTCGCCGTAGTTGACGTTCGCCTTGATCGCGGGGACCAGGTACTCGTCGGCGAACTCCTGGCGGGCGTCGTGGACGACCGTCTCGACCGCCCCGAGCGTGCGGGCCTTGTCGGTGACCTCGTCGTAGTCCTCGTCCGGCTGTCCGAGCTCGACGGTGAGCGTCACGACCTCCGCCCGGTACTCGTCCTGGATCCACTTGAGCATGACGCTCGTGTCCAGGCCGCCGGAGTAGAGGAGCAGGACCTTGCGGACCTCGTCCTTGTCGGCCAGGTACGACGCGATCCGCGTCCGACCCGGCACCGCTACACGTCGCACCTCGGTGTGCGTGTCGTCGGGGGCGGTGGCGGGGGTCACGGGCTCGGACATGGACGTGGGAATGTAGCGCCGATCCGGCGGGAAGGCCGGTGCAGGCGCCGACGCCGATACGGTGCCGCCGTGGAGCCCGTCCCCGTCCAGCAGGCCCGTGCCCGATACGCCGAGCTCATCGTCGCCCCCCGCGGGCTCCTCGAGCTCGACGATCCGGACGATCCGCGGACGGCGCTCGTGCCGTCGTCGGCGCTCGTCTTCGCCCTCGGAGCGTGGGAGGGCTGCGCCGAGGCGCTCATGCGCGCGGCCGCGGTGGCGGTGACCGGGGCGGCGCGGCGGCCCGAGGATCTGCCGAAGGTCGTCCGGCAGGCCCTGCTCGACACCGTCGGCGAGCCGGGCGAGCCGTGGGAGCACCTCGTCGCGCGGCTCCACGGCAGCTGGCGACGCCTGGCGATCCGCCACCTGGGCAAGGCGCTGCAGGGCCGGTTCCGGTACTGGAACACCCCGAGCGGCGCGGGCCTCGACCGGCTCGCCGAGGAGATCGCCGGCATGGCGCCGATCTCGCCGCACTGGCCCGACGTCGCCGGCCATCCCGGCGCGGACGTGCTCGACGCGGCGATCGCCCGCCGCGGCCGCGCCGTCCACCTGGCGCAGATCGACCTCGTCGCCGACGAGGTCGCCGAGGTGCTCGACCTGCTCGACGGGATCGTCGACGCCACCTGCGCGGTGGTGGCGCGCCGGATCGGCCACCTGCCGCCGGTCGCGGCGACCTGACGACGGGGCGCCGTCAGCGTGCGGCGAGCCCGGCGGCGATCCGGGTGACGCCCTCGTCGATCTCGGCGTCGGTGATCGTCAGCGGCGGCAGCAGCCGCAGCGCCGTCGGGCTCGGCGCGTTGACCCACACGTCGTGCTCGTCGAGCAGGCGACCGGCGAGGTCGGCCGTCGACCCGTGGCGCCCGACGGCGGCCGGGTCGAGCTCGGCGGCGAGCATGAGGCCACGCCCGCGGACGGCGACGACGTCGGGCAGCTCCCCCAGCGCCGCGGCGAGCCGCTCCCCCGCCTCGCCGACCCGCGCGAGGAACGCGTCGTCGTCGACGACGTCGAGCACCGCGTGGGCGGCCGCGGCGGCGACGGGCCCGCCGGCGAACGTCGACCCGTGGTCCCCGGGACGGAACGTGTCGTACAGGTGGGGTCCGGTGACGAGCGCTCCGATCGGCAGGCCGTTGGCCAGCGCCTTGGCGACGGTGATCGCGTCGGGCGTCACGCCGGTCGCCGGGTACGACCACAGGCCGCCGGTGCGGCCGACGCCGGTCTGGACCTCGTCGAACACGAGCAGCGCGCCGTGGGCGTCGCACGCGGCGCGGGCGGCGCGCAGCACCTCGGGGTCGATCGGCAGGACCCCGCTCTCGCCCTGGATCGTCTCGACGAGGACCGCGGCCGTGCCCGGCCCGATCGCGTCGGTCAGCGCGTCAACGGTCGGTGCCACCGCCCGGAACCCGCCGACGAGCGGGGCGAACGGCTCCTGCTTGGCCTCCTGCGGGGTCGCCGACAGCGCACCGAAGGTCCGACCGTGGAAGCCCCGGTGGACGCTGAGGATCTCGCCGCCGCGACGGTGGCGACGGGCGAGCTTGATCGCCGCCTCGTTCGCCTCGGCGCCGGAGTTCGTGAAGAACACGCCGCCCCCGAGCGACGAGCGCGACAGCCGCTCGGCCAGGCGCACCGGACCCTCGAGGTGCAGGAGGTTGCTCGTGTGCAGCAGCCGACCGGCCTGGTCGCCGATCGCCCGGGTGACGTCCGGGTGCGCGTGCCCGAGCGACGTGACGCCCAACCCGCACAGCAGGTCGAGGACCCGGCGGCCGTCGACGGCGTGCAGCCAGGCCCCGGACCCGTGCGACACCGCGAGCGGCAGCCGGGCGTAGGTCGGCAGGACGCGCTCGCGCTCGATCGCCTCGAGCGCGTCGAGGGTCAGCGGATCGGTCATGCGGGCCTCCGGTGGTGATCGGTGGACGGGTCGGGCCGGCGAACGGGCCGGCCGGGCGCGGGCCACGCGGCGTCGGACGGCGCGGCGCTCACCGTGCCGGGCGGATCTGGGTGCCGCAGCCGTCGTCGGTGAAGAGCTCCAGCAGCACCGAGTGCGGGCGGCGGCCGTCGACGATCGACGCCGCCCCGACCCCGCTGTGGACCGCGTCGACGCAGGCCTGGAGCTTGGGGCGCATGCCGCCGTCGATCGACGGCAGCGCCTGCTCGACCTCGTCGGTGGCGGCCTGCGAGATGAGCGTCGCCGGGTCGGACGCGTCGGCGAGCCACCCGGCGACGTCGGTGAGGAAGATGAGCCGCGTCGCGCCGAGCGCCCGGGCGACCGCCGCGGCCGCCTCGTCGGCGTTGACGTTGTGGGAGCGCCCCTCGTCGTCGGCGCCGACCGACGCGATCACCGGCACGAACTCCTGGGCGACGTGGTCGATGACCGTCGTGTCGACCTTCGTCACCCGCCCGACGAACCCGACGTCCTCGCCCGACGGGCCGGTGGTCGTCTCGACGGTGAAGAGGTTGCCGTCGTCGCCGCAGAGCCCGACCGCCGCCTGGCCGTGGCGGCTGATCCGCACGACGATGTCCTTGTTCACCTTGCCGACGAGCACCATCTTGGCGACCTCGACGGTGGCGGCGTCGGACACGCGCAGGCCGCCGCGGAACTCGACCGGCATGCCGAGCCGCTCCATGTAGCGGGTGATCTCCGGCCCGCCGCCGTGGACGACGACGACGTTGACGCCGACGTACTTCAGAAGCGCGACGTCACGGGCGAAGTCCTCGCGCAGCTCGGGGTCGGTCATCGCCGCCCCGCCGTACTTGATGACGACGGTCCGCTCGCGGAACTGCCGGATGTACGGGAGCGACTCCAGCAGCGTCGCGACGTCGCGCGGGCCGATCCCGGACGAGGGGGCTGCGGGGTCGGATCCGGTCGTCGCCATCGACGGGGCAGGCTATCGCGGGACGGCGTCCCTCCCCCGCCCCGCCCGGCCCGGTCAGGTCGTGTACTCCGCGTTGAGCGTCACGTACTCGTGGCCCAGGTCGCTGAAGTACAGCTCGCTCTCGTTCGCGAACGCGCCGGCGGCCGCCCCGGCGCCGCCGTCGACGGTCGGGCTGCCGATCGTCACCTCGTAGTCGACCTCGGGACCCTGCACCAACGCCTCGAGCGCGGCCCGGTCGAACGGCGCCTCCTGCCCGTCACGGCACACCTCGACGCCCTCGATCCGCACCCCGATCGGCGTCAGCCGTGGCCCGGGCAGCACCGCCCCGACCGCCTGGACGATCCGTCCCCAGTTGGGGTCCCCGCCGTACAGGGCGGTCTTCACCAGCGGGCTGTTGCCGATCTGCCGGGCGACCCGCTCGCACGCCGGGCCGTCGGGCCCCTTGACGACGACGCGCCCCACGCGGCGCGCGCCCTCGCCGTCGGCGACGATGAGGAGGGCGAGCTGGCGCAGCAGCGCGTCGAGCGCCAGGCCGAACCGCTGCTCGTCGGCGGACTCCGGCTCCACCCGCACCCCGCTCGCGCCGGACGCGATGAGCACCGCGGTGTCGCTCGTCGAGAGCTGGCCGTCGACGGTGATCCGGTCGAAGCTCCGCTTGACGGTGACGCCCAGCAGCAGGTCGGCGGTGCGTGGCTCGAGGACGGCGTCGGTCGTGACGAAGCACAGCATCGTCGCGAAGCTCGGCTGGATCATCCCGGCGCCCTTGCAGACGGCGTGCAACGTGACCGAGCCGCCGGACAGCGCCACCCGCAGCGTCGCCGTCTTGGGGAAGAGGTCGGTCGTCTCGATGCCCTGACGGAACGCGTCGTCGCCGTCGGCGCGCAGCTCCCGCCCGGCCAGCGCGACCCCGGCGGGCACGACGTCCATCGGCAACGGCACCCCGATGACCCCGGTGGCGGCGATCGCGACCCGGTCGTCGTCGACCCCGGTCGCCTCGGCCGCCGCCGACCGCACCTGCCGCGCGACGTCGAACCCGTCGCGGCCCGTGCCCGCGTTGGCGTTGCCGCTCGTGACGACGACGGTCCGCAGCGCCTCCAGGCGCGACGTCTCGCGGGTGACGAGGACCGGCGGCGCGGCGGTCCCCGACCGGGTGAACCGGGCGGCGCTCACCGCGTCCGGCGCGTCGCAGGTGAGCAGCGCCACGTCGTGGCGGCCGGACGGCTTGATCCCGGCGTGCACCCCGGCCGCGCGGAACCCCCGCGGCAGGCCGCGCGAGTGGACGCGGATGACGCTGTCGGGCACCTCGACCCAACGCGAGCGGAAGAACGGCGGCGGCTCGTCGGGCGTGGGGGTCGCCCCGTACGGGGCGGCGGGCGTCTCGGGCATCGGGCGTGAGTGTAGGCGCTGCCATCCGTGGCGGATGGCGTCCGCCACGCGACCACCATCCGCCACGCGTCCCCGCCCCACCACGGCACCCCGTCACCCGTGGCGGACGGCGCCCGCCACGCGACCACGATCCGTCACAGGACCGCGGCCACCCGCCGCGGGATTCCCGGGGCGTCGGCCGCGCTACGGGGCGACGCGACGGTCGAGGAACGTCCGGATCCGGTCGACCAGCTCGTCCGGCTGCTCCTCGGGCGACCAGTGACCGGCGCCGGCGATCGGGTCGACGGTGACGTCGCCGCGTCCGGCCCCGCGCCGCACGAGCGACGGGGGCAGCACCGTGTCGCCCTCGGCCGGGACGAGCAGGATCGGCAGCGGCGGGACGTCCGGGGCGTAGGTGCGGGCGCGCAGCGCGGGCAGCTCCCGCAGGAGGAACGTGCGGTACATCGCCGCGCCGGCCGCGGCCCGGGCCCCGTCGCGGTAGCGCTCCAGGTACGGGTCGTCGGCGTCGCCGCGGCCCCGCCGCGGGTCGGCCGACGCCGCGCGGTAGACGAGCCGCAGGAACGTCTGGCCACGGCCGCGGTGCAGGAGCGGCCCGAGCGGCCCGCCGGCGACGAGCTGGTACGCGAACCGCCACAGGTCCCGGACCGGGATCGGGGCCCACGGCGCGACGATCGACGCCGCGACGACCCCACGGAAGCGCTCCGGGGCCAGGCCGGCGGCCAGCAGGGACGTCCAGCCGCCCCAGTCGTGGCCGACGAGGACCGGCCGGTCCAGGCCCAGCGCGTCGACGAGCGCGACGAGGTCGGCCGCGATGGTGCGCTTGTCGTACGCGTCGCCGGTGGGGTCCGGCACCGCGCTCCACCCGTGCCCGCGCAGGTCGACCGCCAGCACGTGGTGGTCCTGCGCCAGGCGCGGCAGGACCTCGTGCCAGCACCACCAGTGCTGCGGCCATCCGTGGACCAGGACGATCGCGGGGCGATCGGGCGCGGCGTGCTCGACGCCGGCCTCGGCGACGTGCAGCCGCACGTCGCCGGCGTCGACCCAACGGTGGGTGACGCCCGGCAGGTCGGAAGGCGCCGACCCGGCCTCCGGCGGGGCGGGAACGGTCGTCGCGGCGGTGGCCATGGTCGACAGGCTACCGCTTCCCTACGCACCCGTAGGGACGAGCGGCCGCGGCACGACCCGCGGGCCCGGGCCCGACCGGGCGTCGGGGCTCCGGACGCCGGGGCGTCGACGACGGTGGGTCGCTCCACCGTCGCCCCTCGACGGTCGGCCGACCCGCGCTCGCGAGTCGGACGAGATCTGGCGCCCTGGCGGGCGCTCCGCGCCAGGTCAGGCCGGCAGGCCCTCGCCCTCGTCGCGTCCGAAGGCGACGTTGAGCGACTGGATCGCCTGCGACGAGGTGCCCTTCCACAGGTTGTCGATGGCGGCGAAGACGAGGACGTGATCGGACCGCGGGTCGACGTGGGTGCGGATCCGGGCGACGTTCGTGGCCTGCACGTCGCGCATGCCGGGGTCGACGTCGGTGAGCTCGACGAACCGCTCGCCGTCGTAGGCGTCCGCGAACAGCGTGTCGACCTCGTCCGCCGTCACCCGGCGGACGGGGCGGACGTAGCACGAGACGAGCTCGCCCTGGTCGACCGGGGTGAGGTGCGGGACGAACACCGGCTCGACCGCGTCGTCCATCCCCTGCGCGGCGAGCTCCTGACGGATCTCGGGCTGGTGGCGGTGGCCGGCGACGCCGTAGGCGTGGACGTTCTCCGACACCGCCGAGTAGTGCGTCGTGCGCTGGAGCTTGCGTCCCGCGCCGGACACGCCGGTCTTGGCGTCGACGATGACGTCGGCGACCACCCCGGCCCGCGCCAGCGGCGCGAGGGCGAGGATGGCGGCGGTCGGGAAGCAGCCCGGCCCGGCGATGAGGCGCGAGCCGTCCCGCACGTCCGCCAGCGCGGCGCGGTGCAGCTCGGGCAGCCCGTAGACGGCGGAGCCGAACAGGTCGGGGGCGACGTGCCCGTCGCCGTACCACTCGCGGTAGACGGCGGGATCGCGCAGGCGGAAGTCCGCCGACAGGTCGACGACGACCAGGCCGCGGGCGTGGAGGGCGGCGACCGCCTCGCTCGACGCGCCGTGCGGGTAGCCGACGATCGCCACGTCGTGGTCGGCGGCGATCGCGTCGAGCTCGGGCTCGACGAGGACGTCGTCGACGCGGTGGTGCGGGTAGAGCTCGCGGAGCGCCATCCCCGCCTCGGCGCGGGCGGTGATCGCGCCCAGGCGGAACCACGGGTGCCGGGCCAGGAGCGCGGCGGCGAGCGCCCCGGCGAACCCGGATGCGCCGAGCACCGCGACGCGCGGCCCGTCCGCGGACGGGTCGGGCGGGGTCAGGGCCCGGGCGGGGGTGATGGGGTCCTCGTCAGCCACGGAGGGTCGCTCCCACGTCGGCCGCCAACGCGGCGACGATCGCCTCACGGACGGTACCGATCTCCTCGTCGGTCAACGTGCGGTCGGCGGCGCGCAGTCGGACGTGGAGCGCCAGCGACACGTGGCCGTCGGCGATCCCCGTGCCGCGGTAGGCGTCGAACACCGTCACGTCCTCCAGCAGCGGACCGGCGGCGCCGCGCGCGATCTCGAGCGTCCGGCGGGCGGACACGTCGTCGGCGACGACGACCGCCAGGTCGAACCGGGCGTCGGGGAACTGCCCGACCGGCCGGACGGGCCGACGCTCCGGCGCGCGCGGCAGCGCCTGGTCGAGGTCCAGCAGGCAGACCGCGGTCCGCGGCAGGCCCCACCGGTCGGCGACGGTCGGATGGACCTCGCCGAGCAGTCCGACGACGTCGTCGCCGAGCACGATCCGCGCCCCACGGCCCGGGTGCAGGAACGCCACGTCGTCGACCGGCTCCAGCTCCCACCCGTCGATCCGCAGCGCTCCGAGGACCGCGTCGAGCAGGCCCTTGACCGCGAAGAGGTCGTCCTGCACGAGCACCCCGAGCGCGGCGTGCTCGAACGGCATGTCGGGTCGGCGCGGGTCGGGCTGGTCGCGGAAGACCGTGCCGGTCTCGAAGATCCGCACGTCGTCCGCGCCGCGGGTGCGGTTGTGCCGCGCGACGTCGAGCAGCGACACGAGGATCGTCGGGCGCAGCACCGCCTGGTCCTCGCTCAGCGGGTGCTCCAGGCGGACCGCGGAGGCGCGCGGGTCGCCGTCGGCGAGGCCGAGCCGCCCGGCGGCGCCGGCGTCGGTGAACGACCAGCCGACGACCTCCTGCAGCCCACGGCCGACGAGGGCGTCCTCGACCCGTCGGCGGGCGCGCTGGACGGGGCTGAGCGTCGCCGCGGTGAGGCGGCGTCGGACCGGCAGCGTCGGTGTGAGGTCGGCGACGACGCCGAGCCGCGCGAGCTCCTCGACGACGTCGATCTCGCGCGTGACGTCGACGCGCCGCTCCGGCGGAACCAGGACGTGCAGCGCCCCCTCCCCCTCGGCGGCGGTCGGGTCCGGGTCGACGACGCCGAACCCGAGCGTCCGCAGCAGCTCCGTCTGGCGGGCACGGTCGACGGGAGCGCCGAGGAGCCGCGCGACGCGGGCCTCGCGCACGACGATCGGGTCGGGATCGCCCGCGAGCGCGTCGCCCCCGACGTCGATCGTGCCGCCGACGCGACGCGCGCCGGCGAGGTCCACGAGCAGGCGGGTGGCGAGGGCCTGCGCCCACGCGGTCTGCTCCGGGGCCAGGCCCTTGGCGTTGCGCGTCGCCGCCTCGCTGAAGAGCCCCAGGCGCTGGGCCGTGCGGTGGATCGTCGGACCGTCCCAGGAGGCGACCTCGAGCAGCACGCGGACGGTCCCGTCGTGGACCTCGGACCGATCGCCGCCCATGACGCCGGCCAGGGACGTCGGTCCGTCGGCGTCGTCGATGACGACCTCGCCGGCCCGCAGCGTGCGCGCCTCCTCGTCGAGCGTCGTCAGCGCCTCGCCGTCACGCGCCTCGCGGACGACGAGGGCGCCCCCGGCGATGCGGTCGGCATCGAACGCGTGGAGCGGCTGGCCGGTGACGAGCATGACGTAGTTCGTCACGTCGACGACGTTGTTGATCGACCGCTGACCGGCGGCGGCGAGCCGCGCCTGCATCCACAGCGGGGACGGCCCGACGGTGACGTCGGCGAACAACCGCGCGGTGAAGCGTCGACAGCGTGGGGTGTCGACCCGCACGGCGAACCCGTCGATCGCGTCGCCGGCCGGGTCGGGGCCGGTCTCGCCCTCCCACGGAGCCGGCCGCAGCGCGGCGCCGGTGGCGGCGGACACCTCTCGTGCGATCCCGTAGAGGCCCAGGCAGTCGGGGCGGTTGGGGGTGACCTCGAGCTCCAGCACCTCGTCGGCGTGGGGCAGGACGTCGGACAGGCGGGTGCCGGGCGCGATCGCGGCCGCGTCGGGCAGGTGCTCGTCGAGGGCGAGGATGCCCTCGTGCTGCTCCCCGATCCCGAGCTCGCGGGCGGAGCAGATCATCCCGTGGGACGCCTGTCCGCGGAGCTTCGCCCGCTTGATCTTCATCCCGTCGGGCATGACCGTGCCGACGGTGGCGACCGCGACGACCTGGCCCGCGGCGACGTTCGGGGCGCCGCAGACGATCTGGGACGGCTCGTCCGCGCCGACGTCCACGCGGCAGACGCGCAGGCGGTCGGCGTCGGGGTGCTGGTCGGCGGCGAGCACGCGGCCGACGACGACGGTGTCGGGGGTGCGGACCCCGTGGTGCAGGAGCCGGTCGAGCTCGGTGCCCGTGACGTTCAGGCGGTGGGCGACGGTCTCCGCGTCCAGGGCGGGCGGGCCGGCGAGGTCGACGAGCTCGCCGAGCCAGCTCAGGGGGGCCTTCATGCGAGCTGTCCCAGCAGTCGGAGGTCGTTCTCGTACAGCGGTCGCAGGTCGTCGAGGCCGTATCGCAGCATCGCGATCCGCTCGATGCCCATGCCGAAGGCGAAGCCCTGGACCCGCTCGGGGTCGTATGCGGGGCGGCCGACGGCGGTCAGGACGTTGGGGTCGACCATGCCCGACCCGAGGATCTCGATCCAGCCGGTGCCCTTGCACAGGCCGCACCGGGGGTGCCCGGCGACGTCGGTGCGGTGCCCGGTGCCGCCGCAGAGGTGGCAGCTGACGTCGATCTCGACGCTCGGCTCGGTGAACGGGAAGAAGTGCGGCCGCAGGCGGATCTCGCGCTCCTCGCCGAAGATCGCGCGGGCGAAGCTCAGCAGCACGCCCTTGAGGTCGGCGAGCGTGATGTCGACGTCGATCCACAGCCCCTCGACCTGGTGGAACTGCGGGGTGTGGGTGGCGTCGCTGTCGGGCCGGTAGACCCGACCGGGGACGATGACCGCCACGGGCGGGTCCTCGCGCTCCATGATCCGCACCTGCATCGGCGACGTGTGCGTGCGCAGCAGGCGGGTGAGCGGACCGCCGTCGGCGGTCGTCGGCGCCCCGGCCGCGGCCGGCAGCGGCGGCAGCACCGTCGACGGGGCGAGGTAGAACGTGTCGCCCGGGTCGCGCGCCGGGTGGTTGGGGGCGTGGTTCAGCGCGTCGAAGTTGTGGTGGACCGTCTCGGTCTCCGGCCCCTCGACGACGTCGAAGCCCAGGCCGAGGAAGACGTCCTCGATCTGGCGCCGCACCCGCGTGAGGAGGTGCAGCCCGCCGACGGGCTCCGGACGGCCCGGCAGCGTGACGTCGACCCGCTCCGCGCGCAGCCGGACGTCGAGCTCGGCCGCCGCGACCGTGGCGACGCGCTCGTCGATCGCGGACTGGATCGCCTGTCGGGCCTCGTTGGCGGCCTTGCCGGCCGGACCGCGCTGGTCCGGTGGCAGGTCGCGGACGCCGCGGAGCAGGTTGGGCAGCTCGGCCTTGCGGCCCAGCAGCCCGACGCGCAGCTCCTCGAGCGCGTCGGTGGTGGTGGCCGCCGCGACGGCCCGCAGGCCCGCCTCCTGCAGCTCGGTGATCTGGTCGAGCATCGGGGGGTGATGGTACGAGAGACGCCCGCCCCGACGACGGCGCCCTGGTCGGAGGCGCCCACCGGGACGACGGCGCCGTCTCCGGCGACGCCCGCCCGGACGACGACGCCCTCCCCCGCGCCCCGCGTCGACGCCCGCGCCCGCCCGGGACGGGGCGGGGCTGACCGGATCAGCCGCGGGCGAGCTCGTAGAGCGCTGCCGTGGCCGCCATCGCGGCGTTGAGCGACTCGGCCCCGCCGGGGATGGGCAGGTGCGCCACGTGGTCGCAGGCGGCGATGACGTCGTCCCTCAGCCCCTCGCGCTCCGCCCCGACGAGCAGGGTGACCCCGGGGCCGCCGTCGGCGAGCGACGGGGCGAGCCACGCCGCGTCGGCCCGCAGCGCCTCGCCGTCGCGGACGACGAGCGCGATCGAGGCGCCGGGCAGCTCCTCCACCCGCGGGGTGCGGGCGAGCGGCAGCGCGAACGTCGAGCCCATCCCGGCCCGCACCGCCTTCGGGCCGTACGGGTCGGCGCTCCCGGGGCCCAGCGACACCGACGACGCGCCGAGCGCATGGGCGGCCCGGATCGCGGTCCCGACGTTGCCGGGATCGCGCACCCCGTGGAGGTGCAGGCACCGCGGGCCGGTGGCCGCGTCCGCCCAGCGTTGCCGGTAGACGCCGATGACGCGCGTGCCCGACCCCAACGTCGACACGTCGGCGAGCAGGTCGTCGCGCACCCGGGCGACGCCGTCGCCTCCGGCCTCGACCAGCCCGCCGACCGTGATGCTGTCGGCCGCCGAGTCGGCGACGAGCAGCTCCTCGGCCGGCCATCCGGCGACGGCGGCGGCGATGACGAGGTCCTCGCCCTCGGCGACGAACCGGCCGGAGGACTGGCGCTCGCGGCGACGGCCGAGCAGTCCGCGGACGCGCTTGAGTCGCGGATTGGCCGCGGATTCGATGACCACGACCGGGTTGATACCAGCCACCGGCCGTGCGCACCGTGCGTCACGTCCGCACGCCGTGGCCCGAAACGACGAAGGGCGCCCCTGGGGCGCCCTTCGAGCAGCTGGTGGCGGACCGGCTACGCCTTGGCGGCGAGCGCGTCCTTGGCGACGCCGGCGATCGCGGCGAACGCCTCGGCGTCGTTGACGGCCAGGTCGGCGAGGTTCTTGCGGTCGACCTCGATGCCCGCGAGCGTCAGCCCGTGCACGAGGTTGCCGTAGGTCGTGCCGTTGATGCGCGCCGCGGCGTTGATGCGCGTGATCCACAGCTTGCGGAAGTCGCGCTTGCGGTTGCGGCGGTCGCGGTACGCGTAGACGCCGGCCTTGAGCTGCGCCTCCTTCGCGCGACGGTAGTTGTGGTTCGCCTCGCCGCGGTAGCCCTTGGACCGCTCGAGGGTGGCACGCCGCTTCTTGCGGGCGTGGACGGAGCGCTTGACGCGGGTCACTTGCCTTCTCCCAGCAGTCGCTTGGCACGGGGGGCGTCGGCGCCCGACAGGATGGCGTCGCGGCCGAACTTGCGCTTGCGCTTGGGCGACTTCTTCCCCAGGATGTGCGACGACATCGCGTGGCGGGCCTTCACCTTGCCGGTGCCGGTGGTCTTGAAGCGCTTCTTCGCGCCCGAGTGGGTCTTCTGCTTGGGCATGCGGAGACGGCATGATGCCAGAACGGCCCGCACCGTGCGGCGCCGCCGCGCGAGGCGGTCGGCGCCGTCCGGATCGGGCGTCCGTGGCGTCAGGCGTCGCCGGCGACCGTCGACGCCGAGGCGTGGTCGTCCGCGGGCCCGTCGACCGCCGGTGCGTCGTCGGACGCCGGGGCCTCGTCGGCGGCGGGGGCCTCGTCGGCCGCCGTCGTGGCGTCCGTGTCGGCGACGGGCCGGGCCTCGTCGGCGAGCGCGTCGGGATCGGGGGCCTCTTCGGGCTCGGGTCGATCCTCGGGCGGCACCCAGGTGCCGTTGATCACGGCCTTCGACGGGCTGAGCATCATCGTCATGTTGCGCCCCTCGAGGTTGGGGCGCTGGTCGACCTGGCAGAGGTCGCCGAGATCCTCGACGACGCGCTCCAGCAGGTCCCGCCCCCGCTCGGGGTGCGTGACCTCGCGGCCGCGGAACATGATCGTGACCTTGACCTTGTCCTTGCCGCGGAGGAACCGCGTGACGTGGCCCAGCTTGGTCGCGTAGTCGTGCTCGGCGATCTTCGGCCGGAACTTGATCTCGCGCACCACGACCTGGGTCTGGTGCTTCTTGGCCGCCTTCTTCTTCTGCGCCTGCTCGTACTTGTACTTCGAGTAGTCGAGCACCCGGCAGACGGGCGGACGCGCCTGGGCGGCGACCTCGACGAGATCCAGGTCACGCGCCTGGGCGTACCGCAACGCCTCGTCGGTGCGCATCACACCGATCTGGTTGCCGTTCTCGTCGATGACGCGCACCTCGGGTACGCGGATCCGATCGTTGACGCGAGTCGAGTCGCGTTCGGGCGGGCGCCGGTCGAACCTACGTGGGACCGGCACTAGGAGGAGCTGATCGCGCGACGCGGGCTACGCGAGCGCGAGGTATCGCTAGCAAACAAGGACCTGATGATAGCTCCTAGGCTTGCGGCGTGCACCTGCTCTTCGTCTGCCTGGGAAACATCTGCCGCTCGCCGACCGCCGAGGCGGTGATGCGAGGCGTCGTCGAGGACGCCGGGATGGGCCACCGGATCACCGTGGACTCGGCCGGCACCGGGGACTGGCACGTCGGCTCCCCACCCGACCCGCGGTCGGTCGCCGCCGCCGCGCGCCGGGGCGTCGCGCTCGACGGGCGGGGACGCCGGGTCGACGACGCCGACTTCTCCTCGGCCGACCTCATCCTGGCGATGGACCGCCACAACCTCGAGGAGCTGCGCGGACGCGCGCCGGACGACGCGGCCGCCGCGAGGGTCCGGTTGCTCCGCGAGTTCGACCCGGAGTCCGTGGGCACCGGGTCGCTCGAGGTCCCGGATCCCTACCAGGGTGGTCCGGACGGGTTCGAGCACGTCCTCGACCTCGTGGATGCGGCCTGCCGCGGGCTGTTGCGGGCGATCGAGGACGGATCGGCGACGCCGACGGCGCGGGGCTGACCGGATCCGCGGGTCGCCGGCGGTCGACGGTCAGTGGCGCGCGGTCACCGTGAGGACCTCGCGCGCCGCGCGCTCGCCGGCGGCGGTCGCGCTGGCCACGTTCGACGACGAGGTGAACGTCCCGGCCAGCGCCACCCGCCCGGGCTGTCGGCGCGCCGACCAGTCGCGCAGCTCGCGGTACAGCCCGGGGCGGCTGGCGACGACGCACGGCGACCAGCGGGCGACGTGGGCGAACGTCACGTCGTCGGAGATCCCCGGCAGGACCTCCTCGGCGGCGGCGAGCGCGGCGCTCGTGACCGCCTCGTCGTCGTCCTCGAGGTGGCGCTGCGACCAGTCGGACTCGGTGAGGATGCAGACGAGGCCGCGGCCGTCCGGCACCCGCCCCGGCGCCTTGTGGTGCTCGAGCGTCAACGACATGAGCGGGTCGGCGGTGCCTCGGGGAAGCTGGACCACCGACGCCGCGATGCCGGCCGGCGGGCGCGTCAGCCCGACGTTCACCGTCATCGACGCCGTGTAGCGGATGCCGCCGAGGAACCGGGCGGTGTCCGGGTCGAGCGTCGGCACGAGTCCGGGGATCCGGTCGGCCGCGATCGCCACGACGCACGCGTCCCCCGTCTGCTCGTGGCGGCCGTCGGCGTCCTCCCAGGCGACCCGCACCCCGCCGGGGCGCTCCTCGACGCCGTGGACCGTGGCGCCGAGCCGCACGTCGAGGTCGCGCGCCAGGCGGCGGGGCAGCGCCGAGTACCCGTCGCGCAGGGCGAAGAGCTCCGACCCGAGGATGTTGCTCAACAGGAAGAAGAGCTCGACGACCGAGGTCTCGTCGCCCCGGGTGCCCATGATCCCGCGGACGGTCGGGTCGACGATCCGGTGGTAGACCTCGCCATCCAGCCCCCACCGGGCGGCGCAGTACTCGCGCGGGGTCAGGGTGTCGAGGTCGGCCGCGCCCGACAGGTCCTCGCAGTCCAGGCGCCGCTGCATCCGCAGGCCGTCGACGCCCAGGCGGAGCATCGCGAGCTTCGATCGCGCCGACACGATCCGGGTGCGCAGCGCGTCGCCCAGCAGCCGCTCGGAGCGCAGCTCGTGGATCCGGCCGTCGTGGGCGAACCCGACGACCGACCCGGCGGGGACGAGCTCGCCCTCGAGGCCCGCCTCGCGGACGAGCCGGAGCACCGGGGCGTAGGCGCTGGGTAGCAGCGACGCGCCCTCCTCCATGAGGAACCCGTCGTGGCGGTGGCTGCTGACCTGCCCGCCGACGCGGTCGCGCTGCTCGAGGACGACCACCGGCCGACCGTGGCGGCGCAGGCGCCAGGCGGCGGCGAGCCCCGACGGGCCGGCGCCGACGACGAACGTCGGCGCCCGGTCGGCGGAGCCCCCGTCGTCCGAGGCGCTCAAGCGGCGTCGCCCGCGCCGGTCGGGGACTCCACGCGCTCGCGCCCGCGGACGGCGCGGCCGAGCTCGTCGGCCAGGTCGGCGACCGGTCGGGCGGGCTCCTCCGCCCCGCCGTGGTGGCGCAGGGTCAGGGTCCGCTCCGCCTCCTCGACGTCGCCCACCACCGCCATCAGCGGCACCTTCGCCAGCTCGGCCTCGCGGATCTTGCGGCCGACCGTCTCGGTGCGACCGTCGACGGTCACGCGCAACCCGGCGCGGCGCAGGTCGCCGGCGATCGCGTGCGCGGCGTCGGCGTGCCGGTCCGACACCGTGAGGAGCACCAGCTGGGTCGGCTGCAACCAGAACGGCAGCTCGCCGCCGGTGTGCTCCAGCAGGATCCCGACGAACCGCTCGTACGAGCCGAGCAGCGCGCGGTGCAGGACGACCGGGCGGTGCTCGCTGTTGTCGGCGCCGGTGTACGTCAGGTCGAAGCGCTCGGGCGCCTGGTAGTCGATCTGGATGGTCCCGAGCTGCCACGAGCGGCCGAGCGAGTCGCGGAACTGGATGTCGATCTTCGGACCGTAGAACGCCCCGTCGCCCTCGTGGACGACGTACGGCAGGTCGTTGTGCTCGAGCGCCCGGCGCAGGTCGCCCTCGGCGCGGTCCCACGTCTCGTCCGACCCCAGGCGGTTCTCGGGCCGCGTCGACAGCTCGTAGGTGAAGTCGCCCGCGTCGAACCCGAACAGGTCGTACGTGTCCTGCGCGAACCGCAGGCAGGCGGTGACCTCGTCCTGGATCTGGTCCTCCATGACGAAGAGGTGCGCGTCGTCCTGGCAGAACTGACGGACGCGCATGAGGCCGTGCAGCGCCCCGGACAGCTCGTTGCGATGCAGGAGCCCCGGCTCGCTGAACCGGACCGGCATGTCGCGCCAGCTCCACCGGGTCTGGCGGTACAGCTCGTAGTGGCCGGGGCAGTTCATCGGCTTGAAGCCCATCGTCGGGCCGGAGCGCCCGTCCTCCCCCGCGTCGCCGTCCGCCGCACCGTGGTCGTGGGTCGACGTGAGGAACATGTCGTCGCGGTACTTGTCCCAGTGGCCCGACGTCTTCCACAGCGACGCGTCGAAGAGCTGCGGGGTCTTCACCTCGGTGTAGCCGCGCTCGTCGCCCATCTCGCGCGAGAGCGCGACGAGCTCGTTGAACACCCGCGTGCCGGCCGGGGTCCAGAACGCCGACCCGGGCGCCGCGTCGCTGAAGTGGAAGAGCCCGAGCTCGCGGCCGAGCCTGCGGTGGTCGCGCTGTCGGGCGAGCTCCAGGCGCTCGAGGTGGGCGTCGAGGTCCTTCTTCTTGAAGAACGCGGTGCCGTAGATCCGGACGAGCTGCTGCCGGGCGCTGTCGCCACGCCAGTACGCGCCGGCGAGCGACTGGAGCTTGAACGCGCCGACGCGCTTCGTCGACGGGGCGTGCGGGCCGCGGCACAGGTCGGTGAACGGCCCGTTGGTGTAGAGCGACACCGTCTCGACCGGGGCGTCGGCGGGCGCGTTGCGGACGAGGTCCTCGATGAGCTCGACCTTGTACGGCTGGTCCTCCGCCCGGAACCGCTCCAGGGCCTCCTCGACGGTCACGTCACGGCGCACGAACGGCTCGTCCGCCTTCACGTGCTCCTTCATCTTCGCCTCGATCGCCGCGAAGTCGCCGTCGTTGAGGACGACGCCGTCGGGGAACTCGAAGTCGTAGTAGAAGCCGTGCTCGATCGGCGGGCCGATCGCGATCTTCGTGCCGGGGTACAGGTCGAGGATCGCCGCGGCGAGGACGTGGGCGGTGTCGTGGCGGATGAGCTCGAGCGCCTCCTCCGAGCGCTCCGTCACGATGCCGATCGTCGCCCCGTCGGGCAGGGGACGACCGAGGTCGCGGATCTCGCCGTCGACGGTGATCGCCAGGGCGGCCCGGGCCAGGCCGGCGCCGATCGCCGCCGCGGCGTCGGCGCCGGTCGCCCCGTCGGGGAGCTCGAGGACCTTGCCGTCGGGAAGCGTCGCCTGCATCGTCCCGCAAGGGTATGGGAGCCGCGGGTCGCGGCGTTCGGTCGACGCCGTCGTATGCTCGCGCCATGGACGCCCAGGAGCTGCGCCGCGAGTACCCCGTGCTGGACGACGTCGCCTACCTCAACTCGGGGACCTGCGGCCCGCTCCCGCGCGCCGCCGCCGCCGCGTCCGCGCAGGTGCTGCATCACGCGGAGCGTCACGGTCGGGCCGGTGAGCACTTCGTCGCCACCGCGCACACGCAGGAGCGGCGGCGCGAGCGCTACGCCCGACTCCTCGGCGCGGATCCGTCCGACCTCGCGCTGACCACCGGGACGACGCACGGGATCGTCCAGGTGCTGCAGGGCCTCGACTGGCACGAGGGCGACGAGGTCCTCACCGCCGAGTCCGAGCATCCCGGCCTGCTCGGGCCGCTGGCGGCGCTCGCCCGTCAGCGCGGGGTGCGGGTGCGCGCCGCGCCGCTGGAGCGGATCGTCGACGCGGTCGACGACGCGACGCGACTCGTCGCCTGCTCGCACGTGCGGTGGGTCGACGGGACGGTCGCCCCCGACGCCCTGGCCGGCCTGCGGGGCCGGGTGCCGGTGCTGCTCGACGGCGCGCAGGGCGCCGGCGCGGTCCCGGTCGACGTCGGCGCGCTCGGGTGCGCGTTCTACGCCGCGGCCGGCCAGAAGTGGCTCTGCGGCCCGGTCGGGACGGGGATGCTCTGGATCGACCCGGCGTGGCAGGCCCGGCTCCACGTGCGCGCCCCGGGGTACGACAACCTCGCCGTGCCCGGGGAGGGTCTCGACGCGCTCCCGTGGCCGGACGCGCGTGCCCACGACGCCCCGGCGACGTCGGGCGAGGCGTCGGCGGCCGCGCTCGCCGCGTTCGACGTGCTCGACGACCACGGGTGGCCGCAGGTGCTCGAGCGGGCCGCCGGGTTGGCGGCCACGCTCGCCGACCGCCTCGCGGAGGCGGGCCACGCCGTCGCGCCGCGCGGCCCCTCGACGCTCGTGTCGTGGTCGGACCCCGCGCCGGTGGCCACCCGCGACCGTCTGGCGACCGCCGGGGTGATCGTCCGCGACCTCCCCGGCACCGATCTGCTGCGCGCGTCCGTCGGGGCGTGGAACGACGAGCGTGACCTGGACCGTCTGCTGACCGCCCTCCGACCGTAGGCGGACGGCGTTCCCCGGGGGACCGGGCGCGGCTCCGGATCAGTCGTCCGCGTCGTCGGCCGCGCGCCTGGTGAGGATCGCGTCGACCTCACGGGAGTAGGAGGCCCCCAGCACGAACAGGATCGCCCCGAGCGCGAAGACGAGGGCGACGACGACGTGGTCCTCGAAGAACGCCAACGTCGTGAACGCGACCGCGAACGCCGCGAGGAAGAACGGCCGCGCGTTCTCGATGAGGCTCGTCGTCTGGTGGGCGAACCGCTCGACGTCGGCGTCGCGCAGCGACCGGGCGGTCGCCCCGGCGGCCCCGGCGACCCGGTCCCCGATCGCTCGCGCGCCCTCCGCCGCACCGGACCGGAGCCGGGCGCCGGCGCCGTCGGCGGCCGAGCCGGCATCGGCGTCGTCGGACGGGGCAGGCCGGTCGGCCGGGTCCGACGCGCCGGCGGGATCGGACGGATCCGCCGTGTCGACGGGCGCCGTCGGCTCCACGGACCCGGGCGCCGCGCCCGGGTCGGACGGCTCCTCGGAACGGACCGCGTCGTCATCGCCCCGCTCGTCCCCGCCCGGCGGGGGAACGGTGGTCGTCGCGTCGTCGTCGGGCACGCCAGCACCGTAGCGGGCTCCCACGTCGCATCCGCCTCCGGCGCGTGGGCGGCCCCGACGGCGCGGCGCGACCCGGCGACGACGCCCGTAACCTGCCGCTCGATGCCACGGCTGCGCCTGGTTCCCAAGTCCGCGTGGCTCGCCCTCCTCGTCGTCCTGCTCGTCGGCGGGGGGATCCGTGCCGACCAGGCGATCAACCACGTCCCGCCCGGGGAGCTGTCGTCCGACGCCCAGTCGTACATGACGATCTCGCAGCACCTGGCGACGACCGGCAACTACTCGGGTCGCAACGGGTTCGTCAAGGCGCTGCACTGGCCGCCGATGACGTCGCACGTGTTCCGGATCGCGTACGAGGTCGCGCCCGGCGACCGCCCCGCCTACCGCAACGACGTCAACCCCCTGCACTGGGCGCAGTTCGGGATATCGACCCTGACGATCGTCGTCGTCTTCTTCCTCGGATGGATCCTCGGCGGGCCGTGGGCGGGGGTCGCGACCGCCGCCCTCGTGGCGTTCTACCCCCCGTTGGCGTGGGCGCCGAGCAACCTCCTGTCGGAGCCGTTGGGGGCGCTGATGCTCAGCTCGGCGCTCACCGCCGTCGCGCTCGCGTGGCGGACGGGGATCCGATGGTGGTGGGCGACCGCGGGGTCGCTGTTCGGCGGGGTCCTCCTCACCCGCACCGACCTGCTGTTCGTCCCACCGGTGCTGGCGTTCCTCGCGCTCGTCGTGCTCGGCGCGACCGTCGGTTGGCGCAAGGGGGCGGAGAGCGCCGCTCTCATGCTCGTCATGTGCGTCGTCGTCGTGCTGCCGTGGACGATCTACGCGTCGGGCAAGGCGGAGAAGCTCGTGCCGATCACGACCGGCGGAGGGTCGGCGTTCTTCGTCGGCACGTTCCTCGACGGCAACGGGTCGACGTTCGACCTGAAGTACGCGATGCAGGACGAGATCCGGTCCAAGCACCCCGAGTACCTCGACGCCGACTACAAGGAGATCCCGGCCGAGCTCGTCCTGAACGAGGTCGCCGCCCGGCACCCCGGGCTGGATCGCGACGAGGCGCTGCTGAAGGAGGCGCGCGCCAACCTGCGCGACGCGGTCCTCCACCGCCCCAACGAGCTCGCCGGCCTCATGGTGTTCAAGCTCGGGAAGATGTGGCTGCGTGCCACCCTCGGCGGGTCGTCGACGAAGAAGCCGGTGCTGCGCACCTCCCACGTCGTCCTCGTCCTCGTGACGTTCCTCGGACTCATGATCGGCGTCGTCGGCTACCGCGACCCGGCGCTGACGTCGATCCTGCTGGCGCTCATGGTCGCCACCGGGGTGCACATGATCGCCGTCGCCCACGGCCGCTACAACCTGCCGCTCATCCCGCTCCTCATCGCCGGCGGGGTCGCCGGGTGGGCGATGCTGCTCCGCGACCTGCGACGACGACGAACCGCGCCGCCACCGGCCCCGGGCGGGGTGGCGACGGGCGTCGTCGTATGAAGGCACCGACCGGATTCGAACCGGTGTACACGGCTTTGCAGGCCGCTGCGTAGCCTCTCCGCCACGGTGCCGAAGGGGCGATCGAGGGTACCGATCCGGGCCGACGGTCGCCGTCAGACCGGCCACCCCCGGCGCCGGTCGCGCCGTGCCGGGCGCCGGGCGCCGCGCCCCGCGTCATGGTGCTAGTCTCCCCGCTCGTTCCGCGCGATTAGCTCAGTTGGTTAGAGCGCACGCTTGACATGCGTGAGGTCACAAGTTCGAGTCTTGTATCGCGCACTCGACGATGTTCCGAAGGGCCCCGCGCATCGCGGGGCCCTTCGGCGTTTCACGGCTCCTCGCCGACGCGCGGCGTCACCCGGTGACACCACGCAGAGCGGCCCCGGTCACGTCGTGACCGGGGCCGGGACTGCGTGGCCGCGGATGAGAGTCGGTACCCGCGGCACGGTTGGGGCCGGCGGACGGCGGGGGCGACGACCTGCCTGCCCCCGCCGACCGCGCGGCCGTCAGGGCGTGACGGTGATCTGGAACCGCTTGCGCGCGTCGGCGGCCGTCGGCGACCCGTCGCTCTGCCGCGGGCTCACGACGATGTGGTTCGCCGTGTTCGTGCCCTCGGGCTCGCAGGTGACGACGTTCTCGATCGCGCACCGCGTGGCGGTGATCTCGCCACCGGACGCGGGCGCGGCGGTGCCCTTGTCGGCGAGCGTCGCCGAGATCGCGGTCTTGCTCAGGTCGGCGCCGGCGTCGAGGTAGACGTTCGGAGCCGCGTCCGCGGGCGATGCCGGGTAGGCCGACACGACCTTGAAGCCGCCCGACTGGGCCTCGATCTCGCCCTTGGCGTTCACGATCGCCCAACGCGGGCCCGGGTTGGCCTTCGCCGCCGCGGCGACCGCGTCCTTGACGAGGTCCTCGGCGTGCTTGCCGTCGACGCGGTCGGCGTTGAGGCCGTCGGCGACGCCGGTCGCGTTCGTGATGAACGGCTTCGTCCCGTCGCCGCCCTTGCCGGTGGTGATCGCACCCGCGATCGGCCCGTTGCTGGCGTGCAGCTCGAACGCCAGGCCGGTCGACAGGTTGTTCGCCCGGATGCAGGGGTTCTTCAGGTCCTTGGCGTTGACCCGCGCCGTCGAGCGGCAACCGTAGATCGCGCCGCCGCCGGTGGTCGACAGGTTGGACTGACGGGTCGAGTACCCGCCCTTCTTCCCCGGGATCGCGCCGGCGTTGCTGATGATCTCGGTCTCCTGCGTGATCGTCCCGTTGCGCACGCCCTGTCGGACGTTGTCGCCGGTGGCCCCGACGGCGATCGGGGCGGTGCCGACCGCCACGACGGCGGCGGCAAGGACCACCGCCCGGGTGCGCGGCGCGCGGTCGGACCAGCGCGGAGCGCGGATCTTGGGCATGGTCGGCTTCGTCGGGAACGGCATCGGGTGCCTCCTCGTCTTCGCGTACACGGTCGCACGGGGTCCTCCCGGCCGGGGCCGGACGGTTCACGGGATGGCGCCGACGCCTCGGCCGGTCGGCCGGGGCGCGGGCTCCACCGGTGGTCGCGGGCGCGGGCTCCCGTGCCCGACCGACGGTCGGGCGCCCGGTCCTCGAGGGTGTGCGGTGCCCTTCGTAACCCGGCCTCCGGGTGGGAGTTGCGCCGTGACCCGCGACGTGGTCGATCGCCCGGTCGGACCGGGCCGGTCGGCGATCAGCTCCGCGCTGCGGCGGGGTTCCAGGCGGCCCGGTAGATCGCGTCGAGCTCGGCGGCGTCCGGCGGCTCGGCCATCCGGCGCAGTTCCGGCCGCCGTGCGGCGGCCGCGACGAGGCCGGCGCGTCGCTCCTCGTCCGCGAAGACGTCGAGTCGGCCCAGCCGCGCGCCGCGCCGCAGCGCCCGGGCCAGGTCCTCCGCCCGCACCCCCATCGCGACGTCGAGCCGCGCGAGCTCGCGGGGGCGACGTCGGCGGGCCGCGGCGGCGGTGCCGGCCAGGACCGCGACGTTCGCGGTGGCGTGGGCGAGCCCGCCCTCGCGGACCGCCGTCTGGGCGACGACGTGGTGGAGCCCCAGGCCGGCGTGGTCGAGCGCCCATCCGGCCAGCAGCGCCCCGAGCGCCACCCCCGCCCGGTCGATGGCGTCGTCGTGCCACGGCCCCGCCAGGCGGACGCCGGCTTCGCGCGCGACCGCACGGACGATCGGCGACGCGCCGTCCGATCCGAGCGTCGCGACGACGTGCCCGAACGCGTTGCCGGCGCTCGCCGCCAGGTCGGGCCGGTCCTGTGACGCGCTGAGCGCGGGATCGTCGACGACGACCGCCGCCCGCGCCCGCGGGGTGGCCTCGTCGACCCCGGTCGCGTGGCGGTGCGTCCCGGTCATCTGGGCGCCCGACAGCGTCGTCGGGATCGCGATCACCGTGCGCGGCGGGTCGGCCGCCGCGATCGCCTTGGCGACGTCGACGACCCGCCCCCCGCCGAACGCCACGATCCGCTCGCCGTCGACCGTGCCACGGAGCTCGGCCGCGAGGCCCGGCACCGCTCCCGGCGGCACCTCGACGGTGCGCGTCGCCCCGTCGGCCAGGTCCGGCCGGGCGCGCAGCGCACGCGCGGTGGTGAGGAGGACGTACGGGTCGGCGAGCAGGTCGGCGGCGCGGTCGACGGCGCCCTCGCCGAACACGATCGTGCGGTCGACGTCCTGATGCCGGAACCCCGTGCGACCGCCCTCGACGTCCATGGACGGATCATGCCGACCGTCGCCGACGGACGCCGTCCGCACCGGGTCCGCCACGTGCCGCGACCGCTCCGGGGCGCCCCGGTCGCGGTGGTACGGTGAATCATGGTCAGCTCCTCATCGGGCGGCCCCCACGAGCCGCAGCGCATCCTCGTCGCCGGTGGTGGCATCGCCGCCCTCGAGGCGATCCTCGCGCTCCGCGCCCGCGTCGACCGCGACCGGGCCGTGATCACGGTCCTCGCCCCCAACGACGGCGTCCGCTATCCGCCGCTGTCGGTCCTCCAGCCGTTCGACGGCCACGAGCCGTGGACGATGCCGCTGGCGTCGTTCGCCGCCGACGCCGACGTCGAGCTCCGCCACGGCCACCTGGCCCGGGTCGACGTCGGAGCCCGCACGGCCGTGACGTCCGAGGGCGACGAGGTCGCCTACGACGCGCTGCTCGTCGCGGTCGGCGCCCGCCCCGACCACGTCGTCGACGGGGCCGACCCGTTCCGCGGCGTCCACGACGCCGACCGGCTCGCCCAGGCGCTCGACGACGTCGTCGCGGAGGAGGAGGCGCCGTCCCCCGTCGTGGCGTTCGTCGCCCCGGCCGGGGCGTCCTGGTCGCTGCCCCTGTACGAGCTGGCGCTGCTCACCGCCACGCGCCTGCGTCGGGACGACCCGGGAGCGCGCACCGTCGTCGTGACCAGCGAGTCCCGTCCGCTGGAGGCGTTCGGCGCGAGCGCGGCGCGCACG
The DNA here is from genome assembly GCA_023230855.1 of Solirubrobacteraceae bacterium. GTDB lineage: Bacteria > Actinomycetota > Thermoleophilia > Solirubrobacterales > Solirubrobacteraceae > Patulibacter. The sequence continues at coordinate 95,108 of JALNWQ010000006.1, forward strand.
GTGCGGGAGGCGCTGGAGCGCCACGGGATCGCGTTGCACGTCGGCCGTCGCGCCGTCCGGTTCGCCGACGGCGCGGTCGAGTGCGCCGACGGCGACCCGATCCGCGCGGACCGCTGCGTCGCGCTGCCCGACCTGCGTCCGCGACCGATCGAGGGCCTCGCTCCCGGGGCCGACGGGTTCCTGCGGATCGACGAGCATGCGCGGGTGATCGGCTACCCCGGCGTGTTCGCGGCGGGCGACGCGACCGCGGGCCCGGTGAAGCAGGGCGGCCTGGCGTGCCAGCAGGCGGACGCGGCCGCCGACGGCATCCTCGCCGAGCTCGGGCATCCGATCGATCCCGCCCCGTACCGGCCGGTGCTGCGCGGCGTGCTCGTCGGCGACGACGCCCCGGTCGCGCTGCGGGCGACGCTCGACGATGAGCCGGGCGCGCTGCGGCCCGCCGAGGCCCCGGTGCGCATGGCGGCGTGGACCCCGGGCAAGATCATCGGCCACCACCTGGGCCCCTACCTCGCCGCGCGCGACGACGGACCGGCGCCCCCGGCCTGACCGGCGGCCCCCACGCGCGAGCGGGAGGCGAGCAGGTCGTCGGCGGCCCGCTCCCCGGACCGCAGCGCCCCCTCGATCCCGGAGTGGGTGAGGAAGTCCCCGGCCAGGCGGATCCGCTCCGGCATGCCGTCGCGCAGGGCGAGCATCCGCCGGTAGTGCCCGGGGGTCGGGGCGATGAGGCCCGCGTCGAGCGTGAACACCCGCTCGACGTCGGCGGTCGCCGGGCCGAACGTCTCGGCGACCGCCTCGCGGGCCACCTCGAGCGGCGCGCGGTCCCCGACCTGGGCGGTGTCGAGGTAGACGCTCACCGTCTCGCCGCCGGGCGGGACCGACCCGCGCGACCGCCGGGCGTTGCGGAGCACCCCGTAGTCGTGGTGCGGCCCCTCGTTCGCGCGCACGACGAGGTCGTACGGCACGTGCGGCCACGGGTCGCGCCGGTAGCCGAGGAGCACGTGGTGGGTGCGGATCGGCGTGACCGAGCGCAGCGCATCGACGAGGTGGTCGTCGACGACGCCGTCGAGCAGCCCGCCGGCGGTGAGCACGTCGGTGGCGACGACGACCGCGTCCGCCTCGAGCCGCTCGTCGTCGGTCGTGACGACGACCCCGTGCGGGTGGTGCTCGACCGTGCGCACCGGGGTGTCGCAGCGGACGTCGACGTCGGTGGCGAGCCACCCGGCGAGCGCCCCCATCCCGGTGGTCGGGACGGTGAGCCTGGTGCGGGTGATGCGGTGGACGAGCGCCCGGGTGAACGGCGCGGAGATGACCGTCGGGTCGGCCCCGGTGAGCGGCCCCATCAGCGGGCGCAGGACGTGCTCGTGCGCCCGGTCGCCGAGCGTGCGACGTCCCCATGCGTCGAGCGTCTCGCCGTCGTCGATCGGGGCGAGCTCGTCGAGGGTGAACGGTCCCGGTCCGGGGCGGGCGACCATCGGAGCCAGGCGGGCGGCGGCGCGTAGCCGCCCCGCCCACCCCACGCCGGGCTGGCGCAACAGCGTCCACGGCCGGTCGAACCGCACCCGGTGCAGGTGGCCGTCGCGGCCGAGCACCGCGGTGTGGGCCTCCCAGCGGACCGGGTCGTCGGCGTGGCCGTCCTCGCGCAGCCACTCGAGCGTACGGTCGTACTGGCCCATGACGAAGATCGCGCCGGTGTCGACGCGGAACCCGTCGACGTCGACCGTCCGGGTGCGGCCGCCGACGGCGTCGGCGGCCTCGAGCACGACGACGTCGACCCCCTGCCGACGCAGCCGCCGGGCGGCCGCGGTCCCGGCGATCCCCGCCCCGACGACGACGACCCGCATCGGTCCCTCCCCCGCTCCCGGCACGGCGCTACGCGGCGGCCCGGGCGCCGATGATCTTGTCGGCGACGATCTGCGCGGTCTCGGCGCAGGCGGTGGTGCCGCCGTTGGCGTACTCCTTCACCGCGTCGCCGACGTACCAGAGGTTGTCGATGGGGGTGGTGTGCGGCAGGTCGAACCCGGACACGGCGCGCTGCGGCGGCCACCCGTCGCGGGTGACCTGGACGTTGAGGATCCGCGCGTCCTCGAACCCGGCGATCTCCTCGCGCAGGTCCTCCATGAGCAGCTCGGTCTCGGCCTGCTCGTCGAAGTCCCCCATCGGCGGGCGCGGGACCGCGGTGCCGACGTAGAGGTGCCAGCCGTCCGGCGCCATCTCGGGGCAGGTCGCGGTGAAGTTCGCGACGTAGCAGAGCCGCCGGGTGCGGGCGAACGACAGCATGCCCTGGGCCTTGATCAGCGGCTCGCGGCTGGCGAAGTTCACGGAGACCATCGCGCACGGGCGGTCGGCCTCCCGGACCTTCGCGACGTGCTCGGCGCCGAGGTGCTCCTCGCCGACGAGGCCGACGGTCGCCGCCGGGCCGACGTCGCTGACGAGCACGCCGCAGGGCACGTGCACCGACTCGCCGCCGCGGCGGACGGTGATCCCGGTGACCCGGCCGTCCTCGACGGCGACGTCCTGCGCCTCGGCCTCGAGCCACAGCTCGCCGCCGAGCTCCTCGAACCGCTCGGCGAGCGCGCGCCAGATGCCGATGGTGCCCTCGGGGCAGAACCCGAACCGCTTGAACGCGCTCTTGCGGGTCATGTACGTGAGGAAGACGCGGGCGGGGAGCTCGTCGGCGGTGACGGCGAAGATCGACGCGATCATGTTGTCGAAGATCCCGCGGACCGACTCGTTCTTCGTGTACTTCCGCAGCCACTCGGCCGTCGTCTGCTCGTGGTCGGGCAGCCCGTCGTCGGTGCGCGCGGCGCCGAGGCCGCCGAGGAGCTTCGCGCCCTGCTTCGTGAGCTTGCCGAGCAGGAGGCCCCAGCCGCCGCTGGACACGTCGACGTCCTTACCCTTGATCCGGTAGAGGATCGGCGGCTTGGGCTCGCGCACGTCGAACCGGGCGCCGACCTCGGCGAAGGTCTCCTCGGTGATCCCGCCGCGCTCGATGACGATCGCGCCGACGTTGACCTTGAACCCGTCGACGTCGCGCGTCGACGCGCGACCGCCGACGTACGGGAGCCGCTCGACGACGAGCGTCCGCAGGCCGGCGTGCTGGAGCCGCGCGGCGGTGAAGAGGCCTCCGGCCCCCGCCCCGATGACGACGACGTCGAACGGTTGATCCTGGCTCATGCTTCCCTCGCGGTCGCGTTGCTGGACGCCACGTCCAGAGCCGCCCGGCTCCGGCGGCCGACAGGGCGTCGACCCTTCCGAGGCCCCACGGACTGGACGCTACGTCCAGCCAGTATGACCGATCGGGCCGTCCGACGCCAGTCACGGGCCGGACCGGCGTCGGCGACGCCCGGCCGGTCAGTCGCGAGCCGGGGCGTAGAGCGTGCGCCAGACGATCTCGGTGATCGCCTCGACCGCCGGGTCGACCTCGGACGGATCGAGCGTCCGCACGTACCGGTGCATCGACCGCTCGCACATGTGGATGATCCACGCCGCCGTCGGCCCCGGCGGCAGGTCCGGGTTGACGAACCCCTCGCGCTGGCCGCGCTGGAGGTGCTCGGTCGCGGCGGCGATGCTGCGGCTCATGAGCCGATCGACGAGCTCTCGCACCGCGGGGTCGTAGGCGGCGGCGTCGTGGACCGCCGCCATGACCGCCATGTGCGGGCGGTACGTCCAGACGAGGGCCGCCATGACGGCCCTCACCGCGGCGCGATCGGCGGCGCCGTCGAGGTCCCACCACGGCTGCGTCGCGCGACCGAGCGTCCGCCAGCTCTGGAGGTAGACCTCACGCAGCATGTCGCTGCGGTCGGCGAAGTACACGTAGAACGTCGAGCGCGGGATCCCCGCCTCGGCGACGATCTCGTTGACGCCCAGATCGGTGTAGACGTGGCCGGCGGCGAACAGGCGCTCGAGCGCCTCCCGGATGCTCCGGGTCATCTCGGCGCGCCGCGCGGCGCGCGCGGACTCGTGGTCCTGCAGGCCGGGGGCCGACCGCGGGGCGGCGGCGTCCGGGGTGGTGGGGCGCGGGGTCATGACGTCGGGGGTCGCCGCGGGCGGGTCGCCACGGCCGCCCCAGCGTACGCCGTCGGGCGTCGCGTGTCGCCCCCGCGACTCGACGGACGGTCCGACCGGACACTGCGACCGACGACACGCAGCGCGCCGCACCTTTGCGCTACGATGCCCAACTTCTGGACGTGACGTCCAGCGGGAGCGATGATGCGACCAGCCTTGAGCACAGAGCGACGCCGGCCCCCCGGCGGGGGTCGGACGCGGTGAGCGGCGGATCGTCGATCGGTCGGCCGACGCTCGACCGCCTGCCCCTGCGCCCCCGCGTCGCGCTCGCCGAGTCCGGGGCCATGGCGGCGCTCCTGCTCGGGTCGTTCCGCGAGTTCGTCCGTCGGCCCGGCACCTACGGCCGCGACACCGTCGAGGCGCTGTGGATCGTCGTCCGTCGCTGCGCCCTGCCTCTGGCGATCTCGGTCTTCGTCCTCGGGTTCGGGGCGCTCGGCGTCGAGGCCGGCGTCGTCCTCGACGCGATCGGCTCACCGGACCGGACCGGCGGCGTGTACGTCACCGCCGCGGTCCGCGAGATCGCCACCTGGGTCACGGCCATGGTCGTCGCGGGCGTGGCCGGCACCGCGGCGTGCGCCGACCTCGGGGCGCGGCGGATCCGCGAGGAGCTCGATGCCCTCGAGGTGCTCGGGATCCCGGCGATCCGCCTCGTCGTCCCCTGGGTCGTCGCCCTGACGATCGCCACCCCGTTGCTCCTCCTCGTCGCGGTCGCCGCCTGCCTGCTGTCCGGCGTCCTCGCGGTGGCGGTCCTCTACGACACGACGCTCAGCGCGTTCTTCGCGACGTTCACCGCGAACTTCGCCGCCCCGGAGATCTACGGCAGCCTGGCGAAGACCGCGATCTTCGGCGCGATCATCGCCGCCGTCTGCTGCCACAAGGGCCTGCACGCCAAGGGCGGGCCGCAGGGTGTCGGGCGGGCGGTGAACCAGGCGGTCGTCATCGCGTTCGCCGCGCTCTGGATCGTGAACTTCGTCCTGACGTCGATCATCCTCGCGCTGTTCCCCGAGCTCCAGGGACTGCGGTGAGCACCCGGCTGACCGAGGGGCTGCGCGAGGTCGGGGCGCTGGCCGGGTTCGGCGTGCGCGGCGTACTGTCGCTGCGCGGGGTCGGCCCCTACGCGGGCGAGGCGCTCCGCCAGGCGTCGCTGCTCATCACCGGATCGGCGCTGGTGATCATCGGCCTGGAGTTCGTCATCGGCGCCCAGTGCGGGCTGTTCTCCAGTTACTTCTCCAAGGCGTTCGGGGCGAGCGGCGCGGTCGGCATCTTCACCCTGCTCTGCGACGTCCGCGAGGCGTTCCCGTTGATGTTCGGCTACATGCTCGCGGCGAAGGTCAGCTGCGGCATGGTCGCCGAGATCGGGTCGATGCGGATCGCCGACGAGGTCGACGCGCTGGAGGTCATGGGCACCGACAGCATGCGGTTCCTCGTCGCCACCCGGCTCCTCGGCGCGCTCCTGGCGCTGCCGGCGATCTACGTCGTCGCGATGCTCGCGGGGACGGTCGGCTCGGGCCTCGTCGTCGTGCTCCAGGTCGGCGAGGTCTCGCTCGGCGCGTGGATGCAGGGGCACTTCGGTCCGGTCCACTCGCTCACCGACGACGCGCTGTCGCTCGTGAAGGCGATGGCGATCGGCCTGACCGTCATCCTCGTCGGGCTGTACTACGGCTACACCGTGCGGGGCGGGCCGGTCGAGGTCGGCGAGGCGACCGCCCGGTCGATGGTCGTCAACCTCATCCTCATCCACCTCGTCGGTGGCGTCCTGACCATCCTCTTCTGGGGCTCCTCCGCGCAGCTCCCCATCGGCGGATGACGCTCCGACGCACCATCGCCGTCGCCTCCCTGGTCGCCGCCGTCGCGCTCGTCGCGCTCCTCGCCCGGGACGGGGCCGGCCGGGACCGCGTCCTGCGCGCCGACTTCCCCGGCGCCGTCAACGTCGTCACCGGCGCCGAGGTGCGCGCCGGCGGGGTCCCCGTCGGGGTCGTCAACGACATCCGGGTCGTCGGCCACAACGCCCGCCTGACGCTGCGGATCGACGACGCGCGCCTGTGGCCGCTGCACCGCGGCACCACCGCCCAGCTGCGGATCGGCGGCAACGTCTCCTACGCCAACCGCTACGTCGAGCTCGTCCCGGGGCCGTCCGACGGCGCGGAGCTGCCCGCCGACGCGGTGCTCGCGACGACCGACACCGACGTCCCCGTCGAGGTCGACGAGCTCCTCGACGCCTTCGATCCCGCCACCCGCGAGGGCCTGGGCGACACGATCGACCGCGCCACCGACACCGTCGACGGCCGCGGCGACGCGATCCGCGCCGGCCTCGGCGACGGCGGCGAGGCGTTCGAGGAGCTCGCCGCGACCCTCGACCGCGCGACCACGGACCCGGCGGCGCTCGAGACGCTCGTCCGCGACGCCCACCGCACCGTCGGCGCCCTCGCCCGCCACGACGCCCGGTTGGGGGAGCTCGTCGACGGGGCCGCCGACACCCTCACCGCGCTGGCCGACGGCGACGTCGACCTGCGCGCGACGCTCACCCGACTTCCCACGACGTTGCGCGCCGCCCGCGGCGCCCTCGACCGCCTGGGCCCGCCCCTCTCCGGGCTCGACGCCGTCGTCCGCGACGTGCGCCCGGGCGCCGCCCGACTGCGCGCCACGGTCCCGACCGTCGCGACCGCCGTCGACGAGCTCGGGGCGACCGCGCCGGGACTCGGCCGCACCCTCACCCGGCTGCGGACCGCCGCGCCGACCGTCACCGGGATGCTCGTCGCCGCCGGCGAGGAGGGTGGCCGGCTCGAGCCGGCGCTGTCCCGGATCGCCCCGATGACCGCCTGCATCCGCGGCTACACCCCCGAGATCGTCGGGTTCTTCTCCACCTGGGGAGCCCTCACCACCCACTACGACCACGGCGGGCGGTTCGCGTACCTCAACGGTCAGGTGCTGCCGATCGCCAACGGCCCGGACGTCACGAGCGCCGAGGTCGTCTCGACCTTCCCCCAGATGCGGTACAGCCTGGTGCGTCCGCGTGGCCTGAACGTCGGCCGGCCGCTGTACGACCCCGCCTGCGGGACGCCCCGCTCCTCCGCCGATGCGGCCGCCGACCCGGAGAGCCTGCGATGACGCGACGTGCCCTGCCCTGGATCGGCCTGCTCGCCGTCGTCGTCGGCGCCGTGCTCCTGCTCACGCGCGATGGCGGAGGCCACCGCGTCGAAGCGGAGTTCGCCGACGCCGCCGGCCTGCGGGTGCACTCCCCCGTCCGCGTCGGCGGGGCACGCGTCGGCTCGGTCGCGGCGATCCGCGTCACCGACCGTGACACCGCGCTCGCCGAGCTCCGCCTCGACGACCGGCTGCGACCCGGGGTCGACGCCCGCGCCCGCGTGCGCCCCGCCAACCTCCTGGGCGAGAAGTTCGTCGAGCTCGAGATCGGCGATCGCGCCCGGCCGCTCGACGCCGGCGTTCGCATCCCGCTCACTCGCACCTCGACCCCGGTGGAGCTCGACGACGTCGTCGACGTCCTCGACCCGACGACGCGCGGCCGGCTCGGGGTGCTGCTCGGATCGCTGGGCGTCGCCCTCGAGGGCCGCGGCGAGGAGCTGCGGGCCGCCCTGCGGGTGCTGCCCGACACGATCGAGGACGCCGGGGACCTGGCACGACAACTCGCCGGGGACCGCACGTCGCTCGTCCGGCTCCTCGAGGCGACCGACCGCGTGACGTCCCGCCTCGACGACGAGCGCCGCGAGCTCGGTCGGGTCGTCGAGCAGGCCGACCGGGCGCTGCGGGCGCCGGCGCGCGAGCACGACGGCCTGGGGCGCCTCGTCGCCACCGTGCCGTCGACGCTCCGTCGCCTGCGCACGAGCCTCGGGCGGATCGACCGGACCGGCGCGGCGCTGCGCCCCGCCGCGGAGGGCCTACGCGCCGCCGCGCCGCCCTTGGCCGACGCGCTCGCGGCGCTGCCGCCGCTGGAGCGCCGGGCCCGTCCCGCGCTCGTCGAGCTGCGCCGCACCGCCCCCGCCGTGCGCAAGCTCGGCGCCGACGCCCCGCCGACGCTCGACCGACTGCGCGCCGCGCTCGAGGAGCTGCGGGGCCTGGGCGCCGACGGCGATCCGCTCGCCGCCGCGCTCGACGAGCACGCCGGCGACCTCCTCGGGTTCGCGGAGAACTGGGCCCGCGCCGTCCAGACCCGCGACCCCACCGGTCACGTCTTCCGGGTGAGCATCAACGTGCAGCTCGAGATCCTCCGGGCGCTCGTCGGCGCGAGCACCCCGCCGCCGGCCCGCGCCCGCGACGCCCGCACGACCGCCGCCCGTACCGCGACCGCGTCGCCCCGCGCCGGCGCCGCCGGTCCGTCCGGCGGGCGGCAGAGCACGACCACCGACGCCGCGCCGGCGCCGACCACCGCCTCCCCCGCGGCGGCCGACGGCGGCCCCGCTGGACGGAGCCGGCCCACCGCCGCACCGACGCCCGGGCTGCTCGCGCCGGTGACCGACGCCCTGACGACGATCCTCGACCGGCTCGGTGGCCGATGAGCCGCCGCGCGCCCCGCAACCGCGCCGCGGAGCTCGACCCGCGCGCGCTCCTCGCCGGCCTGGCCGTCGTCGTGCTGGCCCTCGCCGTCCTCGTCGTCGCGGTGCGCTCCGGGGGCGGACTGCCGGGGCGCGAGTACGTCCGCCTGGAGATCCGGTTCCCCGCGACCGCCGACGGCACGGTGCTGCCCTCGCCCGGCTCGGACGTGCGCCTCGCCGGGCGCCGGATCGGGCAGACGCGGGCGGCCGCCCTCCGCGGCGGCGCCCCGACGCTGGAGCTCCAGCTCGACGGCGGTGCGCCGCCGCTGCCGGCCGACTCGCGGTTCGTCGTGCGCGCCCAGGGCGTGCTGGGCACGAAGTACGTCGCCGTCACGCCGGGCGACGCCGCCGAGTTCCTCGCCGACGGCGGGACCGTCCCCGCCCGGCAGAGCGACGTCGAGGTGGCGCTCTCCGACGTGCTGGGCTCGCTGGACGCCCGTACCCGCAGCGGCCTGCGCCGGACGTTGCGCGGCCTCGGCGGCGGGGCCGCCGGCCGGGCCGGGCGGCTGAACGAGGCGCTCGACGCGATCGCCCTCCCGCTGCGACGGTTCTCGGTCGCCCTCGCCCCGATCGTCGCGGACGGCACGGCGCCGCCCGTCGTCCGGGCCGGCGCCGGCGTCGCCGGGGCGCTCGACGCGGTCCGCGACGACCTCGGAGGCGCCCTGCGGCCCGGGGCCGACGCCCTGGCCGCGGTCGGCGACCGCGACCGCGCCGTCGGCGAGCTGCTGCGTGACGGCCCGGGACGCCTGGGCGGGGTCCGCGACGCCCTCACTCGCGTCGACCCGACGTTGCGCAGCGCGGAGCGGTTCGCCGAGGCCGCCCGACGGTTCGCCCGCCCCGCCCCCGCGGCGCTGCGCGCCACCGCACGGTTGCTCGAGGGCGCCCGCACGCCGCTGACCGCCGCGGCGCCGCTCCTGCGTGACGCGCGCGCCGCCGTCGATCCCGCACTGCACCTGCTGGGCACCGCCGACCCCGTCCTGCCGCGACTGGAGGAGGTCGCCCGGATCACCCGCCGCCCGAGCGTCGAGCTCGGCGCCTACGGGTGCGACATCGGCCGGTTCGCCCGTCGCTGGCGGTCGATGACCGGCTACGCCCCGATCGGCCAGACCGGTCCTCTCGGGCCGCTGACGATGCTCCGGGTGACGATCGCCTCGGCCGGGATCCCGACCGTGCCGTCGATCACCCCCGGCAGCGCCGTGTCGGGTGACATCCGTCCCTGCGAGACGAAGGTGGCGCCGTGATCCGTCGGGCCCGACGTCGTAGGACCACCGACCGCGACCCGATGTGGATCGGGATCCTCGCCGTGCTGCTGCTGACCGGGATCACCGTCGCGGTCGTCACGTCGTGGAACCCGTTCGCCGGGAGCCCCGGGCGCGTGTACGAGGCGACCTTCGCGACCGCCCGTCAGGTCAACGGCGACACCCCGGTCCGCATCGACGGCGTGCAGGTCGGACGGGTCGAGGACGTGCGCTACGACGCCCGCGACCGCACGGCACGGGTCCGGTTCCGGATCACCGACGAGGACGTCGTGCTGCGACGCGACGTCGACGTCGCGCTGCGCTGGCGGACGCTGCTCGGCGGCCGCATGGAGCTCGCGGTGGACCCGGGGTCGCGCTCGGCCGAGCCGCTCCCGGGCGACCGCATCCCCGGTGGTCGCACCCGGGTGCAGACCGAGCTGGAAGACGTCGCGCGGATCGTCCGCGGAGACGCCCGACGCGGTCTGCGCACGACGTTCCGCGAGTTGCCGGACGCGCTCGCCGGCGACGACGCGGGCCGGGCGCTGCGCGACCTCGGCGACCTGCGGGACGCCGTGCCCGCAGCGCGCGCGCTGCGCGGCGAGGCCCGCGACGACCTGCCGGGCCTCGTGCGGGCCGGAGGCCGTGCCCTCGCCGCGACGGCCGCGACCGCCGACCGGCTGGAGCGCGTCGTCACCGACGGCGCCTCGACGCTCCGTGCCGCGGGGGCGCGCCGCGCCGAGCTCCGCGCGGCGCTCGCGACCGCCCCGGCCGCGCTCGACGAGACCCGGCGGCTCGCCGCCGCGGTCGACCGCACGTTGCCGGTCCTCGACCCGTTGCTCGCGGAGCTGCGCCCCGGCGCGCGCCGGCTCGACCCCGCCCTGCGCCGGACCGCGCCTGCGCTGCGGACGCTCTCGGCGACGCTGCGCGACGCCCGACCGGTCCTGCGCGAGGTCGACCGGGCGCTGCCGCCGCTGACCACCGCGTCGGAGCGCGCCACCGGCCTGCTGCGCGGCCTGCGCCCGACGTCCGTCCGGCTGCTGGAGACGCTCGTGCCGTTCCTCGAGCGCACCGACGAGGACGTGCGGCTGCCGGTGTACCAGCTCATCGGGCCGACCTTCTCGTCCGTCAGCGCGATGTCCGGGCTCATCGGCGACGACGCCCACGTCGTGAACTTCCCGATCACCGTCGGTGAGCGCAGCCAGATGCTCCTGCCCTGCTCGACGTTCGACACCGACCCGACGCCGGGCCTCGTCGACCGCTGCGAGAACCTCGACCAGGCCCTGGCGATGCTCCTGGGCGTCAGCCGCGGACGGACCGGGGGCGGACGGTGAGCGGCCTCCGGATCGATCCGCGCCTGCGCCGCAGCGCCCGGGCGCTCGCGATCATCGCCGTCGCGGTCCTCGTGGCGCTCGCCGCCGGACTGGTCCTCGCCGGCCAGCTCTCCGGCGGGCTGCCGTTCGAGGGGCAGCGCACCGTCCGGGTGGCCGTCGCCGACGCGAAGGGCGTGCTCGCCGGCAAGAACGAGGTCCGCTGGGCGGGGGTCGTCGTCGGGCGGATCACCGCCGTCGAGCGCCGCGACGGTCGGCCGCTCCTCACCGCCGAGATCGACGGGGACGCGCCGCCGCTGTACCGCGACGCCCGCTTCCGCCTCCGCCCGCAGACGGCGCTGAACGACATGTTCCTCGACGTCGTGGAGCGCGGCGCCGCGTCCGCCGGCGAGCTGTCCGAGGACGACGTCCTCGACGCGGGCCGCACGCGCACCCCGGTCGACGTCGCCGAGGTGCTGAACCTCTTCTCCGGCGAGGTCCGCGACCGGACCGGACGGCTCCTCGTCGAGCTGTCGGAGGGGCTGCCCGACGGCGGCGAGCAGCTGCGGGCGGCCTTCGCGGCCCTCGCGCCGTTCGTCGCGTCGGCGTCGGAGCTCGGTCGGGTCATCGGCGAGCGGGACGAGGCCACCCGTCGGATCGTCCCGCGCGCGCGCCGGATCGCCGAGGAGGTCGCCGGGCGCCAGGACGCGCTGCGCGGGCTCGTCGACCGCGCCGCCACGACCTTCGACGCCCTCGGCGCCCGCCGGGCGGCGATCGACGCGTCGCTCGCCGAGCTGTCCACGACGCTCACCGCGATGCGCTCGAGCTTCGCGCGGCTCGGCACGACGCTCGACGTCGTCCGTCCCGCCCTGTCGGAGCTGCGGCCCGTCGCCCGCCGGCTGCCCGCCGGCCTGCGCTCGCTGGAGCGGATCGCCGCCGACGCCGACCCGGCGCTGCGCGGCGCCCGGCCGGCGCTGCGGGCCCTGCGCCCGACGTTGCAGCGGGTCCCTGCGACGGCGGACGGCCTCACCGGCGCCGCCGACGCGCTGTCCCCCTGGATGCCGCGCCTGGACCGCGTGACCGCGGGGGTCGAGCGCTGTCGTCGCCCGCTGCAGAAGTTCTTCGCCTGGACGATGTCGACGCTGAAGTTCGGCAACCGCACGAACCTCACCACCTCGCCGCGCGGCGTGCTCGGCGTCTCCGGCGCCGACCTCACCGGGACGCGGTCGAACCTCGTGCCCGCGATCGGGTGCGCCGACGGGGAGCCGGCCCGATGATCGGTCCGCGCACCGGCCTGCCCGGCCGCATCGTGGCGCTCGGGCTCTTCGTCGCCTCGTGCCTCGTCGTCGCGCTGCTCCTCCTGCAGGCCGCGGGCGGGATCGACCTGGAGGACCGCTACCGGGTCGAGGTCGTCGTCCCCACGGCGCTGCAGCTCGCCGACAACGCGGACGTCCGTCACGCGGGCGTCACGGTCGGCAAGGTTCGGGGGATCTCCTCGCGCGGGTCGACGGCCGTGCTCGGCCTAGCCCTGGACCGCGACCACGCCCCGATCCACGACGACGCGGTCGTCCGGGTGCGGTTCAAGACGCTCGTCGGCGAGAACTACGTCGAGCTGGACCCGGGCACCCGCGGCCGTCCGACGATCCCCGACGGCGGCCGGCTCGGGCTGCGCAACGCCCGCGAGTCCACCCAGCTCGGCGACGTCCTCTCGACGCTCGGTCCGCGCCGACGGGCCCGGGTGCGCTCGCTGCTCGACGACCTCGGTCGCGGGGTCGGCGACCGCCGCGCGGTCGGCCGGGGGATCTCCGGCATCTCGGAGCTGCTCCTCGCCGGCAAGCGCCTCGTCCCGCCGGTCGACCGGCAGCGCCTGGCGCTCCGCGCGCTCGTGGGCGATCTCGCCACGACGCTCGCGACGCTCGACCGACGCGGCGCGCAGATCCGTCGGCTGACGACCGCCGCACGGCGCTCCGCGACCGCGATCCGCGCGGACGCCGACGCCCTGCGCGCCGGCCTGGCCGAGCTGCCGTCGACGCTGCGCACGACCGACCGGACCGCCGGACGGCTGGCGGCGGTCGGCGACCGCGCCCGACCGGTCCTCGACGACCTCGGGGTCGCGCTCGACCGGCTCTCCCCGGTCGTCGCGCGGCTCCGGACGGTGGCCCCGCGCACCCTCACCGCGCTGCGCCGGCTGGAGTCGGCCGCACCGGCCGGTCGTACCCTGCTGAACGCGCTGCGCACCGCGTCGCCGTCGGTCGCCGCCGCGCTCCCGCCGTCGGACGTCGTCCTGCGGGACCTGCGGCCGATGGTCGCCTATGCGGCCCCGTACGCCCGCGACGTCGGCATGGGACTCGGCGGCCTCGCCCAGGGCGTCGGCACCCGCGACGCGACGAGCCACCTGGCGCGCCTCCAGCCGATCGTCAACCCGGAGATGCTGCCGCTGCTCGGCGCGGACGAGCGCGAGGCGATCCAGCGGCTGCTGGGCCCGGACCTGGCGCGCAACCTGACGCTCCGCGGCCAGAACGCGCTGCCGGCGCCGAACACGTTCGCGACGCCCCGGCCGTGGTCGGGCGCGTACCCCCGCGTCGAACGCGACCCGGCGTCCGCGCCGACCCCCTGACGCACCGCGCGGTCCGCGCCGCCACCGGTCGGGCGGACCGACGCCTCCAGGCCCGACGCCGCCCCCGCCCGGGGATAGGCTCGCGCCATGAGCGAGACCGCCGTCCCCGGGTTCCCCAGCACCGTCGGAGCGCTGCTGCGTCGCAGCGCGCGGCGCACCCCCGACCGGACCGCCCTGCGGTTCGCCGGCCGCGAGTGGAGCTACGCGGAGCTCGACGTGGCCGCCGGCCGGGTGGCCGCCGCGCTGCTGGCGCGCGGGTTGCGCCACGGCGACCGGGTCGCGACGTTCGGCAAGAACTCCGACGCCTACCTGCTGGCGTTCCTCGGCTGCGCCCGCGCCGGGCTCGTCCACGTGCCGGTGAACTTCAACGCCCGCGGCGACGAGCTCGTCTACCTCCTGACGCAGTCCGATCCGGGCCTCGTGCTCTTCGACCCGGCGCTCGCCGACGCCGTCGACGCGGTCTCCGCCGAGATCGCGGACGCGCGTGGGACGCTCCGCGACGGGGACGGACCGGACGACCTGCTGCGCTGGGCGCTCGACCCCGACGGCGCGGTCCACGACGAGTCGGGGGTCGCCGACGACGACCTCGTCCAGCTGCTCTACACGTCGGGGACGACGTCGCGGCCGAAGGGCGCGATGATGACCCACCGGGCGCTGATCCACGAGTACCTGTCGTGCATCACGACGCTCGGCCTCACTCCCGCCGACCGTCCGCTCCACGCGCTGCCGCTCTACCACTCGGCGCAGATGCACGTGTTCCTGCTGCCGTACCTCGCGATCGGGGCGACGAACGACCTCGTCGAGGCGCCGGACGTCGCCGACCTGCTGCGGCGGGTCGAGGAGGACGGCATCGACTCGCTGTTCGTCCCGCCGACGGTGTGGGTCGGCGTCGCCGGGCACCCCGACCTGGCCACCCGCGACCTGTCGAACCTCCGCAAGGCGTTCTACGGCGCGTCGATCATGCCGGTGCCGGTGCTGCAGCGGCTGCGGGAGCGGCTGCCGGACGTCGGGTTCTACAACTGCTTCGGCCAGTCGGAGATCGGGCCGCTGGCGTGCGTCCTGCAGCCGGAGGAGCACGACGACCGCCCCGACTCCGTCGGCCGCGCCGTCCTCTTCGTCGAGGCGCGCGTCGTCGACGAGGAGGGCCGCGACGTGCGGCCCGGCGAGCAGGGCGAGGTCGTCTACCGCTCGCCCCAGCTCTGCACCGGCTACTGGGGCAAGCCCGAGGAGACCGCCGAGGCGTTCGCCGGCGGCTGGTTCCACTCCGGGGACATGGCGCGGATCGACGAGGAGGGCTACCTCTTCATCGTCGACCGGATCAAGGACGTCATCAACACCGGCGGCGTGCTCGTCGCGTCGCGTGAGGTCGAGGACGCGCTGTACGGGCACCCGGCGGTCGGCGAGGTCGCGGTGATCGGCCTGCCGCACGAGCGCTGGATCGAGGCGATCGTGGCGGTCGTCGTGGCCGCCGAGGGGGCGACCGTCGACCCCGACGGGCTCGTCGCCCACGCCAAGGGCGCCCTGGCCGCGCACAAGGTGCCCAAGGCGGTCCACGTCGTCGACGAGCTGCCGAAGAACGCGTCCGGCAAGCTCCTCAAGCGCGAGCTGCGCGAGCGGTTCGGCGGCAGCGCGTCGGCCGTCGGTCGCTGACCGCCCGGCGCGCCGGGCCGTCCCGTGACGCGGCGGCGTCCGGCATCGCGGCCGCGCCGGTACCCCTCAGGGGCGCCGGCGCGGCGGGCGCCGACGCGACCGGTCGCGACCCTCGGCCCGCCGCGCGTGGTCGGCCGACGCGGGCGGAGCGCCGTCGGGCCGGCCGACGCGGTCGTGGCGGCGACGGCCCTTCCCCCGACCACCGTCCCCGTCCCCGTCCCCGTCAGGGGCGTCCGTGCCGTCCCGGTCCTCGACGTCGTCCGGCCACCGCCCCGTCCGCCGGAACGCCCACCGGGCGCGCCGCTCGCGCTCCCGGTCGTCCACGCCCGCGAACGCGCAGCGGACGGTCGCGTCGACGACGACGAGGAACACCGCCCCGAGGGCGAGCCCGGGCGCGAGCCCGCGCGGCCCGACGACCGCCACCACCGCCGCGGCGAGCAGGATCAACCCGGGCAGCACGAGGCGGGCGCCCGTCGGCGCCACCCCGGTCCACACCGCTCCGTCCCGACGCCGTTGGGGCACGCCATCCTTCTACCCGTTCCCCGACGACCGCGCCACGTGACCCGGAGGTGACCGATCCGCGGATCCGGGTTGACTCACCGGGTGACGATCTGGGAGCGTCGGACCCGGCCCCGCCCCTCCGGGGCCGACGACCGGACGGAGCCCGCCCATGACGCCCCCCGAGGCCCCCAGGAACCGGCTGCTCGGCGTGCACCGCCACCTGCGCCGCGGGCCGGTGTCCGAGGAGGGCTGGAGCCAGCTCGTCGCCAAGGACCGTCGCTGGGAGCGGACCTACCGCGGACGGTGGCAGCACGACAAGGTCGTCCGCTCCACCCACGGCGTCAACTGCACCGGCTCCTGCTCGTGGAAGGTGTACGTCAAGGAGGGCCTCGTCACCTGGGAGACGCAGGCCACCGACTATCCCTCCACCGGTCCCGACATGCCGGAGTACGAGCCACGCGGTTGCCCGCGCGGAGCGTCGTTCTCGTGGTACGTCTACTCACCGCTGCGGCTCAAGCGCCCGTACGTCCGCGGCACGCTGCTGGAGCTCTTCCGCAGCGCCCGCGACCGGCTCGGCGACCCGGTCGCCGCATGGGCGTCGATCGTGGAGGACCCCGAGGTCGCCCGCGCGTACAAGCGCGAGCGCGGACGCGGCGGGTTCGTCCGCGCGTCGTGGGACGACGCCGTCGACCTCATCGCCGCCGCCCACGTCCACACGATCCGGGAGCACGGGCCGGACCGCACCGCCGGGTTCTCGCCGATCCCGGCGATGTCGATGGCGTCCTACGCCGCCGGGGCCCGGTTCTACTCGCTCATCGGCGGCGTGGTGCTGTCGTTCTACGACTGGTACGCCGACCTGCCGCCGTCGTCGCCCCAGACGTTCGGCGACCAGACCGACGTGCCGGAGTCCGGTGACTGGTGGAACGCCGGGTACATGATCGTGTGGGGCACGAACCTGCCGACGACGCGGACGCCCGACGCGCACTTCATGACCGAGGCGCGGTACCGCGGGCAGAAGGTCGTCGTCGTCTCGCCCGACTACGCCGAGCACACGAAGTTCGCCGACCACTGGCTCGCCGGGCGGCCCGGCACCGACGGGGCCCTGGCGATGGCGATGGGCCACGTCATCCTCAAGGAGTTCCACGTCGACCGTCAGGCGCCGTACTTCCGCGACTACGCGCGCCGCTACACCGACATGCCGCTGCTCGTCACGCTCCGCGAGCGCGACGGGGCGTACGTCCCCGACCGGATGCTGCGCGCGTCGGACCTCGGGGACGCCGCGGCGGACGAGGCCGAGCACGCCGAGTGGAAGCCGGTCCTCGTCGACGAGCGCACCGGGGAGCCGGTGGTGCCGACCGGGTCGGTCGGCCACCGCTACGGCGAGCCGGGCCGGTGGAACCTGCGCCTGGACGGCGTCGTGCCCCGCCTGAGCCTCCACGGCCACGCCGACGAGGACGTGCCGGTCGACCTGCCGCGGTTCGACGTCGGCGAGGGCGAGCACGGCGGGATCATGCGCCGCGGCGTCCCCGCGCGCCGGATCGGCGGGCGGCTCGTCACGACGGTGCTCGACCTGACCCTCGCCCAGTACGGCGTGGGGCGCCCCGGCCTCCCCGGCGAGTGGCCGGCCGACTACGACGACCCGCTCCCCCACACCCCGGCCTGGCAGGAGGCGATCACCGGCGTCGACCGGCATCTGGCGGCGCGGGTCGCCCGCGAGTTCGCCCGCAACGCCGAGCGCACGAACGGCCGCTCGATGATCTGCATGGGCGCGGGGACGAACCACTGGTTCCACTCCGACGAGACGTACCGCACGTTCCTCGCCCTCGTGCTCATGTGCGGCTGCCAGGGCGTCAACGGCGGCGGCTGGGCGCACTACGTCGGGCAGGAGAAGGTCCGGCCGCTCACCGGCCTGCAGACGCTGGCGTTCGCGACCGACTGGGTCCGGCCGCCACGCCACCAGTCCTCGACGCCGTTCTTCTACCTCGCGTCCGAGCAGTGGCGGTACGAGCGCATCCGTCCCGCCGACCACGCGTCGCCGCTGGGTCGCGGCCTGCTCGACGGGATGCACATCGCCGACGTCAACGCGCTCGGGGCCCGCCTGGGCTGGTTGCCGTCGTTCCCGTCGTTCGACCGCAACCCGCTGGACCTCGCCGACGAGGCGGACGCCGCCGGCCGCGACGTCGCCGACCACGTCGTCGACGAGCTCCGGGCCGGGCACCTGCGATTCGCGTGCGAGGACCCGGGGGCGCCCGGCAACCACCCGATGGTCATGACGATCTGGCGGGCCAACCTCCTGGGGTCGTCCGGCAAGGGGCACGAGTACTTCCTCAAGCACATGCTCGGCACGACCGAGAGCGCGGTGCGAGCCGAGGAGGCCCCCGAGGACGAGCGCCCGCGCGACGTCCGCTGGCGCGACGAGGCGGCGGAGGGCAAGCTCGACCTCCTGACGACGGTCGACTTCCGGATGACGAGCACGGCGATCTTCTCCGACGTCGTCCTCCCCGGCGCGACGTCGTCGCCGCCCCGCTCGCGCACGACGGGCCCGACGAGATCGCCCAGCCGCTGGGCGAGGTCCGCGACTGGCGGGCCGGCGAGTGCGATCCCGTGCCGGGCCGGACGATGCCGAAGCTCGTCGTCGTCGAGCGCGACTACGCCGCGATCGGCGCGAGGTGGGCGGCGCTCGGACCGCTCGTCGAGGAGCTCGGCACGACGATCAAGAGCGCCCGGTGGGTCGCCGACGAGGAGGTCGCGCACCTGCGGGCCCACAACGGCGCGGTCCGCGGCGGTCCCGCCGACGGCCGTCCGTCGCTGGAGCGGGTCGAGCACGCGTGCGAGGCGATCCTCGCCCTGTCCGGCACGACGAACGGCCGCCTGTCGGTAGAGGGGTTCCGGTCGCTGGAGCGCCTGTGCGGCGTGCCGATGGACCACCTGGCGACCGGCAGCGAGGACCTGCGGATCACGTTCGCCGACGCCCAGGTCCAGCCGCGCACGGTGATGACGTCGCCGGAGTGGTCGGGGATCGAGGCGCACGGGCGCCGCTACTCGCCGTTCACGATGAACGTCGAGTGCGACAAGCCGTGGCACACCCTGTCGGGCCGCCAGCACCTCTACCTCGACCACGCGTGGATGCTCGAGCTCGGCGAGGGCCTGCCCGCCTACCGTCCGCCGCTGCGCTACACGGCGATCTTCGGCGACCAGGGGGCGCGGGACGGGTCCGGGCGCAAGGAGCTGACGCTCCAGTACCTCACCCCCCACTCCAAGTGGTCGATCCACTCCGAGTACCAGGACAACCTCCACATGCTCACCCTGTTCCGCGGCGGCGGGATGCTGTGGGTGAGCGTCGAGGACGCGGCCGACCTCGACATCGCCGACGGCGACTGGGTCGAGAGCTACAACCGCAACGGGGTGATCGCGCTGCGCGCCACGGTGTCGCACCGGATCCCCCAGGGCACCTGCCTGCTGTACCACGCCAAGGACCGCAACCTGCAGGTGCCGCTCACCGAGATGCACGGCAGGCGGGGCGGCACCGACAACTCGCTGACCCGGATCGTCATGAAGCCGACGCACTTCATCGGCGGGTACGCCCAGCTGTCGTTCGGGTTCAACTACTACGGACCGACCGGGTCGCAACGCGACGAGGTCACGGTGCTACGCAAGCGCGAGGCGAAGGTGGTGTACGAATGACGATCCGCGCGCAGGTCGGGATGGTGATGAACCTCGACAAGTGCATCGGGTGCCACACCTGCAGCGTCACCTGCAAGCAGGTGTGGACCGACCGTCCCGGCGCCGAGTACATGTGGTTCAACGACGTCGAGACGAAGCCCGGCGTCGGCTACCCCAAGCGCTGGGAGGACCAGGAGCAGTGGCGTGGCGGCTGGGAGCTCGACAAGAAGGGCCGGCTGCGGCTCAAGGGCGGCGGCCGGCTCAAGAAGCTGCTGCGGATCTTCGCCAACCCCGACATGCCCGAGCTCGACGACTACTACGAGCCGTGGACGTACGACTTCGACCAGCTCGTGGAGGCGCCCCGGCAGCGCCACGATCCGGTCGCGCGCGCCCGATCGCAGGTCTCCGGCCGCCGGATGGACGAGATCGGCTGGGGGCCCAACTGGGAGGACAACCTCGCCGGCGCGCCGGAGCGGATCCACGACGATCCGCTGACCGACGGGATCGAGGACCAGGTCCGGGCCGAGTACGAGCAGGCGTTCATGCTGTACCTGCCCCGGATCTGCGAGCACTGCCTCAACCCGGCGTGCGTCGCGTCCTGCCCGTCGGGCGCGATGTACAAGCGCGAGGAGGACGGCATCGTCCTCGTCGACCAGGAGAAGTGCCGCAGCTGGCGCTACTGCGTGTCGGGCTGCCCGTACAAGAAGGTGTACTTCAACCACAAGTCCGGCAAGGCCGAGAAGTGCACGCTCTGCTACCCGCGGATCGAGCAGGGCCAGCCCACGATC
Source organism: Solirubrobacteraceae bacterium (assembly GCA_023230855.1). Classification (GTDB taxonomy): domain Bacteria; phylum Actinomycetota; class Thermoleophilia; order Solirubrobacterales; family Solirubrobacteraceae; genus Patulibacter. The sequence continues at coordinate 115,487 of JALNWQ010000006.1, forward strand.
TGCTCGGAGACCTGCGTCGGACGGATCCGCTACCTCGGCCTCGTGCTCTACGACGTCGACCGCGTCGAGGCGGCCGCCTCGGTCCCCGACGAGCGCGACCTACTCGCCGCGCAACGGGACGTGTTCCTCGACCCGTCCGATCCCGACGTCCGCGCCCGCGCGCTCGCCGACGGGATCCCGGAGGACTGGATCGACGCCGCGGTCCGCTCCCCCGTGTACGCGCTGGCGATGCGCTACCGGGTGGCCCTCCCACTGCACCCGGAGTACCGGACGCTGCCGATGGTCTGGTACGTGCCGCCGCTGTCGCCGATCGCCGGCACGATGGAGGCCGACGGCTACGAGGCCGATCCCGACGAGGTCTTCTCCGCCGTCGACGACCCGGACGCGATGCGGGTCCCCGTCGACTACCTCGCCAACCTCCTCGCCGCCGGCGACGGCGAGCAGATCCGGGACGTGCTGCGACGCCTCGCCGCGATGCGCCACCACATGCGCAAGCGCGAGGTCCTCGGCGAGCACGACGAGTCCCGCGCCGCCGCGGTCGGCATGAGCGTCGAGGAGATCGAGGACCTCTACCGGCTCCTGGCGATCGCGAAGTACGAGGACCGCTACGTCATCCCGCCGGCGCACGCCGAGCAGGCCGGGAACCTGCTCGAGGAGCGCGGGACCTGCGGTCTGGACTTCGAGGGCGGGCCCGGCAACTGCGGCGCGATCGAGCGGGACGTGTCGCGGCCACCGGGCTACGACGCCGCCGCCGACGCGCAGTCGGCGATGCGCCCCGACGCCGACCGCGTCGACCTCGACATCGTCCAGATGCTCGGCGACCGCCGGCGCGAGGAGGGCCTGGACCGATGATCCGCGGCCGGCCACGACGCCGCGACGCCGACGCGTCGCGCACCCTCGACCTCTGCGGCCTGCTGCTGGAGTACCCGCACGAGCGGACGCACGCGGGGGCCGGCGAGCTCCGAGACGCCGCCGACGGCCTGCCGGACGGGCCGACGCGGGACGCGCTCCGCCGCTTCCTCGCGTGGTGGACCGCCGTCCCCCTCGACGCGATCCGGCGCCACTACGTCGAGACGTTCGACCTCAAGCGCCGTTGCGGGCTGTACCTCACGTACTACGAGGAGGGCGACAAGCGCGGCCGCGGGATGGCGTTGCTGCGGCTGCGCAAGCTCTACCGCGCCGCGGGGCTGCCGATGGCCGACGACGAGCTGCCGGACTTCCTGCCGGTGATGCTGGAGTTCGCGGCGTCCGCACCGGAGGGTCGGGGCCTCACCGTCCTGGGCCAGTACCGGGCCGAGATCGAGCTCGTGCGCCTGGCGCTCGTCGACGAGGGCAGCCCGTACGCCGCGCTGCTCGACGCGGTGACGCTCGTCCTCGGCGAGCCCTCCGCGGTGGACCGGGCGCGCGCGGCGACCGTCGCCGCCCAGGGCCCACCGCAGGAGCTCGTGGGCCTGGAGCCGTTCGGCATGCCCGACGTCCACGGCGGCGCGGAGGCCCGACGGTGAGCGCCGGCGACGTCCTCCTGTGGATCATCCTGCCGTACGTCGCGCTGGCGACGTTCGTCGTCGGCCACTGGTGGCGCTACCGCACCGACCGGTTCGGCTGGGGCGCCCGGTCGACGCAGCTGCTGGAGCGTCGGATCCTCGGCTGGGCGAGCCCGGCGTTCCACTTCGGCATCCTCGCCGCCGCCGGCGGCCACGTCATCGGCCTGGTGATCCCGGCGTCGTGGACGGCGTCGCTCGGGATCAGCGAGAACGCCTACCACTGGTTCGCGGCGGTCGCCGGCGGGTTGGCCGGGCTCCTCACGGTCGTCGGGTTCGTCGGCCTGCTCTACCGACGGACGACGAACGACCGGGTCCGCCGGACGACGACGCCGGCCGACATGGTGACCTACGGCCTGCTGACGTTCCTCGTCCTGCAGGGCACGTACATCGCGTTCGGGGAGAACCTCCTCGCCGACGACGCGCACCACTACCGCGACACCATGGGCGCGTGGTGGCGGTCGCTGTTCGCGCTCGACCCCGACGTCGACGCCGCGGTGGCCGCGCCGTTCATGTACCAGCTGCACGCCGTGGCGGCCTGGGCGTTCTGGGCGTTCTTCCCGTTCAGCCGGCTCGTCCACGTGTGGAGCCTGCCGTGGCAGTACATCGGCCGGCCGCCGATCCTGTACCGGCGACGGTTCGCGACGTCGCGCCGCGCCGCACGCCGGGGCGCGCGGTGACCGGAGCAGGCCCACCGTCGGGCTCCGCGGCGGGCCGGTCGGAGGATTCCGGAGCGCCCCCGACCGTCGGTCGCGACGCCGCCACGTCGACGCCCGACCCGCCCGGGAGCCGGCGCGCGCTCGTCGTCTCCACCCTCGCGTTCACCGTCGCGTTCTACGCGTGGAGCCTGCTGGGGCCGCTCGGGCCCGACCTCCAGGACGAGCTCGAGCTCAGCGACTTCGAGCTGTCGGTGGTGGTGGCGCTCCCGGTCGTGCTCGGCTCGATCATGCGCCTGCCGATGGGCGTCCTCGCGGACCGCCACGGCGCGCGGTCCGTCCTCGGCCTGTTGCTCGGCTGGACGATCGTGCCGCTGGCGGCGCTCGCGGCGTGGCACTCGTCGCTCGCGGCGCTCCTCGCGCTCGGCTTCCTCCTGGGGTTCGCCGGGTCGTCGTTCGCCGTCGGCGTGCCGTTCGTCTCGCGATGGTTCTCCACCGAGCGCCAGGGATACGCGCTCGGCGTGTACGGCGCCGGGATGGGCGGGACGGTGCTGGCGGGCCTCACGGCGCCGACGATCGCCGACCAGTGGGGGATCGGCGCCCCGTTCGTCGTCGCCGCGGTCCTCGTCGCGGTGGTCCTCGTCGTGTGGCTCGTCGCCGCCGAGCCGCCCCCCGGGGCGCCGACGCGGGCCACCCCGCGCGAGCCGGGCCGCGGCGTGACGCGCCTGCTGCGGACCGAGCCCCGGGCGTGGGCGCTGACGTTGTTCTACTTCGTGTCGTTCGGCGGGTTCGTGTCGATGTTCCTCTACCTGCCGAAGCTCCTCACCGGCGTCCACGAGCTGTCGCGCACGGACGCCGGGGCGCGCGCCGCCGGGTTCGCCGCGCTGGCGGTCATCGCCCGCCCCGTCGGCGGCATGCTCGCCGACCGGATCGGGGCCGACCGGGTGCTGCGCTGGTCGTTCGTCGGCACCGCGCTGCTGGCGCTCGTCGTCGCCGGGACGTACGAGGAGATGGTGCCGCTGACCGCCGCCTGCCTCGCCCTGGCGGTCGCGCTCGGCCTCGGCACCGGCGCGGTGTTCAAGCTCGTGGCGGCGTGGTTCCCGCGCGAGGTCGGCGCGGTGACGGGCGTGGTGAGCGCGGCGGGCGGGCTCGGGGGGTTCTTCCCGCCGCTGCTCATGGGCGTCGTCGACTACCGCGTGGGGTTCGTCCTGCTGGCGCTCATCGCCGCCACGGCGCTCGTGGCGCTGCGCCGCAGCCACGGGCCCGGCTGACGGACCCCGCCCCCCCGCGACGCTCAGACCGTCGCCGGCGTGGCGAGCACGCCGGTGAGGCGGTCGCGGATGATGCCCTCCGCCTCGGTGACCATGCGCTCGACGAGCTCCTGGCAGGTGGGGATGTCGTTGATGATGCCCTGGACGAGGCCGACCGACCAGACGCCCCGCTCCGGATCGCCCTGCTCGTACACCTCGCGACCGCGGGCCCCGGCGACCAGGTCCTTGACGTCCTCGAACGTGCCGCCGTCCTCCTCGAGGATCTTCACGACCTCGCGCGAGACGCCGTTGGACGCCACCCGGGCCGTGTTGCGCAGCGGGCGGAACATGAGCTCGGTGTCGCGCTCGGTGTTCGCGACGATCTGCTCCTTCACGCGCTGGTGGACGGGCGCCTCGACCGTCGCGAGGAACCGCGAGCCCATGTTGACCGCGTCGGCGCCGAGCGCGAGCGCGGCGACGAGGCCCCGCGCGTCGCCGATGCCCCCCGACGCGATGATCGGCACGGTCAGCTGGTCCGCCGCCGCCGGGATGAGCACGAGGTTGGGGACGTCGTCCTCGCCCGGGTGGCCGGCGCACTCGAACCCGTCGACGGACACCGCGTCGACGCCGAGCTTCTCGGCCTTCACCGCGTGGCGGACCGACGTCGCCTTGTGGATGACCTTGATGCCGTGCGGCTGGAAGTCGGCCAGGTGCTCGGCCGGGTTGGACCCGGCGGTCTCGACGATCTTCACCCCCGACTCGATGATCGCCCGGCGGTACTCGGCGTAGGGCGGCGGGGTGATCGCCGGCAGGATCGTGAGGTTGACCCCGAACGGCTTGTCGGTCATCTCGCGCGTGCGCTCGATCTCCTTGGCCAGGTCCTCCGGCGTCGGCTGCGTCAGCGCGGTGAGGCAGCCGAGCGCCCCGGCGTTGGCGACGGCGGCGACGAGCTCGGCGCGGCCGACCCACTGCATGCCGCCCTGGACGATCGGGTGCTCGATGCCGAAGGTCTCGGTGAACCGGGTCTTCATGACGGACATCTCGGGGACCTGCCTTGCTCGTGGGTGCCGGGGATCCCGGGGCCGGCCGGCCGCGGGCGCGTCGACGCGACGTGACGACGCCCCGGTCGCGTGCGCGGTCCGCGCACGGTCCCGGGCCCGCCGCCCGTCGGATCGTTCGTGCCACGAACGAAAGCAGCCGCCCCATCGTTTGTCAACCGAACGATTCGCCTCACGAATCCTCGCTGCGGTACCGTGGACGAGGATGTCGAGCACCGGCGAGCAGCCCGCCCCCACCGCCGTCGACGCGGCGGGCCCGGCCGACGTCACGGCGCCCGACGACGTCGAGCCGCTCGTCCCGGCGTTCCTCGTCGGCCAGACGAGCTGCGTCCTCGTGAAGATCGGCCAGGTCGTCCTGCGCCTCGTGGACCGGCGGCTCGCCCCGCTGGGCCTGCGCCTGCGCCACTACTCGCTCCTGTCCACCGTCATCGAGCAGGGCCCCCTGTCGCAGCAGGACCTCGTCGTGCGGCTGCGGATCGACAAGGCGACGATGGTCTCCTGCATCGACCTGCTCGAGGGCGCGGGGCTCGTGGAGCGCCACCGCACCGACACCGACCGCAAGCGCTACGCCATCGTCCCGACCGATCGCGGGCGCGCGGTGGCGGCCGAGGCCGACGCGCTGCTCCACGCCCTCGACGCCGAGGTCCTGGCCGACCTCGACGCGGCCGAGCACGCCGCGCTCCACACGGCGATCGAGACGCTCAACGCCGGCCCCGCCCTCCCCGCGGCGTACGACCGGACGCGCGAGTAGGGGCGCGCCGCCCGCTACGCCGGGACGCCCGCGGTCGCCCGCCAGGCCGCGACGATCCCCGCGTTCTGGCCCGGGGTCGACCCGTAGGTCGCGACCTCGTCCGCGCCGGCCGCGCGGTACTCGCGCAGGCGTCGCACGCAGTGCTCGACCGACCCCAACGCGCAGCTGGCGTCCATCCACGCGTCGGGCACGAGCCGCGACGGCTCCAGCAGCTCCCGGCGGTGGAACGCCGTGTCGACGAGCTCGTCGCCCTCGCGCGCCCGCGTCGCGGTGGCGACCGCCTCGCGCAGGCGGGCGACCGGGGCGGCGTCCCATCCGTTGACGCGCCGCAGCGAGTTGCCGTACTCGGGGGCCTGCAGGTAGGTGACCGCGCGCGCATGGGCGAGCGACCGGGCCTCGGCCTCGTCCAGGTCGGGAGCCGTGACGACGCACTGAACGATCCGCAGCGACGCGGGGTCGCGGTCGGCGCGCTCGCACGCCTCGCGCAGCCGCCCGACCGATCCGGCGGTCGCCTCCGGGGTCATCATCGGCGGCAGGATCACCCCGTCGAACGCCCGCGCGACGGCCTCGGCGGCCTTGGGCAGCCCGAACGACCCGTAGAAGACCTGGGGCGCCGGGCCCTCGTAGACGTCCCCGAGCTTGATCCCGCGGTACGTCCCGGCCGGCCCGTCGTAGGTCACCGTCTCGCCGGCCCACAGGCGGCGCAGGATCGACACGTAGTCCACGATCCCGTCGAACCCGGCGGTGCGCAGCCCCTCGTGGCGCAGGTAGGCGTGGTCGCCGCGGCCGAGGCCCAGGACGAACCGGGGCCCGAACGCCGCGTGCATCGTCGCCCCGAACGCGGCCATGTGCAGGACGTGGCGGCGCGCGGGCGACACGAGCCCGGTGGCGAGCCCGACCCGCTCGGTCGTGGCGCCAACCGCGCCGAGGACGACGGCGGCCTCCTTGAGGTTCCACCGCTCCGAGAAGTAGACGGTGCGGAACCCGAGCGCCTCGGCCTCGGCGCCGTCGCGGATGCCGTCGCGGACGGTCCGGACGTCGGTCTCGTTGCGCGGGGACGCCGGCGGGTGGGACGCGACGCGGCCGGCGACGAGGTACGCGCCGAGGTCGTCGCAGAGAGGAGCGATGGTCATGGTCACCTTCGGGTCGAGGGGCGGACGGGCGGGACGGCGATCACGTCACGAGCGAGCGGGCGAGCCGGAACCACAGGCGTCGCGGCGCGAGGCCGCCGACGGCGTGCAGGACCTTCACGGGGACGAGCGGCACGACCTTGCGCCGCCCGTCACGCAGGCCGTCGAGGCCTGCGCGGGCGCACGACTCCGCATCGATCCGCAGGAACCCGGGCACGGCGGCGGTGATCTCGTCGACGCCGGCGACGACGGCGAACTCCGTGTCGACCTCCCCCGGGCAGAGGACCGACACGGTGACGCCGTGGTCGCGCAGCTCGTCGTGCAGCGCCTCGCCGAACGACGTGACGGCCGCCTTCGTCGCCGCGTAGGCGACGAGGCCCGGCATCGGCTGGTTGCCGACGATCGACGAGACGACGAGGATCGCCCCGGTCCGCCGCTCCTGCATGCCGGGAGCGACGCGGACGGCGAGCTCCATGACGCCCTCGACGTTCGTGCGCACGAGGCCGCGTACCGCGGCCGGGTCGAGCGACGTGAACGCCCCGCCGGCGCCGTACCCGGCGCAGAGGACGAGGACGTCGACCGTCAGCCCGGCGTCGGCGACCGCGTCGAGGAGCGCCTCGCGGCTCTCCGGGTCGGACACGTCGCACCCCAGCGGGAGCACCCGCCGGCCGTGGGCGCGCAGCTCGGTCGCGAGGTCCTCGAGCCGGTCGAGGCGGCGCGCGGCGATCACGAGGTCGTGGCCCTCGGCGGCGAGGCCGCGGGCGATCTCGCGGCCGATGCCGGACGACGCGCCGGTGACGAGGGCGACGTGCCCGGTGCGGGGTGCGGGGATCGTCATCGGTCGAGCACCGTCCCGGCGTCGAGGTCGGCGGCGAGCGCGGCGCCGCGCCGGACGAGCTCGAGGAACATCCGGTCGCCCCGCTCGTCGCGGCGCAGGTTCACCGAGACGGGCACGGCGAGCAGCAGCGCGAAGAGCGACGCCTCGCGGAGCCGCGCGAGGCACGCGTCGGCGGCGAGCTCGACGCCGCCGGCGGCCAGGTCGGATCGGTACCCGTCGAGCAGCTCGTCCTGTCGCGCTCGCCGCTCGTCGACCGTCAGGCAGCTCCCGAGGTAGATCGCGACGTCGACGAGCGCCGGGCCGACCCGGACGTTCTGCCAGTCCAGGACGGTGGCCTCGCGCCGGCCGTCGGGAGCGTCGCGGAACACGAGGTTGTCGAGCCGGTAGTCGGCGTGGACGACGGTGAGCGGGGCCGTCCACGCGCGGCGCGGATAGTCGGCCGCGTGCGGGGCCAGGCCACGGACGAGGTCGACGACGTCGGCGTCGAGCGCGTCCCCGAACCGCTCGAGGAAGGTCGGCAGGTAGGGCGCGACCATGTCGAAGAGCAGCTGCGTCCGGGCGGGGGCGGCGAGCCACGCGCGGTCGGCCACGTCGGGAGCGTCCCAGAACGCGGCGTGGAGGCGGGCCGCCTCGCGCAGCGCCGCCGCGGCCTCGCGGACGCCGGCCCCGTCGACGGAGTCCCCGGCCCGCCAGGCGTCGGCGAGGTCCTCGAGGACGAGGGTGAACCGGCCCGTGTCGGGCTCGACGTCGCCCCACAGGACGTCGGGGGTCCGCACGCCCGCGTCGCCGGCGAGGTCGCGGTAGAAGCGCACCTCGGCCTCGTAGGCCCCGAACGCCGCGGCGGCCTGTCGGCTACCGGGGTCGGCCGATGGGAGCTTCACGACGAGCGACGTGGGGACGTCCTCGCCCGCCGTGTGACGCAGGCGGGCCCGGACGACGCGCCCGAGCTGCCCGGTCCCGAACGGCGCGACGTCCGCGTCGAGGACCTCCTCCCCCGCCCCGAGGCGCCCGGCGTGCCGCAGCACGTCGGTGAGCCACCGGGCGTCGAGCTCCTCCGGCTCGTCGACGATCGACGTCATGCCCGCTCCATGCCCTGACGATAACACGTTATGCCGAGGATGGGTACGGTGTACCGGTGGCCGCCGACCCGCAGGACGTGACCGTCGCCGACATCGCCGACGCCGCCGTGGCGCTCGTCGAGGCGGACGGGGTCGCGGCGTTGACGATGCGCCGGCTCGCGACGGCGCTCGGCTGCTCGACGATGGTGCTCTACGGGCGCGGGACGACGAAGGACGCCCTGCTCCGGGCGGTCGCCGAGCGACGGCTCGCGGCCCGGCCGCTCCCCGACGTCGCGGGCCGCGGCTGGCGGGAGGCGATCACCGCGCTGGCGGGGTCGCTGTACGACGCCTACCGGGAGGACCCGGTGCTCGCCGAGCTGCTCACGCTGCGACCGGCGGACGTCGCCCCGGTCCGCCGGGCCACCGAGCTCGTGCTGCAGGCGCTCCGCTCGGCCCTCCCCCGTCCCGACGACGTCCTGGCCGCCTACGAGGCGATCGCGTGGTACACCGTCGGCGCCACGCAGCGGCACGTCGTCGCGGCGCCGGAGGATCCCCGCACGGCGTTCGACCGGGGCCTGGCGCTCGTGCTCGACGGGGTGGCGGCCCGTGCGGCCCGGTCTGTCGGTGCGCGATGATCGGCCGATGACCTGGACCGTCCACCTCTCCGGCGAGATCCACACCGACTGGCGCGAGCGCATCGAGGCGGGCGCCGCCTCGGCGGGCCTCGACGTGACGTTCACCGCGCCGGTGACCGACCACGCCGCCAGCGACGACTGCGGGGCGGCGATCCTCGGCGAGCCGGCCGAGCCGTTCTGGCGCGACCACCTCGGCGCCGGCGTCAACGCGATCCGCACCCGCACGCTGTTGGAGCGCGCCGACGTCGTCGTCGTCCGGTTCGGCGAGCGGTACCGGCAGTGGAACGCGGCGTTCGACGCCGGCGTCGCGTCCGCGCTCGGCAAGCCGCTGGTCACCCTGCACCCGGCCGAGCACGACCATGCGCTGAAGGAGGTCGACCGCGCCGCCCTGGCCGTCGCCCGCGAGCCCGAGCAGGTCGTCGAGATCCTGCGCTACGTCCTCACCGGCGAGCTGCGCCGCGACGCCTGACCGGCCGGACGGCGCCGGTCCGACGCCCGACCGCCGTCGTCGTCGTCGGGATCGTCGCCCGGCCGCGCGCCTGGAGGTCGGGCCGTCGACGGTTCCCGGGAACGACGAAGGCCCCGGGGGTTCCGGGGCCTTCGGGCACTGCTCTCAGGAGCGGATGATGGGACTCGAACCCACGACCTTCTGCATGGCAAGCAGACGCTCTAGCCAACTGAGCTACATCCGCGCGGGATCCGGGAATATACCGGGTCGGTCGTCGACGCGTCGCCCGGACGCCGCCTGCGCCCCGCCCGCCACCGGACCCCCGTAGGATCCGGCGACGGCGCCGCCCGCGCCCCACCGTCCACGCATGAGCCCGCCCCCCGCATGACCGACGAGTCCGGCGTCCCGCCCAGCGTCACCGACCTGTGGGACGTCGACGATCCGCTCGGGGCCGCCGGGTGGGACGCCGAGGTCGCGTCACGGTTGGAGCCGCTCCTGACCGGCGATCGCCTGCCGGCCCGGGTGGCGCGGATCGAGTACGGCGGATGCCACCTCGTGACGCCCGCGGGCCGACGCCCCGGCGTCGCCCGACTGCCGCGCGCGTCGGCGCTGCCCGACGACGACCGCCGCGACACGCCCTTGGCCGTCGGCGACTGGGTCGCCACCGAGCGCGACGCCAGCGACGACCGGCTCCTCGTCGTGGCGGTGGCCGAGCGTCGTCGGCGCGTCGGGCGGCGCGACCCGTCGCGGGAGCTGCTGGAGCAGGTGCTCGCGTCGGACGTCGCGGCGGTGCTCGTCGTCCACGCCCTGGACCGGCCGCTGCGACCGGGCCGGATCGAGCGGGCGCTCGTCCTCGCGCACGAGGGTGGCGTGCGGCCGATCGTCGTGGCGACGAAGGCCGACCTGGACCTGCCGGACGCCTGGAAGGCGGTCCGCGACTCCGCCCCGCCCGGCACCCCCGTCGTGGCGGTGTCGAAGCGCGACCTGCGCGGGTTCGACGCGCTCGCGGCCCTGCTGCCCCGCGGCGTCACCACCGGGCTCATCGGCGAGTCCGGCGCCGGCAAGTCGTCGATCGTCAACGTCCTGCTCGGCAGCGAGGTGCTGGCGATCGGGGACGTCCGCGGCACCGACGCGAAGGGTCGTCACACGACGACGGCGCGCGAGCTCGTGCCGCTCGGGGGCGGCACCTGCCTGCTCGACACGCCGGGCACCCGCGAGCTCGGCCTCGTCCGCGACACCGGTGGCCTGGCCGCCGCGTTCGCGGACGTCAGCGGACTGGCGGGCCGGTGCCGGTTCGCGGACTGCCGCCACGACCGCGAGGCGGGCTGCGCGGTCCACGCGGCGATCGACGCCGGGGAGCTCGACGACGCCCGCCGACGGTCGTTCCTCGACCTGCGGGCCGAGATCGAGGAGCTGGACGCCAAGCGCGAGGCGCGCGAGCGACGCCTCGGCGAGGGCCGGCGTCCGCGCCACTGACCCGCCGGTCAGGCGTCGTCGGCGTCGGCGTCGGCGTCGTAGAGGTAGAGGTAGCCGTGCTCGTCGGCGACGGCGTTCGGCTCGACGTCCCCGGGCAGCAGGTCGCCGAGCGAGCTGCCGGTGCCGGTCGCGTTGACCCCGTTGGCCTCGCGGGCCAGGTCGACCTCGAACCGGTACCACGTGAGCTCCCAGGCGATGACGATCCGCATGAGCGACCCCTCGACGGTCCGGATCGTCACCCACGGGGCGCCGAGCGAGCGGGCCACGCCCGCGACGGTCCGCGGGTGCTCGGAGTGGTTGTAGAGGTCGACCGCGCGGGCCGCCATCCGCGCCCCGGCCGAGATGACCTGGGCGCGTCCGCCACCGGCGGTCGTGGCCTGCTCGGCGAGCGACACCGCCTCGTACGCCTCGTCGGTGGCCATGTCGAGCTCGTCCTCGATCCGGTGCGGCCGCCGGTGCGTCGGACGTTCCGGCTCCTGCGCGACCGTCGGGGCGCTCCGACGGGCGGTCTCGGCGTCAGCGCGGTCACGACGGACCGGACGACGGGTCCCCGCGGCCGGCGCGCCGGGCCCCGACCGCGAGCCCCGGCCCCCCCGGCCGGTCCGCGGCGTCGTTCCGCGGAGCCGGTCCAGGAGCGACCGACGTCGCCGCCGGTCCGGCTCCAGGGTCGGCGCCCCGTCGACCCCGACCCGGATCCAGCCGGCGTGGAGGGCGCGGGGCACGCAGAGCGGGCAGACCTCGTTACGGCGACCGTCGTCGAGGAAGACCTCGGGCGTCTCTCCGCGCAGGAGGTGCCGTCCGCAGGACGTGCAGACGACGTAGGCGGGAGGAGTGCTCACCCGTCCGAGGCTAGCAGCGGGTCGCCGCCGATCCGGTGGTCCCGCCGGTGCGGCCCGCGGGGCCCCGTCCGGCGCCCGTCGCGACCGGCGTCAGCCGAGCTCGAGGTCCTCGGCGTTGAGCCGTGAGCGCAACCGCAGCACCGCCTTGGTGTGCAGCTGGGACGCCCGGGACTCGGTGACGCCGAGCACCTCGCCGATCTCGCGCAGCGTGAGGTTCTCGTAGTAGTAGAGGGCGATGACGACCTTCTCGCGCTCCGGCAGCGCCTCGATCGCCTCGCCGATCTGGTCGCGCAGGCCCTGCTCGGCGACGATCGTCTCGGGATCGGGGGCGTGATCGTCGGGGAGCGTGTCGAGCAGCGACACCTGGTCGCCGCTGCCGTCCCCCACCGACCACATCTCGTCGAGCGCGTGCACCGTCGCCTGCGACACCCGCGCCAGCGAGTCCTGGAACTCGCGCTGGGTGATGCCGAGCGCGTCCGCCATCTCGTCGTCGGTCGGCGCCCGGTGGAGCTTGTGCTCGAGTGCGGTGTGGGCCCGCTCGATCTCCCGCGCGCGCTGCCGGACCGACCGCGGCACCCAGTCCTGGGACCGGAGCTCGTCGATGATCGCGCCGCGGATCCGCGTGACGGCGTACGTCTCGAACCGCACCTCGCGGTCGGGATCGAACCGGTCGACCGCGGACGTCAGGCCGATGAGGCCGTAGGAGATGAGGTCGCCCTCCTCGACGTGCGACGGCAGCGTCGACGCGACCCGACCCGCGACCCACTTCACCAACGGCGCGTGCGCGAGGACGAGTTGCTCGCGGGCCTGGGGATCGCCGTTCGTGCGCAGGCGCCGCCAAAGCTCGTTGAGGTCGCTCGGACGGGGCTGGACTTGCACTGATCGTTCCATGGGCTCGGGGCGGTCCGGCGCGGCCTACGCACGCGGATGGCTTCGACGGTACGCCTCCAGGAGTCGGGCCGACTCTACCCGAGTGTAGACCTGCGTCGTCGAGAGTCGTGCGTGTCCGAGCATCTCCTGGATCGACCGCAGGTCGGCCCCTCCGTCGAGCAGGTGGGTGGCGAACGAGTGCCGCAGCGCGTGCGGGTGGATGTCCCCCGGGAGCCCGGCCTCCTCCAACCGCCGCTGCAACCTGCGTCGCACGTCGCTCGTCGACAGGCGCGCACCGCGACGGGACAGCAGCAGCGCCGGCGCGGGCCGACCGTCCGGATGGGCCGCGGCGAGCGCGCCGCGCCCCCGGGCGACGTAGCGCTCGACGGCGTCGGCGGCGGGATCGCCGAGCGGCAACGTCCGGGTGCGCTCGCCCTTGCCGGTGACGCGGAGCTCACGGCCCGCCGCGTCGACGTCGACGAGGTCGAGCCGCACGAGCTCGGCCGCCCGGAGCCCGGACCCGTACGCCAGCTCGAGCATCGCCCGGTCGCGCAGGTCGAAGGGGTCGTCGTCCGCCGGGATCCGGTCGAGCAGCCGGGCCGCCTCGGTCGCCTTGACGACCCGCGGGAGGCGCTGGGGGCGGCGCGGAGCCGGGGCGAGCTCGGCCGGGTTGCCGTCGACGAGCCCCTCGTGGACGAGCGCCCGGAAGGCGGCCCGCAGCGCCGCCAGGGCGCGGGTGACGGTCGTGGCCGCCCGGCCCGCCTCGGTGAGGGACTGGACGTGGCGTCGGACGGTGCGGACGTCGACCGCGCGCGGGTCGTCGATCCCGCGCCCGGCGCACCAGGTGGCGAACCGGCGCAGGTCGCCGTCGTACGCCCGTCGGGTGGCCTCGGACGTCCCGCGACGGCGCAGGTCGGTGCGCAGCGCGTCGATCGCCCGGGACCAGCCGTCGGGAAGCGGCGGTCCGGGCGTATCGTGGGGGCTCGTGGGCTCGTTCTTCATCGACACCGATACCGGCCGGGTGGCCACCGGACCGCAGCTTCGGGTCGCGGGCGTCCTCGTCGGGACCGATCCGCCGCCGCGGCCGTGGCACCCGGTCCGGGGGGACGTCGACGCGACGACGCTCTGGCACGCGGTGCTGCGCAAGCGGATGCGGGGCGTGTGGCTGGGCACCCTGACCATTCGCCACGGCGACCACCATTCCCTGCTCCTACGGCAGGGGTGGACCGAGGTCCCCGTCGAGGAGATCGCGGCGTTCGGGCCCGATCACCGTGCGACGCGAGAGCCGTCGCCGAGCCCGTGGACCGGCGAGTCGCCGGTCGAGGTCGACCCGACCGCGCGCTGACGCGGGGACCGACCGCCCGTCCGGCCACCGGGTCGCCGCGACGCGGTCGCCGGTCGCCGGTCGCCGGTCTCCGGTCGCCGGTCGCCGGTCGCCGGTCGCCGGTCAGAGGATCCAGATCGGGGTGCCGACCGGGACCCGGTCGTACAGCTCGATGACGTCGGGCACGTGCATCCGCAGGCAGCCGTGCGACGCGTTGGTGCCGATCGACGCGTCGTCGGCGGTGCCGTGGATCCCGACGCCGTCGTAGATCCCCATCCAGCGCGCCTTGAGCGGGTTGCTCGGTCCGGGCGGCACGACCGTGCCGGCCAGCGATCCGGCCCACGCCGAGTTCGGCACGTGCCACGCCGGGTTCTCCGCCTTGTTTGCGATCGTGTACTGGCCCGCTGGGGTGTCGTTCCCCGCCTTGCCGACCGAGATGCCGTAGGTCTTGACCGGCTTGAGCTTCTTGTAGAGCGTGAGCTTGAAGGTCGCGCGGTTGGCGACGAGCACCGTGCCGTACCGCTTGCGGACGTCGGCGGTGCTGACCTCGGGCTGCTTCTTGTGCGTGTGCGCCGAGATCTGGGGCGAGAGCGACGGGTCGACGATCGCCTTGCGCACCGCGACCGACACGTCTCCGCGCTTGAGCCGCAGGCCCGGCAGCCCCTTCTTGACGCGGAGCTTGCCGTCCTCGAACGTCACGCTGGCGTTCTGGGGCTCGCGCTTGAGGTCGGCGGCGACGCGGTCCATCAGCCGCGACACGGCGGGCTTGGAGAACGTCGTCGTGGTCGTGAGCCGCTTGTCGACGCTGCCGCCGGTGATGCGCCGGAAGACGCGGGTGAACGCGTTGCCGTCGTCGGCCAGGTCCATCGCCCGGTCGACGGTGGCCTCGACGTCGACCTCCACCTTCGCCTGGCGGGGCGTGAGCTTCCACTCCTTGTCGGAGTGCACCACGCGGATCGTCCGCGCGTGATGCTCGTCGACGTGCCGACGCACGGTCGTGATCGCCTCGTCGCGCGTCATCCCACCGACGTCGACCGTGCCGATGGTGACGCCTGAAGGAATCCGATCGCCGCCACTCGCGTCGGCGACCATGACCCCGCCGACCACGAGGAGGAGGGCGACGAGGGTCCCCGCGCTGATGATGAACGCCCTGGTACGCATGAGGCGAGGGAGAATGCTAGCGAGCGTACCGGCGTCGACACCCCGACGGGCCGTTGCAGGGCGCGGTGCGCCGCCGCCGTCCGCCCACGATCACCGGCCGTCGAGCAGCAGATCGATCTCGTCGAGGATCCGACGACGGCCCGGACCGCCGTCCTCGTGGGCCCGCAGGGCCCGCAGCGCGTCGGGATCGAGCGACGGCAGGAGCTCCAGCAGCCGCTCGACCTCGAGCGCCGCGATCCCGTCCGCCTCGTCCCGCTCGCCGTCCGCCCCGGCGCTCCTGGCCGACGGGCTGTAGCGCAGGAACGCCTCGACCTCGGGCTCGTAGGCGTCGACCGCGCCCGACGCCAGCGTCCGGCGACGCCGGCGCACCCCGGACGCCGACCGCAACGCCTCGCGGGTGGTGGCGCGGTACGAGAACCCGGTGGCCTTGAGGCGGCGGTTGTCGATGCCACGGCCGTGGCGCAGCTGTCCGGCCAGGTCGTGGGCCGTCCGCAGCCCGCTGCGCTCGAGCACGTGCGCGAGCAGCCCCGTACCCCACGGGGGCAGGAGCGGGGCGTAGGCGCGCCCGAGCTCGCGGAGCGCCTCGGTCAACGCAAGGGTGCCGTCCGCGGCGACGAGGTAGGGCCCGACGAGCGACCCGCCGACGACGTGCGCGACGGCGCGGGCCGCGTCCTCCTCGTGGACGACCTGGACCGACGGGTCGAACCCCAGCACGGTGGGCATCACCGGCAACCGGTCGGCGGCCTGCAGGAGCCCCGACCCGGCCGGCCCGACCGGGTCGGCCAACCGGATGAGCGAGAGGTCCAGCGCGCCGTGCCGGGCGGTCGCGCCCACGGCGGCGGCCTCGATCTCGGCGAGGGCGATCTGCAGGCGCCCGCGCGGCGGGCCCGGGGCCTCGGTCTCCTCGGTGACGAACGCCGGCAGGTCGCGGTGCCACCCGAAGCGGTGGACCGAGCCGACGCTGACGAGCCGACGGACCGGCGAGGCCCCGGCGATGCAGGCCTCGACGATCCGGTCGGTGACCGGTCCGTGACCGGCGAGCGCGGCGTCGTCGAGCGGGCTGAGGGCCGCCGCGGCCCGCAGGTCCAGGAGCACCTCCACCCCGGCGCCCCGGACGACCCGCGGCAGCTGCGTGTAGGCCTCGCCGAGGCGCACGAACTCCGCCGACGCGAACGGCGCCGCCGGTGGTCGGTGGTCGACGGCGATGACGGTCGCGACGCCGGGGTGCTCCTCGAGGCCGGCGACGACGAGCCCACCGAGGCGCGACGACGCGGCGGTGACGAGGACCCGGAGTCCGCCGGGACTCAGCCGAGCCACCGCGACCCCCGATCCCGCGCCATGTCCTCGGCCTCGTGCCGCAGCCGCCGAGCCGCCGCGACGGCGATCCGCACGGCCTGGTGGCGCTCGTCCCCGCTCCCGGACGGGTGGATCGGTGGAAGGACCCGCAGGCGGATCTTGGCCGGGAGGTACGCCAGCAGCGCCAAGGGGCCCAGGTGCGGGAACGCGAGCGTGACCGGCAGCCGACGGCCGCCGGGCAACGGGACGCGGCCGAGGACCGGCTGGGCGTCGTCGGCGCCGACCGCGGCGATCGGCACGATCGGCCGGTCGGCCCGCACGGCGGCGAGCACCGCGGGATGCCGCGCCAGGTCGCCGGCGGCGTCCTCGTCCGACAACCGGTCGGTGCGCCGCGTCAGGCCGACCAGGCGACCCTCGTCGCCGAGCAGCCGTCGGACGTCCGACTCGTGGGCGCGCACCGCACCGCTGCGCGGCAGGAGGACCGACAGGCCCGGCTGGTCCATGACCGAGGGATCGAGGCAGATCCGGACCTCGCGCCGCCGCGGGTGGTCGTCCCGGATCGCCTTGGCGAGCATCGGTCCGACCGGGGACAGCGCTCCGCCGCCGTTGACGAGGAGCAGCGCGCCCCCGGCGCCCGGGACCCGCGCCGCGTGCTCGATGTCGACGCGGAACCAGACCTTGTGGGCGGCGTCGACGACCGTCCGGTCGAGCGCGTCGACGACGCGCGCGGACCGGCCCCAGTCGTCGAGGTCGCGGTCGGGCTCGACGACCGGCAGGTGCTCGGGCCCCGGAGGGCCGGGCGGCTCGGGGCCGCGCTCGGGCAGCCCGTCTCCTGAGGCGGGAACGCTCACGGGCGGATCCTCGCAGACGCCGTGGCCGTCGCGTGTGCGTGACCTCGCACCACGCCCCGTCGCGGCGGACGCGAGCGGGACCGTCGACCCGGCCGCTCAGCGCGGCCGCGGATGCCCCGGCGCGCCGTCGAGGGCACGGCCGCGCACGGTCGCGGTGGCCTCGGAGCGGCGACGCTCCCACTCCCGCAGCCGCCAGAGGTCGCGGTGCACGCGACGCCGGGAGATCTCGCCGCCCGGGGTGGACGTCCACGCGGCCGCGAGCACGCCGCGCTCGTCGCCGGTGAGCGCCATCCAGTGGGCCAGGACGTCGTCGGTGGCCGTGAGCGGCGACGCCGGGTCCAGTCCGGCGAGCTGCACGTGGCACTCGCCCAGCAACGTGGTCGTCTGGGGGAGGTAGACGACGTACGGCCGGTGGGGATAGACGAGGTAGGCGTAGGCGACCCCCGCCGGCGGGCGCCGCCCCGACGGGGCGGGCGCGCGCGGGGTCGCGCCCCACACCCGGACGAACCCCAGGTCCCGGTACATCTCCCAGCTCTCGGCGTCGAGGCAGGTCCGCAGCAGCTCGCGCGCCGTGCGCTCGGCGTCGCGGCGGGTGCGTCGGCCGTGGCGCCCGTGGGCCCACCAGAGCCGCAGCGCGGCGATCCGGTCGGCGAGCGCCGGCGCCCAGCCGTCCGCCAGCAGCGCCAGCGGGACGACGACGGCGGCGGCGATCGCGACGACGGCGAGGTCGAGGCTCATGGTGCCTCGAGCGCGAGGTCGCCCGCGGTCGCCTGGCGCTCCGACACGCGACGCCGCGTCGCGAGGTCGAGGACGTCGACGGGGCCGGCCCCCGCCCCCACGTCGCGCAGCCCGCCACGCACGCTCCGGCCGGCGATGAGCCGGGCGACGCGGGCGGCGCGCGGCAGGTCGTCGCCGAGCGCCAGGCGGGCCGCGAGGGTGCTGGAGTGCGTGCACCCGGAGCCGTGGGCGGCGCCGTCCGGGAACCGCTCCCCGGGCAGGAGCACCACGTCGTCCTCGGCGGTGAGCAGGAGGTCGGACGCCTCGTCGCGGTGCCCGCCGGTGACGATCACCGCGTCCGGGCCCAGGTCGCGCACCCCCCGGGCGATCCGCTCGACGTCGGCGTCGGACGCGTCGGCGTCGATCCCGTCCACCCCGCCGACGAGCGCGAGCGCCTCAGGCAGGTTGGGCGTGACGACGGTCGTCCGCGGCAGGAGCGTCTCGACGAGGTCGCGGCGGGCGTCGGCGGAGAGCAACCGGGCGCCGGACTCCGCGACCATCACGGGGTCGAGGACGACCGGCACCCCGGCGGGAAGGAGGTCCAGGGCCTCGGCGACCGCGGCGATCGTCTCGCGGGTGCCGACCATCCCGATCTTCACCGCGTCGACGCCGAGGTCGTCGATGACGACCCGGGCCTGCTCGACGATCATGGCGGGCGACACCGGCTCGATGCGCGTGACCGCCACGGTGCTCTGGGCGGTCAGTCCGACGATCGCCGTCGTCCCGTGCGTGCCCTGGGCCGCGAACGCCTTGAGGTCGGCCTGGATGCCCGCGCCGCCCCCGGAGTCGGAGGCGGCGATCGAGAGGCAGACGGGGGTACGATCGGACATGCCACCTCCGAGGCTAGCGCGCCCGGCCGGCCCCGGAGGCGCGTCTCGACCGAAGGTCGGTCCGCAGGGGCGACGCGCCGACGGCGGGCGATGCGGCGCCCGAGGACGACGCGACGGCGACGGGCGACGGGCGGCGCGGTCGGACGGCGCGGCGCGGCTCCGTCGGGGGCCGTCCGCCGCGGCGGGCGTGCGTCACGCGACGTCCAGCACGAGCGCGCCGTCGACGCTCCGCCGCAGCCGTCCGGCCGCCTCGAGCTCGGCGAGGCCCGCCAGGACGCGCACGGCGTCGAGGTCGTCCACGATCGACTCCAGCGTCCGGGGGCCGTCCAGCAGGCATCGGGCGAGCCGCAGGCCGTCGCCGTCCAGTCCGGCGAGCGGGTCCCGGGTCGTCGACGGCCGGAACGTGCCGGGATCGCCGCCGGGTCGGGCCGGCAGCCGGGCCAGGACGTCGGACGCGTCGAGGACCGCGGTGACGCCCGGCTCGCGCAGCAGCGCGTTCGATCCGGCGCACCTGGGGTCGGTGGTCGACCCGGGCACCACCGCCAGGCGGTCGCCGGCCGCGTCCGACAGGACGAGCCCGGCGGTGATGAGCGACCCGGATCCCGGCCGGGCCGCCACGACGACGACGAGGTCGACGAGTCCCGCGAGGAGCCGGTTGCGCGCCGGGAACGTCCACGGCCGCGGCGTCGTGCCGGGCGGGAGCTCGGACGCCACCACGCCGTGGCGGACGATCCGCTCGTAGAGCCGCGAGAGCCGGGCCGGACTCGACCGCTCCGGTCCCCCGCCGAGGATCGCGACGGTGCGGCCGGGGCCCGACGGCGCACCGTCCACGCCGTCGGCCGCGTCCGTCGCCGAGCCCCGCCCGGACCCGCCGTGGACGGTGAGCGCCCCGTCGTGCGCGGCGGCGTCGACGCCGAACGCCATGCCGCTCACGACGACGACCCCGGCCGACGCGAGGTCCGCGCCGAGTCGGCGGGCCATCTCGCGGGCCTCGTCGGACGCCTGACGCGACCCGACGATCGCGACCGACGGCCGGCCCGCCAGGGCGTCGACGAGCCGACCGGCGTCGTCGCGGACGTACAGCAACGCCGGCGGATCGTCGATCGTCGACAGGCGCGCCGGGAACTCCGGGTCGTGGCGGCAGATGGCGTCGGTCCGGTGCGCGGCGCGCAGGGCGCGGGCGCGCTGGAGCAACTCCTCGTCACCGAGGTCGAGCGCGTCGGGTCGGGCCCGGCCGTGTCGACCGAGGGTCGCCGCCAGGCGCTCGTCGTCCATCGCGAGGATGCCCGGCACCCGTCGGCCGCGGAACCGGCGGTCGATCTCGGGACTGACCTCGGCCAACAGGCGCGATCGCCGCAGGCACGCCGCGCACGCCCTCACGCCGCCACCGCCCCGGGCTCCTCGAACCGCTGGCGCAGGTGCAGCGCCTCGCCCAGGTGGGCCGCCCCGATCGTGGCCGCCGCCTCGAGGTCGGCGATCGTGCGCGCGAGGCGCAGCACCCGGGTGCGGCCGCGGGCCGAGAGCCGCCCGGTGACGTAGCAGCGGTCGAGGGCCCGTCGCGCGGCCTCCTCGAGGTCGGCGTCGAGCGGGCGCGCACCGTCGAGGCGTCGCCGGCGGGCCCGGAACGCCCGCGCCGCCTCGACGCGCTCGCGGACGTCGGCGCTCGACGCCGGCGCGGGCCCGGACAGCTCGTCGGCGGTCGGTCGCGGGCAGTCGACGTGGAGGTCGATCCGATCGAGCAACGGGCCCGAGAGCTTGCGCCGGTACCGATCGAGGTCGGCGTCGCTGCACCGGCACCTCGCGGTGCCCGCGAACCCGCACGGGCACGGGTTGGCGGCCGCGACGAGCAACGTCCGCGACGGGAACGCCCGCGTGCGGCCCTGTCGGACGAGGCGGACCCGGGCCTCCTCGAGCGGCTGACGGAGCGCCTCGAGCGCGTCGCGCCGGAACTCGGGCAGCTCGTCGAGGAACAGGACCCCGCGGTGCGCGAGCGTGATCTCGCCCGGCCTCGCGACGCTGCCACCGCCCACCAACCCGGCGGCGGACGTGCCGTGGTGGGGCGCCCGGAACGGCCGTTCGGCCACGAGCCCGTCGCCGTCGTGCAGCCCGCACACCGACTGGATCCGGGTGACCTCCAGCGCCTCGCCGGTGCGCATCGCCGGCAGCAGGCCCGGCAGGCGCCGCGCCAGCATCGTCTTGCCCGTCCCCGGCGGCCCCGCGAGCAACAGGCTGTGCGATCCGGCCGCGGCGATCTCGAGCGCCCGGCGGGCGGTGCGCTGCCCCCGCACGTCCGCCAGGTCCGGGGCCGGCGCGGCGTCGGGGCGCGACCCGGCACCGGCCGCCGGCGTCGGTCGACGGTCGTCGCGCCCGCGGTCGGCGAGGGCCGCCACCGCGTCGCGCAGGCTCGCGGCGCCGCGGATCGCGACCGTGGGGACGAGCGCGGCCTCCGCGACCTGCGCCCGCGGCAGCAGCACGGCGTGGAGGCCCGCGGCGCGCGCGCCCTCCGCGATCACCAGTGCGCCTCGACCACCCCGCAGCATGCCGCCGAGCGACAGCTCCCCGGTGACCGCGATCCCGTGGAGGTCGTCGGCCGGCGCCTGACCGGTGGCGGCGAGGAGGCCGACGGCGATCGGCAGGTCGAACCCGGGCCCGCCCTTCGGGAGGCTCGCGGGGGCCAGGTTGACCGTGATCCGTCGCTGGGGCAGCTCGAACCCCTGGTTGCCGAGGGCCGCGCGCACCCGCTCGCGGGCCTCGCGGACGGCCAGGTCGCCGAGGCCGACGATCGTGAAGCTCGGCAGGCCGGGGCGCACGTCGACCTCGACGGTGACGTGGCGGGGCTCGAGGCCGTCGATGGTGAAGGTGTGGACGCGGGCGAGGGTCATGGCGGCGACGCTAGGCCCGTGGTCCGTGCGGACTCAGGGGGTCGACGGCGCCGATCCCGCGTCGGATCCGTGGAGGGACGGCGCCGCGCGGTCTCGGTGCGAACGCTCCACCGGATCCGCACGATCCGGGGGCTGATCCGGCACGGGGAGCGGCCCTACGGTCGCCGCATGCCCAACGTCCCCTCCCCTCCCACCGGCCACCGGCCCGCGCTCGGCCTCGCCGGCGAGCGCCACGCCCGCGACCACCTCGAGCGGCTCGGCATGACGATCCTCGAGCAGCGGTTCCGGACCCGCCACGGCGAGATCGACATCGTCGCCCACGACCGCCGCGCGCTCGTGTTCTGCGAGGTCAAGGCCCGCCGTGCGCGTCGCGGCGACGCGCCGGACCGCACGTCGCCCTGGATCTCGCTCCACGCGGGCAAGCAGGCCCGGGTGCGGAGGCTCGCGACCGCATGGCTCGCCGAGCACCCGGACCGTCCGCGCACGCCGGACCTGCGGTTCGACGCGATCGGCGTCTGGATCGACGGCGACGGTCGCCTCGTCCGCCTGGAGCACGTCGAGGCGGCGTTCTGAGGGGCGCTCAGGCGGCGCGCTGCGGGTACGCGCTGCTGCGGAACGACCGACGGTGCAACGGGCTGAGCCCGTGACGGACGATCGCCGCCCGGTGCGCGGCGGTCCCGTAGCCCTTGTGCACGTCGAAGCCCCAGTGCGGGTGCTCGGAAGCGGCGTCGCGCATCATCCGGTCGCGGGTGACCTTGGCGACGATCGACGCGGCCGCCACCGCGGCGCTCCGCCCGTCGCCGCCCACGAGGCGCCGCTGCTCGTGATCCAGATCGGGCACCGCGAAGCCGTCGACGAGGCACAGCGCCCCCGGGCACGCCACGCGGGCCGCGGCGACGGCGAGCGCCCCGAGGTTGCTCACGTGCAGCCCGTCCCGGTCGATCTGCTCGGGGGACCTGACGTCGACGGCGACGCGGACGGCGACCCGCTCGATCACCTCCAACAGCGACTCCCGCACCGCCTCGGGCACGCGCTTGGAGTCGTCGAGCGCCCCGAGCGCACGCACCTCCCGCGGACCGACCCGCTCGAGGTCGAGGAGCACCGCGCCGGCGACGAGGGGGCCGGCCAGGCAACCGCGCCCGGCCTCGTCCGCGCCGACGACGAACCGGACGCCCAGGCGTCGGTCGTGCTGGACGAGCCGTCGGCCGCGGCTCGTCACCGGTCCGTCGGCTCGCCGGCGGCGATCACAGCCCGCCGATCCGCTTCGGCGGCCAGTAGGTCGCGAACGCCCCGCCCACGACCCAGTCCCGCGGCACCGCGCCCCACACGCGGCTGTCCTCGGAGTCCCCGCGGTTGTCGCCCATCATGTAGTAGTGCCCCTCGGGCACCGTGATCTCGTTGGGCAGATCGCAGGTGGAGCCGGCGCCCTGGCCCCGGCAGCTGTCGCTGATGAACGGCTCGTCGGTCGGCTCGCCGTTGCGGATGACGCGGCCGTCCTTGACCGCGATCCGGTCCCCGGGGCCTCCGACGACGCGCTTGATGTAGTTCTCGTCCTCCCACTCCCCGCCGACGGAGCCGACGCAGGGGGCGCCCTTCTCGATGTTGTCCGCCTCGGCGCACTGCTGCTCGCCGACGTACCCGGAGTCGCCCGGCCGGGCGCCGCGCGGCGGGTGGAAGACGACGACGTCGCCGACGGACGGATCGGACCCCAGGTGGTGCGAGATGCGGTTGACGAGCACG
This sequence comes from Solirubrobacteraceae bacterium, assembly GCA_023230855.1. GTDB lineage: Bacteria > Actinomycetota > Thermoleophilia > Solirubrobacterales > Solirubrobacteraceae > Patulibacter. The sequence goes on from JALNWQ010000006.1 coordinate 138,898, forward strand.
CGCTGGTGGATCTCCAGCGTCGGGATCATCGACCCGCTCGGGATCTGGTAGGGCTTGACGAGGAACGCCTGGATGCCGAGCGCCAGGCCCAGCGCGATCACGACGAGCAGGACGAGCTCGGCGAGCGGGTGGATCCGCCGACGCTTTCCCTGCGTCGGCGGGTCCGTGGCGTCGCCCACGGCGACGGGCGACCCCGGCGGGGTCTCGTCGGCCACGGGCGGTCCCGGATCAGGCGTCGTCGGCGGGCGTCGACGGCGTGGCGTCGGCCGTCGCCTCGGAGGTGTCGACCGGAGCCGGCTCGGCCTCGGCGACCGGCGTCGCGTCGGCGACCGGCGCGGCGGCCTCGGCGACGTGCCGGCGCTCGCGGACGCGGGCGGCCTTGCCGACGCGGCCACGGAGGTAGTAGAGCTTGGCGCGGCGGACGTCACCACGGGCGGCGACGTCGATCTTCTCGATCTTCGGCGAGTTGACCGGGAACGTGCGCTCGACCCCGACGCCGAACGACTGCTTGCGGACGGTGAACGTCTCGCGGGCGCCGTGGCCCTGCCGCTTGATGACGATGCCCTCGAAGACCTGGGTACGACGGCGGCTGCCCTCGATCACCTGGAAGTGCACGCGAACCCGGTCTCCGGCCTGGAAGTCGGGGCGGTCGGTGCGCACCTGCGCACGCTCGAGCTTTTCGATCACGGTGGTCATCGGCGAGAGGCCCGGTGGGTCGGGAAGCGCGTGACGACGCGCGATCCGGGCAAGACCGTGCAGCCTAGCGGAGCGACCCCATCGGGCGCGCCGTGCCCGTCCGCGTCACCCGTCGTCGCGGTCCAGGCGCCGGCCCGCGGCCCCGCGCTCGCGGCTGCGCTCCCGACGCCAGGCCTCGATCCGGCCGTGGTGCCCGGACAGCAGGACGTCGGGGACCGCCCAGCCGCGGTACTCCGCCGGGCGCGTGTAGTGCGGGTACTCGGGGTCGCCGTCGAGGGCGGCGCTGAAGCTCTCCTCGACCGCGGACGCGTCGTGGCCGAGCGTCCCGGGGAGCTTGCGCAGCACCGCGTCGGCGACGACCATCGCCGCCAGCTCGCCACCGGCCAGCACGTACCGGCCGATCGACAGCGTCTCGGTGCAGAAGCGCTCGACGATCCGCTCGTCGAACCCCTCGTAGCGACCGCAGAGCAGCGTCACGCCGTCCTCGGCGACGAGCTCGTCGACGTAGGCGTCGTCGAGCGTGCGACCGCCGGGCGCGAGCGCGATGACGCGACGGTCCTCGCGCAGCTCCACCGGATCGCGACCGTAGACCCCGCGCAGGGCGCGGTCCATGACGTCGACGCGCAGCACCATCCCCGCGCCACCGCCGAACGGGGTGTCGTCGACCTGGCGCCCCGACAGCTCGGTGTGGTCGCGGGGGTTGAACGTCCGTAGCTCGTGCCCCGCGGCCAGCGCGTTGCGGACGTGCCGCTGGTCGGCGAACCAGTCGAACCACTCCGGGAACAGCGTGATGACGTCGAGCTGCACCGGATCAGGCCCCGGAGGCGTCGGCGGCGGCCGCGTCGCCCTCGCCCATGAAGGCGAGATCCACGTGGAGCGTCCCGGCGTCGAGGTCCAGGCGCGGCACCGCGTCGCGCACGAGCGGCACGAGGAGCTCGGGCTCGCCCGGTCGCTCGACCCGCAGCGCGTCGCACGACGGCAACGGCACGACCTCGGCGACGACGCCGACCGGGGTGCCGTCGAGGGCGACGGCCCGGAGCCCGACGAGGTCGTCGGGCCAGAACTCGTCCTCGTCGAGCGGTGGCAGCTCGGTGCGGGGCACGAGCAGGTCGCGTCCCCGGAGCGCCTCGGCGGCGTCCCGCCCGTCGATCCCGTCGAGGTGGACGATCGGCGCGTCGGCCGTGCCCGCCAGGCGCAGGACCTCACGCTCGACCCCGTCGACGACGACGACGCCCCCCAGGGCGAGGGCGCCCGCTCGCGGACGCGTGATCCGCACCGCGCCGTCGAGCCCGTGGGCCCGGCCGACCCGACCGATCGAGATCGTTCCCGGCGGCGTGTCGCCACCGGGCCGCGGCCCGCCGGCCACGTCAGTCTTCGTCGTCGACGATGTCGACGAGCACCCGCTGATCGCGGTGCGCCGCGGCGACCTTCACGACCGTACGCAGGGCGAACGCGGTCCGTCCGCCCCGGCCGATGACCTTGCCGTAGTCGCCGTCCGCGACGCGCAGCTCGAGGACGAGCGTGCCGTCGTCCTCGGTGACCTCGTCGACCGCGACCGCATCCGGGTCGTCGACGATGGACCGGGTCAGGTCGGCGAGCAGGTCAGCGACCATGACCGGGGCTCCGGAAGGGTCGCTAGCGGATACCCTGCGTGCGCAGGAGCCGCTTGACGGGCGCCGAGGGCTGGGCGCCGACCGAGAGCCAGTGCCGGACCCGCTCCTCGTCGAGGACGATCGTCGACGGCTCGGTCTGGGCGTTGTAGCGGCCGACGGTCTCGATCACCCGGCCGTCACGCTGGTTCCGCGAGTCGGTGGCGACGACGCGCCACACCGGGTTCTTCTTGCTCCCCACACGGGTGAGCCGCAGTGCTACAGCCACGAAGGTCCTTGGAAGTCGGAGGAGAAACGATCCTGCGAAGGACGTGCACGGCACGATGCCGCGCACGTCGCGAGACGGAAACCTTAGCGGCATGAGGCCGTCGGCGCGGAGACCTCCGCGCGCGGCCGCGTCGCGACGCCGTCGCGCGCGGTCTCAGCGCTTGCGGCGCCGTGCCGCCCGGCTGCCGCCGCGGACCGGGATCTGCCCCCCGGCCCCGCCGCCCATGCCGCCCGGCCCACCCATGCCGCCGCCGCCCATGAGCGCGCCGAGGTCCCCCATCTTGCCCCGCGAGATCTGCTTCATCATCTTGCGCATCTGCTGGAAGTTCTTCACGAGCTGGTTCACCTGCTGGACGCTCGTGCCGGAGCCCTTGGCGATCCGCAGGCGACGCGACCCCTTGATGAGCTCGGGCTGGCGCCGCTCCTTCGGGGTCATCGACAGGATGATCGCCTCGACGCGGTCCATCTCGCGGTCGTCGACCTGCGCGCCGGCGAGCTGCTGACCGACCCCGGGCAGCATGCCCATGACCTTGTTCAGCGGCCCCATGCGCCGGATCATCTTGAGCTGCTTCTGGAAGTCCTCGAGCGTGAACTCGTTGCGTCGGAGCTTGCGCTCGAGGTCCTTGGCGTCGTCCTCGTCGAACTGGCGCTCCGCCGACTCGATGAGCGACAGCACGTCGCCCATCCCGAGGATCCGCTGGGCCATCCGGTCGGGATGGAACGCCTGGAAGTCGGCGAGCTTCTCGCCGGTCGAGGCGAAGAGGATCGGCTTGCCGGTGATCGCCTTGACCGACAGCGCGGCGCCGCCGCGGGCGTCGCCGTCGAGCTTCGACATCACGACGCCGTCGAAGCCCGCGGCGTCGCGGAACTGCTCGGCGACGTTCACCGCGTCCTGACCGGTCATCGCGTCGACGGTGAGGAGCACGGTGTCGGGCCGGACCGCGTCGCGGATCGCGACGAGCTCGTCCATCAGCGCCTGGTCGACGTGGAGTCGGCCGGCGGTGTCGACGATCAGGACGTCCTTGCCGTCCTGCTTGGCCTGGTCGAGCGCCCAGCGCGCGACGTCGACCGCCGGCAGCTCGGTGCCGCGGTCGTACACGGTCGCGCCGGCCTGACCACCGACGACGCGCAGCTGCTCGACGGCCGCCGGGCGCTGCACGTCGCAGGCGGCGACCGCCACCGACGAGCCCTTCTCGTCCTTGAGGTGCTTGGCGAGCTTGGCGACGGCGGTCGTCTTGCCGGAGCCCTGCAGGCCCGACATGAGGATGACCGTGGGCGGGCGCGACGCGAACGTGATCCCGACCGCCTCGCCCCCCATGAGGTCCACGAGCTCCTCGTGGACGATCTTCACGACCTGCTGGCCGGGGTTGAGCTTGCCGAGGATGTCGGCGCCGAGGCACCGCTCCTTCACCGTCGACGTGAACGACTTGACGACCTTGAAGTTGACGTCGGCCTCGAGCAGCGCGAGGCGGATCTCCCGCATCGCGGCGTTGACGTCGGCCTCGCTCAGCGTGCCGCGCTGGCGCACGTCGTCGAGGGTGGCCTGCAGCTTCTCGGAGAGGGCGTCGAACACGGCCGGATCAGTGTCGCACGGCCGGGCCCGCCGCGCGGGGACCGGTCGGGGGCGCCGGGCGACGCCTCCGCGCCGCGCCGGCGACGGTCGCGACGGACCCCCCGGCTCCGCGACGGATCACGACCGATCGCCGGCGTCGTCCCACTCGCGGGCGGGATCCTCGTCGTCGGCGGGGCCCTCGTCGCCCTCGCCGTCCTCGGCCGCCAGGTCGTCGGGCACCGTGGCGCCGGCCGCCTCCGCCCGGGCCAGTCGTCGCAGGCGACGCAGGTCGAAGAGCATCATCCGGGAGAGCTCCAGCGCGATGCCGTGACGGGCGAGGCGCAGCGCCGGCGGCAGGTCGAGGCCGATGCGGAGCGTCGCCTCGCACCCCTCGTCGGCGTCCTCGAGCTCGAGGACGAGCCGCCCGCGGACGTTGCGCCACGCGAACTCGACCTCCGCGAGCGACGGGACGACCGCCCGCACGACGTGGGCGTCGACGTCGAGCGACACCGCCCCGTGGCGCAGCCGGGGCCGCAGGTGGAGGAACCCGCGGGGACGGACCTCGCGAACCTGGACGAACCACCGATGGATCGTCCCCGGCTCGACCGCCAGCGGGTAGGCGTCGGCGCTGCGCAACGGCAGCGCGACGCGTCGTTCGATCCAGTGCATCGGAGGGCGGGCCTCCCGGCCCGCGGCGCCGGGAGGACTGGAGGGACCGGGCCGGGGCCCGGATCAGGCGCGCGGCTCGCCGCCGTCGCCCGTGGCGCCCGGGCTCTCCGCGCCCTGGCCCAGCACGCCGCCGAGGCCCGAGAGCGCCTTCGTGAACTCCGACGGGATGACCCACACCTTGTTCGCCTCGCCCTTGGCGAGCTCGGGCAGCATCTGCAGGTACTGGTAGCTCAGGAGCTCCTGGTCGGGGCGCCCCTCGTGGATGGCCTGGAAGACGGTGTTGATCGCCTTCGCCTCGCCCTCGGAGCGCAGGATCGCCGCGGTCTTGGCGCCCTCGGCCTTGAGGACGGCCGACTCCTTCTCGCCCTGGGCCGTCAGGATCTGGCTCTGCTTCACGCCCTCGGCGTTGAGGATCGCCGCGCGACGGTCGCGCTCGGCCCGCATCTGCTTCTCCATCGCCTCCTGGATCGACGACGGCGGGTCGATCGCCTTGAGCTCCACCCGGCCGACGCGGATCCCCCACTTGCCGGTCGCCTCGTCGAGCACCGAGCGCAGCTGACCGTTGATCTCGTCCCGCGAGGTGAGCGTCTGCTCGAGCGTCAGCCCGCCGATGACGTTGCGCAGCGTCGTGACGGTGAGCTGCTCGATCGCCGACATCGGGTTGGCGACCTCGTAGGTGGACGCCTTCGGATCGGTGATCTGGAAGTACAGGACGGTGTCGATGCCGACCGACACGTTGTCCTCGGTGATCACGGCGTTGGGCGGGAAGCTCACGACCTGCTCGCGCAGATCCAGCAACGGCAGGAGCCGGTCGATGAACGGGACCGTGATCCGCAGGCCCGGCTCGAGCGTGCGCTGGTAACGGCCGAGGCGCTCGACGATGCCGGCGCGGGCCTGGGGGATGATCCGGACGGTCTTCGCGGCGAGGATCAGCGCGAAGAGGACGAGGACGATGAGGACGACGAGGGCGGCTTCCACGTGGGCTCCGTGGCCGGGGACGGGCGGGGCGGTCGTCGGACCGCCGGTGCGGCCACCCTACCGGCCGGGCCGGAGCCCTCCGTGACGGATGGCGCACCCGGGACGGCGCGGGAGCCCTGGACCGGCCGGTCGCGTGAGGGCCGTCCCCGGGGCCGGCGGCCCCCGCCGTCGGGTCAGTCGCTCACGACGGCGGTCGCGCCGTCGATCTCGAGCACCGTCACCGTCTCGCCCGCGGGGACGTCGGCGAGCCCCGCGGCACGGGCGGTCCAGACCTCGCCGTCGAGACGGACCCGACCGGTGCGCTCGGGGCCGGCGAGCGGCTCCAGGACCACGGCGGTGCGGCCGATGAGCGCCGCGGCGCCGGTCTTCGTCGACGAGGGCTGGCGCAGGTGGCGCTTGGCGATCGGCCGCAGCAGGAGGAACGACAGCGCGGTGACGACCGCGAACGTCGCGATCTCGGCGGCGGTGCCGGCTCCGACCGCCGCGACGCCGGTGGCGACCGCCGCACCGGCGGCGAACGGGGCGAGGAAGAGCGTGAGGGTCGTGACCTCGGCGACGCCGAAGCCCACCGCCACCAACAGCCAGACGATCCACGAGTCCATGGTCGCCAGCGTAGTGGGCGGCGGGGCCCGCCACCGCGCCCGGGCGACGGACGACCGCCCGGCCGCCCGGCGGCCCGGGCGCCAGGCCCGCGTCAGGCGGCGAGGACCGTCCGGACGGCGTCGCGGTAGGCGTCGCGAGCGTCGCGCTTGGCGCGGAGGTACGTGCGGACCGCGGCCTTGTAGGCCTTGCGCTCGGCCTCGGTCGCGGCGCGGTACGCCTTCTGGGCCGCGCGCCGCGCATCCCGGCGGGCGGTGCGGTCGTCGAGCCCGGCGGCCGCGCGGAACGCGTCGCGGCGTGCCTTGCGGGCGTCGCGGGTGTCGGCGAGGAAGGTGCGCTTGGCGGCGCGCAGGTCGGACCGGGCGTCGGCGTACGCGGCCCTCCTCGCCGCGCGGGCCTCGGTGAGCGCCGTCCGCTGCTCGCTCGTCAGCCGCTGCTGCGCGCCCCGCCGCTGCTCGTGGTCGCCCTTCTGGTGCGACGCGTGGTGCGACGGACCGTGGTGTCCGCGGTGCGCGCCGGCGGCCGGGGCGAGGGCCGCCCCGCCGACGAGGAGCGCGAGGGTCGCGCCCACGGTGGCGCTGTGACGGTGCTGGATCATGTTGGTCCTCCGGGGTCCGGCGCCGCGCTCGGTGCACGGCGTACATGGCCTCGAGGACCCAGCGTGACGGCTCGCGCCCGAGCCGTGCTGCGGTTCTCATGACGTCCTCAGACCCGTGGGCGCGCACGCCGGCCGGGGGTCGACCGGTCCACGACGCCGATCGTCCGCGCGCCGGCCGCGGCCGCTCAGCCGCGCCGGTTGCGACGACGCCGCCAGCGGCCGCCGCGCCGGCCGCCGTCGTCGGCGTCGGCGTCGGTCGGAGTCGGAGACGGGTCCACCGCCCCGCCGTCATCGCCCGCTCCCGGACCGTCGTCCCCCACGGGGGCCGGGGCGTCCGGGTCCGACGGGGCCGGGGACGGGGTCGACGGGGCGGGCGCGGAGCGGTCTTCGGGCTCCGTCTCGGGGGGCGACGCGGGCGGGGCCGGGTCGACCGCCGGGCCCGGGGCCGGCGCCGAGGACGGCGCGGGCGTCGGGGACGGGCCGTCGGGGCGGTCCGCGACCCGGTCGTCGGCGCGGACGAGCGCCCGGGCGAAGTCGTCGGCATCGAACGGACGCAGGTCCTCCAGGCCCTCCCCCAGGCCGATGAGCTTCACCGGGATCGACAGCTCCTGGGCGATCGCGATCGCGATGCCGCCCTTGGCGGTCCCGTCGAGCTTCGTCAGGACGATCCCGGTCACCGGCGCGGCCTGCGAGAACTCCTTGGCCTGCCGCAGCCCGTTCTGGCCGGTCGTCGCGTCGACCGTCAGGAGGATCTCGTGCGGGGCGCCCTCGACCTGCTTGCCGAGGACGCGCCGGACCTTCGCCAGCTCGTCCATCAGCGGGGCCTGGGTGTGCAGCCGCCCGGCGGTGTCGACGATCACGACGTCCGCCCCCACCTCGATCCCACGCCGCACCGCCTCGAACGCGACCGACGCGGGATCGGATCCCTTCCCGCCCTGCGAGCCCTCGGTCGAGTCCGCGCCCTCCTTGAGGCCGGTCACGACCTCGACGTCCGCGCGCTCGCCCCAGATCCGCAGCTGGTTGACCGCGGCGGCGCGGAACGTGTCGGCGGCGCCGAGGACGACCTTCTGCCCGAGCGTGCCGCTCAGGGTGTTGGCGAGCTTGCCGATCGACGTCGTCTTGCCGGTGCCGTTGACCCCGCAGACCATGATGACGGTGGGGCCGTGACGCAGGTCGATCGTGGGGTCCTCGACCGGACGGGCCGCCTCGGCGAGCAGCTCGGCCAGCCGGTCCTGCAGCGCCTGGGGGTCGGTGACCCCGCCGACCGTCGCCTCCTGCTCGAGCCGGCCGACGATGTCCGCCGTGGCGCGGGCGCCGCAGTCGGCCATGATCAGCGCCTCCTCCAGCCGCTCCCACGTCTCCTCGTCCAGGTCGTCGAAGAGCGTCTGGGTGATCTCGGCGCCGAGCGCCTCCCGCGTCTTGCGCAGGTTCTCGCGCAGGCGCCGGAAGAACCGGCCCTGCTGCTCGGGCTTGGCGGGCGCGGACGCCGCGGCCGGCAGGCGCGACTCGTCCAGGGTGAAGAGCTCCGTCCATTCGCGCGCCATCGACGGCGAGGGTAGCGGCGCGACCGACCGGGCGGTGCGTGGGTGCGCGACCGCGACGGCCGTCAGGCGCGGTCGTCGAGGCCCGGCAGCGGGGTGGCCGTGCCGTGGTCGGACTGCTCCAGGCGTCGCGACACGACCTTCGACACGCCGTCCCCGCCCATCGTCACCCCGTAGAGCGCGTCGGCGACCTCCATCGTGCGCTTCTGGTGCGTGACGACGATGAACTGCGCGCGGTCGCGGTACCGCCGCAGGAGCTGCAGGAACCGGTCGATGTTGAGGTCGTCGAGCGCCGCCTCGACCTCGTCGAGGACGTAGAACGGACTGGGCCGGGCGAGGAAGACCGAGAAGAGGAACGCGATCGCGGTCATCGTCTTCTCGCCGCCGGAAAGCAGCGTCAGGCGCTTCATCGACTTGCCGGCGGGGGTGATCTCGATCTCGACGCCGACGTCGTCGTCCTGCTCCACCGCGTCCTGGTCGGCGTCGTCGAGCGACGCGTCGTCGTCGCCGTCGTCGTCGGGCGCCTCGCGGACGAGGCGCAGCCGTCCCCCGCCCCCGGGGAAGACGTGCTGCGACAGCTCCTCGAAGTTGCGGGCGCAGGCGGCGAACGTCTGCTCGAACGTCTCGCGGATCTGCCGGTCGGTGTCGCGGACGAACGACCGCAGCTCGCGCAACGCCGTCTCGAGGTCGGTCCGTTGCGCCTCGATCTCGTCGACGTGCGCGCGGGCCTCCTCGTACGCCTGCTCGGCGAGCGGGTTGACCGGCCCGAGCTGCTCGCGGCGCCGCTGCAGGCGGGCGATCCGCTGGCGCAGCTGCTCGGCGGCCTCCTCCTCGAGCGGGGTCTCCGCCGGCTCGGCGGGGAGGCCCAGGCGCTCGGCCAGCTCGGCGAGCTCGACGACGATCTCGGCCTCCTGGTCCCGGGCCCGCTGCGCGGCGACCTCGGCGGTGGTGAGGCGCTCGGCGACCCGGCGCAGCCGCTGGTTGAGGTCGGCCTCGCGCTGGGCGCACGACCGCAGGCGCCCCGCCACGTCGTCGCCCGACGCCCGGTCCTCGTCGACCGCCCGCTGCAGGGCGTCGGCGCGGGCGCGGACGGTGCGCACCGCCTCGGCGAGCAGCGCGGCCACCCGCTCCCCGACCGGCAGGACGTCACGGTCGGCCTGCAGCGCCCGCTCGAGCCCGCCGACGCGGCGCTCCCGCTCCGCGCGCTCGCGGGCCAGGCGCTCCGCGGTGCGCCGCTCGGCCTGCAGCTCGCCGAGGATCTGGGCGCGCCGGACCGCGGTCGGCCCGTCGTCGGGGGCGTCGCGGCGACGCGCGACCGCCCGGGTGGCGTCGCGTACCGCCTCCTGCGCGTCGGTCTGGGCCCGTCGGGCGTCGCGGACGCGCTGCTCGCCGCCGTCGCGCGCCGCGTCCGCGGCGGCGATCTCGTCCTTGAGGCCCTCGACGGCGACGATCGCCTCGCGCTCGGCCCGGACGGCGGCGTCGCTCTCCTCGATGAGCCGGTCGCGGCGGTTGCGCTCGGCCAGGACGCGCTCGGCGCCGCCCTGCGGCGTGCGCTGCAGCTCGCCGGTCCCGACCCGCCAGACGTGCCCGTCGGCGGTGACGAGCACGCCGGTGAAGGTCAGCGGGACGGCGTGCGGCAGCTCGTCGACGAGCCACGCGTCGTCGAGCAGCCGTCGGGCGACGACGACGGCCGGCCCGTCGCCGTGGACCCGAGGGGCCAGCGGCGTGGCCCCGTCCGTCGGCGGCCCGTCCCCGCCCGCGGCTCGCGTCGCCGGGCCACCGTCCTCCACGGCCGCCTGCGGGTCGACGGGCACGAGCACCCGGACCCCGTCGCGGCCCCCGCCACGCAACAGCTCGCGCCCGGCGTCCAGGTCGTCGGCGAGGGCGGCCCCGAGTCGGCCGTCGAGCGCGGCGGCCACCGCGAGCTCGCAGCCGTCGTCGACGCGGAGGCCGTCGGCGAGCGACGTCGCCCTCGCGCCCTTCGGCCCCGTGGCCACGCCACCGGCGTGGCTGCGGAGGAACTGGTTGGCGGCCGCGAGCTGCGCGCCGACCGCGGCGGCCGCCCGGCGGGCCTGCTCCGCGGCCTGCTCGCGCTCCCGACGACGCTCCCGCACCTGGTGCGCGGCCGCGTCCGCCGCCGCCGCGTCCGCCGTGACGCGCTCCGTCTCGGCGGCCGCGTCGGCCAGGCGCGCCTCGGCCACCACCACCGCGGCCGACAGCGTCTCGAGCTCGCGCTCGAGCGTCGCCTGCCGCTCGCGGTCGAGCGCCTCCAGCTCGGCCTCCAGGGCCGTGATCCGGTCGGCGCCCGCCGTGTCGGGCTCGTCGGCGCGCGCCTGCTCGGCCAGCTCGTGGAGCTGGGCGGAGCGCTGGGTGATCCGGTCCGCCAGCGTCTGTCGACGGTCCTCGACGCGCTCCCGGCGCAGCTCGATCCGCTCGGCGGACGCCGCCGCCCGTCGGGCGCGCGACGCCAGGCGGTCACGCCGCTGCGCCTGCTGGGCGAGGGCCTCCTCGGCCTCGCGTCGCTCGGCGACGACGCCGTCGAGCTCGGCCTGCAGGCGGTCGCGCTCGGTCCGGGCCGCCGTCGTCTCGACGTCCGCGGCGGCGAGGCGCGCCCGCCGGTCCCGCAACGCGTCACGGACGAGCTCCCAGCGGGCCTCGACCGTCTGCCGCTCCAGCCGGGCGTGGAGCTCGGCCGCCTCGGCCTGCCGCTTGAGCGGGCCCAGCTGCTTGCGGGCCTCCTGCTCGACGAGCAGCGCCTGGTCGAGGTTGTCGCGGGTGCGCTCGAGCTTGAGCTGGGCGCGACGGCGGCGCTTGCGGTGCTTGCCGAGGCCGGCGGCCTCCTCGATGAGCAGCCGGCGGTCCCGGGGCTTGGACGTGACGATCGCCTCGACCCGCCCCTGCGAGATGACGGAGTGCGCCTCCTTGCCCAGGCCGGTGTCGGAGAGGACCTCCTGGACGTCGGTGAGCCGGCATCGCGCGCCGTTGAGCCGGTACTCGCCCTCGCCGTTGCGGTCGAGCCGCCGCACGACCGAGATCTCGCCGACCGGCAGGTCGACCGTCCCGTCGGCGTTGTCGAGGACGAGCTCGACCTCGGCCGCGTTGCGGGCCTGCACGCCGCGCCCGCCGCCGAAGATGATGTCCTGCATCGTCTGGCCGCGGACGGCGAGCGGCCGCTGCTCCCCGAGCGCCCACAGGACCGCGTCGGTGACGTTGCTCTTGCCCGACCCGTTGGGTCCGACCACGACCGACACCCCGGGCGAGAACTCCAGCCGGGTGCGGTCGGGGAACGACTTGAACCCCTTGAGGGTGAGCGACTTCAGATGCATGGCGATCCGGGCCGGGGCGACCACGGGCCTCCCCGGCGCGACCGGGACCGGTGGGTGCGCGCCGACCGCGGGCGGGGAGCCTACCGGGACCGGTCAGGCCCCGAGCGTGGCGAGCGCCTCGCGCGCGGCCTCCTGCTCCGCGAGCTTCTTCGACCGGCCGCGCCCGGACCCGAGCGTGTCGCCGTCGACGGTCGCCTCGACGACGAACGTCCGGTCGTGCGGCTCGCCGAGCTCGTCGACGACGCGGTAGACGACGGTCTTCCCGCGGGCGAAGAGGTGCTCCTGCAGCCGGCTCTTGTGGTCCCCCGGACGATCGATCGCCTCGCCGAGGTGCGGCCCGAACGCCTGGACGACCGCCGGGGCGACGCGCTCGTACCCGAACTCGAGGTAGCCCGCCCCGATGACGGCCTCGCACATCTCGGCGAGCGCGCGCTCGGTGCGCACGACGTGGGCGACCTGGCCCTGCGCCCGCCCCGGCGCCAGCTCGTGCGCGAGCGCCGGGAGGCCCAGCTCCTCCGCCACGGCGCGGCACTGGCCGTGGCCGACGGTGCCGGCCCGGGCGACGGTGAGCCGGCCGGCGCCGAACCGGTCCTCCTCGAGGGTGCGGTACAGGTGGGTGGCCACGGCGAGCCCGAGCACCCCGTCGCCGACGAACGCGAGCCGCTCGTAGCTCTCGGCCCGCCGCGACGCCCACGACGCGTGGGTGACGGTGCGACGGCGGACCGACGGCGGCACCGCGTCGAGGAGCGCCCGCAGCGGACCGGTGGTGGACGGGTCGCTCACGTCGTGGACGGCAGGTGCCGTACCACGAGGTCGACGGCGTCGCCGACCGTGACGACCTGCACCGCCTCCTCCTCGGGGAGCGTGATGCCGTGGACGTCCTTGAGCTCCTGCCCGAGGATCATGAGGTCCATCGAGTCGGCCCCGAGGTCGTCCCGTAGCCGGGTCGCGTCGGTGATGTCGGCCGCGTCGACCTCGAGCTCGTCGGCCAGGTGGCGGCGGACGATGTCGGACACCTCGTCACGGGTCATGTCGGCGAACGGTACCGGGGCGACCGGGCACGCGGCGGCGGGGCGGCGCTCAACCCGCGGCGGCGTCCGCCGTGGCGGCCGCCATCGGCGACCGGCGCAGCGCCCCGGCCTCCTGCAGGTCGCGGTGCACGACGTCGGTCAACGCACCGTCGGCCCCGCGGGCGGCGCGGACGATCGCCTGCTCGAACCCGTTGCGGGTGAACCGGCCGTGCGGGACGACGCCGAGCGCACGGAGCCCGAGCATGTAGGCGCCGCCGGGACCCTCCGGGTCGATCTCGTCCCGGAACCGGCCGAGGGCCGGCTTGAGCAGCAGGCCGCCGAGCATCGCGACGGGGTTGGTCCTCGCCGCCTTGCGGATCTCGCCGACGACGGTCTGCGAGACGCCCTCGACGAGCTTCAACGTGATGTTGCCGGTGAACCCGTCGGTGACGACGACGTCGGCGACGCCCGCGGTCAGGTCGGTGCCCTCGACGTTGCCGACGAACTCGACGTGCGTGCTGTCGGCGAGGCGTTCGGCGAGCAGGCGGTGGGTGGCGACGACGTCCGGCGTGCCCTTCGACGGCTCCTCGCCGTTGGACAGCAACGCGACCTGCGGGCGGTCGACGCCGAGGACGGTGCGGGCGAGGGCGGCCCCCATGAACGCGAACTGGACGAGGTGGTCCGGTCGCGACTCGACGTTCGCACCGACGTCGACGAGCGTCACCGGTCGTCCCGGGACGGGCAGCGGCAGCGCGAGCGCCGGGCGGTGGATGCCCTTCGCCCGGCGGACGTGGAGCAGGCCCGCGGCGAGCGCGGGACCGGTCGCCCCGGCGACGACGAACGCGTCCGCCTCCCCCGCGGCCACCGCCCGGGCGACCTGCACGATCGACGCGTCCGGGGTGGACTGGACCGCGGCGGCGGGGTCGGCGGCCTTGGCGATCGAGATCGGCGCGTCGACGACCTCGATGCCCGCGACGCCGGCGACGACCGGCGACAGCTCGGCGGCCGGCCCGTACAGCCGCACGCGGATGCCGTGGGCGGCGGCGAGGACGGCGCCGTGGGCGACCTCGGCGGGGCCGAGGTCCGCTCCGGTCGTGTCGACGGCGACGGTGCTGCTCATGGGACGGGGTGCGGCGTCGGACCGCGCGCGGGGCGCGGGGCGCCGCGGTGGATCAGATGTCGAGCGCGGAGCTCTTCGGCGTGACGACGACGCGGCCGTCGTAGTAGCCGCAGGTGCCGCAGACCCGGTGCGGGATGCGGGACGCGTGGCACTGCGGGCACTCGTTGACCGTCGGGCGAGCGGCCTTGTGCTGCGCACGGCGCTTGGCGGTGCGGGCGTGCGACTGCTTCTGCTTCGGGACGGCCATAAGGACGGGGATGGTACGGAATCGCGCGGCGGAAGGTCAGCCGCCGTCGACGAGCCGTCCGTCGTCGTCGAACCGCAGGTCGCCCAGCGCGCTCCAGCGCGGGTCGCGGGCCGGCGCGTGCTCGTGCCCGGTCTCCGCGTTGAGGTCGACCCCGCACTCGGGGCAGAGCCCACGGCAGTCCTCGCGGCACAGCACGCGGGCCGGGAGCGCGAGCACCAGGCCGTCGTTGGCCCACCGGGTGACGTCGAGCGCGTCGCCGTCGACGTACGGGCTGTCGAGCTGGGCGTCGCCGGAGCGCTCGTCGAGCTCGCGGGAGTCGACCCGGACGCCGGCCGACGTCGGCTGCAGGCACCGCATGCACGGTCCGCTGATCGTCGCGTCGAACCGCAGGCGCATCGCGTACCCGCCGCCGAGCATCCGCGACACGTCGAGGCGGGCCGGGTCGTCGGCGAGCGCGGTGTCGTAGCGGTCCTCGCTGAGCGTCAGGGCGTCGAGGTCGATCCGGACCGCGATCCGGCGGCCCTCGCCCGACCCCATCCGCAGCGCGGCGAGGTCGATCCGGCCGTCGTCGTCGAGCGGCGGGTCGATCGCGTCGGTCATGTCGCGCCTCCCCCGGTCCGGGGGTGGCTCTCGTACGCGTGGCGGGGGGACAGTCGGAGGAGCTCGGGCACGGTCACCAGACGGTACCCGCGCGCCCGGAGGCCACGGATGATCGTCGGGAGCGCGGCGAGTCCCGGCTCGCGCGGGCCACCGCCGTCGTGCATGAGCACGATCCCGCCGGGGCCCGCCGTGAGGGCGCGCGCCGCGATCGTGGCGGCGCCGGGTCCCCGCCAGTCGTTCGTGTCGACCGACCAGAGCACGTCGTGCATGCCCGCCGAGCGGACCTCGGCGTCGAGCCGGGCGCTCGTCGCGCCGCCCGGCGGCCGGAACACGCAGGGCTGCACGCCCGTGGCCGCGCGGATGACGGCGTTCGTCCGACCCAGCTGGCCGCGGCCTCCGCCGGACAGGTCGGCGTGGTCGTAGGAGTGGTTGCCGATCGCGTGCCCCTCCCGCACCATGCGCCGCAGCAGCGCCTCGCGCCCGTGGACGCTCGCCCCCAGGACGAAGAACGTGCCGGGCGCGTCGTGGCGGCGCAGGACGTCGAGCCAGCGCGACGTGATCGCCGCCGGGCCGTCGTCGAACGTCAACGCGACGGCCTTCACCGCCGGGCCGCGGGTGACCCGGGTCGCGCCGCGCGGCGTGCAGCCGATCGGGACCGCGCGCATGGTCCGATACGACGCGGGTCGGCGCCGCGGCCCCGGGACCCGGTCGACGCACGTGCCGGCGCGCGGGCACGACGCGCTGCCGCTCCACGACGAGGACACGCTCCAGCGGACGTCCCCGATCCGACGCCCGAGCTCGGCGACCGGGCCGACGACCCGCAGCGTGCGCGAGTCGACGCGGGTGATGCGGGCCTCGATCGCGCGCCAGCGCCTCGGGGCCCCGTCGCGTCCGACGACCGTGCCGCGCAGGCGCAGTCGTCGGCCGCGCGCCGACACGCAGGCGCGGTGCGCCTCGTCGCCGTCGCGACGGTGGGTGCTGATGCAGATCCGTCGCCCCTTGCCGGCGCGGAGGCTCGCGGTCGGCCAGCCCTTGGCGGTGACGATCGTCCACCGCAGGTCGGCGCCGTCCTGCACGACCCGGACGCTCCGCAGCGCCAGCGGCCCCCCGACCGCGGCGCCGGTCCGCTTCACGGCGGGCGCGGGACGGTCGACGAGGGACCGGTCGTCGGCGGCGGCCGGGGTCGGGAGGGCGAGCGGCGCGACGGCGACGGTCATGACGGCGGCGACGAGCGCCGACGGCCGATGGCGTGATGAGCGGGGCACGCGGGGATCTTCGCGGTCCGTCGCCCGGTCCGCGTCGTCCCTCCGTCGACGGCTCAGGAGCCGCCGACGAGCGTGCGCTTGAGCACCTTGCCGGTGGCGTTCCGCGGGAGCTCGTCGAGGAACCACACCGCCCGCGGGACCTTGTACGACGCGAGCTCGTGACGGACGTGCGCCCGGATCGCGTCCTCGTCGAGGTCGCTGCCGGCGTCGAGCACGACGTGCGCCTCGAGCCGCTGACCGAATCCCGGATCGTCGACCCCGACGACGGCGACCTCGGTCACGCCCTCCATGTCGGCGATGAGGTCCTCGACCTCGCGCGGGAACACGTTCTCGCCACCCGACACGATCATGTCGTCGTCACGACCGTCGACGTGCAACCGGCCGCCCTCGTCGAAGTGGCCGACGTCGCCGGACGAGAGCAGGCCGTCGATGACGTCCTTGCCCCCGCCGCCGGTGTAGCCGTCGAACCGCATGTCGTTGCCGACGAAGATCCGTCCCACCCGGCCCGGCCCGACGACCTCGCGCCCCTCGTCGTCGTAGAGGCGGACGATCGTGCCACGCGGCGCCCGGCCCGCGGTGCCGGGCGCGGCCCGCAGGTCCTCGGGCGTGGCGATCGTCGCCCAGCCGACCTCGGTCGAGCCGTAGAGGTTGTAGACGACGTCCCCCAGGCGATCCATCGTCCGGACCGCGAGCTCGCCCGGGAGCGCCGATCCCGACAGCGCCACGATCCGCAGCGACGAGAGATCGTGGCGATCAAGGGCCTCGTCGGGCAGCTCCATGATCCGCTGCAGCATCACCGGCACCACCGGCAGGACGGTGGCGCGGTGCTCGGCGACCGCCGCGAGCGTCGCCTCGGGGTCGAACCGGCGGCGCAGCACGAGCGTCGAGCCGAGCGCGAACCCCATCGAGAAGTGCAGGTAGCCCCAGGAGTGGAACATCGGGGCGGCGAGCATCGTGCGCTCCTCCGAGCGCAACGGCATCCGCGACAGGATCTGGGCGACGGGGTCCAACGACCGTGGCTGCTGGCGCGCCGCGCCCTTCGGCGTGCCGGTGGTGCCCGACGTCAGGACGACCATCCGGCCCCGCACCGTCGGGTGGGGACGGTCGTCGCGGGAGCCCTCGGCGATCAGCGCCTCGGCGGACGCCACGTCGGCCGGGCGCTCCCGGCCCGCGCCGTCGGCGGGGTCGTCCCACTCCACCCGCACGAGCCGCTCGGCGCCGGCGGCGACGAGCTCGCGGAACTCGGCGTCGTACACGACGGCGACCGGCTGCTCACGGGCCAGGACGTCGGTGATCTGCGGTCCGCCGAACATCGTGTTGAGCAGCAGCTGGTGCGCTCCGAGCTTGCTCGCCGCGACGACGGACTCGATGAACCCGCGGTGGTTGCGGCACATGATCGCGACCGCGTCGTCCTCCCCCACCCCCAGATCGTGGAGCCGGGCGGCGAGCGCGTTCGACCGTTCGTGGACCTCACGGTAGGTGAGCGGACCCGCCTCGTCGATGAGCGCCAGCGCGTCCGGCCGGCGCAGCGCGTTCATCGCGTACCCCAGCGCCGGGGTCGGGCCGAGCCCCCGCAGCGCGAGGAGGATCCGGGGCACGACCCGCGGGTCGATCGGGCCGACGATGCCGGCCCGGGCCAGCTCGCGGACGAGGAACGCCGTGCTCCCCGCCTTGTCGGTCACCCTGTGGAGGAGCCCCATGGCCGAATCCTACCGGCGGTATGAGATCCGGCGTCGACCGTGCGCCGAGCGCGCGGCGACCGCCCGCGCGAGCTGGGGCGACGCGACCGACGCCGGGCCCCGGTCCGGGGTCCGCCGCGCCGGTCGGCGCGCGGTCAGCGCTCGGCGCCCTCGAGCTCGGCGTCGTCCTTGCCCTGCAGGCGCTCGCGACCGCGCCGGACGGCCGCGATGAACTTCATGAGGTTGACCTCGAGGGTGTTGAGGATCTCGTCCGCGTAGTCCTCGGCGCCCAGGCGGATCTCCCGCTCGCGGGCACGCGCCTCGTCGACGATGTCGTCGGCCTCGCGCTCGGCGAGCTTCACGACCTCCTGCTGGGACACGAGCTCGACCTGCTGCTCCTTGCCCTCCTTGATGATGCGCTCGGCCTCACGCTTGGCCTCCGCGAGCATCTCCTGGCGCTCCTTGACGATCCACCGCGCCTGCTTGATCTCCTCGGGGATCGTGGCGCGCATCTGATCGAGGATGTCGAAGATCTCCTCGCGGTCGACGCGCACCTGATCCGTGAGCGGAACGGGCTTCGCGTTGTGTACGAGATCGTCGAGCTTGTCGATGAGGACCAGAACGTCCATGGCAGTCTTCCGTTTCGCGGTCCCTCCGCCGATTCCTTCCCGGCGGATCCCTATCGCACCGGCGGCGACCCCGGGACGGGTGCCCGTCCATCCTGCCGCATGCGGCGGGGAACGCCAACGTCCCGGGGGATGACTGCAAGATCCTACCCACCGCGGCCCGCGGTGGGCGGACCGTCAGTCGCGGGCGAGCCGCTCGCGCAGCGCCTCCGCGACCGGCTCCGACACGAGCGCGTCGAGGCGCCCGCCGAACCGCGCGAGCTCCTTCGTGCGGCTCGACGAGACGAAGGAGAACTCGGGGCTCGCCATGACGAACACCGACTCGATGTCCGGCTC
This sequence comes from Solirubrobacteraceae bacterium, assembly GCA_023230855.1. Classification (GTDB taxonomy): domain Bacteria; phylum Actinomycetota; class Thermoleophilia; order Solirubrobacterales; family Solirubrobacteraceae; genus Patulibacter. The sequence continues at coordinate 157,618 of JALNWQ010000006.1, forward strand.
CTGTCCGCGGTTGAGGTGCCCCATCTCCATCTCGTACTCGAAGTCCGAGATCTGGCGCAGCCCCTTGACGATGGCGTTGGCGCCCAGGCGCCGCGCGAACCCCACGACGAGCTCCGCGAACGGCTCGACGCGGGCGTTGTCGATCCCGGCGTCGCGGAGGCCCTCCTCGATGAACGCGACGCGCTCCTCGATGGTGAACAGCGGCGGGTTCTTCGTCGTCGACTGGTTGACGACCGCGACGACGACCTCGTCGAAGAGCTTCGCCGCCCGGTGGATGATGTCGAGGTGCCCCTTGGTGACCGGGTCGTAGCTTCCCGGCACGACCGCGACGCGCTTGTCGTTGCTCATGCTCTGACTCAGGCTCGGTGGATGCGGATGAGGGTGTCGCCGTAGCGCCGCTCGTCCTCCACCGCGATGCCGAGCGGCAACGGCCGGCGGCGGTCGGATTCCGTCACCACCCGCGCCCCGGGGCGCAGCAGGGGCCGAAGGCCCGTGTCGAGGACCGGTCCGAGCCGGTCGCCGTCACGGTACGGCGGGTCGATGAGGACCAGATCGTATGCCGCGCCGCGGGCGGCTGCGTTGCGCAGGTGCCGGAGCGCGTCGCCGGTCGTCACGCGGACGGCGTCGTCGCCGACGCCGAGGGCGTCGACGTTGGCCCGCAGGACGTGCAGGGCGCGGCGGTCGCGCTCGACGAAGTCCACGGTCGCCGCGCCACGCGACAGCGCCTCGAGCCCCAGCGCTCCCGTCCCGGCGAAGAGGTCGAGCACCGCCATGCCGTCGAGTGGGCCGAGGATCGAGAACAGCGCCTCGCGGACGCGATCCGACGTGGGACGCGTGTCGCGTCCCGGCGGGGCCAGCAGACGACGTCCCCCCAGGCGCCCGGCGACGATCCGCATCGGCGCGGCACGCTAGCAGGGGTCCGCGCCCCGCCGACGGGGACGGTCGGGCCCCGTGGGCGGCGCCGCCGCGGGCCGATCGGACCGCGAGGCGGTGGCGAGGGCGGCGGCGCGCCCGGTCAGGCCCGTGCGGCGGCGCGGCGGGCGGCGGCGTGGACGAGGGTGCCGAGCAGGACGAACTCGCCGCGGCCGAGCGGCGTCGCCGCGGTCGGCATGCGGTTCGTCACGAACGCGCAGGTGAGGTCGAGCGTCGGGTCGGTCCACGCGAACGTGCCGCCGAGGCCGACGTGGCCGAACGCCCGCCCGGCGCCGCGGTCGAGGACGATCGCCTGGTGGTACCCGAGCCGCCAGCGCATCGGGGCCTGCAGCACCTCGTCGCGGCGGCGGTCCTGGACCCGGCCGAGCTCGCGGACCGTGTGGGCCGACAGCAGGCGCCGCTCCCCGTCCCGGTCGGCGTCGAGCGCCCCGTAGATCCGGGCGAGCGCCGCCGCGCTGAACGTGCCGTTGACGGCCGGGGACTCGGTGGCGAGGATCGGCGCGGCGTCGCCGGCGAACAACGGCAGGACCTGCGGCACGAGCATCGGATCGATCGCGCGTCCGAGCGGCCGCAGGCGTCGGACGACCGTCGTGCCGACCGCCGACAACGGGCCGCTGGCGCGCTGGATGTTCACCGGCACGAGCTCGGCGGTCGGCGTGCGACCCTCGCGGGACCGGCCGAGCCCGAACCCGTCCTCGATCCCCAGCGGGACCGCGAGCTCGTCGTGGAAGAGCTCCTCCATGCCCTTGCCCGTGACCTGGCGCGCGAGGCCGGCGAGGAGCCACCCGAACGTCCAGGCGTGGTAGGCCGGCCGTCCCCCGGCGCGGTCCGGGCGACCGGCGGCCAGGCGCTCCTCCATCGCCACGTGGTCGAGGACGTCGTCCGCGCGCGGCGCCACGGAGCGCAGGCTCTGCAGCCCGGCCCGGTGCGAGAGGAGCTGCCGCACGGTGATGCGGTCCTTGCCCTCGGCGGCGAACGCCGGCCAGTACTCGGCGACGGGATCGTCGACGTCGATGAGCCCGCGGTCGACGAGCCGGTGGATGACCGTGGCGGCGACGCCCTTCGTCGCCGAGAACGCGATCGCCGGGGTGTCGCGGGTCCACGGGCGGCGTGCGCCACGGTCGGCGTAGCCCTTCCAGACGTCGACGACGGTCCGTCCGCGGTGGAGGACGACGAACGACGCGCCGCCCTGCCGGCGGCCGCCGTAGAGCCGGTCGAACGCCCGGACCGCGGCGTCGAACTCGCGGTCGTGGACGCCGTGCAGTCGCGATCCGCGACCGTCGTGGTCGACCGGTGGGCGGGAGGCGCGGGAGGTGGCGCGATCCGAGGGGACGTCGGTCGTCATCACCCCAGTCTACTCGCCAGTAGCCCCCTGGCAAGGGGGGGCGGCGCACGGGCCGCGCGCTACGCCGGGATCCCCTCGTCCTCGTCGGGGTCGAGCGCCCGGGCGTCGTCCAGCGCGTCACGCAGCGGGGCGTGGATCGGATCATCGAGCTCCGGGTCGTCCGCCTCGAGCCGCTCGGCCACCTCGCGCGCGCGCAGCAGCAGGTCGGCGTCGTCGGGCAGGCGGGCGACGCGGAACCGCGCCAGGCCGGACTGGCGGGTGCCGAGCAGCTCCCCCTCCCCGCGCAGCTCCAGGTCGACCTCGGACAGCGCGAACCCGTCGGCGTGCGCGGCCAGGGCGCGCAGCCGCGCGGCCCCCTTGGGCCCGAAGAGCAGGCAGAGCGACGCGTGCTCGCCCCGGCCCACCCGTCCCCGGAGCTGGTGGAGCTGGGAGATCCCGAACCGCTCGGCGTTCTCCACGATCATCACCGTGGCGTTGGGGACGTCGATGCCGACCTCGATGACCGTCGTCGCCACGAGGACGTCCGCGTGTCCGGCGGCGAACCGCTCCATCGCCTCCTGCTTCTCGACCGGGCGCATCTGGCCGTGGAGCAGCGCCACCCGCAGGTCGCGCAGCTCGCCGGTCCGCAGCCGCTCGTACTCGCTCGTCGCGGAGCGGGCGTCGACCGTGTCGCTGTCCTCGACGAGCGGACAGACGACGAACGCCTGCCGGCCGGCCGCGACCTCCTCGCGGATGCGCTCGTAGGCCCGGGCGCGCTCGCGGTCCGTCGAGCAGACGTGGGTGACGATCGGTCGTCGGCCACCCGGGAGCTCGCGCAACGTCGCGACGTCGAGGTCGCCGTAGTGCAGGAGCGCCATCGTGCGCGGTATCGGCGTGGCGGTCATGTGCAGCACGTGCGGGACGACGTCGCCGTCGCCTCCCCCGGCCTTGCGGTCCAGCGCCCGCCGCTGACGGACGCCGAACCGGTGCTGCTCGTCGACGACCGCGACGGCGAGCGACGCGAACGTCACCGCGTCCTCGATCAGGGCGTGGGTGCCGACGACGAGCGGCAGCTGCCCGTCGGCGAGGCGCCGCAGGAGCGGCCGACGTCGGGCCGCCGACGTCGACCCGGTGAGCAGGTCGACCGGCACCAGCGCGTCCGGCAGGAGCCGTTGGATCGTGCGGAAGTGCTGCTCGGCGAGGGTCTCGGTGGGGGCCATGAGCGCCGCCTGGTGCCCGCACTCCACGGCGCGGAGCATCGCGTGCAGCGCGACGACCGTCTTGCCCGACCCGACCTCGCCCATGAGCAGGCGCTGCAGCGGCCGGGCGGTCGCGAGCGCCTGCAGGTTGGCGCCGACCGCGCGTCGCTGGTCACCGGTCAGCGGGAACGGCAACGTCTCCTGGACCCAGCGGTCGGTGAGGGTCGCCGGGCCGTCGAGCACGATCGCCCGATGTCCACCGCCGTGCCGACGACGACGGCGCAGGTACTCCAGCTGGACGGCGAGCAGCTCGTCGAACGCGAGCCGCCGACGGCCCGCCTCGTGGTCCCCGAGGTGCGCCGCCCGCAACGCCGCCACCCGGTCGGGCAGTCGCTCGTGCGCGCGCAGTCGCGCCGGCAACGGATCGACCGCGTCGTGCAGGTGCTCCTCGAGCTCCCGGACGCGCGCGTAGATCTCGATCGACGTCAGGCCCTCGGTCGTCGGGTACCGGGCGACGACGGGGCCGGCGTGCGCCCCGCCGACGTCGACGGCGGACGGCTCGGAGGCGGTTGCGTCGGGGGCGGGCGCGTCGGGGGCGGTTGCGCCGGGGGTGGACGGTTCGGGGGCGGTTGCGTCGGGGGCGGGCGCGTCGGGAGCGCCGTCGGTGTGGCTGGTGTGGTCGGAGGCGGTCTCGTCGGGGGTGCCGTCGGTGTGGCTGGTGCGGTGGACGTCGCTCGTGCCGTCGGCGACGCCAGCGGCGTCGCCGGGTTGGCCGGCCGCCGGTGCGTCGCCCACCGGGGCGGGCGGCGGGGCCCCGACCGGGTCGCTCGTCGGCGCGTGCGCGGTCACCGAGAACCGGCCGGGCCCCTTGAGGGTCCCGCTGAGCATCACCCGGGTCCCGGGCGGATAGCGCTGCGCGAGCCACGGCTGGTTGAAGAACGCCACCTGGAGTCGTCCCGTCCCGTCCTCGACGAGCGCCTCGACGAGGGGTCGCATGCCCCGCCGCCGCACCGGGCGGCTGCGGATCCGACGGACGACGACGATCACCGTCTGGCGCTCGTCGATGCGCAGGCCGGCGATCGTCGCCACCGTGCCGCTCTCGACCGGCAGGTGCAGCAGCAGCCCGCCGACGGTGTCGATCCCCAGGCGCTCGGCGGCGGCCAGCGCCTTCTTCGTGGTGAACCCGCTCTCGGCCCGCCACCGTGAGGGGCGCGGCCAGCGCAGCGGCGCGTCACGCCAGGCGTCGGCCCCGGACGCGACGTCCGGATCGGCCGCGAACGCCTGTGGCCCGTAGGCGTCACCGGTCCGGCGCGGGTTGCGGGCCGGCGCGGGTTGGGCGGCGGAGGGGTCGGCGGCGGAGCCGGCCGTGGGGTCGGCCTTGGGGTGGGCCGTGGGGTCTGGGGCGGAGCCGGCCTTGGGGTCGGCCGTGGGGTGGGGCGTCGAACGTCGCTCGCTCCCTCCGTCCACGCTGTCCCCGTCGGCCGTCACCGCCGTCGATCGTGACGCCTTCGGCGCGAGAACGCATCGCGGCGCAGCTCTCGCGGGCTCTCGCCGTCGCGGGCCGCCCGTGCCGACGTGCTTGGCCTGCGGAAGTCGCTCGGATGCGATGCCGACCGACGCCCGGGTGGATGACCGGCGGCCGCTTCCTCCGGTGCTCCACCCAGGCGTCGGTCACTGTCGCTCACGCGGCGCGCCATCCGGATCGGTGGCGGGTGATCCCCCTGAGCATCGTCGTCCCCGTCGCTCACGCGGCGCGCCGCCCGGATCGGTGGCGGGTGATCCCCCTGAGCATCGTCGTCCCCGTCGCTCACGCGGCGCGCCGCCCGGGTCGGCGGCGGGTGATCCCCCTGAACGTCGTCGTGCGGCGGGCACGCGCCGCCGTGCACGGAATCACCACCACACCTCCACGGTGATGGCACGGTGTCGCGTCGAGATCGACACCGTCGGTGCCTCGTTCCGCAACGGGCGGCCGCGGAAGCATCGCCCCATGACCCGCGACCGGTCGTCGCCCCGGCACGAGCGCCCCAGGACCCACGACCGGGTCGACCGATGATCCCGCCGGGATCCGGTCCGCACGGCGATGCGGACCACGACGAACGGCCCCGCCCGCGACGGTCGACGGTCCCGGCCGCGGATCGTGCCCGTGCCATCGCCCGCGTCGCCGCGACCCAGGACGGGATCGTCGCCCGTCGGCAGCTCCTCGACCTGGGCATCCCCGCGAGAGCGATCGACCGTCGCGTCGCGAGCGGGGCGCTCTGGCGGGTCCTCCCGGGGGTGTACGCCGTCGGGCACCCGGCCCTCGACTGGCGTGGGCGGGCACGGGCCGCGATGCTGCTCTGTGGCACAGGATCCGCGTTGGTCGGCCCGAGCGCGGCCACGCTCGCGGGCCTGCTCCCCGAGCGACCGGACGCTCCGGTCCACGTCGCTCCGGGTCGCGGTCGCCCGCGATCTCGGCCGGGACTCGTCGTGCACCGCACCACCCTGCGGCCCGAGGAGACGGCCGTGGTGGCGGGCCTGCCGGTGACCCGACCCCCACGGACGCTGATCGACCTCGCCTCGAGCCTCGACGACCGGGCGCTGCGCCGCGTCGTCAACGAGGCGCAGATCCGGACCCGGACCACACCCCGGGACATCCTCGACGCGATCGACCGGGCCCCGGGACGACGCACGAACCGGCTGCGGAAGATCGTCGTCGATGCGACGGGCCCTCGTAGATCGGGGCTCGAGGATGCGCTCTGGACCGCGCTGGGCGCCGCCGGCCTGACCGCTGGCGCCCGCGCCAATGCACGGATCGGGCGGTGGGAGGTGGATGTCGTCTGGCTCGACGACCTGGTGGCGGCGGAGGTCGACGGGTTCCGGTACCACCGCACGCGCGACGACCGGCGACGCGACGAGCGCAAGGCGCAAGACATCCGCGCCGGCGGCTTCGACCTGCTGCGGCTCTCCGACGACGAGGTCGAGCACGAGATGCCGCGGGTCATCGCCTCGGTCGCCACCGCGCTGGCCAAGGCCCGCGCCGCGCGGCGCCCGTAGGTGGGCCGCCGCTCCGGCACATCGACGTGTCGCCCACGGGGACAACCCGTCCCCCGCGCGAGGACCTACCCCCCTGAGCGTCGCCTAACGACGGCCAGGGGGCGCACCCCTCCGACCGCAGGCGGGTGATCCACTCCGACGACGGCAACGCCCCACCCCCACGACGGTCAGGCCCGGCCCGAGCGAGGACCACGCCCCACCCGACCGGCGGCCAAGACCCGCAGGGGCGATCCGGCTCCTACTCGGCCGCGGCGAGCCACCACCAGGACGGCTGGCCGCCCTCGTGGAGCTCGACGTCGACGTGCTCGGGGGCGACGCCCTCGACGTCGACGTCACCCAGCGGAGCGTCCTGCCCGACGAGGACCGTCAGGATCTCCCGGTCCTCGGCGAGCCGGCCCAGGACCTCGCGCAGCGTCGTGGCCGGATCGCCCCACGCGACGAGCTCCTCGTCGACGTAGCCCACGGCGTCGCCGGCGACGAACCGGCCACCCGCGTCGTCGCGCGCCGCCGGGGCCACCCCGCCCGCGGCGACGTCCTCCAGCAGCTCGGCGAGCGCGTCGGCGTTGCCGTCCGCGTCCTTCGTCGGGTCGTGGGCGACCGCGATCGCCATCCCCACCTGGGGGGCGCGGGTCGCGACGACGCGCACCGGGACCGGCGCGAGCTCGGCGGCGCGCTCGGCGGCCATCCGCACGTTCGGGTTGTTGGGCAGCAGCACGACGCCGTCGGCCCCCGTCGCCTCGATCGCCGCGACGAGGTCGGCGGTCGACGGGTTCATCGTCGGACCGCCGTCGACGACCGCGGCGCCGAACGACCGGAAGATGTCGGCGATCCCCGCGCTCGGAGCGACCGCGAGCAGCGCGCTCGTCGCGCCGGCGGTCGCGTCGGTCCCGGTGACCGTCGCCCGGCCACCCGTCGCGGGGCCGCCGTCCGTCCCTCCGTCCCCCGTCGTGACGCCGGCGGACGCCGCCTCCGACGCCGCCCCCCGGCGTCGACGGTCCGCGACCTGCTCGTCCATGTCCGCGACGTCGACGCGCGAGATCTCCGCCCCCGGGAAGAGCCCCATCGCGGCGTCCGGATCGTCGGTGTGGACGTGGACCTTGAGCGTCTCCTCGTCGCCCACGACGACGATGATCGAGTCTCCGATACGGGCCAGGTCGCTCCGGGCGCGTCCCGCGTCGAGGCCGGGCCCGGCGACGGCGAAATTCGTGCAGTACCGGAACGTCTCGGACGCGTGGTCGAGCCGCTCGACCCGAGCGGCGTCGTAGTGGCGGATCGCGAAGTCCGACCCCGGGCCGCCGTCGGCGAGCGTGCGGATGAGGCCGGCGAAGACGATGAGGAGCCCGAATCCACCGGCGTCGACGACCCCGGCCTCCTTGAGCGCCGGCAGCAGCTCGGGGCCCTCGTCCAGCGCGACCTGGCCGGCCGCGATCGCGGCGGCGACGACCGCGACGATGCCGCGCGCCTGGTCCTGCGCGTCGTGGGGCGCGCCGAGCCGATCGGGATCCATCGACGCGACCGCGTGGGACGCCGCGCCGGCCATCTCCCGCACGACGGTGAGGATCGTGCCCTCGACCGGCTGCCGGACCGAGTCGTACCCGCGCCGGGCCGCACCGGCCAACGCCGCGGCGATGAGCGGCGGGCGGATGAGCTCGCCCGGGCGGGCGATGAGCTCCTCGGCCGCACCGCGGATGAGCTGCGACAGGATGACGCCGCTGTTGCCCCGCGCTCCGAGCAGCGCGGCGCGCGCCAGGCGCTTGACGAGCGCGTCGCGCCCGATCTCGTCGAGCGTCACGCCCTCGGCGACCACCGCGTCGAGCTCGTCGAGCACCGACCGCAACGTCAGCGCCATGTTGTCCCCCGTGTCGCCGTCGGCGACCGGGAAGACGTTGAGGTCGTTGATCTCCTGGCGTCGCGACTCGAAGTACGCCAGGGCGCCGCCCACCGCCTGACGGAAGCGGACGATGCTGGGATCGGCCGACGACACCGCCGGGCGAGGGCCTGGAGGGGCCCCGCTAGGCCGCCTTCTGGACCTTGCCGGCCTTGAGGCAGCGGGTGCAGACGTACGCGCGCTGCGGGGTGCCTCCGACCATCAGGCGGACCTTCTGGAGGTTCGCGTCGAAGCGGCGCTTGGTCGCGCGCATGGAGTGGCTGCGGCTCTGTCCGAACGCCGGACCCTTGCCACAGGAAGTGCAGACCTTCGCCATAAGACGAAGGAGGGTACCGACTGCGGGGCCGGCGGCGCGTCGAGCCTCAGCCGACGCGCGCCGGGTCCCGATCGGGCGCCGGATCACGGGACGGCTCGGACGGATGGGCCGGGCGACGCGACGGGCCCGGCACGCGGTCGGCGAGCCGCCCCGGCTCCCGCAGGCGCGTGCTCGACGGACCGGCGTGCGGCAGCGGGACGTCCGGGGGCACGAGGGCGCCGTCGGCGTCGCCGCGCGGTCCGCGCCCGCCGTCCGGGCGTCGCTGGCCCCCGTCGCCGCCGTCCCCGCCCCACCAGCCGCGGAGCTCGTCGCGGGCCCCGCGCGGCAGCAGCCTCCAGCCGAGGAAGACGGCGCCCACCACGTGGGGAAGGAAGATCGCGACCAGCCCCCAGCTCTCGCCGTCCATGACCCCAGGGTACCGGGACGGCGGGCGGGCGGGCCCCGCTCGCGCCCGCCCGCCCGCTCAGTCGCGTAGCGCGCGAGCGATCGCCACGAGGCTCAGCACCGCCTCGGCGGCGTGGCGCCCCGAGTCGCGCTTGTCGCCACCGGCGCGGGCGATCGCCTGCTCCATCGTGTCGACGGTGAGGACGCCGAACGCGGCCGGCACGCCGGTCCGCAGCTGCACGTCCTGGATGCCGCGCGCGGCCTCCCCGCAGACGTAGTCGTAGTGGTCGGTCTCGCCGCGGATCACGGCGCCGACGCAGACGACGCCGTCGTAGCGCCCCGTCTCGGCCAGCATCGACGCGGCCATCGGCAGCTCGAACGCCCCCGGTACCTCGAACACGTCGGCCGCGGGCGCGCCCGACTCGGCGAGCACCGCCTGCGCGCCGGCGATCAGCCGGTCGGCGAGATCGCGGTAGAACGTGGCGGCGACGATCGCGAAGCGTGGGTCGGTCATCGCCGCCAACCTACCGGCCGGGGCCCGCCGAGGACCACAGCCGGTGGCGTCGCCCCGCCGACCGCACGAGGGCCGCCCGTCGGAGGACGCGCCGCGGGGTAGGCGCATCGGGCAGGCCGCCGACCGACGGGGACGCGGCGTCGACCGACGGGGTTCACCGGCCGGTAGCGCCAGGTTCACGGTCGCGCAACCGGGGGAGCGGGACGACCGCCGATCGTCCCGCGCGGAGCCACGTCGTCGGGGTCAGCCGTCGTGGAGCCGCTCCCACCACCACGTCCGAGAGGATCACCATGTCCCGTCGACCTCGCGCCGTCGCCGGCGTCGCCGTCACCGCGCTCGTCGCGGTCGCGGCCGGCGCCGGCCTCGCCACCCCCGGTCCGGGCATCCCCGTCCGGCGTCGTCATCGACGAGGTCCGCTTCCGTGGACCCGCCGGCGGCAACGACGAGTTCGTCGTGCTGCGCAACACCGGATCGAGCGCCGTCGCCATCGGCGGCTGGAAGATCCAGGGCAGCAACAGCGCCGGGACGAACAGCGCACGTGCGACGGTGCCCGCCGCGGTCTCGCTCCCGGCCGGGGCCCCGTACCTCGTCGCCAACACCGCGGCCAACGGCTACAGCGGCTCCGCGACGCCCGACCTGACCTACGCGACCGGGATCACGGACACCGGCGGCATCCAGTTGCGTCGAGCCGACGACACGGTCGAGCACGCCGTCGGCAGCACGCAGGCGCCGGCCGCCTACCGCGAGGGCGTCGGCCTGGCGCTGCCGACGTCCGGCAACGCCGACCGGTCGCACGCCCGCGACGCGGGAGCCGACACCGACGACAACGTCGCCGACCTCACCGCCACGAGCCCCTCCACGCCGACCGCGTGTGGCGAGGACTGCGCGACGGCGCCCGGGTCCGGCGTCACCCCGATCCACGACGTCCAGGGCCCCGGAGCCGCGAGCCCGATGGCGGGCCGGGAGGTCACGATCGAGGGCGTCGTCACCGGGATCGACGACGAGGACGGCGCGAACTTCGAGCGGACGTTCCCCGAGGACGCCGGCGTGTTCGTCCAGACCGTGCCGGGCGACGAGGACGCCGACCCGAGCACGTCCGAGGGCATCTTCGTCGGCTACGTCGACGGCCCCGGCGGCGACCGGTCCGCGCTCGTCGGCAAGAAGGTCCGGATCGTGGGTCAGGTCAAGGAGAAGTTCGGCCTGACGATGATCGCCGAGAAGATCGGCACCGAGCCGGTGGTCCTCGGCGACGCGCTCCGCGCGACCGGCGCGCGCGGGGTCGTGAGGGCCACGATCACCATCACCGCCGGCGAGACCCGGCGCACGCACGACGTCAAGGCCACGATCCTCGGACCGAGGAAGGCGTCGAAGCGGACGTCCGCGAAGGCCCGCCGCGCCTGAGGCGCCCCCGGGGGTGGGCCGTCCGGCGGACGGCCGGTCCACCCACCGTCGAGCACCGTCGAGGGGCCGGATCACGGCCCCTCGGTCGTTCTCGGCGGGGAGCCCGGGCGCCCCGGGCGCAGGGCCCCGGCCGGGTCGACGCCGCCCGACGGCCGGAGCGCCCGAGGCCGCTCCGGCCCTACGCCTCGCCGGGGCCGTGCTGGGACTCGCGGGTGGCGCGGTTGTCCCGCTCCTGCTCCTCGAGCAGCATCTGCTCGTCGAGCGCCGCGCCCTGATGGTGCAGCAGGTGCCCCATCCGGTCGCGCTTCGTCTGCATGTACGACGCGTTGTGCGGGTTCGCCGCGTGCTCGATCGGCACCTGGGACGTCACCCGCAGCCCGTAGCCCTCCAGGCCACGGATCTTCTTCGGGTTGTTCGTGAGGATCCGCATCGACCGCAGTCCCAGGTCGACGAGGATCTGCGCCCCGATCCCGTAGTCGCGCAGGTCGGCGGGCAGGCCGAGCTTGAGGTTGGCGTCGACGGTGTCGTAGCCCTCCTCCTGCAGCTTGTACGCCCGGAGCTTGTTGAGCAGCCCGATCCCGCGCCCCTCCTGCGACAGGTACAGCAGCACGCCGCGGCCCTCGCGCTCGATCATCGCCAGCGCCGACTCGAGCTGCTCGCCGCAGTCGCAACGCAGGGAGTGGAACACGTCGCCGGTGAGGCACTCGGAGTGGACGCGGACGAGCACGTCGTCGACGCCGGCCACGTCGCCCTTGACGAGCGCGACGTGGTGCTTGGCGTCGACGAGCGACCGGTAGCCGACCGCGGTGAACTCGCCGAACCCCGTCGGCAGGTTGATGTCGACGACCCGCTCGACGAGCCGGTCGTTCTCGCGCCGGTAGGCGATGAGGTCGGCCACGGTGATCATCCGCAGCCCGTGCTTCTCGGCGTAGGGCACGAGGTCCGGGACCCGGGCCATCGTGCCGTCCTCGTTCATGATCTCGCAGATCACGCCGGACGGGTTGAGGCCCGCCAGGCGCGCCAGGTCGACCGACGCCTCGGTCTGCCCGGTGCGCTCCAGCACCCCGCCGGGCTTGGCCTTCAGCGGGAACATGTGGCCGGGGACGACGACGTCGCGCGGGCCGGACATCGGGTCGATCGCCACCTGCACGGTCCGTGCGCGGTCGGCGGCGGAGATGCCGGTGGTGACGCCCTCGCGCGCCTCGATCGACAGCGTGAACGCCGTCTCGAACGGCGACTCGTTCTTCGCCGCCATGAGGTCGAGCCCGAGCTCGTCGCACCGCTCGGGGGTGAGGGTGAGGCAGATGAGGCCGCGGCCCTCCTTCGCCATGAAGTTGATCGCCCGGGCGTCGGCGAACTCCGCGGCGATGACGAGGTCGCCCTCGTTCTCGCGGTCCTCGTCGTCGCAGACGATCACCATCTTCCCCGCGCGGATGTCGGCGATCGCGTCGGCGACGGCGTCGAAGGGGTTGTCCAGCGAACGGGGGCTCATGCGCGGTCCTTTACGGCGAGCAGCTTCTCCACGTGCTTGGCCAGCACGTCGACTTCGAGGTTGACGGGGTCGCCCGGGGCGATCCGCCCCAGGGTCGTGCGCTCCAGGGTCTCGGGGATGAGCGAGACCTCCAGCGACGCGTCGTCGAGGGTGGTGACGGTGAGCGACACCCCGTCGAGGGTGATCGAGCCCTTCTCGACGACGTAGCGCAGCAGCGCCGGGTCCTCCGGCGCGAACCGCAGGCGACGCGCGAACCCGTCGGGGGTGACGTCGACGAGCCGCGCGACCGCGTCGACGTGGCCCTGGACGACGTGGCCGCCGAACCGTCCGTCGGCGGCCATCGCGAGCTCGAGGTTGACCCGCGCGCCGGGGGTGACGGCGCGCTGCAGGCTCGTACGGCGCAGCGACTCGTGCATGACGTCGGCGACGAACGTCGCCTCGCCCGGGTCGGTCGACGAGGGGTCGCCGACCGCGGTGAGGCAGCAGCCGTTGACGGCGATCGAGTCGCCGGACGCGAGGTCGACGGCCAACGGGGTGCGCACCCGCAGGCGCACGCCGTCGTCCTGCGCGTCGACGGCGGTCACGACGCCGAGATCCTGGACGATGCCGGTGAACATCCTCACCACTCCTTGATGCGGGCCACGGTCAGCAGATCATCCCCCACCGTCGTGCGGGACAGCTCGACGGGGCGCACCGCGTCGGCGATCCGCTCGACGCCCTGCCCGCCGAGGACGCCGGGAGCCTGCCGTCCGCCGACGATGATCGGCGCGACGAACAGCCGCAGCTCGTCGATCATCCCGGCGTCGAAGCACGCGCCGGCCAGGTGCGAGCCACCCTCGATCATCACCGACGTGACCCCGCGCTGCCCGAGCGACTCCAGGCCCGACCGGACCCGGGAGTGCTCGTTGGCCCCGGCCGCGACGACGACCTCGACGCCGGACGACTCGAGGGCGTCGGTCGCCGACCGCGGGGCCGCCCGCGAGGCGACGACCGTGACCGGCGCCTCGTCGAGCGACGTGACGAGCCGGGACGTGAGCGGCAGGCGGGCCTCGGAGTCGAACACGACGCGGCGCGGTTGACGCTCGACGCCGGGAACGCGGGCCGTGAGCAGCGGGTCGTCGGCCAGGGCGGTGCCGATCCCGACGACCACCGCGTCGACGTCGGCACGCCACTGGTGGGCGAGCTCGCGCGACGCGACGCCGCTGATCCACCGCGAGTCGTCGGTGTGGGTGGCGAGGCGCCCGTCGAGGCTCGCGGCGGCCTTGAGCATGACCCACGGGATGCCGGTCCGCGCGTGCTTGCGGAACGGCTGGTTCTGCAGGCGCGCGGCGCGGCCCACGGCGGAGTCCGGCGCCGCGACGTCGACGGCCACGCCCTCGTCGCGCAGGATCCCCAGGCCCCTCCCGGCGACCTTCTCGGACGGATCCCCGGCCGCCACGACGACGCGTCGGATCCCGGCCTGGAGGATCGCGTCGGTGCACGGCGGCGTGCGGCCCTGGTGGCAGCACGGCTCCAGCGACACGTACATCGTGGCGCCCGCCGGGTCGGCGTCGCCGCAGTCGGCGATCGCGGCCCGCTCGGCGTGCGGGCCACCGGGGCGCTCGTGCCACCCCTCGCCGAGGGGCCGCCCGTCACGGGCGACGACCGCCCCGACCATCGGGTTGGGGCTCGCCGTGCGTCGGCCGCGCTCGGCGAGGTCCACCGCCCGCTGCAACAGGGCCAGGTCGCGTTCGTCGATCGGCATCGGCCGAGGGAGCATACGATCCCGCCCCGCTCATCCCACCGGCGCGGGCGTCGCCGGGGTCGCGCACGTCCCGCCACGCAGGCGGTACACGGTCATGAGCGCGCCGGGGCGCTCGTACTCCCGCGGGTAGTAGTCGAACGAGAAGTCGAAGTCGAACGGCACCGGGTCGGCCCCGCGACGGAACGGCGACGCGACGAAGACCTCGTCGGCCCGGCGCTCCAGCTCGGCGTAGTAGGCGATGGCGCGCGGCACGAGCTCGGGCTGGCGCTCCGCGCGACCGCGTTGCGTCGACCCGGTGACGACCCAGCACCAGCCGCGCTCCTCGTAGCGGTCGATGAGGCGCGGGTCGAGCGACCGGGTGTAGTTCTCGAGCGTGACGGAGAACTTGCCGCCGGGAGCCGGGTCGCCCTCGAAGTCCCACGGGCTCGGGCTGATCGGGTAGCGCTCCCAGCGCATGCCGGGTCGGCCGGGATCACGGAGCCACTCGGTCGGCACGACCGGCTCGAGGACGATCCGCTCGCCCTCGGGCACGTGCTCGACGAGCCACGCCCGGGTGACGTTGCGGGTGTCCTCGCGGTTGAGCACCGTCCCCACGTGGACGCTCGCGACGAGCCCCTGACCGCAGAGGACGATCCCGCCGACCGCGAGGGCGGTGTGCCGCCACCCGGGGAGCCGCTCGGCCACCACGGCGACCACCCGGGAGACCCCGTAGCCCGCCAGCAGCGCCAGCATCGGGTAGATCGGCAGGAGCCAACGGGCGAAGTACCGGCCCTGCGAGCTCATGAAGAGCAGGAACAGCAGCGGCGCCGGGGCGAGGACGAGCAGCACCCGACGGTCGTCGCGCCACAGCGGCACGAGCGACCCGATCGCCGCGATGAGCGGCACCACCCCCAGGCCCCACGTGACCGTCCAGATGTAGAACGGCAGGGCGTGATCGTGCGTGCTGCCGATCTTGCTGACCGTGGTCTCGCCCGCCGCCTCGGACTGGAACGAGATCCCGAACCAGAAGTCGTCGAACGCCAGCAGCGCGTACGGGTTGGCGGCGATGAACCCCAGCACGAACGTCAGCAGCGCCAGCAGGATCCCGCGCAGCGCCGGGATCCGCCCGCCGGGCGCGGCCGCCTGGATCGCCGCGGCGGCCACGAGCGGCAGCAGCACGATCCCGCCGGTGTACTTGAACGCGGCGGCCAGGCCGATCGCCAGGCCGGCGACGAGGTAGTCGCGGTCGCGGCCCAGCCGCAGCACGCCCGCCGACGCCCACAGGCCGAGCGCGATCGGGGCCAGCTGCGGCGCGTCGTTGAGCGCCAGGTGCCCGTAGAAGACCGGCAGGAACGCGACCGACAGCAGGCCGGCGGCCAGGATCCCGGTGTGACGGTCCAGCAGGCGCGTCCCCGCCAGGTAGATCAACGCCACCGCGGACACCGACAGCAACGCGGCGACCGTGCGACCCACGAGGAGGACGTCGCCGGGGTTGGCGGCGTAGGCGTCCCAGACGCCCTCGCCTCCGCCGAACCGGATCCACAGCCCCAGGTGGACGGCGTACGTGAACCCGGGCGGATTGATGAAGTAGTGCGGGTTGAGGTCGCCGCGGAACATCCCGACGGCCTGGGGCAGGAAGTGCCCGTTCTCGTCGGCGTTGTACGCCCACGGCAGGCCGTTGCGGATGCCCCAGAGCCGCAACCCGAGGCCGCCGAGGACGAGCAGCGCGACCGCGATGCCCCACCGCATCCGCAGCGACCCGGGCAGCTCGCCACCCCACGCGGCGGCCTTGGGGAGGTCGTCGTCCCCGGGGTCCGGCGCGGAGGCCGGGCCGGACGGTCCGGGATCGCCCGGGCCGCGCGGCGGTCGGCTCAGGCGATCAGCATCGGGCATAGGCGGCGTAGTACTCGCCGACCGCGATCCGGCGGAACCCGGGCAACGGCACGGCGTCGCCCGGCTGGTCGAACGGCTGGATGACGAGCGCGTGGCGGATCAGCGACTGGCGGCTGTTGGGGACGATGAGCACGCCCTTCGTCGGCGCTGCGCCCTTGGCCGGCGCCGACGGCACCTCGCGGCGCGCGGCGGCGCGGTCGGGGCTCTGGTCGTCGACGACCTCGCCCGGCTCCTGCTCGCTGAGCGACCGCAGCAGCGTCCGCGGCAGGACCTCGTCGGCCCCGGCGTCGAGCGCCCAGCGCGCGTCCGGCACGAGCTTGTGGTTGGGGGTCCACACCGGTCCGCAGCGGCGGGCGCGGTCGACGGCGGGGTCGTCGAGGACCGCGAAGAGGTCGGCGTGGGCCTCGCTGCGGAAGGTCAGGTCGTTGTCGATCGAGCCCGGCTTGATCCGGGTGGCGCCGACGACCACCACGCCGACGCCCGCGAGGATCGCCAGGAGGCTCCACGCCCGCCGTAGGCCGCCCCCGGGCAGCATCGTCCAGCCGACGAGCGCGAACGCCGCGAACACGAGCAGCAGCACGGCCGGCACGAGCAGGTAGCGGTCGATGACCGAGAACCCGCCGACGCCGATCGCGAGGAACGTCGCGATGCCGATGATCCAGAGGACGAGCGGCAGCGCGATCCGTCGCGGCACGACGATCGCCGCGCCGATCATGCCGACGAGGCCGGCGAGGAACAGCGGCAGCCCGTTGATGCCCTTGAGGAACGCGAACGTCGTCAGCGGCATCTCGAGGGGGCCACGGGTGCGTCCCAGCTCCTCGGCCAGCCCCGACGTGTGGGTCTGCGAGTAGAGCGGGTCGCCGGTGACGACGAGGTCGGTGGCCATCCACGCCACCGGGGCGACGATGCCGACGGCGAGCCAGGCCAGGCCGCGCCGCGTGAACGCCGGCCGGAGCGCCGCGACGACGTCCCCGATCGCGCGCGGCAGGGCGGTCGGCCCCGGCGCGATCGCCATCCACAGCCCGTAGAGGCCGGTCAGCACCCACGCCTCGGGCCGCAGCAGCGCCGCCATGACGAGGATGGCCATGACGAGCGCCCCGCGACGCGGGCGACGGACCTCGAGCACCGCCGCCCATACGACGAGCGCCATGTATGTGATGTCGAGGTACCCGCGGACCGCGAGCAGGATGAGGTCCCAGTTGACGACGAGGAGCGCGCCCGCGACGAGGCCGACCGGACGGTTGAACGCCAGCCGGCCGAGCTGGTACATCCCCGCCGCCAGGGCGGCGATCGACGCGAGCGAGCAGACGACGAGGAACCGGTTGGCGCCCGTGCCGAACGGGACGAGGACGAGCCCGTAGAGGATCGACAGCGGATGCTGCGTCGGGGCCCGGAACGCGTCGAAAACCGGGCGCTGCCCGTCCCACAGCTCCCGCGCCCACAACAGCCCGTAGTAGCTGTCGTAGTTCGGGTACGTCGGGTAGGCGACGTAGAGGACGAGCAACCCGACGCAGAGCGCGACGAGCGCCGCCCCCGGGATGAGGCGCGTCAGGCGTCCGCCCTCGGCGGGCGTGGGGGCGTCGGGCGTCGACACGTCGCGGGCGAGTGTACGGACAGGCCGCGGGGCGCCGACCCGCTCCGGGTGCGCGCGACCGTCGGGTGGCGTCGATCCGGCAGGGGGTCGGCCCGCGTCGCGAGGCTCTGGAATACTCACCGGGTTCGACGTGACGATCGTCGTCGTCGATCGGCGTGGGTCGCCGCGTGACCATCGACCGTGCCGAGCCCCGCGGCGTCCACGTCCCGGGCGGGCCACCACCCTCGCGAAGCCATGAAGCTGATCATCCAGATCCCGTGTTTCAACGAGGAGGAGACCCTTCCTCTGACCCTGGCCGACCTCCCCCGCGAGGTCCCCGGGTTCTCCACCGTCGAGTGGCTCGTGATCGACGACGGGTCGGTCGACCGCACCGTCCAGGTCGCCCGCGACCACGGCGTCGACCACATCGTCAAGCTCACGAACAACAAGGGCCTGGCCGCCGGGTTCCAGGCCGGGCTCGACGCCTGCCTCAAGCTCGGCGCCGACGTCATCGTCAACACCGACGCCGACAACCAGTACGACGCGTCGTACATCCCGGCGCTCGTCCAGCCGATCCTCGGCGGCGAGGCGGACATGGTCGTCGGCGACCGGCAGGTCGAGAAGATCGAGCACTTCTCGCCGCTGAAGGTGCGGCTGCAGAAGCTCGGCTCGGCGGTCGTGCGGCGCGCGTCGGAGACCGACATCGCCGACGCGACGTCCGGGTTCCGCGCCTACAACCGCGAGGCGGCGATCCAGCTCGCCGTCGTGTCGCGGTTCACCTACACGCTCGAGTCGCTCATCCAGGCCGGCAAGCTCCTCGTCGCGACGAAGCACGTGCCGGTCGACACGAACGAGAAGCTCCGCGAGTCGCGGCTCTTCCCGTCGATGTGGGCGTACGTGCGGCGCAACACCGTGTCGATCTTCCGGATCTACGCGCAGTACGAGCCGATGCGGGTCTTCATGACCGCCGCGGCGATCCTCTTCCTCCTCGCCTGCATCCCGTGGCTGCGGTACTTCGTGTCGTGGGTCCAGGGCGAGGGCGCCGGCCACGTCCAGTCGCTGATCTTCGGCGGCGTGCTCTTCATGGCGTCGGTCACGGTCGGCGCGATCGCGGTCCTCGGCGACCTGTTGCACGGCCAGCGGATCCTCACCCAGCGCGTGTTCGAGCGGGTGCGCCGGATCGAGCTGGAGCTCAACATCCCGCCGAGCCACTACGAGCCCGGCGACCGTCCCACCGGCCAGCCGGCCACGACCGGCGCCCAGGCCGGCCCGGTCCCCGACCCGCCCGCTGCGGGCACCACCACCGACGAGCGCGAGGCGATCCGACCGTGAGCACCAACGACAAGCCCGTCTCCCCCGCCGCGTCGGGCGGACCCGTCAACGTCACCACGAGCGACGACGGGATCATCACCGGCAACACGTACGACAAGTACGGGTCGACGAACCCGGTCGTCAAGCGGCTCATGGCCGGGTTCGAGCGCGACCTGGGCGACCTCTTCGCCCGCGCCGACCCGCGGAGCCTGCTGGACGTCGGCTGCGGCGAGGGCGTCCTCGTCCACGAGTGGGCGCGGCAGCTCGGCGACCGGCGCGTCGTCGGGATCGACCTGGAGGAGCCCTCGATCCAGGCCGGGTGGGAGCAACGTCAGGCCCCCAACCTCGAGTACCGGGTCATGCGGGCCGAGAACCTGCCGTTCGCCGACGACGAGTTCGACGTCGCGACGGCGATCGAGGTCCTGGAGCACGTTCCGGACCCCGAGCACACCGTCGCCGAGATGGCCCGGGTCGCGCAGCGGTGGCTGCTCGTGTCGGTCCCCCGCGAGCCGATCTGGCGGGCGGTGAACATGGCGCGCGGTGCGTACATCAAGGACCTGGGCAACACCCCCGGCCACCTCAACCACTGGTCGACGCGGTCGTTCAAGCGGTTGCTGTCGCAGCACGGCGAGGTCGTCGAGGCCCGCACGCCGTTCCCCTGGACCCAGCTGCTCGTCCGCCTCGGCGGCTGAGCGTCTCGCCGGTGGTGGCGGGCCCCACCGACGACCCGTCCGCCGGTCCCCCGGACGACGCGGGTCGGTCCACCCCGGTCGCCCGACCCGGAGGGCGCGGCCCGCAGGCCGGGAGCGTCCCTTCCGCCCCCGGCGACGGTCCCTCACCGCACCGGGAGGCCGACGAGGCCCGATCGGGCCGTGAGGCCTCCACCCGCTCCTACGGCAGCGGGGCGCGGATCCTGTCGTTGGGGATCGCGTCGACCGGGCTGCTGACGTTCCTCTTCTTCTCGGTCGCGTCGCACGCCCTGGGCGACGACGCGACCGGCCAGGAGCGCTACGGCCAGATCGCGACGATGTGGGCGGTGCTCTTCACCGCGATGTCGGTGATGTACCGACCGGTGGAGCAGCTGCTGTCGCGGTCGATCGCGACCGCCCGCGCCCGCGGCGACGCGCACCCGTCGCTCCGCGAGCCGCTGCTCATCCAGACGGCGTTCGCGGTCGTCCTCGTCGTCGTCGCGCTCGTCGCCCGGGGGCCGCTCGAGGACGAGCTGGGGTCGCCCGAGCTCTTCTGGCTCCTCGTCGGGGCCGGCGTCGCCTACGCGGCGAGCTACTTCGCCCGCGGGTTCGTCGCCGGTCACGGCTGGTTCGGCCTGTACGGCGGCCTGGTGCTCTTCGAGTCGCTCGCCCGGATCCTCTTCCCGATCGCCGCGTTGATCGGGATCACGAGCGGCCAGGTCGCGGTGGCGGTCGGGATCCTCGCCGCGCCGCTGGCGTCGTTGCTCCTCGTGCCGTGGGCGATCCGCTCGACGACCCGGCGGATGGCCGAGGCCGGGGAGGCGGACGGCGTCGTGCCGGTCGGTGGCGCGTCGTCGCCCGGGGACCGCACGCTGCGCCGCGGCGGGGCGTTCGCCGTGAGCGTCGCGTTGATCCAGCTCGGGGAGCAGACGCTCGTCAACGCCGGGGTGCTGCTGACGTCCGACAAGGCGGTCGCGGCGGTGATCTTCAGCGCGCTGCTCGTCACCCGCGCGCCGCTGCAGCTCTTCCAGGCGATCCAGACGACGCTGCTGCCGCACTTCGCGGCGCTCGTGGCGACCGGGTCGGCGCACGAGATCGCGGCGGCGATCCGCAAGGCGATCGTCTACATCGCCGCGTTCGCGGGATCGGTCGCCGTCGGCCTGCTCGTCCTGGGCGGCTGGATCATGCCGCTGCTCTTCGCCGGCCAGGAGCCCCCGGTCGGCGGCCTGGCGATCGTCGCCGTGGGGATGGGCGCCCACCTCACCGCCGGCACCCTCAACCAGGCGGCCCTCGCCCGAGGCCATGCCCCGACGGCGGCGGCCGCATGGCTCGTGGCGGGCCTCGCGTTCGTCGTCTGGATGCTCGTCGGCCCGTTCGGCGACGACGCGCTGCTGCGCGCCGAGGTCGGCTACGCCGCCGCGACGTTCCTCCTCTGCGGCATGCTCGCCGTCGTCTTCCGTCGACCGGTCACCGGCGACGCGCACCGAGGGTGAGCGGCGGCGCGACCCGGGGGCCGGAGACCGGCGCGGCGCGGCGCGGCGCGGCGCGGGGGACGCGTGCCGCAGGGGTCGGGGCCGCGCGAGGGCCATGAGGGTGGGCGGACAACGGCGGACGGAGCGATGGTCCGGCCGGAGCGCCACCCCACGCGACGCTGATGTGGATCGCCCGCCGTTCGCGTGAGCGGTGCGCCGCCTGACCGTCGGCTTGCGACGTCAAGATGGCGCACCCTCCTGACGCGCGTCGGGTTCGCCACCTGAGCGACGCCTGGGTGCCGGCCACCGCCGCCCGGAAGGTCTCCGGCCGGCCGTCCCTGCCCGAACCGGACCGCCGGCCCGATCTCCGCCCACCGAGCCCCGCCCCGACCGACGCCCCGTCCCAGACCACCGCGACCGACCGACCCGCCCACCCGCCGGCCGACCCCACCCGCCGACCCGCCGGCCCCCGACGCACCTCGCGCCCTACTCCTCCCCGATCGCCACGAGCACGTCGACGTTGGCCGCGCGGCGTGCGGGGCGGAGCGAGGCGAGCACGCCCAGCAGCGTCGTGATCACGACGAGGACGACGATCTGGCCGATCGGGACCGACACCGCGAAGCCGTCGAGGGTCGTGCCGACCGCGGCCGCCAGGACGAAGCCCAGGACGGCGCCGAGCAGCGCGCCGAGCAGGGCGGTGATCACCGCCTCGAGCGCGATCATCCGGCGGACCTGGCGACGCGTCGCGCCGACCGCGCGCAACAGGCCCAACTCGCGCGTGCGCTCCTGGATCGACAGGCCCAGGGTGTTGACGATGCCGAACAGCGCGACGACGATCGACAGCGCCAACAGGGCGTAGACGAGCCCCAGCAGCTGGTCGACCTGGCCGACCTGGTCCGAGATCCAGTCGTCGCGCGACAGGACCTCGGCCGCCGGGTAGTCGGTGGCCACGGCCCGGGCGATCGCGTCGCGATCGCCGTCGACGAGGACGAAGTACGGGTCGCGGATCCCCAGCTCGGCGGCGGTGCGCTCGTTGAGGACGATGCCGGTGACCGCCGACGCGGTGCCCTCGACGAGGGTCACGACGGTCAACGTGCGGCGCTCGCCGTTGACGCCGGTGACCTCGACCGTCGACCCGGACCGCAGGTCGAGGTCGTCGGCCGTGCCCTCGGTGACGTGGGCGCGACCGTCGCCCGGGTCGCCGGGAGCGGCGTCCGAGCCGTCGACGGGCTCCAGGCGGGCCAGGCCCTCCTCGAGCGCGCGACCGTCGATGACGGTGACCGGGGCGTTGCCGTGACCGTCGACGGCGACCCGGCCGAACCCGACCCCGCCGGCCGCGTCGACGCCCGGCACGCGGGCGACGGCGTCGACGAGCGAGCGCGACAGGCCGCTGAACCCGCCGTCCGCCTCCTGGATGACGACCGGCGCGCCGGTGACCCGCTCGATGTCGCCGCGCAGCGTGTCCTTGAGGCCGGCGGCGAACACCGTGGCGAACACGACGAGCGCCAGGCCGATCATGAGCGCCCCCGACGTCACCGCGGTGCGGCCGGGTTGGCGGGCGGCGTTGTCGCCCGCCAACCGTCCCGGCAGGCCGAAGAGCGACCGCAACGGACGGGACAGCGACGCGGCGAGCGGCCCGACGAGCGCCGGCGACACGAGGATCGCGCCGAGGACGAGGAGCCCCGCGCCGATCCCCGCGACCCCGGTGCTCGCCCCGGCGACGACGGCCAGCAGGACCGCCACCGCGCCGAGCGTCCCGGCGATCGCTCCGACCACGACCGGCCCACGCCGCACCGCCCCGCGGCCCGGGGGCGCGGCGGCGTCGCGCAGCGCCTCGATCGGGGCCACCCGGGTCGCCCGGCGGGCGGGCGCCCAGCTCGCGACGAGGGTCACAAGCAGGCCGACGACGAGGCTCACGACGATCGTGCGCCCGGCGAACACCGTCGCGGTCGACGGCATGTCGGCGCCGAAGCCCTCGAGCAGCGCGCGGATGCCGGGCGCGACGACGAACCCGCCGGCCATGCCGAGGACCGCCCCGATGATCCCGACGGTCAGGGCCTCCCCCGTCACCATGACCCGCACCTGGCGGCGGTCGGCGCCGAGCGCCCGCAGCAGCGCGAACTCCCGCTGGCGCTGCGCCATCGTGATCGAGAACGTGTTGAAGATGAGGAACGATCCGACGAACGTCGCGATCCCGGCGAAGACGAGGAGCATCGTCGGGAGGAACGCGATCGCGTCCTTGATGTCCTGGGCCTGCTGGTCGCCCTGGGCCTGACCGGTCCGCACCGTGCCCGCGTCGCCGACGGCGGCACGGACGCTCGCGGCGACCTCGTCGTCGGACGCGCCCTCCTGTCCGATCGCGAGGATCTCGGAGTAGTAGCGGTCGTCGCTACGACCGGCGAGCTCGGCGGCGGTCTCGGGCGCGGCGAACGTCAGCGTCGCGCCGCCGAACGACGTCGAGCCGTCGCCGAGCTGCACGATGCCGACGAGGCGCATCGCCCGCCGCGGGCCCTCGCCCTGGACGTGGACGGTGTCGCCGACGCGGGCTTCGGCCTTCTCGGCGGTGTCGGCGTCGAAGGCGACCTCGTCGCCGCCGGTCGGCGGACGTCCCGAGGTGTACGAGATCGCGCCGTAGCCGTCGGGCAGCGTCGACAGGAGGATCGAGGGCGGGCCCTGCCCGCCGATGCGGGTGCGACCGTCGCGCTCGAACACGAGCGCGGTGCCCTCGATCTGGCCGCGGGCGTCGCGGACGAGCGGCGCGTCGGCGACCCGCTGCGCGAGCGTCCGCGGGAGCGCGCGTCCGTCGTCGTCGGAGTCGGAGTCGGGGGTGCCCGGCGGCAGCGCCGGGGTGACGACGACCGCGACGCCGCGGTAGCTCGTCTCGCCGATCTCGTCGAACGTGCGGTTGATCGTGTCGGTGAAGATCAGGGTGCCGGCGATGAGCGCGACCCCGAGGACGACGGCGAGCGACGTCTTGAGCGTGCGCCCGGCGCGGGCCCGCAGCGAGCGCAGGAGCAGGGTGCGCATCAGTGGGCGGTGGGGTCGGACGCGGCCTGCAGGCGGGCGTGGACGTCGTCCGATCCGCCGGCGGGGCCGTCGTGGACGATCGCCCCGTCCTTCAGGACGATGAGCCGGTCGGCGAACGACGCCGCGTGGGCGTCGTGGGTGACCATGACGACGGTCTGCCCGAACTCGTCGACCGCGCGGCGCAGCAGGCCGAGGACCTCCTCGGACGATCGCGAGTCGAGGTTGCCGGTCGGCTCGTCGGCGAACACGACCGCCGGCCGGCTGGCGAGCGCCCGGGCGACCGCGACCCGCTGCTGCTGTCCGCCGGAGAGCTCGCTCGGCCGGTGGTGGCGGCGGTCGCCCAGGCCGACGGTGGCGATGAGCTGCTCGAGCCAGTCGGCGTCGGCGGTGCGACCGGCGATCGTCAGCGGCAGGACGATGTTCTCCTCGGCGGTGAGGACCGGCAGCAGGTTGAACGCCTGGAAGACGAACCCGATCCGGTCGCGCCGCAGCTCGGTGAGTCGCCGGTCGTCGAGGCCCGACAGGTCGACGCCGTCGACGGTGACGGTGCCGGAGTCGGCCCGGTCGAGGCCGGCGACGCAGTGCATGAGCGTCGACTTGCCCGACCCGGACGGCCCCATGATCGCGGTGAGGCCGCCCGACGCGAACCCGACGCTCAGGCCGTCGAGCGCGACGACGCGGGTGTCGCCCTCGCCGTAGGTCTTGCGCAGCTCGACGGCGCTGACGATCTCGGTGCTCATGGTCGTCACCCAAGCACAGGCCACGCCCGGAATCACGTGATCCGGGGGCCATCCCCCAGGCGCTCGGGGACATTCCCGACGCCCGGTCACGAACCGTTCACGGACGGTGGACGTCCGCACGGTAGGCGATCCGCACGACGGCCGGCGGTCGGGGGCGCCCTCGTGCGCCGCGCGGCGCGCCGGAACGCCGATCCGCCGCGTCAGACGGCGGTGGCGCCCCGGGCGGCGACCTCGGCGGCGGCCGCGAGGTCGCGGACGGCCTGGCCGGGGTCGTCCTTGCCGAAGACGGCCGACCCGGCGACGAAGACCGTCGCGCCCGCCTGCGCGCAGGTCCCGATCGTCGACAGGTCGACCCCGCCGTCGACCTGGATCGCGGTGCCGGGGGCGACGCGCTCGGCGATCCGACGGACCTTGTCGGGCGACGTGGGGATGAAGCTCTGGCCGCCCCACCCGGGGTTGACGGTCATGCAGACCGCCATGTCGACCTTCGCCGCGTTCTCGACGTAGACGTCGTTGGGGGTGCCGGGGCAGACCGCGAGGCCGGCGAGGGCCCCGAGCTCGCGGGCGAGGCCCAGCGCGTACTGCAGCTGCGGGGTCGCCTCGGCGTGGACGCTCAGCACGTCCGCCCCGGCCTTGGCGAAGTCCGCGAGGTGCCGCTCGGGCCGCTCGACCATGAGGTGGACGTCGAGCAGCGCGTCGATCCCCTTGAGCGCGTCGACGACGAGCGGCCCCATCGTGATCGGCGGCACGAAGTGGCCGTCCATGACGTCGACGTGGATGACCGTCGCCCCCGCGGCCACGGTCTCCTCGACCTGGCTGCGCAACCGGCCGAAGTCGGCGGCGAGGATCGACGGGGCGATGCCCCTCAGACGGTCGAGGCGGGGATCGGCGGCGCTCACCGGGCAAGGGTAGCCCGCCGGGGCCGTGGCCCGTCTGCGGAGGCGGGAACGTGGGGTGGGCGGCGAACGCGCTCCCCGGAGTCGCCCGGCCGAGCCCGGTCCCGCGAGCCGGTCCGCGCTACACCTGCACGAGCATCGACGACCCGCACTGGTTGCAGGCCATCGTGGCGGTGCGGGACATGCGGACGATCGTGGAGTGCTCGCCACAGTTGGGGCACACCGACCGGAGCTCGAACCGCGACAGGCAGTTCACGCACCGATAGCGGCCCGGGAGGTTCGTCGGCCGAAGCCAGGGCTCCCGACAGGCGGGGCAGGCGAGACCAAGGTCGACCTCCATGCCGCCACTCTAGAGGGTCGTCTCGACGTTCCCGCCAGCCGTCGTGCAGGCGGTCCTCACCCGTCCAACCGGGCGGCGATCTCGAAGCAGAACCGCGGGGCGCACGGGGTCTCGCGCGCGCCGAGCACCGTCACCCGGTCGTCGGCGAACACCGGCACCCGGAACGCCTGGTTCAACGGCAGGCCGGCCTCGAGCACCAGGCCGCCCTCGTGGACCGCCACGCGGGCGCGCACCGTCGTCGTGACGCCCAGCGGCAGCCGGTACTGGCCGGTGATCGCCAGGCGGTCGCCGTCGGCGGACGCGGTGAGCCCGAGCGCCGCCGGCAGTGCCCGCTGGACGTCCTCGAGCGAGATCGAGCCCGCGGCGGTGATCCGGTCCCCCCGCTTGGTGATCCGCACGTCCTGCACGACGACGTCGCCGGTGGTGAACCGCGTCGCGCTCGCGTCGACCCGCTCGACCTTGCGGGTGCGGAGCATGAGGTCGGCGAGCTCGCGCCCCCGGTCGCGGACCGCGCCGGGCTGCGGCAGGTCGATCGCGGCCGCCCGCACGCGCGGTCCGGCCGCCGCCGTGCCGTCCGACGGCCGGTCGCGGGTCTCCCCCATGTCGATCTCGACCGCGTCGATCCGCGCCGACAGCAGCTCCCACACCGGGAACGACGACACCGACACGGAGCGCACGTCGCCGTACCTGCGCAGCTCGTCCTCGACGACCCGCGACGCGATCCCGGGGACCACGAGCTGCGCGACGACGACGAGCAGGACGAGGACGGTGACCGTGGCCCCGCCCCAGATCGCGCAGGTCGACCGCCGCCGCCCGGCGTCGGGATGCGGGGCGGCGGGGAGGCTCATCGGCTGCGTCGCGTCAGCGCCCTGTGGGTGATGAACCCGAACCCGATGACGAACGCGCCCATGATGAGCATCGACACCGGCCACGCGAGCGAGAAGAAGTCCTCGCCGAACCGTTGCAGCGACGCGAAGCCCTCGGACGGGCGTTGGACGCCAGTGTTGGGGTCGACGACCGCCGGGACCGCGCCCAGGCGTCCGTCGGCGTCGATCGTGCCGCCGGCCCCGGCGAAGCCCCACCGGGCGGGGACGATCGCGGCGATCCACTGCATCGGGTCGGGGAGCTGCCCGAACGGTCGGATCGCGCCGCCGAAGATGAGCTGCGGCACGAGGACGAGCGGGATGAGGCTCGTCGCCTGGTTCTCGCTCGTGGAGAGCGACGAGACGAGGAGGCCCAACGCGACGCCCGCCCAGCCGACGCCGACGAGCAGCAGCCACAGGCCGAGGTACTGCTCGATCCCGCCGTGCAGCTGGCGCACCGCGAGCACGATGACGACGAGGACCGTCGCCTGGACCGCGGCGAGCGCCCCGAGGACGATGCCCTTGGACAGCAGGTAGGCGTCGATCCGCACCCCGACCGCGGTCTCGCGGACGAACGCGGCGCGCTCCTTGATGATCTCGCGCGCGCCCGACGCGACGCCGAAGAACACCGGGAGGAACGCGAGGAAGAACAGGGT
Source organism: Solirubrobacteraceae bacterium (assembly GCA_023230855.1). Lineage (GTDB taxonomy): Bacteria > Actinomycetota > Thermoleophilia > Solirubrobacterales > Solirubrobacteraceae > Patulibacter. The sequence goes on from JALNWQ010000006.1 coordinate 185,285, forward strand.
GTTCGTCATCCCCGGGTCGCCGCCCTCGGGCCGGTCGGTGGCGAACACGTCGCCCCCGGCGAGCGCGGCGACGAAGACCGCGAGGATCGGGACCTGCGCGAGCTGGATCATCAGCGCGCGCTTGTCGCGGCGGAAGATCGTGGAGTAGCGCTCGACGAGCACCCGGAGCTGCGGCTGCAGCGCCCGCGGTCGGCGGGCCGTCGCCTGGCGGCGCGGCACCGGGGCGGGCGCGGCCTCGACCTGGCCGCGGGCGCGCAGCGCCTGGAACCGGTCGGCCCACTCGCGGGCCGGGGTGGTGTCGAGGGCGTCGTAGATCCCGTCGGCCTCCTCCACCCCGAAGAACCGCAGCGCGTCGGCGGGCGCGCCGATGAAGCACAGCACCCCGCCGCGGCCCATGATCGCGACGCGGTCGCAGAGGTTGAGGTTCTTCGTCGCGTGGGTGATCGTGATGACCGCCCGGCCCCGGTCGGCGAGGCTGCGCATGAGCTCCATCATGCGCCGCTCCAGGCCCGGGTCGAGGCCGGTGGTGGCCTCGTCGAGGAAGAGCAGCCCGGGGCTGTTGACGAGCTCGACGCCGACGCCGGCCCGCTTGCGCTGACCGCCCGACAGGGCCGCCACGCGGGTGTCGGCGTGCTTCTCGAGCGCGAGCTCGGCGATGACCCCGTCGACGGCGGCGGTGATCTCGGCCGGGCTGGAGTCCTCCGGCAGTCGCAGTCGGGCGGCGTACTCGAGCGACTCGCGGACGGTGAGCAGCGGGCTGACGATCTCGTCCTGGGGGACGTAGCCGATCTCCGCCACGCGACCGGCGATCGGCTCGCCGTTGACGAGGACGGCGCCCTCGGTCGGGTCGGTGACCCCGGCCAGGGCCTTGAGCAGCGTCGACTTGCCCGCGCCGGACTCGCCGATGATCGCGAAGAGCTCGCCCGGCCGGATCTGCAGGGTGACCGGCTCGAGGATCCGCTTGCCGGGGACCTCCATCCCCAGGCCCTCGGCATCGAGGTGCAGCGATCCACGGTCGTCGCGCGCGACGAGGGTGTTGCCGTCGAAGACGAACCGGAACGGGCCGATGCCGATCTCGTCGCCCTCGCGCAGCGCGACCTCGGTGACCGGCTCGCCGTTGACGCGGGTGCCGTTGCGGGACCCCAGGTCGCGCAGGACGTACGTGCCGCCCTGCAGGGCGACCTCGGCGTGGTTACGCGAGACGTTCGGGTCGTCGAGGACGATCGTCCCAGCCGGGTCCCGCCCGATGCTGATGCGGGTGGCCAGCAGGACGCTCTGGCGTGGCGCGTCGGCGATGACGACCGAGTGCTGTGGCGCCGCGCCCTCGGTGAGGAACCGCAGCGTGCTGCCGCCGATCTGCACCGTGTCGCCGTTGTCGAGCCACCGCGACTCGCCGTGCAGCCGCTCGCCGTCGAGCAGCGTGCCGTTGCTCGAGCCGAGGTCGACGACGTACCAGCCGCCGCCGGCGTCGCGGTCGATCCGGGCGTGACGGCGCGACGTGCGGTCGTCGGACAGGACGAGGTCGGCGGCCGGGTCGCGTCCCACGACGTAGCCGCCGTCGGGCAGCGGGATCCGTCGACCGTCGACGACGATGCTCGCGGCCCCGTGCTCGCGCGCCGACCCGGACGGCAGGTCGGCGGACGCCGGGGGCGTGCCACCGGACGCACGGGCGACCGGGGCGGCGGCCCCGGGCGCGACCGCCGCGACGCGCGCCGGGGCGTCCGGTGGGGGCGGCGCCGGGATCGGTGGGGCCGGTGCGGCCGCCGCGACCGCGGGCTCGGCGCGCGGCGCCGGAGCCGGATCGGGGGCCGCGGGGCGCAGGCGGACGTCGGTCGGCGCGGCGTCGTCGGGCGCGCCGACGAGGACGACCTCCACGGTCGTGCCGCCGACGCGGAGGCGTTCGCCGACGGCGATCGTCGTCGGACCGTCGATCCGCCGCTCGCCGACGAACGTGCCGTTGGTCGACCCTAGGTCGGTGACCCGCAGCAGCGGGCCGTCGACGGCGATCTCGGCGTGGCGGCGCGACAGCAGGTCGTCGCCCCCGAGGGCGCCGTCGCCGGTCGCGGCGCGACCGACGACGAGGGCGCCGTCGACCGGGATGTCTGAGCCGGCGGCCGGTCCCTGCAGGACCCGGAGCGCGATGTGGGCCATCAGTCCGCGGTGTGGTTGGTCCACGTGGCGCCGTCGAAGTACCGCAGGCGCTTCTCGCCCTGCGGGTCGGCGTACCACCCGGCGTCCAGGCGCGGCACCGCGCCGCCTCCGGCGGGACCGTCGACCCGGGTCGCCCCGTCGTCGTCGTCGGCGGCCGCCGCGGTCGCGGGCCGGGCGACGGGCGGCGCGACGGGCGCGGGGGCCGCCGGGACGCCCGTCGGCGCGGACGGGGCCGGCGCCGCGGGCGCGGCGCCCCCGCCCAGGCCCTGGAACAGCGGTCCGGTGACCGCGCCGCGCGGGGTGGGATCGCGGACCGCCAGGACGAGCGACGCGGCGATCGCGATCGCCCAGACGAGCTGGAGGTAGGCCCCGAACCGCAGGCCGACCCCGAGCGAGCCGGACCCGCGGGTCTCGGGCCACGAGAGGCCGACGAGGACGAACGCCAGCGCGGCGGTGCCGAGCAGCCACTCGCGCGACCGGGGCTGCTGGAGCTCGAGGAACAGCAGGGCCGCGATGCCCGCGGCGACGAGCACCATGACGATGTCGACGCTCGACGCCGACGCCCAGCCACTGGAGCTCGTCTCGCGTCCGGCCTGACGGAGCTGGGCGGCGAGGGCGCCGCCGGCGCCCGACGCGGGCAGCAGCAGGATGAGCGGCACCATGAGCGCCCCGACGAGCGCTCCGGCGCGGAGCTGGAACGCGCGCGGGGTGAACCCCGTCGAGGCCCCCAGTCCCTGGAGGCCTCCCGCGTTCGGTGGTGTCGCCTGCTGCATCTGCGTTCCTCGTCACCGGGGGCCGTCGGCCCGTGTACGGTGGCGACTCTAACGCACGGTCCGACCGTCACCGGTCACCCGACGAGGGGCCCTGCGTCACCTCATTCGCGACGTGCGGTCCAGCGCAGCTCGCCGGTGGTGCAGTGGGTGCCGCCGTCCGGGGTCGCCGTCGCGCCGTCGGTGGTGTACTCGCTGACGATGACCCCCTGGGCGCTGCCGTCCGGGGCCACCTGACCGCTGAACAGCGACCGTTGGGCCGGCAGGCTCGTGCGGTCCTCGAACCGGCCGTCGTCGTCGAGCCGGGCACGGGTGCCGGGGTCGACGGACAGGTCCTGGTCGGCTTCGCTCCGGGCCCCGGTGGTGGTGTCGGTGCAGGTGAACCGGGCGCGCGTCGACCCGGCCCGCATCTCGCCTTCGACGACGGTGAACCGCAGCGTCTGGCCGGCGGTCGTCTGGCCGATGTACTCGCCGTCGCGGGCGCGGCCGTCCGGCTCGGGGGGCATGACGACGACCGTCGTCGTGGTGCCCCCGCCGATGACCCCGCCCGCGTAGAGCCCGCCTCCGATGGCGGCCGCGACCGCGACGACCCCCACGGCCGGGAGGACCCACCGCGGGCGACGTCGCCCCCCGCCCGCCCCGCCCGCCCCGCCGGACGACGGCGGCGGGGGCGGCGCGGTGCGGACGGGGCGCACCGGCGTGGCGTCGTGGGCCGGGGGGCGCGTCGGGACGGCGGCGCGCGGTGGGGTCGGGACGGCCGCGGCGGCCGCGGCGCCGGCGTGGTCGACCGCGGGCGGACCGGCGGGCGCGACCGGGCCGCCCGGCGGGACGACGAGGTCGATGCGGGTACGGTCGGCGTCGTCGTCGGGTTGCGGGCCGTCGACGCCGCCGGCGGTCGACGTGCGGATCGTCGCGTCGACGTCGAGCGCCGCCGGGTCCGCGAGCGGCGCCGGGTCGGGCGATGCCGCCGGGTCGGGCGGCGACGGCGCGGCGTCCGCGGGCCGGTCCCCGACGCCGGGGTCGACCGTCGGCCCGGCGCCGGTCGGCTCGGTGCGGGCGACCGGCCCGGTCGCCGACGGCCCCAGGACGATCGTCTCGTCGGCGTCGGTCCCGGTGGGCGCCGGCGCGGTCGCGATCGCCGGGTGCTCGCGCAGCGCGGACCGCGCCGCGGCGGCGAGCGCCCCACAGGTCGGGTACCGGTCGCCGGGCACCTTGGACAGCGCACGGCGGAGCAGCCCGTCGAACCGTCCGCCGAGCTCGGGTCGGGTCGCCGACACCGCGGGCGGGGGCTCGCGGACCTGCGCGGTGAGCGTCGCGGTCTCGGTGTCGCGACGGAACGGCGGGACCCCGGTGAGCGCGGCGTACAGGACGCACGCCAGGGCGTACCCGTCGCTGCGGGCGTCGGTCGGCGATCCGAGGATCTGCTCGGGCGACACGTAGTCGGCGCTGCCCATGAACGTGCCGGTGCCGGTGAGCCGCCGCTCGCCCTCGTCGAGCGCGCGGACGAGCCCGAAGTCGGTGAGGTAGGCGTGCTCGCCGGTCGGCCGGTCCTCGAGCAGGACGTTGGCCGGCTTGACGTCGCGGTGGACGAGCCCGCGGGCGTGGGCGGCGTCGAGCGCCGACGCGGTCTGCTCGACGATCCGGACGGCGCGCTCGGGGTCGAGGCGACGCTCGGCCCGGATGACGGACGCCAGGTCGCGGCCGTCGACGAACCGCATCGCGAGGAACAGCTCGCCGTCGACCTCGCCGGCCTCGTAGATCGGGACGACGTGCGGGTGGTCGAGCGCCGCGGCGAGCCGCGCCTCGCGCTTGAACCGCTCGCGGAACGCGTCGGTCCCGGCGAGCTCCGGGGCGACGACCTTCAGCGCGATCGTCCGGTCGAGCGCGAGCTGGGTCGCCCGGTAGATGACGCCCATCCCGCCGCGGCCGAGGAGCTCGTCGACGCGGTATCCCTCCACGGTGGCCCCGGGCGCGAATCGCATCGGGCGCATCGTATCCCGCGGGCGTGACGCGCCCGCCGACCGGTGCGGGTCGGCCCCCGGACGGGCCGGGTCGCCACCGCCGACGGGCCCGGATCGACGGTCGGCGTGGCCCTACCGCCCCGCCGCGGCCGGGCTTCACCCGGGCGGGGGTCGCCGTCGACGTCCCGGTCGCCTACCGTTGGCGCATGCGCCCGGAGCCCCCGTCGTCCGACCTGCCCGAGACCGCCGAGTACCGGATCCCGCCCCCGTCCACCCCGGCCACCCCGCCCGCGGCGCCAGCGGAGCCCTCGGGATCGTCGTCCGACGACCGTGATCCGACCGCGCCGCGGACCGGTGCGGGTGCCCCTCCCGCCGACGATCCCGACGCCACCCGCGTCATCGCGACGCCGTCGATCCCGGACGCTCCCGCCCCCGCGGCCCCCGCTCCGACGCCGCCCGCGGCCCCGGCCCAGGACGCCACCCGCGAGATCGTCACCCCGCCGGTCGCGGCGTCGCGCCCGGCGGCGGACGCGCGGCTGGGGATCGGCGGATCGGCGGTGCCCCCGCCTCCCCCGCCCCCGGCCGGTGACGACGCCGCCCCGACGGGGGCCAAGGCGATCCTCGCCAAGCTCGGCTCGACGAAGGTCCGGATCGGCATCTTCATCGCGATCGTCGTCATCGTCGTGATCGGCGTCGTCGGCGGCGGCAAGTCCGTGCCGCGCGAGGACGTCGAGAAGCAGCTCGCCGACCATCCGGCGCTGCAGGGCGCGGAGTCCGTCGACTGCCCCGACGACCTGAAGGGCGAGGTCGGCGCCCGCATGACCTGCCAGGCCCGCGGCACCGGCCAGACGTTGCCGGTGACGATCGAGGTGACGAAGGTCGAGGACGACCGCGGTCACTACGAGATCGTCGAGATCGGCGGCCAGCGGGTCCCGGGGTCCTGATCGCTCAGGCGTCGCGGGCGGCGATGTAGAAGCCGTCGGTGCGGTCGCGGTGCGGCAGCAGGCGGCGGACCGCGCCGTCGGCGACGCGCTCCTCCCCCGGGTTGAGCGTGCAGACGGAGTAGACGAGCCGTCCGCCGGGCTTCAGCGCCCGCTCCGCCACGGCCAGCAGGCGCGCCTGCAACCGGGCGAGCTCGGCGAGGTCCTTCTCCTGCACCCGCCAGCGCAGGTCGGGGTGCGAGGAGAGCGTCCCCAGGCCGGAGCAGGGCGCGTCGAGGAGGACACGGTCGAACGATCCGGCGGGCAGGTCGATCTCGAGCGCGTCGGCGTGGCGGACGTCGACGATGTCGGCGCCGGTGCGGCGGCAGGTGCGCTCGAGCGCGCGGGCGCGCGCCTTGTGCGCCTCGACGGCGACGATCTCACCGCGGTTGCCCATGAGCGCCGCCATGTGGGTCGTCTTGCCGCCAGGGGCCGCGCACAGGTCGAGCACCCGCTCGCCGGGCTGCGGGTCGACGGTGCGGGCCACGATCATCGACCCGCGCGACATCGCGACGAACCGGCCCTCGTTCCACAGCGGGTGCGCGACGACGTCGAGCGGACCGTCGACGCGGTGCGCCTCGGGCAGCTCGGGGTCGAACGGCTCGCCGGGCACGTCGGGCCACGGCCCGTCGGCCCCGGCCTTGATCGTGTTGACGCGCAGGACGAGGTCGGTCGGTCGGTTGCCGGCGGCGAGCAGCGCACGGGTGGCGTTGGGCCCCAGCCACGTCCACCAGCGGCGGACGAGCCACTCGGGATGGCTGTGCCGGACGGCCGCGCCCTCGGGCGTGTCGTCGGCGGGCAGGCCCAGGCCCTCGGGCCGGTCCCGCTCGACGATGACGGCGCGCAGCACCGCGTTGACGAGCGCGAACCCGGCGTTGGGCTTGGCGAGCTCGACGGCGGAGCTCACCGCCGCGCGGTCGGGCACGCCGTCGCTGAAGAGCAGCTCGTACAGCCCGACGTGCAGGGCGATCCGCACCTCGGCGTCCAGGTCGCGCTTGACGTGCCGGCCGATGAGGTGGTCGAGGGTCAAGCGGCGCTGGACGACCCCGAACGCGAGCCGCTTGGCCTGCGCCCGGTCGCGCGGGTCGAGGTCCTTGGCGACGCCGTGCAGCGCCCGGTCGGCGAACGCCCCGTCGCGCAGCACCCGCAGCGCCACCTCGTGCGCGGCGCGCCGTGCCGCCCCCGCGCGGTCGTCGGCGGGACGGACGGGCGGGCCGCCGCGGCGGCCGGGGCGGGCGTCGTCACCGGCGGGGCGGTCACCTACCGGGCCTCGGCCCGGACCGGACGCGCGTCCGGGTCCACGTCGAGCGCCGTCCGGACGGCCGCCGGGCCGACCGTCACGCGACCGGCCGCCGCCAGGCCGACGTCCGTCGCTCACCGGGCGCCCCGGCCGCGGAGGTAGTCGTCGTAGGCCATCGGTCGTCCGCCGGGCGGCTGCACCTCGACGAGCTCCAGCTCGCCCGCGTCGGTCAGGCGGGTGCGACGGACCCCCAGGACGGCGCCGTCGTCCTGGCGCAGGCGGGCGCCGATGTGTGGCGTCAGCGCCCGCACGTGGTCGTGGCGGACCTGCGCGGGCGCGTCCGGGTCGAGGTCGCGGTCGGCGGCGACGATCTTCTCGGCGTACGTCACGCCGTCGTCGGGTTGCGGGGTGGCGGTGAGCGCGGCGAGGCCACCGTCCTGCGACGCGCCGGCGTCGAGGATCCGCACGAGCATGCGGGCCCCCAGGTCGACGAGGCGCGGCGCGAGGTCGCCGTAGGTGTCGTCGGGCGCGATCGGCTCGGCCTCCTGCGCGTACACCGGCCCGGCGTCGAGCTCCTCGACGAGCGCCATGATCGACACGCCGGTCTCGCGGTCGCCGGCCATGATCGCCCGCTCGACGGGCGCGGCGCCCCGCCAGCGGGGCAGCAGCGACGGGTGGACGTTGAGCAGCGGCCGGGCGGAGAGCAGCGGCTCGCGGATGATCGCCCCGTAGGCGCAGACGACCAGGGCGTCCGGGGCCAGCGCGTCGATCCGGTCGGCGTCGTCCTCGGGACGGTCCGGCTGGGTCAGCGGCAGGTCGAGCTCGCGGGCGGCGTCGGCGACCGCGGGCGGGGTGAGCTTGCGGCCGCGGCCGGCGGGGCGGTCCGGTCGGGTGACGACCAGGGCCGGGGCGTGGCCGGCGTCGACGAGCCGACGCAGGACGTCGGCGGCGAACCAGCTCGTGCCGAGGTAGACGGTGCGGGGGGCGGCCATCGGCCGGTCAGTCCTCGGCCATCCGGGCGCGCAGCTCCTTCAGCGCCCGCTTGCGCTGGTCGCGCGAGGTGCGGTCGAGGATGAGGATGCCGTCCAGGTGGTCGATCTCGTGCTGGATGATCCGGGCCTCGAACCCGGACGCCTCAACGTCGATCGGCGACCCGGCGTCGTCGACCGCCGACACCCGCAGGTGCACGGCGCGCTCGACGTCGACCTGCACGCCGGGCAGCGACAGGCAGCCCTCGTTGCCGACCTCGGTCTCCTCGCCCATCCAGGTGATCCGCGGGTTGACGAGCCGCCGGACCGGGCCCTCGCCACCGTCGACGGCGTAGACGAGCACGCGGTGCAGGGTGCCGACCTGGTTGGCGGCGAGCCCGACGCCGTGCGCGTCGTGCATGAGCCGGCCCATCGTGTCGAGCTCGACGCGGAGCGCGTCGTCGAACCGGTCGACCTCGCGCGCGGTGGCCTTGAGGACCGGGTCGCCCCACTGCCGGACGGCCTGGAGCGCCTGCCGTCGGCGGGCCACCTCGGCGCTCTCGATCGTCGTCCCGTCCCCGGTGGTGTGCGTCTCCGCCATGAACGCCCAAGGGTACCGCCAGCCGGTCACCGGGCGGCTGCCCGACCCCGGTGACCGCCACGCCCACCGGATGCGGCGGCAGCGGCGCGGGGCGAACCGAAGTGGAGCGATCGACCCGCTTCTGCCGGGTCTATCGCTCCACTTCGACGTCCGCGCGCCGCCGGGAGTCAAGGACGCCCTTGACATCAACCCGGCTTGAACCTCCATCGTCGTCGGCGGCCGCTCGGACTCGAACCTCGAAGATCGCCGATGCGACCGATGAGTTCGTACCCACCCGGCGGTCAACATCGACGAACCACGACGAAAGCGACGCCGATGCCCTCCTCCCCCCACCTCGCGATCGAGACGACCGGCCTGGTCAAGGCGTTCGGGGACACCCGTGCCGTCGACGGGGTCGACCTGCAGGTGCCCACCGGCGCCGTCTACGGCGTTCTGGGCCCCAACGGCGCGGGCAAGACGACGACGATCCGGATGCTCGCCACGCTCCTGCGGCCCGACGCCGGCACCGCCCGCGTGCTCGGCCACGACGTCGTCGACGAGCCCGACGCGGTGCGCCGCAGGATCAGCCTGACCGGGCAGCTCGCGTCCGTCGACGAGGAGCTCGGCGGTCACGAGAACCTGCAGCTGCTCGGGCGGCTGCTGGGCTACTCGCGGCGCCAGGCCGCCGCCCGGGCGGACGAGCTGATCACGGCCTTCGGTCTGACCGCCGCCGCGAGCCGCCTGGTGAAGAACTACTCGGGCGGCATGCGACGCCGGCTCGACATCGCGGCGAGCCTCGTCGTGACCCCGGACCTGCTCTTCCTCGACGAGCCGACCACCGGGCTGGACCCGCGGTCGCGCAACGAGGTGTGGGCGATCGTCCGTGCGCTGGTGAGCCAGGGCACGACGGTGCTGCTCTGCACGCAGTACCTCGACGAGGCCGACCAGCTCGCATCGCGGATCGCCGTGATCGACACCGGCCGGGTGATCGCCGAGGGCACCCCGGGCGAGCTGAAGGCGTCGGTCGGGCGCAGCGCGCTGCACGTGCGGGTGCTGGATCCCGAGCGACGAGACGAGGCACGGGCGATCCTCGCCCGCGGCCTCGGTGACAGTGTGCATCCCGATCCCGACCCCGTCGGCCTGACCGCCCCGGTCGCCGACGCCGAGGAGGCCGCCGAGGCGATCTCCGCCCTGACTGCCGCCGGCGTCCCGATCGGCGGCTTCTCTCTGGGCCAGCCGAGCCTGGACGAGGTGTTCCTGGCCCTCACCGGCCGTCCCGCGACCGACGAGACCCCCGAGGAGGTGGCGGCATGAGCACCGCTGCGACGACATCCCCCGATACGCCCTCGACCACGCCGAGCGAGGTGGCGCTGCACGCGGCGCTGGCCTCGGGCGAGCGCCCCCCGCGGGTGAGCGCCCCCGTCGCGTGCCTGGCCTTCGCCGGGCGCAGCATGCGCAAGATCCGTCACGTCCCCGAGCAGCTGCTGGACGTGACGATCACCCCGGTGCTGTTCCTGGTGATGTTCGTGTACCTCTTCGGCGGCGCGGTCGCCGGATCGACCGACGACTACCTGCAGTTCATCCTGCCGGGGATCCTCGTGCAGGCGGTGCTGTTCACCACCGTGTACTCGGGGGTGACGCTCAACACCGACATGACCAAGGGCGTGGTGGACCGGTTCCGGTCGCTGCCGGTGTGGGGCCCCGCCCCACTGGTCGGCGCGGCGGTCGGTGACCTGGTGCGCTACCTCGTCGCCGCGTCGGTCACGGTGATCGTCGGGTTCGCGCTCGGGTTCGAGGCCGGCGGCGGTGTCCTGGGCGTGCTCGGCGGGATCGCGCTGGTGATGCTGTTCGCGTTCGGGCTGGCGTGGGTGTTCACCACCCTCGGATTGCTGATGCGCTCGCCGAGCGCGGTGATGAACACCGGGTTCATGGCGCTCTTCCCGCTCGTGTTCCTCAGCAACATCTTCGTCGACCCGTCGACGTTGCCGTCGGTGCTGGAGTCGATGGTGGACCTCAACCCGGTGTCGCACCTGGTGACCGCGGTGCGCGGCCTGCTGGGCGGAACGGCGGACGCGGGTGACATCGGCCTGGTGCTCGGCGAGGCGGCCGTCCTGACGCTGGTGTTCGTGCCGCTCACCACCCGGATGTACCGGCGGGCCTGACGCCGCTCCCGGGACGGTGGGTGAGCGGCGGTGACGCCGCTCCCCACCCGGCGCGGGCCGGATCCGACGCGCCAGAGCAGGCACGATCCGGCCCACCATGGCGCGCCGGCCGATGGTCACCGCGGCTGGTTCCGGATCCGCAGGTCGACCGACGCGAGGTAGATCGACGTCTCGACGACCGCGACCGCCACGGCCGGCAGGATCGCGGCCGTGGCCAGCGTGGTCATCGCCGCGCGGCCGCCGGCGCGGCGCAGGACGGAGGGATCGGACTGGGGCATCGGAGAGCTCCGGGAGGGAAACGACGGGACGACCCTGAAGCTAGGCGCGTTCCTTGACGGTTCTCTGACGGTTGCGATCACGACGGGATGGGTGCCGAGCGGACGCCGCCCTCCGCCGCGAAGGCGTGGACCGTGTCGTCCTCCAGCCGTTGCCACGTGGTCGTGTCGACGCCCGTGGTCGCCACGACGCGCGCGCCCGACTCCCGCACCGTGGTCCACAGGACGTCGTACCCGTCGTCGTGCCCGCGGGGCAGCGATCCGCGGTCGAACCCGCGCTCGGCGAACCGGTGCAGTGGCGGGCGGACCGTCCCCCGGGCGTGGACGACGACGAGGGCACCGTGTGCGATCAGCATCGCGTTGATGCACGCCTCCGGGTAGAGCGCACGCACCGCGCGGACCCCGGCCGCGACGCGCTGCTCGATCGGAGTGTTCTCGTCACGGAGCCCGCGTCGGAGCAGGGCGAAGTAGACCTCGCTGTCGGTCGTGCCCCGCAACGCCTGCCGCTCGTGATCGTCGAGCTCGGCCACGGCCAGGTCATGTGGCGCCAGCGCGCCGTTGTGCCCGAACGCCATGCCGTCGACGACGAACGGCTGCAGGTTCTCGCGGACCACCGCCGCCCCCGCGCTCGCGAAGCGCAGGTACGACAGCCCGATCGTGGCCCACGGGAGCCGGGCCTCCGACAGCCCGTCCCTCGCCGGGCCGAGGCCCGTGCGTGCGGTCGCCGTTGCGCCGGGACCGTCACCCGTCTAGGCGTGACCCCACCCGTCGCGGTGGAGGTCGGCGAGCGCGACGAACGACCCGAGCAGCTCCTCGCCGAGGGCTTCGGAGGGGGTGAGCGGCGTCCGGGAGACATAGCCGAGCATGCGCGACATCCGAGCTCCTTGGTGGATCCAACGGTGCAGTGCGTGGATCCTATCGAGCGGCCCCGGTACGCACCGCGCGTCGCCAGGCGTATCCGGGTCTCTCACGCTGCACATCCTTCCATCAGCACCACTTCAGGGCACCACAGGTCAGATGTCACCCCTGCGTGCAGCAGACCCGAACGCCGCGACACCTTGGCACCTCGACGGTCAACCGGCAGGCTGCCAGCCGCTCCCCCGACCGTCAAGCGCGACCACCCGGACGCCGGGGTCGCCCCGACCCCACCTCACCGCGGGTCGACCTCGATCGCCAGCACGACTCCTCGGTGCTCGGGGCGGCCGACGATCGCGTCGACCGCGCGGCGGACCGCGTCGACCGTCGCGCGGCGCTGCGGGCCGCGCAGCTCCAGCGTGCGGCGGTAGCGGCCCTGGCGACGGAAGATCGCCGCCGGGCCCAGCGCGTCGCGGGGCAGCTGCAGGCGCAGGTCCATCGCGGTCCGGTCCACGCGGCGCTCGTCCTCGTGCTCGCACGTCACCCGCACCAGGGTGGAGTACGGCGGATAGCCCAGGGCGGCACGGCGCTCCAGCTCACCGGCGAGGAAGCCCTCCGCGTCGTGCTCGGCGGCGTGACGCAACGCGCGCTCCGACGGCGCCCGGGTCTGCACGAGCACCCGACCGACCGCGCGACGGTCACCGCCACGACCGGCCCGACCCGCGAGCTGCGCGACGAGCTGGAACGTCCGCTCCTGCCCGCGGAAGTCCGGGAACCGCAACGTCGCGTCGGCGTCGACGACGACCCCCACGCCCACGTCGGGGAAGTCATGGCCCTTGGCGATCATCTGCGTGCCGACGAGGATGCCCTCCTCCGCCCGGCCGAACCGGTCCAGCACCCCCGCCCGGTCGGTGACGTCCGCGTCCAGGCGGAACACGTGCCCCGGCAGCTGCTCGGCGAGCTGGGCGGTGCCCAGGCCGTGATGGCCGATCGACACCGACCGGCACTCCGGGCACGTCGTCGGCGGCCGCTCCCGGTGCCCACAGTGGTGGCAGCGCAACGTGCCGCCCGGCGCCAACGGGGTGAACCCCGACGGCACGTCCCCGTCGGCGGTCGCCGGGTCGCGCCGGCCACCGTGCAGGACGAGCGACACGTCGCAGTTGGGGCACTCCCACGCATGGCCGCAGTCGGCGCACTCCAGGCTCGTCGCCCACCCCCGACGGTTGAGCAGCACGATCGCCTTGCGGGCGTCGACGAGCGCCCGGTGCACGTCGGGGTGCAGCACCGTGCGGGTGCGGCGCATGTCGACGAGCTCGACCGGCGGCAGGTCGCGCCCGTCCGCGCGGCGCGGCAACGAGACCCGCTCGAGCGCCGCCCACGACTCGGGACGCGGGGTCGCGGACCCGACGAGCAGCGTCGCGCCGTCCGCGGTGGCCCGCCACGCCGCCACCCGACGGGCGTCGTAGCGCGGATCGCCGTCGTGCTTGAACGCCGGGTCGTGCTCCTCGTCGACGATGACGAGCCCCAGGTCGCGCACTGGGGCGAACACCGCCGACATCGGCCCGACGCACACCCGGGCGTCGCCACGGTGCAGGCGCCACCACTCGTCGCGGCGCTCCCCGCGCGACAGGCCCGAGTGCAGCACCGCCACCGTCTCGCCCAGCCGCCGGCGGAACCGGGCCACGGTCTGCGGGGTCAACGCGATCTCGGGGACGAGGACGAGCACGGCGTGACCGGCGTCGAGCACCCGCCGGGCGGCCTGCAGGTACACCTCGGTCTTGCCCGACCCGGTGACCCCGTGCAGCAGGATCCGGGAGCCGTCAGGGGCGGCGGCCAACCGGTCGACCGCGGCCGCCTGGTCGGGGTTGAGCGGCAGCGGCCCGTCGGCGGTGGGGCCGACCGCGGGAGGATCGGGGCGTCGCGGTCGCGTGCGCTCCTCGATCCGCACCAGCCCGCGCGCCTCGAGCCGACGCAGCGCGGCGGTGTCCGGACCGGTCCAGTCCGGCAGCCGGTCGAGGAGGGCGCGCTGGTTGGCGGTCAGGCGGACGCCGGTCGTCCGGGCGATGCGGTCGGCCGGTTCTCCCACCCGCTCCGCCCACAGCCGCCTGCGCTCGCCACCCTCGGGCGGCAGCAGCAGCTCCAGGCAGCGGGCGCGGGTGGAGACGACGTCGTCGGCCATCCACAGCGCCAGGCGGACGAGCTCGGGGGCGATCCGCACGTCCAGCACCCGGATCGGGGCCTTCAGGCGGTGCTCCGACGCGTCGGTCAGGCCGGTGACGACGGCGCGCAGCCGCTGGCGGCCGAAGGGCACCTCGACGACCGACCCGACGTCGACGCCGTCCGGCCGGGCGTAGTCGAACGGGCCCCGCACCGCCCGGGCGGTCACCAGCGGCTCGACCTGGATGACGGACGGCCCCGACGGGGACGGAACCGGTGCGGACGACGACGGCACGGACCGTCGATCGTCGCAGCCCCGACCGGGCGCGCGCACCCTCGTCGGCCGGTGGAGCGCCGTCGTCGGCCGACGGACGATCACCGGCGTCGCCGCCCGGCGCAGTATCTTCGCGCGCATGGACCTGCACGGCGACGAGAAGATCCTCTACGCGGGCAACCCGTCGTGGCGCAGCCAGATCAAGGGTCACCTGCTGACGATCGTCGTCGCGATCCTCGTCGGGGCGATCGTCGTGCTGGCCGCCGACACCGGGATCGGCATCGGGATCGCGATCGTCGTGCTGCTCGTCGGCATGGCGTTGCTGTGGATCGAGCGGTCCCGTACCCGCTACGTCATCAGCTCGCACCGGCTGCACGTCCGCGAGGGGTTCCTCGCCAAGGAGGTGCAGGAGACCCGCCTGGACCGGATCACGAACGTCACGACGAGCCAGTCGGTGCCGGAGCGCCTGCTGCGGATCGGCACGGTGGACTACGACACCGCCGGTGACGACGGGTCGCGGTTCCAGATGACCGGGGTGCCCCACCCCGACCGGCTGGTGCGGATCGTCGACGAGGCGCAGCGCGCCGCGATCCGGTCCGACCGCGAGCAGGCGGCCCGGGTGGAGGCGCGCGCCGACGCCGAGATCCGCCGGGGATACGACGACCGCGGGTACGACGACCGACGGGACGACCCGCGGTACGACGACCGGCGTCGCGACGACCGCGGCTACGACGACCGTCCCCGGGACGACCGCCGATACGACGACCGTCGCCAGGACGAGCGCGGCGGCGACGCCCGGTACGACGACCGGCGCTAGGAGCGCCGCGGCGGCGCCCTCCGCCACGGGGGCGCCGCCCTCGGCGCCGGGCCACGACGCCCCCTCCACGACGAAGGGCGCCGGGGACGGTGGTCCCCGACGCCCCTGACGTCGGCGCTGCGACGGGCCGGCGGACGACCGCCGACCCGGGCGGGATCAGACGCCCGCGGCGGCCTTCAGCTCGTCGACCTTGTCGGTCTTCTCCCAGGTGAAGTCCGGGTCCTCACGACCGAAGTGGCCGTAGGCGGCGGTCTTCTGGAAGATCGGCCGGAAGAGGTTGAGGTGACGGCGGTAGGCGAGCGGCCGGAGGTCGAAGACCTCGCGGACGGCCTTCTCGATCTTCGCGCGGTCGATCTTCTCGGTGCCGAAGGTCTCGACGAGGATCGAGATCGGCTGCGCGACGCCGATGGCGTACGACACCTGGATCTCGGCCTTGTCGGCGAGGCCGGCGGCGACGACGTTCTTCGCGACCCAACGGGTGGCGTACGCGGCGGAGCGGTCGACCTTCGAGCTGTCCTTGCCCGAGAACGCGCCACCACCGTGACGGGCGGCGCCGCCGTACGTGTCGACGATGATCTTGCGGCCGGTCAGGCCGGTGTCACCGACGGGGCCGCCGATGACGAAGCGACCGGTCGGGTTGACGAGGAACTCGCCGAGCAGCGCGTTCTCGTCGTAGAGGTCGCCCGGCAGGACCGGCTTGACGACCTGCTCCCACAGATCGGACTTGATCTTCGCCTGGTCCAGCACGTCCTCGGAGTGCTGGGTGGAGATGAGGAGCTTGTCGATCGAGACCGGCTTGCCGTCGCGGTAGCGGACCGACACCTGCGTCTTGGCGTCCGGGCGCAGGTAGTCGAGCTCGCCCGACTTGCGGACCTGCGCGAGGCGCTCGGCCAGGCGGTGCGCGTTCTGGATCGCGACCGGCATGAGCTCCGGCGTCTCGTTCGTCGCGTAGCCGAAGATGATGCCCTGGTCGCCGGCGCCCTCGACGTCGAGCTCGTCGGCCGATCCGCCCTTGGCCTCGGTCGCGTCGTCGACGCCCTGCGCGATGTCCGCCGACTGCGGGTCGATCGCGTTGAGGACGGCGCACGAGTCGGCCGAGAAGCCGAGGTTGCCGTCGGTGTAGCCGATCTTGCGGATCGCCTCGCGGGCGACGTCCTGGACGTCGATGTACGCGTCGGTGCGGATCTCGCCCGAGACCACGACGAGGCCGGTGTTGACGAGCACCTCGCACGCCACCCGGGCCTTCTCGACGTCGGAGTCGTTGGCCAGCACCGCGTCGAGGACGCCGTCCGAGATCTGGTCGGCGACCTTGTCGGGATGGCCCTCGGAGACGGACTCGGAGGTGAACAGGTACTCGTTCTCGGCGTAGTGGCTCATCTGATCCAGAGGTCGAGGTCGGTGGACGTCTCGCGTTCCCGGGCGTCGGCCCGGAGCGTCAGCGCGCGAAGGCGTCCGAGATCACGGCGAACCGTACGGTATTCCGGGTCCGTCGCGAGTCCGGAGCGGTCGGCGACCGCGACGACACGCGTGAACTCGGCAAAGCCTATCGAGATCTGGGACTTTGAGCCGTCGTCGACGAGGCCGCGCCACCGCTCGTCGGCGGCGAGCCGCTCCCGGGTCCGCAGCACCGCCGCCGCCGCCGCCGGGTCGGTGTAGGCCACGAGCCGGTCGTCGGCGCGCAGGTACCCGACGCGTCCGCGGGCCCCGACCCGCAGCGTCCAGGCCGGGCGGCCCGCGACGACGGACCGGGTGAACCGGCGGCGCGACCCGGGGTCGTTGAGGGCGTCGGCGAGCTGGTCGCGGACCTCGCGCAGCGTGCGGACCGCGCGGGCCCCGTCGGTCAACGGCGTGACGACGACGACCGCGGGCCGGCGCCGACCGGCGGTGACGACGACCTCGGACGGCCCGGTGACGGCGTCGGCCACGTCGCGTCGCAGCCGACCGGCGACGAGCCGGTCGATCCGTCGCAGGGTGGCGGGCAGCCCGGAGACGAGCTCGCCGGCGCCGCCCGGATCGCCGCTGCCGAGCATCCGGGCGGCCCGGGCGATCGCGCCGACCGGGTCGACGGTGACGAGCGTCGCGACGGCGTCGGACGGGGCGACCGGGGCCACCGCGTCGGCCCGGAACGGCCGTCCCCCACCCGGCGTGCCGCGCGTGCGCACCGCCACCCGCACCCCGTCGTCGCCGACCGGGGCGATCGCGATCGCGGCGCCCTCCGATCCCGTCCGGTCGAGCGCCGCGCCGAGCGCTCCGACCGGCCCCCCGGCGGGCGCGAGCAGCCGCCGGATCCCGGCGGGCGACGCCCACGCGTCGACCGCCCGGTCGTCGGGCAGCGCGTCGGTCAGGCGACGGTAGGCGTCCAGGCGCAGGAGCGACCGGTGGCGCGGGCGACGCTCGTGCAGGTCGCGCGCCCGCGCCACCGTCTCGCGGGTCCCGGCGACGAGGTGCCGCCCGATGACGGTCGTGCGGTACCGGCCGCACGTACGGGTGACCGGTCGCTCGACGGTTCCCCCGGTGTCGACGACGACGAGCGGCGCGGCGCGCCCGCCGTCGACCGGCAGCAGCGCGTAGGAGCCCTCGCCGCCCGGCACGACCGACGGGCCGGACCGGCAGCCCGGGCGCCGCAGCGCGGTCGCCAGTGCGTCGCGGGCGCGGGCCCACAGCCCCAGGTCGCCCAGGCGCCGGTCGACGTCGCGGACCGCGGCCGGGCTCGCGCCCCGACCGGCCCCGTCGTTGAGGTGCACCACGACGAGCGCGTCGTCGGGCACGAGCCGCAGCGACGCGTTCGCGGGCGGCCCGGACGGGGGCCGGTCGCGCGACAGCAGCAGCCCGACCGTGCCGAGCACCACCGCCGACAGCACCGCCGCGACGACCCGTCCGCGCGACGGCCGCCGGCGCGCCTGCGGGCCGTGGCGGTGGCTCCGCGGGGGGCGGGGCGGCCGCCGTCGCCGGGCGCGACGGGCGCGCTCGCCGTCCGACGCGTCCACCGCCCGCCCCCTCGCCGGTCAGCGCGACCGGCGCGACGCGTCGACGGAGACCTCGCTGCGCCGCGAGTTGCGCTCGTTGAAGTCGATGATCACCGGGATGCCGTCCAGGCCGAACCGGGCCCGCAGGCGGTTCTCGATGAAGTACGCGTAGTCGCGGGTGACGCGGGTGCGGTCGT
This sequence comes from Solirubrobacteraceae bacterium, assembly GCA_023230855.1. Lineage (GTDB taxonomy): Bacteria > Actinomycetota > Thermoleophilia > Solirubrobacterales > Solirubrobacteraceae > Patulibacter. The sequence goes on from JALNWQ010000006.1 coordinate 203,638, forward strand.
TCACCGAGATCGCGAACCGCGGCGGCGCCTCGCCGATCTGGCTGATGTACAGCATCTTCAACCGGTGACCACGGACCGCCGGAGGCTGCTTCGTCTCGAGCGCCTCGGCGAGGAACCGGTTGAGCTGCGCGGTCGGGATGCGGCCCTTGCGCTTGTCGCCGATCGCGAGCGCCTCGTTGAGGATCTTCTGGACGTTGCGGCCGGTCTTCGCGCTCGCGGTCTGGACCTTGGGCCGCAACCGCAGCTTCTGCTGGACCCGGGCGCGCTCGTGGGCCAGGTCGTCGTCGGAGAGGTTGTGCTCGTCCCACTTGTTCAGCACGACGAGGGTGGCGCACCCGGCCTTCATCGCGAGCTCGGCGATCCGGAAGTCCTGGCTCGTCACCCCGTCGGCGGCGTCGCAGACGACGATCGCCACGTCGGACCGGTCGACCGCCCGCTGCGAGCGCAGCGTCGTGTAGTACTCGACCGACTCGTTGACCTTCGCCTGGCGGCGCATCCCGGCGGTGTCGACGATGACGACCGGGCGGCCGTCGATCTCCAGCGGCAGGTCGATCGCGTCGCGGGTGGTGCCGGCGACGTCCGACACGATCACCCGCTCGTCGCCGACGATGCGGTTGAAGAGCGTCGACTTGCCGACGTTCGGCCGGCCGATGATCGTCAGGCGCAGCCGGTCCTCGGCGTCCGCATCGCCGTCGCCCTCGGGCAGCAACTCGACGACCCGGTCGAGGAGGTCGCCCGTCCCGAGCCCCTGGGCGGCCGACACCGGCATCGGGTCGCCGAGGCCGAGCGCGTGGAACTCGTACGCGTCGACGACCTGCGACTGGGCGTCGACCTTGTTCACCGCGACGACGACCGGGCCGCCCCAACGCCGGAGGATGTCGGCGAGCTCCGCGTCGCCGGGCCGCAGCCCCGTCTTGCCGTCGACGACGAGCACCGCGACGTCGGCGGTCGTGAGCGCCGCCCGGACCTGGCCGAGGATCGCCCCGGCCATCGGGTCCGGGTCCAGGGCGTCGACGCCACCGGTGTCGACGAGCTCGAACGTGCGGCCGTTCCACTCCGCCGGCAGGTGCTTGCGGTCGCGGGTGATCCCCGCACGCTCGTGCACCACCGCCTCGCGGCTGCCGGTCAGCCGGTTGACGAGCGACGACTTCCCGACGTTGGGGAACCCGACGATGGCGACCTGTCTCATGGGGGCTCCTCGACCGTCCTTCGCCGTCGCGGCACGACGCCGGACGGTCGGGGGAGGATCGCAGGTGCGGCCCGGTCAGGCGCGACGCTCGGCGACGAGCGCCGCGATCCGCCGGACGACCTCGTCGAACGGCAGGCCGGTGGTGTCGACCTCGACCGCGTCGTCGGCGCGACGCAGCGGCGACGCGTCGCGGGTGCGGTCGCGCTCGTCGCGCTCGCGCAGGTCCGCCAGCTCCTCCTCGACCGACCGGCCGGTCTGGGCGGCGCGGCGGGCGGCGCGCTCCTCGTCGGCGGCGGTGAGGAAGACCTTGAGCTCGGCGTCGGGCCGCACGACGGTGCCGATGTCGCGGCCCTCCGCCACCCAGTCGCCGCGGGCGGTCAGGCGGCGCTGGCGGTCGACGAGCTGCTCGCGCACCACCGGGTCGGCGGCGACGCGCGACGCCTCGTTGCTCACGTCCGGGGTGCGGATCGCGTCGCTGACGTCCATGTGGTCGAGCAGCACCCGCTCGCCCTCGAAGTCGATGTGCAGGCGCTCCAACGGCCGTGGGTGGTCGGCGGCGCGGTCCTCGATCGCCGCCAGGGCGACGCAGCGGTACATCGCCCCGGTGTCGAGGTACGTGAACCCCAGGTGCTGGGCCACCGCCCGGGCGACGGTGGACTTGCCGGCCCCCACGGGACCGTCGATCGCGACGAGCATCGCGGGCGAGGATAGAGCCGTCGGCGCGGCGGCGGTCGCTCAGCCCCGCAGCAGCCGGGCGACGTCGTCGCCGAACCGCGGGTAGGACACCTCGGCCGCCTCCATCCCGACGACGTCGACCCCGTCGCGGGACGCGAGGCCCGCGACCGCGCCGAGCATCGCCAGGCGGTGGTCGCCGTGGGCGTGGATCGTGCCGCCGCGCAGGCCCCCGGATCCCCGCACGACGAACCCGTCGGCGGTCGCCTCGATGTCGGCGCCCAGCGCCGACAGGCCCTCGACGACGGTGGCGATCCGGTCGGTCTCCTTGTGGCGCAGCTCCTCGGCGCCCCGGACGACCGTCTCGCCCTCGGCGAACGCGCCGAGCAGCGCCACGAGCGGCAGCTCGTCGATGACGAGCGGCACCTCGTCGGCCTCGACGGTCGTCGCCCGCAGCTCGCCGGCGCGGATCTCGAGCGTCGCGGCCGGCTCGTCGGTCGGGACCGCCCCGTCGCGACGCGCCTCGCGCTCGCCGACGACGGTCGCCCCCATCCGGTCCAGCACCGACAGGATCCCGGCGCGGGTCCAGTTGACGTTGACGTCGTCGAGGACGACGTGCGATCCGGGCACGAGCACCGCGGCGACGATCGGGAACGCCGCCGACGACAGGTCGGCGGGGACGTGCAGGTCCTGCGCGTGCAGCTCGTCGACCCGGTCGACGGTGATCCGGTCGCCGTCGCGGCGCAGCGGCGCGCCGAGCCGGGCGAGCATCCGCTCGGTGTGGTCGCGGCTGGCGACCGGCTCGACGACGGTCGTCGCGCCGTCGGCGACGAGCCCGGCGAGCAGCACGCAGCTCTTCACCTGCGCCGACGCGACCGGCAGGCGGTACTCGACCCCGGTCAGCGCGGTGCCGCGCACGACGAACGGCGGCAGCCGCCCGTCGGTGGCGTCGATCTCCGCCCCCATCGTCCGCAGCGGGTCCGCGATCCGGTCGACCGGACGACGGCGGATCGAGTCGTCGCCGTCGAACCGGTACGACCGCCCCTCCTGCCCGGCGAGCCACCCCGGCAGCAGCCGCATGAGCGTGCCGGCGTTGCCGACGTCGATCGTTGCGCCGCGCGCGTCCGGTCCACGCAGGCCGACGCCGCGCACGACGACCCGGTCGCCGTCACGGCGGACCTCGGCGCCCAGCGCCTCCATCGCCGCCAGCGTCGACAGGGTGTCCTCGCCGGTGAGGTAGTCCGTGATCGTCACCGGCTCCCGGGCCATCGCGGCGACGATCGCCGCGCGGTGGCTGATCGACTTGTCCGACGGCGGGGTGAACCGGCCCTGCAGCGGGCCGGACGGGTCGAAGCGGGCGGTGGTCACGACCCGGATCTTCGCGGACCGGACGGCGACCCGGCGGCACGGTGGATCGGCTCCCGACCGGGAGCCGGGGCGCCACCCCCGCGCACGCCGCGCCGGACGTGGTCGCGACGCCCCGTCCCGCTCACGACTCGCCGAGGCCCGGGTCCTTCTGCCGCCCCGACCGGTGGATGACGACCCGGGTACGCACCTTGCACGACCCGTCGACCACGCGCACGGTCCCCTTGGCCAGGTAGTAGATCCGGTCGCGGCGGGGCGTGCTGCGCTGCGCCGGCTGCCTGCGGTAGAGGTCGGCCCGGACCGTGACGACGTTCGTCCCGCGCGCGTCCCCACCGGTGGAGTTGTGGTACCAGCCGGCCGTCCACCGCAGCCGGATCTTGCGGTTGCGGACCTTGACCGGCTCGAATCCCGGCACGTTCTCGGCGCTCAGCACCGTGCGGCGCGGATGCCGCTGACCGGGGCACCGGTAGGTGAGCTCCGCGCCGTGGATCCGCTTGCGGGAGTCGGTGTAGAGCCCGAGGTAGCCGCCGATGTACGTCCCCTTCCTGGGGTCCAGGTCCTGGCCGGTGTCGCCCTGGTAGCGGTAGTGGGCCTGCATCACCGGGCGCCGCGACGCCGCGAGCAGCAGGACGGCCGGGCGCGGCGCCGTCCCGAACCCGGTCGCGTCGTCCCCCCCGGCGCCGTGCCGTGCCCGGACGGCGGAGCCCCGTACGTACCCGACGGTCACCCGGGCCTCGAACCTGTCCCCGACGCGGTTGGAGCAGCGCAGCCGGTAGCCACGGCGACCGTCACGACGGCGCCGCTCGCTCACCGCCCGGCACCGCATCCGGTCGAGCGCCGGGTAGCGCGCCGCGACCTCGCCGTCCTCGACGGGCTCCGACACGTCCACCGTCACCCGTCGCGGCATCGGCCGCGGGTACCGCATGACCATCCGTCGGATCGCGTCGGAGATCGCCGCGTCGCGACAGTCGAACCGGCCGCCGACCCACCGCGTCGATTGGTAGCGCCGGTTGGGCTGCGTGTTGATCGTGCCGTCGCCACTGATCCGGCAGCGCCGCACCGCGACGCGGTACCGCCGCTCGCTCACCCGCTTGACGACGATCGGCCGCCGCGTGGAGTCGACGCGGTACTCGGCGATCGACGCCGACCGGCCGATCCGCAGGTGGGTGCGGCAGAGCAGGACGTGCGGCGTGCCGAGTGCCGGCGGCGACGCCGGGCAGACCACACGGGCCTTGGCGTAGCGCTCGCCGCCGCGCTTGCGCAGGTCGGCACGGACGAGCGCCCGCGCGTCGGCCGGTCGCAGCGGCTCGAACCCGTCGAACCAGAACGCGCCCTGGCCGTCGATCTCGACGCAGCGCAGGTCGGCCCCGGCGGCCGTCGGGGGTCGCAGCACCGCGGCCGTCGTGCGGGTCGCCTCGTTCCAGGCGAACGGTGCGGCGTCGACGAACGGCGGCAGGCTCGTGCCCGCCCCCGACCGCGGCTCGACCCGCACCGCCACCTCGGGATCCGTTCCGCGCTCGCCGTCGGCGAGCGCGCAGTCGCTGCGGACGTTGACGTACCGCTCGCCGCCCGCGTCCTGCGGCGTGCGCATCCGCAGCGTCACCGTGATCGCACCGGCCGCGCGGTCGAACGACACGGCCGCGTGCTCGACCGGCCCGGCGGCGAAGCCCGCCTCGCCCTGCCGCACCTCGGCCCCCGCGGTGGCCGGCACGCCGGCGACGGCCGCCAACGTCACCCCCAGCGTGAGCGCCCTGCCGATGGTCCCTGGTCGTCGCATGCCGCCGATTCCTCCCGTCGTGCCGACGACGGCCGCCTCCCTGGTCGGGCGGCCGCTCGGACGCTGCCGCCAGCCTAGGGTCGCCCGACGCACCGTCGCGCCGGGGACGCCCCCCGGGGTTTTGCCCGCCGTCCCCCGGCCACCGCGCGACGCGGCCCGGCCGGTCTGCGAGGATCGGACGCCGTGGGAGCCCCGTCGACGCCCGAGCATGTCGCCGCCCGCGCGCCCTTCGTCCCGCCACTCGTCGGACGGGCACGACCGCTCGCGGCGCTGGACGACGCCCTCGACGACCTCGCCCGCGGCCGTGGTGGTCGCCTCGTCGTCGAGGGACCCCGCGGCACCGGTCGCACCCGGCTGCTCGGCGAGGCGTCGCGGATCGCGGACGGGCGCGGGCTCCCCGTCGCCGCCGTCCGGGCGGTGACGCTCGACCGCGAGCTGCCGTTCGGCGTCGCCACCCGCCTCCTGCGCAGCGCCCTGCGCGCGGTGGCGTCCACCCCGGAGGCGTGCGATCTGCGTCACCTCCTCGACGACGGCCCGCCGGCCGACGACGCCGCCCCGCTCGTCGAGGGCGGGCTGGCCGCGATCCACGGCCTGGCCCGGGCCACCACCGACCTCGTCGACGCCCACGGGCCACTCGTCCTGTCGGTCGACGACGCCCACCGCGTCGACCCGCTCACGTGGCGCCTGCTGTCGTACCTCGGCGCGCTCGCCCCCGACCTCGCGATCCTCGTCCTCGTCGCCTGGGACACGACGGCCGCCGGGCCCGCGTCGGACGCCGGGGCGGTCATGGGCGCCGCTCCCCGGCTCGTCCTGGACGACCTGTCCGCGGACGACGCCGGCGCGGTCGTCCGCCGGCGGCTGCCCGGTGCGGCTGCCGCGTTCGTCACCGGCTGCCACGCCCTGACGCACGGCAACCCCGCCCAGCTCGTCGGGCTGATCGACGCCGCCCGGGACGCCGGCGTGCCGACGTCCGCCGACGGCGTCGCGGCGTTGCGGACGCTGAGCCGCGGCACGGTGGGCGCACGGCTGGTGGCGGAGGTCCGTGGCGAGGGCGTCGCGGCGCTGGACCTCGCGCGCGGGATCGCGTTCCTCGGCGACGGCACGTCGCTGCGCGACGCCACCGCCCTCGCCGACCTGGACCCCGAGGCCGCCGCGGCCGCCGCCGACCGCCTGGTGCGGGCCGGGATCGTCGACGGCGCGCGTGGCCTGCGGTTCGTCCATCCGCTCCGTCCCGACGCGCTGCGCGACGAGCTGGGCGCGTTCACCCGGTCGCGCTGGCACGCCCGGGCCGGCCGGGTCCTCGCCGAGCACGGCCGGATCGACGAGGCCGGCGCCCACCTGTTGCGCGCCGACCCGTCCGGGGACGACGCGACGACCGCGGTACTCCGGGCCGCCGCCGACGCCGCGGCGGGACGCGGCGACGGCGAGACCGCCGCACGGCTCCTCCGTCGTGCGCTGCAGGAGCCACCGTCCGACGCGGCGCGGCCGGCGCTCCTGCTCGCGCTGGCGCGCGTGGCGGGGGCGCGCGGCGAGCCGGTCGCGCTCGACCTGCTCGAGGAGGCGCTCGGGGCCACCGACGACGACGTCGAGCGCGCCGAGGCGCTGCGCGACGCCGCCCGCCTGCACTACGCGCGGGGCGACATCCCCCGTGCCGCGCAGCTCGCCGTCCGCGCCCGCGACGCGGTGCCGGCCGACGGCCCGCTCGGCCCGCGGATGGCGGCGACGTGGATGCTGTGCGCGTCGATGGATCCGTCGACGCACCGCGACGTCCACCGCATCCTCGACCGGCTCGCCGCGCAGCCGGGCGCCGACGGGGGCACCGGGACGGTCGGGCGGCGCGACGCCGAGGTCGAGCCCGAGGTCGACGCGCTGCTCGCCCTGCACCTCGTCGCGACGCTCGGATCGCCCGACGACGCCGTCGCCCGCGCCCGGCGGGCGCTGGAGCGCGACGCGACCCGCAACCCCGGAGGCCCCCACCTCGTCCTCGAGATCGGCCTGGGCGCCCTGCTCCACGCCGGTCGGCTGGACGACGTGACCCGTGCCGCGACCGACGCCCTGGAGCGCTCCGACGTGCGCGGCTCGCTGCTCGACGCCGCGTCGGCGGCGTTCTGGCGGGGGCTGGCGCGCCTGGAGCGTGGCGACGTCGACGGAGCCGCCGGCGACGTGGCGCTCGTCCGTCGACCGACGGCGCTCGGGTGGCGGCTGCACGCCCCCCACGCCGCGATCCTCACCGCCCGCGTCGCCCTCGCCCACGGCGACGTCGACGCCGCGCGGGTGGCGATCGACGATCCCGACGGCGCGCTCGTCGCCCACCCGATGCACCGCCTGGTCGTCGCCGAGGTCGCCCTGGCCACCGGCGATCCCACCGCGGCCCGCGTCGCCGCCGAGGACGCCGGACGGCTGCTCGTCGACGGGTGGGGCGTGCGCAGCCCCGCGGTGGCGCCGTGGCGCTCGATCGCCGCGCGCGCCGCGCTGGCCGAGGGCGACGTCCCGGCGGCCCGCGCGCTCGCCGCCGACGCGGCCGACGCCGCCGGGCGATCGGGGGTCCCGGCCGCCCACGCCCGGGCGCTCCGCACCCTGGCGCTCGTCACCGGCGGGACGGCCGGGATCGCCGCGCTGCGCCACGCGGCGGACCTCGTCGCCGGTGGCGATGCGACCGCCGAGCGGCTGCGCGTGGCGGTCGATCTCGGGGCGGCGCTGCGGCGCGCCGGGGAGCGCCGTGCCGCCCGCGCCGTGCTCGCGCCGGCCCGGGACGAGGCCGAGCGGCTGGGGCTCGTCGCCCTGGCCACCCGGGCCGCGGACGAGCAGCGTGCGAGCGGCGCACGGCCGCGCCGCGTGGCGACGATGGGCGTGGCGTCGCTCACCCCGAGCGAGCTGCGGATCGCGCGCCGCGCCGCGACCGGCGAGACGAACCGTCAGATCGCCGCGGCGCTGTTCCTCACGCCGAAGACCGTCGAGTGGCACCTGGGCCGCGTCTACCGCAAGCTCGACATCGACGACCGCCGCGGGATCGCCGGGCGGCTCGCCGAGCCCGAGCCCGGGCCCGGCGGAGGCCCCGACGGTCCGGGCCGGCCCACGCCGACGGTCCCGTGACGGACGGGGACCCGGGCGGCCCCGGGCCCGGCCGACGCTGACGGTCAGGCGCCGAGCGCGCGACCGAGCGCCGCGAGGAACCGCCGGTTCTCGTCCGGCGTGCCGTACGTCACCCGCAGCGCCCCCGGCCGGCCGAGCGCGCCACCGGACCGGACGAGGACCTTCTCGGCGCGCAGCGCGGCGATCACCGCCTGCTCGACGGTCGCCGGGGTCGCCGTGTCGTCGACGGTGCCACCGGCCGCGGGGCCGCCCGCCGGCAGGTCGAACCACGCGAAGTTCGCCTCGGACGCGGCCGGCACGATCCCCAGGTCGCGCAGGCCGGCGTCGACGGCCGCACGGGCCTCGCGGGCCTGGGCGACGCGGGCGGCGATCGCCCCCGGGTGCGCGAGCGCCTCGACGGCGGCCGCCTCGGCGGCGACGTTCACGACGAACGGCTGCCGCACCCGTGCGGCGGCGCCGACGAGCTCCTCGTTCGCGCACAGCGCGTAGCCGACCCGCAGGCCCGCCAGGCCGTAGATCTTCGAGAAGGTGCGGAGGATGACGAGGTTGGGGTGCTCGTCCAGCAGCGGCAGCGACTCCTCGGGCCGGTACCGCTCGGCGAACTCGACGTACGCCTCGTCGAGGATGACGACGACGTCCTCGGGCACCTTGGCGAGGAACCCGCGCAGGTCGTCGAGGCCGACCGCCGTCGACGTCGGGTTGTTCGGGTTGCAGACGATGACCAGGCGGGTGCGGCCGGTGATCGCGGCCGCGATCGCGTCGAGGTCGTGGCGGTGCTCGGCGTCGAGCGGCACCCGGACGGCGGTCGCGCCCGACGCCGCCTCGAGGTGCGGGTAGACCGAGAACGCGGGCCAGCCGTAGACGAGCTCGGCGCCCTCCTCGAGCAGCGCCTCCCCGAGCGCCAGCAGGATCTCGCACGAACCGTTGCCGACCGCGATCCGCTCGGACGGCACGCCGGTGAGCCCGGCGAGTCGGTCGCGCAGTGGCCGGTACGCGGGGTCGGGGTAGCGGTTGGTGCCGGCGAGGGCGCGCGCGGCGGCCTCCACGACCTCGGGCAGCGGGGCGTCCGGGGTCTCGTTCGACGCCATGAGCGCCACCCCGTCCGGCAACCCGTACCCACCGGCGGCCGGGTAGTAGGGGATCTTCGCGGCGCGGGACGAGAGCTTGAGCGGCACGTCGCGGATCGTGCCAGACGCGCGCGACGTGGTCCGTCGCGCCGACGCGGACGGCGGTGCGTCGCCGGGGTTCGTGCCCCGGGGCCGGCCCGTCTCATCGTCCTCTCATCGGGCGGGCGTAGCCTCGATCGCAGGCGCTCCCCGTGGGCGCCCCCTCGACCCAGGAGACCCAGCGTGTCGCTTCCCCGTCGTACCGTCGCCACCGTCGCGGCGTCCGTCCTGCTCGTGCCCGTCGCGTTCGTCGGCCTGTCCGGCGCCGACGACGACCGTGACGGCCTGACGTACAAGCAGGCCCAGAAGGCGCAGAAGGCCGCGAAGAAGCGGGTGTCGGGCCGCGTCGTCGAGATCGACCGCGAGAAGGACGACGGTCGCGTGACCTACGACGTCCGGATCATCACGAAGAAGAACCGCGTCCGCGAGGTCGAGCTCAACTCGCGGTTCCGGGTGCGCGACGTCGACCGCGAGGACCGCGACGGCCTGACGTACGCCCGCGTCGGCAAGGCGAGCAGCGCCGCCCGCAAGGTCGTGCGCGGGATCGTGACCGACGTCGAGCGCGACGACGACGGGTACGAGGTCGAGATCCTCACGTCGAAGGGCAAGGAGCGCACCGTCGAGCTCGATCGCAAGTTCCGCGTCGTCACCGACGACGACCGGGACGACGACGATGAGGACGACCGCGACGACGACTGAGTCGCACCCGGCGCCCCGGGTCCTCGCCCCCGGCGCCCGGTGACGGCGTCGCGTCCGGTCCCGTCCCGCCTACTGGGCGCTGCTGATGTCGGTCCGCAGCGCCTTCGCGCGGCCCAGGTAGACGTGCTGGGCACGGTGGTCCGCGTCCGGCGCGTGGTAGTGCGCCATCACGCGGATGATCCGCGGCAGCGCGCCGGGCACGTCGATCTCGACCGCGCACATCAGCGGCACCTGGTCGAACCCCATCCGCCGGGCCGCCGCCGCGGGGAACGCCGCCTTCAGGTCCGGCGTCGCGGTGAAGATGCAGCTCACCATGTCGTCGGGCGACAACGCGTTGCGGTCGAGCAGCTCGCGCATGAGCTCGGTGGTGCGGGCGAGGATCTCGTCGGCGTCGTCGGCCTCGACCGAGATCGCCCCGCGTAGTGCGTGCATCCGCATCGGCCGCATCATCGCAGCGCCGCGTCCCGTAGCGCCCGGACCTCGTCGTCGGTGAGCTCGCGCCAGCGCCCCTGCTGCAACCGGCCGAGGTCCAGGGGACCGAGCCGGATTCGCCGCAGGGCGTACACGGGGTGCCCGATCGCCTCGCACATCCGGCGCACCTGGCGCTTGCGGCCCTCGCGGATCGTGATCCGCAGCTCGCCGTCGCGGGGCTGGTGGACGTCGGCGGGCAGCGTCCGGCCGTCGTCGAGCTCGACCCCGTCGCGCAACGCCTGCAGCGCCTCGTCGGGGACCGGCCCGTCGCGGACGAGCGCCGCGTAGGTCTTGGGCACCTCGTAGCGCGGGTGGGTGAGCAGCTCGGCGAGCGCCCCGTCGTCGGTGAGGAGGATGAGCCCGGTGGTCGCGGCGTCGAGGCGGCCGACGGGGTAGAGCCGCCGTCGCGACGGGATGAGGTCGACGACCGTGCGACGGCCGTGGGTGTCGTGCGCGGTCGACACGACGTCCGGCGGCTTGTTCAGCGCGTAGACGACGGTGCGCACGACCGGCGTGACGAGGCGACCGTCGACCCGGACCGGGCGCGACGCGTCGTCGGGGTCGACGTCGGTGGCCGGGTCGAGCACCGGCTCGCCCGCCACGGTCACGCGACCGTCACGGATGATCTCCTCGGACGCGCGACGCGACGCGACGCCGGCGTGGGCGAGGTACTTCTGCAGGCGCACGATGGCGAAGGATGGCACGCACGCGGGTCGCCGCCCGCGCCCGCCGCGTCCACGCGGCTGCCATCATCGGTGCGTGGACCTCGACCTGTTGCGCAGCACGCTGGACGAGCTGGAGCAGCCGCGCTTCCGGTTCGACCAGATCTGGAAGTGGACGGCCGGCGGCGCCGCCGGCTACCACGAGATGTCGAACCTGCCGGCCGCGCTGCGCGCCGAGCTGACCGAGCGGGTCCCGTTCTCGACCCTCCACCAGGTGCGTCGCGCGACCGCGTCGGACGGCACCGAGAAGCTGCTGCTCACCACGCACGACGGACGGCCGATCGAGACGGTCCTCATGCGGTACAAGGACGGCCGCCGGTCGATCTGCGTCAGCTCGCAGTCCGGGTGCCCCCTGACCTGCACGTTCTGCGCGACCGGGCAGATGAAGTTCGGCCGCAACCTCACCGCGTGGGAGATCCTCGACCAGGCCCTGGCGCTGCGTCGGCTCGACGTCCTGAACCACTGCGTGTTCATGGGGATGGGCGAGCCGATGATGAACCTCGACAACGTCCTCGAGGTCTGTCGGCGACTCCCGGACCTGGGGATCACCCACCGCCGTACCGGCATCTCGACCGTCGGCTGGGTGCCCGGCATCGACGCGCTCGCCGACTCCGACGTGCCGGTCCGCCTGGCGTGGTCGCTGCACGCCCCGCAGGACGAGCTGCGCAGCCAGATCATGCCGGTGAACGACCGCTACTCCCTCGCCGACGTCAAGGCCGCGTGCGACCGGTTCTACGAGAAGCGTCGCAAGATGATCTTCGTCGAGTACGTCATGCTCGCCGGGGTCAACGACTCGGTCGCGCAGGCCCGGCAGCTCGCCGACCTGCTGGAGCCGTGGAAGTACAAGGTCAACCTCATCCCCTACAACCCGACCGACTCGATCTACGACGGGTCGGCGAAGGGGTCGATGGACGCGTTCCGCGACACGCTCGAGGACCGCGGGTTCAACGCGACGATCCGCCTGATCCGCGGCCGCGACATCGACGCGGCGTGCGGGCAGCTGGCGGCGAAGGCCGCGGCGTAGCCGGGATCGCGCCTGCCGGCGCGGCTCCGCGAAGGCGTCGCGGTTGCGGCACGGGATCGGCGCAGAACCCACCAGTTTCGGTAGGACCGCGGTGCTACCGTGGGGTCGTGGCGGTCCGCAAGCTCTCGATCTCGCTCGACGCGGAGCTCGCCGAGCGTGCGGCCCGCATGGCCGCCGACGAGGGCACGACGCTGTCGCGCCTCATCGGGCTGAGCCTCGAGGACCGGCTGATCCTGGCCGACGGGCGGGCCGCGATGCGGGAGTACGAGGCCGACGAGGGGGCGTTCACGGCCGACGAGCGGGCCGAGGCCGCGGCCTTCAACGATCGGCTGTACGGCGCGTCCGACCGGTGACGGGCGTGATCCACGGTACGACCTACGACGCGGGCGTCCTCATCGCGGCGGATCGTGGCGACCGCCGGGTGCTCGCCCACCACGCCGACCGCATCGCACGTGGCGTGATCCCCACCGTCCCCGCCAACGTCCTGGCCCAGGCGTGGCGCAGTGGGCCCCAACCCCGGCTCAGCCGCCTGCTGCGCGGATGCCGGATCGCTCCGGTCGACGAGCGGCGGGCCCGGCAGGCCGGCGCCGCCCTGGCCCGCTCGGGCACGAGCGACGTCGTCGACGCCACCGTCGTGATCGAGGCGGCGGCCCGCGGCGACGTCGTGCTCACCGGCGACCCGGACGACCTGCGGCGCGTCGCCGACGTGGTCGCGCCGGGCCTGCCGATCCACGGCGTCTGACGCGCGAGCGGCGCCCGCGTCGTCCCGTGCCGGTACCGCGCCGTCAGGCGGCACGGCGCCGTCAGCCGGCGGCGCGCAGGTACCGCAGCACCGCCAGCACCCGACGGTGGTCGTCGCCGGTGGCGGGCAGGTCGAGCTTGCCGAAGATGTTCGACACGTGCTTCTCGACCGCGCCGCCGCCGACGACCAGGGCGGCGGCGATCGCGGCGTTCGTGCGGCCCTCGGCCATCAGGCCCAGCACCTCGCGCTCGCGCGGGGTCAACGCGTCCAGCGCGTCGTCGGAATCGGACTCGCGGCCACGGACGAGCTCGGCGACGACCTCGCGGTCGAGCGCCGTTCCGCCGTCCGCGACGCGGCGCACCGCGTCGACGAACCCGCGCACGTCGGACACGCGCTCCTTCAGCAGGTAGCCGACGCCCGCCCCACCGCCGGCCAGCAGCTCGGCGGTGTAGACGGGCTCGACGTACTGCGACAGCACGAGGACCCCCATGCCGGGTTGCCGCTCGCGGGCGGCGATCGCCGCCTGCAGGCCCTCGTCGGTGAACGTCGGCGGCAACCGCACGTCGACGACGGCGAGGTCCGGCTTGTGCGCCCCGACGATCCGCAGCAGCCCCGGACCGTCCTCGGCCTCGGCGACGACGTCCAGGTCGTTCTCGCGCAGCAGCGACACGATCCCGGCCCGCAGGAGCGCGTGGTCCTCGACGATCACGACCCGCACGGGAGCACCGCCTTCACGATCGTGCCCGGGCCGGCGGGCGCCTGCCCTCCGCCGTCGGGGCCTCCGCCGCCGACCACCGCCGCGCCGCCGTCCTCGACGGTCAGCGTGCCGTCGAGCGCCTCGGCCCGGCGGCGCAGGCCCTGCAGGCCCGACCCGTCTGGGTCGGCGCCCCCGCGTCCGTCGTCGGCGACGGTCACCGTGAGCCACTCCGCGTCGCCCCGGAGCTCCACGAGCGCCCCGGTGGCACGGGCGTGCTTGACGACGTTCGTCAGCGCCTCGGCGACGACGAAGTACGCCGCGGACTCCACGACCGGCAACGGCCGCTCGCCGACCCTCGCGTCCACCCGGACCGGCAGCGCGTGGCGCTGCGCGAGCGCCTCGACCGCGGCGATGAGGCCCCGGTCGGCGAGCACCGGCGGGGCGATCCCCCGCGCCAGGTCGCGCAGCTCCGCGATCGCCGCCGTCGCGTCGCCCCGGGCCGCCCGGACGAGCTCCAGCAGCGCCGGGTCGCCGCCCTCGGGCGCGTCCTCCAGCCGCTGCTCGGCGCGACCGAGCTGCATGCTCAGCGCGACCAGGCGGGCCTGCGCGCCGTCGTGGAGGTCGCGCTCGATCCGCCGCAGCTCGGCCGCCTGCACGTCGAGGGCGCCGCGACGGGTCCGGGTCAGCTCGTCGACCCGACCCTGCAGGGCCTGCGCGTCGCTCCACGGCAGCGCGTCGCGGTGGTTCCAGATCCATCCGGTCCCGGCGAGGAACGCGCACGTCATGAGCGACCACACCGGCCAGAACTCGCCCATCCCGGCCAGCGCCCAGACGACGACCTGCACGACGGCGACGGCGGCGAGCACGACGTAGAACGCGTGCCAGCGACCGTCGGGATCGTCCCACCGCTCGACGACGTGGAGGGCGAGCAGGTGGGCGCCGACGGTGCAGCCGAAGGCGAACCACACCCAGATCGGCCAGAACCAGCCGAGCCCGTCGAGCGCCCAGACCGGCACCATGGTGGCGCACACCAGGACGGCGAACGCGACGTGCGGACCGGCGAGCCCGCGCAGCCACCGGCGCGGTCCGGTCGCCGGGGTCGCGTCGCCCGTCCCCGCGCCGGACGCCGTGGGAGCGTCCGCGGTCGGGCCCGACGCGATCGGCGTGGTCACCGGCTCAGCGGACATCGGCGCGCGCGGTCGGGGAGAGAGGGGACACGGCCTCGCCATCGTCCCACGGATCGACCGGTCCGACCGGGCGACGGTCACCGCGCCCGGTCCGGTCACCGGCGGCGGGCGTCTCGGGAGCGATCGGCCGGCGCCGGGCGTCCCGACGACCCCGGTCGCGCCCGAACGCCCTCTCGCCGAGGAGCGTGACCGCGGCCGGCAGGGCGACCGCCCGCACGATGGTCGCGTCCAGCAGGATCGCGGTCGACAGCGCGAAGCCCATCTGCTTCATGTCGACCATCCGCATGGTGATGAAGATCGCGAACACGACGACCATGACGACCGCGGCGCTCGTGATCGCACCGGCGGTCGCACCGACGCCCTCGGCCGCCGCCTCACGCGGGCTCGCACCGGCACGGCGCGCCTCGCGCATCCGCTCCAGGACCAGGATCGTGTAGTCCATCGACAGGCCGAAGAGGATCACGAACGCCATCAGCGGCAGCCACGACGCGATCGTGCCGGTCGACGTGAAGCCCAGCGCGTGCTCCGCCCACGTGCTCTGGAAGACGACGGTGACGAGGCCGTAGGTCGCGCCGGTCGACAGCAGGTTCAGCGCGATCACCGACAGGGCCAGGCGGACCGAGCGGAAGCTCGTGACGATGAGGAGGAACGCCAGCCCCAGGACGAACCCGAGGACGAGCGGCAGCGCGTCGGTCATCCGGTCGGCGAAGTCCATCGACGACGCGGTCCCGCCGCCGACGAGCAGCTCGGCTCCCGGGGCGATCCGCGACGCGGTCGGCGCGACGTCGTCACGCAGCTCCCGCACGGCGGCCCGGGCCCGGTCGAGGTCCGCGTCGGGGAGCGGCACCTCGAGCACCGCGGTCCGCCCGTCGTCGGCGACCCGCGTGTCGACGGCGCCGCCGCCTCCGGTCACGTCGAGCGCACGGGCGCCCAGGTCACGCAGGCCGGCGCGGGCGTCGGCGCCGGCCAGGTCGGATCCGGTCACCACGAGCGTCGCGTGGCTCGGGGCGCCGGGAAAGGTCTCGTCGATCGCCTGCTGCGCCCGGACCGCCGGGGTGTCGTCGGGCAGGCCCGCCAGGCCGGAGTCGGCGGTGTGCATCCCCAGCGCCGGCACGGCGATCGCCGCGAGCACGACGGCGGCGGTCAGCAGCGCGGTCCGCGGACGACGCACGACCGCGCGGGCGATCGCACCCCAGGCCCCGTGGCCCGCACCACGGCCGTTCGGCGCCGGACGGCCCCCGCCGCGACGGTCGGCACGCTCGGCGCGACGGGCGGCGCGCCGAGCGCGACGGCGGGCGCCCGGCAGGCGGCCCCGGTCGATCCGGTCGCCCAGCAGCGCGAGCACGGCGGGCAGCACCGTCAGCGATCCGATCAGGGCGATCCCGACGACGAGCATCGTGCCGGCGGCCATCGACGTGAAGTCCCCGACCCCGGTGACGAACAGGCCGGCCAGCGCGACCATGACGGTCACGCCGCTGACGAGCACCGCCCGTCCGACGGTGGCCGCCGCGATGTCGAGCGCCTCCGCCCCGGTGCGTCCCGCACGGCGCTCCTCGCGCACGCGGCGGACGTAGAAGAGCGAGTAGTCGACGCCGACCGCCAGGCCGATGAGCCCCAGCAACGACGCGGTGGTGTCGCCGTTGGGCACGATCTGCGATACGACGCCGAGCGCACCGAAGCCGCCGGCGACGGCGGTCACGCCGAGGATCAGCGGGACCGACGCGGCCACGAGCGCGCCGAACGCCACGATCAGGACGATCAGGACGACCGGCAGCGTCATGAGGTGCGATTTGCCCATGTCCTCCTCGGCCACGGCGCCGAACGCCCGCGGGGTGCTGCCCTCGCCGAGCTGGTGGACCTCGACGCCGCGGTGCGCGGCGCGCGCGTCGTCGACGGCGCCCATGAGGGGCGCGACGTGCTCCTCCGCGTCGTCGGGATCACCGCGCAGCGTGGCCGTGACGAGCAGCGACCGGCCGCCATCGGTCCGCATCGCCCGGGCGTGGGGCGCGTCACCGAGCGGGCTGCGGACGTCGGCGACCTCGGGCACGTCGGCGATGCGGCGTTGTACGTCGCGGGCCACGCGGGACGCCGCCGCGGCCGTGTCGGCGCGGATGAGGATCGTCTCGGTGGCGGGGGTCCGCAGGCCCGAGTCGTCGATCCGCTGGGCGGCCCGGCCGGACTCGCCGACCGCCGCCTCGGTCGGCGTCAGGTCCCGGGTGCCGGTCATCGACCCGGCGACGGTGCAGCCGACGATGAAGGCGATCCACAGGAGGATCACCGTCCTGGGACGGCGCCGCGCGACGCGTGCGGCGCCCCGGACGAGGCGCGCGACGGCGCCGTGGGGTGGGGTGTCCTGGAGCATGCGATCAGCGTCCCGCCGACGGGCCGTCGCGTCGCTGGGGCAGGACCCCGGATCGGCCGGAGCGGACCCCCGGTTCGATGGTGGGGTTAACCCCCCTACCGCGGTCGGGGTCGCCATCGACCTTCGACCACTCGTGGCGCGTGGACGTCGTTGGTACCGTCGCGGCGATGCCTGACGACGTGCGTGTGGCCGTGCAGGATCGACCGTCCCCGGACGACCCGGGCGCGGCCGTCGACGTCGTCGACCTCGCCAAGCACTACGGCGACGTGCGCGCGGTCGACGGCATCACGTTCTCGGCGGCGCCGGGAGAGGTGTTCGGCCTGCTCGGCCACAACGGCGCGGGCAAGACGACGACGATCCGGATGCTCACCGGACGGACCCCGCCGACCGCCGGCCGGGCGAGCGTCGACGGCCACGACGTCGTGGCCGACCGCGAGGCCGCACGGTCGTCGCTCAACCTCGTGTTCGAGGACCAGAACCTGTACCCGCGGCTCACCGGTCGCGACAACCTCAAGCTCTTCTCCGACCTGTACGGGATGCCCCCGGCACGGGTCGACGAGCTGCTGGAGCGCGTCGCGATCGCCCACGCGGCGGACCGCAAGGTCAAGACGTACTCGACCGGGATGAAGCAGCGCCTGCTGCTCGCCCGTGCGCTGGTCAACGACCCGAAGGTGCTGTTCCTCGACGAGCCCACCCGCGGGCTCGACCCGGCGTCGGCGCGCAACCTGCGCGACATCGTGCGCGAGCTGAGCGGCGCCGGCACGACGGTGGTGCTGACGACGCACGACATGACCGAGGCCGACGAGCTCTGCCGGCGCGTCGCGTTCCTGTCGGAGGGCCGGATCATCGCCCTCGACACGCCGCGCGAGCTCAAGCTGCAGGTCGGTCGCGCCCGGCGCGCCCGGGTGCTGCTCGAGGACCGCAGCGAGCACGTGGTGGCGATCGACGATCCCGCCGACGACCGGTTGGCGCGCTGGCTCGACGGCGGACGCGTCCTGACCGTCCACAGCGACGAGCCGACGCTGGCCGACGTCTTCGTCGCGCTGTCCGGTCGCAGCCTCGACGCCGACCACCCCGACGACGAGCAGGAGGCGGGCGCATGAGCCTCTCCCGCATCTGGACGATCCTCCGCAAGGACCTCGTCGACGCGATCCGCGACGGGCGGGTCCTCGCGGTCATCCTCATCCCGATCGGGCTGGGGCTCATGTACGGGGCGATCTACCCCGACGAGGAGCCCCGCCCCACCGCCGACGTCGTCATCGTCGGGACCGGCGCCGACGCGCAGCGGGTGGCCGACGCGTTCCCGCGCGACGTCCGCCGCGCGCTCGACGTCACGGTCGAGCGCGACGCCGACGAGCGTCGTGCCCGCGAGACCGTCGCCGACGACGACGCCGACGTGGCGGTCGTCGTGCCCGACGGCCTGCTCGACCGGGCGGCGGCCGGCCGCGCGCCGCCGTTGACGATGGTCGTCGGATCGAGCCCCTCCCCCGCCGCGCAGGCGGTGCTGTCGCTGCTGCCGACGACGGTCGAGCGGTTGGCGGAGCGTCCCGCGACCGTCGACGTGCGGACCACGCAGGTCACGGCGACGAACCCGGCGGCGATCGACGCCGTCGGCCTGCGGACGTACTTCGTCCTGGCCGCGATCGTCATGCTCATCGGGTTCGTCGGGATGCTCGTCGTGCCGATCATCCTCGCCGAGGAGATCGAGAAGCGGACCCTCGAGGCGCTGCTGCTCGCGGCGCGTGGGCCGGAGGTCATGGCCGCCAAGGTCGGCGTCGGGCTCGTCTACTCGGCGGTGGCGACCGTCATCACCGTCCTGCTGACCGGGATCGCCGTGGAGCGGCCCGCGCTGTTCGTGCTCGGCGTCGCCGGCACCGCGCTGTCGGTCGTCGGCCTGGGCCTCGTGCTGGCGTACCTGTTCCGCAGCGCCGACAAGCTCAACACCTGGGGCTGGGTCGTGCTGATGCCGTTCCTCGCGCCGGCGTTCCTCGCCGGGGTGCCGGGGCTGCCCGGATGGGCCGACGCCCTCGTCCAGGTGCTGCCGACCGGCCAGGGCATGCGGATGATGATCGACGGCGCCCTGAGCACCGACGTGTTCGGGGACGCGGGCATCGCCCTCGCGCTGTTCGTGGCGTGGGCCGTCGCCGGCCTGGGGCTCCTCGGCTGGATCCTGCAGCGCCGCGGCACCTGACGGGGCCGCGTGGCGTGTGCCCTGACGCGCGGCCGGGGGCAGTGCGCGGCCCGGCCGGGTGGCGGGGCCCGGCAGGGCGACCGGCGCGGCAGGGCGAACGGCCGGGCGCGGCGGTGGTCGGGTGGGGTGGGACCGTCATGGGCGCGGCCCCGGGGTGCCCACGAACGCTCCTCGCGTCGCCGCGTGCCCTCGATCGAGCCACCTGGACCACCCCAACACGGCACCCGTGTTGCCATTCCGGCAACACCGGATGCGAATTGTGCGACTACGGTGGCCCAGACCGGGTAACGTGTCCCTTGGAGCTGGGTCCTCGCACGCGAACGGCCGTCGGTCGTCCGCCCCGTGGACCACGGCTCCGGTGCGCGCCCACGGCGCCCGCCGCCCCTCGCGAGGCGGCACGCCGCCGACGCGCGCCGCGTCACCCGCCTTCCCGAAGATCCGAGCCAGGGAGCACCCGTGAGCACACCCGCACTGAACGTCCACGTCCACGCCGACGATCTGGAGATCCGCCTCCCGCAGGCGGAGGCCCTCGCGTCCGCGCTCGACCAGGACCAGGAGTGGTGCGAGGTCGTGCACGACGACGGGACGGTCGAGCGGCTGCGCTTCCACGACTACGACCGGATCTTCACCGTGCCCGGCCTGTACGAGCGACTGTTCTACACCGAGCTGGAGTGCTCGTCCCCGACCGTCGTCCGCGGCCTGCTGGAGGACGCGCTGCGCACCGACGGCGCCGAGCCCGCCGACCTGCGCGTGCTCGACCTCGGCGCCGGCAACGGCATGGTCGCCGAGGAGCTGCGCGCGATGGGCGCCGACGCGATCATCGGCGCGGACATCCTCCACGAGGCGAAGATGGCCGCCGAGCGCGACCGCCCCGCGGTGTACGATGGCTACCAGGTGTGCGACCTCACCGCGCCCGACCCGGTGGCCGACGAAGCCCTGCGGAGCTTTGCCCCCACGTGCCTGACGACGGTCGCGGCGCTCGGGTTCGGCGACATCCCGCCGCGCGCGTTCGCCACCGCGTTCGAGTACCTCGCCGACGACGCCTGGATCGCGATGACGATCAAGGACGACTTCATCAGCGACGACGACCCCTCCGGGTTCAGCCGCCTGATCAAGCGGATGAACGACGAGGGCGCGCTCGAGGTCAGCGTCGACCACCGCTACCAGCACCGCCTGGCCGTCAGCGGCGAGCCGCTGCACTACCACGCCTACGTCGCACGCAAGCGCGCCGAGATCGCCCCGTCCTGGCTCCGCGACGTCGAGGCCGCCGCGGCCTGATCGCCGCTCCCCCGCCCGTCCTCGCAGGCCCCGCCTGCGCGGGCGGGCGGAGGGGGCGGCCGGCGGGCGGCCGTCGGGCGTCGGCCCTCAGGCGTCGGCGATCCAGCGCGCCAGGTCGCGGGTCTCGTGGACCGGCGCCCAGCCGTCCGGGCCGCACGCGTAGTCGTGCGCCGGGCCGTGGGCGACGAGGCCCTCGATCGCGGCGACGAGCCGGTCGGCGTCCTCGGCGCACGACCCGACGCCGAAGCTCGCCCGCAGCGCGCCGCCGTCCAGGCCGAGGCGCGCGAGCAGCGGGTGGGCGCAGAACCGTCCGTCCCGCACCCCGATCCCGTGCTCGGCCGACAGGTACGCGCCGACGTGGCCGGGCGCGTAGCCGTCGACGGCGAACGCCACGACGCCGATCGCCCCGGGCGCGTCGCTCCAGACGCTCACGCGACGCACGCCCGGGATCGCGTCCAGGCCCACCTCGACGCGCCGACGTAGCGCCTCCTCGTGCTCGGCACGACGGTCGACGCCGGTGACGGGGTCCTCCAGGCGCGCGAGCGCCTCCAGCGCCGCGGCGAGGGCGACCGTCCCGGCGAGGTTGGGCGTGCCGGCCTCGTGGCGGCGCGGGCCGGTCGCCCACGCGGTGCCGTCGGTACGGACGTCGAGGACCGCACCACCACCGGCCAGGTAGGGGGCGGCGACGTCGAGCCAGTCCGCCCGTCCGACGAGCGCACCCGCACCGTACGGCGCGTAGAGCTTGTGGCCCGACAGGGCGAGGTAGTCGGCGTCGAGCGCCGCTAGGTCGATCCGGCGGTGCGGGGCGAGCTGGGCCGCGTCGACCAGGACGCGGGCGCCGCGGGCGTGGGCCAGCGCGACGATGCGCCGCAGCGGCAGGAGCTCTCCGGTGACGTTGGACGCTCCGGTGATCGCGAGGAGCGCCGTGGGCCGCGCCGTGAGCGCCTCGTCGAGGCGCGACACGGTCTGCTCGACCGTCGGCGCGTGCTCCACCCAGCGGTGCCCGGCGATCCGCCACGGCAGCGCGTTGGCGTGGTGCTCGACGTCGAGGGTGACGACGTCACCGGTATCGGCCGGCAGCGCGCGGGCCAGCAGGTTCGTCGCGTCGGTGGTGTTGCGGACGATGACGACGTGGTCGTCGGCCCGGGCCCCGACGGCGCGTCCGATCGCGGCGCGGGCGGACTCGTAGAGGGCGCTGGCGGCCTGCGACGGCAGCCCCGCCCCGCGGTGCACGCTGCCCGCGATCGGCAGGACCTCGGCCACGCGGTCGGCGACGGTGCGCAGCGCCGGCGCGGTCGCCGCGTAGTCGAGGTTGACGTAGCGGACCGACTCGCCGCTCAGCAGCGGCACGTGCAGGTCGGCGCCCAGGACGTCCAGCAGCGGACGGCGGGCGGCGTCGACGGTCGACTCGGCGGCGAAGGTGGTGCTCATGGGGTCCTCTGGTCCGGGACCCGCGATGCGGATCCGCGCTTGCATCGCAGGACCGGACGGCCCTGCGGGGCCTGGTCTTCACCCGGGGCACCCCACCGCGGTCGGAGGGTTGCCGGCCAGCGAGCCGGGGACTTGGCGCTGGCGCTCTTGACCTGCGGGGCAAGGTAGCAGACCCCGCAATGAAATTGCAAATCCCCATCGGGTTTGTGACTTTCCAGCCCGAAGCGGACGCCGCCCGCCCACACCGCCGACGGCGACGGGTGGGTCGCCACCCGGGCCGGCCCGATTTGCCCCCGACGCTCAGCCCCCGAGCGCCTCGCGACCGTGCGGTGCGTCCCAGTCGATCTCCGGACCGACGGGAACGACGAGCGTCGGGTTGATCGTCGTGTGGGTGCCGTAGTAGTGACGCTTGATGTGGTCGTGGTTCACCGTCTCGGCGATGCCCGGCTGCTGGTACAGGTCGCGGGTGTAGGCCCAGAGGTTGGGGTGGTCCTGGATCCGGCGGACGTTGCACTTGAAGTGCCCGACGTACACCGGGTCGAACCGGACGAGCGTGACGAAGAGCCGCCAGTCGGCCTCGGTGATCGCGTCGCCCGTGAGGTAGCGCCGGTCGGCGAGGATCGCCTCGAGCCGGTCGAGGCTCGCGAAGAGCGCGGTGACGGCCTCCTCGTAGGCGGACTGCGTCGTGGCGAACCCGGCGGCGTACACGCCGTTGTTCACCGTCGCGTAGATCCACTCGTTGAGCGCGTCGATCTCGTCCCGCAGCGGCTCGGGATACAGGTCGACGTCGGGCCGCTTCGCGAACGCGTCGAACTCCGTGTTGAGCATCCGGATGATCTCGGACGACTCGTTGTTGACGATCCGGCCGGTGACGGTGTCCCACAGCACGGGGACGGTGACGCGCCCCGCGAACGCCGGGTCGCTGGCGGCGTACGCCTCGGACAGGTACGTCCAGCCGTGCAGCGGATCGTCGTCGACGGCCGCGTCGGCCGGCCCGACGCCGGCCTTGGCGAACGCCCACCCCTCGTCGAACCGGATCGGGTCGACGACGGTCATCGGGATCGCGTCCTCCAGGCCCTTGAGCGCCCGGGCGATGATCACGCGCGACGCCCACGGGCAGGCGTAGCAGGCGTACAGGTGGTATCGCCCGGCCTCGGCGGGGAATCCGCTCGAGCCGTCGGCGGTGACCGTGTCGCGGAAGGCGCTCTGCTGCCGCCTGAACCGACCGGCGTCGTCCATCTCGGCCTTCCAGTCGCCGGCCGATCCGCCCGCGGCCACCCCAGCACCCGACGCACCCACGCCCGGCATGGCGCAGGCGGCCCCGTCGGTCGATCCCGATCCGGGCATCGCGCACGCGGCGCCGTCGGAGTCGGTGGGGAATGGGGTGAGAGCCTGGGACACGGGAGCGCCTTCGACAGTGATTGCCTAAACAACTAGAAGTGTAGCGTAGTCCGGGCGCGCCGTCACGCCACGACGGCCGCCTCCTCGGGCGGGGCGGTGATCTGCCCGCCCGCGCACCCGCCCGCGTGGAGCTCGCGCCGCGGGTTGCGGATCCCCAGCGCGCCGACCAGGCCGCCCAGGAGCATGAGCCCGGCGGCGACCCCCATCGCGATCCGGTAGGCGTCGGTCGACGCTTCGACCGCCGCGCGCTCGACGTCCTGTGCCCGCGCCATGCCGGTGACGTCCGGGCGCCGCAGGACCTCGCGCTCGGCGGTGGCGGCGACGCTCGCGACGACCGGCTCCGGCACCCCGGCGTCGCGCAGGCGCGACTCCACCCCACCCGCGAAGCTCGACGCGACGACGACTCCGACCGCAGCGATCCCCACGAGGCCCGCGACGCGCGCGACCGCGTTGTTCACCCCGGACGCGGTGCCGGCGTTGTGGGCGTCGGCGTCGGCGAGCACCGCCGCGGTCAGCGGTGCGACGACGATCGCCAGCCCCAGGCCGAAGACGACCATCGCGGGCAGGACGTCGGCGACGAACGACGCGTCGGCGTCCACCCGGAGCAAGCCCAGGAGCCCGATCCCGCAGATCGTCGGCCCCACCGCCATCGGCAGGCGCGGGCCGATCCGGTCGGCGAGCGCCCCGAACCGTCCGGCGAGGGCGAGCATGACGATCGTCACCGGCACCGACGCCAGGCCCGCCTCGAGCGCCGTGAACCGCGCGATCTGCTGCAGGTAGATCGTGAGGTAGAAGAACAGCAGCGCGAGCGCCGCGTAGACGAGCAGCGTCTCGACGTTGCCGGCCGCGAAGTTGCGGCGACGGAAGAGCCCGAGCGGGAGCATCGGATCGGGCGTGCGGGCCTCGTGCGCGAGGAACGCCCCGAACACCGCGGCTCCGCCGACGAGCGGGCCGAGCACGAGCGGCGACCCCCAGCCGTCGAGCGGCTGCTGGATCAGGCCGAAGGTCATCGCGGCCAGGCCGAGCGCGCAGAGCGTCGCGCCGGTCAGGTCCAGGCGCCGATCGCGATGCCCCGCGGACGCGGGGACGACCCGTGCGACGAGCGCGAGCGTGACGAGGACCAGGGGCACGTTGACGAGGAACACCCACTCCCAGCCGGCGACGTCGACGAGCCAGCCACCGACGAGCGGCCCGACCGCCGCCCCGATGCCACCCCACGCCGTCCACGACCCGATCGCCCGCGACCGCTCGTCCTCGTCGAAGGTCGCGACGATCACCGCCAGCGCGGCCGGGGTCAGCAGCGCGCCGGACGCGCCCTGCAGCGCGCGGCCGACGACGAGCGCCTCGATCGTCGGCGCCAGCGCGCAGAGCACCGACGTGGCCCCGAACCCGGCCACGCCGATGAGGAACAGCCGGCGCGCGCCGTAGACGTCGCCGAGCGATCCGGCGACCATGAGCAGCGCGCCGAGCGTCACGAGGTAGGCGTTGTTCGTCCACTGCTGGCCGGCCAGCCCGCCCCCGAGATCGGCCGAGATGTGGGGCAACGCCACCCCGACGACCGACCCGTCGACCATGACGATCGTCGAGCCGAGGATGCACGCCAGCAGCGTCAGCCGCTTGGCCCGCGCGTCAGCGGCCGTCGGCATCGTCCCGGTCGTCGGGCGGCTCGAACCCGGCGCACGCCACGACCGGCATCGGCGGGTAGCGGCGGAAGCGCTCGTCGACCTTCGACCGCCCGCAGAGCGAGAACCGCGACCCGCGCGTGTTCCCGATCACCCGCTGGTGGCGGCAGCGATCGCACAACCCGAACGACGACACCGTCCGAGTATCGCGCCTTGTCACGACCTACGTGCGGTCCGGCGGCATCCGCGAGCGGAACGACACGTTGCGCCTCGCCCCCGACGCGACCGGGACGCTCCGCACGACGCTGAAGGTCTCGCGGACCAAGGGCCGCAAGGCCATGCGGGTCCTGCGGTACGAGATCAGGTCCGACGCCGGCGACGACCCGGTGATCGGCGTCCGCAACCGCCACGTCTGGCAGGGCGACGTGTACGTCGGCCCCGAGGTCAGCGCCCCGACGCTGTCCCCCAGCGCGTACGGGTTCGGCGCCGGCAAGGCGGTGTACATGCACGTGCTCCGGGGGAAGAGGCGCGTGAAGACGGTGCGCCTGCCCGCCGGGCAACGTGACGCCTACCCGTGCGGATACGCCGAGAGGCTCAACGTCCGCTGGGGCCGCAGCCCGAAGACCGGTCGCTACAAGGCGGTGTTCACCCTCCGCAAGCGGTACTCGCGCAAGGCCAAGGTCCGGATGACGACCCGCTTCCGCGTCCGGTACACGTCGGAGGCCGTCCAGGGCTGAGCGTCCGACGGGCCGCGGCGCCGGTCGCCGTAGACTCGCCGGGGTGCCCACCTTCCGGCGCCTGCTCGGCTTCCTGCGCCCCTACCGCAGGCTCTGGGCCCTGAGCTTCGTCCTCGCGCTCAGCGCGATGCTCGTCACCGTCGCGAGCCCGTGGCTCGTCGGCCAGGGGATCGACCGGGTCCGCGACGGCGACCGCGACGGGATCACCGTCATCGCCGTCGCGATGGGCGCCCTGGGGCTCGGGCGGCTCGTCCTCACCATCCTCCGGCGGCTCGTCGCCGGGCGCGTGTCGCTCGGCGTCGAGCAGGACCTGCGCGACACGCTCTACGGGCACCTGCAGCGGCTCGAGCTCGGGTTCTTCGACCGCTGGCAGACCGGGCAGCTCATGTCCCGCGCGACGGTCGACCTGGGCGGGGTGCGGTTCTTCCTCGGGTACGGCCTCGTCTTCATCGTCCAGTCGCTGTTGACGGTGACGCTCGCCGCGATCGCGATGCTCGTCCTCGACCCGGTGCTGGCGCTCGTGGCCCTGCTCCCCGCCCCGCTGATCGTCTTCACCGGCCACGCGTACGGCACCCGCGGCCGGCCCGCCCAGCAGGCCGCCCAGCAGGCGGTCGGCGAGCTCACCGCCGCCGCCGAGGAGTCGGTGTCGGGCATCCGGGTCGTCAAGGCGTTCGCCGCCGAGGACCGTCGTCAGGCCGCGTTCTCCGGCGCCGTCGAGCACGCGTTCGACCGCCAGATGCACGCCGTGCGGATCGAGTCGGCGTTCCAGCCGTTCGTGGCGTTCCTCCCCCAGATCAGCCTGGCGCTCGTGCTGCTCGTCGGCGGACGGATGGTCATCGACGGGTCGCTGACCGTCGGCCAGTTCACCGCGTTCTACGTCTACGTCATGATGCTCGTCGGCCCGCTGCGGTCGCTCGGCGTGATGCTCGGGCTGGCGCAGCGCGCGACGGCCGCCGGGGCCCGGCTGTTCGAGGTCCTCGACCGCGAGCCCGGGATCGTCGCGCCGCCGGACGACGAGGTGGCGACCCTGCCGCCGGTGACGCCGGGAGCGCCCGCGGGCGCGATCCGGCTCGACGGCGTGACCCTGCGCTACGGCGACGAGGGCGGGCCCGAGGCGCTGCGCGACGTCGACCTGTCGGTCGCGGCGGGCGAGACGATCGCGATCGTCGGCGAGACCGGGTCGGGCAAGACGGCGCTCGTCCAGCTCCTCGCGCGGCTCTACGACCCGGCGGAGGGCACGGTGACGATCGACGGCGTCGACGTCCGGCGGCTCGACCCCGCGGCGTTGCGTCGCGAGATCGCGATCGTCGACGACGACCCGTTCCTCTTCACGGCGTCGGTCGCCGAAAACCTCGCCTACGGCGCGCCCGGCGCGACCCGCGAGCAGGTCGAGGAGGCGGCTCGCCTGGCGCAGGCGGACGGGTTCGTCCGCGAGCTGCCCGAGGGGTACGAGACGATCGTCGGCGAGCGTGGCCTGACCCTGTCGGGCGGTCAGCGTCAGCGGCTCGCGATCGCCCGCGGGCTGCTCGGCGGGACGACGGCGACCGACGTCGACCGCTCTTCCCCCACGACGCTCGGCGGGCCACGGATCCTCGTGCTGGACGACGCGACGAGCAACGTCGACGCGACGACCGAGCGGGCGATCGCGGCGGCGCTGCGGCAGGTCATGCACGGCCGCACCGTCGTGCTCATCGCGCACCGGTTGTCGACCGTGCGCCTGGCCGACCGGGTGGTCGTCATGGAGGACGGCCGGATCGCCGAGGTCGGCCGTCACGAGGACCTCGTCCGACGCTCCGCCCGCTACCGCGAGATCGTCGACCGGGGCCTGGCGTGCCAGGTGTTCCTCACCCGCGACCAGCGCCCCGACCACGTCGAGTGCGACGCCACCGAGCACGGCGACGACGGGGACGCGCCCGACGGCGCGCCGACGCCCGGACGCGAGGTGGTCCGGTGAGCGTCCCGGGAGCGGACGGTCGCCTGCGCCGTGGCCTGGCCGACGTGCGGCGGCGGCAGGGCGCCACCCGCGGGCGTGGCCGCCGGGTGCGCAACCTCTTCGGGATGCTCCGCCCGTACCGGCTGCGGATCGTCCTGCTCGGCCTGGTGCTGCTCGTCACGACGACGGCGGCGCTCGCCCCCGCGCCGCTGGCGCAGCGCGCCGTCGACGACGGCCTGGCCGAGGGCGACACCGGCGCGCTCACCGTCCTCGTCGTCGCGTTCCTCGGCGTGGCGGCCGTCGGGCTCGTCGCGACCGTCGTCCGCGACCGGCTCGTCGGATGGCTCGGCGCGCGGCTCCTCAGCGACCTGCGGGAGCGGATCTTCCGCCACCTGCTGTCGATGCCGGTGAGCTACCACGAGCGTCAGCGCGCCGGGGTGCTCGTGTCGCGGATGACGAACGACGTCGACGCGCTGCAGACGATGATCTCGTCGAGCCTCGTCACGCTCGTCCAGTCGCTGCTGCTGCTCGTCGGGTCGGTCGTGGTGCTGCTGTCGCTCGACGTGCAGCTGGCGCTCATCACGTTCACGACGGTCCCGGTGCTGCTCCTCGGGTCGCTCGCGTTCCGGCTGGCGTCGGTCGACGCGTTCGCCCGCACCCGCGAGACGATCGGCGCGATCACCGCCCAGCTGCAGGAGACCCTCACCGGGATGCGGGTCATCCGCTCCCACGGCCGCGAGCGGCGCCACCTCGACGAGTTCCACGCGCTCGGCGACGACAACCGCGCCGCAAACATGAAGACGGTGTACCTCAACGCCGCGTACTTCCCGGCGGTGGAGTACCTGTCGACGATCGCGATCGTCCTCGTGCTCCTCGTCGGCGGCGGGCAGGCGATCGAGGGGGCGGTGACGATCGGCGTGCTCATCGGGTTCGTCACCGCGCTCGACAACTTCTTCGGGCCGATCCAGGAGCTGTCGAACGTCTACACGACGTTCCAGTCCGGGATGGCGGCGCTCGACAAGATCGGCGGGCTGCTCGACCAGGAGTCGACGCTCGTCGATCCCGACGACCCGCGTCCGCTGCCCGACCCGCTGCGCGGCGAGATCCGGTTCGAGGGCGTCGACTTCGCCTACGCCGCCGACGCCGACGGGCGGCTCGGACCGCCGATCGTCACCGGCCTGGACCTCACGATCCCGGCGGGCGCGACGGTCGCGCTCGTCGGGAGCACCGGGGCCGGCAAGTCGACGATCGGCAAGCTCGCCGCGCGGTTCGTCGACCCGGTCGCCGGTCGGGTGACGCTGGACGGCGTCGACCTGCGCGACCTGCGCCAGCGCGAGCTGCGCGCGCGGATGGGGATCGTGCCGCAGGAGGGGTTCCTCT
The DNA here is from genome assembly GCA_023230855.1 of Solirubrobacteraceae bacterium. Lineage (GTDB taxonomy): Bacteria > Actinomycetota > Thermoleophilia > Solirubrobacterales > Solirubrobacteraceae > Patulibacter. The sequence continues at coordinate 232,777 of JALNWQ010000006.1, forward strand.
TCAGCGGCACCGTCGCCGACAACATCGCGTTCGGCCGCGACGACGCGACCCGCAACGAGGTCGAGGCGGTCGTCGACGCGCTCGGGGCCGGCGACGCGCTCGCCGCGCTACCGGACGGGCTCGACACCCGCGTCGGCGAGCGCGGCGGGTCGCTGTCGGCCGGGCAGCGCCAGCTCGTCGCGTTCGCGCGGGCGATGATCGCCGGGGACGGCCCCGACGCCGAGCGGCCCGGTCCGTCGATCCTCCTGCTGGACGAGGCGACGGCCAACGTCGACCTGCGGACCGAGCGGCGGATCGAGGACGCGCTGCGCACGTTGCTCGCGGGGCGCACGGCGATCGTCATCGCCCACCGCCTGTCGACGATCCGCTCCGCCGACCTCATCGTCGTCGTCGAGCACGGCCGCGTGCTGGAGCAGGGCACGCACGACGAGTTGCTGGCTCGCGCCGGTGCGTACGCCAAGCTCCACGACGACTGGGAGCGCGGGACCCGCGACCCGGCGCCGGCCTGACCGTCGGACGCCGGGGCGCCGCGCCTTCCGTCCACCACCGCAACCCACACCCCCGTGAACGGTTCCAACCTCCTGATGTCCCGTCCCATGCCCCGCCCCACGTCCCTCGCGCGCGCGGCGCTCGCCGCGGCCGCGGTCGCGCTCGCCGGCCCGGCCGGCGCCGTCGCCCAGACCGGCGGCGGCGTCGAGATCGGCGCCGACCCACCGGCGGACCCGGTCACGACGACGACCACCACCCCGACGACGATCACGACCGACGAGGCGCCCGAGGCCCGCAAGGGCAAGCGCCCGTCGTCGCGCGGATGGATCCGCCTGCAGTCGTCGAAGCGGATCAACGTCCGTCGGATCCCGTCGAACCGCAAGCGGGTCGGGACGCTGCGCCGCAACGCCAAGATCCGCGTGCTGTGCCAGATGAACGCCGGTCCGGCGTCGGGGCGCTACGGCCGCTCGCGGATCTGGAACCGGGTCCGGTTGCCCAACGGCAAGGCGGGGTACGTGCCCGACGCGTCGGTCGAGATCGAGAAGAGCGCGCTCGTCGCGCCGTACTGCAAGTGGCCGGATCCCGGCGCGCCCGGCCGCGAGAACCCGCAGCAGGGCCGCTGCTCGTCGGTCGCCACCGTGCCGCTCGACGAGGCCCCGGAGGACCGAGCGGCGTTCATCAAGGCCGCGGGCCCGCTCGCCCGCCAGTCGTTCGCCAAGACGAAGGTCCCGGCGTCGGTGTCGCTCGCCCAGGGCATCCTGGAGTCCGCGTCGGGCACGCTCACCGCCGGCGCCAACAACTACTTCGGGATCAAGGCCCAGACGGTCGACGCCAAGAAGGGCGACTTCCGGTGGGGCGCCCAGGCGGTCGGGTGCGTCCACAAGCCGACGTACGAGGAGGAGCGCGGTCGGCTCGTCCGCCAGATCGGGCAGTTCCGCATGTACACCGGCGCCAAGGCGTCGTTCGACGACCACGGCATGTTCCTCGTCGAGAACAGCCGGTACGCCAAGGCGTTCAGGTACAGCGCCAAGCCCGACCGGTTCGCCCGCGAGATCCACCGGGCCGGCTACGCCACCGACTCGTCGTACAGCCGCAAGCTCATCAAGCTCATGAAGGACGAGAAGCTCTACGCGTACGACCGGTAGGTCGGACGGCGTCGCACCGCGCGGTCGCGGGACGACCCCGGACGACGGAACGGACCGGGCCGCCGCGCGGTCCGGTCCGCCATCATCCGCGTCGATGCAGCTCCAGGACACGACCCTTCCCGACGTCAAGCTCCTCGTCCCGCGGGTCTTCCCCGACGACCGCGGGTTCTTCGCCGAGACGTTCCGGGAGTCGGTGCTCGCCGACGGCGGGATCCACGACGCGTGGATCCAGGACAACCACTCGCGGTCGTCCTACGGCGTCGTGCGCGGCCTGCACTTCCAGATCGGCGACGGCTGCGCCAAGCTCGTGCGGTGTGGCCGGGGCCACATCTGGGACGTCGTCGTCGACCTGCGCAAGGGGTCCCCGACCTACGGTCGCTGGGAGGGGTTCGACCTGACCGACGACAACATGCACGCCCTGTACGTGCCGGTCGGGTTCGCCCACGGGTTCTGCGTGAAGAGCGACGTCGCCGACGTGCTCTACAAGCAGACCGGGTACTACTCGGGCGAGGTCGAGCGTGGCATCGCCTACGACGACCCGCGGATCGCCGTGGAGTGGCCGATCCCCGCCGCCGACGTCCGCGTGTCGGAGCGTGACGCGACCGGCCCGACGCTCGACGCGTTCGAGCCGGAGCTGCCGTTCACCTACCGCGGCTGAGGGCCCACAGCCGCCAGCCGATCCGGCCGGTGGTGGCGCGCGACGACCCGTCCGCGGGCGCCGGCGCGCCGGCGGCCTGCGCCGCCACCCACACGCGATCGCCGGCGGCGACGACGACGCCGGCGCTGCGCGACCCCGACTGGATCGGCCCGTCGTCGACGAGGGTCGCGCGACCGTCGACGCTCCCGGAGCGCGGATCGATCCGCAGCAGGTCGATGCGGCCCGTGCGGGTGGCCGGGGACCGGGTCGTCGCGCGTCGCAGCGCCCAGACGCGGCCGTCGGCGACGTGCAGGTCGCCCCCGACCCGACCGTCCCCGACCGAGCCGCCGACCGCGACCGGACGCAGCCGACGCCCGGCGCCCGCCACCACCGTCCAGGTGGCGCCGGCGTCGCGGCGGTCCGCGGCGACCCCCGTCTCCCACGCGTTGGAGATCCCCGCCACGACGGTCCGTCCCACGACGACCGCGTCGACGAGCCGCCGGGCGACGCGCACGCCGTGCCCGGCGTCGTCCGCGCCGGACGGCACCGTGAGCGGCGCGTCGACCCGGCGGGTCCGGGCCCCCGGGCAGGCCACGGTCAACCGCAGGCGCGCCGGGCGCGCGTCGCCCGCGTCCTCGTCCGCCCACGCGGCCCCGACGACGCACGGCGCCCGGTCCTCGCGGGGGGCGAGCACGACGCCCAGGTCGCCGACGACCGCGTCGCCGACGGGGACCTGGCGTCGCCCGTCGACCCGCACGAGGTACCCGGTGCGGCGCGTGCGGTCCTCGACGAGCGCGAAGACGTCGTCGCCGACGGCGATCGTCTGCGCCCACCGGCGGCGCTCCGTCCGGTCGCGCCCGTCGGCCGGGTCGGGATGGTCGGGGTGGGCGGGCGGTCGGTCGAGGGTGCGGACGGTGCGTCCGTCGGCCGACACGCACAGCGGCACGTCGTCGGAGCGCGACCCGCACAGGCGACCGTCCGCGGCCCGGGCCGCCCGCACGAGCGGGCCGGTCGCGTCGCCGACGGCGCGCCACGTCCGGCCGTCGGTCGTCCACGTCCTCACGATCGCCGCGTAGCGGCCCGACCCGGTCACCCCCAGCCGCCCGTCGCCGGCGTCGAAGAGCGCCGGTCGGTCGATCGATCCCAGGTCGGGGCCCGGGCCCGTCCGCGGCAGGTCCGGGACCGGCTGGGCCGTCAGCGCCGCCGCCCGGTGAAGCGGCTCGGGCGCGGGCGACCAGCGGTCCTCCTCCCCGCAACCGGCGACGGCGGCCGTCGTCGCCACCGCGAGCGCGACGACCGCGATCCGGCGTCGCCGCCCGCGGCGTGGCCCCGCGATGGCGCGCCCGGTCGCCGGGTCCCGGGGCGGCCCGGCGGCGACGGGCCCGGTCGCCGAACGGCGGCGTGGTCCCACGGCGGCGGGTGGCGGGACGATCGGGTCGTGGTCGGGACGGCACGCACGCGACACGGCCCGATCGTACGGCGCGTCGGCCGCCGCGACCCCCGCCCACCGGTGGGGCGCGGACCACCCGGCGTCGCCCGGCGCGCCGTGGGGTCAGCGGGAGGCGTCGACCGCGTCGGCGGCCGCGGCCCGGTCGCCGCCGGCGGCGCGGTCGCCGGCCGTAGCGCGGTCGTCGGCGGCGGCACGGGCCTCGTCCGCCTCTCGCTGCTCGAGGGCCAGGCGGTCCGGGGTGTCGAGCCGTCCCGGGTGGCCCAGCCGGCCGAGCTCGGACCCGTCACGGCCGAAGAACAGGTCGACCGTCCAGTCGGCGACCAGGCGGACGCGGCGCTTGAGGCCGGGCATCGACATGAGGTGGTAGCTGCGGGCGATGAACCACGCCGGCGCCCCCTGCCAGCGCAGGCCCATCGTCGACGCGACCGCCTTGCCGCGGCCGAGGTCGACGAACACCCCGAGCGTGCGGTAGCGGAAGATCCTCGCCGGTCGGTCGGCGAGCGCGGCGGCGACGTTGTCGGCGACCTTGCGCCCCTGGCGGATGGCGTGCTGCGCGGTCGGCGGGGTCGGGCGGGCCAGGTCCTTCGGGTCGGGCACGTGGGCGGCGTCGCCGATCGCCCACACGCCCTGCACGCCGGGCACGCGCAGGCTGCGGTCGACGACGATCCGGCCGCTGCGCTCGTCGAGCGGCAGCCCGAGCCGGGCCACGACCGGGCTCGGCTTGACCCCGGCGGTCCACACGACCATCCGGGTGGGGAGCACCTCGCCCCCGGCGAGCGTCGCGGTGGTGTCGGTCATCGCCTCGAGCGTCGTCGACGTGCGGATCTCGATGCCGCGCTCCAGCAGCTGCGCCACCGCGAACCGCGCCAGCGACTCGGGGATCTCGGGCATCACGCGGTCGCGGGCCTCGACGAGGACGAACCGGACGCCCTGGGTGCGGCAGCGCGGGTAGTGGTCGAGCAGGTCGGTGGCGAAGTCCTGCAGCTCGGCCAGGCCCTCCAGTCCGGCGTACCCGGCCCCGACGAAGACGAACGTCAGCCACGACGCGCGGTCGCGCGGGTCGTCGATGCCCTCGGCGATCTCCAGGCTCTGCAGCAGCCGGTTGCGCAGCGCGATCGCCTCGGGGAGCGTCTTCATCCCCAGGGCGTGCTCCGCCAGGCCGGGGATCGGCAGCGTGCGCGACACCGATCCGACGGCGACGACGAGCTGGTCGTAGGGCAGCTCCTGGTCGCGGCCGTCCGCGGTCGTGATCCGCAGGATCCGGGCGGCGGGGTCGGCCCCGGTGACCGACCCCAGGCGCAGGTCGGTCCGCTGCAGCTGCTCACGCAACGGCACGACGGCGTGGCGCGGCTCCAGGGTGCCGGCGGCCGCGCCGGGCAGCAGCGGCGTGTAGAGCATGTAGTTCTGGTCGGAGACGAGCGTCACCCGCGCGCTGTGGTGCGGCAGGCGCCGCTCCAGGCGTCGGGCGGCCTCGAGCCCCCCGAATCCGCCTCCGGCGATGACGACGTTCCAGGCCATGCCTCAACCGTATGCCCCGGGGAGGCGGCAGCCAACCGTCGCCCCCGGAAACGACGAGACCCCCGCGCCGGCGGGGGTCTCGAGAGCTGCGGAACTAGGACTCGAACCTAGAATGCTGGTACCAGAAACCAGTGTGTTGCCAATTACACCATTCCGCAAGGGGCGCAACCGCGATCAAGGATCTTACCGATCCCGTCCGCGGAACGTCATCCGACCGGGGTCGCCGCCGCCCCGCCGCGACGGCGGCGTCAGGGCGCGTCGACGCCGGTGAAGATCGACGTGATCCCGGCCTCGAGGCCGGGGTCGAGGACGACCAGCACCTCGTCGCCGGGCTCCAGCACGGTGTCGGCCTTGGGGACGAACCCGGACCCGTCGCGCAGGACGGAGATGATGAGCGACCCGTCCGGCATCGCCACGTCGGACACGGCCCGCCCGGCGGCCGGCGCGTCGGCGGCGAGCTCGACCTCGACGATCTCCAGCCGCTCGGCGTGCAGGTCGAGCAGGTGGACGAGCCCGAAGCTCGGCACCTCGTGCTCGATGAGCCGCAGGATGAGGTCGGTCGCCGACACGACCGGGGCGACGCCGAGCAGGTCGAAGAGCTCGCGGTTGCGGGGGTTGTTCACCCGCGCGATCGTGCGCGACACGGCGTACCGGTCGCGCGCGAGCTGGCAGATGATCACGTTGTCCTCGTCGTCGCCGGTGACGGCGACGACGAGCTCGGCGCGCTCGATCCCGGCCCGCTCCAGCACCCACATCTCGGTCGCGTCGCCGTACTGGACGGCGTGCTCCAGCTCCTCCTCGATGGTGAGGTACCGCTCGCGGACCTCCTCGACGAGCGTCACCTCGTGGCCCTTGCCGATGAGCTCGCGGGCGAGGTTCCAGCCGACCTTGCCCCCACCGGCGACGACGACGTACATCAGGCGACCTCGCCGAGCGCCGCCTCGAACATGCCGATCGCCTCGATCGTCGGGCAGATCGTGCGCACCCCCTGCTCGGCGAACCACGTCGCGCGCGCCGGGTCCATCACGCGGGCGATGACGGTGTCGACCTGGAACCGCCGCTGGGCGACCTGGGCGATGACGAGGTTCGTGTTGTCGCCCCGGGTCGACGCGATGAACACGTCGGCGGACTCGATCCCCGCCTCGAGCAGCGCCTCGATCTCGATGCCCTGCCCGACGGTGAACCGTCCGCCGACCTCCTCCCACGTGCCGGGAAGGCCGGCGTCGAGGCGCTCGTGGCTCAGCGGGTCCTCGTCGAGCACCGACACGTCGTGCCCCTTGGCGAGCATCGACTGCGCGAGCGCCGACCCGACCCGTCCCGCACCGACGATGAGCACGAACATCAACGCGGCACTGTACCGGGGAGCCCGGCCGCGACCGTCGGCCTGGCGCGTCGACGGTCCCCGGTCAGCCGCCGTGGTCGAGCCGCTCGAGCCACGCCTCGTCGTCGTCGGTCCCGTCGGCCTCGTCGTGGCGACCGTCGTCGCGCGCCTCGGCGTCGATGACCCGGCGGGCGTCGCGCAGCAGCACGTCGTCCTCCTCGGCGGCCGGGGCGGTCATCAGCACCTGGCAGTCGGCGTGGTCGATGACGTACCGGCCGACCTGCCCGAGCGCGTCGCCACGGCCGCCCCGGGCGCCGAGCACGGCCCCGGTGCGCCCGCTCGCCGAGCGGGTGCCGCCGGGCGGGGCGACCATGACGATCGCCTCGCAGCCGCGCCGGTGCGCCTCCTCGACGATCGCCCGGCCGCGCGATCGGGCCCGCACCGCCGACGTCGCGACCCGCACCCCGTCGTACTCCTCCCCCACCGCGAGCGCCCGGGCGAGCGCGTCGCGGGCCGCGTCGCGTCGCGCGTCCGACAGCGGCGCGTCGAGCGCCTTGGCCATCGGCACCACGTAGATCCAGACGGCCTCGATGACGGCGCCCTCCTCCTCGTCGGAGTCGGTCTCGTCGACCCCGCCGGCCAGGCGCCCGGCGGTCTGGATGAGGTCGTCGTCGAGCTCGCTGCCGGTCAGCGGCACGAGGATCGACGACCACTCGTGCCGGGCCGACTCGCCGAGCAGCGCCGCCTCGGGCACCGCGACCCGGCCACGCACCGGCAGCTCGCAGCGGCGGCGGTAGGCGACGTAGCCGACGAGCCCGGCGGCGGTCCACGACAGGCCGACGACGCGCGCCTCGGGGTGCGACACGACGATCGACACCCACACGAGCGCGCTGAGGACCGCGCCGGCCACCGCGGGCAGCGGCACCGACGCCCCGGCGACGCGGACGTTGAGCGGGATCCGGTACGGCCGGTCGAGGTCGGGCTCGGTGAACCGCAGCCGCACGACCGACACGTGGGCGATCGTCACGGCGAGCATCACCCCGAACGCCATCGTGCCGACGAGGGCGTCCATGTCGCGCAGCGACACGAGGCCCGCGGCGACGATCGCGGCGCCGCCGATGACGATCCACGGGGTGCCGTACCGCGGGTGCAGCCGCCCGACCCGCACCGGGATCTGGCGGTGGCGGGCCATCTGGCTCGTGATCCGGCTGGTGCTGCGCAGCGCCCCGAGCGCCATCCCGACGAGGGTCGCGGTGGCGACGAGCCCGACGGCGATCGACAGCGCGTCCTGGGCGATCCCGTCGTCGAGCTGCTCGACGATCCCCAGCACCGGCGCGTCGACCCACCGGCCGGCCAGCTCGGTCGCGCCGTCCTGGACCGGGAGCGCGACGAGCCCGACCACCGCGACCGCCGGGTAGATGAGGAGCATCGCCGTGGGCAGCGCGAACGACAGTCGCCGCAGGCCGGCCCGGCCGATCCGCAGCCCGCCCGCCAGGCCCGTCGCGGCCTCGAGGCCGGTGACGACGATCATCGCCGCGCCCAGCCCGAAGAGGATCCCCTCGACGTCGCCGGCGTCGGCGAGGGTGATGGCGTCGGTGAGCAGGTCGGGATCGGCGAGCAGGACGACCCCCAGCACGACGACGAGGACCTGCAGGACCACGTCGACGGTGACGACGACCGCCAGCCGTCCAGGGGTGGCGAACGGCCCGAACGGCCGCCCGCGCAGGGTCAGGACGGCGACCGCCAGCAGGATGATCCCGGCGACCGCGAGCTCCTCCGCCCCCTCGTTGACCGCCGGCCACACCGCCTCGAGGTAGTTCGTGGCGGCGAGGACCGCGGCCGCGATGAGCAGCACCGCGTCGAGCAGTAGCGCCCACGCGGCGACGAAGCTCCAGCTCTCGTCGAGGCCGTGGCGGGCGAACGTCGCGGCCCCGCCCCGCTCGGGGTGCAGCGACGCGCCCTCGACGTAGGTCATCGTCGCCAGGGCGAAGAGCAGCCCCGCGACGAGCATGACGAGCGGGGTGGCGCCGAGCGCCGCCCCCGCGATCGGGCCCAGCAGCAGGTAGAGGCTGCCACCGAGCGCGGTGTACGCGGCGGCGAACACCGCCGGCGATCCGACGGTGCGACGCCACGCCGGCAGGCCCTGCTCGCGCACGCCGGGGTCGACGGCCGGCTGCTCGCCGGTGATCGACGCGCCCTCGGCGATCAGCGGACGGTCGTCGCCGCCGCTCACGTCCACGCCCCGCGTCGTGCGATCCACGCCCGGGCGGTCCCGGCGGTCGCCAGCAGCGCCCCGAAGACGATCCCCCGCGACGTGACCCCGCCCCCGTCGGCGACGGTCACCGCGACGATGGCGAGCCCGAGCAGCGCCACGACGCCCGACAGGACGTACGTGACCCGCCGGTGCCAGGCGCCGACGGTCGGGTGCGGGGCGCGGCCGGTCACCCGCTGCGCACCTCGGCGCGCGCGTGGGCGACGATCCTGGAGCCCGGGTCGGACTGCAGGACGATCCGGCACGGTCGCTCGGACAGGACGGTGTCAAGGCTGCGCGACACCGATCCGGTGCGCAGCGTCGGCGGGATCGACAGGACGACCGCGCTGGCCTCGCTCGCGCGGGCGTGCTCGACGACGATCCGGCCGAACTGCCCGGCGCGGACCTTGACCCAGCGGCCGGTCAGGCGGTTGCCGATCCGCAGGCGGGCCTCCTCGAGGATCGCGTCGGCCATCCGCTCCTTCTCCGGCAGCGGCGCGTCGAGCGCCAGCGCCTGGGGCACGACGATCGGCACGAGCAGGTGGATGCCGCGGCGGCGCCGGGCGGCGAGCGTCGCGGCGGTGAGCATCGCGCCGTCGGAGTAGCGCAGGCCGAGGAGCGCGACGACGATCGACCGGTACTCGACCTCGGGCTCGGCGGGCTCGGCGGGCTCGGCGGCGTCCTCGCCCGCGAGCCACGCCCGGAGGGTGCGGTACGTCGCGCCCAGCCCGGTGGCACGCGATTCGCGCTGCAGCCCGTGGAGTCGACGCTCGGCCATGACCGCGGCGGCAGTCTACGCCCGTGGCCCCGCCGACGGTCGGGGCGCACGCGTCGGTGCGTGAAGGGGGCGGGGGTCGCCGCCGCGGGCGAGGCCTGCGTGACGGGGACGATCGGTCGGGCGGCCCGACGCCGGGCCGCCCGACCCGGTCACTGGCCGGGGATCCAGAGCCGGCCGGACTCGACCGGTCCGGGCTCCTGCCGCGGCGGCTGCCCGGCCGGGCCGGCGGCGCCGGGGGCCTCCGCGGCGCCGCCCGGCGACACGTCCGCGCCGAGCGGCCCGGTGGCGTCGGCGGCGGGCCCACCGCCGCCCTGCGCGAGCTGGGCGTAGGCGACCTGCAGCTGCGACAGCGCCTGCTGGACCTGCTTGGCGTTGGGGCCCAGCAGCGGCTCGCAGACGGGCTGCAGCGCCTTGACCGCCTCGATCGCGATCCGCAGTTGCTCGGGGTCGGCGGGGTCGGGCCGGCCGTCGGGGCCGGGGGCCAGGCCGGCGCGGCGGCCGCCGAGCTCGATGAGGCTCGCGAGCGCCTGGACGACGACGTCCTCGACCCGCACGTTGCGCATCTGCTCCTCGTACGCGGCCATCAGCTCCTCCTGGGTGGGCTGGCGTCCGGCGTCCTGGGGCTCGTTCGTGCTCATCTGCGGTCCTCTCGCGATCGGGGGGACGGGACGGAGCGTCCGGTGGGGCCGCCAGGGCCCCGCGTCACGTCCGTTGGTCGGTGTCGCCAGTATCGCCGCTCACGACGACGGGGGACGGATAGGTGGTGAGCGTCTCGGCGACGGCGGCCGAGAACGACTCCACGGCCGACGCCCCGTCGGCGATCCGGCCGATGAGCCGCTGCGCCCCGTTGAGCGCCGGGAACACCGGGTCGATCCCCTGCTCGGCCCGCACGGGGGCGGTCCACTCCAGCAGCCGGTCGGCGGCCGCGGACGCCGGGTACTCGGCGCGCGCGTCCCAGTCGACGAGCCGGCCGCTGCGACCGTCGCGGATCGCCCGCCACAGGTTCTCCTCCACCAGGCGCGGCGGGGGCGGCGCGAACGGGCGGCCCTCGTCGTGGTCGCGGGCGGCCTGCAGCGCGCACGCGACGATGAGCGCGGCGAGCGCCTCGCTCTCGGCGGCGGTGCTCTGCGCATCGCAGATGCGGATCTCGACGGTGCCGAACGCGATGTGCGGCCGCACCGACCACCACACCTGGGTGTACTCCTGCACCGAGTCGGTATCGACGAGCAGCCGCAGGTAGTCCGCGAACGCCTGCCACGACCCGAAGTGGTCGGGCACCCCGCAGCGCGGGAACGTCTTGGTGAACGTCTGGGTGCGGATCGAGTGCAGCCCGGTCTCGACCCCGTCGACGAACGGCGAGTTCGCCGAGATCGCCAGCAGCATCGGCAGCACCGGCCGCAACCGGTCGCAGACGGCGATCGCCCGGTCGGCGTCGCGGATCCCGACGTGGACGTGGAGCGAGAACGTCGTGTTGCGGCGGGCGACCCAGCGCAGGCCCTCGACGACCCGGCGGTAGTGCTCGGTGTCGATGAACTGCTGGTCGCGGTAGTCGTCCCACGGGTGGGTGCCGGTCGCGCCGAGCGCGATGTCGAGCGCCGCGGCCCGTGCGAACAGCCGGGCGCGGTGGTCGCGCTGCCGGGCGATCGCGTCGGCCAGGTCGACGCCGCGTCCGGAGCGGATCTCCACCTCGGTGCGGATGAGCTCGCCGGCGATCGACGCGTCGAGGACCGGGTCCTGCGGGGTGGCGTCGCGCAGCTCCTCGAACCGCGGCACGAGGTCGAGCGTGTCGGGGTCGAGGAGCATGAACTCCTCCTCCAGGCCGACGGTGCCGTCGACGCCGTCGGCGTACAGCGCGGTGGCGGCGTCGATGTCGATGGCGGCGTCCGCACCCATCAGCGGACGCTCCGGTGTTCGGGGAGCGGGGTCATGCGTCGGGCCCTAGGCGAGGTAGTAGTACAGCGCGTGCAGCAGGTCCACGGCCGGGTTGGAGGTGTGGACGGTCACGCCCTGCGGGGTGCGCAGCAGCGCCCCGCTGTAGTTGAAGATGATCTGCACCCCGGCGTCGACGAGCTCGTCGGCGAGGCCCTGCGCGGCCTTGGCGGGGGACGCGATGACGCCGACGACGACGTCGTCGTCGCGGACGACGTCGGCCAGGTGGCGCACGTCGCCGATGGTGAGATCGCCGAGCGCGGTGCCGATCTTCGCCGGGTCGTTGTCGAGCACGGCGACGATCTCGAATCCGTGGTCGCCGAACACGTCGCTGCCGGCGATCGCGCGGCCCAGGTGGCCGGCGCCGAGCAGGACGATCCCGACGTGCTGGCTCGTGTGGAGGATCCCCTGGATGCGGGTGACGAGCGCGTCGACGTCGTAGCCGACTCCGCGCTTGCCGAACCGGCCGAACCCGGACAGGTCGCGGCGGATCTGGGTGCTGTTGACGTGCGTGTGGGCGGAGAGCTCCTGCGAGCTCATCGTCGCCCGGCCCATCTTGCGGGCCTGGGTGAGCACCTGCAGGTAGCGCGACAGGCGCTCGGCCTGCCCGACGCCCAGGCGCACCTCGGGCTCGGCGTCGTCCGGCGTGGCATCGCCGTGGTCGAGCGCGCGGTCGGGCCGGTCGGGGCCGGTCGGGTCGTCGGCCACCCGGCGGTGGGCGTGATCGACGTCATCCACGTCGTCGGCGACGGTGACCGTCTGGGGTGGCTGGCGCTGCAGGGTCGGCATCGACTCGCGCCGTATCGTACGCGGCGCAACATCCTGGGGCCCGCCCGTCGACCGGGCGGCGTCGCGTGCGGCGGGGGCGATGCGGGGTGGTGCGGGGCGGTGCTCGCGGCGTCGGCGGAGCTCGCGGACCGCGTCGAGGACGCGTTCCTCGTCGACGACGAAGTCGCACAGCTCCTCGCCGGCGACGGCGATGACGGGGATGCGCTCCAGGTAGCGGGCGTGTAGGCGGTCGTGCCGTTCGATGTCGACGGTGCGCACGCCGAACCGCTCCTGCGCCTGCAGGGCCTCCAGGTCGCTCAGCGCGTCGGTGCACAGGTGGCACCCGGGCCGTAGGAAGACCACCACCTCCGGATCGTCGGACACCGCCGGATCCTCGCAGGTCGGTCCCGATCGTCGCGGGGTGGCGGGATCGGGCCCGAGCGGCCGCGGTCGGGTGGGCCGTCGACGCCCACCGACACCGAACCGTCGACCAGTGTCGCCACCGAGTCGAACCCGCCAGGTCGAGCGGAGCTCTTGACGCGGGGCCCGCTCGACAGCTCCTGCAGCGCTACGAGCGTCGCTGGATGGTCCCGACCCCTGCACACACTTCCCCGGACAGACCCGCACCGCAAGATCGCGTGGCTCTGCGCGCTCGACCACGACATCAAGATCGCCGAGGCGACCTGCCTGCGGATCCTCCGCGAGGCCGGCCTCATGCTGCCCCAGGACTACGTCCGCGAGGTGCGCGATCTCGCCGGTGCCCGCCGTGAGGCGTTCCTGCACCCGCCCACCAGGCGCAACCAGGTCTGGCAGATGGACTTCTTCGAGCTCGAGACCGCCGGTGGCGGGACGTGGCGCTCCGGCGAC
>JALNWQ010000007.1 GCA_023230855.1 Solirubrobacteraceae bacterium
CCGATACGTCGGGCACCACCACGATCCGCCGCGGCAGCAGCCCGCACGTGGCGCCGATCGACCGCCAGGCCGTCACCGTCGACCCGTTCGACGGGGACCGTCGGCCGACCGGATCGCATCGCGACCGGGACCACCTCGATCCGGTGGCGGACCCGATCGACGTCGACCCGTTCGCCCCGACCGACGACGAGCTCCGGCTCGCCGCACGCAACGAGCACCGTCGACGCCTCGAGGTAGGCGTGATCCTGCGTCGCGAGGAGCGTCGCCCCGGACCGCTGACGCTAGCTCGTCTGTACCGCCTGGCCGAGCTTGCCGACGCTGCGGGCCGCCCCATCGACGCGCGCCGCTGGCGCGCCCAGGCCACCACGATCCGGTCCGCCGCGAGGGGTGCCCGCCGGCACTTCACCGGCAGCGTGCTCGGCGGAGTCGACCGCGCGGACCTGCACGACCTCGGATCGGCTCTGTGCGACGTGCTGAACGATCGTGAGCGTCGCGTCCTGATGCTCCACATGGGTGGTCGTTCGACGGCCGAGATCGCGGAGCGCCTCTGGATGCCGGAACCGCTCGTCGAGTCGGTTCTCGTCGACGTTGAGCGCACCCTAGGTGGCTTCCTGGCCGACGCCCGTCAACGTCGAGCCGTCGCAGCACAGGTGACGGCGCTTCGGAGCCTGACCGTCACCATCGCCCACGCACGCCGTCCCCGTGCCCGTGGTGCGGGCCCGCGTCGTTCGGTGCGGACCGTCGGTCGTCGCGCGTCGTGCGGCAACGGGAACGGCGGGTCCTCCGGAGGGTCGCCCGGCGAAAGTGACCCTGCGCCACCGACGCCCGCGGGCAGCGTCGGCCGGCTGAGCCCCCACAAGCCCGCCCAGGTCGTCACCGACCGGATCGGTGGTGCACGATGAGGCTCCGTCGCCAGCTCGACGGGTCCCTCGTCGGCCACGGTTCGATGGGTCGCACGGTCCGCGTCGACCTCGTCGGGCCGGACTGCTGGACGGCAACGGTTTTCACCGTCGGTCCCGATGGCGTGGAGTCCCGACGCCCGACGCCGCGCGAGTTCGAGCAGCTCGCGCACATCCTCCGCAGGCGGGACGAGTTCCGTTCCTACATCGACGAGTTCCGGCCCATGGATCGCCGTCCGGGACAGCGCTCGAGGGTCTGCGACCTTGGTCACCGCGGCGATGATCGGACCGTGGTCGCGTGACGCCGTTCGAGAACGGTGCTACGGTGCCGAACCAGAACCCGCCCTCGACGTCCTGCAAGACGTTGGGAGCCCAACCCGAGGAGCAAGGCCTCGTGCAGAAGTACCGTGATCCCGGTTCGGGGTCCGTTCCGGTCCACCAGGGCCAGCACTCCCAACGTCCGACGCTTGCCCCGGAGGCGCTCCACGGGCCGGTTGGCGAGCTGGTGCGCGTCTTGGCTCCGACCACCGAGGCGGACGAGGCCGCGCTCCTGACGACGGCGCTGACGATGTTCGGCGCGATGTGCGGGGACGGCGCGCACGTCCGCGCTGGCGGCGATCACCGACCGGCGCTGTTCACGGTCGTGACCGGCGCCACGTCCGCCGCGCGCAAGGGCACGTCCCTCACCGCGATCACTGAAGCGATGCGCCTCGGGTTCGGTGACGAGCTGGACCGCGTCGTGCGCCGAGGGATCGGGTCCGGTGAGGCGCTGATTCACGCGATCCGTGATCCGCGCGTCGACCGGGTGCCGATCTACGACGGCAAGGGCGAGACCAAGCGGTTCACCGGCGAGTGGCGCGAGGAGCCGGCCGACCCCGGCGCGAGCGAGAAGCGCGCACTGATCGAGGCGGAGGAGTTCGCCGCGTTGATCGCGCCGACCAGGCGACAGGGCTCGACGCTCTCGCCGAAGCTGCGGGAGGCGTGGGACGGGCGCAAGCTCGAGGTCGGCACGAAGGCGTCCCCGGACATCGCCACCGGCTACCACCTCGCCGTTCTCGGGCACGTGACCGCGGAGGAGCTACAGGAGCTCATCGGAAGCATCGACCTCGCCAACGGTCTCGCGAACCGGTGCCTGTGGGTTCTCTCGCATCGTTCGCAGTTCCTGCCCGAACCGCCGCCCTTCCCGGCCGCGCAGCTTGACCCGATCGTCCGCGGACTCGCCGACGCGGCCCAGGCCGCCCGTGTCGCTGGCGACATGGTCCGCGACGCCGACGCCCGCACCCTGTGGGCCGACGTCTACCCGATGCTGGAACGGGACCGGCCCGGCGCGATGGGGAAGGTGTGTGGACGGTCGTCCGCGCAGACGCTGCGGCTCGCGTTGATCTACGCACTTGCCGACCAGGCGGCATTCATCGAGCGCCCGCACTTGGAGGCCGCCCTCGCAGTCTGGAACTACTGCGAGGCGACCGCCGGCGTCCTGTTCGGCAGCCAGTCCGGCCAGCCGCTACCGGACCGCATCCTGTCGGCGCTGCGGGCCGCCGGGACCACCGGCGCGACACGCTCGACGCTGCATCGCGCGCTCGGGAACCACGCCAGCGCTCACGACCTGGGAACCGCCCTCGAGCGGCTCGCCGAGGACGGGCTCGCGGTTGGGCGAACCGAGCGCACCGGCGGCAGGCCATCGGAACGGTGGTGGACGACGGACGCCCTGCACGAGCGCGAAGTAAGCGAGGAAAGCGAACGAACCCCCGTTACTTCGCTTTCTTCGCTTCGTTCGCACGACGATGGGCCCCCGCCGGACCTCGACGCCTGGGACGAGATCGCGGCGACGCTTCATGCCGAGGAGGCGGCGTGATGGCGACGCAGCTCGTCTTGCCGCTCGACGTCGCGACGGGCCGCGCGCCCGCCGGGCCGGTGTCGCCGTCCTGGCCGCGATGGACTGAGCGCCCGCTTCCCGTCAATGGCCCGGTCTGCCGCGAGTTGCGCCAGGCCGTCGCCGACCTCGTCGCGACCGCCGGCCGGTTCGGTGCCGATCCGCGATGCGCGCTCGAGGGCCTTTCCTCGATGCTCGCCGCGGCACAGCACGCCGACTGGACCGACTACCCGCCGACCGCAGCCATCGCCGCCGTCAGGGCATGGCGCGACCGGGGGCTCGGGGCGCTCGCCCGTGAGCGCCTGGCGCTCGAGGACGCCCACGACAGAGGCCGGGTGAACCCGCGATGAGCCCGGCCACGTTGACGTCGGTCCTCGTCGCCGAGATCACCGGCGATCCGGAGGCCCGCCGGATGCTCGTCGATGCCCTCCGCGATGAGCTGGCCACGATCCCGGACCCCGATCGGCTCCTCACCCCGGCCGAGGTCGCCGCACGGTTCAACGTCTCGACGCGGACCGTGAACGGGTGGGCGCAGCACGGCCGGATGCCCGCCGTGAAGGTCGGCCGGTCGTGGCGGTTCGATCCCGACGACCTCGAGCTTGCGCCCGTTCACCGGGCCGCGACCGCGGAGCCCGCGATCCGACGGCCGACACCACGCCGACAGGCCGGTACGCCGCACCGCGGCGCCGACCCGGTCGCGGCGCTGCTGGACCTCGCGAACAGGCGCAGCAGATGACCTTCCCCAGCACCACGAACCCCATCAACGAAGTGCCGCCGGCGACCCTGCAAGGCCCCGGCGGCGTGGCCCACAAGGAGCAAGGCCTCATGAGCATCGAGAACCGTACCGACCACGACCCGAAGACCACCACCAACCCCGAGGACGGCCGCACGATCCACGTCCGGTTGACCGATGCGGAGTACGCGACGCTCGTCGGGCGCGCGTCCGCCAACCACCGCACCGTTGCCGGCCAGGTCCGCCACGACCTCGCGACGACGACGGCCGGGACCGAGGTTCCGGCATGAGCGCCGTCGACGAGATGACGCCCGAGGAGCGCCGCGAGTTCCTGCGCTCCTACGCCGACCGGCCCTACGAGCCGCTCGGGGCCGAGCGGGCGTGGTGCCTGAGCATGGCCGCCCACGCCTACCGCGAGTACCAGCGGCTCGGCCTGGCCGGCAGCGGAGCCCGCCGGGCGGAGCGGATCACCGACGCGCTCGGCCGCATGGCCAACGTCCCGGCCCGACCCGATCCGGACGGCGACGTCGAGCCGCTGACGGACGAGGAGATCGCCGGGATGCTCGCCGACGAGTTCGACGACGCCGACGAGTTCGGGGCGCATGCCGGCTGGCTCCGCGTCGCCCGCGAAGCCCGCCGCATCCTCACGACCGGAGACAAGGCATGAGCACCCCGACCCCGCTCACCATCGACGAGCAGGAGAAGATGGACGAGCGCGAGCGCCAGGCGTTCGCCTACCTCGCCGAGTGCGCCCGCGACCGCCAGCAGCGCGAGCCGTTGGCGGGCGCTGCCGCCGACCGCTGGGCACGGATCATCGGTCACCTCGATCGCGGAGCCGGAGCATGAGCCCCACCGATGCCCTCCAGGCCGCGTTGGACGCCCAGGACGAGCGCGAGGCCCGCTTCTACCGGGACATGGCCGAGTACGCCCGCAGCGAGCACGCCCGTGAGCCGCTGACCGGCGACGCGCTGCCCCGGTACGAGCGGATCGTCAGGGCCTGCGACCGAGCGGCGTCGAGTCGCCGCCCGCGGCTCCACACCAACCCGACGACGAAGGACCCCGACCCCCGATGACCACCACCCCGAACGTCCCGGCCGCCACGGTGGCCGGGACGTGGGGGGGCGAACCGGGGGACCCCGCCCGGTAACCCGAGAACCAGCCGTAGACGGAGTACCCCGACGATGAACCCTCCACACCGCGACCCGGACACGTTGCGGACTCAGGACCGTGTCGAGAGTCCGCAACCTGCACCGCGGGTTCCGGTCCGTGACCGCATCCTGGCGATCCTCGCCAACGCCCCGCGTCGCAAGTCCGGCGAGCCCGAGTCTTACGAGCATCGCGGCCTCGCCAAGCTCGTCTACGACACCGACGCCCCGACCTCGGCACAACTCTCCGCGGTCCGCCGCGCCACCGCGAAGCTCGTCGCCGACGGCCTGGCGCAACGCAACGTCGAACGTTGGCCGGACACCTGGCAAGGCCGACCCCACCACGTCCGCGCCCGCAACGGCACCCGCCGCTACGCCCTCAACCCGACTGGCATCGGGATCTACCGCGCCTACACCGACGAGGACCGCAAGATCGTCGACGCCCGCGCCGAGCAGCGAGCCGCCGCGCTCGCCGCCAACGAGGCCACGATCAGGAAGGCCATCCCGTGAGCATCGAACCCCGCGACACCGCCGCAGGACGCCGCTACCTCGTCCGCTGGCGCGAGAACGGAAAGCAACGCTCCCGCACCTTCGTGCGTGCCGCTGACGCCGAGGCGTGGGACCTCGAGGTCCGCCGTCGGCAACAGCTCGGGCCACTCGCCGTGACCCAGCTCACCGGCACCGCTCCGACCCTCAACGAGTACACCGCCGACGTGTGGGTACCGCAGCACGCCGCCGCGCTCGCCCCACGCACCCAGAAGACCTACGCCGCGCTCCTCAAGGCCCGGATCATCCCGACGTTCGGCACGACGCCGCTCAACCGGATTACGTCCGCCGACGTCCGCGCCTGGCAGGCCCAGCAGACAAGGGACAATGCCGGCCCGACCGCGATCCGGCGTGCCCGGATGCTCCTCGGGGCGATCCTCCAACACGCCCTCGAGAACGAGGTCGTGACCACCAACCCCGTCGCAATCGTCAAGCCGCCCAGGAAGCCCAGGACGAAGACGGTGCGCCCGCTCGCGCCGAGCACCGTCGAAGCGCTCCGCCAGGTCGTCGCCCAGCCCATGCCCGTCCGCGTCCCCGAAGGCAAGCGCAAGGGTGCCCGGCGTGCCGCGTACGACATGCCCGACAAGCGCGACCGGATCACGATGGCCCGCGACGCCACCCTTGTCGCGGTCCTCGCGTACGCCGGGCTCAGGCCGGGGGAGGCCCTCGCGCTGCGCTGGGAGCACGTCCGCGACAAGACGCTGCTGATCGAGGACGGCACCGACGGGGAGGGCAAGGTCAAGGCGACGAAGACCGAGCACGTCCGCACCGTGCGACTCCTCGGGCCACTCGCCGCCGACCTCAAGGCCTGGCGGCTCACCGCCGGCCGCCCACCGGCCCGGGCGCTCGTGTTCCCGCGCCCCGACGACGGTGCGTGGACGACGATCGACTGGAACAACTGGCGGGACCGCACGTGGACGGCTGCATGCGAGCGCGCCGACCTGGACCCCGTGCCACGCCCGTACGACCTGCGGCACTCGTTCGCGTCGCTACTGCTCGCCGAGGGCCGCAGCGTCCACTACGTCGCCCGTCAGCTCGGGCACGGCCCGGAGCTGACGCTCCGCACCTACGGGCACGTCATGGACGAGTTCGAGGACGCGGCGACCATCGACGCGGACGCCGAGATCCGCAAGGCACGGGCCGCGGAAGGTGTACTCAGAGTGTCATCGGCCACGGCCGCCGAGGAAGCCGTTTAGCCCGGAAACGACGGAACCCCCGTCACCGACGGGGGTTCCACCTACGCGCCCGGCATGATTCGAACATGCGACTTCTTGCTCCGGAGGCAAGCGCTCTATCCACTGAGCTACGGGCGCCGGGGGTCGACATTGTGACACGCCGCCCGAACGCGTGGCGTCACCCCGGCGAAGGTCCCGGCGCGACGGGACGGTAGCCTCGCCGACCGTGGATCTGCAGCTCCTCTTCGTCAGCACCGGCGGCTCGGTGCCCACCGCCCGTCGCGGGCTCCCGGCGATCCTGCTGCAGCGTGGGGGAGAGCACGTCCTCATCGACTGCGGCGAGGGGACGCAACGTCAGCTCATGCGGTCGACCGCGGGCCTGGCGGAGATCGACCTCGTGCTCATCACCCACCTGCACGCCGACCACTGGCTCGGCCTGCCGGGGCTCCTCAAGACGCTCGACCTGCGGGAGCGCACCGCCCCGTTGACGGTCGCAGGGCCGGTCGGGGTCCGGGCGGCGCTCGAGACGGTGCTCGGCGTGGTCGGTCGCGTCGCCTACCCGCTGCGGATCGTCGAGCTCGGGATCGGCGACCGGTTGGACCGCGACGGATGGCGGGTCGAGGCGCTCGAGGCCCGCCACCGCACCACCGCCCTGGGGTACCTCCTGCTCGAGGACGATCGTCCCGGCCGGTTCGACCCGGAGCGGGCGCGTGCGGCCGGCGTGACCGACCCGCGGGACTTCGGTCGACTCCAGCGCGGCGAGACCGTCGACGGGGTGGAGCCCTCGACGGTGATGGGCCCGGCCCGTCGCGGACGTCGGATCGTCGTGTCGGGCGACACGCGGCCCGCCCCCGGGATCGCGGCCGCGGCGGTCGGCGCCGATCTGCTGGTGCACGAGGCGACGTTCACCGACGAGCACGTGGAGCGCGCGCGCAAGACCGGGCACAGCACCGCCCGCGAGGCCGCCACGCTCGCCGCCGAGGCCGGGGTGGCGATGCTCGCGCTCGTGCACCTGTCGGCACGGCATCGGCCGTCCGAGGCGCTGGACGAGGCGCGGGCCGTGCTCCCCGGCGCGCTGTTGCCCCGCGATCTCGACGTCGTCGAGGTGCCGTTCCCCGAGCGGGGGGGTCCGGTGTACGTGCCGCGGGGCGGACGGCCGCCCAGGCCGGGCGACGCCGAGGGCGCTGATAGCCTTCCGCCCGTTCGTTAACCCGGTCCCGTGAGGCCGGGACGATCCCCACGATGAGCACCGAGACCACCGTCCTCGACGGCGCCGACATGGCGCGTACCCTGGCCCGCATCGCGCACCAGGTGGTCGAGGGGCATCCCGACCCGTCGACGCTCGTGCTCGTGGGGATCCACACGCGGGGCGCCATCCTCGCCCGCCGCCTGCGGGACCGGCTGACCGACCTGCTGGGGCGCGAGGTGCCGCTGGGCGAGATCGACATCTCGTTCTACCGCGACGACCTCGACACCCGCGGCGCCGACGACGGTCCGGTGATCCACGCGACGAACCTCTTCGACGTGCCGCTCGTCGGCGCGTCGGTCGTCCTCGTCGACGACGTCCTGTACACCGGTCGCACGATCCGCGCGGCGATCGAGGCGCTCTTCGACCACGGGCGCCCGGGCCGCGTGCAGCTGGCGGTCCTCGTCGACCGGGGGCACCGCGAGCTGCCGATCCGAGCCGACTACGTCGGCAAGAACCTGCCGACCGCCACCGCCGAGCGGGTCAACGTGCGGGTGCGGGAGTCCGACGGCGACGACGCGGTGTCGATCGTGCGCCCGGCCGCGGCGTCCGGGGAGGACCGCTGATGCGTCACCTGCTCTCGATCGAGGACCTCGACCGCGCCGGGATCGAGCGGATCTGCGACCGGGCCGCGTCGTTCGCGGAGGTCGCCGACCGGTCGATCAAGAAGGTCCCGGCGCTGCGCGGCCGCACGGTCCTCAACCTCTTCTACGAGTCGTCGACCCGCACCCGGTCGAGCTTCGAGCTCGCCGCCAAGCGGCTCAGCGCCGACGTCGTGAACTTCGCCGCCAGCGGCTCGTCGGTCGAGAAGGGCGAGTCGCTGCGCGACACCGTCCAGACGCTCGCCGCGCACCGCCCGCACGCGATCGTCGTCCGCACCCCGTGGGCGGGCGCGTCGCAGCTCATCACGAACTGGACCGACGCCGCGATCGTCAACGCCGGCGACGGGCAGCACGAGCACCCCACGCAGGCGCTGCTCGACGTCTACACGCTGCGCTCGCGCCTGGGGTCGCTCGACGGCCTCGACGTCTGGATCGTCGGGGACGTCCGTCACAGCCGGGTCGCGCGCTCGCTCGTCCTCGCCCTGCAGACGATGGGGGCGACCGTCACGGTGTGCGGACCGCCGACCCTCGTCCCGCGCGACATCGCGGTGCTGGGGTGCGACGTGCGGTACACGCTCGACGAGTTGCCGCGCGCCGACGTCGTGTACGCCCTGCGGATGCAGAACGAGCGGATGGAGCAGGCGTACGTGCCGACGTTGCGCGAGTACGCCGCCGTCTACCAGATCGACGCGCGCCGACTGGGGCCCGACCAGCTGCTCATGCACCCCGGGCCGGTCAACCGCGGCGTCGAGCTCGCCGGCGACGTCGTCGACGGGCCCCGCTCGCTCATCCTCGACCAGGTCCGCGCCGGCGTCCTCGTCCGGATGGCGGTCCTCTTCGAGGTCCTCGCCGGCCGCGAGGACGGGCCGCGCCCCACGGCCCCCCCGACCCAGGAGACGCCCGCATGACCACGCCCGACCCCCTCGTCTGGACCGGGGGCGCCCCGGTCGACCTGCTCGTGCGCCGCGTGCACGTCCTCGCGCCACGGGAGGGGATCGACGCGCCGCACGACGTGCGCGTGCGCGGCGGGAGCGTCGCCGAGATCGCGCCGCCCGGGTCGCTGGACCCCGCCGACGGCGAGGAGGTCGTCGAGGGCGAGGGGCTCCACCTGTTCCCCGGGTTCTTCGACCCGCACGTGCACCTGCGCGTCCCCGGGCAGGAGCACAAGGAGGACCTGGAGTCCGGCACCCGCTCGGCGGCCGCCGGCGGCTACGTCGGGGTCGTCGCGATGCCGAACACGACGCCGGTCGTCGACTCCGCGTCGTTGCTGCGGTCGCTGCGCGACCTGGCCGTGCGCAACGCCCGCGTGCCGGTCGGGTTCACGGCCGCGATCACCCGCGACCTGGCCGGGACCGAGCTCACCGAGATGGCGGACCTGCGCTCCGCGGGGGCGGTCGGGTTCACCGACGACGGCCGGCCGGTCGTCAGCGCCGGGATGCTCCGCAAGGCGATCCAGTACCAGCGGATGAGCGGCGGGGTCATCGCCCTGCACGAGGAGGACCCGACGCTGTCGGCCGGGGGCGCGATGCGCGAGGGCGCGATGTCGGCCCGGCTCGGCATCGCCGGGATCCCCGCGCTGTCGGAGTCGACGATGGTCGCCCGCGACGCCGCGATCGCCGGCCACGAGGAGGGCCGCGTCCACTTCCAGCACCTGTCGGCGGTCGCGTCGGTCGACGCGCTGCGCGCCGGCAAGGCCCGCGGCTGGCGGCTGAGCGGCGAGGCGTCGCCGCACCACCTGTGCCTCACCGACGAGGCGGTCCGCGACCTCGACACGTCGATGAAGATGAACCCGCCGCTGGGGTTCGAGGAGGACCGGCAGGCGTTGATCGAGGGCGTCCGCGACGGCACGATCGAGTGCATCGCCACCGACCACGCTCCGCACGCCCCCGACGAGAAGGACGTCCCGTTCGAGCAGGCGCCGATGGGCACCACCGGGCTGGAGAGCGCGTTCGCCGCGGTCTACACGCAGCTCGTCCGCCCCGGCGTGCTGCCGTTGGGGGTCGTCGTCGAGCGCCTGAGCGCCGGGGCCGGCCTCATGGACCTGCCGCTGCCGACGATCGCCGTCGGCGCGCCGGCCGATCTGTGCCTCGTCGACCTGGAGCGCGAGTGGACCGTCGGCGCCGACGGCTACCGCAGCCGCTCCCGCAACTGTTGCTTCGACGGTCGTGCGGTGCACGGCCGCGTCCTGCTGACCGTCGCCGCCGGCACGGTCGCCCACCGCGACGACGCCCTCGCCGCCGCGTGAGCCCCGATCCCGCCCAGGAGCCGCCCGTGCCCGACCCCGCCAGTCCCCGTCCCGCCTACGTCCTGCTCGAGGACGGGACCCGCTTCGACGGCCTGGCCTGCGCCGCGCTCGGCGAGGGGGCGTGCGACGGCACGACCGGCGAGGTGGTCTTCACGACCGGCATGGCCGGCTACCAGGAATCGGTGACCGATCCGTCGTTCGCCGCCCAGCTCGTCGTCTTCACCTACCCGCACATCGGCAACTACGGGGTGCGGGAGTCGGCGATGCAGTCCGACCGCATCCACGCCCGCGCGGTGATCATGCGCGAGGCGGTCGACCACGACGACGCGCCCTCGAGCGAGCAGGGCTGGCTCTCGTGGCTGCGGGACGCCGGCGTGCCCGGCATCACCGGACTCGACACCCGCGCGCTCGTGCGCCACATCCGCGACCGCGGCGCGATGCGCGGCGGCGTCTTCGCCGGCGACGTGGCGCAGGAGGACGCCGCCGCCCGGATCGCCGCCGAGCCGACGATGGCCGGCCTCGACCTGGCGTCGACGGTCACCCCCGAGCGGGTGGAGCTCGTCGGCGCCGCCCGCAACCCCGACGGCCCGCTCATCGCCGTCATCGACACCGGGGTCAAGCGGTCGATCGTCAACACGTTCGTCGAGCGCGGCGCCCGCATGCGCCTGCACCCGTTGAGCGACGGTCCCGACGCGCTGCTGGCGGCGGAGCCCGGTGGTCGCGAGCCCGACGCCGTGTTCCTCGCCAACGGTCCCGGCGACCCCGGCGCGGTCGAGCACGTCGTCGACACCCTGCGCGCGATCCTCGGCCGCAAGCCGGTGTTCGGGATCTGCATGGGCCACCAGCTCCTCTGCCGCGCGGTCGGCCTGGAGACGTTCAAGCTGCCGTTCGGGCACCGTGGCGGCAACCATCCGGTGAAGGACCTCGCCACCGGCCGCGTGGAGATCACGTCGCAGAACCACGGGTTCGCGGTCCAGACCCCGGACGGCACCGGCCGGATCGAGGACGACGAGCCGATCCGGTGGGAGACGGCGTTCGGCCCGGCGGTCCTCAGCCACCTCAACCTCTACGACCGCACCGTCGAGGGCCTGACGCTGCCCGACGCCAACGCCGCGGCGGTGCAGTACCACCCCGAGGCGGCCCCGGGCCCGAGCGACGCGGCCTACCTCTTCGACCGGTTCCTGCAGCGGATCCGCGAGCACCGCCCGATCGGCGACGTCGCCCGCCAGACCCGCGACGACGTCGACGACGGCCCGCCCGGGGCGCCGACGACCACCGACACCACCGAGGGGAACGCCTGATGCCGCGCCGCGACGACATCGAGACGATCATGATCCTCGGCTCCGGCCCGATCGTGATCGGTCAGGCCGCCGAGTTCGACTACTCCGGCGCGCAGGCGTGCAAGGTCCTGCGGGAGGAGGGCTACCGGATCGTCCTGGTGAACTCCAACCCGGCGACGATCATGACCGACCCGGAGTTCGCCGAGCGGACGTACGTCGAGCCGCTGCTGCCCGGCCCGGTCGCCCAGATCATCGAGCGTGAGCGCCCCGACGCGCTGCTGCCGACGCTCGGCGGTCAGACCGCGCTCAACCTCGCCAAGGCGCTGCACGAGGACGGCACCCTGGCGAAGTACGGCGTGGAGCTCATCGGCGCGAACTACGACGCGATCAACTGCGCCGAGGACCGCGACCTCTTCGCGATCGCGATGGAGCGGGCGGGGCTGAAGATGCCCGTGTCGCTCATCGTCCGCGGCAAGGTCGACGACGCCGCCGACGGCGACCGCCTGCCCGCCGCCGAGGTCGACCGCCAGATCGACGAGGCGCTCGACACCGTCGGCCTGCCCGCGATCGTCCGACCGGCGTTCACGCTCGGCGGACGGGGCGGCGGCATCGCCCGCACCGCCGAGCAGTTCCGCTCGATCGTCCGCGGCGGGATCGACGCCTCGCCGATCGGCCAGGTGCTCGTCGACCAGTCGGTGCTCGGCTGGGGCGAGTTCGAGCTCGAGGTCATGCGGGACAACGCCGACAACGTCGTCATCGTCTGCTCGATCGAGAACGTCGACCCGATGGGCGTCCACACCGGCGACTCGGTGACCGTCGCCCCGCAGCAGACGCTCACCGACCGCGTCTACCAGAAGCTCCGGGACCAGGCGATCGACGTCATCCGGGCGGTCGGGGTCGAGACCGGCGGATCGAACGTGCAGTTCGCGGTCAACCCGGAGACCGAGGAGATCCTCGTCATCGAGATGAACCCGCGCGTGTCGCGCTCCTCGGCGCTGGCGTCGAAGGCGACCGGGTTCCCGATCGCGAAGATCGCCGCCCGCCTGGCGGTCGGCTACCGCCTCGACGAGATCACGAACGACATCACCCGGGCCACCCCGGCGGCGTTCGAGCCCACGATCGACTACGTCGTCGTGAAGTGGCCGCGGTTCGCGTTCGAGAAGTTCGCCGGCGTCGACGAGACGCTCTCCACCCACATGAAGAGCGTGGGGGAGGCGATGTCGATCGGCCGGACCTTCGGCCAGGCGTTCGCCAAGGCGATGCGCTCCCGCGAGCTCGACCAGCTGCCGGCGATCGCCGACGACGAGGGCGCCGACGCCCTGGTCGAGCGGCTCCGCGAGCCGCGCACCGAGCGCTACGACGTCCTGCTCGAGGCGATCCGTCGCGGCGCCACCGACGCCGCGATCCACGAGGCCACCGGCATCGACCCGTGGTACCTCGCGGAGCTGCGCCGGATCGCCGGCGACCCCGCCCTGGCGACCGACGCCGATCCCGACGAGGTCCGCACGTTCAAGTCCGTCGACACCTGCGCCGCGGAGTTCGCGGCGTCGACGCCGTACTTCTACTCCGGGTGGGAGCGCCGTCGCCCCGACGGCGGGGCGCCCCGCCACGAGGTCGAGCTGCCCACCGACGATGTCGACGCCGACGGTCGTCGCCCGTCGGTCGTCATCCTCGGCGCCGGTCCCAACCGGATCGGCCAGGGCATCGAGTTCGACTACTGCTGCGTGCACGCCGCGATGACGGTCCGCGACGCCGGGCTCGAGGCGGTGATGATCAACTGCAACCCCGAGACGGTGTCGACCGACTACGACACGTCCGACCGCCTGTACTTCGAGCCGCTGACGCTCGAGGACGTCCTCGGCGTCATCGAGGTCGAGCGCCCGCGCGGCGTCATCGTCCAGTTCGGCGGCCAGACCCCGCTGCGCCTGGCCCAGGGCCTGCAGGACGCCGGGGTCCGCATCCTCGGCACCGGCGTCGAGGCGATCGACCGCGCCGAGGACCGCTCGAGCTTCGGCGACGTGCTCGCCCGCCTGGGGTACAAGGCCCCGCCGTACGCCACCGCCACGACGCTCGCCGAGGCGTTGCGCGCGGCCGACCGCGTCGGGTTCCCCCTGCTCGTGCGGCCGTCGTACGTCCTCGGCGGTCGCGCGATGGAGATCGTCGACGACCGCGCCGCGCTCACCGACTACCTGCGCCGCGAGGCCGGGCTGAGCCCCGACGATCCCGACGCGCCGACGAAGGAGATCTTCCTCGACCGGTTCCTCGAGGACGCGATCGAGGTCGACGTCGACGCGCTCTGCGACGGGACCGACGTGTGGGTCGGCGGGATCATGGAGCACGTCGAGCAGGCCGGGATCCACTCCGGCGACTCGGCGTGCGCGCTGCCGCCGCACTCGCTGGCCCCGGCGACCGTCGAGCGGATCCGCGAGCAGACCCGGGGCATCGCCCTGGAGCTCGGGGTCCTGGGCCTCATCAACATCCAGTTCGCCGTCCACGGCGACGACGTCTACGTCATCGAGGCCAACCCGCGGGCGTCGCGGACGGTGCCGTTCGTGTCGAAGGCGATCGGCGTGCCGCTGGCGAAGATGGCCTGCCGGATCATGCTCGGCGAGCGGATCGACGACCTCGACCTGCCGGAGGGACCGCAGGGCTTCCCGACGGGGACGCACGTCGCCGTGAAGGAGGCGGTGCTGCCGTTCGACCGCTTCGTCGGCGCCGACGCGACCCTCGGGCCGGAGATGCGCTCCACCGGCGAGGTCATGGGCGTCGGCCCGGACTTCCCGACCGCGTTCGCGAAGGCGTCCGCGGCCGCCGGGTCGCCGCTGCCGACGTCGGGCACGGTGTTCATCTCGGTGACGGACGGCGACAAGCGCCGCGTCGTCGACGTCGCCCGCTCCTTCCACGAGCTGGGCTTCTCGCTCGTGGCGACCGACGGCACCCGCGAGACGCTCACCGCCGCCGCGCTGCCGTGCGACGCGGTCGCCAAGCTCCAGCACGCCGTCGTCGACGGCCGTGAGCAGCCGACCGCCGTGTCGATGATCGCCGCGGGCGAGATCGCGCTCGTCATCAACACGCCCACCGGATCCGGCGCCCGCACCGACGGCTACGAGATCCGGCGCGCCGCGATCACCGCCGGCGTGCCGTGCGCGACCACCGTCGCGGCCGGCGCCGCCGCCGCCCGCGCCATCGCGGGCTCCGGAGCCACCAGGTCCTCGGTCATCGCGCTGCAGGAGCTCGGCGCGTGACGACGTCGGGCGCGAGCGGCGGGCCGCCGGCGCGCCCGACGCCGGCCGCTCCCGCGACGACGATCGCCGGGGTGCGGCTCGAGCATCCTCTGCTCAACGCCGCCGGGACCGCCAAGTCGCTCGACGACGTCGCACGGCTCGCCCGATCGTCGGTGGCCGCGATCACGGTCGGCTCGATCACGCGCGAGGAGCGCGCCGGCAACGCCGGCGAGGTCTACGCGTCGCGTCCCGGCTGCGCGGTCAACGCGCTCGGCATGCCCAACCGGGGGGCCGCCTTCTACCGCGACGCGCTGCCCGAGATGGTCGCCGTGGCCCACGCGGCGTCCAAGCCGCTGGTGGTGTCCGTCGCCGGATTCGACCCGGGCGAGTACGGGGAGCTCGCGGCGCTGGCCGCCGACGCGGGCGCGGACCTCGTGGAGCTCAACCTCGGGTGCCCCAACGTCTGGGAGGACGGATCCCAGCACCGCATCGCGAGCTTCGACCCCGAGCTCGTCGCCCGCTCGGTCGGCGCCGCGTCCGGCCTCGACGTCCCGGTGGGGGCCAAGCTGTCGCCGCTCGGGGACCCGGTGCTGCTCGCCGAGGTCGCCGACGCGCTCGCCGGAGGGCCGACGGCCTTCGTCGTCACGAGCAACACGTTCCCCAACGGCCTCGTCCTACGACCGGACGGCCGGCCGGCGATCGACGTCGGCCTCGGCGGCGTGTCCGGCGCCGCGATGCGCCCGATCGCGCTCGGACAGGTCGCGCAACTTCGCGCCCGGCTTCCGGCCACCGTCGACGTCGTCGGCGTCGGTGGGGTGCGGTCCGGGGCGGACCTCGACGACCTCCTGTCGGTCGGGGCGACCGCCGTCGCCGCCGCCACGCTCTTCTGGGACGCGGACGAGGATCCCCGTGCCTACGCGGATCTCCTCGCCGACTGGGTCGACTGAGCCCCCGCGACACCCGCCATCCGGGGGGACGGCGCCCGCCCGATTCGCGTCACGCCACCCAAGCCTGAACCTCGAGTTCAGGTGCAGGCGAGTTGCTCTCCGGGCCTGCGTCAGGGCGTCGCGACGGGTAGACTCGCCGCGCGATGTCGGCCGCCACGAACCTCCCGTCGAAGACGTCGTCCACGCCCGAGCGGTCGCTCAACCAGCGGATGGACGCCCTGCAGCGCGCGAACGACGTGCGCTCCCGTCGGGCGGCCCTCAAGCGCGATCTCAAGGCGGGGCGACGCGCGATCGACCAGCTGCTCGAGGCGCCACCGGAGTGGCTCGAGACGGCCAAGGTCATGGACATCCTCATGGCCGTGCCGAAGTACGGCCGCGTGCGCGCCGGCAAGGTGCTGCAGCAGTGCCGGATCTCGGCGTCGAAGACCGTCGGCGGCCTCACCCCCCGCCAGCGCGGCGAGCTCGTCCAGGCCCTCCGCCAGCCTCGCGGCTGAGCGTCCCGGTGGCCCGGGTCTTCGTCATCACCGGCCCGTCGGGGGTCGGCAAGGGCACGCTCATCCGGCGACTGCGCTCCGCGCTCCCGGAGCTGCGCCTGAGCGTGTCCGCCACGACCCGCGCCCCGCGCGAGGGCGAGGAGCACGGTCGCGACTACTGGTTCCTCGACGAGGACGCGTTCGCCCGCCAGGTCCGCGACGGCGAGTTCGTCGAGCACGCGGAGTACGCCGGCCGCCGCTACGGCACCCTGCGGTCCGAGCTCGACCGGCACCTCGCCGACGGCGCGCCGGTCGTCCTCGAGATCGAGGTCCAGGGGGCCCAGCAGGTGCGCGGGACGATGCCCGAGGCGGTGCAGGTGTTCGTGGCCCCGCCGAGCTTCGACGCGTTGCGCGAGCGGCTCGAGCGGCGCGGCACGGACGACCCGGACGTCATCCGCCGACGGCTCGACGTGTCGCTCGGCGAGCTGCGTCAGCAGGAGCAGTTCGACCACCTCATCGTCAACGACGACCTCGACGCCGCCACCGCGCGCCTCGTCGGCATCGTCCGCGACGAGATCGGTCGGCCGTCGTCGTGAGCACGCGGCGGGCGCGGTCGGCGCGCGGTGCCGGACGGGCCTCGTCGCGTACAATGGCCCGATGATCTCCCCGCGCATGGACCAGCTCCTCGGCAACGTGGACTCCCACTACGCCTCGGTGCTCGTCGCCGCCAAGCGCGCCCGTCAGATCAACGCCTACTACCACAACCTCGGCGAGGGGGCGTTCGACGAGTTCCCGCCGCCGATGATCGAGACGGCGTCGAAGAACTACCTGACGATCGCCCTCGAGGAGATCGCCGCCGGCAAGATCACCTACCGCTACCGGTAGGTCCGTTCCCACCCGGACGACGCCCCGCCGGCACCATGGCGCGACTGCTCCTCGGCGTCACGGGCGGGATCGCCGCCTACAAGGCGGTCGCGTTCGTCCGGCTCGCCACCGCCGCCGGTCACGTCGTGCGCGTGCTCCAGACCCCGGCGTCGCAGCGGTTCGTCGCGCCCGAGACGTTCCGGGCGATCACCGGGGCCCCGGTGCTGTCCGACGAGTTCCAGCCCGACCCGCTGCGCGGCGCGTTCCCGGGCGACCCGCTCCCCACCCACGAGCCGATCAGCCACCTCGCGCTCGTCGAGCGCGCCGACCTGTACGTCATCGCCCCGGCGACGGCCAACACCATCGCCGCGCTCGCCCAGGGCCGCGCCGACGCGCTCGTCGCGTCGGCCTACCTCGCGGCCGACGGGCCCGTCCTCGTCGCCCCGGCGATGAACCACCGGATGTGGCACCACCCCGCCACGGTGCGCAACGTCGCCCGGGTCCGCGACGACGGCGCCGTCATCGTGCCGCCGGGCAGCGGCCGCCTGGCGTCGCTCGGCGAGGCCGGGGACGGCCGCCTCGCCGAGCCGGACGAGCTGCTCGACGCCGTCGAGCGTCGCCTCGCCGACGGGGCACGGCACGACCTCGCCGGTCTCCGGGTGCTCGTGTCCGCCGGTGGCACCCGCGAGCCGATCGACGCCGTGAGGTACGTCGGCAACCGCTCGTCCGGACGGATGGGCTACGCCGTCGCGGAGCGCGCGGCCGCCCGTGGCGCGCGGGTGACCGTGGTCGCCGCCAACGTCGCGCTGCCCGACCCGCCCGGCGTCGACGTCGTGCGGGTCGGCACGGCCGAGGAGCTCCGGCGGGCCTGCTCCGCGGCCTTCGACGCCACCGACGTGCTCGTCATGGCGGCCGCGGTCGCCGACTTCCGGCCCGCGACGCCCGAGTCGGGCAAGATCAAGAAGCAGGGGCGCGCCGGCATGACGGTCGAGCTCGAGCCCACGACCGACGTGCTGTCGGAGCTCTCGGCCCGGCGCCGCGACGGCCAGGTCCTCGTCGGGTTCGCCGCCGAGCACGGCGACGGCGCGCTCGGCCACGCCCGTGGCAAGCTCGAGCGCAAGCGCCTCGACGCCGTGGTCCTCAACGACGTGTCGGTGCCCGGCATCGCGTTCGACGCCGTCGACAACGCGGTGACCATCGTCACGGCCGACGGCGAGCGGATCGTCGAGCGCGCGTCCAAGGTCGACGTCGCCGACGAGATCCTCGACGCGGTCGTCGCGCGCCTGCCGTCCTGACGGGGCCCGCGACGGGCCCTGGCACACTGTGGCCATGGATGACGCCTACGCGCTGTACCGGTCCGGAGCGGATCTGCTCGAGCGTGGGGACCACCACGCCGCCACCCTGCCCCTCACCCGCGCCCGGGACCTGGAGCCCGAGTCGCGGATGGTGCGCGAGGCCCTCGGGCGGGCGCTGTTCGGCGCGCACCGGTTCCGGGACGCCGCGGCCGAGTTCGAGGCCGTCGTCGCGGGCGAGCCGACGAACGACTACGCCCAGTTCTGCCTCGGGCGGGCGCTTCAGCGGTGCGGCCGCCACGCCGAGGCGCGGCCGCCCCTGACGATGGCGACGCTGCTCCGCCCCGACCGGCAGGACTACCGGGTCTACCGCGACCGCACGATCGCCGCGCTCGGCGACGACGCATAGGACCGCGCCGCGTCGGCGGCCTCGACGAGCCGGCCGAGCAGCTCGTCGACCGCCGCCGCGGTGAGCCCGGCGGCGGGCAGGTCGCCGTGGACCCACACGTCCCCGGCCGCGGACGTCGCGTACCGCACGACCCGCAGGGCCCGGCGGTTGCGGTGCAGGAGCCAGGCCGGATCGGCGGCGGCCGATCCGAGGACCTCGGCGCGCGCCTCGACCAGGCCGGCGCGCACGGCGATGCCGACGTGCAGCGGACGACCGGCGCAGGGCAGGGCGACGCCCCACTCGCCCGGGGCCGGCCGGTGCGGGTCGAGCCCCGCCGCGTGGAGCGCCGCGTCGACCGCCGCGACCGCGGCCGGCCGCACGCCCTGCCGGTCGGCGTCGGACGCCGTCGGACGAGACCCACAACCTCCCTGCATCCGTCGATGGTACGATCGTCGCGCAACGTTTTGAGAACGCCGCTGGGCGGCACTCTGGCGAGGCGGGCGGAGAGCCCGCCTTTTTCATGGCTGAACCGATGAAGACCACCCCGATCCAGGCGACCGTCGAGACCCTCGTGCTCGACGCCGTCCCGAACGTGGAGGTCATCCTCGCCGAGGTCGTCGGAGGCGGCACGCTGCGGGTCGTCATCGACCATCCGCAGGGCGTGTCCCTCGACCTCTGCGAGCAGGTCAGCCGGAGCCTCGACCCGCTCCGCGAGGAGCACGCGCTCGAGGTGTCGTCGCCGGGACGTGACCGCCCGCTCACCCGACCCGACCACTTCCGGCGGTTCGTCGGCAGTCGCGTCAGGGTGCGCACCAGCGCGCCGTTCCCGGTGCCGGACGGGGAGGAGCCACGGCGCTCCTTCACCGGTGAACTGGTCGGTGCGGACGACGAGGGCGTGACCCTCGCCGCCGACGAGGGGATCGTCTCGATCCCCTACGCCGACATCCATCGCAGCAACCTCGTCGAGGAGTGAGAACGGTGTCCCGCGAGATCGTCGAAGCGATGCGCGCGCTGGCGCGCGAGAAGAACATCCCCGAGGAGCGGCTCATCGCCGCGCTCGAGGACGCGCTGCTGTCCGCCTACAAGAAGCAGCCCACGGCGGCGAAGTACGCCCGCGTCGAGCTCGACACCGAGAGCGGCGAGTACCGCGTCATCGAGCTGCTCGTGCCCGAGATGCTCGAGGCCGGCCTGATCGTCGAGACCATCGACGAGCAGAGCTACGAGGATCCCGAGACCGGCGAGTGGATCGAGCCGACCGAGATCGAGATCCCGGCCGAGAAGCTCGCCGAGCACCGGGACGAGATCCCGGAGCAGGACGTCACCCCGGACGACTTCGGTCGCATCGCCGCGCAGACCGCCAAGCAGGTCATCCTGCAGCGGATCCGCGAGGCCGAGCGGGACATGATGTACGACGAGTTCGCCGACCGGGTCGGCGAGATGGTCACCGGCATCGTCCAGCAGTCCGACAACCGCTACACGCTCCTGCAGCTCCGCGACCGCGTCGAGGCGCTGCTGCCGCGCTCCGAGCAGGTCTACGGCGAGCGCTACGACCACAACCAGCGCCTCAAGGCGGTGATCAAGGAGGTCTCGCAGTCCGCGAAGGGCCCGTCGATCATCGTCTCGCGCCGTGACCCCGAGGTCATCCGGGCGCTGTTCGAGCTCGAGGTCCCCGAGATCGCCGACGGCCTCGTCGAGATCACCGGCGTCGCCCGCGAGCCCGGCTACCGCTCCAAGATCGCGGTCGTGTCGCACGCCAACGGCGTCGACCCGGTGGGCGCGTGCGTCGGTCCGCGGGGCTCGCGCGTCCGGATGGTCGTCTCCGAGCTCAAGGGCGAGAAGATCGACATCATCCCGTACAACGACGAGCCCGGGCGGTTCATCGCCAAGGCCCTGTCGCCGGCGACGGTCCGCGAGGTCTTCATCGACGACGAGCTGCGCCAGGCGACGGTCGTCGTGCCCGACGAGGACCTGACGAAGGCCATCGGTCGCGAGGGCCAGAACGTGCGGCTCGCCGCCCGGCTCACCGGCTGGCGGATCGACATCAAGAAGGCCAGCGACGTCGCCCAGCAGGCCGCGACGGGCGGCGGCGACGAGGGGGGCGAGGAGCCGGCCGGGGACGGCCGCTGCGCCGCGCTGCTCAGCAGCGGTCGCCGCTGCCCCAACGCGGCGCTCCCGGGCTCGGTCTTCTGTGGCCTCCCGCTGCACCAGGCCCTGGTGCGGTTCGGCACCGTCGAGGTGGCGGTGCTCGACGAGCTGCCCGACGACGAGCTCGACGCGCTCGCCGACCCGGACAAGTCCCAGGAGGACGTGCAGGACATCGTCACGCGGGCCGAGGAGGCGTACGCCGCGCGGCTCGAGGAGCTCGGTGACGGCGAGGCGCCGCTCGACGACGACGGGACCGCGGTCGCCGACGGCGAGCCGCCCGAGGCCGTCGACGGCGCGACCGGCGACGACGCCGGGGATCTCGACGGCGTCGTCGACCCGGCCGACGAGCCCGCGGGCGACGACGTGCCGACCGGTGACGCGTCGTCGCCGGCGGAGGACGACGGGATCGCCGAGGACGTCCCGTCGGCCTGACCACGCAACACCCTGAGCGGCGGTGCGTCGGCTGTGGCCGTCGCGCCCCGCAGCAGGACCTCCTTCGCGTCGCCCTGGACGGTGATCGGCCCGTGGCCGATCCGGACCGCACAGCGGCGGGGCGCGGCGCGTACGTGTGCGACCACGCGTGCGCCCGGACCGCGGTCGGACGTGGCGCGTTCGCGCGCGCCTACCGACGTCCGGTCAGTATCGATCCCGACTTTCTACACTCACTTCACTGATGTCGAAGAAGCGCGTCCATGAGATCGCCAAGGCACACGGCCTGGCGAACAAGACGGTGCTCGATGCCCTCCAGGCCGGTGGGCACGATGTGTCCACCGCGTCCTCGAGCATCGACGAGTCCGTCGCCGCCCGCCTGATCGCGGCCCACGCCCACGGGGGCGCCGAGTCGAAGGCGGCCTCCAAGGGCGCCGCGACCACGCCCCAGCGTCCGGTGCGTCCGCAGGCCCCGGGTGGCGGCCAGGCCCAGCGTCCGGTGCGTCCGCAGGCCCCGGGCGGCCAGGCGCAGCGCCCCGTGCGCCCGCAGGCCCCGGGTGGCGGCCAGGCCCAGCGTCCGGTGCGTCCGCAGGCCCCGGCCGGGCAGGCCCAGCGCCCCGTGCGCCCGCAGGCCCCCGGCGGCAAGCCCCAGGGTCAGCGGCCCACGCGTCCGACGGCCCCGACCGGGCGGGGCGGCGACGCGCCGCTCGGGCCGCGCCCCGTCATCCCGCAGCGTCCGCCGGTCCGGCCTCCGGGTCCGGGCGCGATCGCGCAGCGACCGACCGCTCGACCGGCCGGCGACGACGCCCGTCGTCCCGCCGCGCGCCCCGCGGCCGCCGACGGTCGCGCGCCCGGCACCGGGCCGCGCGTCATCCAGTCGAGCGCGCCGGCGAAGCCGGCGCCCAAGGCGGCGCCGGCCGCGCGTCCGGGTGAGCGTCCGGCCGGTGGCGGTCGTCCGCAGCGTCCGGGTGAGCGTCCGGCCGGTGGCGGTCGTCCGCAGCGTCCGGGTGAGCGTCCGGCCGGTGGCGGTCGTCCGCAGCGTCCGGGTGAGCGTCCGGCCGGCGGTGGCCGTCCGCAGCGTCCGGGTGAGCGTCCGGCCGGCGGTGGCCGTCCGCAGCGTCCGGGTGAGCGTCCGGCCGGCGGCGGTCGTCCGCAGCGTCCCGGCGGCGACCGGGCCGAGCGGCCGCTCGGCGAGCGGCCGCGGCTCCCCACCCGCTCCGTCGGCCTGCCGCCGCGCTCGCCCAACGTCGGACGGGTCGTCACCGACACCCCGCCCGCCCGCACCGTCGCGCGTGACAAGGACGGCAATCCGCTGCCGCCCGGCAAGGACCTGCGCACCAAGCGCCCGGATCGGCCCAAGGGCCCGCTCGCGCCCGGCGAGAAGCCCGCGAGCGGCGCCGGCCCCAAGATCATCGCGATGCCCGATCCGGCGACGACCCGGCCCCAGCGGGCCGGCGACCGCTCGTCGGGCGGCCCCGGCCGCGCCGGCGGCGGCCCCGGCACGCGCCGCGTCGTCATCGACCAGCCCGGCGGCCCGCGCCGTCCCGGCGGGCCCGGCATGGGCGGACCGCCCAACCGTCGCCCCCGCCGTCGGCGGCGTCGCCAGAGCATCGAGGAGGCGCTGGCGCCGCTGAGCCGCGGCGACCAGGGCAAGCGGATCGACGTCGTCAAGATCAACTCGGGGTCGACCGTCAAGGACGTCGCCGAGTACCTCGGCGTGCCGGTCCCCGAGGTCATCAAGAAGCTCATGATGATGGGCGAGATGGCGACCCTCACCCAGACCCTGGGCGACGACACCATCGAGCTGCTCGCCGGCGAGTTCGAGCGCGAGATCAAGATCGTGTCGGCCGCCGACGACGAGCCGGACGAGCTCGTGTTCGACGACGCCGAGGACGACCTCGAGGAGCGTCCGCCGGTCGTCACGATCATGGGCCACGTCGACCACGGCAAGACGTCGCTGCTCGACAAGCTCCGCGAGACCGAGGTCGCGCAGGGCGAGGCGGGCGGCATCACCCAGCACATCGGCGCGTACCAGGTGCACCGCGGGGACCGCTCCGTCACGTTCCTCGACACGCCGGGCCACGCCGCCTTCACCGCCATGCGCGCCCGCGGCGCCCGGCTGACCGACATCGCCGTGATCGTCATCGCGGCCGACGACGGCGTGAAGCCGCAGACCGAGGAGGCCATCGACCACGCCCGCGCCGCGGACGTGCCGATCATCGTCGCGGTCAACAAGATCGACAAGCCCGGCGCGGACCCCGTCCGCGTCCGCACCGAGCTGGCGCAGCGCGGCCTCAACCCCGCGGAGTGGGGTGGCGAGGTCGAGTTCGTCGACGTGTCCGCGAAGACCGGCGACGGGCTCGACGACCTGATCGAGACGATCGGCATCGTCGCCGACCTGCTCGAGCTGCGGGCCAACGCCGACACCGAGGCGTCCGGCATCGTCATCGAGTCGCGCCTCGACAGCGGACGCGGCCCGGTCGCGACGGTCCTCATCCAGCGCGGCACGCTCGAGATCGGCGACGCGCTCGTCAGCGGCCAGGAGTGGGGCAAGGTCCGGGCGCTCATCGACTACACCGGTGAGCGGATCGAGGTCGCCGGCCCCGGCGACCCGGTCCAGGTCCTCGGCTGGAACGGCGTGCCGAACGCCGGCGACCACGCGATCGTCGTCGAGCACGAGCGCGTCGCCCGCGAGCGGGCCGAGGAGCGCGCCACCCGCCTGAAGGCCGAGGCGATCGCGCGGCGGTCCGGCCGCAAGTTCGCCCTGCAGGACGTCTTCAAGCGCAGCACCGGCGGCGTGCCGAAGGGGCTCACGCTCATCCTCAAGGCCGACGTCGCCGGCTCGCTCGGCGCGTTCGAGGACGAGATCGCGCGGCTGCCGCAGACCGAGGTCCTCGTCGACATCGTCCACGCCGGCGTCGGCGGGGTCAACGAGTCCGACGTCATGCTCGCCTCGGCGTCCGAGGCGATCATCATCGCGTTCAACGTCCGTCCGGTCGGCGACGCCGCCCGGGTGGCGGACCGCGAGGGCGTCGAGATCCGCGAGTACGAGATCATCTACCGCGCGCTCGAGGACCTGCGGGACGCCATGGAGGGCCTGCTCGACCCCGACACCGTCGAGGAGACCGTCGGCTCCGCCGAGGTCCGGGCCATCTTCCGGGCGTCGAAGGTCGGCAACATCGCCGGCTGCTACGTCACGGAGGGGCGTCTGCGCCGCAACGGCAAGGCGCGCGTCAAGCGCGACGGCGAGGTCATCGCCACCACCGCCATCGACAGCCTCAAGCGGTTCAACGAGGACGTGCGCGAGGTCGCGACCGGGTTCGAGTGCGGCGTGGTGCTCCGGGACTTCCAGGAGGTCGCCGAGGGCGACGTCATCGAGGTCTACGAGACCCGCAAGGTGGATCGGTCGCTGTCGTGACCGTGACGCAGGCCAGCGGCGGGTCGGGCTCGTGAAGCCCGACCGCATGCGCCGCGTGGACGAGGCGATCCGCGAGGTCCTCGGCGACGTGCTGCAGCGCGGCGAGCTGAAGGACCCGCGGATCGGGTTCGCCACGATCACCGCGGTCCGCACGAGCGCCGACCTGCGCCACGCCCGCGTGCTCGTGAGCGTGCTCCCGACCGACGATGCGGACCCGTCCGCCACCGTCGACGGGCTCGCGTCGGCCCACGGCTACATCCAGCGACGGGTGGGGGAGGAGCTCAAGCTCCGCAACACGCCGACGCTGCGGTTCGAGCTCGACGAGACCATCGACCGGGCGCTGCGCATCCAGGAGATCCTCGACGACCCGCCGCCCCCGGCGGTGGATCCCGACCCGGAGCCGTCCGACGGAGGAGCCACCGGCTCATGAGCGCCGACGGCGCCGCCGGCCGCGGCGCGCTCGTCGAGCTGCTGCGGTCCGAGGACCGGTTCGTCGTCGTCACGCACGAGCAACCGGACGGTGACGCGCTCGGCTCGCTCGTCGCCACGGCGCGCATCCTCGCCGCGCTCGGCAAGGACGTCGTCGCGGTCGTCGGGCCCGCCGACCTCCCACTGCCGCGCGAGTACGCCCGGCTCGAGACGATCCCGTTGCCGACGCGCCTGCCGGACGACGTCGGCGAGCGCATCGCGGTGTTCGTCGACTGCGGCAACGTCGACCGTTGCCCGGTCGCGGTCCACGGCGTCGCGCGAAGCACCGTCAACATCGACCACCACCACGACAACACGCGCTTCGCGGACCTCGACCTCGTCGAGCCCGACGCCGCGTGCACCACCGAGATCCTCTGGTCGCTCCTGCCCGAGCTCGGGGTGGCGCTCGACCCGGAGCTCGCCGTCGCGCTGTACGTCGGCCTCGTCACCGACAGCGGCCGGTTCATGTACGGCAACACCGGTGGGCGGTCCCACCTCATGGCCGCCGAGCTCATCGGCGCCGGCGTCGAGCCCTTCCCGGTGTACCGCACGCTCTACGAGCGGTTCCCGTGGGCCAAGCTCGCCCTGCTGGGCCGTGCGCTGGAGCGGGTCCGCCGGCTCGACGCCGGGCGGCTCACGTTCTCGCACCTGCGGCGACGAGACTTCGACGAGACCGGCGCCGTCGACAGCGACGCGGAGGGCATCATCGACCACCTGCGTGGCGTCGAGGAGACGCGGGTCGCGGCGCTCGCCCGCGAGATCGTCACCGGCCCCGACGGTCCGATCCGGACGAAGGTGTCGTTGCGGTCCGCCGACGGCGTCGTCGACGTGTCGGTCATCGCCCGCGCGGGCGGGGGAGGCGGCCACCGACAGGCCGCAGGGTTCACGACCGACCTGTCCGAGGAGGAGCTCGTGCGGTTCCTCAGCGACCGGGTCGCCGACGTGGCGTGACGGATCCGCACGGCGCGCGACCGACGGTCGCGCCGATCCCCACGATCCCCGACGGGGTGCTCGCGTTCGACAAGCCGGCCGGGTGCACGAGCCACGACGTCGTCGCCCGCGTGCGACGGGCGCTCGGCGGACGGCGTGCCCGACGGGTCGGGCACGCCGGGACGCTCGATCCGTTCGCGACGGGCGTGCTGCTCGTCCTCGTCGGGCGGGCCACGCGCCTGCAGCGACACCTCATGGCGCTCGACAAGACCTACGAGACCGTCGCGTGCCTCGGCGCCCGGTCGACCACCGGCGACGTCGACGGCGAGATCGAGCGGACCGGACGGATGCCGCCGGAGCCACCGCCCCTGCCGACCGGCGTCGTCCGCCAACGGCCGCCCGCCTACTCGG
The DNA here is from genome assembly GCA_023230855.1 of Solirubrobacteraceae bacterium. Taxonomy (GTDB): domain Bacteria; phylum Actinomycetota; class Thermoleophilia; order Solirubrobacterales; family Solirubrobacteraceae; genus Patulibacter. The sequence goes on from JALNWQ010000007.1 coordinate 26,734, forward strand.
CCGTCAAGATCGACGGGCGGCGCGCGTACGCCCTCGCCCGTGAGGGCCGCGTCGTGGAGATGCCCGAGCGCGAGGTCACCGTCCACGAGTTCGAGCGCCTGTGGCGGGACGGGGACCGGGCCGCGTTCCGGATCCGGTGCTCGTCCGGCACGTACGTCCGGAGCCTCGTCGCCGACCTCGGCGACGCGTACTGCGAGGCGCTGCGCCGCACCGCGATCGGCCCCTACCTCGTCGAGCACGCGCTCCCGGTCGGCGACGACCCCACCGACTGGCGCCCCGTCCCGCTGCGGCGGGCGGTCGAGGACCTGCTGCCGACCGTGCACGTCGACGAGGAGACGGCCCGCCGCGCCGGGCACGGGCAGCGGATCACGCTCGACCCGGCGCCGTCCGCGGACGAGGTCGCGCTCGTCACCGACGCCGATCTCGTCGCGCTCGCGCGGCGGGAGCAGGACGGTCGGTTCCATCCCGTCGTAGGCTTCCGTCCGTGAGCGCGCGCATCACGCCCCTCGCCGACGTGCTTCCGCGACCGCGGACGGTCGCCGTCGGCATGTTCGACGGCGTCCACCTGGGCCACCGCGAGGTCATCCGCGGGGCCGACACGGCGCTCACGCTCCACCCACACCCGCTCGCGGTCCTCCGCCCCGACCGGGTCCCCGCCCAGCTCACGACGCTCGAGCGCAAGGCCGCGCTCATCGGGGCGCTCGGGGTGCAGGAGCTCGTGCTGGTCCCGTTCGACGCCCAGACGGCCGCCCAGTCGCCGCAGGAGTTCGTGGACGACGTCCTCGTGCGGCGCCTCGACGCGCGCGGCGTCCGGGTCGGGGAGAACTTCCACTTCGGCCACGGCGCGGCCGGCACGCCCACGCTGCTCGCGTCCGATCCCCGGTTCGACACCGTCATCGTCCCGTTGCTCAGCGGCGAGGGGCAGCGCCTGAGCTCCACCCGGGCCCGGGAGCTCGTCGCGGCCGGCGACGTGGCGGCCGCCACCCGCATCCTCGGCGACCCGTTCGCGCTGTCGGGGATCGTCGAGCCCGGCGAGCGACGCGGACGCGAGCTCGGGTTCCCGACCGCCAACCTCGAGCCGCCGCCGGGGCACGCCCTGCCCGCGCACGGCGTGTACGCGTGCCGTGCCCGCATCGACGGCGACGAGGCCCGTGCGGCGGCGGTGTCGATCGGCGTGCGGCCCCAGTTCGAGTCCGCCCTCGGGGTGCTCGTGGAGGCCCACGTCGTCGACTGGTCCGGCGACCTGTACGGCCGTCCGCTCGAGCTGGAGTTCCTCGAGCGCCTCCGGGGCGAGGAGCGGTTCGACGACGTGCCGTCGCTCGTCGCGCAGATACGGCGCGACGTCGAGGCCACGCGTCGCGTCTTCCGCGCCCACGCCTGACGCCGGCGTACCGCGGTCGCCCTCCCGGGGCCGGGCCCGACGCCGACCCGCCGTCCCGCCCGCCGCCGCGTGTTCTGTTACCTTCCCTCGTCGCATGTCGGCACTCACGCAGGATCGAAAGCTCGAGATCGTCAGTCGGTTCGGTGAGTCCGAGACCGACACCGGTTCGACGAAGGTGCAGATCGCGCTCCTCACCGAGCGGATCAACCTCCTCACCGAGCATCTGCGCGACCACAAGATGGACCACCACTCGCGTCGCGGCCTGCTCATGCTCGTCGGTCGCCGTCGTCGGCTCCTCGACTACATGCGGCGCGACGACCTCGACGGGTACCGCGCCCTGATCAAGGAGCTCGGGCTCCGCAAGTAGCCCGCCCGGTCGCGGTCCGTAGGATGCGGACCATGGCCATCATCGCTGCCGGAACCCCGGTCCCCGACATCACGCTCAAGCGCGAGGACGGGACCGACTTCACCACCGCCGACCTGCGTGGTCGGACGACGGTGCTGGTCTTCTACCCGTTCGCGTTCAGCCCCGTCTGCACCGACCAGCTGCAGGTGTACGAGGAGGTCGTGCGCGAGCTGGCCGACCAGGGGGCGGTGCTGTACGGCGTCTCCACCGACGCCACGTGGTCGCAGACCGCGTTCCGCGAGCAGCTCGGCGTGTCGATCGAGCAGCTCTCGGACTTCGAGCCCAAGGGCGCGGCGTCGAAGGCGCTCGGAGCGTACTTCGAGCCGGCCGGCATGACGAACCGGGCGCTCGTCGTCGTCGGTCCCGACGGCGTGGTGGCCTGGAGCCACCTGGCCGACTCGCCCGGGCACCTGCCCGGCGTGGACAAGCTCCGCGAGGGCGTCGCCGCCGTCGCCGCCTGACGGACGTCCACGTGGACGATCCCCGGACCGTCCGGGGCGACGACCACCGCTCCGGCTCCGGTCCGGTGGTCGTGCTCTACGGCGACGTCACGTGCCACCGGTGCCAGGAGGCGACGCGTCGCCTCCGCGCCGCCCCGGTCGAGCTCGTCTGGCGCCACCTCGTGCTCCGTGCGCGAGGGCCGCGGCCCCGGGCGCTGGCCCACGCCCTCGAGGGCGCCGCTCGACAGGGTCGGTTCTGGCCGCTCCTCGACCGGTTGCTCGGCGATCCCGCCCACACCGAGGATCCGGACCTGTGGCGGGTCGCCGGGGAGCTCGGGCTCGACGTGCCGCGGTTCGACGCCGACCGTCGCGACGGCGCCTGCGTCGACCGCGTCGACCGCGATCTCCGCGACGCGCTCGCGCTCGGAGCGGTCGGCACGCCGGCGATCCTCGTCGGGGACCGGCCGGTCGACCACGGCGTCCCCGACGAGCGGTGGATCGACGCGCTCGTCGCCGACCACCTGCGACGCTGACCGCGGCCGCCGGCCGGATCGCCGGCCGGCACGGGAGCCGACCCGAGCCGCCTCGGGCACGGGCCGTGGCGACCGTCACGCGCCGCATCCGGGCGCGGTCCGTGGCGTCGGTCAGCCGGTCCGGCCGCCGCGTCGCAGGAGCGCGCGGACGCCGAGCATGAGGCCCGCGACGAGCGGGATCAACAGGAGCCACGCCGCCACCGGCGGTCCGTCGAAGTCCTCCTCGACGTCGATCTCGTCCGGGAGCGGCGCGGTGCCGAACCCGTCGGCGGACTCGAACGGATAGCCGGTCGTCGCCCGGAACGCCCGGTCGCTCGGGGCCTGCTCCGGCTCGACGTCCCCGGTGATGGCCCCCGGACGTCGGTTGCGGATCTCGAGGCGGGTGAGGAACCCGCCCTTCAACGCGTCACGGACGGCGGGGGAGAGGTCACCGGCGATCTCGGCGACGGTCCCGGCATGGAAGGTGTCGAAGCCGGACGCGACGACCCGGTGGCCGGCCGCGACGTACAGGCGCACCGACACCGGGGCGGTCCCGACGCGGCTGAGCTCCAGCGGATACACGAGCTCGTCGCTGCGGAACCGCACCTTGAGCGGGCGGAGCGACAGCTCCCCGGCCTCCGGCCCGTCGGCCAGGCGGATCGCGACGAACGCCCAGTCGTCGCGCACGTACGACCCGAGCACCGGCTCGGCCTCCGCCGGCGTCGCGTAGCCGTGGCGGTCGAGCCACCGGCGCAGCGCCCCGGCGTCGCCGGAGCGCAGGACCGACACGTCGTAGGCGCCGAGCGTCCGGCGGGAGATGACGTCGACGCCACCCCCGACCGCGCCCGGGGCGGCGCCGTCGTCGTCGCCACCGGACGACGACGGGAGCGGCGCGGTCGCCCGGTCCAGCTCGTCGAAGAGCGTCGCCTGGGCCTCGTCGACCTGCGTGACCCGCGGCGTGGCGGGGACCGGCAGCACCACCGCCGGACGCGACCCGCCCGTCGCGTCGTCCGGACGCGCGAGGTCGAGCGACAGGATGAGCTCCTGACGATCGCCGTCGTGCTGGATGAGCGCCCGCTCGGCCGTCACCTCGGCGTCGAACGCGATCCCGCACGCGCACGCGCCGGCGGGACGTGCCACGAGGGTCAGCGCCGCGACGGCCAGGACGACCGCGAGGGACGACGTCGCCAGCAGCCGCCGCACGCGTCCGGCGGGTCGGAGGCGGAGGGGTGGACGGGTGGGGGCGGCGGTCACGGCGGCGATGGTACCTCCGCCTCCGGTTCCGCTACGCTCGACGGGTTCGGAATCACAGAAGAGCGAAGACGCCGCACGCCAGGTCCGATGGGCGTGCCACGAGGACAGACATATGAGTCACGCCGACGTGACCACGGTGACCGTGGAGATCTCCGGTCAGGAGATCGCCTTCGAGACCGGCAAGCTGGCCAGGCAGGCCGGCGGGGCGGTGACGGTCCGGCAGGGCGACACGGTCGTCTTGTGCACCGCGACCACCGGTCGCCTGAAGGACTTCGACTTCCTGCCGCTGACGGTGGACGTGGAGGAGCGCTCCTACGCCGCGGGCAAGATCCCCGGCAGCTTCTTCAAGCGCGAGGGCCGCGCGGGGGAGAAGGCGACGCTGACCGCCCGGATGATCGACCGGCCGATCCGTCCGCTCTTCCCCAAGGGCTGGCGGTACGAGACGCAGGTCGTCGCGCTCCCGATCTCGGTCGACCACGAGCACCCGTACGACATCCTCGCGATGAACGGGGCGTCCGCCGCGCTGACGATCAGCTCGATCCCGCTCCCGACGCCGGTCGGCGCGGTCCGGATCGGCAAGATCGACGGGCAGTTCGTCGTCAACCCGCCCGAGCCGTCGCTCCTCAACGACGGGGAGAGCGAGCTGGACCTCATCGTCGCCGGCACCGCCGACGGCATCCTCATGGTCGAGGCCGGCGCCGACCTCATCCCCGAGGCGGAGATCCTCGACGCGCTCGACATCGCCCACGGCGCGATCAAGAAGCTCGTCGCCGCGCAGCTCGAGCTCCGCGAGCTCGTCGGCAAGGAGAAGATCGACTTCCAGCCGCCCGTCGTCGACGAGAAGCTGCAGGCGAAGATCGCCAAGGCGCACGGCAAGAAGATCGAGAAGGCCACCCAGGTCGTCGACAAGCTCGAGCGCCAGGACGCCACCGACGCCGCCAAGGCCGCGGCGGTCGAGGCGTTCAGCACCGGCGGCGAGGACCCCGACGTCGACAAGCAGGTCAAGTCGATCGTCGACGCGCTCGAGAAGAGCGCGGTCCGCAACCGCATCGCCGTCCAGAAGGTCCGTCCCGACGGTCGTGAGTCGACCGAGATCCGTCAGATCACGATCGAGACCGGCACCGCCCCGCGGACGCACGGCTCGGCGCTCTTCACCCGCGGCCAGACGCAGGCGCTGTCCGTCGCGTCGCTCGGCACGCTGAAGGAGGAGATGCGGCTCGACACCCTCGGGCTCGAGACGAACCGCTTCTACTGGCACCACTACAACTTCCCGCCGTTCTCCGTCGGCGAGGCCGGCCGCCTGGGCGGCCCCAAGCGTCGTGACATCGGTCACGGCGCGCTGGCCGAGCGGGCGCTCGTGCCGGTCGTCCCGTCGACCGAGGAGTTCCCGTACACGATCCGCGTCGTGTCGGACATCCTCGAGTCGAACGGCTCCTCGTCGATGGCGTCGGTCTGCGGCAGCTCGCTGTCGCTCATGGACGCGGGCGTGCCGATCAAGGCCCCGGTCGCGGGCATCGCGATGGGCCTGATCAAGGAGGGCGACGACTACATCGTCCTCACCGACATCGCCGGCGTCGAGGACCACCTCGGCGACATGGACTTCAAGGTCGCCGGCACCGCCGAGGGCATCACCGCCCTCCAGATGGACATCAAGATCACGGGCGTCTCGTTCGAGATCCTCCGCGACGCGCTGGCCCAGGCCAAGGACGCGCGGCTGGAGATCCTCGGCAAGATGGCCGACGTCATCGAGGGCCCGCGCGAGGAGCTGTCGCAGTTCGCGCCGCGGATCCTGTCGGTGAAGATCGACACCGAGAAGATCGGGATGATCATCGGCAAGGGCGGCGAAACGATCCGCGGGCTGCAGGAGGAGTTCGAGGCCCAGATCGACATCAACGACGACGGCACGATCAACGTGTACAGCTCGTCCGGCGCGAAGGGCGACGCGCTCGTCGACCGGATCAACGCGATGACCCGTGACGTGGAGCTCGGCGACGAGTTCGACGGCAAGGTCGTGAAGACCACGACGTTCGGGGCGTTCGTCGAGCTCATCAAGGGCACCGACGGGCTGCTGCACATCTCGAACGTCGCGCCGGGCAAGCGGGTCGAGACCGTCGACGAGGTCCTGTCGGCCGGCGACGTCATCAAGGTCCGCGTCGCCGAGCTCGACCGCGAGCGCGGCCGGATCGGCCTGCGCCTGTCGGACGACCCGTCCGTCGCCGGCAAGACGGTCGAGGAGCTGAAGTCGCTGTCCTCGGGCAACGGCTCGCGCGCCGGCGGCGGTGACCGTGGCTCGCGCGGCCCGCGGCGCGAGGGCGGCGACCGGCCGCCGCGGCGTCGCCGCGAGGGCGATCGCGACCCGGACCGGCGGCGCTGAGCACCACCGGCAACGACCCGGGTGACGCTCCGCGCGTCACCCGGCTGGGGTCCGGCGTCACCGTCGCGTCCGACGTGCTGCCGTCCGCGCTGTCGGTGGCGCTCGGGGTGTGGGTCGGCGTCGGCTCCCGTCACGAGCGTCCCGTCGAGGCCGGGAGCAGCCACCTGCTGGAGCACATGCTCTTCCGCGGGACCCGGAGCTACGCGTCGGCCGAGATCGATCGCCGGTTCGACGCGCTCGGTGGCGAGCTCAACGCCGCCACCGGCCGCGACGACACGGCGATCATCGCCCGCGTGCTGGCCGACGAGGTCGCCGACGCGTTCCCGGTGCTCGCCGAGATGGCCGCCGCGCCGCTGCTCGGCGACGACGACCTCGAGCTCGAGCGACGGATCGTCCTCGAGGAGATCGCCATGATCGACGACGACCCCGAGGAGCTCGTCTTCGAGCTGCTGCCGGTCGCCGTGTTCGGCGACCATCCGCTCGCACGACCGGTGATCGGATCGCGCGAGAGCGTGTCGGCGACCACCGGTGACGCCCTGCGAGCGTTCCATCGCGCCCGGTACGCCCCGGGGCGCATCGTCGTCGCCGCCGCCGGGGCCGTCGACCACGACCGGCTCCGCGCGCTGACCGACGACCTGTTCCCGTCGCTCGACGTCGACCCGATCGACGACGATCCCGGCGACGCGCCGCCGTGCGCGCCCCGGACGGTGTTCCGCCGACGCGACACCGAGCAGGTGCAGGTCGCCGTCGCCGGGCGTGGCCCCGCGATGGGCGACGACCGTCGGTACGCGATGCGGGTCCTCGACACGATCCTGGGCGGCACGCCGTCGTCCCGGCTCTTCCGCGCCGTCCGCGAGGAGCGCGGCCTGGCCTACGCCGTGTCGACGTTCGACGACCAGCACCACGGTGGCGGCATGGCCGGCGTGTACCTCGGCACGCGCGCCGACAACCTCGCCGAGGCCCTGCAGGTCGTCGGCGACGAGCTCGACCGGGTGCGGAACCATTCCGTGGACGGCGACGAGCTCGAGCGGGCCAAGCACCACGCCCGTGCCCGCCTCCTGCTCGGCATGGAGTCGACGCAGGCCCGGATGGGCGTCCTCGGCCGATCGCTCGTCCACGGCCTGCCGCTGCGGCGACCGGCCGAGATCGCCGACCGCATCGACCGGGTGACCGTCGACGACGTCCGCGAGCTCGCGGCCGAGGTCTACGACCCCGACGCGTTGGCGGCCGCCGCGGTCGGACCGGACGAGGACGCGCTGCGTGTGGCGCTCGTCCCGGTCGCGCCACGCGCCGCCGGGTGACCGGTCGCCCGTCGCGCCCGAACCATCGGCCGCACGGCGGTCTCGCGGTCAAGGTGGGGCCCCGGACGGCCGATACCTTCGGCGAGGGCGGGGCCCCCGGACCCCGTGACGGGGCCCGGGGCGCCCGACGCGCATGTCACCACCCACCGACCATCCGATGGCCTTCGACCCGGCCGGGATCGAGCGGTTCCTCGACGTCCTGCCCGACGCCGTCCTCGGGGTCTCCGAGCAGGGCACGATCGTGCTCGCCAACGAGCAGGCCGCGCACCTCTTCGGCTATCCGTCGGCCGACCTCGTCGGGCGTCCGGTGGACGACCTCGTCCCCGATCGGCACCGCGGGAGGCACGGCGGGCATCGCGGCGAGTACCTGCAGGACCCACGCACGCGCCCGATGGCGGGCCGCACCCGCCTGGCGGGGCGTCGCCGCGACGGATCGGAGTTCCCGGCCGAGATCAGCCTGTCGAGCACGCGCTCATCCCGCGGCGTCGTCGCGTGGGCGGCGGTGCGGGACATCTCCGACCGGCTCGCGGCCGAGGAGGAGCGGGAGCGGATGCGGCGGGCGGCCGACGACGCGCGGGCGCTTCGGCTCGAGAGCCTGGGGGAGCTCGCCGGGGGCGTCGCCCACGACTTCAACAACCTGCTCGGCGTCATCATGAGCTACGCATCGCTCGTGCGCGACGACCTCGACGACCGGCCGGACCTCGCCGCCGACGTCGACCAGATCCGGGTGGCGGCCCAGCGTGGGGCCACGCTGACCCGGCAGATGCTCCTCTTCGGTCGCCGCGAGCTTCCGGGCCGGGAGAGCCTCGACCTCGTCGAGGTCGTCGACACCGTGCGGCCGCTGCTGCAGCGCGCGGTCGGCGAGCGGATCACGATCCACGTCGCCGGCGCGGCCGCCGGGCCCGTGCTCGCCGACCGGGGACAGCTCGAGCAGGTGCTGCTCAACCTCGCCGTCAACGCCCGCGACGCGATGCCGTCCGGGGGAGCCCTGACGCTCACCGTGACGGCCGCGGGCGGGCCGGACGACCAGGCGACGCTGACCGTCGCCGACACCGGCGCGGGCATGACGCCGGACGTGCTCGACCGCGCGATGGAGCCGTTCTTCACGACGAAGGCCAAGGGGCAGGGCACCGGCCTCGGGCTGGCCACCGTGTACGGCATCGTCACCCACCACGGCGGCCGGGTGTCGATCGCGTCGCGACCCGGTGACGGCGCCACCGTGACCGTCACCCTGCCGGCCGCGTCCGACGCGCCCCGTCCCGACGCGGTGGGCTGGGACCGGTCACCGATCGGGCGTGGCGAGCGGGTGGTCGTCGTCGAGGACGACGACGGGCTCCGCGCGTCGACGGTCAGGACGCTGGAGCGGGCGGGATGCCTCGTCCAGGCGTACGCGTCGGCGTCGGACGCCCTCGACCGGGTCCTCGACGTGACGCGCCCGATCGACCTCGTCCTCACCGACGTCGTCATGCCGGGGGTCCAGGGCACCGAGCTCGCCGACCGGGTCGCCGACGCGCGGCCGGGCACCCCGGTGCTGCTCATGTCGGGCTACAGCGACGAGCTGGCCGGGATCCCGGCGGTCGGGAGGCGCTGGCCGTTGATCGCCAAGCCGTTCGACGCCTGCGACCTCCTGCGTCGCATCCGCCGGCTCCTCGACGAGCAGCCGGACCCGGGCGAAGGCGACCCGGCGCCATGACGCCGTCCGGAGGCCGCGTCCCGGCCCTCGAGCCCGCCGACCTGCGCGTGCTCATCGTCGACGACGACCCAGTCGGCGCCCGGCTCACCGAGAGGCTCCTCACCGCGCGGTCCTCGGCGGCACGAGCCCGCTCACCGGCCTGCCGGGCAACGCGCTCCTGTCGTCGGCGGTCCGCGAGCGCCTCGACGCGGACGGGCCGTTCGCGCTGCTCCACGTCGACATCGACCACTTCAAGCCGTTCAACGACCGCTACGGGTACGTTCGTGGCGACGCCGCGATCCAGATGACCGCCGAGGTGCTCGAGCGGGCGGCGGACGACGTCGACCCGACCGGCGCCGTCGTGGCCCACATCGGCGGCGACGACTTCGCCGTCGTCACCACCGTCGACGCGGCCCGTCCGGTCGCCGAGCGGGCCGTGCGGGCGTTCGACGACCGCGCGCGGGAGCTCCACGACGCCGACGACGTCGACGCGGGCGGCCTGGTGGGCCACGACCGCGACGGCCACGAGCGACTCCACCCGTTGCTGTCGCTGTCGATCGGCGGCGTGCTGTGGCCGGCCGGAACCCCCGCGACCCCGATGGACGTCGCCGACGCGGCGGTCACGTTCAAGCGTCGGGCGAAGGCCGACGTCGGCTCCGCGGTCGTCATCGGCGTCCCGGGCGCCTCCGCCGCCCCGGACCCGGACAAGGACCGGCGAGCGAGGCCGACGCCGCCGGACGGCTAGACCGGGCCGGGACGGCCCTGAGCGGGCCTCCGACGGCAGGCGGTGGCGGGCCGATCAGCGACGCGTGGTTCGTGGGGCCGCGCCCCGGCCCGCCCTCGAGGCGGGCACGGTCATGGCCCCCACAGGCGGACGATCGCCAGCGTCGTGGCGTCGACGCCCTCCCCTCGGGGCGGCCCGCCGACCCGGCGATCGACATGACGGATCGACAGCGTCGCCCGGCCGACGAGGCGGGCGTCGGCGTCGACGGCTCCGTCGAACAGGCTGCGGATCGACGCGCCGGCCGCGACGACGAGGACCGGACGGGTGCGGGCCACGGCGTGCAGCCACCGCAGCAGGGTGGGGTCGCCGAGCTCGAGCCGTGGCGGCGTCGCGGTCAGGCCACCCGGACCGGTCGTGACGACCGCGCGTCCGCGGGACGCCAGAGCCGGCCCCAACGCGGCCCACGCGGTGTCGTCCGGCCCGACGAGCACGAGGGGCCGGCCGCCCGGGCCGGCCGCCCGATCGATGAGCGCGTCGATCCGGTCGACCTGCTCGGGCACGCCGTCGTACTCGGTGACGGTCACGGCGGGCCGCGCCGCCCACATCGACAGTCCGAGCGCGACGACGACCGACGCCCCGAGGACCGAGGCCACCACGCCGCGCAGTCGGCGCGTGACGCGGGCCGCCTCGATCGCCGACCACAGCCACGCGACCGTGGCGCCGGCGAGCGCGACGGTGACCGGGAGCGCGGCCGGGAGATAGCGCCGGGCGGTCCAGTACTGGTCGGCCACGACGACCTGGGGGCGACCCGACACGAAGGCGAGCGCGATGACGCCGGCGATGACGATCGGCGCCGCGGCGAGCGCGGACCGGGGCGGCCGGACGAGCCCGAGGAGCGCAGCGACCACGCCCGCCGTGACGAGCAGGACCGTCGGGGGCGTCGCGTACGTCGCGAAGATCTCCAGGCCCTCCGTCGGCGGCGCCAGCGCCACGGACGTCCCGACCACGGCGACGACCACCGCGGCGGCGCGCCGGGACGGCCGGGAGCGGGCGACGCGCGCGACGCCGACGACCCACCGTGGCGCCGGGGCCGGCGGAGGGCGCCGCGCCCGGAGCGCCGCGCCGACGACCACGGCCGTCGTGGCGATCGCGATGGCGACGACGATCGCCACGCCACCGACGACGTCGACCACCCGGGCGACGTTCTCGGCGGTGTAGCCGTCGGTGACGAGCGCCGCCCGCGCGGCCGCGTAGGCGACCGCCGGGACGAACCCGATCGCCAGCCACGTGGCGGCGCCGGACCGACGACGGGCGAGGACCGACGCGAGGAGCGGACCGACGACGAGCAGCGGCCAGGCGTCGGGCCGCACGAGCGCCGCCGAGCCGAGCAGCAGCCCCGCCGCGGCCGCCGCCCGCCGCCCGCCGCCGCGGAGCGCCACGGCGCCCAGGACGCCGCCCCCGAGCAGCGTGGTGGCCGCCACGACCTCGGTCATCGGGTACCGCGAGAAGTAGACGAGCGCCGCGTTGGAGGCCATGAGCGCCATCGCGACCCCGCCGGCCAGGCGTCGCCGCGCCGGCCGGACGAGGAGCTGCGCCAACGCCCCGACGAGCAGCACAACGATCACCCCGCCGAGCGTGATGACCCATTGGCCACCGCCGCCGGTGACGGTGGCCCCGGCGGCCATCGCGGCGGGGGCCAGGTGGTAGCCGTGGGGCACGAGGTCGCCGCCGCGGGTCACGAAGAGCCCGGGCAGCGGCCGGTCGCGATCGAGCCCGAGCTGCCCGGTGCCGCCGAACCGTCGCAGGCCGTCCTCCACCACGGGGTCCGGCCGCACCGTCATCCGTCCCTCGTCGCGCAGCCGCTCCGACGTCAGGACGTAGTGGCCGGCGTCGCGCCCCCCCAGGTCGAAGGCGTAGGCGGGGATCGTCGCCGCACCCGCCCCGACGAGCGCGAGCACGACGAGCGTCCCGGGGGCGACCCGCGACGCGGCCCCCCGGGCGGTCCGCCACGTCGCCGCGACGAGCGCGAGCGCCGCCGTTGCCAGGACCTCGGGCCCGAAGGCCCCGACGTCGGCGGCCGCGAGCGCCACCGCGCCGAGCGCGGCGTACGGCACGGCGAGCGCCACGCCGAGGCGCAACGCCCCGGGCCACGACGCGGTGGTCGTCCCGAGCAGGCCGTGGCCGACGGCGCCGAGCAGCACGGCGACCGCGGCGGCGCCGATCGGTCGCACCGGCTGGAGCGCGGCGGCGGCCGCCACCAGCAGCGCGACGAGCGCGACGAGCGGCGTGGACGGGCCGCGGGGCACGGTGGGGGCGGGGACGTCGGCGATGGCGGAAGTCAACCACCACCGCCGGGTGCGACGATGCGCCGCATGAGCAGCGAGATCCGCGTGGCCGTGGCCGGCGCCGCCGGCCGGATGGGGCAGACCGTGTGCGACGCCGTGGAGGCGGCCGAGGGGATGGTCCTCACCGGTCGGGCCGACCCGGCGCTGGGCACGTCGCTCGCCGACGTCCTGCCGGACGCCGACGTCGTCGTCGACTTCACCCGGCCCGACACCGCCCTGGGCAACGCGATCCAGTGCGTCGAGGCGGGCGTGCACGTCGTCATCGGCACGTCCGGGTTCGACGTCACGCAGCTGGAGGGACGCGGCACCGCCAACGCCTTCTTCGGCCCGAACTTCGCGATCGGGGCGGTCCTCATGATGCGGTTCGCCACCGAGGCGTCCCGGCACATGGCGCGGGCCGAGATCATCGAGCTCCACCACGACAAGAAGCTCGACGCGCCGTCCGGGACCGCGGCCCACACCGCCGCGCTCATCGGCGACGCCACCGGCGTCGAGCCGCCGATCCACTCGGTCCGCCTGCCGGGCCTCGTCGCCCACCAGGAGGTCGTCCTCGGCGGGACCGGCGAGACGTTGACGATCCGCCACGACTCGCTCGACCGCTCGTCGTTCATGCCCGGGGTCGTCCTGGCGATCCGTCGGGTGGGATCGCTCACCCACTCGCCCACGGTGGGCCTCGACAAGCTGCTCTTCGACGAGGCCTGACCGGACGTCAGCCGGTCCGGCCGGCGGCCACCGCGGCACGGACCCGGTCCGGCAGCGCGGTGAACCGGGTGGCCCCGTCGACGCGGCCGAGCGCGTGCGTGACCGCCGCGGGGTCCGCGACGAGCACGCAGGCCGTCTCGGCCCGCGTGACCGCGGTGTAGAGCAGGTTGCGGGTGAGCATGTGCCGGTGCTCGCCCGGCACCGGGACCACGACCACCGGCACGCTCGAGCCCTGCGCCTTGTGCACGGTGCAGGCGTAGGCCAGGTCCCAGGTCTCGAGCCGTGACGTCGGCAGCGCGAGCGTGCGCCCGTCGTCCATCCGCACCGTCGCGTCGGCGCCGGCGACGCGCACGAGCATCCCCAGCTCGCCGTTCATGACCTCGGCGTCGTGGTCGTTGCGGGTCTGCATCACCCGGTCGCCCTCGCGCAGCAGCGCCCCGCCCGTGCCGGTCACCGCCGAGCCGCCGCCGGGGTTGAGGACCTCGCGCAACCGACGGTTGAGCTCGTTCACCCCGCACGTGCCGCGCCGTTGGGCGGCGAGGACCTGGACCCCGCCGACGGCGTCGACGTCGTAGTGGGCGGCCAGCCGGGTCGTCGCCAGGTCCAGGACGAGGTCGGCGATCGCGGTGGGGTCGCGCCGGTCGATGAGGAAGAAGTCCCGGATGACGTCGTCGGCCGGGCCGGAGCCGGGGTCGGACGCGCCATCCGGCCGGCCTCGCGGCCCGCCGCTCCCGTCCCCGTCGGGCCGGTCCCGGGCCGTGCCGCCCGCGTCGGCGGCCTGCGAGGGGGCCTCCAGTGGCCAGGCGCCGCGGTTGATCCGGTGGGCGGCCCGGACGATGAGCGACCGCTCGGCCTGCCGGAAGATCCGGGTGAGCCGCACGGCCGGAGCCACCCCGGACTCCAGCAGGTCCTGGAGGACGCGGCCCGGACCGACCGGCGCGAGCTGGTCGACGTCGCCGACGAGCAGGACGTGGGTGCGCGGCCCGACGGCCCGCAGGAGCGCGACCGCCAGGTCGAGCGAGAGCATCGACGCCTCGTCGACGACGAGGACCCCGCCGTCGGCGATCGGATCGTCCTCGTCGTGCTGGAACCCCGATCCCGGCACGAACCCGAGCAGGCGGTGGACGGTGGTCGCCGGTGCGCCCGTCGCCTCCGTCAGGCGCCGGGCCGCCTTGCCGGTCGGCGCGCAGAGCAGGAGCGGCAGGTCGTCGCCGTCGCCGGAGGTCGAGGCCGCCTCGACCGCGCGGACGAGCGCCCGCATCGTCTGGGTCTTGCCGGTGCCCGGGCCGCCGGTGAGGACCGTCAGGCGTCGCGTCGCGACGAGCCGCACCGCGTCCCACTGCTCCTGGGTGGCCTGCGGCTCGCCGTCGCGTGCGTCCGGTGGCGTGTCGGGGAGCTCGAGGTCGAGCGTCGGCGCGGCGCGGGCCAGCTCGGCGACGAGCGACGCGACCATCCGCTCGTCCTCGTCGAGCTCGAGCGTCGCGACCCGGTCGTCCTGCTCGACGACGATCCCGTCGGCGACGAGGGCGCGCACGGCGGACGCGATCGGACGGTGGTCGTCGGCGCCCCCGGCGGCCCGCGACCGCAGCAGGCGCACGGTCCGCGACACGAGGTCGTCGTGGGGCAGATGGCAGTGCCCGTCGAGCTCGGCGTCGCGCAGCGCCTGCAACGCCGCGGCCCGCAGGCGGTCGTCCCCGGTCGGGTCACGGCCGAGCGCCAACGCGATCCGGTCGGCGGTGAAGAACCCGATCCCGCTGCGCGCGGTCAGCCCGTACGGGTCCTCGCGCAGCCGCGCGACGTCGGGTGCGTCGCCCATCGACCGGACGACCCGGGTGATCGTCGCGGCGTCGACGTGGTGGCGCTCCAGCAGGAGCCGCACCGCCCGGCCGCCCTCCTCGGACCGCCAGTGCTCCACCGCCTCGTCGAGCTTGGCGCCCGAGAGCCCCCGAACGCGCCGCAGCACGTCCCGGGGATCGACGGCCAGTCGGTCCAGCAGGTCGGGGCCGAACCGCTCGATGAGCCGGCGCGCCGCGACCGGCCCGACGCCCGGGACGCGCTGCAGGACGCGCGAGACCGCCTCGTCCTCGTCGCCCTCGATCGGCTCGAGCCGATCGACCCGGAACCGCTCGCCGTGCTTGGGGTGCGGCGACCGGCGGCCCACCGCCCGGGCACGGTCGCCGACGTCCAGGTGCCCGACCGGGCCGACGAGGACCTCGTGGTCGCGGCCGGGCGACGCGAGCGCGTCGAGCACCGCGAAGCTGCCGTCGTCGTTGCAGAACCGCACGCCGACGATCTCCACGTCGAGGACCTCGTCACCGGTGCGCGCCACCCCCCGGACTCTACGGGCCGGACCGGGCGGCCCACGGGACGTCAACCCGTCGCGCCGGGCGCTCTGGGAGGATTCATCGGCGTGGCATCCCTCGGCCGGATCATCACCGCGATCGTCACGCCGTTCGACGCGCGCTATCACGTCGACGAGGACGCGTTCGTCGGGCTCATGCACCACCTGGCCGACAACGGCAGCGACGGGTTCGTCGTCGCCGGCACCACCGGCGAGGGATCGACCCTCGACGACGAGGAGCACCTCGCGCTCGTCGAGCTCGCGGTCCGCGAGCGACCGGCCGGCGCCACGATCATCGCCAACGCCGGGTCCAACGACACCCGCCACTCGATCCACCTGACCGAGCGGTGCACCGAACTGGGCGTGGACGGCACGCTCAACGTCGTCGGCTACTACAACCGGCCGAACCGTCGCGGCATCGTGCAGCACTACCGAACGGTCGCCGCGGCGACCGACCGGCCGATCGTCATCTACAACATCCCGTCACGGTCGACGATCAACCTCGACCCGGACCTGCTCGCCGAGCTCGGCCAGATCGAGCACGTCGACGCGCTGAAGCAGGCCAACGGCGACGAGCTCCAGCCGATCGACGGCCTGGACCTCTACGCCGGCAACGACGACATCCTCGGTCGCACGCTCGACCTGGGCGGCGCCGGCGGCATCTGCGTCGCCAGCCACCTCGTCGGCCCGCGGATGGCGGAGATGGTCACCGCGACGCCGGAGCGCCGCGCCGAGATCGACGCCGAGCTGCACGACCTCTACGAGGTGCTGGGCGTCACCGTCAACCCGATCCCGGTGAAGGCCGCGCTCGACCTCGCCGGTCACCCGGTCGGCGGACTGCGCCTGCCGCTCGTCGAGGCCGACGCCGGGGAGCGCGAGCGGATCCGCGCCGTACTGGCGGACCTGGGGCTCCTCGCCGCGTGATCGACGCCGTCGCCCACCGCCGGGCCCTGCCCGGACGTTTATCCGCGCTCCCGCCCGGCGGGACGCACCAACCCCTTGCGCGCGACCGACGGCGTCGCGCCCGAAGAACGGACACCCTTCCATGACCGGAACGCTTCGCGTGCTGCCCCTCGGCGGCCTCGGTGAGATCGGCAAGAACATGACCGTCGTCGAGTACGACGGCAAGATCGTCGTCATCGACGCCGGAGTGCGGTTCCCGACCGCCGAGCAGGTCGGCATCGACCTCGTCCTGCCGGACTTCAACTACCTCAAGGACCGCGCCTCGGACATCGAGGCGATCGTCATCACGCACGGTCACGAGGACCACATCGGGGCTCTGCCCTTCCTCCTGAAGATGCTCGGCGGGGCACGCCACGCGCCGAAGATCTACGGCCGTCCGCTGACGATGGCGATGGCCCGCAGCAAGCTCGACGAGCACCGCCTCAAGGACGTCCAGCTCACCGACGTCAAGCCCGGGCAGAAGGTCCGCACCGGCAAGGCGTTCGAGCTCGAGTTCGTCCACGCCACCCACTCGATCCCGGACTCGTGCAACGTCGCGGTGACGTCCGCGATGGGCACGCTGCTCTTCACCGGCGACTACAAGTTCGACCAGAACCCGGTCGACGGGCCCCCGGCGGACTTCCTGCGCCTGGCCCGGTTCGGGTCGGAGAACCTGCTCATGGTGCTCGGCGACTCGACGAACGTCGACCGGCCCGGCTGGTCGCCGAGCGAGTCGCTCGTCGGGCCGGCGCTCTTCGACGTCTTCGCCCGCCAGCGCGGACGGATCATCGTCACGTCGTTCGCGTCCAACCTCCACCGCGTCCAGCAGGTCATCGACGCCGCCGCGCAGCTCAACCGCAAGCTGTGCCTCATCGGTCGGTCGATGAAGAAGAACACGAACATCGCCCGGGCGCTCGGCATCCTCGACATCCCCGAGGGGCTCATCGTGCAGCCGCGCGAGCTCGAGCACCTGCCCGACCACCGCGTCGTCGTGATGTGCACCGGGTCGCAGGGCGAGCCGCTCGCCGCGCTGCGGCGCATGGCCTACAAGGACCACCCGCAGATCCGGATCAAGGACGGCGACACCGTCGTCTTCTCGGCCACGCCGATCCCGGGCAACGAGCGCGCGGTGAACGACACCGTCGACATGCTCTACAAGGCGGGCGCGACCGTCATCACCCCGAAGGACGCGCCGATCCACGCGTCGGGCCACGGCTACCAGGAGGAGATGAAGCTCATGCTCAACCTGACGAAGCCGAAGTACGTCATGCCGATGCACGGCGACTTCCAGCGCCTGCAGGCGCACAAGCGGATCGCCGTCGGCCTGGGGATCCCCGAGGCCAACGTCTTCTGCGCCGAGAACGGCCTGCCGGTCGAGATCGACAAGCGCGGCGCCCGGTTCGGCAAGCCGATCGGGGGAGGCGTGCTCTACGTCGACGGGGTCGAGATCGGCGCCCCGGCCGACGCCGCCCTGCGCGACCGGCGCTCGCTGTCGGCGGACGGCCTGTTCGTCGTCGTCGCGACGATCGGCGACGAGGACGGCAAGACCGTCGCCGACCCGGAGCTCCTGTTCCGCGGCGTGCCGTTCAAGCACGACGACGAGAAGCTCCTCGACGCGCTGCGCGACCAGGTCGACGCGTCGGTCGAGCGGGCGGCCGCCGACGACATCCACGACCTCGACGAGATCCAGCGGATCATCCACGACGACATCGCCCAGCTCGTGTGGGAGCGGATCAAGCGCCGGCCGATGATCATGCCGGTGGTCGTGGCGGTCTGACCGCTCACGCCCCCGGTCCCGGGGGCGGCGGGCCGCCGGAGCGGGGGGGAGCGTCCGGCGCCGCCCCACCCAGCCGCTCGGCGACGTCGGGCGGCGGCTGACGCGACGAGCGCAGCCGCCGGCGGACCCTTCGCGCGACTCGCCTCGACGGGGTGAGCAGCCCCCGGGCGTCCTCGACGCCCCCGGTGCGGATCGACCCCGACTCGTCGCCGGGCGGCGCGGTGGGGTCGGCGTCCGACGCGCCGTCGCGCTGCTCGACCCGCAGCGTCACGACGAACCGCGCCCCGGCGCCGTCCGGATGGGTGGCCTCGACCCGCACGTCGCCCCCGTGGCGGCGCGCGGCGGCCTGCACGATCGCCAGGCCGATCCCCGTCGACCCGGCGCCCTCGCCACCGTGGCGGACGAACCGCTCGAAGATCCGGTCGCGGAGGTCCTCCGGGACGCCGGGGCCGTCGTCCTCGACGACGAGCTCGCCGGCCTGGCCGTCGGCCCGTAGGCGGATCCGCACCTCGGTGTCGTCCGGCGTGTAGCGCAGGGCGTTGCCCAGCAGGTTGGCCACCATCCGGACGAGCTCGTCGCGCACGCCCAGCAGCGTCACCGGGTCGATGTCGAGCACCACCTCGTGCGCGCCGAACTGCGGCTCGAGCTCGTCGACCGCCTCGAGGATCGCCCGGTCCAGGTCGACCCGCTCGCGGCTCGTCTGGCGGCGGGCGTCCATCCGGGCGAGCAGCAGGAGGTCGGCGACGAGCCGCCGCATCCGTCGCGAGGACCGCAACGCGGACTCCACCGCGGCCAGGTCGTCGCCCTCCACCGACAGGGCGAGGAGCTCGAGGTTCGCCTGGACGGCGGTCAGCGGCGTGCGCAGCTCGTGCGACGCGTCGGCGACGAACTCGCGCTGCCGCTGGAGCGTGTCGTCGACGGTCGCCTGGGCGGCCGCGAGCTCGTCGAGCATGTCCTGCAGCGTGCGCGACAGCTCGGCGATCTCGTCGTTCACCGCCGCCTCCGGCATCTTCGCCTCGAGGTCGCGGGTGCGGGCGATGTGGCGGGCGGTGCCCGTCATCCGCCGCACCGGGCGCATCGCGCGTTGCCCGACGGCGAGCCCGGCGAGCAACGCCAGCAGCGTGCCGGTGAGGACCCCGAGCGCGAGCGCGGTGCGCACGCGGTTCGTCGTCTGGTCGATGACCCCGAACGACCGGCCGACCTGCAGCGTGAGCCGCACCGTGCGCTGCGCGCCGTTGATGTAGATCTCCGCGCCCTGGTCGTCGACGATCGTCTGGTCGAACGTGCGGACCTCGACGCGGTAGTCGCCGACGC
This sequence comes from Solirubrobacteraceae bacterium, assembly GCA_023230855.1. Lineage (GTDB taxonomy): Bacteria > Actinomycetota > Thermoleophilia > Solirubrobacterales > Solirubrobacteraceae > Patulibacter. Next base: position 46,219 of record JALNWQ010000007.1, read on the forward strand.
GCACGTCGGATCGCGTCGGCGGGCCGAGCTCGACCTGCGGGTCGGTCGTGTCGAGCAGGATCGCCTGGTCGGCCGACGGGTGCCAGAACACCCGCACGACGGTGTTGGCGTCGCCCTTGAGGTCCCGCACGCTCGTCCGCAGCACCGGGCGGTAGCGGCCCGGGGCCCGGGGCACCGGCGCGATCCCGACGTTCAGCCGCTCCCGGAGCGTGTCGAACCGGGCCGCGGTCTGGGTCGTGAAGTCCGCGCGGATCCGACGTCCCGTGAACTCGCCGATCGCGATCGCGAACATGAGGAGGATCGCACCGGTGAGGCCGGCGGACACGACGGCCAGGCGCCAGCGGATCGGCAGGCGGTCGAGCCACCGCCGCGGGTTGGAGCGGAGCCTCGCCATCGCGACGCGGCGTCGTCAGCGCGCCACGCGCAGCACGTATCCGGCGCCCCGGATGGTGTGGACGAGCCGCTCCTCGCCGCCGGCCTCGAGCTTGCGGCGCAGGTTCGAGATGAAGACCTCGATGGTGTTCGTCGACGCGAGCGGGTCGTAGCCCCAGACCTCCTCGAGCAGCCGCTGGCGGGGCACGACGAGCTTCTCGTTGCGCATGAGGTACTCCAGCAGCTCGAACTCGCGCTGGGTGAGCTCGACCGGCCGGTCGCCCCGCATGACCTCGTGGGTGGCCGGGTTGAGCGTGAGGTCGGCGACGACGAGCGCCGCCTCGCCCCGCGGCGGACGGCGACGCAGCAGCGCCCGGATCCGCGCAAGCAGCTCGTCGCGCTCGAACGGCTTGACGAGGTAGTCGTCGGCGCCGCTGTCCAGGCCCTCCACGCGCTGCTCCACGCCGTCGCGCGCGGTGAGGATGAGGATCGGCACGTCGCCCCCGTCGCGCAGCTCGCGCGCCACGTCGAGGCCGTCGACGTCGGGCAGGCCCAGGTCGAGGATCACGACGTCGGGCATGAACGTCCGGGCCGACGACAGCGCCTCGCCGCCGTCGCGGGCGATCCGGGTGTCGTAGTCCTCCAGGCGGAGCGTCCGCCCCAGCACCCCGGCGATCTCCTCGTCGTCCTCGACGATGAGGATGCGCGCGGTTCGACCCTGGCTCGACATGCCGACGATCCTAGGGGGCGCGCCTTCACCGGGCATGAACCGGCCGTGGGCCCGGCCGCCCCGGTCGTGATCGGCGGACGCCGGTCCGCGGGGAGGAGCCACGTCCCGGACGGCGAAGCCCACCGGGAGCATGAGCCGTGAACGTCCGCCTGCCCGCACCCCGGCATCGTCCGCGCGCGCCGCGACGCGCGGTGGCGGCGGCACGGGACGCGGCGCCGGGCGGAGCCCGGCCGGCAAGGCGCGCGGCGCCGACGGGCGACGGCCGATCGCGGCGCTCGCCGCGGTCGAGCAGCGGCACTTCGACCAGATCGGCCTGGGACTGCTGGCGCTCGCCGTCTTCCTCGCGTTCCTCCTGTACTTCGACGCGTGGGGCGGCGCGATCGGCGACGCGCTCGTCGACGGGCTGCAGTCGCTGTTCGGCCGGATCGCCTACGTCGCGCCGCCCGCGGTGGCCGCTGCCGGCCTCCTCCTCATCCTCCGTCCGCTCATCCCCGCGATGCGCCCGTTCCGCGCCGGTGGGCTGCTCCTACCGCCCGCGCTGACGCTGGCCTACGCCGCGGGGACGTTCGGCCTCGGCGGTGGGGGTGGCCGCGACGACCTCTTCACCGCCGAGGTCGTGCGGCCCCGCGGCGGCGTGACCGGCGACGCGCTCTACTGGTCGACGTCCACGCTGCTCGGGTCGATCGGGGCGCACCTCGTCGCGGTGACGATGCTCGTCGCCGGGCTCCTGCTGCTCACCGGCGCGTCGGTCGCGTCGATGCTCTCCCGCACCGGACAGGGGCTGCGGCAGACGACGACGGCGTTCCGGCGCGTCCCGGTCGAGGAGCCCGTCACGCCCGCCCCCCGCGCGCGCCGACGCGCGGCCGTCGACCCCGAGCCCGAGCCGGCCGACGACGTGCGGCCACGTCCGCCCCGTCCGCGCGCCGCGAAGGCCCGGACCGACGACGAGGAGGACCTGGACGCGCCGTCGACCGCGCGCTCCCGGAGCGCGGCCACGCCCTCGAGCGACGACGACCACCCCGCGCACGAGCCCGCCGTCGCGCCGCGCGTCCGGCGTCGCACCGGTGGTCGCGCCGCGGCGGTCACCCCGCCCGACGGGCCGGACGACGCGATCGTCGTCCGACGCGGACGGGGCGGCGCCGGACCGGAGCTCGACGGCGCGGTCCGCTACCCCGACCTCTTCGGCGCCGACGTGCCGCCGTCCCGACCCGACCACGTGTCCCACGACGCCGACGCCGACGTCGAGACGACCGCGACCCGCCGCCTGCGGCCGGTCCCCGTCGAGCCGATCGAGTCGGTCGAGCCCGCCGACGAGCCGGTGGCGGACGCCGACGTCCACGCCGACGTCGACGCGGGGGAGGACCACGACCCGGTCGACGACGTCCCCGGGACCGCCGCCGACGACCGCCCGTCCCTCGCCGAGCTCCGCTCCCGTCAGCCGATGGGCGGCGCGCCGGACGGGCACGTGCCCGAGGACGGCTACCTCCTGCCCGACCCGGCGCTGCTCAAGCGCTCCGCCGCCAACCAGCTGCGTCCCGACACCGCCGGTCAGCAGGAGACCGCCGACGCGCTCGTCGAGGCCCTCCACAACTTCAAGATCGACGCCCAGGTCATCGGGACGATCGCCGGCCCGCACATCACCCGGTACGAGCTGCGGCTGGCGCCCGGCATCAAGATGTCCAAGGTCGCCCAGCTCAAGGACGACCTGGCGTACGCGCTGGCCGCCACCGACATCCGGATCCTCGCACCGGTGCCCGGCAAGACCGCCGTCGGCGTCGAGGTGCCGAACAAGCGCCGTCGCGTCGTGCACCTCGGCGACGTCTACGACGACCCGCCGCACGGCGAGACCCCGCTGACGGTGTGGCTCGGCAAGGACGTGTCCGGCAAGCCGATCCACGCCGACCTGGCGAAGATGCCGCACCTGCTCGTCGCCGGCACGACCGGCGCCGGCAAGTCCGGCTGCGTCAACGCGATGCTCAGCTCGATCCTCCTGCACGCCACGCCGGACGACGTGCGCCTCGTCCTCGTCGATCCCAAGCAGGTCGAGCTCAACCACTACGAGCAGGTCCCGCACCTGCTGACCCCGGTCATCACGAGCCCGAAGATGGCCGCCAACGCGCTGCAGAACCTCGTCCGCGAGATGGAGTGGCGCTACGGCGTGATGAGCGTGAAGAAGACCCGCAACCTGCCGGAGCTCAACAAGGTCCGGGTCGAGGAGGGCGACGACGCGCTGCCGTACATCCTCTGCGTCATCGACGAGCTCGCCGACCTCATGATGGTCGCCCCGGCCGACGTCGAGGACGCGATCATCCGCATCGCCCAGAAGGCGCGCGCGGTCGGCATCCACCTCGTCCTGGCGACCCAGTCGCCGCGGGTCGACGTCATCACCGGGATGATCAAGGCGAACGTGCCGTCCCGGATCGCGTTCAGCGTGTCGTCGCAGACCGACTCGCGGGTCATCCTCGACCAGAACGGCGCCGAGTCGCTGCTCGGACGCGGCGACATGCTCTTCAACCCGGTCGGGTCGTCGCGGCTCACCCGCATCCAGGGCGCGTACATCGACGAGGCGGAGATCGCCGACCTCACCGCGCACTGGGCGCGCCAGGGCGAGCCGGACCTGCGCGAGGACCTGCTGGAGGCCGCCGAGGAGGAGGCCGAGGACGGTCCCGCCGACGACCTGGACGCCGACACCGACCCGCTGCTGGCCGACGCGATCGAGCTCGTCGTCGAGATGGGCGCGGCGTCGACGTCGGGCCTGCAGCGCCGGTTGCGCGTCGGCTACACCCGGGCGGGGCGCCTCGTCGACATGATGGAGCGCCGTGGGATCGTGTCCGCGTTCGAGGGATCGAAGGCCCGACAGGTGCTCGTGTCGCCGATGGACCTGCCCGGCATCCTGCGCTCGCTGCGCGGTGGAGCGGAGGACGCCGCGCCGGACGACGCGCCGCCCGCGGCGCCGCTGCCGGTCGACGACGGCGACGGGGACGGGCCGACCGACGACGACCGCACCGGCGAGCACCGCGCGTTGAGCGTCGGCGGCTGAGCGGTCGCGGGACGGACGGCCCGGTCGGGGCGACGGTACCCTTCGGCGTCCATGGCGGAGATCGGGGCCACCCTGCGCGAGGCACGGATGCGCGCGGGCATCGACATCGGCGAGGTGGAGGCCCGCACGAAGATCCGGGCCAAGTACCTCCGTGCGCTCGAGAACGAGGAGTGGGACCTGCTGCCCGGTCCGACGTTCGTCAAGAGCTTCCTGCGGACGTACGCCGAGACGCTCGGCCTCGACGCCAAGCTCCTCGTCGAGGAGTACAAGTTCCGCCACGACCCGTACGAGACCACCGGCCTGCCCCGACGCGGGGGTCGCGGGCGGCGGGGGAGCGGCGGCGGGGCGTTCGGCCCGCCCAAGCGCACCAACTGGCTCCCGATCGTCGCGCTCGTGCTGCTCGTCGTCGCCGCGCTCTACGTCGTCGGTCGCATCTCGAGCGGCGAGGACGAGGCGCCGCCGCCGACGACGACGATCGCCACGACGACGACCGAGGACGCCGCGGCCGCCGCACGGCGCGAGGAGCGACGGCGCGAGGCCGAGCGCCGACGCAGCCTCGTCAAGCTCCGCGTGTCGGTGCCGGCGTCCGCGTCGGCCGCCGTCTACGTCTGCGTCCGCGACGCCCGGGACCGCGCGGTGATCCGTGGCCAGGAGCTCCAGCCCGGTCGCCGCAGCCGCCTCGTCCGCTCGCAGCGGTTCCGGGTCGTGCTGAGCGACGCCGGGGCCCGCGTCACCGACGGCGGGCGCCGGCTGCCGCTGCGCGCCGGGGACGACGGCGTCGTGGCGTACGAGATCGCCCACGACGGCCGACGCGTCCTGCCCCGCGACCGACGCCCCTCCTGCTCGTGACCGCCGCCGACGCACCGTCCACCGACGCGGGCCCGCGCGCCGCCGTCCTCGTCACCGGCACCGAGATCCTCGGCGGCTGGGTGACCGACCGCAACGGGCCGTGGCTCGCCCGGCGGCTGGGCACGCTCGGCGTGCGGCACGTGACGACGGTCGCCGTCGGCGACCGGCCCGAGGACCTGCTGGGGACGCTCGAGGGCCTGGCCGCCCGCGGCATCGACCTCATCGTCACGTCGGGGGGCCTCGGGCCGACCGAGGACGACCTCACGACCGAGACGGTCGCCGCGTTCACCGGTCGTCCGCTCGCCCTCGACGAGGCGCTCGAGGGCCGGATCTGGGATCGGGTCCTCGCCTACGTGCGCCGCGTGGCGAGCACGGGCCCGACCGACCTCGACGCGCTGCGCGCCGCCAACCGGAAGCAGGCGCTGGTGCCGGAGGGCGCAACCGTGCTCGAGCCGATCGGGACCGCGCCGGGCCTCGTCGTCCCGGGCGAGCACGGTCCGGGCCGCGCCGGCGTGCCCACGGTCGTCGTCCTCCCGGGACCGCCGCGCGAGCTGCGGCCGATGTGGACCGCGGTCGAGGAGGGCGACCTGCTCGCACCGGTGCTCGGCGGCGCCGTGCGGCGCGGCGAGTCGACGCTGCGGCTCTTCGGGATCCACGAGGCGCAGCTCGCGGACCTCCTGCGCGACGCCCGACGGGACGGGGTGCCCCTCGACCGGCTCGAGGTCACGACCTGCGCCCACCGTGGCGAGCTCGAGGTCGTGACCCGGTGGGATCCGGCCGACGCCGCGGCCGCCACCGCGCTGGAGGAGCACCTGGCGTCGCACGCGCCGCGGGCGCTGTACTCGCGTGACGGACGGGGCGTCGCGGAGCACGTCCTCGACCTGGCGCGCGAGCGGGGCTGGACCGTCGCGACCGCCGAGTCGTGCACCGGCGGGCTCGTCGCGGCGGCGCTCACCGACGTGCCCGGATCGTCGGCGGTGGTGCACGGCGCGGTGGTGGCCTACGACGACGCCGTCAAGCGGCGCGTCCTGCGGGTCGACGGTGGGGCGTTGGCGGAGCACGGCGCGGTGTCCGCGACGGTGGCGCGGCAGATGGCCCGCGGGGCGCTCGACGCGCTGCGCGTCGACGTCGCCGTCGCGACGACCGGGATCGCCGGACCCGACGGCGGCACCGCCGAGAAGCCCGTCGGCACGGTGTTCCTCGCCGTGGCCACCCGCGACGGCCGCGACGAGGTCCGCCACGTGTCGATCCCGGGCGACCGCGCCAGCGTGCGCGAGCGCACGGTGACCTCGGCGCTGCACCTCCTGCGGCGCGTCCTCACCGAGCCCTAGCCACGGCTCCGCCGCACGATCGGCACGGAATCGGCGCCGACGGGGGCCTGTTCCGTCACACGAACGTACGTACGCTCGGGTTCCGTCCGACCGACAGCGGACACTAGTGCTCCGCTCCCGACCCGAGGTGCATCCAGATGGCCAGAGAGACCGATACCGCCAAGGCGCGCGAGGCCGCGCTCGGTGGCGCGCTGCAGCAGATCGAGCGTCAGTTCGGCAAGGGCACCGTGATGCGGATGGGCGACGAGGGCGCCCGCGGCCCCGTCGAGGCGATCCCGACCGGGTCGCTCTCGCTCGACGTCGCGCTCGGCATCGGCGGCGTGCCGCGTGGCCGCATCATCGAGATCTTCGGCCCGGAGTCGTCGGGCAAGACGACGCTCGTCTACCACATCCTCGCCGAGGCCCAGAAGAAGGGCGGCGTCTGCGCGTTCATCGACGCCGAGCACGCGATGGACCCGGTCTACGCCAAGAACATCGGGCTCGACATCGACGAGCTGCTCGTGTCCCAGCCCGACTACGGCGAGCAGGCGCTCGAGGTCGCCGACATGCTCGTCCGCTCCGGCGCGGTCGACGTCGTCGCCGTCGACTCGGTGGCGGCGCTCACCCCGCGAGCCGAGCTCGAGGGCCAGATGGGCGACACGACCGTCGGCCTACAGGCCCGGATGATGAGCCAGGCGATGCGCAAGCTCGCCGGCAACCTCAACCGCACCGGCACGCTCTGCATCTTCACCAACCAGATCCGCGAGAAGGTCGGCGTGATGTTCGGCTCGCCCGAGACGCAGCCGGGCGGTCGGGCGCTGAAGTTCTACAGCTCGCAGCGGCTCGACATCCGGCGGATCGAGACGATCAAGGAGGGCACCGACGCGGTCGCCAACCGCGTCCGGGTGAAGGTCGTCAAGAACAAGGTCGCCCCGCCGTTCAAGCAGGCCGAGTTCGACATCGAGTTCGGCAAGGGCATCTCGACGTCCGGGTGCCTCATCGACCTGGGGATCGAGCACGACATCGTCCAGAAGTCCGGCTCGTTCTTCTCGTTCGACGGCGAGCGCCTGGCCCAGGGCCGCAGCAACGCCAAGGCCCACCTGGACGACAACCCCGAGATCGCCGCCCGGATCGAGCAGCTCATCTACGAGAAGCTCGGGATGCGCCCGGCGGCGGATGAGCCGCTGGCCCCGGTCGGCGACGCCGAGCCGGCGATCGCCTGAGGACCCGGCGCTGACGGGCGGCGACGGGGCCCCGGGGCGCGACGTGGGGGAGGAGCCCCCGTCCCAGGATCGTGCGGTCACGCACGAGGAGCGGGTCCAGGCGACCGCCAACGTCGCCTACCGGTTCCTCGCCAAGCGGGACCGCACGGTCGCCGAGGTGCGCACCCGCCTGGAGCGGGACGATCCGCCGGCGGCGGTCGTCGACGAGGTGCTCGGCGAGATGCTCGAGCTGGGCTACCTCGACGACGCCCGCTACGCGGCGCGGTTCGTCGAGGACCGCCGCACCCTGGACGGCTGGGGCGACGAGCGGATCGACGGGCGCCTCCGCGCGCTCGGCGTCGGACGGTCCCTGATCGACGCGGCCTTGGCCGACGCGGGCGGGGATCAGCTCGACGCGGCGTTGACGGTGCTCCGCCGCCGATGGTCCGAGCCGCCGCGGGACGACCGCGAGCGCGCTCGCGCGCTCGGGGTGCTCGCCCGCAAGGGCTACCCGAGCGACGTCGCCTACGCCGCCGTGCGGGCGCTCGGCCGCGGCGCCCGTTGACCGCACGCGACGGCCATCGCCGCGCGTCGGTCCCGCCGGACCGATCGTCTAGGCTTCGGCGTTCGATGTCGGCGACGCTCACCACCCCGACGACCGTCCGGCGGTACCACGTCCGGACGTTCGGCTGCCAGATGAACGAGCACGACTCCGAGCGGATGCGGGGCATGCTCGAGTCGCTCGGCTACAGCCCGGCCGACGAGCCCGAGGACGCCGACCTCATCCTCTTCAACACCTGCTCGATCCGCGAGTCCGCCGACTCGCGGCTCATCGCGCACCTCGGGCACGCCAAGCGGATGAAGCGCGAGCGGCCCGACGTCGTCGTCGGCGTCGGCGGATGCTGGGCCCAGTCGGTGAAGGACGAGGTCTTCGAGCGGTTCCCGTTCGTCGACGTCGCGTTCGGCCCCGGGCAGATCAACCGGCTGGCGGAGTTCCTCACCAGCGACTCGTTGAGCGCCCAGGGCTACTTCGAGTTCGAGGGCTTCCCGGCCCACCTGCCGACGAAGCGCGACCGCGACCACCAGGCGTGGGTGCAGATCGCCGTCGGCTGCAACCTCAAGTGCTCGTACTGCATCGTGCCGTCGACGCGGGGCCGCGAGTCGTCGCGTCCGTTCGAGCAGCTCCTCGACGAGGTGCGGGCCCTCGCCGCGGACGGCGTGCGTGAGGTGACGTTGCTCGGGCAGAACGTCAACGCCTACGGTCGGGACCTGCGGACCGTGGAGCCGCTGCCGGCCGAGCTCCTGCCGTACGCCGAGGCGGCCAAGCGCCCCACCGGCCTGCCCTCGAGCAGCGGCCCGACCGCACCGTCCGGCCCCGGGGTCCCGTCCGCGGAGGGGCGGCCGGCCGCGGACGCGTCGGGCCCGCAGGCCCGCCCGTCGACCGTCCGGCCACGTCCACGGACCTTCGCCGAGCTCCTGCTGGCCGTCGCCGACGTCGACGGGATCGAGCGGGTGCGCTACACGTCGCCGCACCCCAAGGACATCCGCGAGGACGTCGTCGCGGTGCACGCGACCCGTCCCGAGGTGTGCCAGCACATCCACCTGCCGTTGCAGGCCGGATCGAGCCGGATCCTCAAGCGGATGCGCCGCACCTACGACCGCGAGCGCTACCTCGACCGGGTCCGCATGATCCGCGAGCGGTGCCCCGACATCGCGCTGACGACCGACATCATCGTCGGGTTCCCCGGAGAGACCGAGGAGGACTTCGTCGAGACGCTCGAGGTCGTCGACGAGGTCGGCTTCGACGGGGCGTTCACGTTCGTGTTCTCGCCGCGCCGCGGGACCGAGGCCGCGACGTTCACCGACGACCTGGTGCCGCACCCCGTGAAGGTCGAGCGGATGGAGCGCCTGGTCGAGCTCGTGCAGCGCCGTGCCCACGAGCGGACGCAACGGTTCGTCGGCCGCACCCTCGACGTGCTCGTCGAAGGGCCGTCCCGCCACGACCCCGACCGGCTGCGGGGCCGCACGAGCCACAACAAGGTCGTGAACTTCACCGGGCTCGGCGAGCCGGGGGAGACCGTCGCCGTCGAGATCACGTCCGCCACGTCGCAGTCGCTGCAGGGCGAGATGACGCTGCTGTCGCGCCTCGGCGTCGCCTGACGCCGCCGGCTAGCGCTTCGTCCGCTGCGCGGCCGCCATCTCGCTGCCGACGCGCGACCCACCGAGCCGCGCGGCGAGCCTGCCCAGCAGCCCGGGGCGGATCGCGTTGACGAGCCCGCCGGCACGCACGCCCAACGGGGCGACGCTCCGCTCGCCCTCGTCACGCGCGATGACGCGCACCACCGCGTCCGCCACCTCCTGCGGCGTGTTCGTCCCGACGCCCGGCGGCAGGGTGACCCCGGTGTCGGCGAACATGCCCGCGTCGCGGATGAACCCGGGGAACACGACGCTCACCCCGATGCCGTGCGGCGCGAGCTCCGGCCGCAGCCCCTGCGCGAACCCGCGGAGACCGGCCTTCGCCGCCGCGTAGAGGCTCGCGTCCGCCGTCGGCACCTTCGCCGACATCGAGCTGATGAAGACGACGTGACCGCGGCCCCGTCCGCGCATCGCCGGCACGAGCAGCCGGGTGAGGACGAGCGGCGCGCGCAGGTCGACCTCGAGCGCGCGATCGAGCTCGTCGACGGCGTACGACTCCAGGGGGCCGCTCGCCGGGAGCGCCGCGTTGTGGACGACGACGTCGACGTCGGCGTGGTCGGAGGCCAGGCGATCGACGTCCTCGCGGCGCGACAGGTCCGCGGCGACGGCGACCGCGCCCAGCTCCTCGGCGAGCGGCTCGAGCACCTCGGCGCGCCGCCCGGTGAGGACGAGCGTCGCGCCCTCGGCGGCCAGCGACCGCGCGATCGCGTGGCCCAACCCGCCCGTCGCGCCGGTCAACAGCACCCTGCTCCCCCTGATCTGCATCGGCGCAGCGTACGCCGCCGCCGGGGACGGCGCTACGTCAGGAACACGCCGACGGTGGCGGTGAACCCGTGGAGGAACGCCCGTCCGCCGACCGGACCGATCTCGCCGGCCGCGATCATGCCGCCGAGCGGGAGCGGCCCGAGCCCGTCCTGGATCGCGCGGGCGTCGTGGTCGTCGCGGCCGAACATCTGGCGACCCCGACCGTTGCAGGTGAAGGCGAGCGCCCCCGCGATCCCGCTCTCGCCGACCGCCATCCGACGCAGCCGCAGCGCGTCCCGCAGGTCGGTCGTGGCGCTCTCGGGATCGCGGACGTGCAGGCGGGCGAGCTGACCGACCTCGACCGGCGCCCCGACGACCACGGCCCCCGCCGCCGGATCGGCGCCGGCCAGTCCCCGCACGACGAAGTCCCCCGGGCCGTAGTCGGCGCGGTCCGGCCCGACCACGAGGCCGAGAAGCAGCCCGTGGCGGATCCGCTTGCGGTCGGCGTCGTCGAGGCCCTCGACGGTGTCGCGGAGCGCGTCGAGCGCGCTCCGTCCGGCGAGCGTCCGGATCACGCCGCCCTCGCCGTCGGTCACCGCGAGCTCGGGGCCGATCGGCCGGGCGCCCTGCGACACGCACGGCAGCATCTCGACCCCCTCGAACCGCAGCACCAGCGCGGCCGCGTCGATCCGCTCGTCGCCGCGGATGAGCGCCCGGCCGTCCGGGGGAGACGCGGACGCCACGCCACCGATGATCGGGGCCCCGGGGAGCTGTCCCTCGATCGCCCGCAGCGTCCCCTCGACCGGCAGCTGCGCGGCGTCCGCGAGCACGACGACGGCCGACGTCCGCGCCGCGGTCGCGGCGGTCGGCAGCCCGAGCAGCGCGACGCCGCCCTCGACCTCGCGGGTCCGCATCTCCAGCGTCTCGACGCTCCCTCCGTCGATCGCGAGCGCCCACACGACGATCCCGGGGCCGTCCTCCTGCTCCGACGTCCCCTCGATGAGGCCCCCGGCGAGGCACCCGACGAGCTGCTCCGGCTCGAGCTCGCGCTCGATCGCGTCGAGGCCGGCCGGGACGTCGTCGGCCTGCTCGCCCGACACGAACGCGATCACCAGATCGCACGTCGCGCCGTCGAGGCCGGCCCGCGCCGTCCGCGCCGCCTCGGCGGCCCCGGACGCCAGGTCCGGGGAGGCCGAGTGACCGGTGGCGATGGCGACGGGCATCGAACCACGATACTCCGGGCGATGGACCGTACCGCCGTCCCCACCGTCGTGGCGCTCTTCGGGCCGACGGCCGTCGGCAAGACCGCGATCGCGGTCGCGGTGGGACGTGCGCTGCGCGCGGCCGGCCGTGACCCGGTGGCGGTGTCGGCCGACGCGATGCAGGTGTACCGGGGCATCGAGACGTTGACCGGCGCCCGCGACGCGCTCGACCAGGACGAGCTGGAGCACCGGCTCGTCTCGGTCCTGCCGATCACCGAGACGTGCTCCGCGGGACGGTTCGCCGGGATGGCCCACGCGGAGATCGACGCGGCCCTGGCCGCCGGGCGGACCCCGATCGTGGTCGGCGGCACCGGCCTGTACCTGCGGGCGGCGCTCACCGAGCTGGAGATGCGCCCACCGGCGCCGGCCGCGATCCGGGCCGGGCTGGAGCGCGACCTGGCCGAGCACGGCCCGCAGGCGCTGCACGACCGCCTGGTCGCGGTGGCCCCGTGGGCCGAGGGCCGCGTGGCCCCCGCCGACCGGTCGCGCCTCGTCCGGTGGCTCGAGCTCCACGCGATCGGCGAGCTGCATCCGCCCGACGACGGCCCGAATCGCCTGTGGACGTCGGACGTCCGCCATCCGACGCGGCTCGTGGGCCTCGTGCGCGATCGTGACGAGCTACGGGAGCGGATCGACCGGCGAATCGACGCGATGCTCGCCGCGGGAGCGGCCGACGAGGTCCACGCCGCCGAGCGTGCCGGGGCGTCGGCGACCGCCCGTAAGGCCCACGGGTTCCTGCCGCTGCTGGAGGGCGACGTCGACCGGATGCGTCGCGACACCCGCCGGTACGTCAAGCGGCAGCTCACCTGGATGCGTCGCCTGCCGGACGTCGAGGTCGTCGACCTGACCGGCGACCCGGACCCGGCCGTGGTCGCCGCCCGGATCGTGGCGCCGCTGTCGCCGTAGACTGGCCGCCGATGCGGTTCGAGAAGTGGCACGCGCTGGGCAACGACTACCTCATCGTCGAGCGGGACCGGTTGCCGTTCCCGCTCACCGCGTCCCGGGTCGCGCACCTGTGCGATCCGCACGTCGGCCCGGGCTCCGACGGGGTGCTGGAGCTCGCACCACCGTCCGACCCGGGGAGCGTCGCGGACCTGCGGATCTTCAACCCGGACGGGTCGGAGGCGGAGCTGTCCGGCAACGGGGCCCGCGAGGCGATCATGTACCTCGTCCGCCGGGGCTGGACCGACCGCCGGGAGTTCTCGATCACCACCGTCGCGGGCGAGATCCGGCCGACGATCCTGAGCGACACCGAGTGTCGGGTCGACATGGGGCGGGCCAGAACGGTCAGCGACGACTACCCGACCGGCCCGCCCGACGGGACCGGGGCGATCGACGTCGGCGGCCGCTCGTGGCGGTTCCAGCACGTCAAGATCGGCAACCCGCAGTGCGCGATCGCCATGGACGACCTCGACGAGCTGCTCGCGCTCGACCTGCCCGCCCACGGTCCGGGGATCCAGCACCACGTGACGTTCCCGCAGCGGACGAACGTCTCGTGGTTCGTGGAGCTCGAGCCCGGGCGGATCCGTGCCCGGATCTTCGAGCGGGGCGTGGGGGAGACGATGTCGTCGGGCACCGGCGCGAGCGGCGCCGCGGTCGCGTACGTCCTGCAGGGCGGCGCGGGGGCGCAGGACCGTGACGAGGGCGTCACGACGGTGACGGTCGTCCTCGACGGGGGCGAGCTCGTCGTCGACGTCGGCGAGGACCTCCACGTCGACCTGACCGGCTGGGCGGTCCCGATCTACGCGGCGGAGGCGTCGGACGACCTCGTCACGACGCTCCGCGCGCTCACCTGACCGGCCGGCGCCGGCAACCGTCAGCGACCGGCCGGCGGCCGTGACCGACCCGTGTTCGTGGCCGGCCGGGGCTCGTGACCGGCCGACGTCAGTCGTTGGCGTGGAGCTGGGCGTTGAGCCCGCCCCAGTCGCCGGTGCGCGGCAGCGCCTGGACCGCGCCGGTGGTGCTGTTGCGCCGGTACAGCAGGCCCGGCTCGCCGGACAGCGTCCGTGCCTTGACCGAGTGCCCGTTGGCGAGCTTGACGACGGTGCCGCCGGTGACGTAGAGCCCGGCCTCGACGACGCAGCCGTCGCCGAGCGAGATGCCGACGCCGGCGTTGGCGCCGAGCAGGCACTTCTCGCCGAGGCTGATGACCTCGCTGCCGCCGCCGGAGAGGGTGCCCATGATCGACGCGCCGCCGCCGATGTCGGTGCCGTCGCCGACGACGACGCCCGCCGAGATCCGGCCCTCGACCATCGACGCGCCGAGCGTGCCCGCGTTGAAGTTGACGAAGCCCTCGTGCATGACCGTCGTGCCCTCGGACAGGTAGGCGCCCAGACGCACCCGGTCCGCGTCGCCGATCCGCACACCGGACGGCACGACGTAGTCGGTCATCCGCGGGAACTTGTCGATCGACGTCACGGAGACGGTGCGACCCTGGGCCTGCAGGCGCAGGCGCGTCTCCTCGAACCCGTCGACGGCGCACGGGCCCTGGTTCGTCCACACGACGTTGGAGAGGAGCCCGAACTGCCCGTCGACGGACAGGCCGTGCGGGCGGACGAGGCGGTGCGACAGCAGGTGCAGGCGCAGGTAGGCGTCGTGCGCGTCGACCGGGGGCGCCGCGAGGTCCTCGATGACGGTGACGACGGCGACGGTGCGCACGGCGCGGGCGTCGTCGCGACCGATCCGCGCGGCGACGGCGCCGCCGGCCGCCTCGGTGGCGCGGGCGAAGCTCACCTCGGTCGATCCGGTCCCGCCGGCGTGGCCCACCGCGGCGACGGCGTCCGCGTCGACGCCCAGCGCGGGCCGCGGGTAGTACGTGTCGAGGACGCGGTCGTCCGCGTCCGAGATCGTGGCCAGGCCGATCGCCCAGGCGCCCTTGGTCTGCTGCACGTCGCTCACGCGGCAAGCCTACGAGAACTCCCGCGGGCCAGCCCCGCGGGCGGGCAGGACGCGGAGCACGACGCGTGCCCCGGCGTGGGCGGCGACCACCGAGGGCGGTACTGCGTCGACGGGCCCCGGGTCGTGGCCGTCCGCCCACGGGTTGGCGGTCAGGCGTCGGCGTGGCCGGGGCATCGGCTCGATCTGCAGGTCGACCCGGGCGCCGGTCGTCGTGGCGATGCGGCACAGCGTGTCGAGGGTCGGGACTCCGCCGGTTCCACGCTCGAGCCGCGAGAGTCGCGACTGGTCCACGCCGAGCGTCCGTGCCATCGCGTCCTGGCTGAGTCGCCTGCGGCGCCGGTGGTGGTAGAGGAGACCACCGAGTGCCTTCGCCACGGCACGCAGGTCGACGCGGATCGCCGGCCGATCCGGCATCAGCCACCGCTCCCACAGCTCGTCCGGATAGACGTCCGGCTCCAGGTACTCGTCGCCGTCGCCGCACCGGCCGTCGTGGTCGGCTTCCGCATCGACGTCCACGTCGACGTCGGCCACATCGGGCCGTACCGCCGTACGGCCTTCGTCGTCCGGCTCCAGGCCACCCACGCCACCGCGCTCGGCGTCGGGAGTCGTCGGGACGAGCAGCGCCGGATCAGCGTTCGGATCGTCCAACCCGCACGGGTCGTTCGCGGGCCACATGCCGTCGAGGTCATATTCCATGCCTTCGACGACATATCGCCGCGATCGCAGTCCGTCCAGGCGACGCGGAGGATCGGCGCACCCTGGTGCAGATCCGACGCACCGCGCCACCGAAGACGACACGATCGCGACAGGTGCTCCACGCCCTGCGGGGCGGCCTGCGGGGCTACATTGCGGGGAGGGTGGCGGGTCCGGAGCGCTAGCGGGGGGCGAGGCGCCGCAGACGGTCCGCGGCGGTGGCGCAGTCCTCGGCGGTGGGGACCAGGGCGACGCGGACGTGACCCGCGCCCTCCGGCCCGAAGAACGAGCCCGGGGCCACCACGAGGCCCGCGCCGACGAGCAGTCGGGCGGCGAGGCCGACGTCGTCGGCAGGCGAGCTCGACGCGTGGGCGACATCGGCGGGCGACCTCGACGCGCCGGCGTCGGCGGCGGGCGACCTCGACGCGCCGGCGTCGGCGGCGGGCGACCCGGGCGCGCCGCCGGCGGCGAGGGCGGGCGAGCCGGGCGCACCGGTGTCGTGGCGTGAGCCAGGTGCGGCGCCCCCGGCAGACGACGGCGGTCGAGGCGCATCGGCGAGCACCGCGTGGATCGTCGCCTCCAGCTCCGCATCCGGGGACGCGGCCAGCCGCTCGCGCCAATCGCCGGGGGCGGCGAGCCACCGGAAGAACGACCCATCGCCGCCGACGCTCCGCAGGCCCACCGCGTCGAGGCCCGGTTGGAGCAGGGCGAGCTTGTCCCGATACCGGGCCCGCACCTCGTCGACGTGGGCCTCGTCGCTCCACGCGGCGATCGCGGCGCGCTGGACGAACCGCTGGGGCGCGGTGCCGACGCTCGGACGGAAGCGCTTGAGGTCGGCGACGAGGGACGGATCACCGGCGACGAACCCCGACCGGTACCCCGGCATCGACGAGCGCTTCGACAACGTGTTGACGACGAGGATCCCCGCGAGCGCCTCATCCCGCACCGTCGCCGCGGCGTCGGCGGAGAGCCCCCCGGGGGGCACGTCGTCGAGGGCGACCTCCAACGCCGACGCCGGCGGATCGCCTGCGAACCACAGCTCGCTGTACGCCTCGTCGCTCGCCAGGACCACCCCGTGCTCGCGACAGCGCGCGACCGCGTCGCGCAACCAACCCCGGTCCGCCACGGCGGCGGTCGGGTTGCCGGGGGAGTTCGTCCACAGCAGCGCCAACCTCGACCACTGCTCCGGGGCGATCGCGTCCAGGTCGGGAAGGTAGCCGTGCTCCGCGCGCAACGGCAACGGCAGGACCTCGGCCCCGGCGTGCCGGGCGCCGCGCTCGTACACCGGGTAGCCGGGGCGGGGGACGCCGACCAGGTCACGGCCCCCGTCGCGGTCCACCAGCAGCTGGGCGAGCGAGAACACCAGCTCCTTCGACCCCAACGTCGGCACGACGTGCCGATCCGGGTCCAGACGCACCCCGAACCGTCGCGCGCACCAGTCGGCGATCGCCACGCGCAGCTCCGGCAACCCCACCGCCAACGGGTACGACGACACCGGCTCCGCCTCCACCGCGTCGACCAACGCACGACGGATGAACGCCGGCGTCTCCTCGCGCGGCTCGCCCGCGCCCAGATCGACGAGCGCGAGGTCCGGCCGGGCCTCGGTCACGATGCGGCGCGCCTCCGTCAACCGCTGGAACGGGTAGACGCCCGACGCCCGGACGAGCGGATTGCGGGACCACGCCGTCATCGGTCGGCCCCTTGCGCGCCGTCGCGGACGAGCGTCGCCAGCGTCTCGTAGGCCTCGACGAGCGCCGCCACCGCGACCTGCTCGTCGCGCTTGTGCGCCCACCGCGGGTCGCCCGGTCCGTAGTTCACCGCCGCGACGTCCCGCAGGCCGAACTCCGCGACCGGGGTCCACGCCTGCTTGGGGGTCAGCTCGCGGCCCGACAGGTCGATCAACGTCCGCGCCAACGGGCCGTCGACCGACACGAGTCCCGACGGGGCGTTCCCGATGACGTCCAGCGTCGTGCCGGGACGATCGGTCCACCCGCGCAACCGGGCCTCGGCCTCGGCGGGTGGCAGTCCCGGCGGGTACCGGTAGTTCACGTGGGCCGCCACCCGGTCGGGCACGACGTTGTCGGCCACGCCACCGGAGATCCGCGTCACCGACACGCACTCCGCGTACTCCAGCCCACCGAACGCGTGCCGGACGATCGGCACGCGGGCGAGCTCGGCGATGCCCTCCGCCGCACGGTGGATCGCGTTGTCTCCGTGCCACGGCCGGGCGCTGTGCGCCGCCACGCCCGAGAACGACCACGTCGCGTTGAGGTTGCCCAGGCAGCCGCCCTGCACCCCGCAGGCGGTCGGCTCCATGACCACCACGAGATCCGTGGTGGTCAGGCCCGGACGGCGCTCCAGCAGCGGGGTCAACGCGGTGTCGACGAACGGCAGCTCCTCGCGACCGAACAGCACGACGCCCAGGTCGCACGCCCGGTCCGGGTCGGCGTGGGCCCCGTCGAGCAGCAACTGCAGCATCACCGCGTCGGCGCCCTTCATGTCGCAGGCACCGAGGCCGAAGACGACGTCGCCGTCCCGCCGGCCCGGCCGGTTGCCCTGCGCGGGCACCGTGTCGAGGTGCCCGGCGAGGAGCACCAGGGGACGATCGCCGCGGACGGTGGTCCCCGCCAGCAGGCAGGTGTCGCCCGCGTCGTCGACCGGCACGCCGGCCGACCCGAGCAGGTCGCGGACGAACGCGACCGCCGCCTCCTCGTCCCGCGACTCCGACGGGACGTCGACGAGCCCCAGGGTCAGGTCGGCCAGGCGGTCGGCGAGCGCGGCGCACACCCGCCGGACCCTACCGCCGCGAGCACGCGCGCCGACCGGTCCACACGCGGGTCGCGCCGGGCTCGAACCCCCGGATGCCCGTCGAGAGGTGGCGCGTCGGCGGTGGACCGGCGTACAGTGCAGGGCAGTGAGTCGACGCCAACGCGCCCCGCAGCAGACCGTCCACCCCCACGAGCTCGAGCGCGAGCGGGCCGGGGGCTCCGAGGACCAGCGGGCGCTCATGGTCGGCGCCCTGCCCGACGGCGACGACCTCGGCGAGCTGGCGGAGCTCCTGCGGACCGCCGACGTCGACGTCGTCGGCCAGATCGTGCAGCGACGCGACGACCCGCACCCCAACACGTACGTGGGGGAGGGCAAGCTCGACGAGATCAAGGCGCTGGCCCACGAGCTGGACGCCACCATCGTCGTCACCGACGACGAGCTGTCGCCTCGGCAGGAGCGCAACCTCGAGAGCCGCCTCGGCCTGCCGGTGCTCGACCGGACCGCGCTCATCCTCGACATCTTCGCCACCCACGCCCACAGCGCCGAGGGCAAGCTCCAGGTCGAGCTCGCCCAGCTGCAGTACAACCTCGCCCGGATGCGGGGCCTGTGGAGCCACCTCGACCGGCTCGGCGTCGGTGGCGTCGGCACCCGCGGGCCGGGCGAGACGCAGATCGAGACCGACCGTCGACTCGCCCGCGACCGGATCACGAAGCTCCGCCGTCGGCTCGACGCGGTGAAGGGCAACCGGGCGACGATGCGGTCCGAGCGCGACCGGTCCCGGCACGTGCCGAACATCGCGATCGCCGGCTACACCAACGCCGGCAAGTCGACGCTGCTCAACGCGATGACCGGGGCCGAGGTCGGCGTCCGCAACCGGTTGTTCCACACGCTCGACCCGACGACGCGCACCCTGCGGTGGCACGGCCGCAACTACCTGCTGACCGACACCGTCGGGTTCATCGGCAAGCTCCCGCACCACCTCGTGGACGCGTTCGGGGCGACGCTCGAGGAGACGGTGCTCGCCGACCTCGTGCTGCACGTCGTGGACGCCAGCCAGGACGACGCACGCCTGCGCGAGGTGATGGACGCCGTCGACGACGTGCTCGACGAGCTCAACGAGGACCGTCGACCCGCCGACCGGGCGCGCCGCGTCATCGTGCTGAACAAGGCCGACCGGCTCGACGCGACCCGGCGATCGGAGCTCGAGGCCCGGTTCCCCGACGCGGTGCTCGTGTCCGCCGCGCGCCGCGTCGGCCTCGACGACCTCGGCGCCCGGATCGAGGCCGAGTTCGAGGCCCTGCTGCGCCCCGTCGAGCTGCTCGTGCCGTATGCGGACGGACAGGTCCTGGCCGAGCTGCACCGCATCGCCGGCGATCTGGAGCAGGAGCACCGTGGCGACGGCGTGCTCGTCCGGGCGCGTCTGCCGCGCACCATCGCCGGACGGTACGACGCCTACCGCCTGGAGCCGGTCGGGCCCCGCGCCTGACCGGGCGCCACCGCCCGGGGAGGCCACCGCCCCGGAGCGGACGCCCACCCGGTCCGTCCAGCCGCCGACGGCCCGGCCCACGCCGCGGGCTGCCATCGTCCCGCCCGTGACCGGCCCGGCCGACATGCCCACCATCGCGTTCCGTCGCCTCCGCGACGACGCGATCCTCCCCGTCCGCCAGCACGCCGGCGACGCGGGCCTCGACCTCTGCTGCGTCGAGCCGGTGCGGCTCGGCCCCGGCGCTCGCGCGCTCGTGCCGACCGGGCTGGCGGTCGCGATCCCCGACGGGCACGCGGGCCTCGTCGTGCCGCGGTCCGGCCTGGCGCTCCGGCACGGCCTGACGGTCGTCAACGCCCCGGGGATCGTCGACGCCGGCTACCGCGGCGAGCTCCGCGTCCTGCTGCGCAACACCGACCCGGAGGAGACGTTCGTCGCGTCCCCGGGGGAGCGCATCGCGCAGCTCCTCGTCATGCCGGTGGCGCTTCCCGTCCCCGTGGAGGTCGACGAGCTCGACGCGACCGGCCGGGGCGCGGGCGGCTTCGGCTCCACCGGACGCTGACCCCGGGCGGACGCGCCGCCGACGGCGACCGCCGCGCCCCGCCACCACCTCGTCGCGTCCTCGTCGGGGCGCGACGATGTGATCAGGTCCCCGTCACCCCGCCGGAAGGCCCGCCGCCCTGCGGGCGCTGCGGTGCGCGCCGTCCTCGAGCGTGTCGTCGAGCGGCCCGAGCGCGTCGGGGTCGACGTCGAGCGCCGCCGCGACGAGCCAGTCGGCGAACCACGCGTTCTTCGGCAGCAGCGGGCCGTGGAGGTACGTCCCGACGACGTTGCCCGAGCGCGCCCCCTCGTGCCCCGACGTCCCCGTGTTGCCGTGGCCCTCGAGGACCCGGCCGAGGGGCTGCTGGTCCGGGCCGAGGACGGTACGTCCACCGTGGTTCTCGAACCCGGCCAGCACGCGCGGCTCCATCGGCGCACCGTCGCCGCCGGGGCGGGGGAGGCGGACCTCGATCGCGACGTTGCCGATGAGGCGCGCGTCGCCGCGGTCCGTGCTCACGTCGAGCAGGCCGACGCCGGGCAGCGCCTCGTCCGGTCCGAGCGCATACCGGTGACCGAGCAGCTGGTAGCCACCACAGACCGCGAGGATCGCGCCGCCGCGGGCCGCGTGGGCGTGGACCGCGTCGCGCTTCGTCGCCACGAGGTCCTCGGCGCACAGCCGCTGGTCGCGGTCCTGCCCACCCCCGAGGTACAGCAGGTCGTGCGCGTCCGGATCGAGCCGGTCGCCGAGCGAGACCGGCACGAGCTCCATCGCGATGCCGCGCCACGCGCAGCGACGCTGGAGCACGAGGAGGTTGCCGCGGTCGGCGTAGATGTTGAGCCGCTCCGGGTACAGCGCGGCGACCCGCAGGGTCCGTCCGGTCATGCGATCAGGCACCGAGCACCACCACGGTCGTGCCGGCGTGGTCGCCGGTCGGGTCGATGACGTGCAGCGCCGTGCGGTCGAGCCCGACCCGCGCCGCCTCGGCGACGAGCCGCGACGACGACAGCGCCCGGAGCGTGATCTCGTCGCGCGACGTGCGCCGTCGACCGTCGGGCTCCACGATCTCGCGCGTGCGCCGCAGGACCACCGATCCGCCGTCGACGACGACCTCGGTCGGACGGCTCGCGTAGACCGTGCCGCCGTGGTCGCGCATGTCGGGCGCGATGAGCTCGGCCTCGTCGGGCCCGAACGGCTCGACGTCCTCGACGATCGCGACGGCCAGGCGCCCACCGGGGCCGAGGCACGCGCGCAGCGCGCCCAGGGCGGCGATCCGCGCGCCCTCGTCCGGGAGGAGCTGGAGCGTCTGCATCGGCACGACGACCAGGCCGAACCGCTCGTCCCCGACCGGCGGCTCCGACATGTCGCCGACGACCGCGTCGACCGGCAGCCCGGGGGCCGCGGCGCGCCGGCGCACCTCGTCGCGGAACGCCGGCTCGACGTCGAACGCCAGGACCCGGTGCCCGGCCCGGGCGAGGTCCAGCGCGACCCGTCCCGTGCCGCAGCCGACGTCGAGGACCCGCAGGTCGTGGTCGGCGCGCTCAGCGGCGAGGGTCCGCCACAACGGCAGGTCGGCGGCGTACCCGCCGCACTCCAGGTCGTGCCACCGCACCTGGTCGGACTGCTCGCGGTGGTCGCGCACCGCGTCGACGATCGCCCGGGCCCTCACGCGAACGAGCCCTTCGCCGCGCCACGACGGACGAGCTCCTCGCGCAGCTCGAGCATCGCCGTGTAGGTCGGGATCGCGTACAGCGGTGGCGCGTCGGGCGCGCCGGCTCCGACGGCCGCGTCGAGCGCCGCGCGCGCCCCGCCGTCGCGCACGACGACGATCCGGTCGTCGGGAACCCCCGCGTACTTCCACCGCACCGCCATCTCCTCCGCCCGCGTCCCACCGCACGTCACGCGTCGCACCCGCGGCGCGATGCCCTCCAGATCGGCGTCCCACACCCACGACACGTCGCGACCGTCGGCGATCCGGTCGTTGAGGATCGCCAGCAGGTCGAGGTCGCCGTCGGCCAACGCCAGGGTGCGGACCACCTCGTTCGCGCCGGCCGGGTTCTTCACGAGCAGGAGCTGCACGTCGCGACCGTCGACGTTCACCGTCTCCGCCCGCCCGAACGCGGCCGCGGTGCCCTCGAGGCCCGCCGCGATCGTCGCGCCGGGCACGCCGAGCGCGTGGGCGAGCGCGGCGGCCGCCAGGGCGTTGTAGACGTTGTAGAGCCCGGGCAGTCGCAGCTCGACGTCGATCGACCCGTCCGGCAGCGCGATCGTCACCCGCGCGCCGCGGGTCCCGTCGAGCGCGATCCGGGTGGCGGAGACCTGTGGCTCGGGCCGGCGGTGCCCACAGGACGGGCAGGCGTAGTGCCCGAGGTGCCCGACGAACGACGCGGTGTAGTCGTACGGGCCGCCACACACCCGACAGGTGGTCGCGTCGGCGGCGTGCTCGACGCCCGGCAGCGCGACGGACGCGTCCTGCACGCCGAAGTACAGGACGTCGTCGCGCGCCAGGCCGAGGTCCGCGACCGCCGGATCGTCGGCCCCGAGCACGAGTCGGAACCCGTCGGCCGGCTCGGCGGCGACGATGGCCCGCCAACGATCCGCGATCGCCTCGAGCTCGCCGTACCGGTCGAGCTGGTCGCGGAAGAGGTTCGCCAGCAGCAACGCGCGTGGGCGCAGGTCGTCGACGAGGCCTCCGAGCCAGAACTCGTCGACCTCGAACAGGCCGAGGTCGCCGTCCGGGCGCCCGCGACGCCACGACCCCATGAGCGTCGCCGCGATCCCGCCGGCCATGTTGGCCCCCGAGCGGTTGTGGACGAGCGTCGTGCCGTGCCGCTCGAGGATCGACGCGACGAGCGCGGCGGTCGTGGTCTTGCCGTTCGTGGCGCTCAGGACGGCGCTGCCCGACGGCAGCTCGCCGGCCATCCGGCCGATCGCGTCCGGGGCCAGGCGGGTGAGCACCTTGCCCGGCAGGCTCGTGCCGCCACGACCGGTGGCCCGCGCCAGCCGGCCCGACGTGCGGGCCGCCCAGATCGCGACCGGGAGCGGCACGCGGTCACGGCCGGTCATCGGGCACGCTCCCCGGCGCCGATGACGCCTTCCGGCCGGGGGAGCCGGTGGGGTCCGTCTCCGGAGGGCGTGCGGTGGCCGACCGGGACGAGCAGCCGGAGCGCCCTCGGGCGCACCGCGATCGTCACCGGCAGCCGCCCGACGAGATCCCCGTCCGCGTACACCTCGAACCGCTCGTCCGCGTCCACGCGCACGGTCTCCGCCCGCTCGACGTCGACGTCGGCCAGCCGTACGTGCGTGCCCCGGAAGAGGTCCGGCAGGCGACGGACGAGGCGCGCCCGGTCGACGATCGACGTCGGACCGGGGCCGCCGCGGTGGCGGCGGAGCAGGACGACGTCGAGCCTGCCGTCGGAGACGCTGGCGTCGGGGGCCAACCGCATGCCCCCACCGTAGGTGCCGGCGTTGGCGATCGCGACGGTCAGGCCGTGGTGGACGACGGCGCGGTCGTCGAGGTCGAGGGCGTAGCGCACGTTGCGCAGCCGGGCGAGTGCGCCGAGCATGCCCCACACGTAGGTCAGGCCGCCGAGGCGCTTCGGGGCCCGGTTGGCGATCCGGTTGGCCTCGGAGTCGAACCCGCACGAGGCGATCGACAGGAACGTCTGCTCGCCGCCGTCGTCGCCGCGCACGGCGCCGGTGTCGATCGCCCACGGCGTCCCGTCGACGAGCGCGTCGGCGGCCGCGACCGGGTCGCGGGGGAGCCCGAGGAACCGCACCAGGTCGTTGCCGCGCCCCGCCGGAACGATCCCGATCGTCGCGCCGGGGCGGTGCGACACGGCATCCGCGACGAGGCGGATCATGCCGTCGCCACCCACGGCGACCGGGGTCTCGTCGGCGTCGAGCGCGGTGGCGACCGCGACCGCCACGTCGGCGATCGAGCGGGTGTGGTGCGTGCGGTGGGGGAGCCCGCGCCGCCGCAGCCGGTCTTCGACGACGTCGAGGACCCGCCGCGCCCGGCCGCCCCCGGCGGCCGGGTTGACGAGGAGGACCACGGCGCGGGGCGCCGGGGTGGCGTCGCCGGGCGGGCCGGCGGGTGCTCCGGTGCTCACGCGGCGAGTATCGCGCGCGACGCGGCGGTCGCGCCGCGCGCCCGTGGTCGCCCGTGAGGGGCGCACGCCCCGGCGGGGAGCCACTATGGTGCCGCCCGTGACGCGACCGAAGCTCTCCCGTCCGTTGCTGCCGCTGTTGCTGGCGGCCGCGATCGTTCCCGGCCTCGCCGCCTGCGGCGACGACGACGGCGGTGGCGACGCCGAGCGCGAGGCGTTCGTCAACGCCACGACGACGGCGTCCACCCCGTCGACGACCGTCGCCGCCGCGCCGGCGGACCGCGAGACCGGCGCGAAGGGGACCTGTCGCGAGGTCGACGAGCCGGCGCCACGGGCCGACGCCGAGGTCGCGGAGCCCGATCCGGCGCGCCTGTCGGGCGCGTGGACGGTCACCGTCGCCACGTCCTGCGGGGCGTTCGAGATCGAGCTCGACGCCAAGGCCCAGCCCAAGACCACCGCGTCGTTCGCGTCGCTCGTGCGGGCCGGGTTCTTCGACGGCCTCGGCTTCCACCGGATCGCGACCGGGTTCGTCATCCAGGGCGGCGACCCGGAGGGCACCGGCTCGGGCGGCCCGGGCTACCAGGTCGAGGAGGAGCCGCCGTCCGGCGCGTCGTACACGCGCGGCGTCGTCGCGATGGCGAAGGCCGGCAACGAGCCGGCCGGCACGTCGGGGAGCCAGTTCTTCGTCGTGACCGGCGACGACACGGGCCTGCCGCCGGACTACGCGATCGTCGGCAAGGTCACGAAGGGCATGGAGACCGTCGACCGGATCTCCGACATCGGCACCGACGCGCCCCAGGGGGACGGTCCGCCGTCGCGGCCCGTCGTCATCACGAAGGCGACGATCAAGAAGGGCTGAGCGGGTCGACGGCCCGGGCCCGGTCGGCCGACCGGGTCGCGACCGACCGTCAGCCGACGAGCGACGCGCGCACGGTCCGCTCGCGTCGCTCCCAGCGCAGCTCGTACACCTGACGATCCCCGTCGTCCTGCACGACGGCGAGGCCCGCCGCCCGCAGCACCTGGTGCCCGGACGGGTTGACGAGGTCGGTGTCGGCGCGGAGCCCACGGATGTCGCTCCGGCCACGGGCCCAGTCGACGACGGCGCGGAGCGCCTCGGTCGCGTACCCGTTGCCGCGTCGCTCGGGGGCGATGGCGAACGTGAGCAGCGCGACGCGCTCGTCGTCGGGCGGCTCGAGGAACGTCAGGTCGCCGACGACGACGTTCTCGTCGGTCAACAGCACCTGGTACTGCGTCCACGGGCCGTCGCCGCGGGACTGGACCATCGCCGCCGAGACGAGCGTCTCGTCCAACGGGTAGCCCGGCGTCCAGGGCCGGTCGGGGTCCTGCAGCCCCTGCAGCAGCGCGTCGAAGTCGCTCTCGCCCATCGGGCGGACGCGCAGACGCGGGGTCTCCAGGGTGCCCGGCGGGTCGCTCACGGCCCGAGGCTACCGGCTCGACGGGCGCACGTGTGGCGGACGCGGGACGAAAGGTCGGGCCCGGGGTCGCTCAGCCGCGACGGCGGGCCGAGCGGTTGACCGGCTGCCGGGCCTCCGCCGTCTGCTTGGCCCGGGCCTCCTGGGCGCGACGCTGCCGCCGCCGCCCGAACATGACGAGCCACACGAGGAAGCCGATCGTCAGGAGGACGCCGATCGAGATGTCGGACGCGATGCCGTCGAGCCCGCCGAAGGGCAGGAAGACGAGCGTCGAGATGAGCGTGCCGATCCCGATGAGGCCCACGAGGATGAGCAGGAGCAGCAGGATGCCGCCGGTCCGCCGCAGCGCGCCGGAGCCCCGCGGGGGGAAGACGACGTTGGTGAACTGCAGCAGCAGGAGCTGCCGGCGGGTCGGCGCCTGCTGCCCGAGCCGCTCGGCCGCCTTGCGCAGGTCGCCGGTCCGGCGCTCGGCCATCGCCAGCGACGCCTCCGCCATGCGGCGGATCTGCGGGCGCTCCTGTGGCCGGGCGGCCGCCACGGCCTGCTGGAAGTACTTGCGGGCGGCGGTCGCGTCGTACCGCTCGGCGGCGCGGCTGCCGAGGATCGACAGCGCCGCGGCGCGGTTGCGGGTCTCGCGGAGGAGCTCGTCGTCGGAGCGTCGCTCGAGGTCCTGCATCGCGGCCATGCCTCCGCGCTGCTCGATCCGCACCTGACGCTGCTGCTGCTTGGCCATCGGGATGGCGATGGTACTAGTGTCCGGGCCCTGCGGACCCTCGTCATCTCCGACCTCCACCTCGGGTCGCGCGGCGGCCGGGACGTCCTACGCCGTCCGGCGGTGCTCGAACGGCTACTCGACCGCCTGTCCGACGTCGACCGGCTCGTGCTGCTGGGGGACGTCGTGGAGCTGCTCGAGGGACGCACCGCCGGGGCGTTGACGGTCGCCCTGCCGATCCTCGAGCGGATCGGGCGCCGGATGGGCGACGGCGAGATCCTCGTCGTCCCCGGCAACCACGACCACGTCCTCGTGCGCGGCTGGATCCGCCGGCGACGGGAGCGCGGCCTGGCGCTCGGCGACGCGTCACGGGTGCCGACGGACGCGACGACGACGCTGCTCGAGGTGACCCAGGCGCTCGCGGCCGGTCCGGCGCGGCCGCGCGTCACGGTGCACTACCCCGGGGTGTGGCTCGACGACGGAGTGTACGCCCACCACGGGCACTACGCCGACGTGCACCTCGCCGCCGGCCCGATGGCGGCGATCTCGCGCGCGGCGCGCGAGGCGGCGTCGGGCGCCGAGGCCTACGAGGTCGGGCTGTCGGCGTCGGTCGCCGCCGTCGCACGGCTCGGGGACGACCTGGCGGCCGGGTTGGAGGACGGCGTCGAGCGGCTCAGCGGCCTGGCCCGGGCGATCGGCAAGGCGGTCGTGTCGGGCGACGGGAACGGCACGCGGTTCGGCGGCGAGATCGTGCCGCTCGTGGGTCACGAGCTGCTGGAGCGCAGGCTCGGTCGCGGGGGCCTCGCGGCGATGCAGCGGGTCATGGTCGACCTCGACGTCGCCGACCGCGCCCGCCACGTCCTCTTCGGGCACGTGCACCGCCTCGGGCCGCTGGACGGCGGCGAGGCGCTGGAGCGGTGGCGGCCGGATCCCGACGGACCGTGGCTCTGGAACAGCGGCTGCTGGGTCCACGAGCCGCTCATCGTGGGCCCGACCGACGTCGAGAGCCCGTACTGGCCGGGCGGCGCGCTGCTCGTCGAGGACGGCCGCACGCCCGCCGTGCTGCGGCTGCTGGAGGGACTGGACCCGGCGGACGTGTTGCCGGAGCCCCGGGCCCTGGGTCCGGGCGGCCGCTGAGCGACCGCCCGGGATCGCTCAGCGGCGGTCGAGCAGCGCGTCGCGGATCTCGGTGAGCAGGACGACCTCCTCGGACGGGACGGCCTCCGCCTCCTCCTCCTTCTGGCGCATGACCTTGGAGAGCGCCCGGAGGATGAAGAAGAGGACCGTGCCGATGATGATGAAGTTCGTCAGCTGGGTGAGGAACGTCCCGATCCCGATGTCGGTGTCGCCGAGCGAGATGACGATGTCGTCGAACGTCGGCTTGCCGACGATCGCGGCGATGATCGGCATGAGCACCGACTTGACGAGCGCGTCCACGACCGCGCCGAAGGCGGTGCCGAGGATGACCGCGACCGCCAGGTCGATGAGGTTGTCCTTGAAGAGGAACGCCTTGAGGTCCTTGAGCATGTGTCTGGTTCTCGCTGTCGGGGACGGTGGTCCGTGGCCGTCCCCCGTCCGGGGGGGGTCGGCGCGAGAAACCTACAGCGGCGGGCCGTCGCTCCACCACCGCTCGCGACGTCGTGACGCGGAGGCGCGGCGGCCCGCGCCCGGCCCGGCGCCCCGACGGAGGGTCGTGCGACGATGGCGTCGTGAGCGGGGCGTCGGTCGATCCCCACGAGGTGCTGGGCGTCGCACCCGACGCGAGCCCGACCGAGGTCGCCGTCGCGTTCCGTGCGCTCGCGAAGCGATGGCACCCCGATCGTGGAGCGGCGTCCGGCGCCGATCCCGACCGGATGGCGCTCGTCAACGCGGCGTACGACGCGCTCCGCGCTGGCGCGTCGACCGGTGGGGCGCCGCCCGCGGCGCGCCCGGCGTCCGACGGAGCCGTCGGACGCCGTCCGACGGACCGCCCGTCCGCCGCGACGCGACGACCGCCCGACCTCGCCCCGGCGGTCGCCCGGGCGCTCGGCGCGGAGCTCCGCGCCGCGTTGGGTCCGGGGGAGACGGTGCGGATCGTCGTGCCGGCGTCGACGTGGGCCAGCCCCCAGACGACGTTGGCGGTCAGCGACCGCCGACTGCTGTGGCTCCTCGACGACGCGCCGGTGCACCGCGTGCGCGAGCTGGCGCTCGCCGACGTGCGACGGGTCGCCGTCCGCGGCCCGCGGTGGTGGCGACGACGGACGGTGGTGGACTGCGTCGATCGGCGTGGTCGACGGACGGGCTTCGGCGACCTGCCACCGCTGACCGCCCACGCGGTGGCGCGGCACGTGCGCGACGGCGCGAATCTGGAATGATGCCCGCGTCATGGACGATTGGGCCCTCTTCACCACGATCCTCATCACCCTCGTCGTCGCCGCCTGGGGCGTCGACGCCGCGCTGACGGGGATGTAGGTCGAACGCCGCGCGGTGCGCGGCGCGCGACCGTCAACCGGCGTCGTCGGACGCGATCCGGCGCACCATCGCGTCGACCGATCGCTCGATCGTCCCGCCGGACAGCTCGATCAACGCCACGACCTGCAGGTTGAGCTCCACGCCCGCCTCGCCGGCCTGCCGCAGGTCGCTCCGGATGCCGTGGCAGCGCAGGCCGAGGCCCGCCGCGTAGCCGACCTCGACGACGGTGCCGCTGTCGGCCTCCTGCCCGTCGAGGTGGGCGACGAGCATCGTGCACGACCGGATCGCGTCGGCGTTGCGCCGACCGATCTCCAGCGCGATCTCGCGGTGGCGGCCGGCCGCGTGGGCGGCGGCGATCTCCGCCGGATCGGTGAGCGACCACGGATCGACCGGGTCGACGACGGTCGCCAGCGCGGGGAGCAGGACGTCGCGGTACCACCCGCGGGTGGACTCCGAGAACCCGGCCGGACTGGCGACGTAGCACCGCTGGAGCACGACGGTCACGCTAGATGATCGATGCGCGCCGGTCGCCGCCGCGTCGGTAGCCTCCGGCGCCGTGCCCGCGTCCCCGCCGTCCGAGGATCCGTCCCCGCCCGCGTCCTCGGAGCCCGGGAGCGCGACGGCCGGCGACCCCGGCGCCGCGCCCGCCGGCGACCGACCGTCGCGTCGTCCGCCGTCGTCGTTGCAGGACGCCGTCGGGGGCCCGCTGGGCGTCGCCGAGTCCGCGCTCCCCGCCGCGCTCTTCGTCGGCGTCTACAGCCTCGGCGGGAACGACACGACGGTCGCGGCGATCGTCGCGGTCGTCGTCGCCGCCGGGCTCGCCGCGGCCCGGGTCGCGCGGGGCCAGACGGTCCAGTTCGCGCTGTCGGGGCTCGTCGGGATCGCGCTGGCCGCGTTCGTCGTGTCGCGCACGGGGCGGGCGGAGGACTTCTTCCTGCCCGGTCTGCTCTTCAACGTCGGGTACGCCGCGGCGTACCTCGTGTCGATCCTCGTGCGGTGGCCGCTCATCGGCGTGCTCGTCGCGCTCATGACGCAGCAGGACTCGTCGTGGCGGCGCGACCCCGCGGCGATGCGCGCCCACACGCGCGCGTCGTGGGTGTGGGTGGGCCTGTTCCTCCTGCGCCTGGCGGTGCAGCTGCCGATGTACCTCGCGGGCGCGCTCGTGGCCCTCGGGGCGGCGCGGGTGGCGATGGGCATTCCCCTGTTCGTCCTCGGCCTGTGGCTCACGTGGCTCCTCATCCGCGACGTCGTCCACGACGGCGATGCGGGGGCCGACGACGACGCGGGGACCGGGGTGGACGGCGACGCGTCGGATGACGGTCGCGACCACGCGCGCGCCTGACCGGCGACGGCGCGCGGCCGTCGCCCACGCGGCCGACGCGTGGGAGATCCGGTGCGGTGGGGAGGACCGGGGCCCTCGGCGTCGACCGCCTGCTACCTTGCTCCGAGCCGAATCGCCGGGGAGGTCCCCGGCGAGCGGGGGACCCACGTTCCACTGGGGCTCATCCGTCGTCCGCGACGGAGGCGCGACTCTTTCTGCGTCAGCCCGTCAGCTAACCCCGTAGGCCGACGAAAGAGAGCAGCACTCGTGACACGCATCGTGCGTGGGGCCCTCCTCGGCCTCGCCCTCACCCTGCTGGCGGCCCCGGTCGCCTCCGCGCAGTCCGCCGGGTCCGGCGGCGTCTCCGGCGCCATGACGACCACGCCGTCCGACGACGACGCGACCCGCCCGTCGGACGACGGGACGCCCGACGACGACGCCCGGCCGCACGTGTCCGACACGAAGACCGTCAAGCTCACCCGGTCGCAGACGAAGCGGGTGCAGCGCAAGGTCCGCGTCCGGGCCGACGGCAAGATCGGGCCGGGCACCCGCAAGGCGATCCGGCGGTACCAGAAGCGCCGCGACCTCAAGCGCACCGGCCGGCCCAACCTCGAGACGCTGCGCCGCATGCGGCTCTCCTTCGCCGACAAGATCGAGCGCAAGCTCGCCGACGCGAGCGACGACGACGGCCGAGACGCCACGACGCCCGTGGTCGACGGCGACGTCGCCGGTGCGATCGAGGCCGCACGCGCGAAGATCGGCTCGTCCTACGCGTCGGGCGGCAACGGCCCGACGAGCTTCGACTGCTCCGGGCTCATGGTCTGGGCGTTCGAGCGGATCGGCGTGAGCCTGCCCCGCACGAGCTTCGAGCAGTACCGGCTCGGCACGAGCGTCGAGCGGTCCGACATCCGTCCCGGCGACCTCGTGTTCTTCGACAGCGCCGGGTCGGGCGCGTCGCACGTCGGGATCGCCACGAGCGCCACGAAGGTCATCTCGGCGACGAGCTCCGGGGTCAAGGAGCACCGCATCGACAGCGGGTACTGGAACGACCACTACGTGGGGGCCCGCCGGCTCTCCTGATCCGGTCGCGCCCGGGGAACTCCCCGCGCGCCGCCCCGTCCCGCGGCCCCTGAGGGCCGGGACCGCCCACGACGGGCCGCCCACCGGGCGGCCCGTCGTCGTTCCGGGACCCGGGGCCGGGGGGAGCGGCGGACCGCGACGATTCCTACCGCCGGTCGGACCTGATCGAGATCGACGCCGAAACCCGCTACCGTGTGCGTTGACTGACCAGTCAATCCACCTTGGAGCGCCAGCGATGACGACGACCGAACCCACCAGCGCCGAGTCCCGCAAGTTCGCCGAGGACGCCCGCGAGTCGTGGCGTCTGCCGAGCTTCGGCAAGGAGCTCTACCTCGGCGACTTCCGCCTGGACCTCATCCACCCGCAGCCCGCGGTAGACGCCGAGAAGGCCGCCCGCGGCGAGGCGTTCCTCGCCGAGCTCGACGCCGTGCTCGCCGACGTCGACCACCTGCGGATCGAGCGCGACGCGAAGATCCCGGACGAGGTCGTCGACCGGCTCAAGGCGATCGGAGCCCTCGGGATGAAGGTCCCGCAGGAGTACGGCGGACTCGGCCTGTCGCAGATCGACTACAACCGCGCGCTCGCCAAGGCGGCCGTCGTCCACGGGTCGCTCGGCGCGCTCCTGTCCGCCCACCAGTCGATCGGCCTCGGCCAGCCGCTGATGATCGCCGGGTCGGAGGAGCAGAAGCGCAAGTGGCTGCCGAAGGTCGCCAAGGACCACATCTCGGCGTTCCTCCTGACCGAGCCCGACGTCGGGTCCGACCCCGCCCGCCTGCAGTGCTCGGCGACGCCGACCGAGGACGGGTCCGGCTACGTCATCAACGGCCGGAAGCTCTGGGCGACGAACGGCGTCATCGCCGACGTCGTCGTGATCATGGCCCGCATCCCCAAGCGCGAGGGCCACAAGGGCGGCGTCTCCGCGTTCATCCTCGAGTACGACTCGCCCGGCATCACGGTCGAGCACCGCAACCAGTTCATGGGCCTCAAGGGCATCGAGAACTCGGCCACGCGGTTCGAGAACGTCTACGTGCCGAAGGAGAACCTCCTCGGCGGCGAGGGCCAGGGCCTGAAGATCGCCTTCCAGACGCTCAACGTCGGCCGCCTGGCGCTGCCGGCCACCTGCGTGGGCTCGACGAAGTGGGCCACCAAGGTCGCCCGTGAGTTCGCCGCCGAGCGCGTCCAGTGGGGCAAGCCGGTCGGCAAGCACGACGAGGTCGCCCAGAAGATCGCGTTCATCGCGGCGACGTCGTTCGGCCTCGAGGCCCTGAGCGACGTCTGCAGCCGCCTGTCCGACGCCGGTCGCAGCGACATCCGCATCGAGGCCGCGATCTCCAAGCTCTACTCGTCCGAGCTGGCCTGGAAGGTCATGGACGAGCTCGTCCAGATCCGTGGCGGCCGCGGCTACGAGACCGCCGAGTCGCTGCAGGCCCGCGGCGAGCGGCCGGTGCCGGTCGAGCGTGCGCTGCGCGACCAGCGGATCAACCGGATCTTCGAGGGCTCCACGGAGATCATGCACCTGCAGATCGCCCGCGAGGCGATCGACCAGCACCTCGAGATCGCCGGCGAGCTCATCGAGGGCGACGGCGGCCCGGCCACCAAGGCGAGGCTCGCGGCCAAGGCCGGCAAGCACTACGCCGGCTGGTTCCCGCAGCTCACCGTCGGCAAGGGCCAGAACCCGCGCTCCTACGAGGAGTTCGGCGAGCTGGCCAAGCACCTGCGGTTCGTCGAGCGCAACGCCCGCAAGCTCGCCCGCGTCACGTTCTACGCGATGGGCAAGCACGGCGCCAAGCTCGAGCAGAAGGCCAAGATCCTCGGCCGGATCGTCGACATCGGCGCGGAGCTCTTCGCGATCTCGGCGACCGTCGTGTACGCCGACTCGCAGATCAAGGCGGACCCGTCGCGCGCCACCGAGATCCGCGAGCTGGCCGACCTGTTCTGCAAGCAGGCCCGTCGTCGCGCCAAGCTCCTGTTCGAGGAGCTGAGCGACAACGACGACGACGCGTCCTACAAGGTCGCGCTGGGCGTCCTGGACGGCCGCTACGGGTTCATCGAGGAGGACGTCCCGCACGGGTTCGAGGACGTGCCGCTGTTCGGCGCTCCGGAGAGCTACCGCCAGCCGGAGTTCGACGCCGCGGAGGCCGCCAAGGTCACCGCGCCGCAGGCCACCGAGGTCTGACGCCGCACCGCCGTCCGGGCTCCGGCCCGGGCGGCGAGCGCCCGGAAGGACGGGCCCGACGTTCGGGTTCCCTACCCTGGTTGGATGCCCGATCCGACGCCGCCCGCCCGTCCCGTCCGCCGTCCGATCCCGGTCCGCGTCGCGTCGACGGAGCGCCTGACGCCGCGGATGCTGCGGATCGTCCTGGAGGGCGACGCGCTCGACGGATTCCCGGTGGGGGAGCACACCGACCACTACGTCAAGCTCCTGCTCCCCGCCCCGGGCGCGGACCACGGGCCGCTCTTCGATCCCGAGGAGATCCGCGCGACCCGGCCGCGGGAGCTGTGGCCGCGCACCCGCAGCTACACGGTCCGGGCGTTCGACCCAGCCCGCCGGCGCCTGACGCTGGACGTCGTCGTCCACGGCGACCAAGGGGTCGCCGGCCCGTGGGCGCTCGCCGCCCGTCCCGGCGACGACGTGCAGATCCTCGGGCCCGGAGGCGGCTACGCGCCCGATCCCGCGGCCGCGTGGCACCTCATGGTCGGCGACCCGTGCGTCGTCCCGGCGATCGCCGCGTCGCTCGAGCGCCTGCCCGTCGGGGCGACCGCCCACGTCCTCATCGAGGTGGAGGACGCCGACGACGAGGTCCCGCTGCCGTCCGGTGACGGGATCCACGTCCGGTGGCTCCACCGCGGAGCGCACCCGGACGACGCGCTGCTCGTCGGCGCGTTGCGCGAGCTGGAGTTCCCCGACGGGCCGGTCCACGCCTTCGTCCACGGCGAGGCGAGCGCGGTGCGGGCGGTGCGCCGCCACCTCATCGTCGACCGGGGAATGCCGCGCGAGGCGCTGTCGGCGTCCGGCTACTGGAAGTGGACCCGCACCGACGAGGCCTGGCGGGCCGAGAAGCCCGAGTGGAACCGCCTGGCCGAGCAGGACGTCGCCGGCGTCGACGCCTGACCGGCGGGCTCGACCGTCGTCGGGCCGGAGGTCGGCGACCGTCCGGGGCGGCGGGTCGTGGTTGACGGCCGGCCGATCGTGGACAACTAACCTACGGTACCGTAGGCTTGGCCGATGGAAGCCACGATCGTCCCCGACCACGAGGTCGCGATCATCGGAGCGGGCATCGGCGGGATCGGCGTCGCGATCGCGCTGCGGCGCGCCGGGATCGACGACGTCGTCCTCCTCGAGCGGGCGTCCGACATCGGCGGCACGTGGCGCGACAACGTCTACCCGGGGATCGGGGTCGACGTGCCCGCGCAGGCGTACCAGTTCTCCTACGAGCTCAAGCCCGACTGGTCGCGGGTGTTCGCCAAGGGCCACGAGGTCAAGGCGTACATCGACCAGTGCGCCGACCACCACGACGTCCGGCGCCTCGTCCGACTGGGGCACGACGTCACCGAGCGGCGGTGGGACGAGGACCACCGGCTGTGGCGGCTGACGATCAACCGGGACGACGAGCTCACCGCGCGCTACGTCGTCAGCGCCATCGGGGCGTTCGTCGAGCCGAAGCCCACGACGATCCCGGGGGTCGACGACTTCGCCGGGCCGATCCTGCGCTCGGCTTCGTGGGACGACGGCGTGGAGCTCGACGGACGGCGCGTGGCGATCGTCGGCACCGGTGCGAGCGCCGTGCAGATCATTCCCGAGATCGCGGCGAGGGTCGCCCATCTGGACGTCTACCAGCGCACGCCGATCTGGGTCGCGCCGAAGCCGAATCCGATGACGCCGCCGCTCGTGCGCGGCCTCTTCCGCCGCGTCCCGCCGGCCCAGCAGGTCGTGCGCGCCGTGTCGACCCGCGCCACCGAGGCGCTCCTCGTCAACCTCGTCGTCGAGCACCGCCGGACCGCCCCGATCACCCGTGCGGCCGGCTGGCTCAACCGCAACGTCTGGTACCGCACCCAGGTCCGCGACCCCGACGTCCGTCGCCGGCTGACCCCGGACTACGACATCGGCTGCAAGCGCCCGGCGGTGTCCAACCGCTACCTGCGGACGTTCAACCGGGCCAACGTCGAGCTCGTCACCGACGGCATCGAGCGGATCACCGCGGACGGGGTGCGGACCGTCGACGGCGCCGAGCGGCCCGTCGACGTGCTGATCCTCGCGACCGGGTTCCGGATGGCGACCGACCCCGAGCCGCACCGCGTGCGCCCGGTGCGCGGCCGCGACGGGTTCGACCTGGCGGAGTTCTACGCCACCCACCGCGCCCGATCCTACGAGAGCGTCAGCCTGCCCGGGCTGCCCAACCACTTCATGGTCTTCGGGCCCTACGGCTGGACCGGCGGCACCTGGCACGTGCTGGTGGAGACGGCGTCCGCCCACATCGTGCGGGTGATCGAGGAGGCGCGTCGGCGGGGCGCCGGCGCGGTCGAGGTGCGCGAGGAGGCCGCCGACCGCTGGACGGCGTTCGCGACCGAGCGGCTCGGCCGGTCGCTGTGGAACGAGGGATCGTGCGCGACGTCCAACAGCTACTACCGCGACCGCCACGGCGACACGCCGTTCCTGCGCCCGACGTCGTCGGAGCAGGCCCGGCGCGCCGCCCGGACGTTCCCGCTGGAGGACTACCGGTTCGACGCGCCGCGGCCCGCGGTGGCGGTCACGACCGCAGGTGCGTCCCGACGCGGAAGCGGTGGAGGTTGAGCAGGGTCAGCGCGCCGACGATCGCCGTGAGGATCGCCAGGGACGCGGCGACGTTCGTCTCGGACGTCCCGAGGAACCCGTAGCGGACGAGGTCGATCATGTAGTAGACCGGGTTGAAGTGGGTGATCGTCGACCACGGCTCCGGCAGGAGCTCGGCGGAGTAGAAGACGCCGCCGAGGAAGATCAGCGGCTGGAGCAGGAACGTCTGGGCGACCGCGACGTCGTCGAACTGCTCCGCCCGCACCCCGATGAACACCCCGAGCTGGGCGAAGAACATGCCCACGAGCGCCAGCGCCGGGATGAGCACGAGCACGTGCTCGACCGGCAGGTCGATGAGCAGCAGCGCCACCCCGGTCGTGATCGCCGCGACGACCGCCCCGCGGATGAACCCGCCGAGGGCGAACGCCATCATGAGCTGCGCCGGCGACGCGGGGGAGGAGAGCTGGTCGTCGATCGCCCGCTCCATCTTCTGCTGCAGGATCGACGAGCTGTTGTTCGCGAACGCGTTCGTCGCCCAGGCCATCATGATGAGGCCGGGCACGATGAACACGACGTAGTCGACGCCCTGGAGCTTGTCGATCCGCGCGCCCAGGGCCGCCCCGAACACCGAGATGTAGAGGAACGTCTCGAGCAGCGGGGCGCCGAGCGTCTGGCGCTTGATCTTCATGAACCGGCTGACCTCGCGCCGCACGAGCGCGAGGAACCGGATCTGCGAGGGGGACATGCCGCTCATCGGCCCGTCCCGTCCGCCGCCTCGTCACGGGCGCCGGCGGCCCGCGCCCGCCGCAGCTCCTCGGGGTCGAGCCCGGCCGCGGTCGCCGCGCCGAGGATGCCGCCCTGGCGCGACAGCTCGTGGCGGCCGACGAGCGACAGGTACGCGTCCTCGAGCGTCTCGACGCCGTGGGCGGCGGCGAGCTCGGCGCTCGTGCCCTCCCCGACGATGCGGCCGCCGTCGATGAACGCGATCCGGTCGCAGAGCTGCTCGGCCTCCTCGAGGTAGTGCGTCGTGAGGAGGATCGCGGTGCCCTCGGCGTTGATCTGCTGCACCGCGTGCCAGAGCTCCAGGCGCAGCTCGACGTCGACGCCGGCCGTCGGCTCGTCGAGGATGAGGAGCCGGGGGCGGTGCATGAGCGCCCGGGCGAGCACGACGCGGCGCTTCATCCCCCCGGACAGCGTGCGGGTGCGCTGGTCGCGCTTGTCGGTGAGCGAGAACGCCTCGAGCAGCTCCTCGGTCCGCGCGCGGCGCTCGCGCTTGGGCATCCCGAAGTAGCCGCCGTGGAAGTCGAGGGTCTCCTCGACGGTGAGGAACCAGTCGAGGTTGATGTCCTGCGGGGCCAGGCCGACGGCGATCCGCGCCTCGGGATCGTGGCCGAGCGCGTCGTGCCCGAACACCTCGATCGATCCGGCGGTGGGGCGGGCCAGGCCGGTGATGCAGCTGATGAGCGTCGACTTGCCGGCGCCGTTGGGGCCGAGGAGGCCGAGGAACCCGCCCGCCTCGATCCGTAGCGACACGCCGCGCAGCGCCTCGACGCCGGTCGGGTAGCGCTTGGCGACGTCGGTGGCCTGCAGCGCTGGGACGTCGGCCGGGCCGGTCGGTGGCGGACCGTCCTCGGCGGGGTCGGGAGCGAACACCATTCCGGGGAAGATGACGGGTCGGGGCGACGGGCGCGGTGCAGCGGGGCATCGCGGTCCACGACGCGTCGGCCGAGCGGCGCACTAGAGTCGTCCGTCGTGCCCGATCGCGCCGTGACCCCGGACGACGTCGCCGCGACGGCGGTGCGGTTGCGGTCGGTCGTGCGCCGCACCGCGCTCGAGGGCAGCTACCGTCTGTCGGCCGCCGCCCGCTGCGAGGTGTGGCTCAAGCGCGAGGACGCCCAGCTCTGCCGGTCCTACAAGGTCCGCGGCGCCTACGCCCTGATCGCGTCGCTGTCGGAGGAGGAGCGGTCCCGCGGGGTGATCTGCGCCAGCGCCGGCAACCATGGGCAGGGCCTGGCGTTCGCGTGCGCGCAGCTCGGCATCCCCGGCCGGGTGTTCGTCCCGACGAACACCCCGCGGCAGAAGCGCGACCGGATCCGCGCGATCGGCGGCGACCGGGTCGAGCTCGTCGTCGCCGGCGGGTCGTACGACGCCGCCAGCGCGGCCGCCCAGGACGCGGCGCGCGACGCCGGGTCGCTCTACGTGCACCCGTTCGACGACGCGCGCACGATCGCCGGGCAGGGCACCGTCGCGGTCGAGATCCTGGAGCAGCATCCGGGACCGCTCGACACCGTCGTCGTGCCGATCGGGGGTGGCGGCCTGGTGGCCGGGATGGCGCTGTGGCTCCGCGAGCGCTCGCCCGGCACCCGGATCGTCGGGGTGGAGCCCGCCGGGGCGGCGAGCATGCGGGCCGCGCTCGACGCC
This sequence comes from Solirubrobacteraceae bacterium, assembly GCA_023230855.1. Taxonomy (GTDB): domain Bacteria; phylum Actinomycetota; class Thermoleophilia; order Solirubrobacterales; family Solirubrobacteraceae; genus Patulibacter. The sequence continues at coordinate 84,603 of JALNWQ010000007.1, forward strand.
GGGCGGCCGGTGACGCTCGACGCGGTCGACGGGTTCGTCGACGGCGCCGCGGTCGCGCGGGCGGGGGAGTTGCCGCTGCCGATCGTGCGCGACCTCGTCGACGAGGTCGTGACCGTCGAGGAGGGCGCGGTCTGCACCGAGATGCTCGAGCTGTACCAGACCGAGGGCATCATCGCCGAGCCCGCCGGGGCGCTCGCGAGCGCCGCGCTGCGCACCGGACGGCTGTCGCGCCCGCCGACCGGGCCGACGGTGTGCGTCGTCTCGGGCGGCAACAACGACGTCAGCCGCTACGGCGAGATCGTCGAGCGGTCGTTGCTGCACGAGCAGCTGCGCCACTACTTCCTCGTGACCTTCCCACAGGAGCCCGGCGCGCTGCGGCACTTCCTCGACGGGGTGCTCGCCGGTGGCGAGGACATCGTGCTCTTCGAGTACGTGAAGAAGAACAACCGCGAGACCGGTCCGGCGCTCGTCGGGATCGACCTGGAGCGCGCCGAGGACCTGCCGGCGCTGCTGGCCCGGATGGACGCGAGCCCGATCGAGACCGAGCGCGTCCCGCCGGGGTCGCCGCTCTTCTCGTTCCTCCTCTGACCGTGGTCGACGGCGGAAGAGCGGTGGGCGCGACGACGCGGCGCGTCGGTCCCGAGGACGGGTCGGCGCGGCATGACGCCGCGCGGGCCGCCGATCACGCCGGTGCGGCGGAGCGGAGGGCGACCGTCGTGGTCGTCGGCGCCGGGCAGGCGGGCCTGTCGGCCGGGTACCACCTGGGCCGCCGCGGGTTCGCGCCGGCGACCGGTGCGCCCGACGACGGGTCGGGCGTCCCCGTCGCCGGGGCGACCGACGGGTCGGGGGACGGCGCGACGTTCGTCGTGCTCGACGCCGAGGACGGCCCCGGCGGGGCGTGGCGTCATCGGTGGGCGTCGCTGCGGATGGACACCATCAACGGGATCTTCGACCTGCCGCGGTTCCCCAAGCCGCCGATCGACCCGGCGGCGTCGAGCCGCGACGCGGTGCCGGCGTACTTCGCCGACTTCGAGCGGACGACCGACCTGCCGATCCTGCGTCCCGTGACCGTCACGTCGGTGTGGCGGGCCGACGACGACCCCGACGGCGACCTGCTGGTGGAGAGCACCGTCGGGCGCTGGCGGACGCGGGCGGTGATCAACGCCACCGGCACGTGGGGCAACCCGGTCCTGCCCGCCTATCCCGGGGGCGACACGTTCCGTGGCCGCCAGCTCCACACCCGCGACTACGTCGACGCCGAGGCGTTCGCCGGGCTGCGGGTGGCGATCGTCGGCGGCGGGATCTCGGCGTTGCAGCAGCTCGAGGAGATCTCGCGCCACGCCACGGTCCTGTGGTACACGCGTCGCGAGCCGGTGTTCCGCGAGGGCGAGTTCCGGTCCGAGGTGGAGGGTCGGATGGTCATCGAGCGCGTGACCGCCGCCGTCGAGGCGGGCGAGCCGACCGGCAGCGTCGTGTCGTACACCGACCTGGGCTGGGCGCCGTACGCCGTCGCCGCCCGCGAGCGCGGGGTGCTCGTGCGCCGGCCGATGTTCGTCGCGATCGAGCCGGACGGCGTCCGCGAGGCCGACGGAGCCCACGTCCCGGTCGACGTCATCCTCTGGGCCACGGGGTTCAAGCCGGCCATCGCCCACCTCGACCCGCTCGCGCTGCGCAACGACCGGGGCGGGATCGCCCTGCGCGGCACGCGCGTCGCCGACGAGCCGCGGGTGCACCTCATCGGGTTCGGGCCGTCGCAGTCGACCGTCGGCGCCAACCGCGCCGGTCGCGTCGCGGCGTGGGACCTGGCCGAGCGGCTCGGCGTGCCGCGCCCGCGGTGACGGGCCACCGGCGCGACGGCGCTAGCCTCGGGGGATGAGCACCGTCACCCGGTCGCCCTTCGCGTTCGAGCACACCTTCGCCCGCGACCTCGAGGGGCTCTACGTGCCGTGGCGGGCCGCCCCGTCGCCCGATCCGCGGATCGTCGTGCTCAACGACGAGGTGGCGCGCGAGCTCGGCGTCGACCCGGCCGAGCTGCGCACGCCCGCGGGCGCGGCGTTCCTCGCCGGCGACGTGCCGGACGACGTGCCGACGATCGCCCAGGCGTACGCGGGCCACCAGTTCGGGGCGTACTCCCCGCGCCTGGGCGACGGTCGTGCGCTGCTGCTCGGCGAGGTCGTCGACGTCCACGGTCGCCGCCGCGACCTGCACCTCAAGGGCTCCGGTCGCACGCCGTTCGCCCGGGGAGGCGACGGCCGGGCGGCGATCGGCCCGATGCTGCGCGAGCACGTCGTCGGCGAGGCGATGCACGCCCTGGGCGTCCCGACGAGCCGGGCGCTCGCCGTCGTCACCACCGGCGAGCGGGTGCTGCGCGAGTCCGGACCGCTGCCGGGCGCGATCCTCGCCCGGGTCGCGTCGAGCCACCTGCGGGTCGGCAGCTTCGAGTACGCCGCGCGACTGCAGGACCGCACCGTGCTGCGACGCCTGGCCGACCACGCGATCGCCCGCCACCACCCGGCCGCCGCCGACGCCGACGACGGCCGGTACCTCGGCCTCTTCCGTGCGGTGCTCGACGCGCAGGCGTCGCTCGTGGCGCGGTGGATGCACGTCGGGTTCGTCCACGGGGTGATGAACACCGACAACCTCGCGATCTCGGGCGAGACGATCGACTACGGGCCGTGCGCGTTCGTCGACGCCTACGACCGCGCGACGGTGTTCAGCTCGATCGACCACGGCGGACGCTACGCGTTCGGCAACCAGCCGATGCTCGCCCAGTGGGGCCTGGCCCGGCTCGCCGAGGCGCTGGTGCCCCTCATCGACGAGGACCGGGACGCCGCGGTCGCGGCCGCGACCGAGGCCCTCAACGCGTTCCCCGCGCGGTTCGACGCGCACTGGCGGCGCGGGATGCACGCCAAGATCGGCCTGGGGCGCGCCCCTGCCGACGAGGCGCTCGTCGACGACCTCGTCGACCTGCTCGAGCGGGCCCGGGTCGACCTGACGATGGCCTTCCGCGCGCTCGGCCACGCGGCCACCGGCGACGACGCGCAGCTGCGGGTGCTCTTCGCCGACGCCGCCCCGCTCGACGCGTGGATCGTGCGCTGGCGCACCGCGCTGGACGACGAGGGCCGCGACCGGCGCGAGGTCGCGGCGGGGATGGACGCCGTGAACCCGGCGTACATCCCGCGCAACCACCTCGTCGAGGAGGCGCTCTCCGCGGCGACCGGCGGCGACCTCGGGCCGCTGGAGCGCCTCATGGACGCCGTCACGCGGCCGTTCGAGGAGCGCCGCGGCCTGGAGGCGTACGCGCTGCCCGGGCCCGATGACGCCGACCGCTACGTCACGTACTGCGGCACGTGAGCTCCGGCATCGACGTCCACCGCGGCGACGACGAGCTGCGCCTGGTGACGTTCGGCCTGGCCGGGCTCGCCGGCCCGCCGCCACGCCCCGACGGGACGCCGCTCGGCGATCCCGGCCACGAGCTGACGATCCTCACGCCACCGGCCGCCGAGCCCCCGGAGTGGGCCGCCCGCGCTTTGCTCGGCGCGGCCCGCACGTGCGCGATGGTCGGGCGGTGGCTGCACCCCGGCGCGCGGCTGGCGCCGGCCGGGCCGATCGACGGACGTGACAGCGCGCTCGTCGCGTGGGGCGTGCGCCACGAGGACCCCGTCGAGGAGGGAGGGCCGCCGCTGCTGCTCCTCGTCGGGGTGACCGCCGGCGAGTACGCGCTCATGCGACGGGTGGGCACCGACGTCGTGCTCGACGGCCTGCTCGCCCGCGACGGGCGCCTGCGGACCGATCCCGCCCGGCGGTGACCGATGAGTTCCCACCACGGCGCCAGTCTTGGGGGACATGACCGACCTGCAGCAGGCCCAGACCACCGTGGAGCGCATCGGCGTCGCGATGTTCACCGTCGCCGACCAGGATGCGGCGATCCGGTTCTACGTCGAGCAGCTCGGGTTCGAGCTGCGCGCCGACGTGCCGTTCGGCCCCGACGGCGAGATGCGGTGGGTGGAGGTGGCGCCGCCCGGCTCGACGGCCCGCCTGGCCCTCAACCCACCGATGGGTCCCTACGGGCCCGGTGGCGGCTCGATCGGCGTGGAGACCCGCGACGTGCGCGGCGAGCACGCCCGCCTGCAGGCGCTCGGCGTCGACGTGGACGACCCGATGGAGGCCCCCGGCGCGCCGTTGCTCTTCATGCTCCGCGACCCGGACGGCAACCACGTCGCGGTCGTCGAGCCGGACCCGTCCGCCTGACCTGCGACCTACGGCCCGAGGACGCCCGTGAGCGACCCGTGGTGGACGGACCGGATGCGGTAACTCGCGTCGGCGTACGTCTTCGACCCGGACTCGTAGAGGACGTGGAGCCGACCACCGACGGCGACGATCCCCTCGGACATGTTCGGCGCGTGGATGATGCGGATCGGCCGGGTCGGGTTGCTCAACTTCGCGACGTCGATGCGGCTGCGGACGTCGCGGCCGTAGGAACGGCTCCAGATCACGCGATCGCCCGAGATCGTCATGCCCTGCACCCGCGACGGGGTCGTGAGGGTCTGCCGCGCGCCGGACGGTCGGTCCTTCGCGTCGAGGTCGTGGCGGTACGCGCGCCCGGTGCCGTTGGCGCCCTTCTCGAACGAGCCGACCCAGAGCGAACGGCCGTGGATCGTGAGGAACGACGACGCGGCGACCTTCCACGACCCCGCCGACTTCAGCGGCTTGAGGTTCTTCTTGCGCGTCAGCGCCTTCTTCGTGAACCGCACCAGCCGGCCGTTGTTCGCCACCCACAGGTGACGACGCGACATCGCCAGCCCGCCGACGTGGCCCTTGGTGGGCATGGCGAGGAGCTTCTTGCGGGCGCCGGTCGTGCGGTCGATGACCGCCAGGCGGCTGTTGCGCCGGCCCTGGCTGTCGTAGTACGAGATGACGAGCGCGTCCTGCTCGGCCCAGTAGGCGAGCCCCTGCGGGGTCCAGTACGTGTCGCTGCCGGGGATCCGCTTGGGTCCGACGTCGAAGTAGCGGTAGTACCGGTCGAGGTCGCGCGGCGCGGCGTCGGCGGGCGGGGCCGGCGCGAGCGCGAGGACGGTGACGGCGGCGGCGCCGCAGAGCGCCGCGGCGGTCGTGGCGCGCACGGGCGGGGGGACGCGGCGTCGGGCGGCGGGGCCGGTGGGGGACGTGATCACGGTGGGACCTCCGTGTCGGAGTGGTGGCGCGCCGGCGCGGGCCCGTCGGGGCGGGATGCCGGCGCGACGGGCGCGGGAGCCGATGCTCGGGACGGGCGCGGACGGGACGTCACGGCGACCGTCCCGCGGGACCCTAACGACGGCGTCGCTCCGGGCCGGGGTCGTTCTCACCGTTCTCTCAGGCGCTCCCCTCGGCCCGCGTCCGACATCGGGATCGGACCACGCGCGGGGGTGCCGTCGGGGCGGGCGGTGACGTGGATCGGCCTGGCCGCGGACGGCCGTCGTCAGCGGCGTGACGTGAAGTGCCAGCCGTCGCACACGTCGCAGCGGTAGGCGTTGGGCCGCGGCCCCGGTCCCGGCTGGTGCATGAGGGCGTGCGCGCGGGCCTCCGCCTCGGTCGCGTAGCGGGCCTTGCCGGCGCAGACCTCGCGTCGGCGGCGCTCCCGCTCCGCCGCCCGCACCGGATCGGGCCCCCACGTCGGGGCGCGCCGGCCGCGGCGTCCGGGGTCCGGTCGGGGGTTGCGGCGCGGCATCGTCATCACGCTACCGCCGGTGCGACCCAGAGCGGTGCCCTCGCCGGTCGACGGCCGCCGACGTCGGTCGCGGCGCCCGGTGCGCGTGGCGCGACGGCGACCGGCGCGCACGGTCGGGCCGGGCACGGGAAGATGCGCCGGTGCCCCACCCCGACGAGCGTGACGTCCGCGGCCTCGTGATGGTCATCACCGGCGCGAGCGACGGGATCGGCGCGATCGCCGCCCGACGGCTGCACGAGCGCGGCGCGACCGTCGTGCCGGTCGGCCGCTCGCCCGAGAAGACGGCCCGGGTCGCCGCCGAGCTGGGCGTCGAGGGCCTGACCGCGGACTTCTCGTCGCTGGCGCAGGTACGCGACCTGGCCGAGCGGCTGCGGGAGCGCCACGACCGGATCGACGTGCTGGCGAACAACGCCGGGGGCGTCTTCACCGGAGGGCGGCGGATCACCGAGGACGGCCACGAGCTGACGTTCCAGGTGAACCACCTGGCGCCGTACCTCCTGACCCGACTGCTGGAGGACCGGATCGCCGCCGCCCCGGGGGCGCGGGTGGTGCAGACCGCGAGCATGGGGAACCTGCTGGGCCGGATCCGCCCCGAGCACCTGGACGGCACGACCGGCCGGCATCTGGACTACGGCGCCTACTGCCGCTCCAAGCTGCTGAACGTCGTCTTCACCCGCGGCCTGCGCGCCCACTACGCGACGGTCGGGATCGACGCGGTGGCGTCGGCGTTCCACCCGGGGGTGGTGACGTCGTCGTTCGGACGGGACTCGGCGATCGCCGGCGTGCTCTACCGCGGCCCGGCCCGCCGGCTCTTCCACACCCCCGAGCAGGGCGCCGAGCCGCTCGTGCGCCTGGCGACCCGTCCCGACGGCGCCGCGATCGACGGGCGCTACTTCCACCGCCACCGCGCCGACGGGCCGCTGCACCGGCAGGGCCGCGACGACGCGCTGGCCCGCCGGGTGTGGGAGCGGTCCGCCGCGATGGTGGGCCTGCCCGCCTGAGCGCGTCGCACCCGGTCGCCGGCGCCCGGCCTGTGGTCAGCCGCGCGCGAGGAGCTCGAGCAGCGCGTCGCCGTGCTTCTGCAGGAACGACGGGCCGATGCCCTTGATGTCGCCGAGCTCGTCGAGCGTCGACGGCCGGCGGCGGACGACCTCGCGCAGCGTCGCGTCGGTCGCCACGGTGTAGGCGGGCTTGCCGGCGGCCCGCTCGCGACGCCACGCCTTGAGCGGGGCGAGCTCGTCGTCGTCGACCGGCCGGCCGTCCTCCTCGACCGGCGCGCCCGAGCGACGCGACCGGCCGGAGCCGACCCGGATCGGCGGGAGCCAGTCGACGGGGTCGTGCACGTCGCAGCAGCGTCCCAGCGGCGCGCCGTCCTCGGGGTCGCCGAAGTGGTCGAGCAACTGCCGGCGCCGACAGACGTCGTTGTCGGCGGCCGCGTACTTCTCGATCGACCGGTACGCCTGCCAACGGCGGTCGGTGGCGGCCCGGCACATCTCGGCGACGCGCCGGTGGTCGAGGCCCGTGGGGACGACGGTCACCCGGAGTCGTCCGCCCGGACCGGGGGCCAGCTCGAGCGCCCCGGCGCGCTCGGCGACGGCCAGCGCGATCCGGTCCTGGTCGCGGCCGGCGTCGACCTCGGTCACCCCGTCCTCGTCCGCCCGGGCCCGCAGCGCGCCGACGAGCGCCCCGACCTGCTCGACGGTGACCTCGGCCTCGCGGATGAACCGCACCAGTCGCCCCAGGTCGGCCCGGGACGCCAGCAGCACCGCGCGCGACAGCTCACCGTCACGGCCCGCACGTCCGGCCTCCTGGTAGTAGGCCTCCAGCGACGACGGCAGCGCCCAGTGCCACACCGATCGGACGTCGGCCTTGTCGACGCCCATCCCGAACGCGTTCGTCGCGACGACGACGTCGGCGGTCCCCGACATGAACTCGTCCTGCCGTGCGGCGCGGACGTCGGCGGTCATCCCCGCGTGGTAGGGCACCGCCTGCACGCCCTCGGCGGTCAGGAGCGCTGCGACCTCCTCGGTGCTCTTGCGCGTGCCGCAGTAGACGATCGCGGGACGGTTGGCCGGATCCGCCACCCCGGCGACGAGCGTCGCGCGCTTGCGGGCCACCGAGCCCTGCCCGTCGAACGGCAGCACGTCGAACGAGAGGTTGGGGCGGTCGAATCCGGAGCGCACCCGGGCGACGTCGCGCAGCTCCAGGCGACGGACGATCTCGTCGGCGACCTTCGGGGTCGCGGTCGCGGTGCACGCCATGACGGGCGGGTGGCCGAGCTCGGCGATGACCGACGACAGCCGCAGGTAGTCGGGGCGGAAGTCGTGGCCCCAATCGCTGACGCAGTGCGCCTCGTCCACGACGAACAGCGCGATCGCCCGGGCCTGCAGCGCGGCCCGGAACACGCCGGACGCGAACCGCTCCGGCGCGGCGAAGCAGACCTTGGCGGACCCGTCACGGATCTCGTCGAGCGCGCGGCGGTTGGACTCGCCGTCACCTCCGGATGCGAGCATCACCGCGGGATGCCCCAGGTCGGTGAGGCGGGCGCACTGGTCGCGCATGAGGGCGATCAGCGGCGACACGACGACGGTCAGGTCGTCGCCGGCCAGCGCGGGCAGCTGGTAGCAAAGGCTCTTGCCGCCGCCGGTCGGCATGACGACGAGCGCGTCGCGGCCTTCGAGCGCGGCCTGCACCGCATCGCGCTGGCCGGGGCGGAAGCTCTCCAGCCCCAGGAGCGAGAGCAGCGCGTCGGGATCGACGTGGTCGAGGGGTCGGCGCTCGGGGCGGGGGCCCGACGGGGTCGCGGGCGCACCGCCGTACGGCTCGCGTGCCCATGCCTCGTCGATCTCCGCGGACGCCGTGGGCGGACCGGCGTCGTACGCGCCGTCGGCGGTGCCGGCGGCGGCGAACGGGTCGTCGAACGCCCCGGGATCGCCGTCGGCGTCGACGTCGGCGCTCAGGCCGTCGAGGTAGGCGAGGTAGTCGGCGTCGTCGTCGGACCGGTCCGCCGGGGCGGCCGTGGGCGGCTCGACGTCGACGCCCTCGCGGATCCCCGGCGGCGTCGCGGGAGGCGCGACGTCGTCGGCCGGCGGCGCGACGACCGGGGCCGGGTCCTGCGGCGGTGGGTCGAAGAGCGTCGGCCGGCGGTGGGCCTCGGCGGCCGCGACGCGGTCGGCGGCGAGACGGGCCAACGGCGTCATCGCGTCCCGCTCGTCGGCGGCGAGCGACGTCCAGCGGCGCCGCACGCCGTCGAGCGTCCGATCGGCGTCGGGCGCACCGGGATCGGCGAGCACCGTCGCGAGTTGCCTGAGCGCGTCGTGCACCCCTGGACCGTAGCCCGACGGCAGGCGGATGCGGCCCGCGACGCGATCCCGGCGCCGGATCGACGCGGAGACGTCGCGATCTCCACCGACGAGCGGGGTGCGCGCGTCGAACGGCACGCCCACCCGTCCGAACCCGTCGCACGGCCGCCGGGGGCGGGGTAGCCTGGAGCGGTCCCGACGGTCGCCGTCCCGATCCGGCCGTCCCGATCCCCCGGAGGTCCACGATGTCCCGTCGCCCCGTGCGCGCCGTCCTCGCGACGCCGTTCGCGATCCTCGCCCTCGTCCTGCTCCCGGCTTCACCCGCGAGCGCGGCGTTCGTGGGGGAGGGCAAGGACGCCGCCGGGGACGCCGCCGACCCGCACCCCGGACGCGACATCGTGTCGGTCGGCCTCGCGTACGACCGCCGCACCGGGCGCCTGGACGGCGCCGTGCGGCTGGCGGGCGAGCCGTCCGGGGACGCGCCGGCCAACCTCACGCTGTTCGCGGGACGCCGCACGAGCAGCGGGTGCAACCGCTACCCGGCGGTCGGGTTCGCCACCCTGACCGATTCCCGCAACGCCGACTGGGTCCGGCTCGACGGCGCCGGCCAGGCACGCAACGGCGCCGCGAGCAAGACGTACGACGGCGCATCGGAGGAGTACGCGGCGACGAGCCGTACGTTGAGGGGCGTCCGTCCCGACTGCGTCATCGCCCAGCTCACCGCGCCCGGCAACCTGGCGGTCGTGTACGACACCGCGGGGCCGTTCAAGATGCGGGGCCTGCCGGAGCTCACCGCCAAGCTCTCCCGCGTGCCGTCGGTGATGCGCGCGGGCCGCACCCGCACCCTGCGGTTGACGCTGCGCAACCGGGGCGACGCGTCGACCGGCCGGATCCGCCTGAAGGCCAAGGGCGCCCGTGGCCTGCGGGTCCGCCTGCCGAAGACGGTGCGCACGATCGCCGCGGGCAAGCGGCGAACGGTCAACGTGCGGGTGACGTTGAGCTCGCGGGCGCGCACGTCGACCGACCTGCGGATCACCGCGACCGCCAAGGACGGCCTGCGGGCCCGGGACGAGCGCAGCCTGTACCTGCGCAAGCCGTCCGCGGGTGGGGGCGGGGGAGGCGGAGCCGACGGCCCCAACCTCTGCTTCCGCTACCACTGGCAGCCGCCGTTCAGTCAGCTCGTGCCCTGCTGAGGGTCGCCCCGGTGCCCGGCCGCGCTCACGCCACCGCGGGGCGCGGCCCACGGCCCGCCCGACGGCTCACGCCACCGCGGGGCGCGGCGACGTGGTCGGCGTGTAGGTCGCATGGTCGGTGACGAACTCGGGGTGCCCGTACGACGCGAGCTGCCACTTGAGGAGCTGCACGAGCGACGCGTCGGCGACGTCGCGCACGACGGGGATCCGGTCGGCGGCGACGAACGCGGCGACGCTCCCGAAGACGAGCGGCGCGGTGGCCGTGGCCACCGCCCGCTCGAGCGGGTTGATCGGGACGCCCATCCGGCGGGCGGCGTCGCGGTTGCCGCCGGCGAACGCCCGGACGAAGAACGACTTGCCGAAGCTCCGCTCGACGAGCTCGAGGGCCCGGTCGACCGGGGTCCGGTCCGGGCGCAGCCAGGCGTCCATCGTCGCCCGGACGAGCGCGCCGCACGTGTCGTCGTCGAACCCGTCCCGCAGCATCGCGGCCCGCCCGTGCATGACGCGGACGATCGGGCCGGGCTCGGTCGGCAGCAGCTCCTCGGGCAGGCCGAGCAGGTAGCACCGGTAGCGCCCGAACTCGATCAGCGCCCGCTCGCGGGGGGTGAACGTCGTGCGGCCCTCGCGGAGCGCCCGGGTCGCCGACAGGTACTGCCCGATCATCCCGGCCGGCATCTGGTCGACCTGTGGGATCGGCACCCCGTACACGTCGAAGTCCCACCGGTCCGAGCGCTTGAGCGCGTTGTAGCGCACCATCGAGTGCATGAGCCGCACCATCGCGGCGGCCTCGAACCCCGGCCCGTGCCGGTCGAGCGCGCCGGGCAGCGTCGTGACGGCGAAGAAGCTCGCCGTCTCGTTGACGCGCCGGGCGGCCTTGCGGCCCCCGAGCGCCCCGGTGAGCGCCATCGGCAGCGCCGCGTAGGTGTTGACGAACGTCGCGAGGAACGCGCCACGGGTGACCCACGGCGCGACGAGCGCCGACGGGATCCGGGCGTGCCGGGCGCCCTCCTCGACGAGGTCCATGTCGAGCCACTCCGGCGTGGCCTCCATCGCGGCGATGAGCGCCCGCAGCTCCGGTGGCGCGTCCGGCACGGCGTCGATGCCGTCGCGGCAGGCGCGGTGCAGCAGGTCGACGAGCTCCTTGAAGCTCCGCTCCGCCATGAGCGACGCGTACGGGTCGGCGACGACGTCGCCGAGCATCGTCGCGGTGCTCATGAGCTCGACGAGCTCCTCGTCGGCGAGCAGCTCGTCCCGGTCCCCGGCCCACCCCGGCAGCGACGACTCGTCGTCCGGGCCGATCGCCAAGCGGTACGGCCGCGCCGTCAGGTCGAGGTCGCCGTACAGGCGCGGTTGCCGGACGGCCTGCTCGCGCACGCGTCGCGCGAGCTCGGGATGGTGGAGCGTGGGGGAGGCGGGCATGGGGTTCGAACGGTGCGCCCGACGGATGTCGACCACCGTGCCCCGACCGTACGGGAGTCGGGCGCCGGGCGCGACCGAAGGGCGGATCGGGGCGGCGCGGCTCGAGGCCGTGGCCGAGCTCCCGCGTCGCACCGCGACCCGCTCGGCCGGGTGGCGCCCGCGCGCGGACGCCGATGACGTTCGACGCGATCCGTGGTTCGATGTCGAGAACCGCGGAACGGCTCCGCTCTACAGGTGAAGGGCCCCGACGAGCGTGGCCCACGACCCAGGAGAACACCATGCCGAAGTACCTGCTCCTCAAGCACTACCGCGGTGGCCCGGAGCCCCACCACCCGTTCCCGCCGATGGACCAGTGGGACCCGGCGGACGTCGAGGCCCACATCGAGTTCCAGCGCAACGTCCAGAGGATGCTCGAGGAGAGCGGCGAGTTCGTCGACTCGCGGGCGCTCACCCCGACCCGCACCTGGGTCCGCTACGGCGGGCCGGGTGCCGCGCCGGTGACCACCGACGGTCCGCACCCCGAGACGAGCGATCTCGTGGCCGGCTGGTTCATGATCGACGTCGCGTCCCGCGAGCGCGCCCTCGAGGTGGCGGCGTACGTGTCCTCGGAGCCCGGCCCTCGCGGGGAGCCGATCTACGAGTGGCTCGAGCTGCGCGAGGTCATGTCGCCGGGCGCCGACCACGACTGATCCGGGCGTGGCCGCCGAGCCGACACGGGCGGTCGACGAGGGCGCGCTGCGCGCCCTCGTCCCGCGGGTCCTCGCCGGCCTCGTCCGGCGCGGAGAGGACTTCGACGCCGCCGAGGACGCGTTGCAGGAGGCCCTGATCGAGGCGCTCCGGTCGTGGCCGGCCTCGCCGCCCGACGATCCGCGCCGGTGGCTGACGACCGTCGCGACACGACGGCTCGTCGACGCCCGCCGCAGCGAGGCCGCCCGCGTCCGGCGCGAGGAGGAGACCGACGCCGATCCGACGACCATCGGTGCAGGCGCGTCGATCGATCCCGAGCACCGTGACGAGCTGGTCGAGGGCGACGACACGCTCTTCCTGCTCTTCTGCTGCTGCCACCCCGACCTGGCACCGACGTCGCAGGTGGCCCTGACCCTCCGTGCCGTCGTGGGTCTCACCACCCGCCAGATCGCCGACGCGTTCTACGTGCCGGAGGCGACGATGGCGCAGCGGATCAGCCGGGCCAAGCGCACGCTCGGCGGTCCGGGCGAGCGCCGGTTCGACCGCCCGGGCGACCTCGCCGTCGTCCTGCGCGTGCTCTACCTCGTCTACACGACCGGTCACGGCACCGGACCCGCAGGCCCCGACCTGGCCGAGGAGGCGATCCGGCTCACGCGCCAGCTCACGCTCGTCACCAGCGAGCCGGAGGCCCGCGGCCTGCTCGCGCTGATGCTCCTGGGGCACGCCCGGCGTCGCGCCCGGTACGACGCCGACGGCCGGATCGTCCCGCTCGACCGGCAGGACCGTAGCCTGTGGGACACCCGGCAGATCGCCGAGGGCGTCCGGGTGCTGCAGTCGGCGCTGGCGGACCAGACCGACGAGCGGCCTCCCGGACGGCACCAGATCGAGGCGGCGATCGCCGCGCTGCACGACGACGCGGCGAGCGCGGGGGAGACCGACTGGCCCCAGATCCTCGCCTGGTACGACGACCTCGTCGCGCTGACCGCCGACCCCGTGCGCGAGGACCCGTCGGCGGTGCTCGGTCGCGCCGTCGCCGTCGGCCATGTGCAGGGCGCCGCCGCCGGGCTGCGCGAGACCGACCGGCTGCGGCAGACGTTCGGCGAGCGGCACCGGTGGCACGCGGTCCGCGGCTACCTGCACGAGCTGGGCGGGGACCGTCAAGCCGCCGGCGCCGCCTATGCCGACGCCGCGCACCGGGCGACCGACGTCGCCGAGCGCGACCACCTGATCCGCCAGGCGGCGCGGGTGCGGGCCGCCGGTGGATGAGCAGGTCTTCGTTGGCCGGCGCGCCGACTGCGACCGCGCCACCGTCCGAACCCTGAAGCTGGACCCGGCGGCCCCGATGCGCCACAATTGTGGCCATGAGCACCGAGCCGCTGCGTGGCGTTCGCGATCACCTGTCCGAGGTCGTGGATCGCGTCGAGCGCCATCACGAGCGGGTGACGATCACGCGCAACGGTCGGGACGCGGCGGTGATCATCAGCCCGGAGGATCTCGCGCAGCTCGAGGAGACGGTCTCCGTGCTCAACGATCCGGATGCGCTGGCCGACATCCGTGAGGCCGACGCCGCGTACGCGCGTGGCGACGTGCTGCGCGGCGTCGACGCGGTCCGTGCGCTACGACGGTGAGCGTCGGGGCGGAGTACGAGCTCGTTCTGACGCCGCCGGCCCGCCGAGCGCTCACCGATCAGCTCCCCGAACCCGTCGCCGTGGCGGTGATCGACTTCCTGACGGGCGTGATCATCCGCGAGCCCCGTCGGGTCGGCAAGCCACTCCGGGGCGACCTCGTCGGTGTGTGGTCGGCGCGGCGCGGGACCTACCGCATCCTCTACCGCATCGTGGAGCCCCGACGAGAGGTCGTCGTCCTGCGGATCGAGCACCGTCGCGACGTCTACCGTCCGCGCTGAGTCCCGACAGCTCGGAGCAAGAGATCGCCGCCCCCCGGAGCCCTTCCCGTCACCCGACGGTGTCGAGCCCCTCGTCCGACAGCGCCTTGAGCACCTGCTCGTCGCGCTCCATGCGACCGACGAACGCGGTGAGGGCGGGGGTGAGCTCGACGCCCAGCGCGATCGCCCACCGCAGGGTGATGTACAGGTAGGCGTCGGCGGGGGAGCGGAACCCGGCGAGCCACTCGTGGTCGGCCAGGCGGCGCTCGGCGTGCTGCAGCGTGCGGGCGACGTTGGCGAGCGCCGACGCGCGGACGTCGTCGGCGCCGGGACCGTCGCCACCGTGCGCAGCCGGCACGAACAGCGGCTTGAAGACGGGGTGCAGGTCGGACCCGACGTAGGAGATCCACCGGTTGGCCTCGGCGCGCTGCCGGGCGGAGCCGTCACCGTAGAGGCCGCTGTCCGGCGCGTGGTCGGCGATGTAGGCGTAGATCGCCGCGTTCTGGGTCAGGACGAAGTCGCCGTCGACGAGCGTCGGCACGACCCCCGTCGGGTTGAGCTCGAGGTACTCGGGGGTCCGCTTGAACTCCCGGGTGATCGTCTGCAACTCGTGGTCCAGGCCGGCCCACTCGAGCACGATGTGGCTGGAGGTCGAGCAGGCGCCGGGCTGGGAGTAGAGCTTCATCGGGCCAGCCTATCCACGGTCTAGCCTGCGTCCCCATGCAGTTGCGGACGCACGTCATGTTCCAGAGCGGCGTGGCCGCCGAGGCGGGGGCGTTCTACGCCTCGGTCGTGCCGGGCGGCGAGGTCGTGCCGACGTCCGGGTTCGGCGGGTCGGTGCTCGTGCGCCTCGCCGGCCATGAGGTCGTCCTCTTCGACAGTCCGATGCCGCACGACTTCGGCCTCACTCCGTCGACGTCGCTCTTCCTCGAGGTCGACGAGGCCGGCCAGGTGGACGACGTCGTCGGGCGGCTGCTCGAGGGTGGCCACGCGCTGATGCCGGTGGGGGAGTACGACTTCGCCGCGCGGTTCGGCTGGTGCGTCGACCGCTTCGGCGTGTCGTGGCAGGTCGTGTTCCGAGGGTCGGAGTGAGGCGGCGGCATGGGCGACGAAGGTCGATCCCGACCAGACGTGGCGGCTAACGCTGCACCCGCACGAGATTACCCTGTACATACTGAGTGCGTACACTTGCGCCATGACGAGCGTTGACGAGCAGCGGCGGGGGGGACGCCTGAATATGCGTGTGACCGCGCGGCAGGAGCAGGTGCTGCGCTCCGCCGCCGACGCCACGGGCCAGACGCTGACCGCGTTCGTCCTCGGTGTGGCGACCGAACGTGCCGAGGAGATCGTCGAGCGTGCTCACGAGATCGTCCTTCGCGAGGCCGACTTCCAGCGCTTCGCCGATGCGCTGGACGGCCCGGTCGAGTCGATGCCGACGCTCCGTCGCTACGCCGAGCGCGACAGCCCGTTCCCTCACGGATGACCGCCGAGCCGCTCGGTCCGATCGCCCGGCTCGAGCCGCACCACTCCACGACGGACTTCGAGTCCTCACAGCCGTCGCTGGACCGCTGGCTACGCAACTCGGCGGCGACGGCCGCTGCCGCCGGCACCGCGGCCACGTACGTCCTGCCTCGCGGCACCCGAGTCGTCGGCTACTACGCGCTGGCGATGGGTGCGGTCGCCCACGAGCACGCGCCAGGCCGGTTGCGTCGCGGGATGCCCGACCCGGTCCCCGTAGTCCTCCTCGCTCGGCTGGCACTCGACCGTGGCGAGCACGGCAACGGCCTCGGTGGCCACCTCCTGGTCGACGCGCTGCGCCGCTGCGTTCGGGGTGCCAACGAGCTCGGAGCCCGCGCGGTGGTCGTCGACGCGATCGACGACTCGGCCAGCGCCTTCTACGAGCATTTCGGCTTTCGGCCGCTCCACGCACGGCGATACTGGCGCCGCGTCAACGACATCGCCGAGGCGATCCGAGGGCAGAGCTGAGTTCGAGGACCCCGTGAGCCTGGACGACCACCGGCGCGACGCCCGGCACGGGACGTCGCACCGGGTCGTGGAGGGCCGTGGGCGGGAGGCGCTCATATCGTTGGCGATCGGGTCACCGGCCTGCGAGGGTGCCACGTATGCGTGAGCCTGCTTGGCGGGAAGCGGCCCGACGGCTGACGAGCCGGGTCGTCGAGATCGCGGACGACGTGCCCGGCGGCGACCTCGACGCCGAGAGGTGGTTCTCAGCACTGGTCGATCGCCGGTCGTCCGACGTCGTGACCACGCGCTACGCCAGCGGGGCGGGGGCGGCCAGCCTCGATCCGGCGGCGATGCTCGATCCGCGCGGACCGGTCTGGATCGACCGGCTGGGCGACGCCGAGGGCGTCACGATCGGACTCGACGGCAGTGGGAGGGTCGCAACGGTGCGCGCACACTCGCGTACGAGATCGGGGCTGAGGGCACGACCCGGGATTCGACGTCTGGGTTACATAAGATCGATTATCGAGCACAAAAGAGGAAACGCCTGCAGCGTGGGTGGTTGCCGCATCGAGTGCGCGTTATCCGAAGGCTGGCTCGATGCCGAGCCGTGCGCAAATCACCTTCGGCAGGACCACCTGGCCGTGCGGTCCGACGCGCACCGTCGTAGGAAGCGCCACCTCGCGACGGCTCAGCGCTCGACCCGGTACCGGATGTGCGTCGCGAGCGGCGAGTGCAGCACTTCGACCGGCGACAGGCACAGGTCGTCGACGCCGTCGAACAGGCGTTCCCCCGACCCGAGCAGCACCGGCGCGATGTCGAGGACGAGCTCGTCGACGACGCCGGCCGACAGCGCCTGGCGCACCGTCGAGGCGCCCCCGGCGATGTCGACGCCGCGACCGTCGGCGGTGGCGGTCGCCTGCGCGAACGCGGCGTCGAAGCCGTCGGTGACGAAGTGGAACGTCGTGCCGCCCTCCAGCTCGATCGACTCGCGGGCGTGGTGCGTGAGGACGAAGACCGGTGCGTGGTACGGCGGCTCGTCACCCCACCAGCCGCGCCAGTCCTCATCCCAGGCGCCACGGATCGGGCCGAACATGTTGCGGCCCATGACGTACGCGCCGCGAGGACGCAGCAGCCAGTCGCGGGCCGCGATGTCAGCGGGGTCGGTGATGTCGCCGAGATGCCAGCGGTGGACGTCCTGACCGCCGACACCGAGCGGATGCTCGCGCGACTGGTCGGGTCCGGCGGCGAAGCCGTCCAGCGATACGGACATGTGACAGGTGGTCTGGGTCATCGCGGTCAAGACTCCTCGATCGGCAGGACATCATCGGTGGTCGCTCCCTTGCCCTCGACCACCAGCGCCGACGAGCGGACGACGACGTGGCCGTGCTCGGCACCCTCGGTCCACGGCACGCCCGATGGATCGGGACGTCGGATCGTCCTCCCCACCGCGGTCGCCGGAGCGACTACGTTCGGGGCATGCGGACACCGATGCCGGAGCTCGGCTTCTACCTGCTCGCCGGGGGTGCGCACGACCCGAGCGCCATCCTCGACGAGGCGCGCGACGGCGAGGCGCTCGGGCTCGGGACCGGGTTCATCTCGGAGCGCTGGAACGTCAAGGAGACCGCGTCGCTGTCCGGCGCCGCCGGCGCGGTGACGCAGCGGTTGCGGATCGCGACCGCCGCGACGAACCACAACATCCGCCACCCCGCCGTCACCGCCGCCTGGGCCAGCACCCAGCACCTCATGACCGGCGGACGGTTCATGCTCGGGATCGGCCGCGGGATCAAGCCGATCTTCGACGCGTTCGGCCTGCCGGGCATCACCACCGCGCAGATGGAGGACTTCGCCGGCGTCATGCGCCGCCTGTGGCACGGCGAGGTCATCGTCGGCCACGACGGGCCGATCGGCCACTACCCGGCGCTCGTCCTCGACCGCGGGTTCCGCCTGGACATCCCGCTGGGGATCATGGCGTTCGGCGACAACACGCTGAAGCTCGCCGGCCGGACGTTCGACGAGGTCGTGCTCCACACGTTCTTCACCGACGAGACCCTCCAGCACTGCGTCACCACGGTGAAGCGCGCCGCCGAGGAGGCCGGCCGCGACCCCGACGACGTGAAGGTCTGGTCGTGCTTCGCGACGCTCGGCGACCACATCCCCGAGGACCTCCGCCTGCGCAAGAGCGTCGGTCGCCTGGCGACCTACCTGCAGGCGTACGGCGACCTGCTGGTGCGGACGAACCGCTGGGATCCTGCCGCGCTCGAGCGGTTCCGCGCCGACCGGGTGGTGCAGGCGTACGGCAGCACGATGCTCGACGGCAAGGCGACCGTCGCCGAGCTGGAGCACCTCGCCGACGTGATCCCGCCGGAGTGGCTCGCGCCCGCCGCGACCGGCACGCCCGAGCAGTGCGCCGCCGCGGTGCGGCGCCAGATGGAGCTCGGCGCCGACGCGGTGATCCTCCACGGGGCCACCCCGCAGGAGCTCGAGCCGATCGTCGACGCCTACCGCGTGGGGCCGACGTAGAACCACTGCCCGGCCTCGCGCCGGAACAGGCTGTCCTCGCGCTGGCGCCCCGTACGCCGACCTCCGACCCGGCGGTGGTGCGCGACGAACTCGACCGTGCCGACCACGTCGTCCTCGCCGCCGCCGGTGGCGCCGACGACGTCCAGGCCGCACCACTCGACGTCGTCGTCCAGGCGCAACGTCGGCGGGCGCGTCGACGGGTGCCACGTCTCCACCAGGTAGGTGGCGTCGCCGACCGCGAACGCGGCGTAGCGGCTGCGCATCAGCCGCTCGGCGGTCGGCGCCGTCACGAGGCCGAGTCGGCGGCCGCGGTGCAGCCGGCGGCAGCAGGACCGGTACGTCTCCCCCGACCCGCACGGGCAGTCGGTCGGCTCGCGCGGCGTCGACGTCATCGGCCACCGTCCTATCACGGCCGGCTCCGGGCGCCGGCGCTCGTCTAGGGTCCCGCCCGATGTCCGAGACCGAAGAACCACGCTGCCCCGAGTGCTCCAGCGAGCACACCTACGAGCTCGACGGGTTCGTCGTCTGCTCGATGTGCGCGCACCAGTGGGTCCCCGCCACCGACGCCGACGAGGACGCCGCGACCACCCCGGAGATCCGGGACGCGGTCGGCAACGTCCTGGCCGACGGCGACACCGTCACCGTCGTCAAGACGCTCAAGGTCAAGGGGAGCTCCGCCCCGATCAAGGCCGGGACGAAGGTCCGCAACATCCGGCTCGTCGACGGGGTCGGCGACCACGACATCGACTGCCGGATCGACGGGTTCGGCGCGATGCAGCTCAAGTCGAGCGTCGTGAAGAAGGCCTGACCGGCCGGCGCCGGACGTCCGTCCGTCTCCCTCCCGAACGGCGGCACGACGGGCGAGACTCCTCGGATGGCCTCCCCCACCCGCGTCGTCGCGTCCGTCGGAGCCCTCGCCACCGCCTTGCTCCTCACCGGGGCCGGCGCGCCGGCCGGGGCGGCGCCATCGTCCCAGGCGACCGCCGCGGACCGGACCGCGTCACCGGTCGCCCGGATCTACGTCAGCCTGCCCCGCCAGGGCCGTGCGGCGCCGTCGGCGGCGCTCATCGCGCGCGGCCTGCGCGCGGCGACGACGGCACGGGGATCGCGGGCGGGCGGCCACCGCATCCGGCTCGTGTGGCTCGACGACGCCACCGGCGACCGGTGGGACGCCACCAAGGTGCGGGCCAACGCCCGGCGCGCCGCCGCCGATCCGACGGCGATCGCCTACGTCGGCGAGGGTGACTCAGAGGCGACCGCCCTGGCGATGCCGATCGTCAACCGGGCCGGCCTCGCGCACCTCTCCCCCGTCAGCACCGCCACCGAGCTCACCGCGCCGGACCGGGCGGGCGAGCTGCAGCCGAGCGGCGTGCGCACGTTCTTCCGTCCGATCCCCGACGACGCCCGCCAGGGTGCGGCGCTCGTGACGTACGCCCGGAGCCTCGGCGTCCGGCGGAGCGTCATGGTCGTCGACGACGACGGGCTGTACGGGCGGGGGCTCACCCGGTCCTTCGCCGCCGACGGCGCCCGGCGCGGCGTCCGCGTCGTGGGACGTCGCGTCGTCTCCCCCTCCGGTCACGGCCTGGCCGCCGCCGTCCGGGCCGTCCGGGCCCGGCGTCCCCACGCCGTCGTGTACGGCGGGTCGCCGTCCAGCGGGGCCGCCAAGGTCATCCGGGCACTGCACGCCGCGTCGCCGAGGACGCTCGTGCTCGGGGGCGAGGCGCTCGCCAACGACGCGTTCGCGCGGCGGCTCGGCGCCGCCCGCTCCGTGATGCGCCTGACGACGCCCGCCGCCCACGCCGACCCGCGGGCCCGTCGCACCCACCGGCTCGGCCGCCGACCGGCGGCGTTCACGGTGTTCGCCCACAACGGGATGACCGCCCTGCTGCGGGCGATCGACCGGGCCGGCCGACGCGGCGGCGTCACCCGTGCGAGCGTGCGCGACGCGGTGTTCGACGGATCGGTCCAGACCGGCCTGTCCGGCCCGTGGACGATCGACGCCGACGGAGGGTCCGGCTACGGGGTGTTCAACACCGCACGCCTGGGCCGCAGCGGCGTCCTGA
Organism: Solirubrobacteraceae bacterium; assembly: GCA_023230855.1. Lineage (GTDB taxonomy): Bacteria > Actinomycetota > Thermoleophilia > Solirubrobacterales > Solirubrobacteraceae > Patulibacter. The sequence goes on from JALNWQ010000007.1 coordinate 105,344, forward strand.
CGACCGGCGAGCGGGCCGTCACCCGCCTCGTGCGCCGCGAGGCCGACCGACTGCGTCGTCGCGCCGCCGCCCCGCGACGGCTCACCCGCACCCCCACGCGGACGACGAGGATCCAGACGTCGGGCACGACCCCGATCATCCCCACCGAGCTCGTCGGCCCCATGGACATCGAGACGATGCTCCGCATGGTCCAGGAGCAGCGGACCCGGCTGCTGGACGAGCAGCTGCGCGAGCAGCTCGCCGCGGTGCAGGCACGCAACCAGCGGATCGCCCGGCTGAACGTGGTGCTGTCGCGGCTGGCCGTCCTCGAGGCGGCGTTCCCGGCGGGGGCCGCCGCGACCACGCCGACCGGAACGGACGGCGCATGGCCGACGCTCACCGCCGCGGTGCGCACGGCCGCCGACGAGGCGGGGATCACCGATCCCCCGGACGTCACGACCCTGGCCGACGTGCGGGCCGCGATCGCCCGGATCAAGGCGCTCGTCGACGACGCGAGCGGAGGCCAGCAGCTGGAGATGCTGCGGCTGCAGTCGCTGACGAACAAGCGCAACGAGGCGTTCGACGTCATGACGGACTTCGTCAAGCGGATGCAGGACGCGCGGGCGTCGATCATCGCCAACATGCGTTGACGCCTCCGCGCCGCCGACCGATGGCGCGCCGCTCAGCCCGTGTGGACGACGATCTCGCTCGTCACCCGCGGGTCCTTCGCCAGTCGCTGGTCGAGGACGCCCTCCAGGTACCAGTGGTGGTGGTTGTGCTCGGCGCGGAACGTCGGGTCGGCGTCGCCGGGGACCGTGATCGAGAACGGCAGCTGCGTCGTCTGCCCGGCGACGAGCGTGGTCCGGCCGGCGAGCTCGACCCGGATGCCGTCGTCGGACGTCGTGTTGCGGTCGGGGTCGAAGCGGACGCGTCGCAGCTGGACGCGGATCGCCCGCACCTCGAGCGCCTCGGCCGGGGTGAGCCGCAGGTGCCCGGTGATCTCGTCCCCGGCCCGCACGACGCGCGACGCGGGCTCGATCGACAGCGCCCACGCCACCGTCGACTCGACCGGGGAGCTCGCCCACGACGCGTGCTGCGTCGGCGGGGTCAGCACCGTGACCTCCGCCTTGGCGACCGCGTCGATGCCGAGCTTGCGGTCGACGATCGCCCGCACCTCCCACGCGATCGCCTTGGACGACGTCGTGCCCGGGGCGTCCGGCGGCACCGGCAGATCGACCTCGATCGTGCCCTCCTCGACCGGGACCTGCTGCGACACGACGACGACCGGCGACGTCGTGGTGACGGTGCGCGAGCGCGAGCCGACCTGCGTGTGCGTGCGGTCGCCGATCGTCGTCCGGCGCACCACGTCGTCGTCCCGCTCCTCCTCGCGGTACGTGTTGTGGTAGAGCAGCTCGACGCGACCACCACGGGTCTTGGCGTCCGGGGCGCCGAAGGTCACCCGCGCCCGCACCGCCTCCCCCGCGACCACGGTTCCCGGGGAGACGTCGAGCGACACGTCGGGCCTGCGACTGAAGAGCGCCATCGTGGCGCGAGGCTACCGCCCACCGCCCACCACAAGATTCCCCGCCGCGCCGCCGTGGTGGTGGAGGATCCGCACATGCCGTTCGACACGTCCCGCCTCGACGCCATCCTCGACGCCGCCGTGTCGGCCGGGCACGTGCCCGGCGTCTCGGTCGTCGTCACCGACCGCGACGGCACGCTGTACGAGGGCAGCGCCGGCGTGCTGCGGGACGGAGGCCCCGCCGTCGACGACGCGACGCTGTTCCGCTACGCGTCGACGACGAAGGCGTTCGCGAGCATCGCGGCGCTGCAGCTCGTCGAGCAGGGCCGGATCGGCCTGGACGACGCGATCACGTCGATCGTGCCCGAGTTCGGCGAGCTGCGGGTGCTCGACGGGTTCGACGGTGACACGCCGATCCTGCGCGCCCCGTCGCGACCGCCGACCGTCCGCGAAATGCTGACCCACAGCTCGGGCCTGACGTACTTCTTCACGAACGCGGACGTCGCGCGCTACCACGAGGTCACCGGCACGCCCCACATCCTCACCGGCCGCCGGGCCGCGCTGACCGACGTGCCGCTCGCGTCCGATCCCGGCACGATCTGGGACTACGGCACGAGCACCGACTGGCTCGGCCTCGCCGTCGAGCAGGTGTCCGGCCAGCCCCTGGACGCGTACCTCCGCGAGCACGTGCTGGAGCCGCTGGGGATCGACGACGTGACGTTCTCCCCCACCGACGAGCAGCGGACCCGCACGATGCCGGTACACGCCCGCACGCCGGACGGCGGGCTCGCGATCACCGACCTGGACCTGGCGCCCGAGCCCGAGTGGTGGGCCGGCGGGCACGGCCTCGTCGGCACCGCGTCCGGGTACGGGCGATTCATCCGGGCGCTGCTGCGCGGCGGCGAGCTCGACGGGCGACGGATCCTCGCGCCGGAGACCGTCGAGCTGGCGTTCTCCGACCAGCTGGCCGGCGTGCCGATGCCGACCGGGGGCCTGAAGAGCGCCGATCCGGCGCTCGCCAACGACGTGCCGCCGTTCCCGGTCGCCGACACGTGGGGCCTGGGGTTCCACCTCGTGCTCGAGGACGTCCCCGGGATGCGGCGGGCGGGATCCGGCGACTGGGCGGGGCTCTTCAACCTCTACTACTGGATCGACCGCGCCTCCGGGGTCGGCGGCATCCTGCTGACGCAGGTCCTGCCGTTCTACGACGAGGGCGTCGTCGGCACGTTCCAGGCGCTCGAGGCCGAGGTCTACGCGCAGGTCGGGGCCGCGACGGCGGCCTGACCGTCGGGGCCCGGGCCGTCGCGGGGACCCGACCGTCGGGGCGCGGGCCGCGGCGGCGGCGCGCCCTGCTCAGCCGAGCAGGCCGCCGAGCCCGCCGACCGCGGCGACGAGCGCCATGCCGCCGAGCGTGCCGAGCGCCGCCGAGCGGGTCGAGGCGCGGGCGGCGAGCGCCAGGCTCGACGGCCACGTGTCGAGGTCGTCCCGGTCGACCGAGGCCGACGCGACGAGCCCCAACGGACCGGTGACGGGAAGCGAGGAGGACGTCATGTCATGGGATTCGACACATCGGCGGCCCGATCGGAGCGCTCTGGACGGAGATCGGATCGTCGCCCGCCGTCACCGCTCGGGGCGCCAACGGGCCATCGCGCCGATGAGGTCCGTGGCGTCCAGCGACGGGACGGGCATCGGCGACGGGCCGGACGGGTCGGCGCGGAGCCCGTCGAGGACGACGACGAGCGCCCGGCGCCACGCATCGCCGGCGACGTAGCGCAGGCGGTCGCAGAGCATCCCGACCATGAACAGGAGGATCGGGACGTCGATCGCCGTCACGTCGTCGCGCAGCGCGCCGGCGTCCCGGGCCCGGCGCACGAGCCGGTCGATCCGCGGCTGCATCTCGGCCCGTCCCCGCTCGACCGCGTCGGATTCGCTCGTGCCGGCGCCGAGGAAGATCTCGTTGAGGGCCCGGCTCGTCGCGTGGCCGTCCATGACGCCGACGACGTAGTGGACGAAGCCGTCCCACGGGTCGGCGACCTCGAGCGCCTCGTCGATGATCCGACGGTGCTCGGCGACCTGGCGCTCGAACAGCGCGTCGACGAGCCCGGCCTTCGTCGCGAACCGGCGGTAGACCGTGGCGACGCCCACGCCGGCCCGCTCCGCGATCTCGTCGAACGTCGCCGCGTGCCCCTTCTCGGCCAGGACGACGGCGGCGGCGTCGAGAATCCTCCGGCGGTTGCGGGCCGCGTCGCGGCGCAGCGGCCGCGGCCCCTCCCCCGCCGCCCGGTCCCGGTCGTCCCCTGCGGGATCCCCTCCGTCGTCCATGCCGCTACGATACCCAAGTGAGCGTGCCGACTATCACTTCTGCGGAGGAGCCCGACGGGGTCTCCCTCGCGCATCCGGCGATCGTCGCCGTGATCGGCGCGACGCTCATGGTCATGGGCACGGCGACGTTCGTCATCGCCGCCCTGCCGACGCTCGCGGTCGAGCTGCGGGCGACCCAGACCGAGCTGACGCTCATCGCCGACGCCGTCCCCGTGGTGCTCGCCGCGCTGTTGCTGCCGTGCGGCGCCGCCCTCGACCGCTACGGCCGGCGCACCGGGCTCATCGTCGGCCTGTCGATCATGGTCGTGTCGCTGCTCGTGTCGCCGCTGGCGACCGACGCGACCCAGCTCATCGGGGCCAGGATCATCGGCGGCGTCGGAGCGGCGATCGCGTTCCCCGGAACGCTCGCGACGATGACCGAGCTGCTCGGCGAGCGACGGCGGGCGCTCGGGGTGGCGCTGTGGGCGGGCGCGGCGATGACCGGCGGGGCGTTCGTCATGGTCGTCGCCGGGATCTGCGTGGAGGCGTCCGGCAGCGACGCGATGTTCCTCGTCATCGCCGCGCTCACCGCGGTGTCGGCGCTCACCGTCGTGCGTTGGGTGCCCGAGACGCGCGACGACGACCCGCCGTCGATCGACGTCGTCGGATCGGCGCTCGTCGCCGTCGCGATCGGGACGATCGTCTTCGGGATCGTCGAGATCCCGGCCCACGGCGTCGTCCACCCGATCGTCCTCGTCCCGTGGGGCGTCGGGGCGATCGCGTCGATCGGGTTCGTCGCCCGGTCGCTCACCGCCGCGGAGCCGCTGCTCGACCTGGGGGTGTTCCTGCGGCCCCGCGTCGCGTTGGGGTTCGTCGCCGTCGGCGCGATGTTCGCCATCTCCTACGGCTGGTACATGCTGAGCTTCCAGTACAACGCGTTCGTCTTCGACTACGGGCCGTTGCTGACGTCGGTGCTCATCGCGTGCGCCGGGATCACGATCATCCCGGGCGCGCTGCTCGGTCCGGCGCTCGCGTCCCGGGTCGGGACCGGGCAGGTCGCGGTCCTCGGCCTCGTGCTGCTCGTCGTCGGGCTCGTCGCGCTGGCGCTCGCCGGGATGACGGAGCGCCTGTCGGTCGTCTTCGTCGCGACGCTCCTCTTCGGGGTCGGCATCGGCCTGGGTCAGGGCCCCGCCACGCAGCTCATCGTCGACGCGCTGCCGGCGGCGAAGTCCGGCCTGGCGTCGGCGCTCAACGACGTCGCCCGCGAGATGGGGGCCGCGTTCGGCCTGGCGATCACCGGGTCGGCGTTCAACCTCGCCTACCGGGGCGCGGTCGACGGGGCCCCGGCCCTGGCGGACGTCGCCGAGCAGGCACGGGCGTCCCCCGCCGCCGGCAGCGCGGTCGCGCACGCCCCGGACGCCGCGCCGGGGGCGTTCGACGCCGTGCGCGACGCGGTCGCCGGCGGCTGGTCGTGGGCGCACGGCTTCAACGCGCTGCTGCTCACCGCGGTGATCGCGGCGATCCTCGTCGTGCGGCGACGGATCGTCGCGCGCGCTCAGCGCACGACGTCGTAGACGAGCTTCTGGATCCCGTTGGCGTAGGCCTCGCTCTCGACGAGCCGGAGCATCCGCTTGTCCTTGTCGGTGGCGCTGAACAGCCGCTTGCCGGCTCCGAGGATCGTGGGGAAGACGAGCAGGTGGTACCGGTCGACGAGGCCCGCGTCCTCGAGCGCCCGGTTGAGCGTGGCGCTGCCGTGGACCGAGATCGGCCCGCCGTCGGTGCGCCGGAGCGCCGCAACCTCGTCGAGCGAGCGCAGGATCGTCGTCGGGCCCCAGTCGTCGACGAAGTCGTCCTCGGTCAGGGTCGTCGACACGACGTACTTCGGCATCGCGTTGTAGCGCGGGAACTCGTCGGTCATGGCGGGCCACGCCGTCGAGAACGCCTCGTAGCTCACGCGGCCGAGGAGCATCGCCGACGCCTCCTCCTGCTCGCGGCCCTTGAGCTCGTACGCCTCGGGCCGGAACTCGACGTCCTTGAACGTCCAGCCGCTGCTGCGGTGGCCGGGCTCGCCGCCCGGGGCCTCGACGACGCCGTCGAGGGACATGAACGCGGTGGTGATGATCGGACGCACGGCGACGCTCAGGCGGTGTGGACGACGATCTCGCAGATCACCCGCGGATCCTTCGACAGCCGCTGGTCGAGGACGCCCTCCAGGTACCAGTGCTGGTGGTTGTGCTGCGCGCGGAAGCTCGGCGCGGCGTCTTCGGGCACCGCGATCTCAAACGGGTAGGAGACCGTCTCGCCGGCGGTGAACGTCGTCGCTCCCGCGAGGTCGACCTTCGGCTCCACCTCGACCGTGCGGTTGCCGTCGGGGTCGACGCGCAACCGTCGCAGCTGCACCCTCACGGCCCGGCACTTCACCCGCTCGGACGGCGTGATCGACAGGCGGCCGGTAATCCGGTCGCCGGGCCGCACGACGCGGGTCGACGGCTCGACGACCATCGACCACGGCACCGTCACCTCGGCGGGGGCGCTCGCCCACGACGCGAGCGGGCCCGGCGGGGAGAGCACGACGATGTCGGCCTTCGCCTTCGTGTCGAGCGCCATGCGCCGGTCGACCACGGCGTGGACCTGCCAGGCGACGGTCTTCTCCGCCGTTCCGGGCGCGTCCGCCGGGACCACGAGCTCGACGTCGACGTCCCCGTCGTCCATGGAGACGTGGTGGACGTCGACCTTGACGCTGCTCGTCACCGTCGACGTCGACGCGTCGCCGTCCGCGTCGGTGGAGTCCTCGCGCCGCGTATTGCGGTAGAGCAGCTCGATCCTCGCGCCCCGCGTGCGACCGTCCGCGCGACCGAACGAGGCCCGTGCCCGGACCGTCCCGCCCGCGACCACCGTCGTGGGCGTGACCTCGACGGTCGCCTTCGGCTTGCCTCTGAGTAGTCCCATCGTCCCGTCCCGGCTCTCGACGCCGCCGGTGGCCGGGCGGCCCGACGTGCGCGCGCCGGATCATCGCACCGCGACGGGCATCCACGGTGATGTCCGATTTCCGCCGGTGGACGGTGGCCGACCGTGACACGATCGACGGGATGACCCCGACCGCCGACGCCGAGTTCGAGCACCGCTACGCCGCGGTGCGCGGCCGTGACCGGCGGTTCGACGGTCGGTTCTTCACCGCGGTGACGTCGACCGGCATCTACTGTCGGCCGTCCTGCCCCGCCCGCACCCCGCTACGCCGCAACGTCCGGTTCTACGTCACCGCCGCCGCGGCGCAGCAGGCCGGGTTCCGGGCGTGCCGCCGTTGCCGGCCCGAGGCCGTGCCGGGGGCGCCGGAGTGGGACGTCGGCGGCGACGTCGCCGCCCGGGCGATGCGCCTCATCGCCGACGGCGAGGTCGACCGCGGCGGGGTGCCCGGCCTGGCGTCGCGCCTGGGGTACTCGGAGCGGCAGCTGCGGCGGATCCTCGTCGAGCGGCTCGGCGCGGGACCGACGGCGCTCGCGCGGGCCCAGCGGGCACGGACCGCCGCGCTCCTCCTCGAATCGACGACGATGCCGCTCGCGGACGTCGCGTGCGCCGCCGGGTTCGGCAGCGCGCGCCAGCTCGACGCCACCGTCCGCGACACGTTCGGGACGAGCCCCGGCGGGCTGCGACGCGCTGCCGGCGCGGGTGCCGCGACGCCCGGCACCGTGACCGTGCGCCTGGCGCACCGCACGCCGCTGGCGTCCGGCCCGTTGCTCCGTCACCTCGCCGATCGGGCGGTCGACGGCCTCGAGCGCACGACCGCGGACGGGGCGTACCGGCGGAGCCTCGCCCTGCCTCACGGACCCGGCGTGTGCGACCTGCGTCCGGGCGCGACCGCGGTGACCTGCACGTTGCGCCTGACCGACCTGCGCGACCTCGCCGCCGCCGTCGCCCGCTGCCGCCGGCTGCTCGACCTCGACGCCGACCCCGTCGCGGTCGACGGGCACCTGGCCGCCGATCCGGTGCTGCGGCCCCTGGTCGGAGCCACTCCCGGCCTGCGGACGCCCGGCACGGTGTGCGGGTTCGAGGCGTCGCTGCGCGCGACGATCGGCCAGCAGGTGTCGGTCGCCGCCGCGCGGACGGTCCTCGCGCAGCTCGTCGGGCGGTACGGGACCCCGGCGCCCGACGCGGCGGATCCCGACGACGCCGGCCACGTCGACGGCGAGGCCGGGCGTCGGCCGCTGCGGCTCCTGCCCTCCCCCGCGGTCGTGGCCGAGCTGCCGGACGACGCGCTGCCGATGCCTCGGTCGCGGGCGGCAGCGGTGCGCGCCCTCGCAACCGCGGTCGCGTCGGGCGACCTCGACCTGAACGGAGGAGCCCCGCCCGACGAGGTGCGCGCCAGGCTCCTCGCGTTGCCGGGCATCGGCCCGTGGACGGCGTCGTACGTCGCGATGCGCGCGCTCGGCGACCCGGACGTCCTTCCGGCGGGCGACCTCGGCGTGCGGCGCGCCGCGGCCGCGCTCGGCCTGCCCGGCGACGCCCGGCGCCTGACGGCCCACGGGGCGGCCTGGGCGCCGTGGCGCTCCTACGCGGCCCAGCACCTGTGGACCGCCGACGCGGCCGCGAGCCCGGCGAGCCGTACGTCCCCTTCCGTCGTTCCCACCCCGGAGGCCCCCAGATGACCCCGTTGTACCGCGCGACCGTCCCCACCCCCGCCGGGCCCCTGACCGTCCTGGCCGACGCCGACGGGGCGGTGCGCGCCAGCGGGTTCACCACCGACACCGACCTGCTCGTCGCGCTCCTCCCGCCCGGGCGCTCGTCCGCCGACGGCGCGCCGACGATCCACGACGACGCGCCGGGCGGGCCGACGACGACGGCGGTCCGGGCGGTCGAGGCGTACCTCGCCGGCGACCTCGGCGCGCTCGACGACGTGCCGGTGGTGCAGGACGCCGACCCGACGCGGCCGGTGGCCCGGATGCGGGCGCGGCTGCGACGGGTGCCGGCCGGCGAGACCCGGACCTATGCGGCGCTGGCGGCCGAGGCCGGGTCCCCCAACGCGTCGCGGGCCGCCGGGCAGGCGTGCTCGCGCAACCGCGTGGCGCCGTTCGTCCCCGGCCACCGGGTGCTGCCGACCGGCGGCGGGCTCGGGGGCTACCGCTGGGGCGTCGACGTCAAGCGGGCCCTGCTGGCGTTCGAGGCCGAGCGCGCCGCGTCCGCGTCGGCCTGAGCACCCGCCGCCGCTCCCGGGCGTCGCGGGCCGCCGTCGCCAGCTCGTCGGCGACGCTCGCGAGCACCGGGCGTCGCGGCGTGCCCGGCCGCGCGACCATCCGGGCGAGCAGTCGCAGCGCACGACCGGGTCCGACGACGCTCGACGGCGTCCGCGAGCGCGAGAAGACGTCGAGCATCGCCCGGGCCAGCGTGGCGTCGCGCTCCGCCGCCCGGTACAGCTCGACCTCGAGCGGGCTCATCGCCCGACCGCGGGCCAGGCCGTTCGTCCACTGGAACACCTCGAGGCAGTCGCGCTCGCGTCCCCGCTCCCACCGGGCGACGGCGGCGTCCAGCGCCGCCGGGTCGTCGAGCGCCGGCGCGGCCGCCTCGCCGAGCAGCCGGCCGTAGCGCAGCGCGTCGCGGATGCCCTGGGCGGTGACCGGGTCCTTGAAGTGCCCGGCGTCGCCGGCGAGCGCCCACCCGGGACCGGAGGAGTGGCGGAAGTACGACGCGATGTCGGTCGCCGAGCGGACCGGCGTGATCCGCTCGGCGCCGGTCAGCCGCTCCGCCAGGCCCGGGATCGACGCGACCGTCGCCTCGTACGCCGCCGCGACGTCGCCGCGGAACGCGTCGCGTCGGGTCATCGGCGGTTGGACGAGGACGAGGGTCCGGTCGCCGTCGCACGGGAACGCGGTCCCGAGCTCGCGACCCTCGCGCCACTGCGCGGCGACGTGGCGCCACTCGGGATGCGGATCGCTCCAGTATGCGTAGAAGCAGGCCCGTCCGCTCGGGGCGTCGCGGTACGGGACGTCCGCCCCGACGCTCCGTGCGACGGTGCTGCGTCGGCCGTCGGCCCCGACGACGAGCGCGGCGCGAACGGTCCCCTCGCCACCGTCGCGGTCGCGCCACCGGACGCCGACGGCGCGTCCGTCGTCGTCCCGCATAACGTCGGTCGCCCGCACCCCGTCGCGGACCTCGGCCCCCGCGTCGCGAGCCGTCTCGACGAGCGCCGCGTCGAGCCCGGTCCGGCGGACGCACATGCCGTGGTCGATCCCGTCGACCGGGGTGTAGCCACCGCGGACCGCGACGTCCCCCGCACCGGCGTAGGCGACCGGCAACGGCGGCGCCCCGAGCGCCCGCACGCGGTCGAGCGCCCCCAGGGCCCGCAGCTCGGCGAGGCCCGCGGGCCACAGCAGATGGGTCGACAGGGTGTCGGCGGGGAACCGCGCGACGTCGAGCGCCACCACCCGACGTCCGGCCCGGGCCAGCGCGATCGCCGTCGCCGAGCCGGCGCAGCGCGCGCCGACGACGACGACGTCGACCGTCTCGGACGGCCCGGTCGTCGCGGTCGCACGCCCGACGGACGCCCCCGGACGAGCGGCGTCGGCCGCCCGTCCGGGCGGGATGGTGGTGGCCACGTGGGTGCTCGCGCGCTCGGGCGTCGGTCGCTCAGAGGTCGAGCAGGTTCTTCTGCCCGGCGGCGTAGAGCGTCGCGTCGATCGCCTTGAGCGCCTCGAACTCCGGCGCGCGGTACAGCTGGTACATGCGGCACCGCTCGGCGTTGCTGTCGGAGGCGTCGAGCAGCGCGTTGACGGCGGCGCGCGCCGACTCGTTCGCGCCCTCCATCGTCGCCAGGTCGACGTTCGTCTGCACGTAGTCGCCGGACAGGAAGAGGTTGGGGATCGCCGTGCGGGCCTTGGGGCGCTTGACCCACGATCCGGCGGTGTTGACGAGCAGCGGCGTGACGTTGCGGTTGCGCCCCCGCTTGGCGCTCCAGACGATCCCCGGGTCGAGGAACCACGAGTGGACGATGTCGTCGGGCAGCTGGGCTCCGGCGGTGTCGTGGCGCTTGATCTGCGCCCACACCTCGGCCGCGACCTGCTGCGGGTCGCACTCCTTGGCGGGCTTGCCGTACAGCACGCCCTTCGCGTCCCAGTTGGAGATGTCGATCGAGAGGCAGTCGACGACCGTCCCGTCGCCGTAGTCGCGCTTGAAGTCGCGGTCCTCCCAGAACTGCCCCTGGGTGAGCGCGGTGAGCGCCCACGGCGAGTCGATGAACGTCATGTGGCCGTGGGCGAGGTCGACCGGCCGCTTGAGGAAGTACTGGATCCCGACCATCCAGTCGGGCTCGAGCGCGTGCATCCCCTCCAGGCTCGGGTCGGCGGCGAGCACCGCGGGCGACAGGAGCTTCACCGCGCGCTCGACCGGCACCGCCAGGACGAACCAGTCGGCGTCGATCCGGTAGCGGTCGCGCTTGGCGTCGTGGGCCTGGGCGGACACGATCCGGCCGCCCTCGACGTCGAGCGCGTCGACCGCCTGCCCGACGACGAACTTCACGCCGAGCGACTCGAGGTGCACGACCCACGGGTCGATCCACGCCTCGTTCGTCGGCAGGTCGAGCACGCGGTCCAGCGCGCCGTCGTTGCCGCGCTGCATGGCGTTGAAGAGGAACGCCTCGGCCATGTTCGCGATCGTGCGGGCGCTGGCGACGGTCTCCTTCGCCGCGACGACGCTGCGGGTCATCCCGGCGGCGACGACGGTCTTGTAGTCCTGCGACATGCCGTCGGCCTTGACGTAGTCCCACCACGACACGCCGTCCCACTGGCCGTAGCGTCGGTCGTCGCAGCTCGTCATGAACACGAGGATCCGGGTGACGAAGTACGCCAGCTCGTGGACGGGCACCCCGCGACCCGACAGCCAGTCGGTGAGCTGCCGGCGCAGCCCGTCGATCGTGAGCAGCCCGACCGGGTCGGGGATGAGGCCGAAGATCCCCTGGTCGGCCCGGCCGTCGGAACGCAGGAACTTGCCGCCGGTCGCGGCGACGAGGTTGCCGCCGACGCCGTCGGAGTTGCCCGGGAACGGGATCCGCCGCATCGTGTCGGGGACGTGGTGGTAGAAGCCGGGGAAGAACCGGAACCCGTGCTCGCCGGGCAGGTCGCGTCGGCCGTCGCGACCGGTGCCCGCGACCGGGATGCTGCGGGCCTTGCCGCCCAGCGCGTTGCGCTCGTAGACGGTGACGTCGAACCCGCGCTCGACGAGCTCGTGGGCGGCCGTCAGCCCGGCCATGCCTCCGCCGAGCACCGCGACGCGACGCCCGTCGCCCCCGGAGCGCTGGGCGCGCGCCGGGACGGCCATGAGGCTCGACGCCGCCGCGGCCCCCAGGCCGAGCGCCCCGGCGTCGCGGACGAACCGGCGACGCGTCGTGCTGCGTGGTCCGGACGGCGTCGCCGCGCGACCGGTGTCGGATCCCCCCGTGGTGCCCATGCTCCCTCTCCCTCCGCTGGCGGGCCGACGCTAACCGACACGAGTGTCGGTTGTCAACGCCGGCGGTATGCTCGGCCCGTGGCCGTGTCCTCCGACAGCGAGCGGCGCCCCCGACGACGCCTCTCGGGCGCCGCGCGACGCGAGCGGATCCTCGACGCCGCCCGGTCGACGTTCGCCACGTCCGGGTACGGCGCCACCGGGATGGCCGACGTCGCCGCCGCGTCCGGCGTCACCCGCGCGGTGCTCTACGACCACTTCGCGTCGCGGAAGGCGCTGTTCCTCGCGGTCGTCGACGCCGACCACGCCGCGTTCATGGCCCACGTCGCCGCCCGGATCGTCGGCGACGGCACGGCCGAGGAGCGGATGCGGGCGACGATGGCCGCCGTCCTCGGGTTCGCCCGGGCGCACCCGCACGCGTGGCGGCTGCTGTTCGACGAGACGACCCACGGCGACCCGGACCTGGACGCCAGCTGGCGACGGTTCCGCGAGGACCGCACCGCCGCGGTCGCGGCGCTGCTGGAGCGCGACGCCGCCGAGGCGGGGATCCCGTTCGACGGCGACCGCGGCCGGATCATCGTCGAGATGCTCATCGGCGCCCTCACCGGCGCGGCGTCGTGGTGGCACGAGCACGACGCCACGCCGCAGCACGTGCTGATCGACGCCGGTATCGACCTGCTGTGGACCGGGCTCGGCCGCGGTGGCGACGGCGCCGCGGAGCCCACGTCCCCCGCGTCGGACACGTCGGCCCCGGGGACGGGCGCCGCCCCGGACCGCGGCTAGCCCTCGAGGACGGCCAGCAGGGCCTTCGTCCGGTCCGGGTCGTCGGTCGGCAGCTGGATAGGGATCCGGGTGGCGATCCCGCCGTAGCGCCGCTGGAGCTCCGTGACGACCTCTTCGGGCGTCCCGACGACCGCCAGGGTCCGCAGGACCTCGTCGTCGACGATGTCGGGCATGCGCTCCCACGCGCTCTCGCGCGTCATGACGTTGAGCCGCTCCTGCAGGTCGCCCCATCCGTGGAGGTCGAGCACCGGCCGGTACGCGGGCGTCGACCCGTAGAACGCGATCTGGCGGCGGACCTTGTCGATCGCCGCGTCGAGCTCCTCGTCGGTGTCGCCCATCGCGACGAGCCCCGGGGCGGAGAGCCCGAACCCCTCGGCGGGCAGGCCGGCCTTCGCCCGGCCGCGCGCGATCGCCGGCAGCGTCACCTCTCGGACGTAGCGCTCCGAGTTGAAGGGGTGGCAGAGCATCCCGTCGGCGACCTCGCCCGCCGCCTCGGTCATGAGCGGACCGACGGCCGCGAGGACGATCGGCGGGTTGCCGTGCGGGTTGGGCCCCGGGTCGAAGAACGGGGTCATGAGCGTGTGGGAGTAGAACTCGCCGCGGAACGCCAGGCGCTCGCCGGTCTCCCACGCCTTCCAGATCGCCCGCACCGCCAGGACGAACTCGCGCATCCGCGCGGCCGGCTTCGACCACGGCATCGAGTAGCGCTTGGTGATGTGCGGCTTGATCTGCGATCCGAGGCCCAGCACGAACCGCCCACCGGACAGGAGCTGCACGTCGTTGGCCTGCAGGGCGACGGTCATCGGGTTGCGCGCGAACGCCACGGCGATGCCGGTGACGAGCTCGATCCGCTCGGTCCGCTCGGCCGCGACCGCGCACGCGAGGAACGGGTCGTTCTGCGTCTCCAGCGCCCACCAGCCGCCGTAGCCCGCGCGCTCGGCGGCGACCGCGTTGGCGGCGGCGTCGCTCGCGGTGGTGGCGTAGTCGTTCGTGTCGACCTGCATGCGGTCCCCTCGCTCCGGTGCCGGCGGACCCGGACGGTCCGACCCGGTCGCATCCTGCCAGCCGCGACACGGCCGCGTTGGTGCGATCGGCACGACGTTCGGTCGCGGCATGGGGCCGGCGCCCACCGTCCGCGCGTCGTGGACGACCGCCCTGCCGCGTCCCGGGATCCCGACGGCCCCGGTCCACCGCCGGGCGGCCCCGGATCACCACGTGTCGACGTGCGACCGCCGCTTGCGCGGATCGACCAGTCCCGTGTCGCGCGGGTGGGCCGCGTGGTCCGCGGTCCCGAGCGCGGCGGTGATCCACCGACGCGTGTCGACCGGGTCGATGACGTCGTCGAGCTCGAACCGCGACGCCGACGCCAGGCCCTTGCCCTGCTCGTACGCGGCGTCGACCATCCGGTCGAAGAGCGCCCGACGGTCGGCCGGATCGGTCACCGCGTCGAGCTCGGCCCGGAACCCCAGCCGCACCGCGCCCTCCAGGCCCATCGCCCCCATCTCGGCGGTCGGCCACCCGACGGTGGCCAGCGGGGCCTTCATGCTGCCGCCGGCCATCGCCATCGCGCCCAGCCCGTACGCCTTGCGCAGCACGACGGTCACCAGCGGCACGGTCAGGTTGGCCCCGACGACGAACAGCCGGCTCATGTGGCGCACGCTGCCGGTGCGCTCGGCGTCGGGGCCGACCATGAACCCGGGCGTGTCGCACAGCGACACCACCGGCAGCCCGTGCGCGTCGCAGAGCTGCAGGAACCGGGCGGCCTTGTCCGCGGCGTCGCTGTCGATCGCCCCGCCGAGCCGCCGTGGGTCGTTGGCGACGAGCCCGTGCGGGCGCCCCTCGATCCGCACGAGGCCGGTGACGATCGCGGTACCGAACCCGGCCCGCAGCTCGAGCCATCCGTCGACGTCGGCGAGCCCCTCGATCACCGTGCGCACGTCGTAGGCGCGCACTCGTCGCTCCGGGACCGCCCGGCGCAGCGCCCGTTGGTCCGGGGCCCGCCACGTCGCCAGCGGACCCTGGAAGTACGACAGGTAGCGCCGGGCGACGGCGGCCGCCTCGACCTCGTCCTCCACGACGACGTCGACGACGCCGTTGGACGCCTGGACGTCGAGCGGACCGACCTCGTCTGGGGTGAACGTGCCGAGGCCTCCGCCCTCGATCATCGCCGGCCCGCCCATGCCGATCGTCGCGCCCTCCGTCGCGATGATGACGTCGCAGCAGCCCAGCAGCGCGGCGTTGCCGGCGAAGCAGCGGCCCGAGGCGACGCCGACCAGCGGCACCAGGCCGCTGAGCCGGGCGAGGAGCTGGAACGCCGGGACGTCGAGCGCCGCGCCCTGCACGTCGACGTCGCCCGGTCGGCCTCCCCCGCCCTCGGCGAACAGCACCACCGGCAGCCGCCGTCGGCCGGCGACGTCGAGCATCCGGTCCTTCTTGTAGTGGTTCGTCGCGCCCTGCGTCCCGGCGAACACCGTCGCGTCGTAGGCGAGCACCACCGTGTCGGCCCGGTCGTCGGGGACGACGTCGCCGTTGATCCGGGCGACGCCGCAGACGAGCCCGTCGGCCGGCGACCGCTCGATGAGCTCCTCGAGCGGGCGCCGCGACCGCTGCGCCGCGAGCGCGAGCGGGCCGACCTCGACGAAGGTGCCCGGATCGCAGAGCGCGTCGAGATTCTCGCGGGCGGTCCGCTGCCCGCGGGCGCGACGCCGTGCGACGGCGGCGGGCCGTGCGTCGTCGCGGGTGACGGCGTGCCGGGCGTGGACCTCGGCGAGGTCGGGCCGGATCGCGTCGAGGTCGGCGTCGGCGGGCGCGTCGGCCGGCTCGTCCCGCGCGACGTCGGCGACGGAGGCGGACGTCCGCAGCGTGCCGAGCGTCTGCCCGGCGGTGACCGCATCGCCCTCCCGCACCGACAGCGACGTCACGGCGCCGGCCCGCTCGGCGACGAGGGCGAACTCTGACTTCATCGACTCGACGACGACGATCTCGGTCCCGGCGTCGACGACGTCGCCGACGGCCACCTCGACCCGGAGCACCTGTCCGGTGACCGGTGCGGACAGGGGCGATTCCTCGGCGGCGCGCATCGCCCGGACCCTACGGTGCCCCGGCTCCGTCGTCGCGCGCGCCGTAGCGGGCCGGGCATCGCCGTCGTCGGGGGACCACGACGCCGGCACCCCGTACGCTGTGGTCGTGGCCCGTCATCGTCTCGGCCTCGTCCTGACCGGCGGGACGATCGGCTCCTCCGGTCCCGACGACGCGGCCGTCGTGCGCCTGGTGCGGGGGCCCGACGCGCGGGGCATGCCGGGCTGGCTCGCCGGTCCGCTGGCCGGGTTCGGCCCGCACCAGCTCATGGTCCGCCGCCCCGTCGAGTTGCACTCCGAGGAGATGCGGCCCGCGCACTGGGAGCGCGTCGCCACGGCGTGCCGTGACCTCGTCGCCCGTGGCGCGCAGGCGATCTGCGTGCTGCACGGGTCCGACACGATGGCCTACACCGCCGCCGCGCTCGCGTACGCGACCGCCGACCTGGCGGTGCCGATCGCCCTGACCGGCAGCAACGTGCCACCGGACGTCCCCGACAGCGACGCCCGCCACAACGTCCGCTGCGCGATGGTCGCGCTGCGGACCCTGCCGCCGGGCGCCTACCTCGTGTTCGCGGGCACGCCGGGAGCCGACGCACCGGTCCACCTGGGGACCCGGGTGCGCAAGGAGCGCGCGTCGGGCACGGCCTTCGTGTCGCCCAACGGCGGACCGGTCGCGGTCGTCGCCGGCGGGCGGCTGCGCCGCCTGTCGCCGTGGCCGCTGCCCGACCCGTTGCCGGCGGCGGTGCACGCGTCGTCGCGGTTCGATCCGCGGGTGCTCGAGCTGTCGGTCCATCCGGGGATGCCGTTCGGGGCGCTCGAGGCGGCGGTCGTCGCGGGCGATCTGCGGGGCGTCGTGCTGCAACTCTACCCGTGCGCCACCGGGCCGACCGGGGACGACGACGCGTCGGTGAGCCGGTTCGCCCGGTTCGTCACCGATCGCGGCGGCGTCGTCGCCGCGACCGTGGGGGCGTCGCCGGCGACCGTCGAGTCGTACTACCCGTCGCTGCCGGCGATGACGCGCGCCGGGGTCCGGTTCCTGCCCGGGGTGATGACCCACGCGGCGACGGTCAAGCTCATGTGGGCGCTCGCCGTCACCGGTGGGGACGCCGGCGCCGCGCGCGCGCTCCTGTCACGCCAGATCGCCGGAGAGAGCGCCCCGATCCGTCGCGAGGACGGTCATCCCACCCGGGCGCTCACCGCGGCCTCGAGCGTGCGCCTGCCCCGCACCGGCAGGTCGGCCGGGAACCCGTCGAACGCCGCGGAGGGCGGCAGCCCGACGACCTCGCAGGCCGCCACCGGCGCCTGAGCGGCCACCGCGGCGACGAGCCGTGCGAGCGGCACCGCCCGGTGGTCCTCGACGTTGCACGACACCTGCGCGATCGGCGTCGGACGGCGGCGATCGGCGTCTCCGGCGAGCCCGTCGGGACGGTCGAGCTCCAAGCCGATCGCCCGCACCCCCGGCAGGCCGTCGGGGCCGCCTTCGCGGATCCGGGTGGCGATCCGCCGGGCGACGTCGAGGTCGGCGGGCGCGGCGAGCTCGACGTTGAACGCCAGCAGCGGCGGACGCGCTCCCACGAGCACGGCGCCCGCGGTGGGGTGCGGACGGTCGGGGCCGAACTCCGGTCGGAGCGGGTCGGGTGCCTCGGACGCGCCGTCGACGGCCTCCCGGGACGTCGCGTGCCCCGCCCCGGCCGCCATCCGTGCGGTGAGCCCGGCGATCCCGCCGCGGCGCAGCGCCGACCGCGGCCGGCCCCCGGCGAGCGCCCCGTAGAGCAGGACCGGCAGGCCGAGCCCGCCCAGGCGGTGCGCGACCGCGAGCGCCTCGAGCGACGCCAGGCCGCGGCGGGCGTCGTCGAGGTGCACGATCGGGCAGACGTCGAGCGCCCCGACGTGCGGGTGCGTCCCCCGCGGGGTGCGCAGGTCGATCCGCTCGATCGCGACGCGCGCGCCGGCGACGAGGGCGTCGGTCAGGGCGCCGGGCCGACCGACGAGCGTGTGCACCGCCCGGTGGTGGTCGGGGTCGGCGTGGACGTCGAGCAGCCGCACCGCCCCGCCCCCACCGGCGACGTACGCGTCCCCGATCGCCGAGACGACCGCGGGATCACGGCCCTCGCTGACGTTGGGCACGGCGACGAGCAGCCGCGGGTCGTCGGGGTCATGGAGGTCCACGGGCCTGATCATCTACACTCTCGCGGCCCCCGCCGGAGTAGCTCAGTCGGTTAGAGCAGCGGAATCATAATCCGCGTGTCGGGGGTTCGAGTCCCTCCTCCGGCATGATCACGAAGCCGCCCGCCCGGGCGGCTTCGTCGTCGTCAGGGCGATCCGGCGCCCCGCCCGCGGTCTACGATCGGCCGATGCGCCGCGCCCTCGCCCTGCTCCTGCCCCTGGTCCTCATGCTCGGCGTCGCGCCACCCGCGAGCGCGGACCGCGCCCCGACGAAGACCGAGCGCGCCCGGGTGTCGACCGCGTGGAGCATCCCGGCGCGCTGCCTCGTCATCCGCGTGTCGACGGTGTCGAAGCGGTACGTGTCGGCACGGTTCAACCACGCCCGGTACCGGTCCTGCAAGCGCTACGCGTCGGACGGGATCGCGATCCTGCGGCTCAGCGGGCGACGTGACGCCCGCGCGCTGTACGCCGGATCGGACTGCCGGGCCCCCTCCGCGCGCGTCGTCCCCCGCCGGGTGTGGCGCGACCTGACGCGCCGCTACTGCGGCTGACGGTCACGCCGACACGCCCGGTCGCCCGTCAGTCGTCGTAGCCGGGCGACGCGACCGCGAGCTTCGTCCGCACCGTGCGCTCCGCCCACGCGAGGAGCTCGTCGTCGCGGTCGTCCAGGTCGCCGGCGCGGATCGCCCGGACGAGCGCCGCGTCGTCGGCCACCCCGAGCGATCGCAGCGACGCGGCGTGGTCGCGAGCGTCCCGGGCGCTCCGGGGCAGCTGGCGCTCGGCGACGCCCAGCAGGTTCACCGCGATCATCCGCTCGTAGCGGGCCCGCGACCCGTCCGTCGCGTCGGGCGGAGCCTCCAGGTGCTCGCGGACGGTGCGGAGGATCTCGGGCACGTCGGGCCGGTCGTGCGGGGCGTGCGGCGCGACGCCGCCCGCCACCACGTCGTCCGCCGCGCCCGCCCCGTGCGCCACGAGCCGGCGCGCCTCCCCCACGCCCGCGTCGAGCGCCACGAGCGCGTCCCACTCCTGCTCGCAGGTCCGGCGGCCGATCGCGGCCAGCTCGATCGACCGGGTCGCCCCCGACAGGTGGCGCCCGGCCTGCATCACCGACAGCGCACCCCAGCGCGCGGTCTGCAGCGCGATCGACCATCCCAGCTCGCGGCGGTCGTAGCGTCGGCCGCCCGCCCGGTGGTACGCGTCGAGGAGCCGGTCCGCGTCGCCGATGCCACCGACGACGCCGGCCCCGCCGAACCGCCACGCCCGGACGCAGAGCCAGCCCAGGTCGGCGAGCGGGTCGCCGACGTACGCGAGCTCCCAGTCGAGCACCGCGCGGATGCCGTCCGGCTCGACGAGGAGGTTGCCGACGCGGAAGTCGCCGTGGACGACCGTCGGGGCGCCGGGGTCGGGACGGTTGCGCTCCAGGCGCCGCAGGACGACCTCGAGCGCCGGGTGCGGCTCGCCGACGCCGTCGAGCAGCGCACGGCAGCCCGCGATCGGGTCCTGACGCTCCAGGCCCGGGACCGCGTCGACGGGGATCCGGTGGATCGCCGCGAGGATCTCGCCGCACCGCTCCGCGAACCGCTCCCGCACCGGGGCGACGCGGTCGTCGCGGACGATCCGCCGACCGGCGGCCTCGCCCGGGACGAGTTCCATGATCAGGCCGCCGGAGCCCAACGGCCCCCCGTCCGTCCACGCGCCGACGACGTCGGGCACCGGCACGCCGGCGTCGGCGGCCGCCCGCAGGAGCGCCGCCTCGACCGTCGGCTGCTTCGGCCCGGGATCCCCGGGCGGATCGCGGCGCAGCACCAGGTCGCGGGCCGCCCCGTCCGGAACGGTCGCCCGCAGCGCCCACAGCTCCCGCGACGCCCCGCCGGTCAGCGGGCGGACGTCGGCGACCGTCACCCCGTCGCCCAGCGCGTCGGCCAGCGCGGCCCGTAGGGCGTGCGGGGTCGGGGCGTCGTCCGGGGCGGTGTCGTCGTGCACGGTGCGGTCCGGCCCGGGTCGTCGGCGGGCCGCCCGCCCAGCATTCCAGACCGGCGGGACGACCCAGAGCCCCTCACCCCCCGACCGGCGTGCACGGTACGCTGGTCGGGCGGTGGCGACGAACGCGGTCCCGGGATCTCCCTCACCCCCCGACCGGCGTGCACGGTACGCTGGTCGGGCGGTGGCGACGAACGCGGTCCCGGGATCTCCCTCACCCCCCGTCGCCGGACGGACGTTCCTCGACGCCCTCGACGACGAGCAGCGCCGCGAGCTGCGGCGGCGCGCGACGCCCCGCCGGTTCCCGCGCGGCGGGGCGCTCGCCCACGCCGGCCAGGTCGGGGACCGCGTCCTCGTCATCACCGACGGGCACGTCAAGCTCACCCGGATCACGCCCGAGGGCCGCGAGGTGCTGCTCGCCGTCCGCGGACCGGGCGACCTCGTCGGCGAGCAGTCCGCGATCGACGGCGAGGTCCGCTCCGCGACGATCACCGCCCTCGGCGCGGTCGAAGCGCTCGCGATCGCCCCCGACGACTTCCTGGGCTACGTCACCACCGTGCCCGAGGCCGCGCTATACGTCATGCGCACCCTGGCCGAGCGGTTGCGCGACGCGGACCGCAAGCGGGTCGAGCACGCGTCGCACGACGTCGTCGGGCGCCTGAGCCTGCGGATCGGGGAGCTGTGCGACCGGTTCGGGACCGTCGGCCCGGACGGCGGCACCCGGATCGACCTGCCGCTGACGCAGGAGGACCTCGCCGGATGGGTCGGGGCGTCGCGCGAGTCGACCGCCCGCGCGCTGCACCAGATGCGCGACCTGGGCTGGGTGACGACCGGTCGACGGTCGATCGTCTGCCACGACCTCGACGCGCTGCGCCGCCGCGCGGGAGGGTGACCGCGGTGGGGCGTGAGCGCGTCAACGGTCACGCCCACGACGGGGCGGATGGCGCGGTCGCCGGACCGCCGTCGCGCCACGATCGGTCCATGTCGCAGTCGGGTCCCACGACGACGGCGCCGCGCCGCCCGTTCGCCACCACGCTCATCGCGCTCGTGCTCGGCGGGCTCGTCGGCCTGCTCGGGGCGGCGCCCACCCACGCCGCGACGACCCGGGAGCACGTCACGCCGTCGTCGGGCGCGAACCCGACCGGGCTGACCGCCGGACCGGACGGGGCGATCTGGTTCACCCAGCCGGGCAGCGGAAGGATCGGACGGGTCACGACCGACGGGACGATCGTCGAGCATCCCGCCAACGTCCCCGACACGGTCATCGACCCACCCCCCGTGACCGTTGGCCCGCAGCCGCCGCCGACGATCATCCCCGCGCCACCGCTCACGCCCGACCGGATCGCGACCGGCCCGGACGGGGCGCTGTGGTACACGATCGCCGAGGGCGGCATCGCCCGGATGACCACCGACGGCGTCGTCACCCGCTACCCGGTCCCGGTGGCCGGCCGGACCGCCGGGATCACCGCCGGACGCGACGGCGCGATGTGGTTCACGATGCCCGACGTCGACCGGATCGGCCGCATCACCGCGCCGACGGCGGCCGAGGTCGAGCGCGGCGCCACGCGCGGCGTCGTCCAGACCTGGTCCCTCGCCGGATCCGGTCGTGCGCCGGGCGACATCACCGCGGCGGCGGACGGCGCCCTGTGGTTCGTCGAGCCCGGCGCCGACGCGATCGGCCGCGCCGTGCCCGTCGCCGGCGGCGATCCGCTGATCACGCACGTGCCGGTCCCCGCCGGATCGGCCCCGCGCGGCATCGCGATCGGCCCGGACGGCGCGGCGTGGTTCACCGCCCCGGGCCGGGCCCGGATCGGTCGGATCGACGCGGCGCTGCAGGTGCGCGACCTTCCGCTGTCGGGCCGCGGCCCGGTCCCGGGCGACATCGCCGCCGGCCCCGATGGGGCGCTCTGGTTCACCGACGTCGGCGCCGGCCGCGACTCGATCGGCCGGATCACCGTCGAGGGCGCCGACTCCCGCTATCCGCTCCCGGGCTCCGGATCGCCGCTCGACCTCGCCGCCGGCGCGGACGGTGCGCTCTGGTACACCCGCCCCGGCGACCGCGTCGGATCGGTGACGCCCGTCGCGCGCCCGTCGGCCGGCCGGAGCGTGAGCCTCGAGCCGCTCTCGTCGCGACCGGTCCGGATCCGCCGTCCGGGCTCGTCGACGTGGACGACCCTGCCGACCTCCGGGGCGCTCCTGGAGACCGGCACCGAGGTCGACGTCACGGACAGCTGGGTCCGGCTGACGAGCGCGATCTCGCCCGGAAGCGAGCTGACCCGCACCGCCGACTTCCGCTACGGCCGGTTCAAGGTCACCCAGCCCCGCAAGGCAGGCGCCGCGACCGAGCTGCGCCTCGCCGGCCCGCTCGTCTGCCCACGACCGAGGACGCGCGGGACGAAGCGAGCCCGGACCCGCGCCGCCGTCCGGACGCCACCGGCGGTCCCCGTCGTGACGGCTGGCGGCCTCGGCGTGGTCGGCGCGTTCGTCGGAGGCTCCGCCGTCACCGCCGCGCCGGGCTCCGACGGCGCCCGGACCGCGAAGAAGCGCCGCAAGAAGCCGAAGGCCAAGGCCAGGCGCAAGAAGCCGAAGGTCGCCCGGCGACTGTGGGGCAACGGCAAGGGCGCCTTCCGCACGCGCGGCGCACGGGCGACCGCGTCGGTCCGCGGGACGCACTGGCTCGTCGAGGATCGCTGCGACCGGTCGACCCGCGTCCGGGTCTTCAGCGGGGTCGTCCGCGCCCGCGACACCGTCCGCGGTCGCAGCGTCGAGCTGCGCGACGGGCAGCAGCTCATCGCGCGGGCGGCGAAGGCCAAGCCCAAGGCGAAGCGACGGTGATCGGCCGGCGCGGGGCGACGGCCGCCCCGGCCGACCGCGACCGGCGCCACCGGGCCCGCGGGCCCGTGCTCGCCGGGGTCGCCGTCGTCGCGCTGCTGCTCACCGGGCTGCTGACGTGGACCGGGGCGCTCGACGACGTCGAGCGGTCCACCGTCGACGCCCGATTCGCGCTGCGCGGCGACGACGCCGGCCGGCTGGGACCGGTCCCGATCGCGGTCGTCGCGATCGACGACCGGACGCTCGGAGCGCTCGACGAGCGCTTTCCGTTCCGCCGTCGTCACCACGCCGGGGTCCTGCGCCGCCTCACCGCCGCCGGGGTGCGCGCGATCGCCTACGACGTCGAGTTCACCGAGCCGACGACCGTCGCCGACGACAACGCCCTCATCGAGGCGATCGCCGACGCCCCGCGCGTCGTGCTCGCCGCGTCCGAGACCGACGAGGACGGCGCCACCGCCGTGCTCGGCGGCGCCGAGGTGCTCGACGACGTCGGCGCGCACGTCGGCCACACGCGCGTCGACGTCGACGGCGACGGGGTGCTGCGCCGGTTCGACCATCGCCACGGCGGCCTCGACGCGTTCGCGGTCGTCGTCGCCGAGCAGGCGACCGGGCGCCCCGTCGACCGGCGGCCGTTCGCCGACGGGCCGGCGTGGATCGACTGGCCGGGCGGCGCCCGCACGGTGCCGACCCACGCGTTCGTCGACGTCCTACGTGGCCGGGTCGACGCGTCGCTCCTGCGCGACCGGATCGTCGTCGTCGGCGCGACCGCCCCGTCGCTGAAGGACGTCCAGGTCACGCCGACCGACGACGGACGGCCACTCGCCGGCCCCGAGATCCAGGCCGACGTCGTCGCCACGGTGCTGCGGGGCGTGCCGCTCCGCGACGCCTGGGCCGGCTGGGGCGTGCTGCTCACCGTCGTGGCCGCGTCGCTGCCGGCGCTCGCCGCGCGCCGGCTCGGGCCGTTCGGCACGCTCGTGGCGTCCGGCGCCGGCGGGGTCGCCGTGGCCGGCGTCGCCTTCGCCGCGTTCGCCGCCGACCGGGTGCTCCCGGTCGCCGAGCCGCTGCTCGCCCTCGGCCTGGCGACGCTGGGCTCGGTGACGGCCGGGGCCGCGTTCGCCGTCGCCGAGCGCGCCCGGATCCGCGACGCGTTCGGCCGGTTCGTCAGCCGCGACGTCGTCGACGAGGTCCTGGCCCGGGCCGACGACGGACTGCGGCTCGGTGGCGTGCGCGTCGACGTCACGGTGCTGTTCTGCGACCTGCGCGGGTCGACGGCGCTGCTCGAGGCGATCGAGCCGGAGCGGGGCATCGCCGTCCTCAACCGGTTCCTCGGCGCGATGAGCGACGCGGTCGACGCCCACGGCGGCACGCTCGTCGGGTACCGCGGCGACGGCCTGATGGCGGTGTTCGGGGCGCCGCTCGAGCAGGCCGACCACGCCGACCGCGCGCTCGCCGCCGCACGCGAGATGGCCGGGCCGGCGCTCGAGCGCTGCCACGACGCGCTCCGCCGCGACGGCGTCGACCTGACGCTGAGCCTCGGGGTCGGGGTCGCCTCCGGCCCGGTGATGGCCGGCAACGTCGGATCCGAGCGCCGGATGGAGTACACCGCGATCGGCGACGCCGCCAACCTCGCCGCGCGGCTCGAGGGCATGACGAAGGCGCATCCGCACCCGATACTCCTCACCGGGGACACCGTCGCGCGCCTCGCGGAGCGGCCCGACGACGCCGTCCCGCTCGGCGAGCTCGCCGTGCAGGGCCGCGCGGGCGCGATCGCCACCTGGGGCGCGGGCTGAGGGATCGCACGCGCCCTCCGGGTCGGACGGTGGGGCGCCACCCGGCCGGCGCGCCCCGACGCGAGGGCGTCAATCGACGCCGGAATCGCTGTCATTCCGCGCCCGTCGCCCCCGTACATTGACCTTCGGGGTCCACGCACCGGACGCGCCGCGCGCCGCGGGACCCTGCAGTCGATCGAGGAGACGCACGGGCATGGGACGACGGATCACGGCGATCATCACCACGGTGGCGTGCGCGCTGCCCCTGGCGGGAGCGGCCGCCGGGACGGCCGGGGCGGCCGAGCGCTACGTCGCGCTCGGCGACTCGTTCACCGCCGCCCCGCTCGTCCCCGACATCGTCGGCACGCCGACGTCGTGCCTGCGGTCCAGTCACAACTACCCGTCGGTGCTCGCGCGGGCGCTGCGTGTGGCGTCGTTCGCCGACGCCAGCTGCTCGGGGGCGGTCACCGCCGACATGACCCGTCCGCAGCGTCCCACCCTCCTCGGACCGGACCGCGACCTGGTGGCGCTCGCGTTCGGAGAGAACCCGCCCCAGCTCGACCGACTGCGTCCCGACACGACCCTCGTCACCGTCGGCATCGGTGGCAACGACGCCGGGCTCGTCGACGTCGGCTACCGGTGCGCCGCCGCCGGGCTGCTGCAGGCCACGGGATCGCCGTGCCGTGACGCGCTGACCGCCGGCGGCGTCGATCAGGTCGGCCGCCGGATCGACGATGCGGCCCCCGACGTCGCCGCCGTGCTGCGCGGGATCCGCTCCCGCGCGCCGCGGGCCCGCATCCTCGTCGTCGGCTACCCGCAGATCGTGCCCGACGACGGACGCAGCTGCTGGCCGCTCCCGCTCCCGCTGAGCGACGGCGACGTGCCGTTCATGGCCGCCCTGCTCGTGCGCATCAACGCGATGCTGGCGCGCGAGGCGCGCGCCGCCGGCGCCGAGTACGTCGACACGTGGGAGCGGACGCGCGGCTACGACGTCTGCCAGCCGCTGGGGCGGTCGGGCTTCACGGCCCTGCTGCCGCTGTCCGGGCAGAGCATGCCGCTGCATCCCAACGAGCTCGGGCAGCACCGGGTGGCCGAGGCGATCGTCCACGTCGTGCGCCGCGGCGCCCCCGCAAGGCCCGACCGGCGCGCGGCCGGCCGGGCGACCGGCCCCGGGCGCGATCTCGACCGGTCGACGCGCGCCCGGTCCGGGACCGGCGTCGACGTAGACTGAGCCCGCCGTGGACGTGCACACCCGCAAGCTCCGCTCGTTCGTGGCGGTCGCCGAGGAGCTGCACTTCGGCCGCGCCGCCGCGCGGCTCTTCGTCGCGCAGCAGGCGCTGAGCAAGCAGATCCGCGAGCTCGAGCGCGAGGTCGGCGCGGAGCTGCTGCGCCGCACGACCCGCCGGGTCGAGCTCACCGCGGCCGGCGAGGTGTTCCTCGACGCCACCCGGACCGCGCTCGACGCGCTCGACGCCGCGGCGGACGCGGCCCGCCGGGCCCGCCAGGGCGAGACCGGCACGCTACGGCTGGGGTTCGGCGTCGGGGCCGCGGTGGACCTCACCGCCCCGCTGCTGCGCGAGCTCGCCGACCGGCATCCCGACATCGACCTGGAGATGCGCGAGATCGGGTTCGACGACCCGTCCGCCGGCCTCCGCGACGGGTCCACCGACGTCGCGTTCGTCCGCCTGCCGATCACCGCGGACGTCGACTGCGAGGTGCTCTTCGCCGAGCCGCTGGTCCTCGTCGTGCACCGGGACCACCCGTTCGCCGGGCGACCGTCCGTCACCGCCCGCGAGGCGGCCGCGCAGCCGCTCATCGTCGGTCGGACCGACGACGCGGCGTTCGAGCGGTTCTGGACGCTCGCCGACCACCTCGACGGGGAGCCCGCGACGCCGCCCCGCCGGTCGAGCTCGCACACCGAGGAGCTCGAGCTCGTCGCCGCGGGTCTCGTGTGCTTCCCGACCGCCGCGTCGGCGGCGCACTACACGCCCCACGCGCTGCTGCGGTTCGTGCCGATCGTCGACGCCGAGCCGTCGCGGCTCGCCGTCGCGTGGACGGCGTCGCGACGCTCCGCGCTCGTCGACCGGTTCGTCGTCGTCGCCCGCGACGTGCGCGACCGGGAGCGCGAGATCGTGCGCGCCGTCGAGCGGCCGTTCCCGGACGCCGACGGCCGGGCGGGAGCGGCGTGACCCCCGGAGGGATCGGCACGACGACCGACCGGGGGGCCACGGCCGACCCCCGACGCCCGACGGCGCTCCCGACCCGGCCGACCGACGCGACCGTGGAGACACGATGGGCCTGACCGACACGACGTTCACCACCTGGGCCGGCGACGAGCGCTGCCGCCCCGCACGGATCGTGCGCGCACGCACCGTCGACGACGTCCGCGACGCGGTCCGGGCCGCCGCCCGCGACGGCCTGACCGTCAAGGCGGTCGGGAGCGGCCACTCGTTCACGCCCGCCGCGATGACCGACGGGGTGCTCGTCGACATCGCGGCGCTCGACCGGGTGCTCGACGTCGACCGCGAGGCCGGGCTCGTGCGCGTCGAGGCCGGGATCACGATCCACGCGCTCGCCGACGCGCTCGCCGGGCACGGCCTGGCGTTCGAGAACCTCGGCGACATCGACCGGCAGACGATCGCCGGCGCCACCGCGACCGGCACCCACGGCACCGGCGGGGCGCTGCGCAACATCTCGTCGCAGATCGTCGCCGTCGACCTCGTCGACGGCCACGGCGACCTCGTCCGCCTCGACGCCACGACCGATCCCGACGGCCTGCGCGCGGCGCGCGTGTCGGTCGGGGCGCTCGGCATCGTCGTCGCGGTGACGCTCCGGTGCGTTCCCGCCTACGTCCTGCGCGGCGTCGACACCACCGCCCCGCTCGACGAGGTCCTCGACGCCGTCGACGAGCGGGTCGCGGCGCACCGCCACTTCGAGCTGTACGCGTTCCCGCACGCCCGGCGCGCGCTCACCCGGACGAACGACGTCGTCGACGAGCCGGCGACGCCACCCGGCAGGGTCGCGCGGTTCCTCCGGCAGGGGCTGCTCGAGACGTACGCCCTGCGGGGCCTGAGCGCCGCGGGGCGCGCCGTCCCGCCCGCGATCCCCACCCTCAACCGGACGGTCGTGCGCCTGGCCGGCACGACGGTGCGGACCGACCGCTCCGACCGGATCTTCGCCAGCCCCCGGCACGTGCGGTTCATGGAGATGGAGTACGCGTTGCCCCGCGCGGCGACGGTGCCGGCGGTCCGCGAGATCCTCGCGACGATCGACCGACACGGGTACGCGGTGAACTTCCCGATCGAGGTGCGGTTCGTCGCCGGGGACGACGCGCTCCTCTCCCCCGCCCACGGCCGCGACACCGGCTACGTCGCCGTCCACGCCTACCACGGGATGGAGTGGCGTCCGTACTTCCGTGCGGTGGAGGCGATCGCCGACGCCCACGGGGGCCGTCCGCACTGGGGCAAGCGCCACTTCCAGACGGCGGGGTCGCTCGCCGGTCGCTACCCGGAGTGGGACCGGTTCCAGGCGGTGCGCTCCCGCCTGGACCCCGAGGGCCGGTTCGCCAACGCGTACACGACGCAGACGCTGGGTCCGGTGCGTGACACGGCGCGCGTCGGGATCGCGGGCGCCGCCGGGAGCGCCTGATGCGTCCCGTCCCGGACCGCCCCACGCCGTCGGACCTCGACCGTCACGACCGGCTGGAGCGCGCCACGGCGCATCTCGACGCGCCGTTCGCGGTGGTCGACCTCGACGCGTTCGACGCCAACGCCGGCGATCTGCGGCGGCGCGCGGGCGGCACGACGATCCGGGCGGCGAGCAAGTCGATCCGCTGCCGTGCGCTGCTCGACCGGGTCCTCGCCGAGGACGGCGTCTCCGGGGTGCTCGCGCTCACGCTGCCCGAGGCGCTGTGGCTCGCCGACCACGGCGCCGCCGACGTGGTCGTCGCCTACCCGACGGTCGACCGCGCCGCGTTGCGTCGCCTCGTCGCCGACCATCACGTCGGGACCGCGGGCCACGTGACCGTCATGGTCGACGCCGTCGAGCACCTCGACCGGATCGAGGCCGCCGGCGCCGACGCGGACCGGCCGGTTCGGGTGTGCCTCGACCTCGACGCCGGGCTGCGGCTCGCCGGCGGACGGGTGCGGATCGGTGCGCGCCGCTCCCCGCTCCACGCGCCCGACGACGTCGCGGCGCTCGCGGCGGAGGCCGCCCGGCGCCCCGGGATCCACGTCGACGGGCTCATGGCGTACGAGGCGCAGATCGCCGGGGTCGGCAACCGGCCGCCGGGTCGTCCCTGGTACGGCCGGGCGATCCGGGCGATGCAGGCGCTGTCGGCCGCCGAGCTGCGGCGTCGCCGCGCGACGACCGTGCGCGCCGTCGAGGCGGTCGCGGGACCGCTGCGGTTCGTCAACGCCGGCGGCACCGGCAGCCTGGAGCGGTCCGGGGCGGAGGCGTGCGTCACCGAGGTCGCCGCCGGGTCGGGGCTCCTCGCGCCGGCGCTGTTCGACACCTACGCCCACTTCCGTCCCACCCCCGCGGCGTTCTTCGCGCTGCCGGTCGTGCGCCGACCCGGGCCGGGCGTCGTGACGCTCCTCGGCGGCGGGTACGTCGCGTCGGGGGCGGCGGGCCCCGACCGCCTCCCCCGACCGACCTACCCGCCGGGGCTCGAGCTCGACGGCCAGGAGGGCGCGGGCGAGGCCCAGACCCCGGTGCTCGGCCCCGCCGCGGACCGCCTGGCGATCGGCGACCGGGTGTGGCTGCGCCACGTCAAGGCCGGCGAGCTGTGCGAGCGGTTCGGCGAGCTGCACCTCGTCGCCGGCGACCGGGTGGTGGGGTCCGTCCCGACGTACCGCGGCGAGGGCATGACGTTCCTCTGACCGGTTGGCTCAGGCGGCGGCAGCCGCCGCGGCGACCGCGAGCCGGTCGGCGCGGTCGTTGAACGCCTTGTGGGCGTGCTCGTCGCCGGTCTCGTGACCGCGGACCCAGAGCCAGCGCACCGCGGCGTGGCGGTTGATCGCCTCGTCCAGGGCGGTGACGAGGTCCTGGTTCTTCACCGGGTCGCCGGACGCCGTCCTCCAGCCCTTGCGCTTCCACCCGTCGATCCACTTCGTCATCGAGTCGAGCATGAGCTTGGAGTCGGTGACGATGGCGACGGTACTGCCCGCCGGCAGGCTGTTGAGCCCCTCGAGCGCCGCGGTGTACTCCATCCGGTTGTTCGTCGTGTGCGCGTCGCCGCCCGACAGCTCGACCGGGTCGGTCGCGGGCAGCGGCGAACCGTCGACGTCGAGCGCCGGCGGGACGACGATCGCCGCCCAACCACCCGGTCCCGGGTTGCCCTTGCACGCGCCGTCGGTCCAGATCAGCGCCTCGCCGGGCCGCTGCTCGACGACGTCGTCGGCGGCCTTCTGCTTCTTCGGTCGGGAGCGGTACGGGCGGCGTGCGGGGGGCATGTCGACGTCGGAGGATAGGCCCGTGCGCGACGGTCGGCCCGCCGACCGTGCCCGGCCGGGCGCGACGCGGCCCCCGCCCCCTCTCCCGTGCCCCTCAGCGTCCGAACGCCGCCGCCAGGCGGTCGAGGCCGTGGCCGATCTCGACCGGCGCATGGGTCGTGAACGACACCCGTAGCGTTCGCGGGTCGGGGTCGGACGCGAAGAACGGCGCCCCCGGGACGTAGGCGACCTGCTGCTCGAGCGCCCGAGGCAGCAGCGCCGTGGCGTCGTGGCCCTCGGGCAACCGCACCCAGACGAACATGCCGCCGTCGGGACGGGTGAACGTCGATCCCTCCGGCAGCGCGCCCGGCAGTCCCGCGAGCATCGTGTCGCGCCGCTCGCCGTACACCGCCCGCAGCCGCTCCAGGTGCGCGTCGAGGTCGACGTGGGCGAGCCACCGCGCCGTGGCGGCCTGGTCGATCGTCGACGAGTGCAGGTCGGCGGCCTGCTTGGCCACGACGAGCGGCGCCCGCAGCGACGGCGGCGTCCGCACCCAGCCGATCCGCAGGCCGGGAGCGGCGACCTTCGACAGCGTCGACAGCGCCAGGACGAACGGGGCGGCGGCCGGCCGGGACGCGAGCGACGCGACGGGGTCCCCCGCGTAGCGCAGCTCGCCGTACGGATCGTCCTCGATCGTCCACAGCTCGCGGTCGCCGATGATCGACGCGATCTCCTCGCGGCGGGCGTCCGGGATCGTGCGGCCGGTCGGGTTGTGGAACGTCGGGATCGTGTAGAGGAGCTTGGGCCGGGCCTCGTCGACGGCCCGCTCGAGCGCGTCGGGGATCAGGCCGTCGTCGTCGCAGGGGACCGACGCCGGAACGGCGCCCGCCATCTGGAACGCCTGCAACGCGGCGAGGTACGACGGCTCCTCGACGAGGATCCGGTCGCCGGGCTCGAGCATCACCGCGGCGATGAGCGTCAGCGCCTGCTGGGACCCGCTGGTGACGAGGACGGCGTCGGGGTCGGTCGGCAGGCCGCGCACGGCGAGGCGGTCGGCGATCCGCCGGCGCAGCTCGGGGTCGCCCTCGGTCGTGGAGTACTGCAGGCTCCGCTCGGCGGCGCGCGGCTCGAGCACCGCCGCGAACGCGTCCCGCAGCCCGGCGTCGTCGAAGAGCTCGGGGGCCGGCAGGCCCCCGGCGAACGACAGCACCCCGGGCTGCTCGGTGAGCGCGAGGATCTCCCGCACCGGCGAGCTCGCGACGCCCCGGGCCCGCGCGGCCAGCGGCGGGACGACCGGGGACGGGACGCGATCGGGATCGACGGGCATTCGCGGGACGATAGTGCGGTGGGCCACCGCCCGGCCTGCCCCGCCCCTAGGTCGCGCGCACGTAGACGCGACCGCCGGGCTCGAGGTCGAGCCGCGCCGCCTCGCCGCGGGTGAGCTGCGCCGACAGGTCGCCGTCGCCGGCGGCCTCCGCGTCGTCGAGCTCCACGCGGACCTCGAACCCCAGGTGGACGACGCGCCGGACGGTCACCGGCACCGCCCCGTCCGCGGCCTCGTGCGACAGGACGAGGTCGTGCGGGCGCACGAGCTCGCCGCGCAGCACGGCGGTCGGGCCGAGGAACGACTTGACGAAGTCGTTGGCGGGACGGTCGTACACCTCGCGCGGGGTGCCCCACTGCTCGATCCGGCCCTCGGCGAGCACCGCGACGTGGTCGGCGACGTCGAGCGCCTCCTCCTGGTCGTGGGTGACGAGCACCGTCGTGACGCCCGTCTCGGCCTGCAGGCGCCGCATCCACTGCCGCAGGTCGTCGCGGACCTTCGCGTCGAGCGCGCCGAACGGCTCGTCGAGAAGCAAGACGCGCGGCTCGACCGCCAACGCCCGGGCGAGCGCCATCCGCTGGCGCTGCCCGCCGGACAGCTGCGACGGGTACCGCTCCTGGTAGCCGGCCAGGCCGACGATCTCGAGCAGCTCGTCGACGCGGCGGTCGATCTCGGCCTTCGGTCGCTTGCGGATCCGTGGACCGAACCCGACGTTGCCGCGCACGGTGAGGTGCTTGAACGCGGCGTAGTGCTGGAACACGAACCCGATCTCGCGCCGCTGCGGCGGCACGAACGTCACGTCCTGCCCGCCGATGAGCACCGTGCCGGCGTCGGGGACCTCGAGTCCCGCGACCGCCCGCAGCAGCGTCGACTTGCCCGACCCGGACGGCCCGAGCAGCGCGGTGAGCGACCCGCCCGGGATCGTCAGGTCGACGTCGCGCAGCGCGTGGTAGTCCCCGTAGTGCTTGTTGAGGCCGGTGACGGCGATCTCGTGCGACTCGGCGACGATCGCGGGCGCGGCGTCGGTCGGGTCCGGCAGGTCGCCGTCGCGGTCGTCGACGGTCGGGGCGTGAGGGGTCATGCGGAGTGCCTCTTGCGGTCGAGGACCGTCATCAACAGCAACGTGACGATCGCGAGGAACATCAGGGTGGTGGACGCCGCGTAGGCGCCGAACTCGTTGTGGTCGTCGATGTAGCGCGAGTGGACGAGCAGGGTGAGCGTCTGCGACTCGCCGGCGACGCCGGCCGACACCATGATCACCGCGCCGAACTCGCCGAGCGCCCGGGCGACGGTGAGCACGACGCCGTACGTCAGGCCCCACCGGATCGCGGGCAGGGTCACCCGCCAGAACGTCTGCCAGCGCGACGCGCCGAGCGTCGCGGCGGCCTGCTCCTGCTCCTCGCCGATCTCGTGCAGCACCGGCTCGACCTCGCGGACGACGAACGGCAGGGTGACGAAGATCGTCGCGAGGACCATGCCGGGCAGGGCGAAGATCACCTTGAACCCGGTGTCCTCGACGAACCCGAACCACCCCTCGGCGCCCCACAGGAGGATGAGCGACGCGCCGACGACGATCGGCGACACCGCGAACGGCAGGTCGACGATGGCCTGCACGACCCCGCGTCCGCGGAACCGCCCGCGGACGAGCGCCAGGGCGGTGGCGACGCCGAAGACGACGTTCAGCGGCACGACGATCGCGACGATGACGAGCGACAGCGACAGGGCGGAGATCGCCGCCGGAGTCGTCACCTGCTCCCAGAACGCCCCGAACCCGTCCTCGAACGTCCGGAGGAGGATGAGCCCGATCGGCAGCGCGACGAGGACGCCCAGGTAGACGAGCGCGACGGTGCGGAGGGTGAGCGTCGCGGGACGCGAGATCCTCATCGGGCCTGCTCCTCGCGACGGGCGGTGCGGTGGCCGACGATCCGCAGGACGAAGAGCACCGCGAACGCGATGAGCAGCAGCGCGACCGACACGGCGGCCGCGTTGACGAACCGGTCGACCTCGATCTGCTTCTGGATGTACTGCGACGCGACCTCGGTCTCGCGCGGGATCCCGCCGCCGATGAGGACGACCGAGCCGTACTCGCCGATCGCCCGGGTGAACGCCAGGCCGGCGCCGGACAGGATCGCCGGGGCGAGCGTCGGCAGCACGATCCGGCGGAAGATCTGGAGGTTGGACGCACCGAGCGACGCGGCGGCCTCCTCGATCTCGCGGTCGAGCTCGAGCAGCACCGGTTGGACCGCGCGCACGACGAACGGCAGGGTGACGAAGAGCAGCGCGATGACGAGCGCCGGACGGGTCGCGTTGAGCTGGATGTCGAACGGGCTCGACGGCCCGTAGAGCGACAGCAGGACGATGCTGGCGACGATGGTCGGCAGCGCGAACGGCAGGTCGATGAGCGCGTTGACGATCCGCTTGCCGGGGAAGTCGTCGCGGACGAGCACCCAGGCGATGAGCGTCCCCATCACGACGTTGACGAGCGCGACGATCGCCGACACCGCGACCGTGACGGTCAGGGCGGCGCGGGCCGACGGCGCGTCGATCGCGTCGACGAAGCCCGACAGGCCGTCGTCGAACGCCTTGACCGAGATCGCCGCCAGCGGGAGCAGGACGATGACGCTGAGCCACAGCGTCGCCACGCCGAGCCCGAGGGGCCCGACGCCGCCGGCGGCCCGCAGGCCGGCGCGGCGTCGGGCCGACCCGACGTCGGTCCCCGTTGCAGGAGCCTCGAGCACGGCGCGTGGATCAGCCGGTCGCGTCGTCGTAGATCTTCGCGATCGAGCCCTTGTCGGGATCGAAGTACGTCGCGTCGACCTCGCCCCAGCCGCCCAGGTCGTCGATCGTCCAGAGCTTGTCGGGCTCGGGGAACTTGTCGGCGAACTCCTTCAGGAGCTCGGGCTTGGACGGGCGGAATCCGGCCTCGGCCCACAGGCGCTGTCCGGCGTCGCTGAGGTTGAACGCGAGGAACGCCTTGGCGACCTCGGGGTGCTTGCTGTTGTTCAGCACGGCGATCGGGTTCTCGATCTTGAACGTCTCCGGCGGGGTGACGTGCTCGACGTCCTCGCCCTGCTCGGCGAGGAACAGGGCCTCGTTCTCGTAGCTCAGGAGGACGTCGCCGGTCCCCTGGAGGAACGTCTCGGTCGCCTCGCGGCCGGACTTCGGCTGGACCTTGACGTGCTCCTTCACGAGCTTCTCGACGAACGCCAGGCCGGCCTCGGGGTCCTTGCCGCCCCGGCTCTTCTCGGCGAACGGCGCGAGGAGGTTCCACTTCGCCGACCCGGAGCTGAACGGGTTGGGGGTCACGACCTCGATGCCGGGCTTCAGCAGGTCGTCCCAGGTCTTGATGCCCTTCTCGTTGCCCTTGCGGACGACGATGACGACGGTCGACCCGAACGCCAAGCCCTTCTCGTTCGCGTCGCCGTTCCAGTCCTCGTCGACGACGCCCTTCTTCACGAGGCGGGTGACGTCGGGCTCGACCGAGAAGTTGACGACGTCGGCGCCGAGGCCGGACTCGACCTTGCGCGACTGGTCGCCGGACGCGCCGTAGGACTGCGCGAACGTCACGCCCGCGCCCTCGGGGGTCTTCTGGAACGCGGGGATGACCTTGTCGAAGCCGACCTTCGGCACGGCGTACGCCACGAGCGACAGGCGGGCGCCGTCGCCCGACGTCGCCGTCTCGTCGTCGCCGCCGGCGCTGTCGCTGCTGCCCCCGCACCCGATGAGGGCGGCCGCGGCCAGCGCGACGACGGGGGTGAAGTAAGCCCTTGGGGTTCGCATCTGGTGCCTTTCTCGCATCTCCGATCAGGTTTTATTCCAGATCGGGGTTCGGCAATATAGAGAAGCGTGCGGCGGCACGCATCCCCCGGAGACGCGCCGGCCGTCCGTACGGCGTACGACGGCGGGTGCGACGCCCCGGGGCCGCACGTGGCGTACCGCGTACGACGGGCCGGCCGGACGACGCGTCCGGGGTCCGTGGGATCGGCGAAGGGCTCAGGCGCCGGGACGCATGCGCCGGAGCCAGCCGCCGATCGCGTCGGCGATCGGGTCATCCGGGCCCAGGCGGGCGAGCTCGGGGTCGACCTCGGCCGCGAACCGCCGCAGCGCGTCGGCGAGCGGACGCTCGGCGGGGCTCAGCGCCCCGTCGAAGGTCGGGTCGAGCAGGTGGCCGAGCGGATCGACGGCGAGCATGCCGAGCGCGTCGAGGACGATCTCGAGCCGACGGGCGGCGGGCGCCGTCCCCGGCCGTCCCGGGCCGTCCTCGTCCCGCCGGGTCGGCACGACGTCGAGCTCGCCGCGCCACAGGTCGGCGGCGACGGTGTGGCGGGACGGCGACAGGCTCGTCGCGTACGGCCCGTGGTCGCCGCGGACCGACTCGGTGGCGGCGACGGCGCGCCGCACGTCGTGGGCGATCCGGTGGAACGTCTCGTCGCTCAGGCCGAACCCGACGAAGAGCATGTGCCGGGTGAGGAGCAGCGCCTGGACGATCCCCGCCAGGGCGTTGCGCTCCGCGCCGAACCGCAGGTAGTCCTCGCGGGTGAGGACGACGCCCCGCAGGCGACCGTCGCGCACCGTGCCGTGGAGCTTCACGATCCACCGGTCCGCGCCGGCCGACCCGTCGAACGGCAGCACCGCGACCCGGCCCGCCCCCGCATCCCGCCACGCCCGCTCGAACAGCTCGTCCCAGTTCGTCGTCGCCGCCTCGGCCACCGGGAGCGACGCGAGCATCTGGTGCTGCAGCGCCACTCGGGGCGCCCGGGAGATGCGGTGCAGGAGGATCCGCTCGAGCTCGCCGGCGCCGAGCCGCGTCTGGATGAGCGCCGCCCGGTCGCGCAGGTCGAGCCGGCCGAGCGCCTCGCGGTCGCCCTCCATCCCGGCCTCGGCGATGAGCTCGTCCAGCAGGCCGACCCACGACGGCAGGCCGGCGCCCATGCTCACCCCGGCCCCGACGAACGGGACGAGCCGACCGGCCCGCGCGTGGGCGGCCAGCCGTCGGGCGTGCGCGACGAGGTCCTCGCCGACCCGGCGGACGAAGGTCGCCTCGGCCCCGGCGGCCCGACGGGCGCGCTGGGCGGCGGCGTAGTGCTCGTGGTCGAAGCACACGAGCGCGACGTCCGCGCCGCCGGCGGCGGAGTCGCGCAGGTGCCGGTGGACGGCGGTGAGCTGACCGGCGAGCACCGCGCCGCGGACGTCGCGTCCTCCCCCGCCGCCGACCCCGACCGTCGGCAGGGCGACCAACGGCCGCGGTCGCGGGAGCTCGAGGACGCCGGTCGGCCGCTCCGTCGCCGCGCCGACGACCCGCTCCAGGTGACCGACCGCCCTGACGGCCGCGGCCGCGCACGCCGCGACGTCGCCGTGCGCCGCGCCGGTGTCGCAGGCGACGATCCCCGGACCGTGACGGTCGGGCGCCCGGAGGACGGCGAACCCGTCCGCCCGCACCGCGTCGCGGGCGACGTCGTCGAGGCGGCCACCACCGTCGCCGCGCCCGACCGCCCGCAGGGCGGGGACCCACGGGTCGGTGACGCTGCCGTCGCGGTCGGTCGGCAGGGCCCAGGCGTCGCAGTGCAGGGCGGTGAGGTCGCCCCGGGTGACGAAGAGGTGCCGGGCGTCCGTCATGCCTGCGCGGCGTCAGCCGTCCCCGTCGTCGGGCGCGCCCGACCGATCGACCCGCGTCAACGCGTCCAGGTCGCTCGGCGGCCGTGCGTCGGGGTCGTCGCCCGTGGTCGCGTCGCCCCCGCCGCGCGCGTCGCCGGCCCGCATGAGCCGCTCGCGCAGGCCCTCGGTCTCCTCGGGCGAGGGGTCCCATGCGGCGGGATCGGGCAGATCGGCGAGCGCGTCGAGGCCGAACAGCTTGAGGAACAGGCTCGTGGTGCGGTACAGCACCGCGCCGAACTGCGACCGGCCGGCCTCCTCGATCATGCCGCGCTCGACGAGCGTCGCGCACGCCGAGTCGGCCGCGACGCCACGGATCCGCGTGATCTCGGGCCGGCTCACCGGCTGCAGGTAGGCGACGATCGCGAGCGTCTCCGCCTGGGCCGGGGTGAGCGGCGGGGTCCGGGGCGCGGTGAGCAGGCGCCGCGCGGCCGGCTCGGTCTCGGGCGCGGTCGCGAGGGCGAGGCCACCGGCCACCTCGCGCAGCAGCAGGCCGCGGCGGCCGGGCGCGTACGCGGCGCGGAGCTCGTCGAGGGCAGGGGCGAGCTCGTCGGGCTCGACGTCGCAGGCGGCGGCGATCCGGTCGACCGCGACGGGGTCGGACGAGAGGAACAGCAACGCCTCGACCTGCGACGCCAGGCCGGACTGCCCCGGGGCGGGCGCGGTCGCGGCGGCGTCGTCGGTCGCGAGCGCGTCGTCGGCCGTGATCGCGTCGTCGGCCGTGATCGCGTCGTCGGCCGTGATCGCGTCGTGGGTCGTGACCGCGTCGTCCGACCCGTCAGGCGTCGGCCCGGTCATGCGACGCTGCGCGCCGACCAGCGCGCCGCTCCGGGGGCGAGGCCCTCGACGTGGATCTCGGCGAACGGCCGCTCCTGCGTCCAGTCCGCCTCGCCCTGCTTGTAGAGCTCCAGCAACGCCCAGAGCGTGACGGCGACCGTCGTCGTGTCGGCCCCGGCGACCGCGTCGCTGAACGTGAACGAGCCCCGCCGCAGCAGCGACCGCAGGTGCGCCAGGCGCTCCGGCAGCGACACGCGGTTGAGCGTCACGTGGTGCAGATCGACGCGGGCGGGCATCCGCAGCAGCCCCCCGAGCGCCTTGCCGAGCCGCGCCGGGGCGTGGACGGCGATCGCGTCCTCCTCGGTGAACCGCCGCAGGTGGACGGGCAGCGGGGCCTGCCGGTAGCGGATCCCGTCCTCGTGGCCGAGCCGCTCGGCGAGGTGCTCGGCGGCGGTGCGGTAGCGGCGCGCCTGGAGCATCCGCTGCAGCAGCTCCTCGGCGGCCTCCTCCGGCGCCAGGTCCTCGAGCTCGTCGCTCTCCTCGCGCGGGAGCAGGAGCCGCGACTTGAGCTCCAGCAGCGCGGCGATGAGGACGAGGAACTCCGTCGCGACCTCGAGGTCGAGCTCGCCGCGGGACTCGAGGTGGTCGAGGTAGCTCAGGACGACGTCGGCGAGGTCGACCTCGAGCAGGTCGACCTCCTCCTTCAGGACGAGGGTGAGCAGCAGGTCGAACGGCCCGCTGAACACCTCCAGGTCGAGCTCGAGACCCGCGACGTACGCGGTCGCGCGCATCGGGTGAACGGTAGCGACCGACGCGGTCGAGACCGCCCCCGCGTCGCCGCACGCCGGAGCGGCGCCGATCGCGGAGGCGTCAGGCCCGCGGGCCGACGCCCATCGCCTCGCGCACCTCGGCGAGCACCGGGCCCGCGATCGCGCGGGCCTTGGCGGCGCCGACGGCGAGCGCGCGCTCGATCGCGTCCTCGTCGTGTCGCAGCTCGGCGTAACGCTCCTGGATCGGGCCGAGCATCGCGACGACCGCTTCGGCGGTCGCGACCTTCAGGTCTCCGTAGCCGCGGGCGTCGGCGAGGTCCTCCACGACCTGCTCCGGCGTGCGATCGGTCGTGGCCGCCAGCAGCTCGACGAGGTTCGTCACCCCGGGCTTGTCCGGGCCGATCCGGATCTCGTTGTCGGAGTCGGTGACCGCCCGCTTGAGCTTCTTCGTGATCGTCTTCGCGTCGTCGAGGAGGTAGAGCGTGCCCTCGATCGACCCGGACGACGTCGACATCTTGCGCTCGGGGGCCTGGAGGTCCATGACCCGCGCGGCGACGGTGGGGTACACGCCCTCGGGGACCCTCAGCACCTCGCGGCCGCTGCCGGGCGTCCCGTCGCCGCCGCCGAAGCGGGCGTTGAACCGCAGCGCGATGTCGCGCATGAGCTCGATGTGCTGACGCTGGTCGTCGCCGACCGGCACCCGGTCGGCGCGGAACGCCAGGACGTCGGCGGCCATGAGGACCGGATAGAGGAAGAGCCCGGCGGAGACGAGCTCGCGCTGCTGCGCCGACTTCTCCTTGAACTGGTGCATCCGGTTGAGGTCGCCGTGGGCGGTGACCGCGGTGAGCAGCCACGTCAGCTCGGGGACCTCGGGCACGTCACCCTGGCGGTAGAGGATGCAGCGGTCGGGGTCGAGGCCCGCCGCGAGGAGCAGCGCGACGGTGTCGTACGTCCGGTCGCGCAGCTCACGCGGGTCGTAGGCGACGGTCGTGGCGTGCAGGTCGACGACGCAGAAGATCGCCTCGGCCCCGGCGGCCTCGGCCTCCTCCTGCCCGGTGACGTAGTGCCGGATCGCGCCCAGGTGGTTGCCCAGGTGCTTGCGGCCGGTGGGCTGGATGCCGGAGTAGATGCGCACGGGACCCGGAGGCTACCGCCGGGGGACGTTCGTCCGCCGTTCCCGGGACGACCCGGTCACGCGATACCGTGGCCCTGTGTTCCAGAGGATCCTCGTCGGCGTCGATCACGGACCGGGATCGGCGGACGCCCTGCGCCTCGCCGCGGACCTCGCGGCGCTCGATCCCGCGACGGGCCTGACGCTCGTCCACGCCTACGCGCCGTCGCCGGGCCGCTTCGGCCGGCGTGGCAAGGCCGAGGAGCTCGACAACGCGCTCCACGGCGAGGGCATGAAGCTCCTGGAGGGCCTGCGCGACACGCTGCCGGACGCCGTCCGCGACCGCGCCGAGCTGCTGTCGGTCCCCGTGGCGTCCGCCGCGTACGCGTTGCACGACCTGGCGGAGGGGACCGAGGCGGACCTCATCGTCATCGGCCCCGCCCAGCACGGGCCGGTCGGACGGCTGCTCCTCGGCAGCGACAGCACCGGCATCGTCCACGGCGCCCCGTGCCCGGTGGCGATCCCCCCGCGCGAGCACGACCGCCACGCCCACTCCGCCGACGCGACCCGGGCGATCTCCCCGATCGGCGTCGGCTACGACGGGTCCGGCGTGTCGGAGGACGCGCTGACGCTCGCGACCGGCCTCGCCCGCGCCAAGGGCAGCCGGCTCGAGGTCATCGGCGCGACCGGCCTGCCGGTCTGGCCCACCGTGGGCCTGCCGGACGGTCCGGTCCCCGCGGCGGTGCTCGACCCGCGCGAGATCGAGGAGCTCGCGCGCGAGAGCGTGGAGGCCCGGGTCGCCGAGATCGACGACGACGTCCGGGCGGACGCCGTCGTGCTCGTCGGCGACCCCGCCGAGTCGCTCATCGACCGGTCGTCCGAGCTGCACCTGCTCGTCGTCGGATCGCGCGACTTCGGGCCGGTCCGTCACGTCATCCTCGGCAGCGTCTCGCGACGGGTGCTGGACCGGGCCGAGTGCCCGGTGATCGTCGTGCCGCGCGGGGCGCATCGCGACGAGGGTTGACGCACGACGGCCGGACCGGCCGCCGGGGCGCCCCGGCGGCCGCCCGCCGACCCGCGCACGCCGGGCCGGCCGTGCCCGGCGTGGTGACCGCTCCCGTCCGGACGATCGCTAGCGTGGCCCCATGCCGCGCATCGCCGACACCGACCTCGACGTCTTCCCGCTGAACCTCGGCGGCAACGTCTTCGGCTGGACCGCGGACGAGCCCACGTCGTTCGCGATCCTCGACGCCTACGCGGACGCCGGCGGGAACTTCATCGACACCGCCGACTCGTACTCGGCCTGGCTGCCGGGCCACGTCGGCGGCGAGTCCGAGGCGATCATCGGCCGGTGGCTCGCCCGTCGTGGTCGCCGCGACGACGTCGTCATCGCCACCAAGGTCTTCGGCAAGCCCGACCGTCGGGGCCTGTCGGCGGCGAACATCGCCGCCGCGGCCGACGAGTCGCTGCGACGCCTCGGCACCGACCACATCGACCTGTACTACGCGCACTACGACGATCCGGACGTGCCGCTCGAGGAGTCGCTCGCCGCGTTCGACGCGCTGGTCCGCGCCGGCAAGGTCCGCCACGTCGCCGCGTCCAACCACGCGCCCGAGCGCCTGGCCGAGGCGCTGGCCGTATCGGACCGCGAGGGCCTGGCCCGGTACGTCGCGCTGCAGCCGCACTACAACCTCGTCGAGCGCGCCGCCTACGAGGGGCCGCTGCGCGACGTCGTCGCCCGCGAGGGCCTCGCGACGCTGCCGTACTACGCGCTCGCCAAGGGATTCCTCACCGGCAAGTACCGGGACGGGGCCGCCGCCGACGGCCCGCGTGCGCCGGGGGCCCTCGCCTACCTCGACGACCGTGGCCGGGCGGTCCTCGACGCGCTCGACGTCACCGCGGGGGCGCACGGCACGTCGGTGACCGCGGTGGCGATCGCGTGGCTCGCGGCCCAGCCCACCGTCGTCGCCCCGATCGCGAGCGCCCGCACCGTCGAGCAGCTCGGCGCGCTCCTCGACGGCGCCCGGCTGCGCCTCGACGAGGCGGACCTGCGGCGGCTCGACGCGGCGTCGGAGCCACGCCCGGCCTGACGGCGTCGCGGCGGCCCCGCCCCGTGGGTCCCACGCCGCTCCCACCCGCCGGCGCCCGGGTCGCCCCGCCGGTCGGTGGCCGTCAGCGCCCCCGGGCGGCGCGCCGCTCCCTGCGCCGCGCGACCCACGCCGGCTCCCACCAGTTGAGGTCCCCGAACAGGGTGACCAACGCGGGCACCACGAGCGCGCGCACGATCGTGGCGTCGAGGATGATGCCCGCCGCCAGGCCGGTGGCGAGGATCCGCAGCTCGGTGCTCGGCGCCGCCGCCATCGCCACGAACGCGAGGAACAGGATGAGCGCGGCGGTGGTGACGAGCTTGCCGGTGTGGCCCAGGCCCCGGACGATCGCGTCGTCGGTGTCGCCGCTCTCGTCGTACTCCTCCCGCACGCGGCTGAGGATGAACACCTCGTAGTCCATCGACAGGCCGTAGAGGAACGCGAAGATCGCCAACGGCACCCAGGTCGTGATCGCTCCGGTACCGGGGACCCCGCCGATGAGGTCCGACCCCAGGCCCTCCTGCCAGACGAGGACGAC
Source organism: Solirubrobacteraceae bacterium (assembly GCA_023230855.1). Taxonomy (GTDB): domain Bacteria; phylum Actinomycetota; class Thermoleophilia; order Solirubrobacterales; family Solirubrobacteraceae; genus Patulibacter. The sequence continues at coordinate 147,874 of JALNWQ010000007.1, forward strand.
GATGCCGAACGAGGATCCGACCGACAGGACGTTGAGGAGGACCGCCTTGATCGGCAGCACCCAGGATCGCAACGCCCGCGCGAGCAGCGCAAAGGTCACGAGCGCGATGAGCGCCAGCATGATCGGGAACGACGCGTAGATCGCCTCGGTCAGGTCACGGTCCTGGGCCGCCGGGCCGCCCACCCCGATCCCGTCCCCGTCGATCCGGTCCCGCAGCGCGTCGATCGTCGTGCGGCCCTCGTCGGACGCCGAGTCCCCCTGCGGCAGGGCGAGCACGATCCGGGACCCGTCCCGCGACCAGGCGTCCCCGTCGACGGCGACGACCGCACGCACGCCGTCGATGCCGCGCAGCCGTTCGGCGGTCCCCTCGACGCGGTCCGCCGGGACGACGACCTCGATCGGGGTGAGCGCCCCCGCCCCGAGCCCGTCGCGCTCGAGCTGCTGCAGCGCCGTGCGGGCCTGGCCGCCGGACGACAGCGCGTCGACGCTCGGATCGCCCGGGCGCATCGTCGTGGCCACCGCCGCCAGGGCGATGAGCAGCGCGAGCCCCGCGGCGGCCGCCCACCAGCGCCGGCGCACGACGAACGCCGACCACCGGTACCAGCCGCGACCCCGTTCCGGCTCGCTCCCTCCCGCGTGCCGGCGCGCCCACCGTCGATCGATCCGCTCACCGACCGCGGAGAGCAGCACCGGCAGCACCGTGAGCGACGCGAGCACCGACACCACCGGGATGAGCAGCCCGCCGAACCCGATCGAGCGGATGAACGGCACCGGCACCACGACGAGCGCCAGCAGGCCGATGCCGACGGTCACCCCGCTGACGGCGACGGCGCGACCGGCGGTGCGCATCGCGATCCGCACCGCGTCGTCCCCGGTGCGTCCCCGCGCGCGCTCCTCCCGCCAACGGAAGACGACGAGCAACGAGTAGTCGATCGCGACCCCCAGGCCGATGAGCGCCACGAGGAACTGCACGACGAACGACACGTCGGTCAGCAGCGTCAGGCCGCGCAGCAGCAGGAAGGTCGTGAGGATCGACACGCCCGCGACCACGAGCGGCACGAGCGCCAGGGCCGACCCGAACGCCCACGCCAGGACGATCATCGCCCCCAGGCCGCCGACCACCGTCTCGGCCAGCAGGCCGATGCCTCCCCCACCACCGTCGTCGGTGAGCGCCTCGATCCCGGTGACCCGCAGCGGGGCTCCGCCGACGGTGGCCTGCGACGCGACCCGCCGCACGGCGGCGAGCGCCTCGGGGTTCTCGTCCGGCGACGGCCGGCCGAGCGGTGGGAAGACGAGCGCGAACGTGCTGCGACCGTCGGAGCCGTCGAACGCCCCGCCCGGCGCGTCGAGCGTCGACGCGATCCGGGCCCGCGGCACCGCGTCGGCGATCTCCTCGAGCGCCGTGCGCAGGTCGGACCGGACCCCACGGTCGGTGACGCGGGCGTCGCCGTCGGGGGTCGCGACGACGACGATCGGGGCGATGAGCCCGCCGTTGCCGAACGTGCCGACGATCCGGCCGTTGGCGTCGAACGCCGGCCGTCCCGGGGCGTCGAAGGTCCGCGAGAGGGCGTCGTTGATCCCCGCCGCCGCCCCGGCGCCGGCGAGGGTCAGGAGGATCCAGACGGCCGCGACCACCCGCCGGTGGCGGAGGACGACGTCGGTCAGGCGGGGCACGGAGGTCGGTGGCGGGGCGCGGTCCGGGTCAGGGGCGCGGCCGGGTCAGCCCGCCACCCCGGCGACCGGCTCGCCGCCGCCGCGGACCTCGGCCTCGAGCCGGCGCAACAGCTCGGCCTGGATCCGGCCGAGCCCCTTGGGCGCGAACGTCTTCTCGAAGAACCCGCCGATCCCCCCCGCGCCCTGCCAGGTGGTGGTGATCGTCACGTGGGTCACGTCGCCGTGGCTGTGCGTCGACCAGGTGGTGACCATCGACGAGTTGCGGTCGGTCTCGACGACCTCGCCGTCGGCGGTGACGGTGACGTCGGCGACGACGTCGCGGCTGCGCTTCTGCGTCGCCTGCAGCGTCCACGCGGCGACGGTGCCCTCGCCCGTGCCGCCCTCGAGCACGCGGTAGTCGCCGTAGTGGTCGGTGAGGATCCGCGGACGGACCGTGTCGTAGTCGGCGATCGCCGAGCGGATCGCCGCGAGCGGAGCCTCGATGTGATGGTCGGTGACGGCGGTGACCTGGGCCATGGGAGTCCTCGGGTGGGGCCTCGTCGCGAGGCCGGTCGGCGGGCGGATCGGTCCCGGATGCTACGGACCCGCGCACGCCGCCCGATCTGGCAGGCTGGCGGGCCGTGACGCGCCCCACCCACGATCCGCTTCGGACGGTGACCGTCCCGGCGGTCCGCGCGCTGGCCGCGACCTGGGCCCGCGACCTCGACACGCTCGCACAGGAGATGTACGAGTTCCTCGTGGAGCGGATCCCGCACGCCGACGAGCCCGAGATCGCCGGCCTGACGCTCGCGTCGTGCGCGTCGAACATCGAGGCGATCCTGTCGATGATCCGCCACGCGATCCCGGCGTCCGCGACGGAGGCGCCGGTCGCGGCGCTCGAGCACGCCCGCAAGATGGCGGTGCACGGGTACGGGATCGACGCGACGCTGCGGTTCTACCGGTTGGGGCACGCGTACTTCTGGGCGCAGTGGAGCGGCCAGCTCGTCACCGCCATTCCTGATCGCGACGAGCTCGTGACGGCGCTGCACGAGACGTCGACGTTCGTGTTCCACTACATCGACGTCGTGTCGGCCCGGGTCGGGGTCGAGTACCTCGCGGAGCGCGACCGTCGGCAGCGCCGCGCCGCGGTCGTCCGCGACGACGTCGTCCGTGCGCTCCTCGCCGGCGAGCCGGTCGACCAGCAGCGCGCCGAGCGGGCGCTCGGGCACCGCCTCGACGGCCCGCAGCGCGCGGTCCTCTGGTGGACCGACGACGGCGACCCGACGACGCTCGAGCGCGCCGCGACGGCGCTCGCCCGGTCGGTCGGCGCGCGCCCGCTGCTCGTGCCGGACGGACCGGACGCCCTGGGGGGCTGGTTCTTCGGGGACGTCGCGTGGCCGGCGACGTGGCCGCGCGACCCGGACGGCGACGCCCCCGACGTCCGCGTCGCGCTGGGCCGGACCCACGACGGCGTCGACGGGTTCCGCCGCACCCGCGACGAGGCGGAGCGCGCCCGTCGGGTGGCCCGCCTCGGCGGGCGGCGGGCGGCGACCGTCACCGCCTACGACGACGTCGTCCTCGCCGACCTGTTGTCGCGCGACCTCGACGCGGCCCGGGCGTTCGTCCGGGGCGAGCTCGGGCCCCTCGCCGATCGGGATCCGGCGACCGAGCGCACCCGCGCGACGCTCGAGGCGGTCATCGGGCCCGGCGGTGGCGTGACGGTCGCGGCCCGCGAGCTCGACGTGCACCGCAACACCGTGCTGCAGCGCGTGCGCCGCGCCGAGGAGCTGCGTGGTCGGCCGGTGACCGACCGTGCCCGCGAGCTCCACGCGGCGCTCCTCCTCGCCCGCATGCTCGGTCCGGCGGTCCTCGACGCCTGACGAGGGTGTGCAGTCTGCACACCCTCGTGGGCCGGGTATCCGTGGGCAGCGTCCCTCGCCCCGCCTAGGTTGTGCTCATCGCCGTTCACTCATCGAGGAGGTTCTCCGTGTCGACCGCAGCCACGCCACCCGTCACCGTCAAGCGCATCCCCAACCCCGAGGAGCCGATACCGCTGGTGGCCGTCCCGACCCTCGCCCTCCTCGTCGTCGGGATGGCGGCCTGGATCGCGTCGACCGCGCTGTACGTCGCCGACAGCCTGGCGTGGTGGATCGTCATCCCGGTGAACGCGGTCGCGGGCTACATGCTCTTCACCGTCGCCCACGACGCCGGCCACAACTCGGCGTCCCGGGTGCGGTGGCTCAACGACCTCATGGGTCGGCTCTCCACCCCGTTCTTCGCGCTGCACGCCGCGTTCCCGGTGTGGCGGTTCATCCACATGCAGCACCACCGGTTCACGAACCACGACGACGGCGACGACCCCGACCACTACACGATGGAGGGACCGTCCTGGCAGCGACCGCTCCGCTGGATGACGATCGACTACCGCTACGTCGTGTTCTACCTCGCCCGGTTCGGCAAGCGCAAGCGCAAGGAGCAGGTCGAGGCGCTGGTGTACTTCGGGCTCGCGATCGCCGTGCCGGTGGCGCTCATCGCGACCGGCAACGTCGTGACCTGGCTCGTCGTGCTGCTCATCCCCTCGCGGCTGGCGATCATCTGGCTCGCCTACGCCTTCGACTACCTGCCGCACAACGGCCTGCACCACAAGCCGACCGAGGACCGGATGAAGACGACCCGCAACCGGATCGGCGGCGAGCGGTGGGCGAGCTTCCTGATGCTGTACCAGAACTACCACCTGGTCCACCACCTCCACCCCCTCGTGCCGTTCTACCGCTACATCGCCGTCTGGCGCCGCAACGAGTCGAAGTACGTCGAGGGCGACCCGGCGCTGTCGACGCTCGGTGGCCGTCCGATCACCCCCGACGAGTACCGCCGGATGCGGGACCTCGTCGAGCACCACTGAGACCGGGCGGTCCCTGGCCGCGGCCGGACGGCGGGTCGGTCCACCATCGCCGTCCGGTGGTCGGCCGACCCGCTCCCCCATCGCCGGGACCGGGTCGCACGGCGGGCCGGTCCACCGTCGTCGGCCGATGGTCGGCCGACCCGCTCCCCGATCACGGATGCCGGGCCCGGGACGGTCGCACCGTCCCGGGCCCGCAGGCTCAGTCCAGCGGCTGGCGGATGACCGGCCGCTTGGCGGCGCCGGCCTCGTCCAGGCGACGCACCGGCGTCGTGTACGGCGCGTTCTGGGCGATCGTCGGATCCTCGGCGCCCTCGCGGAGGATCTCGGCGATGACGAGGGCGAACGCGTCGAGCGTCTCCTTCGTCTCGGTCTCGACCGGCTCGACGAGCAACGCCTCGTCGACGAGCAGCGGGAAGTACACCGTCGGCGGATGGAACCCGTGGTCGAGCAGGCGCTTGGCGAGGTCGAGCGTCTTGAGGCCCAGATCCCGCTTCATCGGACCGCCCGACAGGACGAACTCGTGCATGCACCGGGTGCCGAACGCCAGCGGCAGGTGCTCGCTCACCCCCAGCTCGTGGAGCTTCGCCAACAGGTAGTTGGCGTTGAGCACCGCGATCTCCGACGCGTCGCGCAGCCCGGACGCGCCGAGCGAGGTGATGTAGGAGTACGACCGCACGAAGCAGCCGTAGTTGCCCTGGAACCCGCGGAGCTTGCCGATCGACCTCGAGCCCGGCGCGCCGTCCGGCAGCGCGTCCGCGTCCTCGACGAGCGCGAACCGCACCGGCGGCCGGTTGCGCGTCGGATCACCGGTGTCGGTGGCGGATCCGCCGTTCAACCGGCGGATCACCGGCAGCGGCAGGAACGGCGCGATCCGGTCGGACACCGCGATCGGACCCGATCCGGGACCGCCACCACCGTGCGGCTGGGTGAACGACTTGTGGAGGTTGAAGTGCACGATGTCGAACCCCATGTCGCCCGGGCGGGTGATGCCCATGATGGCGTTGAGGTTCGCGCCGTCGTAGTACAGGACGCCGCCGACGCCGTGGACGATCGCCGTGATCTCCTCGATGTTCGGGTCGAAGATCCCCAGGGTGTTGGGGTTCGTGAGCATGAGGAGGGCCGTGTCGTCGTCGGCCTTCGCGCGCAGATCGTCCAGGTCGACGCCGCCGTCGGCGTTCGTCGCGACCTTCACGACCTCCAGCCCCGCCATCGTCACCGTCGCCGGGTTCGTCCCGTGGGCGGTGTCGGGGGTGAGGACCTTCGTCCGCGTCTCGCCGCGGGACTCGTGGTAGGCGCGGGCCAGCAGCACGCCGGCGAGCTCGCCGTGCGATCCGGCCGAGGGCTGCAGGCAGACGTGCGGCAGGCCCGACACCTCGGAGAGCTGCCGCTCCATGCCCCACATGAGCTCCAGCGCGCCCTGGGCGCGCTCGGGGGCCTGGAACGGGTGCAGACGGGCGTGCCCGGGCAGCGCGGTGACCCGCTCGTGCAGCCGCGGGTTGTGCTTCATCGTGCACGACCCGAGCGGGTAGAAGCCGGTGTCGAGGTCGAAGTTGCGCCGCGAGATCCGCACGTAGTGGCGGACGAGCTCGCCCTCGGTCACCTGCGGCAGCCGCGCCGGGGTCCCGCGTCGCAGCCCGGCCGGGATCGCGTCGTCCAGGTCGACCTCGGGCACGCCCGACGGCGGGGCGACGAACGCGCGCCGGCCCTCGACGCTCTTCTCGAAGATCGTCGTCGCGTGATCGCGCTGGATCGGGTTGACCGACGTCGTCGGCGCGGCGAGCGGACGCGGGTCGGCGCCCCCGGCGGCCGGGATCAGGGCCCCGCCGTCGATCGCGGTGTCCACGGTCGCGCTCATGCTCCGGCCTTCCGGTCGGCGTCGTCCCCGCCGGTGGTCGTCCGCTGGGCCTGCAGCCCCTCGGCGACGAGCTCGGCGAGCCGATCGATCTGCTCCTTCGTGCGCTGCTCGGTGATCGCCACCAGCAGCCCGTCCGCGTGCTCGTCGGGATGGGTGCGGACGAGCGGCAGCCCCGGGTTCGTCCCACGGTCCTGGACGTACTCCACGAGCGCCGGGACGTCGACCCCGGGCAGGCGCAGCGCGAACTCGCGCACGACCGGCCGGTCGTGGAGGAGCTCGACCCCGTCGATCGCGGTGAGCGTCCGCAGCGCGTACTGGGTGCGCTGGACGAGGAGCTCGGCGAGCTCCGGCAGCCCGTCGCGGCCGAGCCAGCCCAGGTAGGCGACGCCGGCCAGCGCGTTGAGCGCCTGGGACGTGCAGATGTTCGACGTCGCCTTCTCGCGACGGATGTGCTGCTCGCGGGTCTGCAGCGTCAGGACCCAACCGCGCCGGCCGTCGACGTCGCGGGTCTCGCCCGCGATCCGTCCGGGCATGCGGCGGATGAACGCGTCGCGGGCGGCGAAGAACCCGAACGACGGCCCGCCGAAGTCCAGGCGGTTGCCGAGCGTCTGCCCCTCGCCGACGGCGACGTCGACCCCGACGTCGCCGGGCGGGGCGATGATCCCGAGCGGGATCGGGTCGTAGGCGCCGACGACGACGACCTTGTCGCCGGCGCGCTCCTTGGCGGCGGCGGCGAGCGGGGCGACGTCCTCGACCGCGCCGAGGAAGTTCGGCTGCTGGACGATGACCGCAGAGGTCCGCTCGTCGATCGCGGCGGCCCACGCGTCGGGGTCGGTCGCCCCGTCGCGCAGCGGGACCTCGACGATCTCGCTGCCGTAGCCGACGGCGAGCGTCCGCAGGGTCTGGAGCGTGTGCGGGTGGAGCCCCGCTGACACGACGATCCGCTCGCGCCCGTTGTGGAGCTTGGCGAGGTAGGCCGCCGCGCCGACGGCGCTGGGGCCCTCGTAGACCGACGCGTTCGACACCGGCAGCGCGGTGAGCTCGCTGATCGCGGTCTGGTACTCGAACATCACCTGCAGCCCGCCCTGCGACACCTCGGGCTGGTAGGGCGTGTAGGGCGTGAGGAACTCCGACCGCCCGAGCAACATGTCGACGAGCGCCGGGACGTAGTGGTCGTACATCCCCGCGCCGAGGAACGTCACTTCGTCCTCCGCCGACACGTTCGCCGACGCCAGGTCGCGCAGGTGGACGTACGCCTCCTGCTCCGACAGCCCCTCGGGCAGGTCGAGCGGCTCGTCGCGCAGGAGCGCGGCCGGGATCTGCTCGGCGAGCAGGTCGCGGATCGATCCGACCCCGACCGCGGCGAGCATCGCCTCGCGGTCGGCGTCGGTGGCGGTCGTGTAGCGCGTCACGGTCAGTCTTCGAGGCTCGCGACGTACGCGTCGCGGTCGAGGAGCGCGTCGACCTCGGACGGGTCGCTCAACCGGACCTTGACGAGCCAGCCGTCGCCGTACGGGTCGTCGTTGACGGCCTCGGGCCCGTCGCCGTCGTCGGTCAGCGCGGCGTTGACCTCGAGGACCTCGCCCGACAGCGGGGCGATGACGTCGGACACCGCCTTCACCGACTCGAGCTCGGCGTAGGACTCGTCCTTGGTCACCGTCGAGCCCACCTCCGGCGGGTCGAAGAACACGACCTCTCCGAGGGCGTTCTGGGCGTACCAGGTGATGCCGAAGACGGCGGTGTCGCCGTCGATCCGAGCCCAGTCGTGGGCGCTGTGGTACTGCAGGTCCTCGGGGTAGGAGGCCTCGGCCATGTCCGTCTCCAGGTCCGTCGTTGGGGCCGAACGAGGGTATCGAGACGCCCGGAGCCCGGCCCCCCGGCCGGGATCGCGCGCCGTCCGGTCGGTCTCCGGCCGGGGCGGGCGAGCGCCCCGGCGGTGGCCGACCGGGCGCCGTCCCGGCCGCGCTCAGCCGAGCAGCCTGCGGGCGCGGATCCAGGTCGCGTGCCCGAGCGCGTTGAAGGCGATCCCGACGATCGTGAAGAGGTCGGCCCGACGGCCCGCCCGCAGCTCCTGCGCCAGGACGATCGAGTCGATCATCTCGTTGGCGTGGTTGACCTTGGCGGCGTCGAGGACCTCGCGACGGTCGGACGCGCGGAGCGACGCGATCCCGACGACGATGTCGCGGCTGCCGAGGAAGGCGTTGAAGCCGCGGGAGTCGGGGTGCGGCTCGGCGCGCAGCAGCTTGAACATGAGCCGCGGCGCCGCGATCGCGACGACGCCGTAGCCGATCCGCACGGCGGCCCAGAACCGCAGCGAGCGCTTGACCGTGTCGAGAGGAGTGGGGTCCGTCATGGCGGCACCCTACCCGACAGCATGTCCGGACGTGACGTTCAACGCCGCGGTCCGGCCGCCACCGGACCGGATCGGCGACGGCCCGACCCGGTGGCGACCGGATCGGGCGGTCGGGGCCGCTCAGGCGGCGGGGTAGAGCGGCCGCTCGGCGACCTCGGCGTCGCGGACCCGGCCGCGCACGTCGATCTGCAGCGGCGTGCCGGGCTCGGCCTTGTCGCCCGGGACGTACGCCATCCCGATCCCGATCCCGAGCGACGGCGAGTACGTGCCGCTCGTGACGATGCCGCCACCCACGACGGGGTTGCCCGGGCGCGGGATGCCCCTGCCGACGAACCGGAACGGCACGAGCCGCGTCCGGTCCGGGCCGGTGCCACCGTCCGCCGCGAGCGTCTCGCGCGCCGCGGCGATCGCGTCGGCGCCGATGAAGCCCGTGTCCTCCTTGCACGCCCAGCCCAGTCCCGCCCCGATCGGGTCCCGGTCCTCCGACAGGTCGTTGCCGTACAGGTGGAAGCACGCCTCCAGCCGCAGCGTGTCCCGCGCGCCGAGGCCGACCGGGACCGCGCCGCCGGCGACGAGGTCGTCCCAGACGGCGCCCGCGACCTCGGGCGGCAGCAGCAGCTCGACGCCGTCCTCCCCCGTGTACCCGGTGCCCGCCACCATCGCGTCGACGGCGTCCGGGCCGGTCCCCTCGCCGATGTGGACCCGCGCGATCCGCATCCGCCCGGGGAGCTCGTGGCCGGCCACGCGGGTCACGAGGTCGCGGGCGCCGGGTCCCTGTACGGCGACCATGGCGTAGTGGTCGATGATGTCGTCGACGTGCACGTCGAGCCCCTCGGCGTGCCGACGGAACCAGGCGACGTCCTTGGCGTGGTTCGCCGCGTTCGTGACCGTGAGGTAGGTCTGCTCGGCGAGGTGGTAGGTGAAGACGTCGTCGAGGACGCCGCCGTCCTCGCGGCAGAGCATCGCGTACTGCGCGCCGTGGAGCGGGATCCGCGTCACGTCGTTGCTGAGCAGGCGCTGCAGCAGGGTCGTCGCGTCGGGGCCGTGCGTGCGGATCTGGCCCATGTGCGACACGTCGAAGATCCCGACGCCGGAGCGGACGGCGAGGTGCTCGTCCTTCACGCCCGCGTACTCGACGGGCATCTCCCAGCCGGCGAACGGCACGAGCTTGGCTCCGGCCGCGACGTGGCGGTCGTGGAGGGGCGTACGCAGCAGATCGGCGCTCACCGGCCGGACCCTATCGCGGGCCCGCCGTGCCGGACCCGCGCTCCGGTCGCTTCGCGATGCGACGTTCCCGACGCCCGGCGCGACGCCCGGCGGCGTCGCCCGACGGGACGTCCCGGTCCCGGAACGACAGACGGCCGGGGTGGGTCCCCGGCCGTCGGTGCGACGCGTGCGCGCTCAGCGCAGGAACGCCGGGATGTCGATCTCGTCGTCGCCGATCTCGAGCGACGAGCGCTGGCGCTCGGCGCGCGGGACGCGGTCGCTGTCACGCCGCGGTCGCTCGGGCGGGGCCGGGCGGACCTGCCGGGTGGCCCCTGGCTGGGCGGCGGGCCGACTGCCACGGGTCTTGTCGAACCCGGTGGCGATGACGGTGACGCGGACCTCGTCGCCCATGTCCTCGTCGATCACCGCGCCGAAGATGATGTTGGCGTCGCCGTCGGCGGCGCCCTGGACGATCTCGGCGGCCTCGTTGACCTCGAAGAGCCCGAGCTCACGACCGCCGGTGATGTTCAGCAGGATGCCGGTGGCGCCCTCGACGCTGTCCTCGAGCAGCGGGCTGGCGATCGCGGTCTTCGCCGCGTCGCCGGCGCGGGTCTCGCCGCCGGCCTGGCCGATGCCCATGAGGGCGGTGCCGGCGTCGGCCATGATCGTGCGGACGTCCGCGAAGTCCAGGTTGATGAGGCCCGGGATCGTGATGAGGTCGGTGATGCCCTGGACGCCCTGGCGGAGGATGTTGTCCGCCGACCGGAACGCCTCGAGGATCGACGTGCGCTTCTCGACGAGGCCGAGCAGGCGGTCGTTGGGGATGACGACGAGCGTGTCGACGACCTCGCGCAGGCGGTTGATGCCGTCCTGCGCCTGGCGCATCCGCTGGCTGCCCTCGAACGAGAACGGCCGCGTGACGACGCCGACGGTCAGCGCGCCGATCTCGCCCTTGGCGATCTCCGCGATGACGGGGGCCGCACCGGTGCCGGTGCCACCACCCTCGCCGGCGGTGACGAAGACCATGTCGGCGCCCTTGAGCGCCTCGCGGATCTCGTCGCGGGACTCCGACGCGGCGGCGTGGCCGACGTCGGGGTTCGCCCCGGCTCCCAGGCCACGGGTGACCTCGGTGCCGATGTTGATCTTGATGTCGGCGTCGCACATCTGCAGCGCCTGGGCGTCGGTGTTGCAGGCGACGAACTCCACGCCGCGGAGGCCCGCGTCGATCATGCGGTTCACCGCGTTGGTGCCGCCGCCGCCGACGCCGACGACCTTGATGACGGCGAGGTAGCTGCCGGTGGCGTCCATGTCTTGTGTCTCCGGTTCCTCGGGGTACGCGTGATGTGCAGAACGTCAGGTGGAGTCCCGCACGGGGCACCCAGGGCCAGCCAAGCTAGGGGTGTCCAGCAAGAACTGTCAACCCGGAGTGTAGCCCCGCAACGGGAGTTGCACCACCGGCCCTCGACGTGCGGGCAAGCCTCAACCCGGTGAGGCTCATGCTCGGGTAGAGGGTGTGGGTCAGGGCGTGCGTCCGCCGCCGGACGGGACGGCCCCGCCGCTCTCGCCGCCGGTCGTGGCCGTGGCGCCCGCATCCGTGGGCGTGGCCGCCGCGCCCGCGGCGGTCTCCGGGGCGGCGGCGCCGCCGCTCGTGGCGCCGGTCGTCGGCGCCGGCGCGGGCGTCGACGTCGTGGTCGTCGGGGCGGTGGCCGCCCCGGCGCCCGCGCCTGTCGCGCCGTCCGTCGCGGTCGGGGCGGAGGCGCCGGTCGTGGCGTCCGGGGACGGCGTCGTGGCCCGTGGCGTCGGCGTCGTGGCCCGGCCCGCCGACGGGGTCGCTCCCTGCGCGCCGCTCCCGGCCGTGGCGGTGCGCGCGCCGTCGTCGGGCTCCGAGGCCCTGGCCGTCGGCTTGGGCAGGCTCGGCGGCGTGCCTCGGCCGGCCAGGGGCTGCTCGGGCACGCGGAGGTCGATCCAGGTCGCGCCCCCGGTCGCCTCGTCGGCGAGCACCGCGACCGCGGCGATCCACTTCGCCGTCAGCCGCGACGCGTCGCGGAAGTAGATCGTCGGGCCGTCCTTCATCCGGACCACGGTGCCGCGCTCGACCCGGTCGATCCGGGGCAGGAGCTCCTCGGGGGCGCCGGCCAGGACGGCCACCGGACGCCGGAGCGTCGCCGCGTCGACGCGGTCCCCGCTCGCGCGGGCGCCGACGACGAGCGGCAGGCCGTCGGTGGGCCAGTCGGCGATGAGGGCGCCGTCTGCCGCGATCGCGACGCGCGCCCCCCCGCGGTCCATCGCCCCGACCGCGATCCGCTGGGTCACCTCGACCTGGAGCCCGTGCGGGAACCGGGGCGACACGTCGACGCCCGTGATGCTCGGCACGTCGTCCGTGATCCGCCGGATGCCCCCGTCGTCGAACCCGAGCGTGCTCTGCCCGACCGACGCCCGCTCGATCGCGGCGCGCAGCTCGGGCGCGTTGGGGCCCTGCAGTCCGACGACCGTGACGTGCTGCACCGCGCTCAGGCCCGTGAGCCGCAGCACGAGGTACGTCGCGGCGACGAGGCCGACGACGACGAGGGCGACGGTCCAGGCGATCCGCCGTCGATCGGGCACCCGGGACGGCCCCGGACCGGCGCCCGGGCGACGCGGCCCGCCGGGCCCGGGCCGGCGCAGCGCATCGCCCAGGCCCCGGAGCGCCGCGCCGGGGAGCGGCCGCGCTCCTCGGTGGTCCTGCAGGCGCGTGACGAACCCGGCGATCGGCGACATGCCGACCGGTTCGTCGCCGGTCCGCGTCGTCCTCGCCCACGCAAGCGACCGCCCACGACGCCCGGCCGTCCTGCGCCGGTGGAGGGCGTCGCCGTCCGCGACGCGCCCGACCGCCGGCGGGCGCGTGGCGGATGGTGGTCGCGTGGCGGGCGGGATCCGCCACGCGTGGATCCGGGCGGCCCGGCCCGGGTCAGCCCGCCGCGACGAGCCCGCGGGCGACGGCGTCGACGTCCCCCGCCCCCATGCAGACGCACAGGTCGCCGCGACGCAGGACCGACGGCAGGCGCTCGAGCGCGCGCTCGATCGTCGGGATCCACAGGACCCGCCGGCCGGGCGCGGCGTCCGCGACCGCCTCGACGATCGTCAGGCCGGTGGTCCCGGGGAAGTCCTCGGCCCGCTCGCGGGCCGGGTAGACGTCGAGCACGCACACGACGTCGGCCAGCGCCAACGCCCGCCCGAACGCGCCGGCGAGCAGCCTCGTCCGCGAGTACAGGTGGGGCTGGAACACGGCCACCACCCGCCCGGGGCGCCGCGTCCGCGCGGCGCGCAACGTCGCGGCGACCTCGGTCGGGTGGTGCGCGTAGTCGTCGACGACCGTCACGCCGTGCGGGCCGACGCCCGCGACGTCGAACCGCCGTCCGGTCCCGGGGAAGTCCGCCATCGCCGCGACCGCGGCGTCGGGGTCGGCGCCCGCCAGGACGGCCGCGGTGAGCGCGCCCGCCGCGTTGGCGGCGTTGTGAGCGCCGGGCTGGGGAAGGACGACGTCGGTCCCCCCGTCGTCGGGCCCCCGGTCCGACGGACCGCCGTCGCCGGCGTCGCCGGCCGCGACCGCGCGTCCCGGGGTCCCCGGATCGCTCCGACAACGCCACCGCAGCCGCTGTCCGTCGGGCCGCTCCTCGATCGTCGTGCCGGAGTAGCGGACCGCGCCACCGGCGGGCAGCAGGTCGTCGAGGTCGCGGACGTCCCACGCCACCGCGCGCCCCGCCCCGTCGAGGAACGTCGCGAACGTGCGGCGCAGCTCGGCGAGCGACCCGTACGCCCCGTGGTGGTCGAGCTCGACGTTCGTGACGATCGCGATCTCGGGCCGGGTCTCGAGGAAGCTCCGGTCCGACTCGTCGGCCTCGACGACGAGCCACCCGGACGTGCCGACGTGGACGTTCGTGCCGGTGGCGTGGAGGATGCCCCCGACGAGGTACGACGGGTCCTCCCCCGCGCCGCGGAGCGCGTGCACGACCATCGCGGACGTCGTCGTCTTGCCGTGCGCGCCGGCGACGGCGATCACCCGGTGGGCCGCGCAGACCTCGCCGAGCAGGCCGTGGCGCGACAGGTCGGGCAGGCCGCGCCGCCGCGCCTCGACGCGCTGCGGGTGGTCCGGGGGGATCGCGGTCGAGCTGACGACCACGACGTCGTCGCCCGACGGGACGTCGGCCGGGTCGTCCCCGATCCGGACGTCGATCCCGGCGGCGCGGACCGCCGGGAGGTAGCGGCTCTCCGCCCGGTCCGACCCGGTGACCGTGGCCCCCAGGCCGGCGGCGAGGACCGCGAGGCCGCTCATGCCCGCACCGGCGATCCCGAGGACGTGCAGTCGTCGCCCCTCCCACGGGGTCGCGGAGCCGGGCGCGGGAGAAGGGACGCTCACGGTCGGGCAGCGTACGTCACCGCGACGACGTCGGTCCGTCCGTGGCGCCGTCGTCGACCGCCGGGGCGCACCGCGGGCGCTCCGCCGACCGGAGCGTCAGTCGCGGAACCTCGCGGCCGACGCGGAGCCTCGTCCGGTCGAGCCGCCCCGTCGCGTCCCGGGCCTCCCACCAGGCGGTCCGTGCGTCGGAGAGGTACCGGGGCCCGGTCGTCGCCGCGTATCCGGCGCGTCCGGGGAGCCGTCCGTCGAGCCGCGCGCCGCGCCGCCCCCCGGGCTCGGTGAGCCATCCGGCGGGCCCGCCGCACGACGTCGTCCCGTCCTCCTCCCCGACGACGAGCAGCACCCGCCCGTCGCGCATCTCCGTGGCGAACGACGACGCACCGACCAACGGCCGTCGCGTCACCCGTCGGACGCGGCCCCGCGAGTCGACGACGACGGGGTGGAACGCGCGTTCCCCGCGGACGGCGGCCCCGACACCGACCGATCCGTCGGGGGCGAGCCGCAGAAGGTCGGGCCGCACGCCGGCCGCGCCGATCCGGCGCGCCAGCGTCCGTCGGGCGAGCGTCCAGCGGGTGCGCCCGGTGAGGCGGTCGACGACGCGGAGCGTCCGCCACGCCCCCGCCGCGTCGCGGTCGCCCGCGTCGTGGCCGGGCGCGAGCTCCTTCCACGCCACGAAGCGCCCGGCGCCCTGCACGTCGCGGGCGCTCGCGGGCAGGCGTAGGACGACCCGGTCGGTGCGGGCGTCGCGCAGCGCCCGTCGGCCGGTGGGCGCCGCCCCGTCCTCGACGGGCCGCACCCAGGTGACGCGGTCGCCGCCGACGAGGTGGCGCGGGGCGCGCTTGCGGAGCAGGCGCTCGACCATCCCGGTGTGCAACGACACCTGCGCCATGTACGCGTCCTGCCTACCGCACGCCGCGTCGCCGTCGCCTTCGTCATGCCGGTCGGCGCACCACCGACCGCTGACGAAGGCGGTCGCGTCGGCGACGAGCAGCTGCGGCGCGACGCCGGTGGACGGGAACGCGGGCCGTGCCCCGGGCGTCGTCGGCAGGACCCGGAACGATCGGGCCAGGCGACCGCGTCCGTCGGACAGGCGCACGGACCGGAGCTCTGCGACGCCGTCGCCTCCCGGCGGCCGGAACTGCCACACCCGGTTGCCCGACGCCGCCGGGTCCGACGCCCCGTGGCCGGCGGGGGCGATCCACCGCGCCGACACCGACCAGCTCGCCGCCGCGGGCGTCGCCGGGCCGACCGTGGCGGCCACGACGAGCCACGGCAGGATCCTGGACGACCGGTGGTGGTCCGACATGACCCGCGAGGGTACGTCGTACGCGATCGCGCCGCGCCGTTCGCGGGGGCGTCAGCGGGCGGCCGCGACGACCTCGTCGGCGATGGCCCGCGCGGCGTCGGGGCGGGCGAGCCGGGCCGACGCGGCGGCCATCGCGTCCAGGCGCTCCCGGTCCCCGAGCAGGCCGACCACGGCGTCGCGCAGCCCGCCCGCGTCGAGCGCGTCGTCGGGGATGACGATCGCGGCGCCCTCGCGCTCCATCCAGCGGGCGTTGGCGGTCTGGTGGTCGGCCGCCGCGTGCGGATAGGGGACGAGCACCGCCGGCCGGCCGTGGGCGGTGACCTCGGCGATCGATCCGCCGGACCGCGCGACGACGAGGTCGCACGCGGCCAGCGCCCGGCTGAGCGGGGCCAGGTAGTCGTAGAGCCGGTACGGGCCGGGGGCGTCGCCGGGATGGTCGGGCCCCGGCGCCGACGCGGCCCGCTCGGGGTATCGGGCCACCAGGTCGGCGTGGTCGCGGCGGCCGGTCGCGTGGAGCACGGCCACGGCGCGGCCGTCCACGGCGAGGTCCGCCAGGCCGTCGACCGCGGCCTCGTTGACGGAGCGCGCACCGAGCGACCCGCCGAACACGAGGACGGTCGGCGCGCCGTCCGGCAACCCGAACGCGGCCCGGGCGGCCGTCCGGTCGCGGTCCGGGGGCGGCACCGGTCGACCGGTGACGCGGAACGTCGGCTCGGTCCGCCCCTCGATCGGGAACCCCAGGCAGACCCGGGCGGCCCGGCGGTGCAGGAGCCGGTTCGACACGCCCAGGTGGCTGTCGGCCTCCGTGAGGACGAGCGGGATCCGTCGGCCCGCGGCCGCGGCGCCGACGACCCCGGCGACGTAGCCCCCGCCCCCCATGACGGCGTCCGGCGCGAGGTCGCGCAGGAGCCGGCGGGCCCGGCAGACCGCGCGCCCGGCCATCCCGGCGGCGCGCGCCGCCTTGAGCGGGTTGGTGCGGCTCAGGCCCTGGGCGCGCAGGCGGTGCAGCTCGTACCCGGCCTCGGGCACCAGCCGGGCCTCCTCGCGGTCGCCGCCGATGAACGCGACGGCGTGGCCGTCAGCCCGCAGCGCGTCGGCGACCGCCAGCGCGGGCACCACGTGCCCGGCCGTCCCACCCGCGGCGATCACGAAGCTCCGTCGAGTCACCGGCGGATCCTTGCGCACCGACCCGACGGTCCGCGGCGCGGGCGCTCGCGAGCGTCGGGACGGGATCGGGGACCGGCCGCAGCACCGGGCGGCCGACCGGGGCGCGACGCGGGCGGGAGGGCTCGCGACGGGGCCGCGGCGCACGTCCACGCGGCGGTCCGTCCCCGTCGACCAGCGGCGCCGGGGCGGACGCGGGAGCGGTGCCGCGGGCGATGTTCAGCAGCAGGCCGATCCCGCCCAGGAGCATGACGAGGTTCGTCGACCCGTACGAGATGAACGGCAGCGGCACGCCGGTGAGCGGGAAGATCCCCAGGACGACCCAGATGTTGAGGATCGCCTGGCAGGTGATGATCCCGACGATGCCGGTGGCGAGCAGGCGCTGGTACGGGTCGGGCGCGCGGTCCGCGATCCGCAGGCCGGTGTGCGCGAGCATGGCGTACAGGGCCAGCAGGCCGAGGACGCCGATCGCGCCGAGCTCCTCCCCGATGACGGCGAGGATGAAGTCCGTGTGGGCCTCGGGCAGCCACTCCGCCTTCTGCACCGAGCTGCCGAGGCCGTTGCCGAAGAACCCGCCGGACCCGATGGCGAGCTGGCCCTGGATCGCCTGGTAGCCGTTGCCGGCCGCGTCCGACCACGGCGACAGGAACGACGTCAGGCGGGCCACCCGGTACGGGGCCGCGAGGACCATCAGGAGGACGCCGGCGCCGGCGACCGCGCCGATCGGGGCGAAGAACCGCAGCGGCATCCCGCCGACGACGAGCACGCAGGCGGCCGCCACGCCGATGACCATCGCGGTGCCCAGGTCGCTCTGCAGCCCGCCGACGACGGCGACGAACAGGCCGACGACGAAGAGCTCCCAGCGGACGTCGCGCAGCGTGCGCATCGGCGTGCGACGCCGCGACAGCGCCAGCGCGAGGAACGCGACGACCGCGAACTTCGCGAGCTCGGACGGCTGGAACCCGATCGCGCCGTTGCCGATCCAGCGCTTCGCGCCGTTGACCTCGCGTCCGATCCCGGGCGCGAGCACCGCGAGGCACAGCACCACGGCGACGACGAGCAGCGGCAACGTCAGGGTGCGCAGGCTGCGGACGCCGAACCGGGTGGCGACCCACAGCAACCCGAACCCGAGCACGCCGAAGATCGCGTACCGGACGAGGAATCCCGCGCCGTCCCCACCCCCGCCCTGGATGATCTGCTCCGAGCTCGACGCGCTGTACACCGCGATCGCCCCGAGGACGACGAGCATCAGCACGATGCCGAGCAGGTGGTCGAACGCGCGATGCGGTTCGGCGGATCGGACGGGCGGCATCGGACCCGTGTTCGACGGCCACGCGCCGCCTCCTGCCCGGCGCGAGGCGTCGTGCGGGCGGGCGTGGGTCCGTGGAGCGCCGGCGACGGCCGCGTCGCCGGTTCAGACCTTGATGCTCTGCAGGTAGATGACGAACCCGATCGCGGTGCAGGCGATCGCGACGATCCAGAACCGCAGGATGATCTTCGTCTCCGACCACGCCTTCATCTCGAAGTGGTGGTGGAGCGGCGCCATGAGGAACACCCGCTTGCGCGTCGTCTTGAACGACAGGACCTGGACGATCACCGACAGCGCCTCGATGATGAAGACGCCGCCGATGATGAGCAGGAGCTCCTCGGTCTTCGTGACGATCGCGAGGCCGGCGACGAGCCCACCGAGGCCCAGCGACCCGGTGTCGCCCATGAACACCGTCGCGGGGTGGGCGTTGTACCAGAGGAACCCGACGCAGCCGCCGGTCGCGCAGGCGGCGAGGAGCATCATGTCCCCGGCCCCGAACGCCATGTACGTGATCCCGATGTACGCGGTGAGGACGATGGCCGACACTCCCGCGGCCAGGCCGTCGAGCCCGTCGGTGAGGTTCACGGCGTTGCTCACGAACGCGACGACGAGGTAGATCCAGAGCGGATAGAGCACCCCGATGTCGACCGTGACGTCGAGGGTCCGCAGGCGCACCGTCGGATCGAGGCCCGCCTGCTCGGTGGCGATCCACCACAGCAGCAGGGACACGGCGACCATCGACGCGAGCTTCGCCTTGCCGCTCAAGCCCAGCGAGCGCTTGCGGAAGACCTTCGTCGCGTCGTCGGCGAACCCGACGAGCGCCAGGCCCGCTCCGGTGGCGAAGACCCCGACCGCGCGCCAGTCGTACTCGGCCAGGATGAGGAACGGGATCGAAATCGCCACGAAGATGATGAGCCCGCCCATCGTGGGCGTGCCGGCCTTCTTCTGGTGGCCGGCCGGCCCCTCCTCGCGGATGTACTGGCCGAACGACTTCTCCCGCAGCCACTGGATGAAGGTCGGGGCGAGGAAGATGCAGAGGAGCATCGCCGACGCCCCGCCGACGAGGATCTCCGTCATCGGTCGTGGCCCCGCTCGCGGAGCGCCTCGGCGACCCGCTCCAGGCCGATCCCGCGCGACGCCTTGAGCAGCACGCGGTCGCCGGGCTCCAGCAGCGTCGGGACGAGCCGGGCCGCCGCCTCCGCGTCGGGGACCCAGTGCACGCGCCCGCCGAAGCCCGGACCGGCGTGCCGGCACAGCTCGCCGACGGCGACGAGCACCTCGACCCCGGCGGCGCGCGCGTGGGCGCCGATCTCGGCGTGGTGCCGCCGGGCGTCCGGACCGAGCTCGAGCATGTCGCCCAGGACCGCGACCCGCCGCTCGCCGCCGGCGAGGGCCAGGTCGTCGAGCGCGGCGGTCACGGACATCGGGTTGGCGTTGTAGCAGTCGACGACCACGACGACGTCGTCGGCGAGGGTCAGGCGCTCGCCGCGCAGCGCCGAGATCGCGGGCCGCACCGTCCCGGTCGGATCGACGCCCACCGCGCGGGCGGCGGCGACGGCCGCCGGCAGGTTGCGCAGGACGGTCGGCGGCACGTCGCCCTCGATCGCGAGGTCGCCGGGCGCGCGCTCGACGTCGCCCCCGGGGCCGAACGTCACGATCCGCACGCCGCCGGGGCGGTGCGCGTCGAGCAGCCGCTCGGCGGCCGGGATGACCGCGACGCCCCCGGGCACGATCCCGTGGAGCAGCTCGGCCTTCGCGTCGGCGATCGCGGCGATCGACCCGAGCAACTCGACGTGGACGGGCGCGACGTTCGTGATCACGCCGACGTCGGGCTCGGCGATCCGGGCGAGCTCGGCGATCTGGCCCGCGCCGCGCATCGCCATCTCGAGCACCAGGACCTCGGTGCCGCGCGGGGCGCGCAGGACGGTCAGCGGCAGGCCGACCTCGGTGTTGAGGTTGCCGACGGTGGCCACCGTGCGCCGCTCGCGGCCGACGATCGCGGCGAGCAGGTCCTTCGTCGACGTCTTGCCGACCGACCCGGTGACGCCGACGACGGTCGCCGCGAGCTCGCGGCGCCATGCGCGGGCGAGCGTGCCGAGGGCGGCGACCGGGTCGGGGTGCAGCAGCACCGCTCCGTCGGCGCCGTCGAGGTCCTCGGCGTGCTCGGGCCGCACCAGGACGCCCCACGCCCCGGCGTCGAGGACCTGTCGGGCGAAGCTCCCGCCGTCGACCCGGGCTCCCGGGATGCCGACGAACAGCGCACCGGACGCCCCGGCGTCGCGGCTGTCGGTGCTCACGGTGGCGGGTCCGGCCGCCCCGTCGCGCGCGGGACGATGGAGCGTCGCCCCGGCGGCGTCGGCGATCCAGTGGGCGTCGCGGTCAAGCACCGGTGGCCTCCCAGCCCGCGGCGGCGAGCGCCCGGCGGGCCTCGTCGACGTCGTCGAAGGGGATCGTGCGGTCGCCGACGATCTGCCCCTGCTCGTGGCCCTTGCCGGCGAGGACGACGACGTCCCCCGGCCGGGCCAGGGCGATGATCCGGTCGATCGCGTCGGCGCGGTCGGCGATCCGCTCGACGTCGGCGACGGCGCCGACCATGCCGGCCTCGACCTCGTCGAGGATCGCCTCCGGCGGCTCGCTCCGCGGGTTGTCGGACGTCAGCACGGCGACGTCGGCGTCCCGGGCGGCGATCTCGCCCATCCGCGGGCGCTTGCCACGATCGCGGTCGCCCCCGCAGCCGAACAGCAGCAGGACGCGGCCGGGCGGATCCTGCGCGGCGGCCACGCCACGGGCGGCGGCGACGACGTTGCGCAGCGAGTCGGGGGTGTGCGCGTAGTCGACGAGCACCGCGAACGGCTGCCCGGCCGCCACCGGCTCCAGCCGGCCCGGCACCCGACCGACCTGCGCCAACGCCGCCGCGGCGTCGGCCTCGCCGACGCCGAGCGCGACCGCGCAGACGTACGCCTGCAGGGCGTTGCGGACGTTGTAGCGCCCGGTCAGCGGCGTGCCGAGCGTCCGCCCGTCGACGACGAACGTGCTGCCGTGCAGGCCGGTGCGCACGTCCACCGCCCGGAACCGGGCGTCGGGGGAGTCGAGCGCGACGGTCAGCGCGTCGGGGTGCTCCCGCGCGAGCCGGGCCCCGTACGAATCGTCGACGTCGACGATCCGCGGCACGTCGCGCGCCGCGTCGAGGAGCCGGGCCTTGGCGCGGAAGTAGTCCTCCATGTCGGGATGGAAGTCCAGGTGGTCGCGGGTGAGGTTCGTGAAGATCGCGGCCGCCCAGTGGATCGCGTCGGCGCGGCCGAGGGCGAGCGCGTGCGACGAGACCTCCATGACGCAGCCGTCGTCGCCGCCGTCGAGCATCGCCGCGAACGCCGGCTGCAGGTCGACGGCCTCCGGGGTCGTGCGTCCGGCGTCTCGGGCCTCGCCCGCGACGATCTGGGTCACGGTCCCCAGCAGGCCGGTGCGGTGACCGGCGGCCTCCAGCAGCCCCCGGAGCACGAACGCCGTCGTCGTCTTGCCGTTGGTACCCGTCACCCCGACCGTCCGCAGCCGGGCGGTCGGATCGCCCGCGAGCGCGGCCGCGGCCGGCGCCATCGCGGCGCGCACGTCGTCCACGCGCACCTGCGGCACGTCGAGGTCCAGGTCGTGGTCGACGACGAGCGCGACGGCCCCCCGCTCGACGGCGCTCGCCGCGAACGCGTGGCCGTCGTGGCGGAGCCCCCGCACGCAGAAGTAGACCGTCCCGGGCGTCACCCGACGGTCGTCGTAGGCCAGGGCGGCGACGGGCACGTCGGCCGCCGCGGCGGGAGCGCGGTCGAACAGGTCCCCGAGCCTCATGGCGGTGGGGAGCCTAGAGGACCGGGGGGTCGTCCATCGGGCGGGCCGACCCCGTCGGGGCGTCCGATCGTCGCCGTCGCCCGACCGCCACGCGGGCCGGGCGCGACCGTGTGCGATCGGTCCTCAGCCCGGCGGGATCTTCTGGTACTGCAGGACGAACCGGGCGATGTCGGCGAACGCCGGGCCGGTCACCGTGGCGCCGTAGCCACCGCCGGCGGGCTCCTCCGCGACCACGACGATGACGACCTTCGGGTCCCGTGCGGGGGCGAACCCGGCGATCGACGCGACGTTGCGGTTCTCGACGTACTCGCCGGTGTCGGGATCGACGACGTTCGACGTGCCGGTCTTGCCGGCCAGCGTGTAGCCCGGGACCTTGACGGCGGAGGCGGTGCCCCCGGCCTCGAACACCCCGGCGAGCATGTCGGCGACCTCCTTCGCCACGGCCGGGCGCAGCACCCGCCTGCCGTCCGACCCGGCGACCGGCTTGTCGCCGACCTTGCGCACGAGGCGCGGCTCGTGCCGCATGCCCCGGCCGGCGATCGTCGCGTAGAGGCTGGCGATCTGGATCGGGGTGACCATCTGGCCCTGGCCGATCGGCAGGTTGCCCATCGTCGATCCCGAGTACTGGTCGACCGGCAGCAGCAGGCCCTGCTCCTCCCCCAGCCCGATCCCCGTCTTGCTGCCGAACCCGAACCGGCGCATCCACTTGTCGAACGCGTCCTTGCCCTTGCGCTCGTTCAGGCGCAGGCCGACCTGGATCGCGCCGACGTTCGACGACTGGCTCAGGATCCGGCCCGGCGTCATCGTCTCGGTGCCGTGCGGGTGGCTGTCGGCGATCGTCCGGTCGGCGACGTTGATCTGGTACGGCACGGTGAACGTCGTCTCCGGCGTCACGACCCGGTCCTGCAACGCGGCGGCGACCGCCACCGCCTTGAACGTCGAGCCCGGCTCGTAGATGAAGTTCGTCGCCGTGTTCTGCTTGGCGTACTGCGGCGAGCCGGCCGGGTCGTTGGGGTCCACGCGCGGCCAGTTGGCCATGCTCAGGACCTCGCCGTCGGGCCGCATGACGATCGCGGTCGCCCGCTTGGGCCGGTACGTCTGGCCGAGCTCCTGCAGCGCCTCCTCGGCCTTCGCCTGGATCCGGGCGTCGAGGGTGAGCTCGACGTCCTTGCCGGGCACCGTCGGCTCGACGACCCGACGGCTCAGGGCGCTGCCCGACCCGGCCTGGGTCTGCAGCACCTTGCCGGTGCGGCCCCGCAGGACCTCGTCGAGCGACGTCTCGAGGCCCCCGAGCGCCTTGTCGTAGTCGCCGTACCCGCCGAGCAGCTGCCCGGCCATCGCCTGGTTCGGGTAGATCCGGCGGTTGCGGGGCTCCAGGTGCACGGGCACGAGGTTCGCGGCCCGCCGTCCGGTCCGCGGGTCCTTCTTCGCCGCCAGGTCGCGGAGTCGCTGGATCTTCGTCTCCGGCACCCGCAGCGCGATGTAGACGAACTGCTTGCGCGACGTGATCTTCTCGAGCGTCTCCGCCTGGTCGACGCCGAGCGTCCTGGCCAGCAGGCGCGCGAGGACGATCGGCTCCTGCCCGGGGCTCTGCCGCCGCAGCTCCTCGACCTGCTGCGGGCTCACCGACACGTCGGCGGCCGGCTCGGTGACCGCGAGCGGCACGCCGTTGCGGTCGACGATCTCGCCACGCATCGCGAGGACGTCGCGCTGGATCGTCTGCTGCCCGTGCGCGCGGTCGCGGAGCGTGTCGGCCTTGGCGATCGCGAACCACACCGACCGCATCCCGGCCAGGCTCAGGAGCACCATCGCGATGAGGAAGAGCACGCGCAGACGGCGGTCGACGACCATGGCGACGGGTTCGCCGCGCGCGCGCACGATCCTTCCCGGCGGGAAGGACGATCGCCCCTCGCCCGGACGCCCCGGGCCGCGTCGGAGGATCAGCCGTCGGGCGTGCCGGCGCCCGTCCCGGCCGGCGGCTCGCCGCCGGCCGTCCCCTCCGCTCCGGTCGTCCCGGTGGCGCCGTCCGTGCCCGTCGCACCGGTGGTGCCGGTGGCGCCCTCCGGCCCGGTCGTGCCCGTGGTCCCCGTCGCCCCGGCGACGCCGGCGGTCGGCGACGCCCCCGTGACGCCCGTCCCCGTGGCCGGCCCGGCGCCCGTCGCGGCATCGCCGTCGGCGTCGGGCGCGTCGCCGTTCTGGGCCGACGGGTTGGGCGACGGCTGCCAGGTCGCGTTCGGGGGCACCACCATCTTGGCCGCCTTGGCCGCGTCGGCGTCGCCGGACGACAGGTAGCTCACGCCCTGCGGGTCGGCGGGGACCATGCCGAGCAGGCCGGCGGCGCGCGTGATGCGATCGGGCGCCCCCAGGCGCGACACCTCGCTCCGGAGCGTCGCGGTCGACCGCTCGAGCTTGGCGACGTCGACGTCGCGCTCCGCGATCGTCCGGTTGAGCTGCAGCGTCGTGGCGTGCAGGGCGATGATGCCGCACCCGGCGAGGAGGATGAGCGGCAGCCACGGGCGTCCACCGGTGGCGCGCCGCATGACGTGCAGCGCCAACGCGAGCGGGACGAGCGCGAGCCGCACCGGGAGCAGCAGCACGCGGACCGGCAACGGCGCGGCGGCCGGGCGCGGCGACGGGCGCCCGGCCGGACGGCGGCGGGCGTCCGCGGCGCGATCCGGGCGACGGCCCTCGCCGGGCCGCACCGGACGCGACCGGGCCGGGCGCGGGGACGCTGCGTCGCGGACCGGCCGGCCGGCGGGCGCACGCCGCTCGGCCGGCGCGGGGCGTCCGCCGCCGAGGACCGGGGAGTCGGGCGGCGGGGCGGTGCGGGCGGTGACCGGGCTCACGACGTGGCGTCCCCCAGCCGGCGGGCGACGCGCAGTCGCGCCGAGCGGGACCGCGGGTTGCGCTCCTGCTCGTCGGCGGTCGGCACGATCGACCGCCGCGTCAGGAGCTGACCCTCGGGCTCCGCGCCGCAGACGCACACCGGCAGGTCGGGCGGGCAGACGCAGCCCCGGGCCTTCGCCGCGAGGAACCGCTTGACGCGCCGGTCCTCGAGCGAGTGGAAGCTGATGGCGGCGAGGCGCCCGCCGGCGCGCAGCAGCCGCCAGGCCGCGGGGAGCCCGCGGTCGATCTGGCCCAGCTCGTCGTTCACCACGATCCGCAGCGCCTGGAACGTCCGCTTGGCGGGATGCCCTCCGGCGTACCGGGCCGGGGTCGGCACGGCGGCGCTCACGACCTCGACGAGCCGTCCGGTGGTGTCGATCGGCGCGCGCTCGCGCTCGCGCACGATCGCGCGGGCGATCCGCGACGCGTGCCGCTCCTCGCCGTACGTGCGCAGCGCGTCGGTGAGCTCCCGGGCGCCCCAGGTCGCGACGACGTCGGCGGCGGTGCGCTCGGTGCCGAGGCCCATGCGCATGTCCAACGGTGCGTCGCGCGTGTAGGCGAAGCCACGCTCCGCCTCGTCGATCTGCATCGAGGACATACCGAGGTCGAAGTACGCCCCGTCGGCCCGGAGTCCTTCCTCGGCCAGCGCCTCGAGCCCGTCCGCGAACGGCGCGTCGACGATCCGCACCGTGCAGACGGCCTCGTCCCGGAGCCGCGCGGCGTGGTCGAGCGCGACGGGGTCGCGGTCGATGACGACGAGCGTGCCGGTCGGACCGATCCGGTCGGCGACGAGCCGGGCGTGGCCGCCGGCCCCGAAGGTCGCGTCGACGTGCGTCTCGCCCGCCGACGGCGCGAGCAGCCCGAGCAGCTCGTCGGCCAGGACGGACACGTGCGGACCGGCGGACGCGTCCACGCTCACGCCCCCGTCCCGGGCGGCGGCGACGGGAGGCCCGCGTCGCCGAAGCTGCCGCTGATCTGCACCATCGCCTCCTGCAGCTGGGGCTGGTAGCGCTCCCAGCCCGCGGGATCCCACAGCTCGAACCGGCGACCGCTGCCGACGAGGACGACGTCGCGGGCCGTGATCCCCGCGAACTCCAGGAGGCGACCCGGGATCGTCACGCGGCCCTGACCGTCGAGGTCGGCGGGCGACGCGGCGGAGCTCAGCGACCGCTCGATGTTGCGGGTGGTGGCGTCGAGCGGGTGGCGCCCGGCGAGCGACGCGCGCACGAACTCGGCGTAGTCGTCCCGCGCCTCGATGCCGACGGCGGGGACGTCGAACGACCGGACGAGGACCAGGCCGGCCTTGAACGGATCACGGAAGCGGGCCGGGATGGTGAGCCGGTTCTTGCCGTCGAGGGTGAGCTCGAACTGCGACTGGAGCAGGAGGTCCGTCACGGGAGCGGCGGAGGAGGTGACCGGTGCAGACCGGGCCGGAGCGGTGGGAGGAGCCGATCCGGCCCGGGCTGCACGAGCACTGTACCCCACCACGCCCCACCACGCAGGACAATCGCTCCACTCGGCCCCACTCGACCGTACCGACCGCGTCGGACGAACACGCGTTCGTGGATCCGCGGACCGCGAACGCCCCGCTCCGTCGACGTTTCGGCGCATCCGGCGGCCGCCGACGCAAGACGCCTTGCAGCGCCGCGGGGAACGGTCGTTCGCCCTGGACGTTCGTCCGCCGACGCCGTCCGTCGCCGCCCGGGGCCCGGGATCGCCCCCGTCAGGCGTCCCGGTGGGGCGTCGTGGGGCGACCGGTGGAGCGCGGCGGGGCGTCCGCGGCCGGCGGCCCCGGATGCGGCGGTCGGGGCGGGACGGTGCGCTCGGTCGGCCGGGAGGAGCGCGCCTCACCCGCGCGGGGGACACGGGGCCTCCGGGCGAGCCCGTACCATGCCGACCCTGAACCGATCGCCGACACCGGCTGGAGCCTTCATGAGATCGATCACCCTGTCCCGTCCCGCCCTGCGGTCGTCGTCGCTCGCGGCCCTGGCCGCCGGAGCGCTCGCCGTCGCCGGATGCGGTGGCGACGACGAGAAGACGACGACCGTCCAGGCGCCGCCCGCGGCGGGCGGCGCCGTCACGTCCGTCCTCGCCGGCGACGTGCCCGCGTCCGCGATCGCGTTCGGCGAGTTCAACATCCGCCCGAGCGGCGACAACAAGGCCGCGATCGACCAGATCACCGGGTTCTTCGGGCTGTCCGACGTCGGCAAGGCGCTGCGCGACGGCATGGACCTCGACGACCTCGACAACCTCGTGGCCAAGGGCAAGTCGTTCGAGGGCGACGTCCTGCCGCTGATCGGGGACAAGCTCGGCGTGTTCCTCCTGCCCGAGGACCAGCGCTCGTCGGCCACGGACGACGGGTCCGACGACGACACCCCGGTGTTCTCGCTCGTCGGCGCGGTGAAGGACGCCGCCGCGCTCCGCGAGGTGCTGAAGCCCGAGAAGTCCAAGGCCGTCGACGTCGACGGCCAGCAGATCCTCGTCGAGACCGAGGACGACGGTGACGACACCGGCGCCATCTGGAT
Source organism: Solirubrobacteraceae bacterium (assembly GCA_023230855.1). GTDB lineage: Bacteria > Actinomycetota > Thermoleophilia > Solirubrobacterales > Solirubrobacteraceae > Patulibacter. The sequence continues at coordinate 175,266 of JALNWQ010000007.1, forward strand.
CAAGGACGACCGGTTCTTCCTCGGCACCGAGCCGGCGGTCCGCGCGGCCGTCGCCGCCGACAAGGGCGGCGACCTCGGCGCGGACCAGCGGTTCTCGGTGCCGCTGCAGCAGCTCAAGGGCGCCGAGCCGGTCGGCCTCGGCTGGGTGGACCTCAAGGGCATCTCGACCCTCGAGAAGCTCACCGACGACGGACCGACGATCCGCGGCCTGACGGGCTCCACGCGCCTGCCGGGCGCGTCGCGCCTCAAGTCGATGGGCTCCAAGTCGGGCCCGCTCTCCGCGCTGGGCTCGCTGCCCGAGGTCGACGGATCCGCCGCGTTCGCGCTCGACGCCAAGCCGGGCGTGGTCCGGTTGACGACCGGTGGCCGCGTGGCGAAGGGCGCCGACGGCACGTCGTTCGTGCAGGGCCTGGGCAAGGGCGCGGCGCTCGTCGGCGACCTGCCCGCCGGATCGTGGATCGCGGCCGGCACGAGCCGTGAGGAGCTGCTCGCCGGGATCGACGCGGACGCGATCGACGTCGACGCGAAGCAGGTCACCGACATGCTGCGCCGCGAGACCGGGATCACCCTCCCGCCGGCCGCGGTCGATCAGCTGATCAACGCGCAGTCGATCGCCCTGAGCGGGCGGGGCGACAGCCTCGTCGGGATCGGCGCCAACCTCATCGTGCAGGCGGCGGACGCCGACGGCGCGGGCGTGCTGCTCGACGCGATCAAGACCGCGGCCGAGGGCGTGGGCCTGCGGACGGCCGACGCGAAGCTCGAGGGGGCCGACCGGGCGATCCAGGCGCAGGCGCCGCAGTTGCCGCTGCCGTTGGCCGCCGCGATCAAGGGCGACCGCGTCATCGTCGGCGTCGGCACCGACTCGGTGACGAACGCCCTGTCGGGCAAGGACCGCCTGAAGGACGACGCCGGGTACAAGGAGGCGCAGGCCGCCCTGGGCCTCGACCCGTCGGTGTTCATCGACGCCCGTCCGCTCTCGTCGCTCCTGGGCAGCCTGCCCGCCGGGGCGATCGACGACCTCGACGACGCCCAGCAGGTCCTGGGGCGCCTGAAGCTCATCGCCGGGGGCATGAAGGCCACCGGCGACGAGACCTTCGCCGGCTCGGTGGTCGTCCACTACGACGAGCAGGCGCGTCCGGTCGGCGGTGGCGCCGGCGCGGGCACCACGACCGATCCGGGCCTCGTCCCCACCCCGGGCCGCTGATCGGCGCCCGGGCCCGCGCCCACGGGCGTGCCGGCCCGGGCCACGCGCACCACGACGCCCCGCCGGTCGGCCGACCGGCGGGGCGTCGTGCGTTCCGGACCCCGGCGCCTCGTCGGGACGACGCCGGGGTCGCCGGTCAGACGCTGCTCTCCACGAGCACCGCGGCGATGAGGAGCATCGCCGCGGGGACGAGCAGCAGCGCGACGACGAGCTGGATCCGTGGGGCCGCACGCGAGGCCCGGTCGATCGCGGCCCGTGCCCGCCGCGCCCGCAGGTCCTCGGCGAGGGCGCGCAGCGCATCGCCGGCCGCCCCACCGTGGACGTGGGCCCGCAGCAGCACGGCGACGAGCTCGGGCATCCCCTCGGCGGGGCAGCGACGTCGCAGGTGGACGAGGACCCGGTCGGTGGGGACGCCGACGCGGACCTCCGCCGCCGCGCGTCGCAGCTCGTCGCCCAGCAGCCCGGGGCGGTGCGCCCCGACGGCGGCCAGCGCCTCGCTCACCGACCGGCCGCCCCGGAGCGCGATCCGCAACAGGTCGACGACGTCGGGAAGCTCCCGCAGCATGCGGGCGGCACGGTCCCGGGTCCTGCGGGCGATGAGCGCGTCCGGTCCCAGCAACGACGCGACGCCGCCGAGCGTCGCCAGCACGAGGCCCGCCGTCCCCAGCACCGGCAGCAGCGCCACGCCCACCGTCACGCCGACGACGACCGCCGCCCCCCGGACCGCCGCCAGGTCCGCCACGCCGATCGACGACTCGAGCCCGGCCGCGGCGATCCGATCGGCGGCGTCTCCCCCGACCGGCAACCGCGTCCCGATCCCGGCCCCGACGCGACGGCCGACGGCGACGAGCGCCCCGAGCGGTCCGTCCGGCGCCGGACGTGGGGAGCGGTCCCGGCGCCGCGGCCGGGCGCGCTCGGCCCGGATCGCCAGCAGCTCTCCCACGCCGCAACCGGCGAGCCCTCCGGCGACGCCCGCGACGAGCACCGTGGCGCCGCTCACCGCACGAGCTCCGCGGTGAGCCGCCGGACGAGGACGAGCGCGGCGACCTGGAGCACCACGGCCCCGGCGAGCAGCAGGACGCTCAGCGGGTTGGCGAGCAGCGCGCGCACCGCCCCCGGGGCCACGAGGACGGCCGCCGCCATGCCGAGGGCCGGGATGCCACCGACGATCCGCGCCGCGGACCGGGCCTGCACCGTCGCGCCGTCGGCCTCCGCCGTCGACCGCCGTGCCCGCTCCAGGGCGTCCGCCTGGTCCCGCAGCACCGCGCCCAGCTCGCCACCAGCCTCGCCGTGCAACAGGAGCGCCGCGACGATCGTCGCGTGGGCCGGCTCGGCCGTTCCTGCCCGCCACGCCGCCAACGACGTCGCGAGCGGGTCGCCGGCCCGGAGCCGCGCCGCGACGCGCCGGAGCTCGTCCGCCGGCGGGCCCGTCACCCCCGCCGCCCGCGACGCGTCGACGATCGCCCCGCGCGTGCTCAGGCCCGCGTCGAGCCCGTCGGCGATCGCCCGGGCCACGAGCGGTGCGCCGAGCGCCACCGCGCGGCGACGTCGATCGGCCCGGGCACGTCCGACCTGCCGCAGCCCCCACGGTCCGATCGCGACGAGCGCCCCCGGCAAGGGCGCGCCCGCCAGGAGCACGACCACGCCGACGACGACCGACGCCGGGACGATCCGGACCCGTCCGCCGTCCGCGACCCACGCGGGCCCGCCGGTGGCGAGGCGTCGCCGCCAGCGGAGCCCGGCGTCGACGACGACCGGGACGAGCAGGCCGACGCCCGCGCCGCCGAGCGCCCCGGCGCCGGCGGCCAGCGCCACCGTGGCGGTCACCGGACCGCCTCCGCCCGCGGAGCCGCTGCAGATGGCGCCCCGCCGTCGACGTCCGCGACCGCGTCGCCGCCGAGGGGCTCGTCGCGCACGAGCCGCCAGCCCTCACCGTCGACCGCGACCCGGGCGACGTCGACGACGCGTCGACGACCGTCGGCCGCGCGCGTCTGCTGCACGACGACGTCCACGGCGTCGGCGACCATCCGTCGGACGGCCGCGTGGGGCAGGCCGCTGTCGGCCATGAGGCACAGCGTCTCCAGGCGGCGCAGCGCCGCCTCGGGCGAGCGCGCATGGATCGTCGACAACGATCCGTCGTGGCCGGTCGTCATCGCCAGGACCATGTCGAGCGCCTCGCCACCACGGACCTCTCCGACGACGATGCGGTCGGGGCGCATCCGCAGGGCGTTGCGGACGAGGTCACGGATCGACACCTCGCCGCGCCGGTCCTCGCCACCGCCGGGCCGGGCCTCGAGCCGCACCACGTGCGGCTGCGCGAGCCGCAGCTCGGCGGTGTCCTCGACCGTGACGATCCGCTCGCGCGGGTCCAGCAGCGATGCGATCGCCCCGAGCGTCGTCGTCTTGCCCGCCCCGGTCCCGCCGCTGACGAGGATCGAGCCGCGTCGGGCGACGGCGTCACGCACCACCCGGTCGACGTCGACGTCCCAGGTCCCGCGGGCGACGAGCTCCTCGGGGGTCCATCCGCGGGCCCGGAACCGGCGGATCGTCACGACCGGCCCGTCGACGGCGATCGGCGGGAGCACGACGTTGATCCGCGATCCGTCGCCCAGTCGCGCGTCGCACAACGGGTCGGACCGGTCGACGCGCCGGCCGGCGCCGGCGAGCATCCGCTCGATCGCGTGCAGCAGGTCCTGCTCGGTCGCGAACCGGACCGCGGTCTGCTCGATCCGCCCGCGCCGCTCCACCCAGGCCGGACGGTCGCCGGAGATCATGATCTCGTCGATCTCGGGATCGTCGAGCAACGACTCCAGCGGCCCCAGGCCCACGGTCTGCTCGCGCAGCAGGCGTCGCACCTCGTCGCGGTCCTCCGGGGGAAGCAGCGGGGCCTCGTCGCGGAGCACGTCCTCGAGCAGCGCCTCCGGCGACCGGGCGATCCCGTCGTCGGCGGGGGCGGCCGCGAGCTCGACGACCCGCCGGTGCAGGTCGGCGGCCACGTCACGGTGCACGCTCATCGCGCGCCGCTCCGGTCGGTGGCGTCGCCCTCGACGCGGCCGTCGTCGCCGGGCGCCCGGACGAGGACCCGGAGCTCTGTCGCCTCCTGCTGGGCCTCCAGCAGCTCGAGCGCCTGCCGGGCCGTGGTGCGGAGCTTCACCCGCAGGCGCTCCGGGGAGCCCTCCTCGACCGACGCGGCGGGACCGACGTCCAGGACCTCGCCGTCCTCGAGCATCACGCGGCCGCGAACGGACCGGCCCGCTCCGCCGTACACCGCGAGGACGTCGACCCGCACGCCGGGCCGCACGTCGTCCTCGTCGCCCACGACCACGACGTCGGGGTCGCGCTCGCCGGGACGCAGACGCGATCCGTCCGCGGCGACGAGCGCGCCGGGGGTGACGTCGGCGCCCTTGCGCACGACGCTCCACGGCCGCAGACCGGCCACCTCGTCCGGGCGCTCCACCCGCTCGCGCGGTGCGTACCGCCGTGGCACCTCCCGCACGCCCAGGTCGTCGACGTCGATCGGGTCCCCGGCGGCGAGGTCGCGCTCGGCGACCACGACCGGCACCGGGTCGCCGACCCGGTCGCGGAGCTCGGCCTCGCGCCGGCCGACGTCGGTGGCCGCCATCGCGCCCAGGATGATCGCGAGCCCGATGACGAGCGCCGCGCGACGCGACCGCGTCACGTCGACGTCCCCGGCCGGCCCGGACCGGACAGCGGCAGCTCGATGGCGAGGCCCCCGCGGGCGCCCGTCCGCACGGGCCGGATCCGTCCGGCCACGGCCGCCACCGCGTCGGCGGTGATCCGCAGTCCCCGGCCGCGGTGCCCGCGCGGCGCGCGACGCAGCATCCGCTCCAACGACTCGGGCGGCCCGCCACCGTCGTCCTCGACACGGACGACCGCCCGGCCGTCCCGGCGCTCCAGCGACACCCGCACGACCCCGCGACCGTGCTCCACCGCGTTCTGGACGAGGTTGCCCAGCGCCTGGGCCAGGCGGCCGCGATCGGCGACGACGACGGTGGGGCCCGTCGGCGCCGACGCCAGGCGGACCGCACGACCACGACCACGCGCGACGACGTCGTGCACGGCCACCGTGCCCCGGACGAGGTCGGCCAGGTCGACGGGCCGTCGCTCCTCGACCGGTCCTCGACGCCGGGCGACCGCGCTGAGGTCGTCGACCGCGCGGCGGGCCCGGTCGAGCTCGACGAGCACGGCGTCGCGCAGGTCGGCCCCCGGCGCGGCGTCCGGCGCGGGTCGGGCCCCCAGCGCCAGCAGCACGGTGGTGAGCGGCCCGCGAAGCTCGTGACAGGACGTGACGATCCGCTCCGCCGACGCGCGCGCCGACCGCCGCTCGAGCAACAGCAGCGCGGCGGACCCGATCGCCAGCAGCCAGCCGGCGACGAGGAGCGGGCTCACGCGACCACCTCGGCGTGGAGCGCGCCGACGCCCGGTGCCGGCGACGCGTCCGGCGACGCGTCGACGAGGCGGTAGCCGACGCCCCAGACGTTGACGACGAACGCGTGCCCGCCGACCGCGAGCTTGCGTCGCAGGCGGCAGGCGTGCGAGTCGATCGTCCGGGTGATGTCGTGCTCGCCGCGGTAGCCCCAGATCGTCCGCAGCAGCTCGCGCTTGGTGAACACCCGCGTCGGCTCGCGGGCCAGGCACTGCAGCACCGCGTACTCCTTCTGCGTGAGGTCGACCGGCGCCCCGCCGACGGCGACGACGCGCCGCACCGGGTCGATCGTGAGCTCGCCGATCCGGATCCGCCCCTCGCGTGGCCGTTGGCGCGCCCGACGCAGGAGCGCCGTGATGCGCAGCCGCAGCTCGGGGTACGAGAACGGCTTGACGAGGTAGTCGTCGCAGCCGCGCTCGAACCCCCGCAACCGGTCGAGCTCGCCGTCCAGGCCCGACAGCACGAGGATCGGCGTGTCCGGGTCCACCCGTGCGGCGATGCCGTCGGCCGCCCGGACGTACGCCACGAGGTCGAGCCCCGATCCGTCGGGGAGCGTGAGGTCGGTGAGCACGAGCTGTGGCGCGACCTGCTCGACGAGCCGCAGCGCGTCCTGCAACGAGGACGCCTCGACGACGTCCCACCCGTCGACCGACAGGTTCTCGGCGAGGAAGAGGCGGGTGATCGGATCGTCCTCGACGACGAGGAGCGTGGGTGCGTTGGCGTCGGACATGCACCCGGTACCCCACCGGCCGCGACGTCTCTCCCCCCTGATCGCGCCGGCCCCATACCGCATCCGGCGGGGTGCAACATGCAGCCCATCGCTTCAACGGCGCCCGCGGACCGTTCTAGGATGCCCGCAGCTTCCGACCGCGGTTTGCCGCCGTGCGGCCGGACGCCACATTCGCCCGACGCGTGGGTCGGCCTCGTTGCCGCCTCCGCCCCACCGCGCCCGACTGATTCTGCATGCCTTCCAGCTTTCGTGGGAACTACGACTCCGGTGAGGACTTCGTCCTCGAGTACGGGGACCTCCGCTTCACCTTCAACGAGCGGGACTTCGCCGAACGGTGCGAGCAATCCGCCGTCCGACTCGGGTTCGTCCACGACCGCCTCGACCCGGGCGAGGCCGACGACCTCGTCGCGCTCGTCGTCAACGGCGAGGTGCAGGAGCCGCTGTCGCTCCTGGGGTCCCACATCAACGACTGCTGGGCGGAGCTGTCCGGGCCGGCCGAGCGCTCGCTCGTGCACTGGATGCGGCGGCTCGTGTTCCGCTCCGCCTGGCTCGACCAGCGCGTGAAGGACGGCGAGCTCGACGTCCGCTTCGATCCCGAGCAGGAGCGGTTCGAGTACGTGCAGCCCGCCCGGGGCGGCGAGCCCGTCGAGCTCGCGCCGCCCCCGTCGTGGTTCCAGGTGGCGTACGTCCCGGTCGACGACCGGCGCTGACCCCGAGCCGCCCGGCCCCGGGCGGCGACCGCGCCCCGGACGCCCGGGGCGCCGCTCCTCCCCCGACCCCCGGCCCCGCGACGCCGACCCCCGACCCCCGCGACGGGGAGGCCGGAGGCCGGGTCGCCCGAGGGCCTCAGCCCGCCAGGTCGGCGCGGGCGGCGGCGATCGCCGCGGCGCCCTCCTCGCCGACGAGCAGCTCGGGACGCATCGTGCCGGACGCCGGCAGATCGATCGCGGGGAACCGGCCGGTGATGGTGAACGACCGGTCGAGCGTCACGACGGTGCTCTCGCCGCCGACCGGGGCGTCGCGCGTGGCGATGATGGTCAGCGACCCGCCCGACGCCAGCCGGCGGGCGGCGGACAGGATCCGCCGCGCGGCGCCCTCGCCCAGCCCGTCGAGCGAGTCGACGAGCAGCACCGCGTGACCGCCACCGGCCGCCGTCCGACGGCCGCGCTCGACGGCCTCGTCGATCGCCTTGGTGCGGTGGTCGGGCGACGCGCCCAGATCGACCGTCGCCGTGGGCTCCAGGCCCGCGTCGACCCAGTCACCGGTCTCCTCGGGACGGGTGCCGGCCAGGACGGTGACGACCTCGACCTGCTCGTTGTCGCGCAGCGCGACGCCCAGGCGGCGCAGCGCCTCGGTCTTGCCGGCGCCGGACGGGCCGGCGATGACCGCCCGCGACCCGCGACCGATCGGGGTGAGCCACCCGATCGCCAGGACGGTCGGGTCGTCGCCCGACGGCACGAGCAGCTCGTGCGGATGGACCGCGCGCTGGTCGTCGTCGCGGGGGCCGGACGAGCGCGCGTCGGCCGGCTCGCCGTTGACGGTCTCGACGCGCACGAGCGACGGGAACCGCTCGCTCCGGCGCGGCGGGCGCACCGGGCCGCTGACCCGGTCGCCGTCGGTCAGCTCGCAGCGGCGGACCTGCCCGGCCGACAGGAAGACCTCGACGCCGTCGTCGGTGGCGAGGGTGCCGGAGCCGTTGTCGCCGATCGTCACCGCGCCGGTGACCGTCTCGCCGTCCTGCACGGTCGGGCGGTCGTCGCCGGAGCGACCGCCGTCGGTGGACGGGCGATCGTCGCCGTCCGAGCCGCCACGGCGGCGACGGCGACGGCCGTTGCCCTGGTCGTCTCCCCCGCGCGCGTCGGCGCTCCGGTCGCGGGCGTCGCCGCGCGTGCCGGACGCCTCGTCCGTCGCGGATCCGCCACGGCGGCGACGACGGCCACCCCGCGACGAGCCCTCGGACGCGTCGGCGTCGCCCCGGCGGTCGAGGATGGTGCCGATGAGGTCGTCGCGGCGCAGGCGACGGAACCCGTCGATCGCGAGCTCTCCGGCGAGGGCGTGGAGGTCGGCGAGCGGGCTCGACTCCAGGACCTCACGCGTGAGGACGGCGGACATGGCTGCTCCTTGTGATGCGTGGTCGGTGGGCGCCCGGCCGCGTTGGTGGCAGCGACCGGCGACGCAGATCGTGGACGTCCGTCCGTCGGCCGCACCGGGTGCGCGCGTCGGGAGAAGGTCGCCGCGAACCCTAGTGCAGCGCGACCCGGCCGCGCGGCGACCCCGGCCTGAGCAGGCGGTTCCCGATGCGGACCCGCGGTCAGGCGGTCGCGCCGGACCGGTCCACCAGGCCCTTGAGCCAGACCGCGAACTCGGGGCGCGTCTGCCAGTCGGCGGTGAACTGGTCGATCCCCGACGTGGTGAGCGGATGGGCGAGCATCTGGCGCAGGATCTTGCCCGGGACCGTCGCCACGTCGGCGCCGAGCGTGGCCGACGTCGTGACGTGGATCGGGTTGCGGATCGACGCGGCGAGCACCTGCGCCCCGGTCGAGTTGTCGCGGACCGCGGCGACGATCTCGGCGAGCGACTCGGCCGAGTCCATGCCGATGTCGTCGAGTCGTCCGAGGAAGCTCGAGATGTACGTGGCGCCCGCCTCGGCGGCGAGGATCGCCTGCGGAGCGCTGAAGACGAGCGTCATGTTGACGGGGTGGCCCAGGTCGGCCAGCCGCGAGGTGGCCTCGAGGCCCGCCGCGCAGAAGGGCACCTTGACGACGATCCGCTCGTCCAGGCCACGCAGCGCGACCCCCTCGGCGACCATCCCGTCGGCGTCCTCGCTCACGACCTCGGCCGACGTCGGCCCGTCGACGAGGTCGGCGATCCGGCGGATGATCTCCTCGGGCTCGCCGTCCTCCTTGGCCAGCAGGGAGGGGTTGGTGGTCGCGCCGGCGAGGACGCCCCAGCGGGCGATCTCCTCGACCTCGGCGACCGATCCGGTGTCGATGAACAGCTTCATGAGGGAGGGCTCCGGGGGGACGAACGGGATGGCCGGGGAACGGACCTGCACAGTAGATGAGCGGCCAGACGGCCGCGACCCGGCGGGCGCTCAGCGCACGGCGGGCTCGCGCGACCCACCGGGGTCGCCGTCGTCGTCCTCGTCGTCGTCGTGCAGCCACTGGAGCCGCAGGTCGCCGCGGTCGACGGCGAGCATCTCCTCGTGCCCGTCGAGGACGGCGCGGACCCGCAGGTAGTCCGCGGCCTCGCGCACGTCGTGCATCCGGGCGATCGAGAACCGGGCCCGCTGGGCGCTCCACCCCAGCGCGGCGAGGGTGCCGGCGAGGCGCTGGTGCGGCTCACGGCCGAGGATCGTGCCGACGAAGTACTTGCGCGACACGGCCAGCAGCACCGGGTTGCCGTACACGCCGAGGCTCGGCAGGTCGCGCAGGACCTCGACCGACTCGCTGGGCACCTTGGCGAAGTCCGGTCCCGGATCGAGCACGATCGAGTCGGCGCGGATGCCGGCCTGCAGCGCCCGCTCCCGCAGCTGGTTGAGGACGTTGCGGACGTCGGCGACGACCCGGCCGCCGTAGTCGGGGAAGTTCTCGGTCTTCGGCGCCGCACGGGTGTGCATGAGCACGATCCCGGCGGCGCGGGCGGCGACGACGTTCGCCAGGCGGGCGTGGTAGAGCCCGCTGACGTCGTTGATCATGTGCGCCCCGGCGTCGAGGACCGCCTCGGCGACCTCGGGCTTCCACGTGTCGACCGACACGAGCAGGCCGTGGCCGACCAGGCGCTCGACGACCGGGACGACCCGCCGGATCTCCTCCGTCGTGCCGGTGACCGGGGTGTGGGTGACCCCCGACTCGCCGCCGACGTCGATGATGTCGGCGCCCTCGTGGGCGAGGCGCAGGCCGAGCGCCACGCGCTCGTCGGTCGACCGTGGCCGCTGCCGGTCGCTGAACGAGTCCGGGTTGCAGTTGACGATGCCCATGATCGCCGGGCGCCCGGCGTGCAGCGTCAGGGTCCGGTCGCGTAGCCGCAGGATGAGCGTGTCGCTCAAGGCGACCTCCGGTCGGTCAGGTGGTAGTGGAGGAACAGCGATCCGCCGCCGCGCCATGTCCCGCGCAGCCCCACGGCCCGGGGGCCGTCGGCGATGTCGCCGGCGAGGATCGTCAGCGGGTCGACGCCGCCCACGAGGAGCGGCGACACGGTGAGGAGGAGCTCGTCGAGGAGCCCGTCGGCGACGAGCGCGGCGAGGAGCGAGGGGCCGCCCTCGCAGGCCAGCGTCCCGACGCCGCGACGGTGCAGATCGGCGAGCGCCGCGGCCGGGGTGGCGGCCGGCAGCCACACGACCTCGACCCGGTCGCCCACGTCGAACGGCCGGTCGGCCTCGGTGTAGACCAGCGCGTCGACCACCGACTGGTGCAGCAGCGGCAGGTCGGGGTCGAGGGTGAGCCCGCGGGTGATGGTGGCCAGCGGCGGCTCGGCCGACCGGCCGGCCGCGACGCGCGCCTCGCGCTGGTGCGGATCGAGGACGGTGGAGTAGCGCTCGGCGTTGAGCGTGCCGGGGCCGACGAGCAACGCGTCGACGCGCTCCCGCATCCCGCGGAACACCGCGCGGTCCTCGGGGCTCCCGAGCCCGCCGGACCGCCCGTCGACGGTCGCGTGCCCGTCGACGCCGGCGACCATCATGCCGATCGTCCGGGGCCGCCCCGGGACCGCCGGCGCGGCGTCGGCGAGCACGGCGTCGAGCACCGCTCCCGCCCCGATCGACGCGCCGGGGGTCAGCGCCGCGAAGGCGACGTCGGGGTCGCTCACAGGCGCCGGATGACGATCGTCGCGTACGGCGACGGGAGCGACCCGCTGTCGCGCGTGGTCGTGCTCCGCCGACGGGTGGTGGTGCCGTCGCCCTCGGTCTCGGTCTGCTCCGTGGTGTCGGACGCCGGGGCCTGGGGCTCGGTCGGCTCGTCGTCCTTCAGGAACGTCAGCGCGAGCAGCACGACGAGGGCGACGAGCAGCACGCCGACGACGGCGACCTGCCAGCGCGGCGGGCGGCCGCGCCCCCGACCGTCGTCGTCCCAGTCCTCGTCGTCGCCGTGGTGCTCGTCGTCGTCCCAGTCGTCGTCCCACTCCTCGCCGTCGTCCTCGAGGCCCAGGGCGGCGATGTCGCCGGCGGTCCACTCGACCGTGGCGTGTGGGTCGTCCGTGGCGCCGGCGTGTGGCGCGGCGGCGGGGTCGCGCGGCTCGGCCGGGGCGTAGGCGTGCTCGACCGGCGCGCCGGCCGCGGGGTCGCCCGGGGCGCCGTGCGGCTCCGCCGGAGCGACGTCCGCCGCCGCCGGCTCGCTCGGGTGCGCCGCGGCGGCGTACGGATCGGCGGCCGTCGCGCCGGGATCGCCGGCGCCGTGCTCCTCGGCCGCCGGCGCGTCGGACGCGGGCCCGGCATCATCCACCGGGGCCGCCGGGGCGACGCCTGCCGCGGCCCCGACCGCCGCGTCGCGCAGCCCGTCGGGCACGCTCGCCCGGGCCCACGCCCGGTACGACAGGCCGGCCTCCTCGAGCGCGTCGACGACCGATCGCCGGTCGCCGTCGCCCTCGAGCCACTGCGCCAGGGTCAGGCGGGCCTCGGCGCCGCGGAGCTGCCCGTCCTGACGGAGCGCGGCGAGCGCGACGGCCTCGCGGTCCTCGTCGGACGCCAGCGCGTCCGCGGCGATCGTGCTGCCGCGCATCGCGTCGCGCAGCATGAGCCGCGCCTGGGCGAGCATCGCCGCCAGGACCGACGGGTCGGCGCGCAGCAGCGCGGCGAGGTCCTGGTGGTCCAGCCGGCTGAGGCCGCGCAGCGCGAGCACCTCGCGCTGGTCGACCGGAAGCTGCTCGTTGGCCCGCACGACCGACGCCTGCAGGCTCGCCATCGGCACGTTCGCCTCGTCGTGCGCGCGCAGCTGGGCGGCGTACTCCGGGTTGGCCTCGAGCTGCCCGAGGAGCTGCCGGGCGTGCCAGCTGCCCATGAGCAGGAGGTCCTGCTGGTCGGCGCCCTCGGGCGCGTCCGCGGGGATCCGCTCGGCGACGGCGGCGAACGCGGCGACGGTGGCGTGCCACGCGGCGCCCGGACTGCCGGTCACGCGCAGCGTCAGGTTGTAGACGGTCTCGCCGTCACGGTCGAACCGCGCCGCGGCGAGGCCCTCCCGGTCGGCGGGGTTGCTGTGTGCGTCGGTCGCCATCCTGATCGACGAGATCCTAGGCGTTCGGTCGGTCGCCAGACGAGGATCCGCCTCCGGGCACCAGCCCCTCGAGCCGCGCCTCCTCCCGGAACGCGTCCACCGCGGCCGTCGTGGCGGCGTCGTCCCAGCCCCGCTCGGGCGCCATCGTCGCCGCCACCGCACGGACCGCGGCCGCGTCGTCGGCCAGCAGCGATCGGGCCGCGGTGAGGCCCAGGCGGGTGCGGCGCAGGAGCACGTCCCCGACCGTGCGGGCCTGCTCGTGCCGCACCGCGTGGACGACCTCGGCGTGGAGGTCCACCGGGCCGTCGTCGACGACGGTCGCGGCGAGCGCGCGGTCGGCCTCGGCGAGCGCCAGGACGTCGCGGGCGACGAGCCCGTAGCGGCCGGCGAGCTGGGTGCGGGTGCCCTCCGTCGTCCCCTTGACGTGCGGCAGGCGCATCGGGTCGATCGGCTGCCCGAGCGGCAGTCGGTCGGTGCGGCACGGCGCGACGCGGTCGTCGCGCTCGACGAGCCGGTCGACGGTGCTCTTCGCCATCCGTCTCCAGGTGGTGAGCTTGCCACCGGTGATCGTGAGCATCCCCGACGACGTCTCGTAGAGCTCGGCGCGCCGCGAGATGTCGACCGAGCGCCGCGGATCGCCGGTGGAGATCAGCGGGCGGACGCCGGCGTACGCGCCGCTGACGTCGGACGGCGACAGCGACGTGCCGAAGAACCCGTTGATCCCCTCGAGGATGTAGTCGACGTCCTCGTCGGGAGGCGGGACGTGGTCGAGGTCCTCGTGGTCGTAGGCGTTGTCGGTCGTGCCGACGAGCGTGCGGCCCATCCACGGCAGCGCGAACATGAACCGCCCGCCGCCGGACGGCACGATCGCCCCGGAGCGCAGCGGCAACCGGTCGGTGGGGATCGTGATGTGGGTGCCACGCGACGGCTTGATGACCGGCACCTCGGCCTCGTCGTGGAGCTCGGCGGGGCGCAACCGGTCCGCCCAGACCCCGGTGGCGTTGACGACGTTCGTCGCGCGCAGGTCGAACTCCGCGCCGGACTCGCCGTCGCGCACGCGGACGCCGTGGGCCCACCCGTCGCGCTCCAGGAGGCTCAGGACCTCGACGCGGTTGGCCGCGACCGCGCCGAACCGCTCGGCCTCCTGCAGCACGGTGAGGACGAGGCGACTGTCGTCGGTCTGGCAGTCGTAGAAGAGCCAGCCGCCGGACGGCTCGCGGTCGGCGAGCGCCGGCAGGTGCTCGATGACCTCGTGCGGCTCGAGGGAGCGGTGGCGCTCGGGGCTCCACGCCTGCTCGTCCCCGCGGACCCCGCCGCGGCGACCGAACCGGGCCCCACGCGACAGGACGTCGTAGAGGTTGAGGCCGACGCCGGTGACCCGGTCGGGCCGCTGCCCGTCGACGGTGGCGACGACCAACGGCAGCGGCGTGACGAGGTGCGGGGCCAGCCGGGCGTTGGTCTGCCGCTCCAGGAGCGCCTCGCGGACGAGCCCGAGGTCGAAGTTCGACAGGTAGCGCAGGCCGCCGTGGACGAGCTTGGAGCTCCGGCTCGACGTCCCCGACGAGTAGTCCGCGCGCTCGACGAGGGCGACCGAGTAGCCGCGGGACGCGGCGTCGAGGGCCACGCCCGCTCCGGTGATCCCCCCGCCGACGACGACGACGTCGAAGTGGTCTTCCGCCAGGGCGGCCAGGGCCTCGTCGCGCTGCAGCACGCCGCGGAGCATCGCAGTCGGAGGGCGCCCGTCGACTCCCGGGGCGCGGGCCCCGTCCGGGTCGGGGGACGGACCGGGGTCGGATCGGGGACATTCCCCGTAGCGGCGCCCGCCGCGACAGCGCACCCTGGTGAGGACCCCTCCGGCCCAGGACGCACCATGACACCCGACCCGCCCACCGACCCGCAGCCGCTCGCCCCGCCGCGACCGGACGTCACGCCCGACGGCCCCGGCCCGGACCCGGGCCTGTTCCGCTCCGACACCGACCGGATGATCTTCGGCGTGTGCGGCGGCATCGCCGAGCGGTACCGCCTGGACCCGCCGGTCGTGCGGCTCCTGTTCCTCGGGTCGCTGGTGCTCGGCGGGGCCGGGCTCCTCTTCTACCTGGCCGCCGCGGTCCTCGTCCCGGCCCCGCCGACGGACGGCGGACCGGCGGGCCGCGCCGGCGCCGGGCAGACCGGCGCCACCAGCGCGGTCAACGGGGCGCTGCGGCTCGTCATCACCCTGTCGCTGTGGCTCGCGTTGCTCGTCGTGGCGGGAATCGTCGCGGTGGTGAGCCTCGGGGTCACCGCGATGCTCGGCCCGTGGCCGGTGGTCGTCGCGCTCGTCGGCGCCGCGGCGCTGCTCGTCGTCGGAGGGCTCGGCGGGAGGCTCAACCGGGCGCTCCTCGTCGTGATCCTCGCGCTGGCCGTCCCGGCGACCGTGGCCGTGGTGGCGGACCTCGACGTCGACCCCTCCGTCGGCGAGCGCACCGTCCGCCCGACGACCGTGGCCGCGGCGACGTCGGGGGCCCGCCTGGGCCTGGGCCACATGACCCTCGACCTGCGCGACCTGCGGCCCCGGGACGGGGCGACGATCACCGTGCCCGCCGCGGTCGACGTCGGACGCCTCGACGTGCTGCTGCCCGAGGACCGGTGCGTGCACTGGAGCGTGCGGTCCGAGCAGCGACTCGGCGGCGAGACCACGGTGCTCGGTCGGCGGTCGTACACGACGTGGTTCGGGGGCCGGCGCAGCCACGACGTCGAGATCGACCCGGCCCCCGCCGACGACCGTCGCCCGCGGGTCGTGCTCGACCTGCGCGCCGACGCCGGGCTCGTCGCGATCGGCCACGACCGGTCCGAGCTCGACGCCCACCGCGACGGCCGACCGTCGGACGACGACGCGTCGACGACGCTCTCCACCGCCGCCTGCGCCGGGGGGCGTCGCGGGTGAGCGCCCGGGTCGGCCGCCCCGGGACCCGACGCGGGCCCGCGTCGATCGTCGCGGCGCTGACCCTCGTCGTCGCCGGCGCGCTGCCGTGGGCCGACGCCTCCCCCGACGCCGGGCGGCCGGCGCTCGTCGTCGCGGCCGCGCTGCTCGTCGTCGCGGTGCTCGCGGTCCGGGTACGGCTGTGGGCGTCGGCGGCCCGCGCCCCACGGGGCGACGTCGCCCGCCGGCCGCCGGGCGCCTCCCCCACCGCCGACGGCCGGCGGGCCGCGTCGGGCGCGCTCATCGGGCTGGGCGGCGTGGCGCTCGCGCTCCTCGCCGTCCAGGCCGTCGTCGGGATCAGCTTCTGGGCGCTCGTCCTGCTCGCCGCCGGGGCGCTCGTGCTGTGGTCGCAGGTCGCCGATCCCCGGGTCGACGAGCACGGCGACCCGACGGGCTGGCAGCGACTGGTCGGCCTGCGGCCCCGGTCCGGAGCCGGCGACCGGTCACAGGGGATCGATCTGCTGCTGCCGGCCAGCGGGGTGGCGCTCGTCGTCCTCGGCTCGATCGTCGGCCTGGCGTCGTTGGGCGCGCTCGACGCGTCGCGCACCGGCGTGCTGCAGACGACCGTCGTGATCGTCGCGGTGCTCGTCGTCGCCGCCCCGTTCTGGCGACGGATGGTGCGGGCGACACAGCGGGAGCGGGCGGAGCGGATCCGTGGCGACGAGCGGGCCGAGGTCGCCGCCCACCTGCACGACTCGGTGTTGCAGACGCTGGCCCTCATCCAACGCCAGAGCGACGACCCGCGCGAGGTCCAGCGGCTCGCGCGGCGGCAGGAGCGGGAGCTGCGGACGTGGCTGTCGGGTCGCAGCGAGCGTCCGGACGACGAGCTGATGGCCGCGCTACGCGCGACGGCCGCCGCGATCGAGCTGGAGCACGGCGCCGATGTCGAGGTCGTCACCTCGGGCGAGCGGGCGCTCGACGATCGGACGGTCGCGCTGGTCGCCGCCGCCCGCGAGGCGATGACGAACGCCGCCCGCCACGCGGCGGGGTCGCCGGTGTCGGTGTTCGCCGAGGCGGACGGCGACCGCATCGAGGTCTTCGTCCGCGACCGCGGGCCGGGGTTCGACCCGGCCGCGACGCCCCCGGACCGCCGCGGGGTGCGCGAGTCGATCGTCGGCCGGATGCGCCGCGCCGGCGGTCGCGCCACCATCCACTCCGTGCCCGGCGAGGGAACCGAGGTCGAGTTGCTCATGGAGGATCGCGCGTGACCGTCCAGCCCACCGTCGTCATCGTCGACGACCACGCCCTCTTCCGCGCCGGCGTCCGCGCCGAGCTGGAGTCCCGCGACGGGGGCCCGACGGTCGTCGGCGAGGCCGGCGACGTCGACCGGGCCGTCCGGCTCATCGCCGAGGTCGATCCCGACGTCGTCCTGGTCGACGTCCACATGCCCGGCGGTGGCGGCGTGGAGGTCGTGCGCCGCGCGTTGGAGGCGCGGCCGGGACGACGGTTCCTCGCCCTGTCGGTGTCGGACGAGGCCGACGACGTCATCCGGCTCATCCGCGCCGGCGCCCGCGGGTACGTGACGAAGACGATCAGCGGCGACGAGCTCGCCGCCGCGATCGTCCGCGTGCACGCCGGCGACGCGGTGTTCTCGCCGCGCCTGGCCGGGTTCGTCCTCGACGCGTTCGCCGGACGGCTCGACGCGACGGTCACCGCCCAGGTCGACCCCGAGCTCGACCAGCTCACCGACCGCGAGCGCGAGGTGCTGCGCCTCATCGCCCGTGGCTACATGTACAAGGAGATCGCGCTGCGGCTGTCGATCAGCCCGAAGACCGTCGAGCACCACGTGTCCGCCGTCCTGCGCAAGCTCCAGCTCTCCAACCGCCACGAGCTGACGCGGTGGGCGACCGAGCGGCGGTTGGTGGACTGACGGGGGCGACGCTCCCCGTCGCCGCGCCCTACCGGCCCGTAGGATCCTCCCCCATGGCCGACCGCACGATCCTCTTCACCGGCTTCCCCGGGTTCATCGGCGCCCGCCTGATCCCGCGCCTGCTCGACGCCGATCCGGACGCCACGATCGTCGCGCTCGTGGAGGAGCGGATGGTCGAGCGGGCCCGCGAGGCCGCGGCGGATCTCGGCGTCGGCGACCGGTTGGAGATCCGGCCGGGCGACATCACCGACCCGCGACTGGGGCTCGACGACGCCGTGTACGAGCGGCTGCTGGCCGACGTCGTCGCGGTGCACCACCTGGCGGCGATCTACGACCTGGCGGTGCCGCAGGCGATCGCCGAGCGGGTCAACGTCGCCGGCACCCGCCACATCGTCGACTTCTGCCGGGCCGCCCCGCGACTGGAGCGCCACCACTACGTGTCGACCGCCTACGTCGGCGGCCTGCGCGGCGGCCGGGTCAAGGAGTCCGACCTCGACGCCGGGCAGGAGTTCAAGAACCACTACGAGTCGACGAAGTACGCCGCCGAGGTCCTCGTCCGCGACGCGATGGTCGACGTGCCCACCACGATCTACCGTCCGGGGATCGTCGTCGGCGACTCGCGGACCGGCGAGACGCAGAAGTTCGACGGCCCCTACTACCTGCTGCGCGCGATCGCCGCCACGGCCCGCCGTCGGCTCCCGCTGGGGATCGTCCCCGGGCTGATGACCGCGCCGATGAACATCGTGCCGGTCGACTTCATCGTCGACGCGATCGTCACCGGCGCGTCGCATCCCGAGTTCGCCGGCGAGACGCTGCACCTCGTCGACCCGTCCCCGATCCCCGCCGGCGAGCTGTACCGGATGCTGACCGAGGAGTACGGCGGCAGCCGGCTCCCCGTCACGCTGCCGCTGCGGGTGGTCGAGCCGCTGCTGAGGGTCCGGCCGATCTCGGCGTTCTTCGGCCGGATCCCGCTCGAGTCGCTGACGTACCTCAACCACCACGTCGTCTACGACACCCGCCGGGCGACCGAGCTGCTCGGCGCGCACGGGGTGCGCTGCCCCCCGGTCAGCGCGTACGTCGGACCGATGGTCCGGTTCTTCCGCGAGCACGAGAAGGACCCGGCGTTCGACCCGTCGCGGTGAGCGACCGTCGTCCACGGACCGGAACTCCGGCCCCTCTCGTGCGTTGAGGGAGACGTGCCCGTCCTCGTCCCCGCCGACCCGCTCCCGCGTCCGCACCGCCCCGCGCGACGGATCACCGTCGCGCTGCTGGCGGCGCTCGGCGCGGCCGTCGCCGTGGCCCCCGCCGCCGCGCACGGCGCGTTGAGCGACCCGGTCAAGCTCACGGTGGAGCCGAACGACTCGCCGCTCGACGGCCACGACGGCTGGCTGCTGTGGAGCCGCCGCGGCGACGACGGCCGCTACCGCCTCGTCGTGCGTCGCCCCGACGGCACCGCGGCCGTCCTGCCGGTGACCCCCGCGTCGGGGCCGCTCGACGCGTCGATCGGCCCGGGGCCGGACGGCGCGCCGTTGGTCGTGTACCGCGCGTGCGAGCGCCCGACGCCCGACGCGGACCGCGAGTGCGACATCCGTCGGATCGACCCGGCGACCGGTGGAGACGACCGCCCGGTGATCGCCGCCTCGCGCTCCGGCGTCGACGAGGGCCGACCGGCCGTGTGGGGCTCGCGGATCGCGTTCGCCCGGCCGATCAAGGCCGGGAGGACCCGTCGACAGGGGATCGTCGTCGCCGACCTCGACGCCGACTCGCCCGCCGGGCGACCGACGATCCTGGGCCCGGTCACCGAGAGTCGGCGGGGGCGCAGGGTCCGGGCGCGGACGTCGCGGCCCGAGTCGCTCGACCTCCGGGACGGGCGCGTCGCGTTCGTGTGGCGCACCGCAGGTCCGGGTGACCGCTCGCGGCTCATGCTCGCCTCGGACGCGTCGCGACCGCGGCCCCGCACGCTGCTGACCGTCCGCACGACCGCCCGCACCGTCAGCGCCCTCGGTCGTCCCGCCATGGGCGCGACCGATGTCATCGTGCCCAAGACCCGCAGCGGCGGCGGAGGTCGTTCGACGCTGGAGCGCCGATCGTTGCGCTCCGGTCGCGGTTGGTCGTTGCGCAGCGGGTTCAGCGCCGCGCAGACCGAGCGCTACGGCTCGTCGTTGTCGGCGGTGGCCCGGCTCGACGACGCGTCGATCGTCGTCGTGCGCCGGCTCGCCAGCGACGGCCGCCACCGGTGCGCGATCGACGCGCTGCCCGGCGTGGAGGGCTGCGAGGTCGTGCGGCTCGACGTCGACCGGCAGCCCTGGCGGCGCGTCGACTGACGAGACCCGTCCGCGCCGCCGGGTCGGGCGCTCCGGCCGTTCCACGCGCACGGCGCACGGGCCGTGCGCCGCGCGGATCGGCCGATCACCGTGCCGAGCGGAGCGTCGCGCGTCAGCGGCCGGGCGCGACCGGCAGCGGCACGACGTCGCCGCCGTCGACCGCGATCGCCAGGCGCCGGGCCAGGGTCGTCTCGTCGAGGGCCCCGGCCGCGCGCGCGACGCCGGAGTCGTCGGTCCCCGTGACGAACCACGCCGGGGGATCGTCGCGGTAGCGCGACGCGACGACGACGCCGCCCCCGGGGCCGAGCGTGCGCACCGCGTCGCCGGATGCGTCGAGGAGCTCGATCGCGCGGCCCGACGCCGCCGGTCGCACCCACGCGCCCGACGTCCGGGGGCCGGCCTCGAGGAGGCGCGCCGCCGGGTCGACCCGCAGGCGCGCCCACGGCCCGACCGCGATCCGGGCGGTGTGGGCGGCGTCCTGCGTCAACAGCGTCGTCGTCGCCACCGGCAGCCCGTACCGCGACACGGCGTCGCGGACCTGCCGGCACGCCTGGCCGCGCGGGTCGATGCACTCCACGCGCACCGGCCACCGTCGGCCGCCTCCGACGCCGTGGAGGAACGGCTCGGGGAACGTGCCGACGACCCCGCGCGGCGCCGCGATCGGCTTCGACGCCGCGAGGTCGACCCAGATCGTGTCGCCACCCTCGACCTCGGCGTCCCCCGCCGCCTCGGTGTCCGGCGGACGCTCGGCCGGGTCCTGCCGCCGGTCGCTGAGCTGCCCGGACTCGGTGCTCAGCCCGTTGATCCACAGGCGCCACGTGGCGCCGTCGCGGGCGGCGCGACCGTCGATCGACCGGATCGCCCCGTCGTCGCCGACGTCGACCCGGGCGACGCGGCGCAGGACGTCGAGCGCCCGGTCACCGCCGTCGTGCTCGACGCCGCGACGGTCGGCGACGACCGTCCGGCCGTCGTCGGTGGTGACGAGGACCCGCAGCGTCTCCTCCTCGACGCGCTCCGCCCCGCACCCGGCGAGGACCGCGCCCACGAGCAGCGCCGACAGCAGCGCGAGCGGACGGACGACGCGGAGCGGACGGGCGATCACCCCGGCGATGATAGGTGGACGGCGGCCCACCCGAACGGTCCCCACCGGAACATCGCCCACTCCCGCCGGCGCTCCGCCCGACGGGAGCCCGGCCCGACCGCCGTCCCGCCCGAACGGCGACCCGCCCGCCCCGAGGGCTACCCTCGACGGATGGCCGTCAACCTGACCCGGATCTACACCCGCCACGGCGACGGGGGCGAGACCCACCTGGGCGACATGAGCCGGGTGGCGAAGACGCACCCGCGGATCGAGGCGTACGGCGACATCGACGAGCTCAACAGCATCATCGGCGTCGCGGTGGCGGGCCCGGGGCTGCCCGAGCGGATGCGTCCGTGGCTGCAGCGGATCCAGAACGACCTGTTCGACCTCGGCGCCGACCTGTCGGTCCCCGAGGACACCGAGCACCCGCGCAAGGACCGGCTGCGCGCGACGCCCGAGCAGGTGACGTGGCTCGAGGAGCGGTGCGACGAGGTCAACGCCGGGTTGGAGCCGCTGCGGTCGTTCATCCTGCCCGGGGGGACGGCGGCCGCGGCGCAGCTGCACGTGGCGCGGGCGGTGTGCCGGCGCGCCGAGCGGCGCGCGCTCGACGTCGACGGCGCCAACGCCGAGGTCGTGCGGTACCTCAACCGCCTGTCCGATCTGCTCTTCATCCTCGCGCGGGCCGCCAACGACGGCGACGAGCCGCTCTGGAAGCCCGGCGGCGAGCGCTGATCGCCGGTTCGAGCCCGGGCACGCCCGGGCCCCACGCCGGGGCGGGAGCCCGTGAGGTCCGCCCGCCGCCCGACCCCGGTCGACCGATCGGCCGCCGGGATCAGGTCGACGACAGGCCGAGGAAGAGGACGACCGCGACGGCGACGAGGACGAGGATCGCCACCGGCGCGACCCGTGCCCCGGCCTTGACGCGGACGTCGAGGAACCGGTCGAGCTCGTGGGCCGGGGCCGTCATCCGCCGGTCGTCCGGCGCCGCCGCCGGGGTGATCGCGACGTCGTCGGGGACGTACGTCGGCCGCTTCGACGGCAACCGGAACGCGTCGGGCACCGCGATCGCCGCGGTCGGCCGGTCGCGCAGCTCCTCCTCGGCGCGGAGCTGCAGGACGGTGACGCCGATCTGCACCTGCTGGCCCGGGGTGAGGAACGTCTCGCCGAAGAGCGGCCGGCCGTCGACGAGCGTGCCGTTGGCCGAGCCCAGGTCGTGGACGACCGCACGGGGGCCGTCCGGGCGCACCTCGGCGTGACGGCGCGACGCGCGCTCGTCGTCGAGCACGACGTCGGACTGCGTCCCGCGGCCCAGGACCAACGGCCCCTCCAGCGGCACGGTGGTCCCGGCCCCGGGTCCCTCGACGATCTCCAGCAACAGGCTCATGGACGGTCCTCGGGTCGCTCAGCCGCGGGTGGCGAAGTAGGCGATGAGCGCGATGACGTCGGCGACGATCACCGCGTAGGTGAACAGCGCGGCGCCGGTCATCCGACTCGCCGGCGCGCCGGTGGCCGCCCGCGGCGCGAACCGCGGCGCGAGCCCGTCCGACCCGACGGTCGGCATGACGACCGCGTCGGGCAGTCCCGGGGTCGCGCGCCGGGGCGTGGGGACCGGTGCGGCGGGTCCGTCGCCGCGCGGGGTGGCGGGGTCGTCGACGCGGGCGACGGCGGGGGCGTCCGCCGGTCGGGCGGTGGGCCCGCCGGTGGGCGACGTCATCCGCGGCGGCTCGTCCGGATCGGTCGGCACGACCGGGGTGTGCGCCGGCGGCGCGGGGATCGACGCCGGCCGCGACGCCGCGGGCGGATCGGCCGGCGGGCTCGGCGTCGGCGCGGCGACGGCCGGCGCGTCGCTCCCGGGCGTGGAGGGCGCGCCGACGGACGGCAGGTCGTCGTGCCCGTAGGCCGGTGGGGTCAGCGGCACGTCGAGCGGGACGCGGTGCTCGGCGGTGGCATCGCCCTCCTCGTCGGCCGGGCGGGGCGCGACGACCGTCGCCTCGGGGGCGAGCGGGACGAGCCGCACCTCGATCTCGGTCTTGCCGACGCGGAAGACGTCACGGTCGTAGAGCAGCTCGGGCTTCTCCAGCCGGCGCCCGCGGACGAACGTCCCGTTGGCGGACCCCAGGTCGGTGAGCTCGAGCGCCCCGTCGACGACCCGCAGGTCGACGTGGCGGCGCGAGACCTCGCCGTCGTCGAGGGTGATCGTGCCCGGCACCCTCCCGAGCGTGCCCGTCCCGTCGGGCAACGGGATCCAGCGGCCGGCGGCCGGTCCCCGCAGGACGACCAGGCCGTCCTCGTCGGCGGGCACGTGCGATGCGGTCATCGTCCCTCCTGGGTGTCGTCGGCGATGACCTGGAGCATCCCGGCGTAGGCGGTCGCCGACGGTCGCCGGGCCGGGTCCTTCGCCAGCGCGGTCAGCGTGGCCTCCGCGAAGCCGTCCGGCAGGTCGTCGCGCACGAGCGACGGGTCGGCCGGGTCCTCGTCGAGATGGGCCCCGGCCAGGTCGAAGAACGAGCGTCCGGCGAACGGCGTGCGCCCGACGAGGCAGGCGTAGGCGACGCACCCCAGGGCGTAGACGTCCGCGGGTGGGCCGGCCTCGCCGGTGCGGAGGCTCTCGGGCGCGAGGTACTCGACGGTGCCGACGACCCGCCCGACCGCGGTGAGGCGGCTGTCGCCCGTCCCGCGTGCCAGGCCGAGGTCGCCGAGGAGGGCGCGGCCGTCGGCGTCGAGGAGGACGTTGGCGGTCTTCACGTCGCGGTGGACGATGCCGGCCGCGTGGAGCGCCCCCAGGCCGCGCCCGACCGCGACCGCGGTGCGGACGACGTCGCGCACCGGCAGGCGACCGTCGCGCTCGATCCGACCGGCGAGGCTTCCGCCCGGCAGGTACGGCAGGACGAGGTACGGCCGCCCGTCGAGGTCGCCGTGGTCGAGCAGGCCGACGAGGTGGCGGTCCCGCACCGCGGCGGCGTGGCGCAGCTCGTGGGCGAACCGACGCGACACCTCGGCGTCGGCGGCGACCTCGGGCTTGAGGAGCTTCAACGCGACCGGTGCGTCCTCCCCTTCGCGTCGGGCGAGGAAGACCTGGCCCACGGCGCCCTCCCCCAGCTCGCCCGCGAGCAGGTAGGGCCCGATGCGTGAACCGACGGCCACGGTGTCGGCGGCGTGGGGAGCGGGTGCCATCGCCCGGCATCGTAGACCGCGGTCGGGCACCTCATCGAGGGTTTCGCGTCACCCGCGGGACAGCGGTGCGTCACACGGTCGCCGGACGACGGTCGGCCGACCCGCTGCCCGCCCGTGACCGTCCCGGCCACCGGGAGGGGCCGGGTTCACCCGATCACGGCACATCAGCCGCCACCGGCCGCACTACGATGCCGCCCCGTGACCCGCCTGCGGCTCGTCCTGACCATCGGCCTACCGATCCTGTTGGCCACGGTCGCGGCGATCGCGGTCTTCGTCGCCGGGTCCGACCGCACGCCGCAACCCGGAGTGGCGGGCGGGTACGCGGTGACCGACGGCTCATGCGTGGGAGAGCGGTTCGACCTGGCGCAGTCCGGCCGGTTCGTCGACCTCACCGGTCCCGGCGGCGTCGAGGGGAAGCTGAAGCTCGAGGACGGTCGGCTGACCGGGGACGTGACCTGCCGCGACGGCGGCACGCAGCGGCTCGACGCGCGGGTGAAGGGGAGCATCGAGCCGGGCGAGACGCTCGAGGTCGACGGCGCGACCCTCCGGCGATCCGACGGGACCACCGCCGCGACCTTCGGGTCGACGCCGGTTGCGCTCGACGGCCGCCTGGGGACGGCCCCGTTCTCCGCCGCCCTCGTCGAGGCCGCCCCCCTGCCCGGGCACCACGCCACCGACGAGGATCCACGGGAGTTCGACGCGATCATCGGATCGGTCTTCCTCGCGATCGTCGCGGTGATGCTCGCCGCCCGGGTGTTCGGCAGCCTGGTGGTGCGGATCGGGCAGGCCCGCGTGATGGGCGAGGTGCTCGCGGGGATCCTGCTCGGGCCCACGCTCTTCGGCGCGCTGCTGCCCGAGGCGCAGGAGTGGCTCTTCCCCGCCGACGCGATCCCCCACCTGAAGATGATCAGCGAGCTCGGCCTCGTGCTGTTCATGTTCCTCGTCGGACTGGAGATCGACCTGCGCCAGCTCAAGGGCCGCGTGGCGCACACGGTGACGGTGGCGTCGGCGAGCCTCGTCGTGCCGATCGCCGCCGGCCTGCTGTTCGCGCTCGCGACGTTCACCCTCGTCGGCCCGCCCGGCAAGTTCGCGTCCTACGCGCTGTTCCTCGCGGTGGCGATGTCGATCACGGCGTTCCCGGTGCTGGCGCGGATCCTCGTCGAGCGCCGGATGCTGCACTCGCCGGTCGGGGCGATGTCGATCGGCTCGGCGGCGATCAACGACGTCATCGGGTGGTTCCTCGTCGCCCTGGCGATCGCGGTCGGCGGGTCGGGGTCGACGTCGACGGTGCTGCGGACGATCGCCCTGGCGCTCGTGTTCAGCGCGCTGATGGTCGGCGTCGTGCGGCTCTGGCTCGCCCGCGCCGCGGACGTCTACGAGGAGGCGGGGCGCCTGCCGCAGACGCTCACCGCGATCGTCCTGGGCGGCATCGTCCTGTCGGCGTGGATCACCCACGAGATCGGGGTGTCGGTGATCTTCGGCGCGTTCATCATGGGCGCGATCATGCCCCGGCACGCCGGGCTCACCGAGGACGTGACCCGCCGGATGGAGGACGTCGTCGTCGTCCTCCTGCTGCCGCTGTTCTTCGTCGTCACGGGGTTGAAGGCCGACCTCGGGGCGCTCGTCGACCGCCCCGAGCTCGTGCTGCTGACCGTCGCGGCGATCGTCGTCGCGATCGTCGCCAAGGGCCTCGGCGCCGCGCTCGCGGCCCGGGCGACCGGGATGGACTGGCAGGAGTCCGCGGTCCTCGGCACGTTGATGAACGCCCGGGGGCTCACCGAGCTCGTCGTGCTGAGCCTGGCGCTGGAGATCGGGGCGATCACCCCGGCGATGTTCACCGCGCTCGTCGTCATGGCGCTCGTGACGACGTTCATGGCCGCGCCGGTGCTGCGGCTCATCGACCCGGGCAACCGGTTCGCGTCGACGCCCGAGGTCGCGCCGGCCCCGCGGGCGGTCGACGCTCCGGCGGCGACGCCCCCTGAGCGGACGATCGTCGTCGCGCCCCAGGCGCCGCACGCGCTGGACCGCCTGCGGGCGGTCGCCGAGCCGCTGGCCCGCTCGCTCCCGCCACGCGAGCTGCTGCTCGTCCAGACCCTGCGGCCCGCACGGGGGGCGACGGTCCGCGGTGGCCTGCAGAGCGAGCAGGCGCGGGTGACGACCGCCGCCGCGACGCTCGCCGACGTCGCCCGCGACCTGGCGACGGTCGGCGTGTCGGCCCGGTCGTCGGCGTTCACGTCGCCGGACGTCGAGGCCGACCTGCGTCGCCTCGTGGAGCCCGACGACGTCGACCTGCTGCTCATCGACGGGCACCGGCCACTGCTCGGCGACCCGGTCCCGCGTGGCGCGATCGGCCGCGCGCTCGCCGAGGCGCCGTGCGACGTCGCGGTCCTCGTCGCCCGGGACGACCACCGGATCGCGCTGGACCCCGCCCCGGACGGCGCCCCGGCCGTCATCACCGTGCCGTTCGGCGCCCACCCGCACGACTGGGGCGCGCTGGAGCTCGGTGCGTGGATCGCGGCCGCGACCGGGGCGACGTTGCGGCTCGTCGGCCGGTCGGGCGACGACGCGGGCGGCCGGGACGCTTCACGCTCGCTCGGGACGGCGTCGCTCATGGTCCAGCGGCTCGTCGGGGTCGTCGCCGAGCCGGTGCTCGCCGACCCCGGCCCGTCCGGCATGCTCGACGCCGCGGACGGCTCGGCGCTGCTCATCGTCGGGCTGGCCGACGACTGGCGAGAGCAGGGCCTCGGCCCCGCGCGCACCGCGCTCGCCCGCGGGGCGACCGTCCCGACGATCTTCGTCCGTCGCGGCCCGCGCGGCGGCGCGCTCGCACCGGCCGGCGACGAGACGCGGTTCGGTTGGTCGGTGGCGCGCACCGGGGGCGCCCCGCCCCCTCCCGCGCGTGACGACGACGCCACGGACGCCGGGTAGGGTCGCGCCATGCCGCTCGAAGCGCCGCGGGACTCGACCATCGCCGTCGTCGGCGACGGGTTCGGGTCGACCCTGATCCACACCACCGCGATGTACCTGGGGTTCCGTCCCGAGGACGTGACGATCTACGGGCCGTCGACGACCCCGATCGGCACGTACCAGCAGTTCGCGACGAACCTCGGCCAGACGGTGCTGCGGTCGGAGTCGGAGTCGCACTTCCTCCCGGCGGACTGGCCGACGTTCGCCCAGCTCAACGCGTACTCCCACCGCGACGTCCGGTACCTGTGGCGGTCGATCAAGCGCAAGTACAACCCGGGCGTGGCCGAGATCATGACCCAGGCGACGGTCGTCGCCCGCGACCTGGGCTGGGACGCCTGCCGTTACCCGCACCGCGTCGGGTGGCTGCAGCGCGTCACCGATGGCCAGGGGCGCCGGTGGTTCCAGCTCTTCGACGAGCAGGCCAATCCGATCGGCCGGGCCAAGCACGTCGCCCTGTCGCTCGGCCACGGCCCGCTCGCGTTCCCGCCGCTCCTGGCCCGCGCCCGCGAGGACCCGCGGATCGCCGACCGGATCGTGCAGGGCTACGAGGCCAAGCAGTACCTGCCGCAGGGACGCTACGTCGTCCTGGGCGCCGGGATCGCGTCGGTGAACGAGTGGGCCAACGCGTTGGACGCCGGGGCGAAGGTCCTAGCGCTCACCCGCAACCCGATCGCCGAGGAGCAGGACCTCAACGTCCCGCGGTGCCTCTTCGAGTCGCGCGGGATCGACGCGTTCCAGCGCCTGGACTTCGACCAGCGGATCGCGTACCTGGGGTCGGTGCTGCGTGGCACCCACCCGCGCCGCGAGGGGTGGAAGGCCAAGGTGCAGAAGGGCCAGGCCGAGGGCCGGTTCGACGCGCTCATCGGCGAGATCGACCAGATCGAGCCGGGGCCGGCCGGCCTGCGGGTCCACGCGACGTCGCAGCACGGCGAGGACCCGGGGTGGCTCGACGTCACCGGGGTTGTCGCCGCGACCGGGTTCGACAAGAACGCGCTGGCGATCCCGCTGCTGCGCCGGCTCATCGAGCACTACGACATCCCGATGGTCGGGCCGCGGATGCGCCTGGAGAACGACTGCGGGGTGCCACCGCTGGACCACGAGGACTCGCGGCTCATGGTCATGGGCCTCACCGCCAACGCCGTCGTGCCCAACGGCGACACGATCCACGGGCTGAAGTACGCCGCCCGCCGGTTCGTCGCCGACTGCGCCCGCGCCGAGAAGCTGCGGCAGCGCTCGTTCCCCTCGCGGGTGCGGATGCAGCTGCACCTCACCCGTCGTGCCGCCGCCGCGATGAAGCGCGTCGAGAAGACGACCCAGCTCGCCTGATGCCGACCGACGTCCTCATCCCCGCTCCGACCCGGAGGCCCTGACCGTGTGCCCCTCCCCCTTCGGCCGCATCCAGACCCGGGCCGCCACGCTCCTGGGCCCGGTGATCCTGGCGCTCATCCTGTGGGCGCTGCAGGTCGCCGACGCC
This sequence comes from Solirubrobacteraceae bacterium, assembly GCA_023230855.1. Lineage (GTDB taxonomy): Bacteria > Actinomycetota > Thermoleophilia > Solirubrobacterales > Solirubrobacteraceae > Patulibacter. The sequence continues at coordinate 203,702 of JALNWQ010000007.1, forward strand.
GCCCCCGAGGGCTTCCTCGTCCTGCTGGGGATCTACCTGCTGATGGGCGTCGCGCTTGACACCGCGTTCTACCCGCTCGTCATCCGCTGGCAGCCGCCGTGGCTGACGTTCGTCCTGGCCGTCGGCGAGTTCGTGTTGATCTTCCTGCTCGGCAAGGCGCTGGAGATCGGCCTGACGGACCTGCAGGCGATCGTCTTCTACTGGGTGACATGGGTGATCGCGATCGTCACGAAGATCGTCGTCCTGCCGTTCGTGACGCTGACGTACATCGAGGACGGCGGCGAGTTCCGCCACACCGACTGGACGGTCCCGGACGGCCAGCAGCCGCTCGCGGTGTCGCTGCTGCCCGAGGACGGGCGGGGCGCGGCGCGCGAGCCGCAGCTCGCCCGCGAGTTCTCCGCGCAGATCCCGATCCCCGACGAGCTGCGCGGCCTGGACGCCCCGTCGCGGGCGATCCGGGTGCCGGACGAGCTGCGGGGAGGCTGACCGGCCGGGGGGGGTGGGCCGGCCGATCGGGGGTGGACCGACTTCAGGACCACCCACGTCCTCAACCCCGTCCACCCCCGCGCCCGACGGCTGGCGTGGCCAGGGGTGGACCGACTTCACGGCCAGCCGCGTCGCCTACCCGGTCCACCTCCGCCCCCTCACCCAGCCCGGGCACCGCCGGACGGGGTGCGGCGCGACGCGTAGGGTCTCCCCATGGGATTCCTCGCCACGGGCCGCATGTTCCTGCGCGGCAAGCCGAAGCAGCACGACGCGCCGACCGACCTCTACGACCACCGGATCGGGTTGCTGGAGGGCGGTGAGCTCGACCTGTCCGCCCACCGCGGCAGGCCCACGCTCTTCGTCAACACCGCCAGCAAGTGCGGGTTCACCCCGCAGTTCACCGGGCTGCAGGCGCTGTACGACGAGTACCACGAGCGCGGCCTGCAGATCGTCGGCAGCCCGTCCGGGGACTTCGCCGGCCAGGAGCACGACGACGCCGACGCGATCGGCGAGGTCTGCCAGCGCAACTACGGGGTGACGTTCCCGGTGACGGAGAAGGTGTCGGTCCGCGCCGAGCCCCACCCGCTGTGGGAGGAGCTGGCGCGCCAGCCGGAGTCCGGGCCGCCGGCGTGGAACTTCACGAAGTACCTCGTCGACGGCGACGGCCGTCTGGTCGGTCGGTGGTCGTCGAAGGTCAAGCCCGACAGCGACGAGATCCGGGCGAAGATCGAGGCGGTGCTGCCCCAAGGGTGACGCCGGAGGGCCTGGTCGGGAACGGCACGCCTACGTCCCGTTCCCGACCAGCCCCTCCCCCACGCGCGGCCCGCTCAGTCCCCCGGCCACGCGCCGGTGACCCGACGGAGCCCCTCGGCGCCGCCGCGGTCCACGGCGGCCTTGACCGCGCCGAACACCGCGCCCTGGAGGGCCGCGGCGAGCAGCACCTGGCGCCAGCCGTACTCGCTCTCGCGGGCCGACGGCGCGTCGTCCTCGTCGGCGATCGTCCGCCACGCGCGCTTGAGCACGGCGCCGGCGAGCAGGCCGCCGAGGACGCTCGACAGGAGCCCGAACGGGGCGTAGAGGAGCTTCACGAGCGGCCTCCGATCCTGACGCCGACGAGCAGGCCGACGACCAGCGCCGCACCGATCGCCACGATCTGCGGGCGCTCGCGCACCGCGCGTCCGGCACGGTCGGCCGCGTCGACGGCGCCGTCCGGTGCGGTGCGGCGTGCTCGACCCGGTCACGCAGGGCGTGGGCCTGCTCGCTCGCGGCGGCGCGGCCCTCGTCGATCTTCTCCTTGGCGCGGCCCTTCACGTCGGCCTTGGCCGAGAGCGCCTCGACGGTCTCGCCCAGGTCCTCGCTGGTCTGGTGGATCTCCCGGCGCAGCGCCTCGGGGTCCTGCTCGCGCCCGTCGGCGGCGGTCTCGGCGCTCCGCGCGTCGTCGGGTCCGATGCGCTCGGTGCCGGCCGCGACGCCCTCGGCGTCGTCCCGGGCGTCGGGGAGGCCGGTCGTGCGGGTGCGGTCGTCGGTGCTCATGCGTGCCTCGCGTTCGTGCGGATCTCGTCGACGGCGTGGCGGCCCTCGTCGATCGCGCGCTCGGGGGTGGGCGGGGTGGCCTCGTCGAGCTCGTGCTTGCCGGTGAGCGCCAGGCCGCCCGCGGTGGCGAAGAGGACGACCGCGACGATGAGCGCGGCCAGCCACGGCGCGACGGCGGTGGCCAGGGCGAGGATCGCCGCGGCCACGAGCGCGCCGAGCCCGAGCAGCGCGACGAGGCCGCTGCCGCCGAACATGCCGACGCCGAGCCCGGCCCGGCGGCCCTTCTGCCGCATCTCGGCCTGGGCCAGCTGCAGCTCCTGCCGGACGAGGGTCTGGGTCTGGGTCGCGAGCCGCTGGACGAGCTCGGCGACCGACTGCTGTCGCAGGTCTTCCTGCTGGGACGTCACGGTCGCTCCTTTCCTGGGGTGCTCCGGCCGTCCGGCGCCGCCGGCGACCGGCCTGCGGGTCCCGTACCCACTACGCCGGACGGTTATCGCCCGGTCCGGGATCGGCGCCCGGGCCGTCCGCGACGGCGTCCGAGGCGTCCTCGACCGGACGGACCGGCGCGTGCTCCACGCGGCGGCGCTCGTCCTCGTCCATCGCGCGGGTGTCGCGCGGCTCCAGGAACGGTTCGGTCGTCGCGGGCAGCCCGGCCTCGATCTGGCGGCTGCGCTCGAGCTCGGCGTTGAGCTCCGCGCCGAAGAGGATCGCGATGTTCGTCAGCCAGAGCCAGACGAGGAAGGCGATGACGCCGCCGAGCGATCCGTAGGTCTTGTCGTAGGAGGCGAAGTTCGTCACGTACAGGGCGAAGAGCGCCGACACCGCGATCCACGACAGCACCGCGACGACGCCGCCGGGACTCACCCACGGAAAGCGCGGGTGCTCGACGTTCGGCGCCGCCCAGTAGAGGAACGCGAACATCACCATGACGACGACGAGCACGACCGGCCACTTGGCGATGTCCCAGACCGTCACCGCGGTGTCGCCGATCCCGACCAGCCGTCCGACCTCGTCGGCCAGCGGACCGGTCACCACGACCGCGATCGCGACGGCGGCCATCGTCAGCAGCAGGACGACGGTGGTGCCGACCCGTACCGGGATCGTCCTCCAGATCGGTCGTCCCTCGTCCATCTCGTAGATCGCGTTGGACGCGCGCATGAACCCGCCGACATAGCCGGACGCCGACCAGATCGCGCCGCCGAGACCGACGACGAACGCCACTCCCGCGGTGCCCCGGCTGTCCTGCAGGTTGCGCAGGGTGTCGACGACGATGTCCTTGGCGGGGCCGGGCGTGACGGTGGCGAGGTTGTCGATCATCGGCTGGGTGACGGACTCGCCGATGAGGCCCAGGATCGAGACGAGCGCCAGCAACGCCGGGAAGATCGCCAGCACCGCGTAGTACGTCAGCGCCGCGGCCCACACGGTCAGTGCGTCGTCGGAGAACTCCCGTCTGGTGCGCTTGAGCGTCGCCCACCAGGACGAGGCCTGCAGCTCGGTCGGGTCGTCGGGGGCTTCTCCGGTGCGATGGGTCATGGCGATGGCGAACGCTCGGGGCGTCGCCGCTGCGGGTACCCGGCCGCACCGATGCGAATCGCCGGGAGCGGACTCGGGCGAGGATCGCCGCGCGGTGGTCCGGCACTCGCGTCCGAAGGCGGCCCGAACATCTACGACGCCGGCTCCGCGGCCGATGCGCTCGTCCCCGCCGGTGGAGGGTTCCGGGCCGGCGCCGGGTGGACGAGCGCGCTGATCGGCGCCGGGCTCGTCGTCGCGGGGCGTCACCGGGCCTGATCGACGACGGCCGGCCTCCGGAACGACGAAGGCCCCGTCTTCACGGGGCCCTCCGAGGTACCGCTACCGGGATTCGAACCCGGGTTTCCGCCGTGAGAGGGCGGCGTCCTAGTCCCCTAGACGATAGCGGCGCGCGGTCCGGAGTTATAGCAGCACGCGGGCGCGGGCGGCGCCCCGCCCCGACGCGCGTCCGGCCGCGAGGCCGGACGCCGACACAGCGGCACCATGCGGTACAGTCCCCGCTCCGCGGATCCCCGCGGAGCCACATGCGGATGTGGCGGAATTGGTAGACGCGCACGGTTCAGGTCCGTGTGGTGGAGACACCGTGGAGGTTCGAGTCCTCTCATCCGCATCGGTTCGAAGGCCCCGCCCCGGCGGGGCCTTCGTCGTTCCCGGGGTCCGCCGGTCGTGCGGAGCCACGCCCCAGGGATCAAACCCATAATCCCGATCCGGTTTGCTACATTGCCGCGGCGCAGCGGAGGACCGCCGCGCGCCACGCCTCCCGGATCCGGATCCCATGACCGTCGACCTCCACTGGTTCCTCCCCACGAGCGGAGACTCCCGCAGCGACCTGAGCCTCGGCAACGCCGTGGGCGAGCGCGGCAGCCGCGTCCAGACCGGCGGGGGCGTCGGGCCCCGGGCCGACCTGCGCGACCTCGCTCCCCTCGGCGCGGGACAGGACCGCGAGCCGACGATCGGGTACCTCGGGCAGATCGCCCGCTCGGCGGAGCAGCTCGGGTTCTCCGGCGCCCTGCTGCCGACGAGCACGTGGTGCGAGGACCCGTGGGTCGTCGCGTCGGCGCTCGCGGCGCAGACCGAGCGGTTCCGCTTCCTCATCGCGATCCGCCCCGGCCTCACGTCGGTGACGCTCGCCGCCCAGATGGCCGCCACGCTCCAGCGCGTGTCGGGAGGACGGCTCCTCCTCAACGTCGTCACCGGCGGCGACGACGCCGAGCAGCGCCGGTTCGGCGACACGCTCGCCAAGGACGCCCGCTACGCCCGCGCCGCCGAGGCGCTGCAGGTCCTGCGGGCCCTGTGGACCGGGTCGCGGGTGACGTTCCACGGCGAGCACGTGCACGTCGACGGCGCCCAGATCGCCGACCCTCCCGCCTGGCCCGAGATCCACCTGGGCGGGTCCTCCCCAGCCGCGCTCGACGTCGCCGCCCGCCACGCCGACGTGTACCTCACGTGGGGCGAGCCGCCGGCGCAGGTCGCGGAGAAGCTCGACCGGGTCCGCGACCGCGCCGACGCCGTCGGCCGCGAGCTCGCCTACGGCATCCGCCTGCACGCGATCGCCCGGCCGACCGCCGACGAGGCGTGGGCGGTCGCCGACCGCCTGCTCGCCGGGCTCGACCACGACGCGATCCGCCGCGCCCAGGAGACCCAGCGCGCGTCGCAGTCCGAGGGCCAACGGAGGATGAGCGACCTGCACGGCGGCCGGACCGACGCGCTCGAGGTGTCGCCCAACCTGTGGGCCGGGGTCGGGCTGGTGCGCGGTGGCGCCGGGACCGCGCTCGTCGGGTCGTACGAGGACGTCGCCGACCGGATCGCCGAGTACCACGACCTGGGGATCGACCGGTTCATCCTGTCCGGCTATCCGCACCTGGAGGAGGCCTACCACGTCGGCGAGGGCGTCCGGGCCGTGATCGCCGCCCGCGGGCTCCTCGCCGGCACGCCGCCGCTGGTGGCCGCGTGAGCTCGCGGGCCGTGACGAACGTCGCGACCGCCGTCGCGGACGATCCGCTCGCCTCCGGCGGCGCCGCCACCCGACGGCTCGCCCCGTGGGCGCGCCGCAACGCCTACCGGGCGCTGTCGCTCGCCGTCCTCCTCGGCGCCTGGTGGACGGTCACCGAGCTCGAGGTGTGGTCGGAGCTCTTCGTGCCCAAGCCGACCGCCGTGTGGGACCGGTTCGTCGACGGCGTGACGGTCCACGACGGTCAGACCGGCCTCAGCGGCTACTACCTGTGGGAGCACCTGTGGGCGAGCCTGCGCCGGATCGGCCTGGGGGTCGGCCTGGCGATCGTGGCCGGCATCCCGCTCGGGCTGCTCATCGCGACGGTGCGCCCCGTACGGATCGTGCTCGAGCCGTACGTGAACTTCATCCGGTCGCTGCCGCCGCTGGCGTACTTCAGCCTCCTCATCATCTGGTTCGGGATCGGCGACGCGTCGAAGGTGTGGCTCATCTTCCTCGCCGCGTTCGCGCCCGTCGCGCTCTCGGTCGTGTCCGGCGTGCAGGGGATCCGTCGCGACCGCGTCGACGCCGCCCTGGCGCTCGGGGCGTCCCGGTCGCAGGTCGTCCGCCACGTCACCCTGCCGTCGGTCCTGCCCGAGCTCTTCACCGGCATCCGCCTGGCGCTCGGGTTCGCGTGGACGACGATCGTCGCCGCCGAGACGGTCGACGGCCTGCCCGGCATCGGCGGCCTGGCTTGGACGACGAAGAAGTTCCAGCAGACCGACGTCGCCGTGCTCTGCATCGTCGTCATCGGCATCACGGCGATCGCGATGGACGCCGCCCTGAAGGCGCTGGAGCGCCGCACCGTCCCGTGGCAGGGCCGCGCGTGACGCGTCCGTCGCACCCGGACCACGGCCACGCCGCCCACCCCCTCTTCCCCACCACCACCGATCACGAAGGACGACCCATGCACGCATCACTCCTCCGGAGGCCGCTCGTACCGGCGCTCCTCCTGCTCCTCGCCCTGCTCTCCGTCCTCACCCTCACCGCGTGCGGTGACGACGAGGAGCCGACGGCGGCGACCGGATCGGGCGCGGACGCCGTTCCCGAGAAGATCACCATCGGCTACCAGGCGATCCCCAACGGCGACCTCGTCGTCAAGCACCAGCAGCTCCTCGAGAAGGCGCTCCCCGACACGCGGATCGAGTGGAAGCAGTTCGACTCGGGCGGCTCGGTGAACGAGGCGTTCGCCGGCGGCAGCCTCGACATCGGCCTGGCCGGGTCGAGCCCGGTCTCGCGTGGGCTGTCGCAGGGCATCGAGTACGTCGTGCCGTGGATCCACGACGTCATCGGGTCGGCCGAGGCGCTCGTCGCCAAGGACGGCATCCGGACGATCGCCGACCTGAAGGGCAAGACGATCGCCGCGCCGCTCGCGTCGACGACGCACTACACGCTCCTCGCGGCGCTGAAGGACGCGGGCGTGGCGGAGCGCGACGTGAAGATCATCGACGCCGAGCCGGCCGACATCGCGGCCGCGTGGAAGCGCGACGACATCGACGCCGCGTACGTCTGGAACCCGACCCTCGCGACGCTCGTCGACGACGGCGGAACGGTCATCACCGACAGCGCGAAGCAGGCCGAGAAGGGCCACACGACGTACGACCTGGCGGTCGTGTCGAAGGCGTTCGCCGACCGGTACCCCGACGCGCTCGCCACGTGGGTGGAGCAGCAGGACGCCGCGGTGCGGCTCCTCGCCGACGACCCGGACGCCGCCGCCGTGGCGATCGGCGCCGAGCTCAACCTCGAGCCGGCCGAGGTCCTGCAGCAGACGAAGGGCCTGCAGTTCCTCACCGCCGACGAGCAGTCCGGAGCGGCGTTCCTGGGCGGCAAGGTCGGCCGGGACCTGCTGGCGACGGCGACCTTCAACAAGGACGTCGGCCAGATCCCGGCGACGAAGCCCGACGCGGTCTACACCGGCGCGTCGTACGTCACCGCCGTGAAGGCCGTGGCCGGCCGGGCCGGGCGCTGAGCCGATGACCACCGCGGGCGGCGCCATCGAGCTGCACGGCGTGGGGCGCCGCTTCGCGGGGCGCGGCGCGACGGTCGACGCGCTCGCCGGGATCGATCTGCGGATCGAGCCGGGCGAGTTCGTGTCGATCGTCGGGCCGTCCGGCTGCGGCAAGACGACCCTGCTGCAGCTGCTGGCGGGGTTCCTGCCGCCGACGGTCGGGACGGTGACCGTCGGCGGCGCGCCGATCACCGGGCCGTCCCCCGACCGCGGGGTCGTCTTCCAGCACCCCAACCTCTTCCCGTGGAAGAGCGTCCGCGAGAACGTCGCGCTCGGCCCGCGGCTGCGCGGTGCGTCCCGGGCGGAGCGACGGGCGATCGCCGATCGGTACCTCGACCTCGTCGGCCTGGACGGGTTCGGCGACGCGGCGCCGTACGAGCTGTCCGGCGGGATGCAGCAGCGGGCGCAGATCGCCCGGGTGCTCGCCAACGATCCGGCGGTGCTGCTCATGGACGAGCCGTTCGGCGCGCTCGACGCGCTCACCCGCGAGCGGCTGCAGGACGAGCTGCTGCGGATCTGGCGCGGATCGGGCAAGACCGTCCTCTTCATCACCCACTCGGTGGAGGAGGCGGCGTACCTCGGCACCCGCGTGCTGCTGTTGAGCCCGCGACCCGGCCGGATCGTCCTGGACGAGCCGGTGCCCGTCCCCGTCGACGGCCGCAACGCCGCGGTCCGCACCACCCCGGAGTTCACGGCGTTCCGCGAGCGGATCGCCGGCCGGATCGGCAGCGACGCGCCGCCCGCGGTCACCGCGTGACCGGCGTCCGGTCCCGCCGCGTGGGCGGACGAGGTCCCGGCGCCGGGCCGGAGCGGGTGGCGGCGGTCCGGCTCCGCGGTCGCCCGGGCGCGCTCAGCGGTCGGGGACCGGGGTGGCGCCGCGGATCGTGACCGGTCGCAGCCGGTACCGGACCACCCGGCCGGGGACGAGGTCCAGGTGGAGGATCGTCGACCGGGTCGTGCCCGGCGAGTGCGCCGGGAAGACGAAGTTGCCCAGGCTGTAGGCGACGACCCGTCGGCCGACGCGCACCGTCGGCTGCAGGACGTGCGGGTGGTGGCCCAGCACGACGGTCGCCCCGGCGTCGAGCGCGACGCGGGCCGTGGCCTGCTGGGCCGACGACGGGCTGGTCGCGAGCTCCATCCCCCAGTGGAACGACGCGACGACGACGTCGTTGCCGCGCCGCGCCCGGACGATCGCCCGGCGGACGGCGTCCGGGGTGATCCACGCGGTCCCGGGCCGATCGTCGCCGGCACGGAACTCGATCGGCAGGATCTCGTTGAACGCGACGAACGCCACCCGCAGCCCGCGCCGCTCGACGACGCGGTGCCGGGTCGCGTCGCGCACGTCGCGCCCCGCGCCGACCGGCGCCATCCCCAGGCGTCGGACCCACCGGACGGTGTCGAGCAGCGCGTCGCGGCCGTAGTCGCCGGTGTGGTTGTTGGCGAGGCTCAGGACGTCGAGCCCGGCCCGGTCGCGGGCGGCCCGCAGCGCGCTCGGGGACCCTCGGAAGGTGAACGCCTTGGGGAACGGCGTGCCGCGGGTGCTGATCGACGTCTCGAGGTTGCCGACGGCGATGTCGGCGGTCCGGAGGATCGGCCCGACGTGCCGCCACGGGCCGTGCACGTCGCCGCCGGCGATCGCGCCGAGCGGGGCCGGGTGCAGGTTGACGTCGCCGACGGCGGCGAGGCTCACCGCGCGGAGCGGGATCCGCAGCACGGGCGTGGGCGAGCCGTCCGCCCCGATGACCCGGACCTGCGCGCGCGACCCGGTCGTGGTCGCCAGACGGAACCGGGTGTGGGATCCGGTGATCGGCTCGCCGCGGACCCGCCACGTCCGGCCCACCCGCTCCTGCGCGCGCGCCGGCAGGCGCACCCCGCTGACGGTCAACCGCACCCGTCCGCCGGGGACGACCGACGACGGCCCGCGGGTCACCCCGACCCGTGGCGTGTCGGGGGTCGGGGCCGGCGGCGTCGACGCGGAGCCGTCGTCCGGGATGGTGGGCGGCGCGTCGGCCGGTCCGGCCGGGGCTTCCCCGGTCGACGTCCCGTCGGTGGCCCGGGCGACCGCGGCGGGGGTCGCAGAGGTCGTCCGGGTGGCGCCGGCGCGGTTCGCGTCGGTGGCCCGGGCGGCCGCGGGGGGCGTCGCGTCAGCGGTCGCGGTGGTCGACGGCCCGAGCAGCCCGAGGACGAGCCACCCGTCGAGCACCGCGACCGTCAAACCCACTGCGACGAGGCACCGTGATCGCGATGGACGATCCATGAGCACCATCTACGACGTACGCAGACGGAAACCTGCCAGGGAGTCAGGTGTCGATGCTCTGGGTGCCCCAGGCGGCCGGCACCCCGAACATCCCGGCCGACATGCCGCGGCGCTTCTACCCCGGTGACCGCCACGTCGACTCGGTCGGCCCCGACTTCTTCTCCAGGTTCCCCAACTGGTCGGGGCTCAACAGCAGCCGGTTTCCGGCATACGCACCGCAGTGGGCGACCCCCTCACCGCCGGCCGGCCTCAGCGACAGACGCCCAGGTCGATCCGCACCCGCTGCGCCGGCAGCAGCCGGCGGGCGTCGCACAGCCGGGTCGGGCGCAGCTCGTCGTAGTACGCCACCGTGCGGGTGAACGGGCCCGTCCGTCCCGGCCGGGCGACGAGATAGGACGCCAGGTGCTCGCCGCAACGCAACGTCACCCTCGCCCAACGCGGGTTCGCGCGGCTCACCCGGGCGCGCACCTCGCCGTCCCAGTCACAGGCGATGTCCTGCGTCACCCAGTCCTCGGCCAGCTCCGGCGGTTGGCGCTGCACCGGGTCGCCCGTGCCGTCCGGGACCGTGGGATCGGCCCGCCACTCCACCGCGTCACGCAACGTGCGCAGGTCCGCGACGCGCATCTTCGTCGTGAGCCACCGCTCCAGCCGTCGCGTGTCGCACGGTCCGCCGGCCGCCGGCTCCACGACGTCCAGGTCCATGCCGATGATCGTCGCCGCGCGTCCGCGGCGACAGAACCAGCGTGCCGTCCCCGCCCCGTTCGACCACGTCTCGACGTGCCGCACGCGCCAGCGGCCCGACGTCCGACGGAGCACGATCCAGTGGCTCGACGTGCTGCTCGTCACGCCCGGCATGACGTAGAGCGCCCACGAGCGGGCGACCGTCGAGCGCAACGCGACCGGCCTGCGACGCGCCTCCCCCTGCAGGTTGAGGCGCGCAGGATTCGCCCGGTCGAAGGCGCGGATCGTGCGTTCGACCGCGCGCTTCTCGGTGGCGGTCATCGTCCGGGCGGCCGACGCCGGCGCGGCCCCGGTGGCCGCCCCCGTCGCGAGGAGCACCGCAGCGCCGGTCGCCGTCGCCGCCAGGCGCGATCCCGCGCCCCGGCGCACCCACAGCGGCGCGCGCTCCCGACCCCGCCCGCGCATCAGCGTCCCGATCCCGCCGAGGGCGCCTGTGGGGCCGCCGGCAGGGTCGTCGCCCCGCCGCCGGACGCGCCCGGCCTACGGCGCGGTGGAGCCGTGACCCGCACGTTCGCGCTCACCGTCCGGGCGCGGACGCCGGGCCCGGTCACCCGGAACCGCACCGTCACACGCCGACCGATCCTGCCCGTGATCCGCACCCGGATCCGCACCGTGCGCTGCGCGCCGACCGCCAACGGCGGGGACGTCGCCGCTCCCGTGCCACCCCCGGTCGCCCGGATCCGCAGCGTCCCGGTCGGGGCGGTGCCCGAGCTCCGCACCCGCACCCGGAACGTCACCGTCCGGCCACGCACCGCCCGGGCCGGCGCGCCGAGCACCCGGAGCACGGCGAGCCGCGGTGCGCAGGCCGCCGTCTCCCCCGTGCCCGCGTCGCCACCACCGTCGATCGGACCGCCGGCCGTCGTCCCCGACCCGTCCGGCGCCGCCGACCCGCCACACGCCACGCCCGCGGCGGTCGCTGCCGGTGCGCCGACGCACAGCATCCCCGCCGCCGCCGCCAGGAGCCCCGCGTACCGCGTACATGATCGTGCCATCACCGCAGCATAGCCCGCGCCACGCGAGCGCGGGCGCGCCAGGTTGACGGCCACGCACGACGTCGACGTGGCCGCGTGGCCGTCCCGTGGCCGTCCAGGATCCACAGCGGCGCTCCTCCTCCCGTCCGTCACGCGTCGCGGGGCCCACAGCCGGGTGAGAGGATTCGGTCATGAGCCGCGAGACCGATCCAGACCACCACGGATTCGGCGCCCGGCGCGGCTGGCGGGCCCCCAAGGGCGACGGGGCACGAAAGGGCCGACGGGCATCGCGTGCGTCACCGCCACGACCGTCCACGCCGGCCGATCCGACGGCCACCGACGTCCGCGATCCCACCGCGTCGGCCCTGGCCGGCCTCTGGCCCGACGACGGCGACCTCGCCCGGCGACTGGCACGCGTGGGGCTCCCGGCGCCCGGCGCACCGGACGCGCTGACCGGCGCGCTACGGGCGCTCGGGAGGATCACCGCCGAGATCCGCGGCGAGCGGGACGCCGCCCGCGAGGAGCGTGACGACGTCGCCCGCCGCCGGGAGCGTGACGCCGAGCGGGCCGATGCGGCGCTCGCCCGCGCCCGGGAGCAGGCCGACCGGGCGGCCGCCAAGGCCCGCCGGGAGCAGGGCGAGCGACAGCGGATCAGCGGAGATCTCGAGCGCGCGCTCGGCCGGCTCGACGAGGTCACCCACGAGCGCGACCGGCTCCGCGCCGACGCCGGCGACCGCGCCACCGACGACCACCACGGACGCGACGCGCCCGAGGTGGCGGCGCTCCGGGCCCGCGTGGCCGCGCTCGAGGCGCAGCTCGAGGAGCGCGCCCTGGCGCTCGAGGAGCTCACCGACGCCCACGAGGCCGCCAGTGCCGAGGCGGAGCGGATGCGCACCGCGTCGCGGCGACTACGCCGCCTGGCGGTCGAGGCCGGCGCCGACATCGACCTCGTCGACCACGACGACCACGCACCCCTCCGGGTCGACGACCTGCCCGCCGTGCACACCGTGCTGGACGCGGTGCTCCTCGCGCGCGAGCACGCCGACCACCTGATCTACACCGACCGGGCGCTCGACACCGCCCGCACCGCCCCGTACGACGAGCCGCGCAAGCTCCTGCGCGACCTGCTGGCGCTCGACCGGGTCGCGGCCGCGTGGGCGACCCCCGGCGGGGTCGGACGTCCGATGCGCGACGTCGCCGTGGAGCAGCAGCTCGAGTGGGCGGACGACGTGAGCGACAGCGCCCGGCAACGCTACCCGCACGAGTACCGGTTCACCCACGACGGCCGGGTCCTGTGGGCCGGCCCGCACGTCAAGGTCGCGACCGGTCGCGGGATGCGCCGCACGTGCCGGGTGTACCTGGCGATGGTGAAGGGCGACGAGCCCGACCTCGCCGGACTGCCGCGCGGCGTCTACGTCGGCCCCGTCGGCAAGCACCTCAGCGACACGACGACCGGGTGACCGGACCGGCCGGGATGACGGAACGCCCGGAGATCCGGGCGGCGCTCACGGCGTCAGGACCACGCAGGGCAGGTTCGGCGCCCGGGCCAGACGCGCGTCGAGCGTCACCAGCGGCGCGTCGAGGCGCTCGGCGACGGCGACGTACGCCGCGTCGTAGATCGACAGGTGGTGCCGTTGCGCCCAGGCCGATCCTGCGAGCAGCTCGTACGGCCAGAGCTCGACGTGGAGATCCAGCAGGTCGGCATGCGCTTGTGCCGCCTGATCGCTGCTCACCTGTCCGCGCGCCTCGTGACGCCGCACGATGTTCGCCACCTCGAACGGCAACAGGTCGGGGGCCGACCACCGACGGCCACGCAGCTGTCGTGTCGCCCAATCCCCCGCGGAGCCGCCGTCGAGGACGGCGGCGACGATGACCGAGGCGTCGCAGACGACGCGATCCGTCACCGTCGACCCGCGTCGCGCGCCTCGAGGATCGACGCCGCGTCGACCCGGGAGCCCGTCGCCTCGACCCGGCGTCGCGCCCTGGCGAGGACATCGTCCACCGTGGGACCCGATGCCTGCTCGATGAGCATGCCGCGGACGTACTCCTGGAGCGACCGGCCCGATCGAGCGGCACGCGCGGCCAGCTCATCCCGTACGTCGTCAGGCACGTCCCGGATCGTCACCGCAGCCATGCATGCAGAATAGCTGCACTGGCACCACAACTCCAGCGCAACGCGAAACGCCCGGCGTACCGGGCGTTTCGTCGCGAGCGGGGGATGGAGGAATCGAACCTCCCGTTGCGGTTTTGGAGACCGCCGTGTTACCGATACACCAATCCCCCGAGCGGCCGACGATGATAGCCGAGCAGGCCGCCGACGCGCTCAGCGCGGCAGCTCGCAGGTGCGCTCCGCGCCTCCACGGACCGTGATGACGAGCCGTCCGGCATCGCCGAGCTCCGCGTCGTACGCGCCGGCGCGCGCCTGATCGCACCACAGCTCGGCGAGCGCGGCGTCGCCGGCGGTCGCGCGGGCGACGTCGCCGTCGACGGTGATCCGCGGCTGCGCGCCGCCCGCGTCGCCGGGCGAGGTGCGGGTCGCGGTCGGGGCGTCGCCCGGGGCGGGCGTGCCCCCGCTGGGCTCCGTCGACGTCGTCGTGGTCTCGGTCGTCGCCGGACCGTCGTCGTCGGGCTCGGTGTCGGTCGGGGCGACCGTCGTGGCCGGCGCGTCGGTGAGCGTGGGGGCCGTGGACGCCGGGACGGTGGCCGGATCGTCGTCGTCGCCGCAACCGGCGACGCCGAGCGCCGCCAGGCAACCGACGAGCGCGAGGGCGTGGTGGACGCCGGGGGGCCGGGACGGGCGCATGTGCGCAGGGTCGCAGACCGGGCCGACGACGTCAGCCCCCGCTGCGGGACCCGACGACGCGCCCGGGCGGTCCGGGTCGCAACGACCGCACCCGCACCCCGTCCTCGCCGAGCGCCAGGAGGTCCGGCCAGCGGGCCGCGACGTCGAGCGGCTCCCACGCAGGAGGGGCCCACCGGGCGTCGCGGATCGTGGCCTGCGCGTCGCCGCCGGTGCGCCAGACCGCCGCGATCCGGTCGTGGTCGCCGGACCGCAACGCGTCGGCGGCGTGCCGCAACGCGTCGGCGGTCGCGTCGAGCGCGTCGGCGGTCGCGGCGGCGTTGGCGTGCAGCACCTCGAGCCACAGCTCGACCGGGGCGGCGGCGACGCGGGTCGCGTCGCGCAGCGCCCCGCCCGAGAGCACCGCGGCGAGCGGGCCGGGGTCACCGCCGGCCGCGACCGCCGCGACCGCCCCGGCGACGAGGTGCGGCGCGTGGCTCGTCACCGCGACCGCACGGTCGTGCGCGTCGGCGGTGCAGACGACGATCCGGGCGTCCAGCACGTCGAGGATCGGGGCGACCGCGAGCAACGCCGCCAGGTCGTCCCCACCGCCCTCGGGATCGTCGGCGGGTGGGCACACCGCCCACGGCGCGCCGACGACGAGGTCGGTGGTCGCCGAGCGGTGGCCGGTCGTCTCGGCCCCGGCGAGCGGGTGGGCGGGAAGGAACCGGTGGGCGTGGTCGGGGGCCCGTCGGCGGACCTCGTCGACGATCGGGCGCTTGACCGACGCGGCGTCGACGACCACGACGTCCGGGGCGGCGGCGAGCGCCGCGGCGGCCACCGCGGCCGTCGCGTGCGGCGGGGTGGCGAGGATCACGAGGTCGACCGCGCGGGCGTGGGCCTCGGGCGACGCGTCGACCGGGACGCCCTGCTCCTCGCACCAGCGGCGCGGGTCGGGCCACACGTCGCAGCCGCGGACCCGCAGGCCCGCGTCGCGGAGCGCGAGGAGGATCGACCCGCCGATGAGCCCCAGCCCGCACACCCCGACGGTCGGCCCGTCGGTGCGCTCCGACGCGCTCACGGGGCCTCGGGCGCGACGCGGTCGAGCATCCGGCGCAGGCGGCGCTGCGGCTCGTCGTCGGTCGGCGGGCTCCCGGTCGACGGAGCCGGGCGGGTCGGGTCCTCCGGATAGCTCCCGAGGAACCGCACGTCGACGGAGGACCGCAGCAGGCCGAGCGTCGCCTCGCGCATGTGTGGGTCCTGCAGGTGCCCCTGGGCCTCCACGAAGAACACGTACTCGCCGAGCAGCTCCTTCGTCGGCCGTGACTTGATCGCCGTGAGGTTGAGCCCGCGGGCCGAGAACTCCTGCAGCAGGTGGGCCAGGCTGCCCGGTCGATCGCGGTCTGGTCGCAGCACGAACGCCGATCGGTCGCGGCCGCTGCGGGCCGGGCAGCGCCGGCCCAACCGCAGGAATCGCGTCGCCGCGCGATCGTCGTCCTGCACGCCGACCCGGGTGGCGACGAGCCCGAACCGCGTGCCGGCGTCCGGCCCGGCCAACGCCCCCCAGCCGGGCTCGTCGGATGCGGCCACGTCGCGACAGGCGACGCCGTTGGAGCTCGCGCCACGGGTCTGCAGGCCGTGGTCGTGGACGAACCCCTGGCACTGCGCGAGTCCGACCGGGTGGGCGACGACTCCGGCGAGCGACGCGTCGTCGTCCGGTCGCCGCCACACGGTGAAGACGACCTCGAGGACCCGCTCGGCGACGACGACGACCTGCTCGTCGGTGGCGATGAGCAGATCGAGGTTGGCCGCGACCGGACCGTCGAGGCTGTTCTCGAACGCGATCACCGCACCGTCCGCCCGACCGTCCGCCATCGCGGCGATGACGTCCGCCGCATGGTCCAGCGGCAACAGCGTCTCGCCCTCGGCCGCGAGGTCGAGCGCCGCCCGGTGGGTGAAGGTGCCCTCGGGTCCGAGGTACGCCAGGTCGGCCATCGTCCGAGCGTATCCGCCGGTGGGCGCCCGTCGACGGGCGGGCGTTCGCATCGGTCGGTCGACGCCGGGGGCGACGCGAGGGGACGGTGCCGCGGTGCGGCGGTGCGGCGGGCTCGGAGGGGCGGGTCGGCGCGGGCGCGCCACGAGACGGCGCGGGCGGTGGCGCCGCTACACTCGGTCGTCCCCGCGCAGGCGAAGTGTTGTGGTTGCACAGGAGCCTTCCAAGCTCTTAGGGCGGGTTCGATTCCCGTCGCCTGCTTCCCCCGGTCCGTCGGCCCGCCGGCGACCGAAGCACGACGAGGGGCCGCGACGGCGTCGCGGCCCCTCGTCGTCGGTCCCCCACGTGACGCATGCCGTGCGGGGTCCGGTGGGCGATCGCCGTCCCGCGCCGGAGCCGATGGCTCCCCGGACCCGTGGGCCCGGTGCGCGGGACGGCGGTCATGGCGGTTCGATGTCCATACGGTCGCTCCCTGCGGTTCGCGTGGTGACGTCGGCCTCGACCGACGTCCTGCATCCATCGAACCACCCGACCCTGTAGCCCAACCCGTCAAACCCTTCGGGTTCGGTAAGTGTGGCCGCCCACCGAGTGGAGCTTCCGCGCCGCCCCGCCCGGATCGATGGGCGCGAGGCGAGGTGGCCGCGACGAGGCGCGGCGGGCCGGGGCGAGGCGGGGAGCGCCGGGGCCGGGGAGCGGCGGGGCGAGGCGGGGCCGGGACGCGGCGGGGCCGGGACGCAGCGGGCCGGGCGACGCGACGCTGGCGTGGATCACCCGCACGCCCGCGAGAGGCCGATCCACCTCGCCGTCGGTCTGCGTCGTCTGGGTGGCGCACCCCGAATCGCAGGGTGCGGTGCGCCACCTCTGCGTCGGCCCGGAGTCCCGCGCCACCCGCCATCCCGGCACCACCCCCCGCACGGCCTGACCACGCACCCTTGACACGATCATGAGGTCACCCCCTTCGCACCGGTCGCCCCGCGAGGGTCGGCGCGTGCCCGGAGCGTCTCCTGCGCTACCCTCCTACGGCGCTCGGGGAGTGGCGCAGTCTGGTAGCGCACCCGGCTGGGGGCCGGGCGGTCGCAGGTTCAAATCCTGTCTCCCCGATACCAACGAGGGCCCGCCACGAGCGGGCCCTCGCCGTTCCCAGCCCCGCCCGGCCCCGAGTCAGGACCCACCCACCCGTCGCAGGTTCAAATCCTGTCTCCCCGATACCAACGAGGGCCCGCCACGAGCGGGCCCTCGCCGTTCCCGGACCCGCCCGTCCGAGCGCCATGGGTGGATGGTCCGGGCGCGGGCGACCCGTACCATCCACCCATGGGGCGGGGCGACGAGCTGGCCGCGGCGCGGCTCGCGGCACGGGAGGCCGCGATCCGCGAGAGCCGCACCGCGCTGCGCCGGTGGATCGCCAGTCCTCGGATCCTCGCCCCGTGGGTCGCGCTGAGCGCCGTCATCGCCGCGCTCCTCCTCGTCGCGACCTACCTCGTCGCGCTGCTCGCCGAGCCGAACCCGAGCCCGGGGATCCAGCTCATCGCGGCCGACCCGCGCAGCCGATGGTCGGACTTCGTCTACGTCCTGGGCCGCAACCTCACCGTGCTGGCGCTGCACCTCATGGTGTGCCTCGCGACCTACCTCGTGCGGCGCTCGTTGCCGCTGCAGGCCGGCCGGCTCACCGGGATGCAGCGGGCGGTGCACCACCACGCGTCGCTGCCGGCGCTCGTCGTCGTCGGGGCGCTGACGCTCTTCTCGTTGGTCCAGCAGGCGCTGACGCTCGGCCAGTCGCTGTCCAACGTGGCGGCCACCGGAGCGCACGACGCCCTCGGGCTCCTCGTCCGCGTCATCCCGCACGCCGCGCCCGAGCTCATCGCCGTGTTCCTCCCACTCGCCGCCGTCATCTGGCTGGAGCGGGAGGACCGCCAGGACGAGCTGCTCGCGGCGATGGTCGCCTGCACCGTCATCGCTGTGCCGGTCGTGGTCTTCTCGGCATGGGTCGAGGTCGTGGTCGCCAGCAACTACTTCTGAGCGATGGAGGCGCCGCCCGGTCGCGAACCACGACCGGGCGGCATCCGATGCGGGCGGAGGGACTCGAACCCCCACGGCTTGCGCCACGGGCACCTAAAGCCCGCGTGTCTACCGATTTCACCACGCCCGCAGACGCTCCCTCGCAGTGTAGGCTGCTCGCAGCCATGGGGAAGCAGCCGGTCGTCACGTACCCGAACCGCGAGAAGCCAGCGAGCAAGATCACGCGGATGCTCGTCATCGTCGTGCTCCTCGTGTCGACGTTGCTGCTGGCCTGGCAGACCAAGCGCGGCTGGGACCTGCTCGAGGACGCCAAGCAGCTGCACTTCGTCTTCATCGCGGTCAACCTCATCTTCATCGTCCAGGTCGTGCGGTGGAGCCGCGGCGTGCTGCCGATGGCCGCGGCGATCGCGACGTTCATCGGCATCTTCGCGTTCGTGTCGATCGGGAGCTGGTACTCGCGTGACGCCGTCGGGTTCAAGGAGGCCGCCCTGTCGGCGGACATCGGCCTGCTGACCCAGGTCATCCTCGGCGTCCAGGTCGTCGTCGTGCTCGTCACGATCTACGCGATGTCGCAGAACTGGCAGACCGAGGTCGAGATCCACGCGGACGACCCGGACCATCCCGAGTACCACGGCGGCTCGGCCGTCGCGGCCTAGGCCTCGCCCCCACGCGCCGGCTCGCTCCGGCGCGTCCCGGTCCGACGGTGCGACCCGGCGGGCCGTACGATGCACGACGCACACCCCGCCCGGGTGGCGGAACGGTAGACGCGGCGGACTCAAAATCCGCTTCTGGCAACAGAGTGCGGGTTCGAATCCCGCCCCGGGTATCCACAGGAACCCCCCGCAACCCGGGGGGTTCCGTCGTTCCGGGGAGCCCCAGCGAGGGCGCGCCACCACCGGTCGGGGTCAGCAAGGGGACAGCATCAGGACGCCGGGGCACAGTCCGCACACCGCCGCGGCAGCCCGTCGACGGCCTGGGCAGACGCGCGCGGGAGCGTGGATGTAGTGGATCTAGTGGAGGTACTCGGCCCGCTTGGTCCTGGCGTTGGAGGAGATCTACAAGCCGGAGGCCGAGGAGCGCATCCGCGAGGGCGGCCTCAAGGGTGCGGCGGCTACCGCCGGGAGGCCCCTGGCTCCCGGGAGCCAGGGGCCTAGCGAGAAGCCGAAGCGTGTCCGTGAGCAGGTCGGCGAAGCGCTCGGCATCCGGAACGACGAGACGCCTTACGACGGCGCGCGTACCTTCACCGCATGCGCGTCTGCGGCGAACCCGGCTGCCCCAACCTCACCACCGGCACCCGGTGCCCCCAACACGACCGGCAACACCGCGCCGAACGCACCCGGCAAGGCCACCGAGCCCGAGGCAACGAACGGCACGTCATCGCCAAGATCCGCCGGCGAGACGACAACCGCTGCGTCCAGTGCGGAAGCACCGACCGGCTTCAAGTCCACCACATCCAACCGCTCGCCCACGGCGGAACGCACGAGCCGGACAACCTGACGCTGCTCTGCCACGCCTGCCACCAAGCGCAACACCACCCATAGCCCCCCAGGGGGGCACCCCCTTCCGGCTCCGTCCACCCCGCTCGCGCTGGAGTCGTCGCGGATCATGTACGGGTTTGGCGTTGCGGACTTCGGTCCGGTTGTCCATGTTGGGGGTATGCCTGGTC